>NZ_CP126604.1:1200000-2400000 GCF_008364625.2 Enterobacter dykesii
GCAGACGGAAGTTAACTTTACGCTCGCCCACGCCCAGAGAGGCCAGCTTATCGGCGATGGCGTTGAAGCCCTCTTCGAAGCTCAGACCGCTGAATTCACCGGAGTTAAACAGGGTGCCTTTTTCAGTCAGCGCTTGTTCGGACAGATCGGGTTCTGAACCGTCAGCCGCCAGAATAACAGGCTTGATGGTCAGGCCATATTTCGTTGCAAATTCGTAGTCGCGCTGGTCGTGACCCGGAACAGCCATCACGGCGCCTGTGCCGTACTCCATCAGAACGAAGTTGGCGGCCCAGACAGGGATTGCTTCGCCAGTCAGTGGGTGAATGGCTTTAAAGCCGGTATCAACCCCTTTTTTCTCCATCGTCGCCATGTCGGCTTCGGCCACTTTGGTGTTGCGGCACTCGTCGATGAAGGTCGCCAGCTCCGGGTTGTTCTCTGCCGCTTTCTGCGCCAGCGGGTGACCTGCGGCCACGGCCAGGTAGGTCGCGCCCATGAAGGTGTCCGGACGGGTGGTGTAGACGGTCAGGGTCTGGTCGTAGTTCTCAACGTTGAAGGTAATCTCCACGCCTTCAGAACGGCCGATCCAGTTGCGCTGCATGGTCTTAACGGTATCTGGCCAGTGATCCAGGTTATCCAGATCGTTCAGCAGCTCATCAGCGTAAGCGGTGATTTTGATAAACCACTGTGGGATCTCTTTACGCTCAACTTTGGTGTCACAGCGCCAGCAGCAGCCGTCGATAACCTGTTCGTTCGCGAGAACGGTCTGGTCATTCGGACACCAGTTAACGGCAGAGGTCTTCTTATACACCAAGCCTTTTTTATACAGCTCGGTGAAGAACTTCTGCTCCCAGCGATAGTATTCCGGGGTACAGGTTGCCAGCTCGCGGCTCCAGTCATAGCCAAAGCCCAGCATCTTGAGCTGGTTTTTCATGTACGCGATGTTGTCGTACGTCCACGGTGCCGGCGCGGTATTGTTTTTGACCGCCGCGCCTTCCGCAGGCAGACCAAACGCATCCCAGCCGATAGGCTGCAGAACGTTTTTACCCAGCATGCGCTGGTAGCGTGCAATCACATCGCCGATGGTGTAGTTACGCACATGGCCCATGTGTAGTCGACCAGAAGGATAGGGAAGCATCGACAGGCAGTAATACTTCTCTTTGCTCTCGTCTTCGGTTACTTCAAAGGTGCGCTTCTCGTCCCAGTGTTGCTGGACTTTTGATTCTATCTCTTCCGGGCGGTATTGCTCTTGCATGGCAGCCAGTGGTCCTGTTTTCAATACAGCTACAAATGTAGCCAATGGATGTGGTAATTCAGATCCGCATAGCATAGCCCAAACGCCCGCGTCAAAACAGCCTTTCGCACAAATGCGCTTTGCAGGAATTTACCGGGTCTGTGCTTCACCTGACAAAGCGGCGCTGAAATAAGGTCTATTATTAGAAATAGTTACTTACCCGGGAGGCAAAATGATGAACAAGGTTGCTCAATTTTACCGCGAACTGGTGGCGACACTGACGGAACGGCTGCGTAACGGCGAGCGAGATATCGACGCGCTGGTGGAGCAAGCGCGTGCCCGCGTGACGCAAACGGGTGAGTTAACGCGAACCGAAGTGGAAGAGGTGACGCGCGCCGTGCGTCGCGATCTGGAAGAGTTCGCGCGCAGCTACCAGGAGAGTCAGGAGGAGGTCACGGACAGCGTTTTTATGCGGGTGATTAAAGAGAGCCTGTGGCAAGAGCTGGCCGACATCACGGACAAAACGCAGCTGGAGTGGCGCGAGGTCTTTCAGGATTTGAACCATCACGGTGTGTATCACAGTGGTGAGGTGGTCGGCTTGGGAAATCTGGTGTGCGAGAATTGCCACCACCATATTGCGGTATATACGCCGGATGTCCTGCCGCTGTGTCCGAAATGCGGCCACGATCAGTTCCAGCGTCGTCCGTTTGAGCCCTAAATAAAAGCGCAGGTTTGCTCCCTCTCCCCTTGGGAGAGGGCCGGGGTGAGGGCATCAGGCCGCACTATAGTAAGCAAGTCTCTCCGCCAGTAAATCCACAAACGCCTCCCGGTCGATGTCCACCATCACCGTGGTATTCGGCTTATTCCCCGTCAGCGAGTAGTAATCCACAACAGTCATTCCCTGGGTGTATTTTCCCTGCGTCTCAACACCAACCCATCTGTCCACCGTGGTGAACATCTCCGGCTTCAGTAGCCAGGCAATGGTGCACGGGTCGTGCAGCGGCGCGCCGTGGAAGCCCCACTTCTCGGCTTTGTGATACTCCATAAAGAAGTCGAGCAGTTCGGCCACGGTTGTCGCAACCGGGTTGCCCACCGAGCGGAAGCGCTCAATATCGTCCGCCATAATCTGCGCGCGGTGGGTAACGTCCAGTCCCGCCATTACAATCGGTAAGCCGGACTGGAAGACAATTTCCGCCGCTTCCGGGTCGACAAAGATGTTGAACTCCGCCGCAGGCGTCCAGTTCCCCAGCCCCATGGCCCCGCCCATAATCACAATACGGGCAATTTTATTATGCAGCTCAGGATGACTGTTCAGCAGCAGCGCAACGTTGGTTTGCGGTCCGGTTGCCACCAGCGTTACCGGTTCTGCACTCTCACGTAGAACCTTCGCCATCAGCTCCACGGCGGTACAGTTTTGCGGCGTGAAACCCGGCTCCGGCAGTGCCGGACCATCCAGCCCGCTTTCACCATGAACGTTGTCGGCAATAATTAGCTCGCGCATCAGCGGCTTCACGGCCCCGCCGGCGACAGGAATGTCGGTGCGTTTGAGCAGCGTGAGCATACGCAGCACGTTGCGCAGGGTTTTGTCAGGCGTCTGATTTCCGGCGGATGAGGTGACGGCTTTTACCTCGAGTTCAGGGGAGGCAAGAGCGAGGACGAGCGCGATCGCGTCGTCATGACCCGGATCGCAATCGAGAATAATAGGCTGTGCCATAGCGTTCTCCACAAGTAGCGTTATTTTGTGACAAGGTTAACGCTGCAATGTGACGCCGACGAGAGGAACTGAGTGAAAGCGTGAAGCAGTGCGCAATCCGCAGATTGCGCACCGGGAAGGTTAGTGCAGGATTTTCGCAAGGAAATCTTTCGCACGCTCGGATTTCGGGTTAGCGAAGAACTCTTCTTTCGGTGAGTCTTCGACAATTTTCCCTTCGTCCATAAAGATTACGCGGTTGGCCACTTTACGGGCAAAGCCCATTTCATGGGTCACCACCATCATGGTCATCCCTTCGTGCGCCAGTTCGACCATTACGTCCAGCACTTCATTGATCATCTCTGGATCGAGCGCCGACGTTGGCTCATCAAACAGCATCGCCACCGGATCCATGCACAGCGCGCGGGCGATCGCCACGCGCTGCTGTTGGCCGCCAGAAAGCTGTGCCGGGAACTTATCGGCATGCGCCGAAAGCCCAACGCGTTCCAGGAGTTTCAGGCCTTTCTCGCGCGACGCTTTTTTATCACGCTTAAGCACTTTTACCTGCGCCAGCGTCAGGTTCTCAATAATGGAGAGGTGAGGGAACAGCTCAAAATGCTGGAACACCATGCCAACGTGAGAGCGAAGCTGAGCGAGGTTGGTTTTCTTGTCGTTGACCTTTGTGCCGTTGACGACGATCTCACCCTGCTGCACCGGCTCCAGTCCGTTGACGGTTTTGATCAGCGTCGATTTACCGGAACCTGACGGCCCGCACACTACCACCACGTCGCCTTTTTTCACTTCGGTGGAGCAGTCGGTCAGCACCTGAAAGTGCCCATACCATTTAGAAACATTTTTCAGGGAAATCATTATACCGTCCTTTTCTTCAGCCAGCTGACCAACAGCGACGCGCTTAAACTAATCACAAAATAGACCGCACCCGCAAAGAGCACCATCTCGACCTGCGTACCATCACGTTCACCGATGGTTGACGCGGTACGGAAGAAGTCTGCCAGACTCAGAACGTAGACCAGAGAGGTATCCTGGAACAGCACGATGCCCTGGGTCAGCAGGAGCGGAACCATGGCGCGAAACGCCTGCGGCAGAATAATGAGCTGCATGGACTGCCAGTGCGTCATCCCCAGTGCCAGCGCGGCGCTGGATTGCCCGCGGGAGATACTCTGAATGCCCGCTCGGATAATCTCCGAGTAGTAAGCGGCCTCGAACATTGAGAACGCCACCATGGCGGAGATCAGACGGATATCGGTTTTCGGCGACAGCCCCAGCACGTTCTGCAGGAAGCCGGGCACAATCAGGTAAAACCACAGCAGCACCATCACCAGCGGGATGGAGCGGAACACGTTAACGTAGGCGGTCGCAAACCAGGCGAGCGGCTTAAAGCTCGACAGGCGCATGACGGCCAGCAGGGTGCCCCAGACGATACCGACGATGATGGCAATGACGGTGATTTTTAAGGTAATCACCAGGCCATCAAGCAGGTAAGGCATGGATGGAACGATAGAACTCCAGTCAAATTCGTACATTATTTGCCCCCCAGATTACCCGGCAGGCGGATTTTGCGTTCAACCAGGTTCATCACCAGCATGATGAAAGCGTTAATCAGAACATACGCGAGCGTGATCGCGGTGAAGGATTCCCACGCGTGAGCGGAGTAATCCAGCAGCTTGCCCGCCTGCGCGGCCATGTCGACCAGGCCGATAGTCGAGGCGATGGCCGAGTTTTTCACCAGGTTCATCATCTCGGAGGTCATCGGTGGAACGATAACGCGGTAGGCGTTAGGCAGCAGCACGTAGCGGTAAGTTTGGGGCAGCGTCAGGCCCATCGCCAGACCCGCGTTTTTTTGTCCGCGCGGCAATGACTGAATGGCGGCACGCACCTGCTCGCAAACGCGCGCAGCGGTAAACAGCCCCAGACACATCATGGAGGAGACAAAGAACTGCACGTTCGGATCCAGCTCCGACTTGAACCACATGCCAATATTTTCTGGCAGCAGTTCCGGGATAACCAGATACCAGGTAAAGAATTGCACGATCAGCGGAACGTTACGGAACAGTTCCACATACAGGGTGCCAAGCGTTGAAAGAAAACGGTTAGGGACGGTGCGCAGAATACCGAACAGAGAACCGACAAGAAACGCGATAATCCACGCCGTTATCGATAATGCCACGGTAACCTGAAAGCCGCTCCACAGCCAGCCAAGATAGGTGGTGTTGCCGAAAGGGGCTTGTTGCAGGAATATGCCCCAGTTCCAGTCTATTGACATAATAAACTCCAGAAAAAAAAGGGTAGCAGCGCTACCCTCGAAGATTGGTGAGAAGCTCATTTTTCGCGCTGAGTGGGGAACGACCACTCAACGTATAGTCTGTCCATGCTTCCCGACAATCGAGAGGGCAGGAGAACCCGCCCCTGTAGTTCTAATTAGTTAAGAGCCTTGTCATTTGGAGATTTGAACAGCGCTTTCATGTCGTCAGACAGTTCAAAATTCATGTTCAGGTTTTTTGGCGGAATCGGGTTCTTGAACCACTTGTCGAACCATTTCTCCGCTTCGCCGGAGGTCTGCACCTGAGCGATGGTGTCATCGATCAGCTTTTTGAACTGCGGATCGTCTTTACGCAGCATACAGCCGTAGGCTTCTTTGGACTGCGCGGTACCGACGATATCCCAGTTGTCTGGTTTTTTCGCTTTCGCACGCTCGCCCGCCAGCAGGGCATCATCCATCATAAACGCGACGGCACGACCGCTTTCCAGGGTACGGAAGGAGTCGCCATGGTCTTTCGCGCTGATGATGCGCATATCCATTTTCTTCTCGTCGTTCAGCTTGTGCAGCAGCACTTCAGACGTGGTACCGGAGGTGACAACGACTGCTTTGCCTTTCAGGTCAGCGAAGTCTTTGATCTCACCGCCTTTCTTCGTCAGCAGACGGGTGCCTACGACAAAGATGGTGTCCGAGAAGGCAGCCTGTTTCTGACGCTCGAGGTTGTTGGTGGTGGAGCCACACTCGAAGTCAAAGGTGCCGTTTTGCAGCAGTGGAATACGGTTCTGTGAAGTGATTGGGATCAGCTTCACCTGCAGGTCAGGTTTGTTCAGCTTTTTCTTCACAGCTTCAACGATGGCGTTGGAGTAATCCTGTGAATAGCCCACGACTTTTTGCGTGTTGTCGTAGTAAGAGAACGGGACTGAAGATTCACGGTGGCCGACCACGATCACGCCGTTTTTGGCAATCTTGTCGAGAGTGCTGCCTGCTGCCGGAGCATCTTCAGCGTGAACCACGCCTGCAGACATTCCCATTACCAGCATTGCTGTGGCCAGTTTACGTAATTGCATACCCAACTCCTTTTTTATCAGCGCCAGCGACGCATTGATACCCATTGTGATGTTGTTATATCTCGCGCAGTGCGAGTGCAGTGTTATGCAAGCTTGTTAACATTTAGTCTGGCTTAATGTAAAGATTTTGCTGCGTTATTGTTTATTTTTGCGAAGCGCGCCGCACCAATCAGAGGCAAATATCTCCCGTTGCACCGTTTCGGTGCTACCGATGATCTACGCTGGTGCGACACAGTTGCACGTTAAGCCAAACTGCGTTTACCTGAATAAACAAAGCAATAGGCGTGCCAGAATGGGAGTCTGGAGAAAATTGTCGGGTGGCGGCTACGCCACCCGACAATAGAAGGAAAGGTTACTTCCGACGCTGACGCAGGCTCATCAGCACCGCGCCAAAGCCGAACAGCACGGTCAGTATCCACAGCGGCCAGTTGCCGGTGCGCGCGTATGGCGTCAGCCCCGTGGTTGGTGTGACTTTAGTGGTCAGTACCTCACGGGTAAACTGCGGGATCATCGCCTGAATCTCGCCCTGCGGACCAATCACGGCGGTGATGCCGTTGTTGGTGCTGCGCAGCAGCGGACGCGCCAGCTCCAGGGAGCGCATACGTGCCATCTGGAAGTGCTGCCACGGCCCGATTGACTTACCAAACCAGGCATCGTTGGAAATGGTCAGCAGATAGTCGGTATCCGGACGGAAGTTATCGCGTACCTGTTCGCCGAGAATGATTTCGTAGCAGATGGCTGCCGTCAGGGCAACGCCGTGCGCGTGCAGCTGAGGCTGTACGTACGGGCCGCGGCTGAAAGAGGACATCGGCAGGTCAAAGAACGGGGCCAGCGGGCGCAGAATCGACTCCAGCGGGACAAATTCACCAAACGGTACCAGATGGTTCTTGTTGTACCGGTCAGTGGAGTGGTAGCTGTACTCGCTGTCTTTCCCGAGCGTAATGATGCTGTTGTAGGTGTCGTAGCGGTTGTGCTGATTCAGACGCGCATCGACAATCCCGGTGATCAGCGTGCTGCCGCGCGCCAGCAGCAGGTCGTTCATCATGTTGAGGAACGGCTGCTGATTGAGCTCCAGATCGGGAATGGCAGACTCCGGCCAGATAATCAGCTGTGATTTTCCCATCACCTCTTCGGTGGCGTTGGCGTAGATCTTCAGCGTATTCAGCAGCTCCTTCTCGTCCCACTTCATGGACTGCGGAATATTCCCCTGCACCATGGAAACCTGCATGGCGCGATCGGGCTCGGGTGTGAACCACTGGATATAGCGCAGCGGGAAGGGCAGGGCGAACAGCACCAGCGCCACGGCAAGCGGCTTCCAGCAGCGCGTGACCAGCGCCAGTACCAGCAGGCCGCTCACCACCATCAGAAGGAAGTTAATAGCCTCAACGCCCATGACCGGCGCCAGACCCTTCAGGGGGCCGTCAATCTGGCTGTAGCCGAACTGCAGCCACGGGAAGCCCGTCAGCACCCAGCCGCGCAGGAACTCGGTTATCTGCCAGGCTACCGGCGCGGCAATGGCGACACGCAGCCAGGTGGTTTTTGGCCACAGGCGAGAAAGGATGCCGGCGAACAGACCGGTATAGAGCGAGAGATACGCGGCGAGCAATACCACCAGGAAGACGTTAACCGGGCCTGGCATACCTCCAAACTGGGCGATGCTGACATAGACCCAGTTGATGCCTGAGCCAAACAGCCCCAGCCCCCAGAAGTAGCCGATAGCCGCAGCCTGTACCGGACGACGATTCAGGGTCAGGCCCTGAAGTCCCATCAGGGAGAGAATGGCAGCGGGCCAGATGTCGTAAGGAGAAAAAGCCAGCGTACCGCTGGCTCCAAGTAACAGCGCCAGCAGCAAACGGACGCGCTGGCGTTCAAGCAGTGGGGCAAATGCCATTTACATTAATCTTCCAGTTTTGGCACCGGTGAGTCGTCCGGCGTTCTGACGTGAACCTGTATAATACGTCGGCTGTCGGCCATGGCTACTTTGAACTGGTAACCGTCGATGTCAACGGTCTCACCGCGGGCCGGGAGGTGCCCAAAGGCCTGCATCACCAGCCCGCCAATGGTATCGACCTCTTCATCGCTGAAGTGGGTACCGAAGGCGTCGTTGAAGTCCTCAATCGAGGCCAGCGCCCGAACGGTCCAGGTGTGGCGGCTAAGCTGACGGAAGTCGATATCTTCTTCTTCGTCGTACTCATCTTCGATTTCGCCCACGATCAGCTCAAGAATATCCTCGATCGTGACCAGACCGGAAACGCCACCAAATTCATCAATAACAATCGCCATGTGGTAACGCTGAGAGCGAAACTCTTTCAGCATCCGATCCACACGTTTACTTTCCGGCACAACCACGGCCTGGCGTAACACTTTTTCCATGCTGAAGGCTTCGGCATCGCTGCGCATAAACGGCAGCAGATCTTTGGCCATCAAAATCCCTTCGATGTGATCTTTATCTTCGCTGATGACCGGGAAACGCGAGTGGGCGGATTCGATGATCACATCGAGGCACTCGTCCAGGGTCTGGTTACGTTTCAGGGTGATCATCTGCGAGCGGGGGATCATGATATCGCGAACGCGCTGGTCGGCGATGTCCATGACCCCTTCGAGCATTTCGCGCGTATCTTCGTCGATAAGGTCGTTCTGCCCGGAATCACGAATCAGCTCCAGCAGTTCATCACGGTTTTTGGGTTCGCCGTGGAAAAGCTGGTTCAGAATGAGGGAGAAAAATCCCTTTTTACTGGTTGTCGTGTCGCTACTGTGTGAATTGTCGTCGCTCATGGCGTTTGTTAAGGGTTCTCTTGTTAGTTCAACGTTTACCGCCACGCGATATCCTTTCGTGGCGGCATGTGAGTCAGTCAGATGACGGACTATTCTTTCTCGGCAATGTACGGATCCTCATAGCCCAGAGCAAGCATTATCTCTGTCTCGAGGGACTCCATCTCTTCCGCTTCGTCATCTTCAATGTGATCGTAGCCGAGCAGATGCAGGCTGCCGTGTACCACCATATGCGCCCAGTGGGCCTCAAGCGGCTTTTGCTGCTCTTTGGCTTCCTGCTCGACCACCTGACGGCAGATGATCAGATCGCCCAGCAGCGGCATCTCAATGCCCGGAGGCGCTTCAAACGGGAAAGAGAGCACGTTGGTCGGCTTATCTTTCCCGCGATAGGTCAGGTTAAGCTCATGGCTTTCTGCTTCATCCACCAGGCGAATCGTAACTTCTGATTCTTCCTGAAACTGAGGAATAACGGCATCCAGCCATTTCTGAAACTGTGCCTCATCTGGCATGCCGGAATTGTCTTCACAGGCCAGTTGTAAATCGAGGATCACCTGACTCATTTCTGTTCTTGCTCCTGCGCTTCGCGCTTACGTTCTGCGGCCAGTTCGGCCTTACGCTTCTGATCCGCCTCTTCCCAGGCTTCATAGGCGTTAACGATACGCGCGACCACCGGGTGGCGTACCACGTCTTCACTGTGGAAAAAGTTAAAGCTGATTTCGTCGACCTCGGCCAGCACCTCAATGGCGTGGCGCAGGCCGGATTTGGTGCTGCGCGGCAGGTCGATCTGGGTGACGTCACCGGTAATGACCGCTTTCGAGTTAAAGCCGATACGCGTCAGGAACATCTTCATCTGTTCGATGGTGGTGTTCTGGCTCTCATCAAGAATGATGAACGCGTCGTTCAGCGTACGACCGCGCATGTAGGCGAGCGGGGCAACTTCGATAACGTTACGCTCAATGAGCTTCTCAACTTTCTCAAAGCCGAGCATTTCGAACAGCGCATCGTATAAAGGGCGCAGATAAGGGTCGACCTTCTGGCTCAGATCGCCCGGCAGGAAGCCCAGTTTTTCACCGGCCTCAACGGCAGGACGGGTCAGCAGAATACGGCGGATCTCCTGGCGTTCCAGCGCATCGACCGCAGCGGCAACGGCCAGATAGGTTTTACCCGTACCCGCCGGACCCACCCCGAAGGTGATGTCGTGGTCGAGGATGTTGGCGATGTACTGCGCCTGGTTTGGCGTACGCGGCTTAATGACGCCACGTTTGGTCTTGATATTGATTGCCTTACCGTAGTCCGGCACGCTTTCCGCGCTCTGCTCAAGCACGCGCGCCTCTTTAATGGCGAGGTGAATTTGTTCCGGTTCGATATCCTGAATTTCGCCGCGCATCGGGGAGGTATCGACATACAGGCTACGCAGAATGTCCGCAGCGGCGTTGACGCAGATAGGGCGTCCGGTAAGTTTGAAATGATTATCGCGACGATTGATTTCGATACCCAGACGTCGCTCCAGTTGTTTGATGTTGTCATCAAACGGCCCGCACAGGCTCAGCAGGCGAGCGTTGTCTGCTGGCTCAAGGCTAATTTCACGCGTATCTATATTCAAACTGTTCCTCTTTAATTGGTTAACTGACCCATTGCGATAGAGCGTAATAAAACGGTCATTACCGAAATTATTCACGCCACAGAATAAAGGCGCAAGCGTTGCGGAAGATATTGGGGACGATGAGAGGAAATACAAGGCCTGCCGGAAAGGCAGGCCAGGAGGATTAAGGCTGGTAAATCCCCACGCCAGAATCGTTTTCTTTACGGGTACGAGAGATCACGGATTCCGGAGACTCGGCAATACGCAGGCCCATTTCGTCCTCGGTGCGTACCAGCTTCGCGCGCAGCGAGTTGGTCAGCACTTCGACAATCTCGACGTCCACGAATTTACCGATCATATCCGGGGTGCCTTCAAAGTTCACCACGCGGTTGTTTTCGGTACGACCGGAGAGTTCCATAATGCTCTTGCGGGAGGTGCCTTCCACCAGAATGCGCTGAACGGTGCCGAACATACGGCGGCTCCACGCGTTGGCCTGCTGGTTAATACGCTCCTGCAGAATATACAGACGCTGCTTTTTCTCTTCTTCCGGCACATCGTCAACCATATCGGCCGCCGGTGTTCCAGGACGCGCAGAGAAGATGAAGCTGTAGCTGACGTCAAAATTCACTTCACCGATGAGCTTCATGGTGCGTTCGAAGTCATCAGCGGTTTCGCCAGGGAAGCCGACGATAAAGTCGGAGCTGATCTGGATATCCGGACGCGCTTCACGCAGCTTGCGAATGGTGGACTTGTACTCCAGCACCGTATGCGGGCGGCCCATCAGGTTCAGCACGCGGTCAGAGCCGCACTGAATCGGCAGGTGCAGGAAGCTCACCAGCTCTGGCGTATCGCGATACACGTCAATGATGTCGTCGGTAAACTCCATCGGATGGCTGGTGGTAAAGCGAATGCGGTCGATGCCGTCAATCGCGGCCACCAGACGCAGCAGTTCGGCAAAGCTGCCGGTGGTGCCGTCGTAGTTTTCCCCGCGCCAGGCGTTTACGTTCTGGCCCAGCAGGTTTACTTCGCGAACACCCTGTGCGGCAAGCTGCGCGATTTCAAACAGAATATCGTCTGCCGGACGGCTGACTTCTTCACCGCGGGTGTAAGGCACCACGCAGTAAGTGCAGTATTTGTTGCAGCCTTCCATGATGGAGACGAAGGCAGTCGGGCCATCGGCGCGCGGCTCTGGCAAACGGTCAAACTTTTCGATCTCCGGGAAGCTCACGTCAACGACCGGACTACGGTTGCCGCGAACCTGATTGATCATCTCCGGCAGGCGGTGCAGGGTCTGAGGGCCAAAGACAATATCCACATACGGGGCTCTCTGGCGGATCAGCTTACCTTCCTGCGACGCGACGCAGCCACCCACCCCGATGATCAGGTCCGGATTTTTTCGTTTGAGAAGCTTCCAGCGGCCTAACACGTGAAAGACTTTTTCCTGCGCTTTTTCACGAATCGAACAGGTGTTCAGCAGCAGCACGTCCGCTTCTTTCACATTTTCTGTCAGCTGGTATCCGTGGGTTGAATCCAGCAGATCGGCCATCTTGGATGAATCGTATTCGTTCATCTGACAGCCCCAGGTTTTTATATGGAGTTTTTTAGTCATCGACTTGCTCAGCTCAGGATTGCAAGCCGCGTATTGTAATGCTTTGGTGGGGTTGTGACCAGTATGAAGGTTATGTGTCTCAGGACCGCAAAAATCCGGTAAACTTAAGGGATTCTCCAATAAGGAAAATTGACCATGACACTCCTACACACCGAAGTTGCCGTTGTCGGCGGCGGTATGGTCGGCGGCGCGCTGGCGCTGGGGCTGGCGCAGCAGGGATTTGAGGTAACGGTAATCGAACAGGCTGCTCCGCCGGCCTTCGATCCCGCCAGCAAACCGGACGTGCGCATTTCCGCGATCAGCGCGGCGTCCGTCGATCTGCTGCGCGGGCTGGGCGTCTGGGAGGCGGTGCTGGCGATGCGCGCCCATCCTTACAGCCGTCTTGAAACCTGGGAGTGGGAAAATGCCCACGTCGCGTTTGATGCCGCTGAGCTGAAGCTGCCGCGCCTGGGTTATATGGTGGAAAACAACGTGCTTCAGCAGGCGCTCTGGCAGGCGCTGGAGGCGCATCCGAGGGTGACGCTGCGTGTTCCTGCGTCGATTAAGGCTCTGCATCCTCACGAGAGCGGGTATTTGCTGACGCTCGACAGCGGCGATGAACTGGCCGTGAAGCTCGTCGTCGGAGCGGACGGCGCTAACTCGCAGGTCAGACAGATGGCGGGAATTGGCGTTCATGCCTGGCAGTATGAGCAGTCCTGCATGCTGATTACCGTCGAGTGCGAGAATGCGCCGGGAGAAAGCACGTGGCAGCACTTTACCCCGAATGGCCCGCATGCGTTTTTACCGCTGTTTGATAACTGGGCATCGCTGGTCTGGTACGACAAACCGGCGCGCATTCGCCAGCTGCAGGGGCTTTCAATGGAACAATTGCAGCGGGAAATCCGCCTGCATTTTCCGAGCCGTCTGGGCAACGTTACGCCGGTGGCTGCCGGGGCGTTTCCCCTCACGCGACGTCACGCTTTGCAGTATGTCCGTGCAGGGCTGGCGCTGGTGGGCGATGCGGCACACACCATTCATCCGCTGGCCGGGCAGGGTGTCAACCTGGGGTACCGTGATGTCGATGCGTTACTGGAAGTGCTGAGCAGCGCCCGCGGGCACGCGGAAAACTGGGCCAGCCATCAGGTCCTGAAGCGTTACCAGACGCGGCGCATGGCGGACAATTTCATCATGCAGTCGGGGATGGATCTGTTCTATGCCGGATTCAGCAATGACTTAGCCCCGGTGCGCATTCTGCGCAATATTGGATTAATGGCAGCGGAGCGTGCCGGTGGTCTGAAGCGTCAGGCGCTGAAGTACGCCCTTGGCCTGTAATCTTTTTTCCCTCTCCCTGTGGGAGAGGGGCAGGGTGAGGGCATCAGGCCGCAAAATGTCGAACAACAAAAACAAAAAAGCCCGCAGAGCGGGCTTTTTTGTTACTTAAGTGGCTGGGGTGCAGGGATTCGAACCCCGGAATGCTGGTATCAGAAACCAGAGCCTTACCGCTTGGCGACACCCCAATTGCGTTAAACAAACTGCTTAACGACTTTTTAAATTGGCTGGGGTACGAGGATTCGAACCTCGGAATGCCGGAATCAGAATCCGGTGCCTTACCGCTTGGCGATACCCCAACAATTTGTCTTGATTACCGAAAAATCGACAATCTTAATTTGGTGGCTACGACGGGATTCGAACCTGTGACCCCATCATTATGAGTGATGTGCTCTAACCAACTGAGCTACGTAGCCAGTACTGCAATCTTCGATGGCTGGGGTACCTGGATTCGAACCAGGGAATGCCGGTATCAAAAACCGGTGCCTTACCGCTTGGCGATACCCCAATACCGCGGAGAACCGCAAAATCGAAGAAATATGGCTGGGGTACCTGGATTCGAACCAGGGAATGCCGGTATCAAAAACCGGTGCCTTACCGCTTGGCGATACCCCATCCGTGCAACGCTTACCCGGGAATGGTGCGGGAGGCGAGACTTGAACTCGCACACCTTGCGGCGCCAGAACCTAAATCTGGTGCGTCTACCAATTTCGCCACTCCCGCAAAAAAGATGGTGGCTACGACGGGATTCGAACCTGTGACCCCATCATTATGAGTGATGTGCTCTAACCAACTGAGCTACGTAGCCATCTTTTTTCGCGTTACCTTATCGGCGTTGCGGGGCGCATTATGCGTATAGACCCTTGCAGCGTCAACACCTTTTTCAACGAAAATAGCCGGAATGTGACTGTTTGGTTAGGTTGCGAACAGCGTGGCCGAATATTCGGCAATTATTGGTTATTAATCAGATTTAGACGGTGAAATGTGAGGCAAAAAAATCAGGCCCCTGAGGGGCCTGATTGCGATCTGAGTGATTATTTGTAGGCTGACTGGTGAACGCCTACCGCACGTCCTGACGGATCGTTCATGGATTTGAACGATTCATCCCATTCAATCGCTTTGGCAGAAGAGCAGGCGACTGACGGGCCACCCGGTACGCACTCCGCGGCGCTCGGTACCGGGAACAATTCTTCAAAAATTTCACGGTACAGATAGGCCTCTTTCGAGCCCGGCGTGTTGTACGGGAAGCGGAAGCTCGCGGTTTCCAGCTGTTGGTCAGAAACCTGTTTTGCCGCGACCTCTTTCAGGGTGTCGATCCAGCTATAGCCTACGCCATCAGAGAACTGCTCTTTCTGACGCCATGCCACGCTCGCCGGCAGGTAGGATTCAAAACATTCGCGCAGGATATGTTTTTCCATTTTGCCGTTGCCGCACATCTTGTCCTGCGGGTTGATGCGCATCGCCACGTCGAGGAATTTCTTATCCAGGAACGGCACGCGCGCTTCCACGCCCCATGCGGACATCGCTTTGTTGGCACGCGCACAGTCAAACATATGCAGGGCCTGCAGCTTACGCACGGTCTCTTCGTGCAGCTCTTTGGCGTTCGGCGCTTTGTGGAAGTACAGGTAGCCGCCAAACACTTCGTCAGAACCTTCACCGGAGAGCACCATCTTGATGCCCATCGCTTTGATCTTACGCGACATCAGGTACATCGGGGTTGAGGCACGGATGGTGGTCACGTCATAGGTTTCAATGTGATAGATCACATCGCGGATCGCATCCAGACCTTCCTGCACGGTGAAGTGAATCTCATGGTGCACGGTGCCGAGGTGGTTCGCCACTTCCTGTGCGGCTTTCAGATCCGGTGCCCCTTCCAGGCCAACGGCAAAAGAGTGCAGCTGTGGCCACCAGGCTTCTGAGCGCTCCTGATCTTCCACGCGACGGGCCGCGAATTTCTTGGTGATCGCGGAGATCACTGAGGAGTCCAGACCGCCGGAGAGCAGCACGCCGTACGGCACATCTGACATCAGGTGGCTTTTCACGGAATCTTCAAGGGCCTGACGCAGCTCGGCTTTGTCCGTGACGTTGTTTTTTACCGCATCATAGTCGAACCAGTCACGCTGGTAATAGGAGCGGATCTCGCCGTCTTTGCTCCACAGATAGCTGCCTGCCGGGAACTCTTTAATGGTGCGGCAGACCGGCACCAGGGCTTTCATTTCAGAGGCAACGTAGAAGTTGCCGTGCTCATCGTGGCCCATGTACAGCGGGATAATGCCGATATGGTCGCGGCCAATCAGGTAAGCGTCTTTTTCGCTGTCGTACAGGGCGAAGGCAAACATGCCCTGCAGATCGTCCAGGAACTCGGGCCCTTTCTCCTGATACAGTGCCAGGATCACTTCACAGTCAGAACCGGTCTGGAACGCGTAGCGGTCGCCGTATTCAGCGCGCAGCGCCTGGTGGTTGTAGATCTCACCGTTGACAGCCAGTGCGTGCGTTTTTTTCTCGTTATACAGCGGCTGTGCACCGGCGTTGACGTCAACAATAGACAGACGTTCGTGAGCCAGAATCGCTTTATCGCTGGCGTAAACGCCTGACCAGTCCGGACCGCGGTGGCGCATCAGGCGGGACAGTTCGAGTGCCTTTTTACGCAGTTCGCCCGCGTCAGTTTTAATATCCAGTACGCCAAAAATTGAACACATAACCTTCTCCGTTAACCCTGTTGCTTTGTAATGTTGCTTGCTTATGAAAATGCCGCAAAGGGGCTGGGCGCGCAAGCGTTTTACGGGTGAAAACGGAAATAGTGCAATCGTGATTGCGGAATAGTGAAAAAAGAGTACGTCATGAATTATTTTATTGATGATTATGCAATGAAACGTGCTTTTTATTAGATGGGGTTTTGTTTGTGCAGGCTGTAAATGAAAAACCACGCCCTGAGGCGTGGTTCGGTATCAGATAATGTCGATTTCATCGACGGAGGGGTAAATCCAGCTTGGACGGAACGGCATTGAGTCAATGTCATCAAGCTGAGAGACGCCGGAGAGGACCAGAATCGTCTCCAGACCCGCCTGGAATCCGGCCAGAATATCGGTGCGCAGGTTGTCGCCGACAATAACCGTTTCTTCAGAGTGGGCCTGCATCTTGTTAAGCGCGGCACGAATAATCCACGGGCTCGGTTTACCGACCACAAACGGCTGACGACCAGAGATTTTCTCGATACCGGCGCACAGCGCGCCGCAGGCCGGATAAAAACCACGGCCGTGCGTATCCGGGTTGGTGGCGATAAAGCGTGCGCCGCTGGCGACAAAGTATGCTGCTTTATGCATCATCTCCCAGTTAAAGGAGCGCGTTTCGCCGACAATCACAAAGTCCGGGTTCACGTCAGTGATGGTGAAGCCAGCTTTGTACAGCTCGTGTATCAGCGCACCTTCACCCACCACGTAGGCTTTTTTCCCTTCCTGACGCTTCAGAAAATCCGCCGTGGCCATTGCCGAGGTATAAAACACGCTGTCCGGAACGTCGACGCCCGCCGTGGCAAAGCGGTTAGCCAGGTCCTGACCGGTTTGGGAAGGGTAGTTCGTGAGCAGAACCAGAGGCATTCCTTTGTCGATGATGCGGTGTAGAAACTCCGCAGCACCCGGCACGGCAACGTTGTCGTGCATCAGCACGCCGTCGATATCACAAATTACATTCTTAATGGTCATGGACAGTCCGACATCAAAAAAAGAAGGCGTTACTATAAGGTCCGATCAACTTTCCAGCAAATGCTGCAGCAGAATTCCGTTGAGCATGGCGCGTTTGACCAGCGCGAACGCGCCAATCGCCGAGCGATGATCAAGCTTTGAACGAACCACCGGGAGGTTCTGGCGGAATGCTTTCAGCGCCTGGGTGTTAATACAGCCTTCAATGGCGGGGAGCAGCACCTTTTCCGCCTCCACAATTTCACCGGCGATCACCACTTTTTGCGGATTAAACAGGTTAATGGCGATGGCGATGGTTTTCCCCAGATGGCGTCCTACCTGCTCAATCACTTCACAGGCCAGCGCGTCGCCCTTATTGGCGGCTTTGCAGATGGTGCCTATCTTGCAATCGTCCAGCGTGACGCGGCTTTGATAACCCTGCTCAAGGAGATGGCGAACGCGCTGCTCGATAGCGGTGTTAGCCGCGATGGTTTCAAGGCAGCCGAAGTTGCCGCAGTGGCAGCGCTCCCCGAGAGGCTCGACCTGAATGTGACCGATCTCGCCGACGTTACCGTTTCGACCAATAAAAATACGGCCGTTAGAGATAATACCGGCGCCCGTTCCTCGGTGAACGCGCACCAGAATAGAGTCTTCACAGTCCTGGCTCGCACCAAAGTAGTGCTCTGCCAGCGCCAGAGAGCGAATGTCGTGGCCCACGAAGCAGGTCACCTTAAAACGCTTTTCCAGCGCGTCAACCAGCCCCCAGTTTTCAACCTGAATATGCGGCATATAGCGGATCACGCCGCTTTCCGGGTCGACCAGGCCGGGCAGAATCACGGAGATGGCAATGAGTTCACGGATCTTGCGCTGACAGCTTTCAATAAACTGCGCGATGGTATTCAGCAGCGCATGCTCCAGCGTTTCCTGAGTGCGCTCCGGAAGAGGGTAGTGCTCTTCCGCAATCGCTTTACTGCTCAGATCGTACAGCGTGAGCGTGGTGTCATGACGGCCCAGACGGACGCCAATGGCCTGAAAATTGCGGGTTTCGGTAATAATGGAGATGGCGCGGCGGCCCCCGGTGGAGGCCTGCTGATCGACTTCTTTGATCAGACCGCGCTCAATGAGCTGGCGGGTAATTTTTGTCACGCTGGCGGGAGCAAGCTGGCTCTGTTCGGCTATCTGAATTCGCGAGATGGGTCCGTGCTGGTCAATCAGGCGGTATACCGCCGCACTGTTAAGTTGTTTAACGAGATCGACATTACCGATTTGAGCTTGTCCGCCAGGTGTCATACTTTTACTTACTCAGTGACGACCTCGTTACCATTAACGATGGTCTTAATAATTTTATAATCGTGTGTGAATGCCGTCAGGTTTGCAACCATACCTGGTGCAATTCCGCCGAGCTGTTTATCCACGCCCATTGCGCGCGCCGGATAAAGGGTTGCCATACGCAGGACTTCATCAAGCGCAATCCCGCAATGTTCAACCAGGTTACGCACCCCTTCAATCATGGTTAAAGAGGAACCACTCAGCGTACCGTTTTCATCCACACACAGTCCATTGCGGTAGTATATTGTTTTACCGGCAAAAATGAACTGCTCAATATTTGCACCTGCAGGTGCGGTGGCATCCGTCACCAGACAAAGCTTGTCACCTTTCAGCCGCTTAGCGTTGCGAATGTTGGTATAATCGACGTGTAAGCCGTCAGCAATAATGCCGCAGTAGACGTCTGGCTCATCCAGAATCGCCCCGACCAGACCCGGTTCACGGCCTGTGATATATGGCATGGCGTTGTAAAGGTGCGTTGCGAAGGTAATGCCCGCGCGGAAACCGGCTTTCGCTTCTTTCAGCGTCGCGTTTGAGTGGCCTGCTGAAACGATAATCCCGGCACCAGCCAGTTTGCTGATCACATCCGTACCCGCCATTTCGGGCGCCAGCGTCACTTTGGTGATCACATCGGCGTTTGCACACAGGTAGTCAACCAGCTCCGCATCCGGTTTACGCACATAATTCGGGTTATGCGTTCCTTTCTTGACCATATTTAGCCATGGCCCTTCAAGATGAAGACCCAGCGCCTGGTTAGGATGTTTGGCCAGGTATTCGCGCATCACGCGGATACCCTGCTTCATGAGGTCATCACTGCTGGTGATGAGCGTTGGCAAATAGCTGGTGCAGCCCGATTTCTCGTTGGCTTTCTGCATGATCTCCAGCGTTTCGACCGTCACCGCATCCGCGGTGTCATTGAATTGCACACCGCCGCAGCCGTTGAGCTGTACGTCGATGAAACCGGGGGAGATTACTGCTCCATTGAGTGAGCGCTGTTCAATCTCCGGCGGCAGTTCTGCCAGCGGGCAAACACGTTCAATCAGGCCATCAGCGATAACAATCGCATGGTCATCCAGAATGTCATGGCCGGTATAAATCCGACCGTGGGTTAAAGCGTACATAACGACCCCCGGTTAAAAAAAGCGGCCGCCTCTTGATGAAGAGGCGGTTATTCAATTACAGACCTTTGATGTTCTCGGCTTCTAACTCGTTAAAGTATTTCAGCGTCTTTACCTTCAGCTCCATCGTGGACGGTTCGTCGCAGACGATGACTGATTTCGGATGCAGCTGCAGGCAGCTGATGGTCCACATGTGGTTTACGTTGCCTTCAACGGCAGCCTGGAGCGCTTGCGCTTTCACGCCACCCAGCACCAGAATCATCACTTCTTCGGCATCCAGCAGGGTGCCCACGCCAACGGTCAGGGCGTATTTTGGAACCTGGTTAACATCGCCATCAAAGAAGCGGGAGTTTGCCACGCGCGTGTCATGGGTCAGCGTTTTAATACGGGTGCGGGAAGCCAGAGATGACGCCGGTTCGTTAAACGCGATATGACCATCATTGCCTACACCACCCATGAACAGGTGGATCTTACCGTAAGAACGGATTTTTTCTTCATACTGACGGCATTCTGCGTCAATATCAGGCGCGTTTCCATTCAGCAGGTTAATATTTTCAGATGGAATATCAACGTGATCAAAGAAATTGCGGTGCATAAAGCTATGGTAGCTTTCCGGATGGTCTTTCGGTAAGCCAACGTATTCATCCATATTGAAGGTCACAACATGTTTGAAGCTAACCTGGCCTGCTTTATGCATCTCAACCAGTGCCTTATAGGCTGTCAGCGGCGTGCCGCCTGTCGGAAGTCCAAGAACGAAAGGACGATCGGCGGTCGGTTTAAAGGCGTTAATACGGTTAACGATATGGCGAGCGGCCCATTTACCGACTTGTTCAGCAGTTGCCAGGGGAATCAGTCTCATTGTTCACCTCAAGAGTTAAAGTAGAAGAGTGGGCGGATGGCTATCGGAACCTGATACTTAAGCGTAACCTGGAAACTTTCAGGCCGGATCAATCCGTCTTGATTTTTTGAATGATAAAATAAGTTTTCGCTGTTAGCCAGTATAAGGGAGGGTGAATAACGATATTTGGTGACAAAAATCACAAAAAGTACGCGTTTAATTTGCGATACGAATTAATTTTTCACACACTCACAATGCCAGTGAAGCATCAACTGTATCTATAGTTCGTGACACAATAAAAAACAGAGCTGAGAACATGCCTTAAACGGGGTCTCATAGGGGGAAGAAAGTGAGTATTCTAGGTTATTTACAAAAGGTTGGTCGCGCACTTATGGTGCCGGTCGCCACGCTGCCTGCCGCAGCCATCCTGATGGGTGTCGGCTACTGGATCGACCCCAACGGCTGGGGTAATACCAGCGCGCTGGCGGCGTTCTTTATCAAGTCAGGTTCCGCCATTATCGACAACATGTCCGTGTTGTTCGCGATTGGTGTGGCTTACGGTATGTCTAAAGACAAAGACGGTGCCGCTGCGCTGACCGGTTTTGTCGGTTTCCTCGTGTTAACCACCCTCTGCTCGCCAGCAGCGGTGGCCATGATCCAAAAAATTCCGGCGGACCAGGTTCCGGCGGCATTCGGGAAGATCAGCAACCAGTTTGTCGGTATCCTTGTGGGTATCATCTCCGCCGAACTGTATAACCGCTTCAGCAGCGTAGAGCTGCCAAAAGCGCTCTCCTTCTTTAGCGGTCGCCGCCTGGTTCCTATCCTGACCTCGTTTGTGATGATCGTTGTCGCGTTCATCATGATGTACGTCTGGCCAATGATCTTCGACGGTCTGGTGAACTTCGGTGAGCACATCCAGAAACTGGGCTCCGTCGGTGCAGGCGTGTACGCGTTCTTCAACCGTCTGCTGATCCCGGTCGGTCTGCACCACGCGCTGAACTCCGTATTCTGGTTCGACGTTGCCGGTATTAACGATATCCCTAACTTCCTGGGTGGCGCACAGTCCATCGAAGCAGGTAAAGCGGTTGTCGGTATCACCGGTCGTTACCAGGCGGGCTTCTTCCCGATCATGATGTTTGGTCTGCCGGGTGCTGCGCTGGCTATCTACCACTGCGCACGTCCAGAGAATAAAGCGAAAGTGCTGGGTATCATGATGGCGGGGGCGTTTGCGGCCTTCTTCACCGGTATTACCGAGCCGCTGGAGTTCTCCTTCATGTTCGTGGCGCCGGTTCTGTATGTGATCCACGCCGTGCTGACCGGTATCTCCGTGTTCATCGCTGCCAGCATGCACTGGATTGCCGGTTTCGGCTTCAGCGCCGGTCTGGTGGATATGGTGCTTTCGTCCCGTAACCCGCTGGCGACCCACTGGTGGATGCTGATCCCGCAAGGTCTGGTGTTCTTCGCGATCTACTACGTAGTGTTCCGTTTCACTATCACCAAATTCAACCTGATGACCCCGGGTCGTGAACTGGCCGTGGCCGGTAGCGAAGCGGATGGTCAGGATGTGAACGTGAGCGGTGCTCAGGATCAGGACGTATCAGGTCTGGCGCGTCAGTACATCGCCGCTATCGGCGGTTCTGATAACCTGACCGGTATCGACGCCTGTATCACTCGTCTGCGTCTGAACGTCAAAGACTCTTCCCTGGTGAACGAAGCGCTGGCCAAACGTCTGGGTGCTTCCGGCGTTATCCGCCTGAACAAAACCAGCGTGCAGATTATCGTTGGCTTCGTGGCAGAGAAAATTGCTAACGCCATGAAAACCACTGGTCCGGTAGCCGCAGCAGAAGCTTCTGCCGCACCTGCCGCCGCGCCAGCGGCCGCAAAACCGCAGGCGGTACCGAACGCCAAAACGGTAGCCGCGCTGGTTTCACCGGTAACCGGTGAAGTCGTTGCGATTGAGCAGGTGCCTGACGAAGCCTTCGCCAGCAAAGCGGTTGGTGACGGTGTGGCGGTGAAACCAACGGACAAAACCGTTGTGTCTCCGGCGGCCGGTACCATCGTGAAAATCTTCAACACCAACCACGCGTTCTGCCTCGAAACCGAAAATGGCGCGGAGATCGTTGTCCATATGGGTATCGATACCGTTGCGCTGAACGGTCAGGGCTTTACTCGCCTGGTGGAAGAGGGCGCTGAAGTGGTGGCCGGGCAGCCGATTCTGGAAATGGATCTGGACTTCCTGAACGCCAACGCGCGCTCCATGATAAGCCCGGTCGTTTGCAGCAACATCGACGACTTCAGTGGCCTGGTCATTCAGGCGAAAGGTCAGGTTGTTGCGGGTCAAACACCGCTGTACGAGATTAAAGGCAAGTAATCGCTCCTGAGTAGAGTCATGCCTTAAGCGGCGGGGGATATCCTCCGCCGCTTTTTTTTGCAGCAAAAGCCCCCAATATTTTCTTCAGAGACGTTTTAAGGGTTGTCACTACGTCCGGCTTATAAGATCATATGCCGTTATACGTTGTTTACGCTTTGAGGAATCCACGATGAGTGAGGCAGAAGCCCGCCCGAGTAACTTTATTCGTCAGATCATCGATGAAGATCTGGCCAGTGGTAAGCACACCACAATTCATACCCGTTTCCCGCCGGAGCCGAACGGCTACCTGCATATCGGGCATGCGAAGTCCATCTGCCTGAACTTTGGCATTGCGCAAGACTACCAGGGACAGTGCAACCTGCGTTTCGATGACACCAACCCAGTAAAAGAAGACATCGAATACGTTGAGTCCATCAAGAACGACGTGCAATGGTTGGGCTTCAACTGGTCTGGCGATATCTGCTACTCCTCTGACTATTTTGATCAGCTGTACGCCTACGCGGTTGAACTGATCAATAAAGGTCTGGCGTACGTTGACGAACTGTCTGCTGATGAAATCCGTGAATATCGCGGTACGCTGACCGCGCCGGGCAAAAACAGCCCGTTCCGCGATCGCAGCGTGGAAGAGAACCTGGCGCTGTTTGAAAAAATGCGTGCCGGTGGCTTCGAAGAAGGCAAAGCGTGCCTGCGTGCCAAAATCGACATGGCGTCTCCGTTCATCGTGATGCGCGATCCGGTGCTGTACCGCATTAAGTTTGCGGAACACCACCAGACCGGCAACAAGTGGTGCATCTACCCGATGTACGACTTTACCCACTGCATCAGCGATGCGCTGGAAGGCATTACGCACTCCCTGTGTACGCTGGAGTTCCAGGACAACCGTCGTCTGTACGACTGGGTGCTGGATAACATCACCATTCCTGTGCATCCACGCCAGTACGAGTTCTCTCGTCTGAATCTGGAATACACCGTGATGTCCAAGCGTAAGCTGAACCTGCTGGTGACCGACAAGCACGTTGAAGGCTGGGATGACCCACGTATGCCGACCATCTCCGGTCTGCGCCGCCGTGGTTACACTGCTGCCTCTATTCGTGAGTTCTGCAAACGCATTGGCGTGACCAAGCAGGACAACACCATCGAGATGGCTTCCCTTGAATCCTGCATTCGCGAAGACCTCAACGAAAACGCCCCGCGCGCGATGGCCGTTATCGACCCGGTGAAACTGGTTATCGAAAACTATCCGCAGGGTGAAAGCGAGCTGGTCTCCATGCCTAACCATCCGAACAAACCGGAAATGGGTAGCCGTGACGTGCCGTTCAGCGGTGAGATCTGGATTGACCGCGCTGACTTCCGCGAAGAAGCCAACAAGCAGTACAAGCGTCTGGTGCTGGGAAAAGAAGTGCGTCTGCGTAATGCCTACGTCATCAAAGCCGAGCGCGTAGAGAAAGATGCGGAAGGGAATATCACCACCATCTTCTGTTCCTATGACGCTGAAACGCTGAGCAAAGATCCGGCGGATGGCCGCAAGGTGAAAGGCGTTATTCACTGGGTGAGCGCTTCCCACGCGCTGCCGGTAGAAATTCGTCTGTACGATCGTCTGTTCAGCGTGCCTAACCCAGGTGCAGCGGAAGACTTCCTGGCGACCATCAACCCGGAATCTCTGGTGATCAAGCAGGGTTATGCGGAGCCTTCTCTGAAAGCCGCTGAAGCGGGCAAAGCGTTCCAGTTCGAACGTGAAGGTTACTTCTGCCTGGACAGCCGTTACAGCACGGCGGAAAAACCGGTATTTAACCGTACCGTAGGTCTGCGTGATACCTGGACGAAGATCGGCGAATAATATTGCTGGTCTGGTCAATGAGAGACAAACGCCGCACTATGCGGCGTTTTTTTATTTAGCGATCAGGGTATTAAGGCAGGACCTAAACAGGCGTCATAAAAATATCAGGTCAATGAGGTGCTACTTATTTTTCAAAAAAAAAGTTCGTGTCATTACGGAAATTAAAAAGGTTATAAAAAAAGGAGAATGTTCCACGTCTAGTCACTGAAATACCTGATAATTCCCCGCCATTTCTCGCCTCCCCATAAATGTTACAAAGCACTACCAATTATGTGCACTTCGTCATAATCCTGACTTTTGTCAGCTAAAAAGCATTGATAATTCGCGTCGCGAAAAATAACCTAAGGACGGTAGTTAATTCGAGGGTATTTAAAGCTACCCCTGACCATTTGGTCTTTTTTATTTACGCCGCTTCAGGCGTTTTAATTCGTCAAAGAGGAATAATCTATGCGTACGTTCAGTGGCAAACGTAGTGCGCTGGCGCTGGCTATTGCCGGTGTGACAGCAATGTCGGGCCTGGTGATGACACCAGAGGCGAAAGCGGCGGGCTTCATCGATGATTCTACCCTCACGGGCGGTATTTATTACTGGCAGCGTGAACGTGACCGTAAAGACGTCACTGAAGATAAATACAAAACCAACCTTTCTCACTCCACCTGGAACGCCAACCTGGACTTCCAGTCAGGCTATGCCGCAGATATGTTCGGTCTGGATATTGCTGCGTTCACCGCGATTGAAATGGCGGAAAACGGCGACAGCGCCCACCCGAACGAAATTGCCTTCTCCTCCAGTAATAAAGCCTATAAAGAAGACTGGTCCGGGGATAAGAGCGGCATCAGCCTTTACAAAGCCGCCGCAAAATTTAAATACGGTCCGGTTTGGGCGCGCGGTGGTTATATTCAGCCAACCGGTCAGACTCTGTTAGCACCGCACTGGAGCTTTATGCCGGGTACCTATCAGGGTGCAGAAGCCGGGGCGAACTTTGACTACGGTGATGCGGGTGCGTTGAGCTTCTCCTACATGTGGACCAACGAGTACAAAGCACCGTGGCACATCGAAATGGACAAGTTCTACCAGAACGATAAAAAAACCAAAGTCGATTACCTGCACTCGTTGGGCGCGAAGTACGACTTCAAAAACGATCTGGTGCTGGAAGCGGCATTTGGTCAGGCGCAGGGCTATATCGATCAGTACTTTGCCAAGGCCAGCTATAAATTCGATGTCGCGGGTAGCCCGCTGAGCACCAGCTACCAGTTCTACGGTACGCGCGACAAAGTCAGCAACGGTGGCGTCAACGATATTTATGACGGCACCGCGTGGCTGCAGGCGTTAACCTTCGGCTACAAGGTCGGTCAGGTTGATTTGCGTCTGGAAGGTACATGGGTGAAGGCGGAAGGGCAGCAGGGCTACTTCCTGCAGCGTATGACCCCGACCTACGCCTCATCCAACGGTCGTCTTGATATCTGGTGGGATAACCGCTCAGACTTCAACGCCGACGGCGAGAAAGCGGTCTTCTTTGGCGCAATGTATGACCTGAAAAACTGGAACCTGCCTGGCTGGGCGGTGGGCGCTTCTTACGCTTACGCCTGGGACGCAAAACCTGCCGATATGGCCACGCCGGATGCATACTACGATCCCAACTATCGCCTGAAAGAGTCTGCGTACAGCCTCGATGCTATCTATACCCTGCAGGATGGCCGCGCGAAAGGCACAATGTTCAAACTGCACTTCACTCAGTATGACAACCACTCAGATATCCCGAGCTATGCAGGCGGTTACGGCAACATCTTCCAGGATGAGCGTGACGTGAAATTCATGGTTATCGCCCCATTCACCATCTTCTGATGAACGCCCCGGCGGGCCGAGTCCCGCCGGTATGGAGACTGCATATGATGAAAAAAATCGTAATCGTCGCGTTGCTGGCATCAGGGCTGGTGGCGTGTGCTCAGAGTGAGGCGCCGAAAGAGGACTCCCGTCTGAAGGAGGCCTATAGCGCCTGTATAAATACTGCGGAAGGATCGCCGGAGAAAATTCAAGCCTGTCAGAGCGTGCTGAACGTGCTGAAGAAAGAGAAAGCGCACGAGCAGTTCGCGACGCAGGAGAACGTCCGCGTAATGGATTACCAGGCCTGTATCCAGGCGCGTAAAACCGGTAACGATCAGGAAGTTGCGAAGCGTTGCGACCAGATTTGGAAAGAAATACGAAGCAATAACAGTAACTAATTCGCTGTTATCATGCCCGGTGGCGCTGCGCTTACCGGGCTTTTTTCAGGCAAAAAAAAGCCAACCTTGCGGCTGGCTCAGAGTATGAATCTTATTATTTCGCGTCGTGCGCGTGGTCGTCTTCGCGGCAGTCGCCTTCAGCGCAGTGACCGTAAAGGTACAGGCTGTGGTTCGTCAGGCGGATGCCATGACGCGCCGCGATTTCACGCTGGCGCGCTTCGATGGAATCATCGCTGAATTCAATGACCTTGCCGCAATCGAGGCAGATCAGGTGATCGTGGTGCTGCTGCTGGGTCAGTTCGAAAACGGATTTACCGCCTTCGAAATTATGACGGGTAACAATGCCCGCGTCATCAAACTGGTTCAGCACGCGATAGACGGTAGCCAGCCCAATCTCTTCACCCATGTCGATAAGACGTTTATAAAGGTCTTCCGCACTGACATGGTGATTGTCTGGACCCTGAAGCACTTCAAGGATTTTTAACCGAGGAAGCGTAACTTTCAGGCCAGCCTTCTTTAATGCGGTATTGTTGTCAGTCATGCGGAATCTGTCCTGTTGCTAAACGATTCACTTCTGTGGGAAGTGACAGAAAATGCACCCGGGATAATGCGTCTCATTATAGAACTGCCATGGCTAAATGAAAACTGCAAGTCTCAGGCAAAATATGCTTATAAAAACGTGGTATCACCAACAAACTTGCTCAATGGAAAACCACGTTTTATCAGGGAGACATTGTACAGGTCTGGGCGAAAAAGTTAAAAGATTGTAGCGATTAATTTAATCGGTTTGACCTGGGGCATGGGCGCAACCGCAGTTGCGCCGCGATAAAATCAGGCGTTCAGAATATCATCCAGGTGCAGTTCTTCACGGATCTGCTTCACCCATTTCTCAACGCGCTCTGCTGTGAGCTCTGGCTGACGGTCTTCGTCAATGGCCAGACCTACGAAGTGATCGTCATCAGCCAGGCCTTTGGACGCTTCAAAGTGGTAACCGGCGGTCGGCCAGTGGCCTACGATCACTGCACCGTTCGGCTCAATGATATCGCGGATGGTACCCAGCGCGTCACAGAAGTATTCGGCGTAGTCTTCCTGGTCACCACAACCGAACAGCGCGACCAGCTTACCGTTGAAGTCCACTTCTTCCAGCGTCGGGAAGAAATCATCCCAGTCGCACTGGGCTTCACCGTAGTACCAGGTTGGGATACCCAGCAGCAGAATGTCATAGCCTTCCAGATCTTCTTTGCTGCTCTTGGCGATGTCATGCACATCAGCAACGTCTTTACCGAGCTGTTTTTGAATGTTTTTTGCGATATTTTCGGTATTGCCGGTATCACTGCCAAAGAAAATGCCGATGATTGCCATGAGTAAAATAACCTCTTGAAACTTAATAGTATGGTGGCGCAATTCGGCCACGGATAAGGGCAATAATAGCAGAACTGGCAACCCTGCGGAAACAGCTATCGCGCAGGACTGCACTCTGTGCTACATGAAAAGGGCGTTAAAGGGGATTTTCAGACTTATGCCTGGCTGCGTAACGTCTCAAGCTGGACGAGCAACATCTCTTCAATGAGCTCGCTGCGGCTGATATTACGCGCGTCAGCCAGCTCGTTCAGCGCATCGACGGCGTCGGCGTTAAGCTTCAGTTCGACACGCTTAAGCCCACGATTTTTATCGCGTTTAAGCTGGTTGCGTTTATTGATACGCAGCTGTTCATCGCGCGAGAGCGGATTCGTTTTCGGTCGTCCCGGTCGACGCTCATTCGCGAACAGATCTAGTGTCGTACGGTCCGTTTGTTCTTTGGCCATGATTCTGAGACTTCGGGGGAAATACGCCGCCCTGCTAATGCCTGGGCGATAAGCGCGCCATCATACATCACCGAAAACGGCACGCCAACGACTGGAAGCCCGCAGCCTTCCAGTCGCTTTCTTTTTAATCAATTTGCAGTATCAGCGAGATAGCGGCGAATGGCGCGCAGCACAGCATCCGGTTTTTCCGCATGCACCCAGTGCCCGGCACCGGCAATCACGTGGGCGCGTGCCTGCGGGAATTGGGCCAGCAGCGTGTCGCGGTACGCGTCGGTTACGTAAGGCGAGTTTCCGCCGCGAATAAAAAGGGTAGGGTGTGGCCAGGCGGGGACGGTTTCCCAGCCCACGATGTTATTGTATTGATCCCAGAGCACCGGCACGTTAAAACGCCATTGTCCGTCAACAAACGACTTCAGCAAGAACTGGACGACGCCTTCTTCATCAAGATGCTCACGCATGACGGCGGCTGCCTGTTGGCGCGTCGCGACACCCGCTTCTGTGACCGCATTAATGGCGGCAAAAATCTCGTCGTGACGGCGAACGTCATAATCCACAGGCGCGACGTCAATCACCACCAGACCGTCAATACGCTCCGGGGCCAGTGCCGTCAGGGCCATCACCGCTTTGCCACCCATTGAATGCCCGATGAGGGTCACCTTTTGCAGGTCGTGGGCATCCAGCGTATCCAATAGATCCTGCGCCATTGCCGCGTAGGTCATCTCGTCGAAACGCCCGGAAAGACCGTGATTGCGCATATCGACCTGTAAAATATCGTGGTCGGTAACCAGATCGCGCGCCAGCACGCCCAGGTTATCCAGACTGCCAAAAAGCCCGTGAACCAGTACGATGGGAGAATTATTGTTCGGCGATTGTGCAGTTTGCGCTCGGGTATTCAATTTCATGGCAAAGTTCTTTTTTTACGTATGTCAGGTTAGGGTATCATGTTGACCATTCTGCCGCCCGGCTGCAAGGTTCCAGTTTAATCTGACTTTTGCTGCCAACCTGGTTTGACGCTATCCGCTGTTGGGATTTGACCTTATAATCCCAATGACTTGTATTCAGATAAGATATCGCACTGGATTAAGATGAAAACAATCGAAGTTGATGACGAACTCTATCAGTATATTGCCAGCCAGACGCGGCATATCGGGGAGAGCGCGTCCGACATTTTACGGCGCATGCTTAAAATTTCCGCCGCTTCACAGCCTGCTACCCCAGTCACCAAAGATGTCGTGTCTCAGCCGAGCGTAGTTGCGCAAGCAAAACCTGCCGTGACGCCGGCAAAAGATAAAGTGCGCGCGATGCGCGAGCTGCTGCTCTCCGATGAATACGCGGAGCAGAAAAAGGCGGTTAACCGCTTTATGCTGGTGCTATCTACACTTTACTCACTGGATAACAAAGCGTTTGCTGAAGCGACCGAGTCGCTGCACGGTCGTACTCGCGTCTATTTCGCGGGCGACGAACAGACGCTGCTGCAAAATGGCAACCAAACCAAACCTAAACATGTCCCTGGCACCCCGTACTGGGTGATCACCAATACCAATACGGGCCGCAAGTGCAGCATGATTGAACACATCATGCAGTCCATGCAGTTCCCGGCGGAATTGATTGAAAAGGTTTGCGGTACAATTTAACCCTTGCATCAGAAGGACCCGGTAATGGCAAATCACAGCCGTGCAGGCCAACCTGCACAACAAAGCGATTTGATTAACGTCGCTCAGCTGACCGCGCAGTATTACGTGCTGAAACCGGTCGTGGGCAACGCAGAACACGCAGTGAAGTTTGGTACATCTGGTCACCGCGGCAGCGCGGCGCGCCACAGCTTTAACGAACCGCACATTCTGGCCATTGCTCAGGCCATTGCGGAAGAGCGCGCTAAAAACGGCGTTACCGGTCCGTGCTACGTGGGGAAAGATACCCATGCCCTGTCTGAACCGGCGTTCATCTCTGTTGTGGAAGTGCTGGCGGCAAACGGTGTCGATGTGATTGTTCAGGAGAACAACGGCTTCACCCCAACGCCTGCGATCTCTAACGCCATCCTGGTGCACAACAAAAAAGGTGGCGCGCTGGCTGACGGTATCGTTATCACGCCATCCCACAACCCGCCGGAAGACGGCGGTATCAAATACAACCCGCCTAACGGTGGCCCGGCTGACACCAACGTCACCAAAGTGGTGGAAGATCGTGCGAACGCCTTGCTGGCGGATGGTCTGAAAGGCGTGAAGCGCATTTCTCTGGATGCTGCCATGGCGTCCGGTCACGTGAAAGAGCAGGATCTGGTTCAGCCGTTCGTGGAAGGGCTGGCGGATATCGTCGATATGGCGGCCATCCAGAAAGCCGGCCTGAAGCTGGGCGTGGATCCGCTGGGCGGCTCCGGTATCGAATACTGGAAACGTATCGCCGAGCATTACAAGCTGGATCTGACCATCGTGAACGATCACGTCGATCAGACCTTCCGCTTTATGCACCTCGACAAAGACGGCGCGATCCGTATGGACTGCTCCTCCGAGTGCGCGATGGCGGGCCTGCTGGCGCTGCGTGACAAATTCGATCTGGCGTTTGCTAACGATCCGGATTATGACCGTCACGGTATCGTCACCCCTGCCGGCCTGATGAACCCGAACCACTATCTGGCGGTTGCGATTAACTACCTGTTCCAGCACCGTCCGCAGTGGGGCAAAGAGGTGGCTGTCGGTAAAACGCTGGTTTCCTCCGCGATGATCGACCGCGTGGTCGAGGCTTTGGGCCGCAAGCTGGTGGAAGTGCCGGTGGGCTTCAAATGGTTCGTTGACGGTCTGCACGACGGCAGCTTCGGCTTCGGCGGTGAAGAGAGCGCGGGCGCATCTTTCCTGCGTTTCGACGGCACGCCATGGTCAACCGATAAAGACGGCATCATCATGTGCCTGCTGGCGGCGGAGATCACCGCGGTCACCGGTAAGAACCCGCAGGAACATTACAACGACCTGGCGGCACGCTTTGGTGCACCAAGCTATAACCGTATTCAGGCTAGCGCGACGTCAGCCCAGAAAGCGGCCCTGTCCAGGCTCTCTCCGGAGATGGTCAGCGCAAGTACCCTGGCAGGCGATCCTATCACCGCGCGTCTGACGGCGGCACCGGGCAACGGCGCATCCATTGGTGGTCTGAAAGTGATGACCGACAATGGCTGGTTCGCCGCGCGTCCGTCCGGTACGGAAGATGCGTATAAAATCTATTGCGAAAGCTTCCTCGGCGCTGAGCACCGTCAGCAGATTGAGAAAGAAGCGGTAGAGATTGTCAGCGAAGTGCTGAAAAACGCGTAAGAATGAAAAAAGGGAGCCGAATGGCTCCCTTTTTTTAACTATGCTTATTCTTCAATTCAAATCTCGGCGATACCAGACCGTACAGCGTCCAGCCCATAAAGGTCACCATCGCGCCATACAGCATCGCTTCCTGGCCGGATGAGTAGAGCGCGTAGAAGCTGTAGATTGCCCCAATCAGCGCCACGATATTGGCCGCACGCGCTTTGCGTGGATCCACCTTCGCCACCTTCTGAATGATCACCAGCGCTGCCATCGACAGGATATACGGAATGATGTTCGTCACCACCGCCAGGTTGACCAGCACGTTGAACTGGCTGTTCAGCGACGGGCTAATGGTCATCAGCGACAATCCGCTCTGGAAGATAACAATCGCCAGCATGCCCTGCACCGGCGCATCCGCTTTGGTCACGCGGGAGAAGATTTTTGGGAAGTAACCTTCATCAGCCGAGGATTTAAACACCTGTGCGATGGTGAACTGCCAGCCGAGGAGTGAACCGCAGCAGGACATGACCATCAGACCCATGATTACTTTCCCGACTTCCGGGGTGAACATCTGCGCGAAGGCCAGCCCGAACGGCGCCGTGGAGTTGGCCAGATCCATGTTTGGCACAATCCCGGCAATCACGTTAGTCGAGACGATATAGATCACCGCCGCGCCCAGCGTGCCGCCGAGGACCGCAATCGGCACGTTCTTTTCTGGATTCTCTACCACTTCCGCGTTCGCGCAGGCGGATTCCAGACCCAGGAAGGCCCAGAGCGTCATGGCGATAGAAGAACCGACTGCGGTAAAGAACGGCACGTGGTGCGGGTTCCAGGAATTGGCGTAGAGTGTCGGGCTAAACCAGAACCAGCCGATGATACACAGGCCGACAACCGGGATAATCACGCCCCAGACGGTGATGCTGGAGAGCTGTCCGGTGATACGCGCGCCGCCAAAGTTAGCCACGGTGCAGATCCACAGCACGCCGATGGTCGCCAGCCCAATTTGCACCGGGCTGAGCGTCGCGCCAAACAGCTCCGTACCGTAACCCACGGCGGAGATGGCAATCGCCACGTTAGCGATCAGCAGCGACACGCCGTAGGTATAGTTGGCCATAAAGTTGCCCGACTTGCCAAAAGCGTATTCGGCATAGCCGCCCATGCCGCCTGACTTACGGCTGAACATTCCGCACTTGGCAAACGCCCACGCCAGCGCCATTGAACCGACTGCCGTCACCAGCCAGGAGATGATAGAGATGGTGCCCACCTCTGCCAGTTTGGTAGGCAGCATGATAATCCCGGAGCCCATCATGTTCACCATGGTGAGGATGGTCAGCTGCACCACGCCCATCTTATTGGACTTACTCATAGTTTCTCTCCTTTCAGCAGCGCGGGCTGAGCGGCGGGTTGTCTGATGACGTTACAGCGAACCTGTTTGCGACCCTCGCACTCCTCGACGTACACACCCTGCAGCTCCGGCGCGAAGCCCGGCAGCAGATTGATGCCTTCTTCCAGCGCGGCAAAGTAGCGCAGCACGGAACCGCCCCAGACTTCCCCTGGAACCACGCACAGTACCCCCGGTGGATAAGGAAGGGCGCCTTCGGCGGCGATGCGGCCTTCCGCGTCGCGCAGTGAGACCAGCTCAACCTCACCGCGCAGATAGGCGTAGTTCGCGTCCTGCGGGTTCATCATCACGCGCGGGAAGTGAGACTTGCGGAACATCTCTTTCTGCAGCTGTTTCACGTTGTGGCGGGCGTACAGGTCATGCATCTCCTGGCAGATCTGGCGCAGGGTGTAATCCGCGTAACGTTCCGGATGCTGTTTGTAGAGAGATGGCAGGACGTCTTTCAGCGGAACATCGCTCTCGAGCAGTTTTTCGAAGCGCACCAGCTGCGCCACCAGCTGCTGCAGTTTTCCCATATCTTCCGCAGGCGTGAGCAGGAACAGGATCGAGTTGAGATCGCATTTTTCCGGCACGATGCCGTTTTCACGCAGGAAGTTGGCGAGGATAGTTGCGGGCACGCCGAAGTCGTCATACTCCCCGGTGCGGGCGTTAATACCCGGCGTGGTCAGCAGGAGCTTGCACGGGTCGATAAAATACTGATGCTCAGCGTAACCTTCAAAAGCGTGCCAGTTTTCACCCGGTACAAAGTGGAAGAAGCGCAGATCGGTCGCAATTTCCGCCGTGTCCCAGCTTTCCCACGGACGGCCATCCACCGTCTCCGGCACGAAGGGGCGCAGATACCGGCAGTTCTCCAGAATCAGCTTGCGCGCTTCGATACCGTTCACCACGCAGTCCATCCACATGTTGCGGCCGATCTGGCCTTCATGCATGCGGGCGTTAATGTCCAGCGCGGCGAACAGCGGATAAAACGGGCTGGTGGAGGCGTGCATCATAAAGGCATTGTTCAGCCGCTTATGCGGGACATAGCGCTGTTGCCCTTTGATGTGGCTGTCTTTCTTATGGATTTGCGAGGTCTGCGAGAAGCCGGCCTGCTGTTTATGCACGGACTGGGTGACCAGGATCCCCGGATCGTTTTCGTTCAGCTCCAGCAGCAGCGGAGAGCAGTCGGCCATCATCGGAATAAACTGCTCGTAACCCACCCAGGCGGAGTCAAACAGGATGTAATCACAGAGGTGCCCAATCTTATCCACCACCTGACGGGCGTTATAGATGGTGCCATCGTAGGTGCCCAGCTGGATCACCGCCAGACGGAACGGACGCGCATCGCGTGCACGGCCAGGCGCCACCTCTGCCACCAGCTCGCGCAGATAACTTTCTTCAAAGCAGTGGGCGTCAATTCCGCCAATAAAGCCGTACGGGTTGCGCGCAGTTTCCAGATAGACCGGCGTTGCGCCAGCCTGGAGGAGGGCACCGTGATGGTTAGATTTGTGGTTGTTACGGTCAAACAGCACCAGGTCACCCGGGGTGAGCAGGGCGTTAAGCACCACTTTGTTGGATGACGAGGTGCCATTCAGCACGAAGTAGGTCTTATCGGCATTAAAGACCTTTGCCGCATGCTGCTGGGCGATGCACGGCGCGCCTTCGTGGATCAGCAGATCGCCCATCGCCACGTCGGCGTTACACAGGTCGGAGCGAAAAAGCGTCTCACCAAAGAAATCGACAAACTGATTACCGGCAGGATGACGGCGGAAGAACTGGCCACCCTGATGCCCCGGGCAGTCAAACGCGCTGTTGCCCTGCTTCACATAGTCGACAAGGGCGCGGAAAAACGGCGGGCGCAGCTGGGTTTCATACTTCTGGGCTGCCGCTTCCAGCTGGCGTCCATAAAATTCGTTGCTGGTGTCTGAATACTCAAATACGCCGTGAATGCGCGATAAATAGTCTGCCGGAATGAATTCCTCTTTGTGCGTCGCGACAAAAACAGGAATGCCAAAACCAGTGGCTTCTATTTCGTCCAGGATACCGCTGGTAATATCCGTGACCGCCAGAACAATGGCGGCAACATCAATATAATCAGAGGCGCGGACATCTACCAGTTCACGCTGGGTAGTAAAGCAATCCGGACATGCACGGCTGGCTGCGATTTTTAAACTTTTCATCTTTCTCTCTTTATTTTAGGTAATAAGCGTCCCTCGATTTCTTGCAAGAAAGAAATCGATAATTTTCCGGAAAAAAAGCAAAGGGTGACCGCTGATTAAAATCAGTAAATTGCTTTTTTGATGATTGAAATTCAGTCCGCCCGGTGCGGGTGAGTCTGAATTAAAATGAATGAGCGCACGAGTTCACAGGCAATAGCCTGTAAAATAAGGTTTTTCAGGATAACCTGTAAGCGAGTGCGCCAGAAGTCGAAGGACTACCGGGCATTAAAGAGATGAAAGTCAAAGCAGTTTCGGTGGGCAAACATCATGATATGTGTTGTCCGCCTTATATGGGGCATTAAGCGATTGTTGTTTTCCATGTTTCATTTTCCTTTCAGTAATTGAAAGCATGGTCATTTTATCCAGGAAAAGGCGATTAACCGTGAGGTAGATCACCGTTAACCGATCAAATCAGAAATAAATATTCGTTTTAGATGAATATCGCAGATCAAAATTCTGGTTTGTTGGTGTTACGTTAATAGAATGTGTTAACAATGTTTTAAATGAGCAAAAATAACCCGTAAAAATAATGTATGAATTATTTGCGAAATATTGCCTGAGGTATTTCGATTTTATTTAAAAATAAAATGAATAGTTATTCAAAGCATAAACCGATAACCGATACCGGTTTCAGTTAATAAATGGCGAGGGCGAGCGGGGTCAACTTCGAGTTTCTGACGAAGATGTCCCATATATATGCGTAAATAATGACTATGTTCCACCGCGTTGGGCCCCCACACCTGGCTTAACAGCTGGCGTTGGGTGAGAACCTTGCCGTGGTTGTTGAGCAGAACGGCGAGCAGGCGAAATTCTATTGGCGTCAGATGGATTTCTTCTTCACCGCGCACAATACGCCGCGCGGCCAGGTCAACCCGGATATCACCAAACGCGTAGGTTGGATCGGCAGGCGTGGTGGCGCTGTGGCGACGCAGCGCCACGCGAAGGCGAGCCTGTAGTTCGCCGATACCAAAAGGTTTAATCAGATAGTCATCCGCCCCGGCATCCAGCGCCGCGATTTTATCCGTCTCTTCCGTACGAGCGGAGAGCACGAGGATCGGCATCTGGCTCCACTGGCGGACTTCCCGGATAAAATCGATGCCGTCGCCGTCCGGGAGTCCAAGATCGAGGATCACCAGGTCCGGCTTGCGGGTGGCGGCTTCAATTAAACCCCGTTGAAGCGTACCCGCATCATGAACGCGCAGACCGTCCCCTTCCAGCGCAGCGCGCAGAAAACGGCTAATGGCGATCTCATCTTCAACAATCAGAACGTTGATCACAAATCCTCTGGTAATTCATTAAGTTCTGGCGGGGTTTCAAGAGGAAGTGTAACACAAAACCGCGTGCCGCCTTCGGGACGATTCTCGGCGGAGATGGACCCACCGTGGACGTCAATGATTGCCTGGCAAATCGCCAGCCCCAGCCCCACGCCCGGAATGGCCGACTCCTTATTGCCGCGTGCGAATTTTTCGAAAATAGCCAGCTCCTGCCCGGCGGGAATGCCGGGTCCGGTATCCCAGACGTCAAGGCGAAGCGTGCCGTCGTCCACCGTCGCATCCACGCCAATTTGCGCGCTGGCGCCCGCATATTTGCCGGCATTCTCCAGCAGGTTGATCAGCACCCGTTCAAACAGCGGACCATCGACATGAATTAAGGTCAGGGGCTCGGGCATGTTCAGCGCGATATGTCGCCCACCCAGACCGGGTTCGAGCATCTTCAGGGCGCTGCCCACCACCTCTTCAAGCGTGAGCCACTCTTTTTTGAGGTTAAAACCGCCTGACTGGATACGCGCCATATCGAGCAGGTTATTCACCAGACGCGTGGTATTCAGCACGTGCTGGCGGATCTCGCTGGCCTGAAGCGCGTGTTTAGAGCCTTCCGCCGCCAGGTCCAGCGTCAGGATTTCTGACTGACCAAACAGGACGGTGAGCGGGGTTCGCAGATCGTGAGACAGCGCCGCCAGCAGCGAGTTACGAATGCTTTCACGCTCGCTCGCCAGCCGGGCCTGTTCTTCGCTGGCGGTGAGGGCCAGCCGCTCCAGCGCGCTGGCAACCAGCAGCGTAAAGGTCTCCAGCAGCCGCTGCTGTTCGGGGATCATCAGCTGGCGCAGGTTTGAGGGCTCAACAATCACCAGCCCCTGATTTTTATCGGCGCTGCGCAGGGGCAGAATTTGATAGGGCACGCCGGGCAGGGTGTCGGTCCCTGCACCTGCAGGTAACCCTTTATCAAAGCTCCAGCGCGCGATGGCTTCGTCCCAGGGCGTCATGCCTGTGGCGGACGTCAGCGGGCGCAGCTTGCCGTGTTCGTCCGGGAGCAAAATCAGGTTGCTGGCATGAAACGTCGAGCGAATAAACTGCTCGCTGGTCTGCACGATATCCAGCGGCGTGCGTCCCACCGCCAGCGATTTCGACATCTCATAGAGATGGCGCGTGCGCTGCTCGCGATAGCGGGCAATACGCGCCTGGTAGCGCACGCCCGCCGTCAGATTCCCGATCACCAGCCCGACGGTGAGCATCACGGCAAAGGTGAGGATGTACTGTACATCCGAGACGGCGAGCGTCCCGCGGGGGGCAATAAAGAACAGATCGAAGCTGATGACGTTGATCACCGTCGCCAGGACCGACGGCCAGCGCCCGTAAAAGAGCGCCACCACCACTACGCCAAGAAGATAAATCATTACCAGGTTGGCGGCGTCGAAGGCGATCAGCCACTGGCTGGCAATCACCGTAATCAGGGCGCAGAGCACGAGGGCGACAAGACAGCCGCGCAGCTGAATGCGCCATTTATCGCTGAAGGCACGGCTGTCCGGCGCGCGGCTGGGTAACGGCGTGGGCTTATCATCCAGCGCCACGATCACCAGATCCAGATCCGGCGCGCGGCGGGCCAGCTTGTCGGCAAACGATTCGCGGCTAAACCAGCGGCGATGCTGGCGACGGCCAATCACGATTTTCCCCAGGTTGTGCTCACGGGCATAGCGCAGGATGGCTTTATCTTCCTGAGGATCGGAAAGGGTGGCGGTTTCGGCACCCAGCTCCTGCGCCAGGCGCAGCGAGCTCAGAATAGCGCGACGCTGGTTTTCGGGCAGCGCGTGCAGCTGCGGCGTTTCGACATACACCGCATGCCAGACGCTGCCAAATTTAGCCGCCAGGCGAGCGGCGGTGCGAACAAGCTTTTCATTGCCGCTGCCGTGGCCTACGCACAGCAGGATGGCATCTCGCGTATGCCAGACGCGTTCCTGGCCCTGCAGGTCACGCCAGGCGCGCATCTGATCGTCGACGCGATCGGCAGTACGACGCAGGGCCAGCTCGCGCAGGGCAATCAGGTTGCCTTTTCGGAAGAAGTGTTCGATGGCGCGCTCGGCCTGTCCGGCGATATAGACTTTGCCTTCATGCAGGCGCTGGCGCAAATCGTCGGGGGGCAGGTCGACCAGCACCACTTCATCGGCAGAATCAAAGAAGGGGTCGGGCACCGTCTCGCGCACCTGAATGCCGGTCACGCCGCTCACCACGTCGTTCAGGCTCTCCAGATGCTGAACGTTTACCGTCGTGAATACATCGATGCCGGCTTCGAGCAGCTCTTCAACGTCTTGCCAGCGTTTTGGATGGCGTGAGCCTGGCGCATTGCTGTGCGCCAGCTCGTCCATCAGGATAAGGGCGGGACGGCGGGCGAGGGCGGCATCAAGATCGAATTCGGTAACTAACCGACCGCGATGGCTGATGCGGCGGGGCGGCTGGGTAGCCAGCCCCTTCAGCAGCGATGCGGTCTCTTTGCGTCCGTGGGTTTCGACCACGCCGATCAGAATATCGAGCCCCTGCGCCCGTAGCCGCTGGGCTTCCGTCAGCATGGCGAAGGTTTTCCCGACGCCTGCGCAGGCGCCAAAGAAAATTTTCAGTTTGCCGCGATGGGCTTCAGCCGTCTGTTCAAGCAGCCTGTCCGGATCCGGGCGCATGGGCTCGTCGGTCATTTAGTTTTTCCTTAGCGCGTCCAGCGCCAGATTCAGCTCAACAATATTCACCACGGGCATGCCTATGAAGCTGACCAGCGGCTTTTGCGTGTGCTCTGCAACCAGCTGGCTCACCTGTTCGACGGTCAGCTGACGGGCGGCGGCAACGCGCGGGATCTGCCATGCCACCGCTGCCGGCGTCAGGCTGTAGTCCAGCCCGCTGGCCGAGGCGGTCACCAGCTCCACGGGCACCTCACGGCTGGCCTGCGGATTCGCGGCGCGCAGGGCTGCCACGCGCTCAGCAACGGCTTTGTCCAGCTCGGGGTTGCTGCCCGCCAGGTTACTGCCGCCAGAGGCCATCGGATTATACGGGCTTTCGGCAGTGGCGGAAGGGCGTCCCTGGAAGTAACGGGCATCCGTAAAGTTCTGACCAATCAGGCGCGAACCGCGGTTTTCACCGTTTTGCAGTATCAGCGAGCCGTTAGCCTGATCCTTAAACCACCACTGGCCCAGCGCGGTGGTCACCAGCGGGTAAAGCCCGCCGGTAATGAGAGACAGCAGAATAAACAGAAGTATAGCGGGGCGTAACATCGTCATTTGATTCACCTTTTAAACCAGGCCGAACAGCGTCAACAGCAGGTCGATAACCTTGATACCGATGAAGGGCACCACCAGCCCGCCCAGGCCGTAAATCCACAGGTTGCGGCGCAGCATGGCGGCGGCCGTGAGCGGCTTATAGCTCACGCCTTTCAGCGCCAGCGGGATCAGGAAGACAATAATCAGGGCGTTAAAGATCACTGCGCTCAGAATGGCCGAGGCCGGAGAGTGCAGGTGCATCACGTTCAACGCGTTTAATTGCGGGTAGGTCGCAGCAAACGCGGCCGGAATGATGGCGAAATATTTCGCCACGTCGTTGGCGATACTGAACGTGGTCAGCGACCCGCGCGTCATCAGCATCTGCTTGCCAATGTGCACCACTTCAATCAGCTTGGTCGGGTTAGAGTCGAGGTCGACCATGTTGCCCGCCTCTTTTGCCGCCTGGGTACCGGAGTTCATCGCCACCGCCACGTCGGCCTGCGCCAGGGCAGGGGCATCGTTGGTACCGTCGCCCGTCATCGCCACCAGACGGCCTTCCGCCTGATACTGACGAATCAACGCCAGCTTGGCTTCCGGTGTGGCTTCGGAAAGAAAATCATCCACGCCCGCTTCGGCGGCAATCGCCGCGGCGGTAAGACGGTTATCCCCGGTGATCATCACCGTTTTGATCCCCATTTTACGCAGCTGGGCGAAGCGCTCCTTGATGCCGCCTTTGACGATGTCCTTCAGGGCAATTACCCCGAGCACGTGTGCGCCCTCGGCCACCACCAGCGGCGTTGCCCCCTGACGGGCTACGCTCTCTACCAGGCTGTCCACTTCCGGTGGAAAGTGGCCGTTGTTGGCCTCAATGTGGCGGCGGATAGCGTCAACGGAGCCTTTACGGATCATGCGATCCTGAATGTTAATTCCGCTCATGCGTGTTTGCGCCGTGAAGGGCACGAAAGTGGCGTGCAGGCTCTGAACGTCGCGCTGGCGCAGGTTAAAGCGCTGCTTGGCGAGGATCACGATACTGCGGCCTTCCGGGGTTTCATCGGCAAGCGAAGAGAGCTGTGCGGCATCCGCCAGCGTTTTTTCATCCACGCCCGGGGCGGGTAAGAAATCTGACGCCTGGCGGTTGCCGAGGGTAATTGTCCCGGTTTTATCCAGCAGTAAGACGTCCACGTCACCGGCGGCTTCAACCGCACGCCCGCTGGTGGCGATGACGTTGGCACCGAGCATACGGCTCATGCCGGCTACGCCGATGGCTGACAGCAGGCCACCAATGGTGGTGGGGATCAGGCAGACCAGCAGCGCCACCAGCACCGTGATGGTGACCGCGGTACCGCCGTAGGCGGAAAACGGCCACAGCGTCGCGGTTGCCAGCAGGAAGACGATGGTCAGGGCCACCAGCAGGATGGTCAGGGCAATCTCGTTCGGCGTTTTACGACGCTGCGCGCCTTCCACCATGGCGATCATCCGGTCGAGGAAGGTTTCACCCGGGTTAACGCTGCACTGGATCACCAGCCAGTCGGAGAGAATGCGCGTCCCACCCGTCACGGAGGCGAAATCGCCGCCAGATTCACGGATCACCGGCGCGGACTCCCCGGTAATGGCGCTTTCATCCACCGAGGCTCCCCCTTCGATGACTTCACCGTCGCAAGGGATAATGTCACCGGCCTCCACCAGCACCACATCGCCTTTGCGCAGTTCATCAGCCGGAACGTGGTCCATCTGCGCGCCGTATTTCGGTTCACGTAGCTTGCGCGCGAAGGCGGTTTTTTTCACCCCTTTCAGGCTGTTGGCCTGGGCTTTACTCCGGCCTTCCGCCAGCGCTTCCGCAAAGTTGGCGAACAGCACGGTAAACCACAGCCACAGGCTGATGGCGCCGGTAAACATCGCATTTCCAGGCATATGGCCCGTTCCCATGGCAATCGCCAGGGCGGTGGTCAGGACGCTTCCCGCCCAGACAATAAACATCACCGGGTTGTGCCACTGCACGCGCGGGCTCAGCTTTTTCACCGCATCCATGAGCGCCTGGCGAACTAATGACGGTTCGAACAGGGCCAGTTGTTTACGACTCATGACAATTTCTCCGCAAAATCAGCGTAAAGAGAGGTATTCCGCGACCGGGCCTAACGCGAGGGCGGGGATAAAGGTCAGGGCGCCGACCAGCAACACGGTGCCCGTCAGCAGGCCGATAAACAGCGCGCCGTGGGTCGGTAATGTCCCGGTAGTGGTCGGTTGGATTTTTTTATTCACCAGCGATCCGGCTATCGCCAACACCGGCACAATGATCCCGAAGCGACCCACAAACATGCAGAACGCCAGCAGACAGTTCCAGAACGGAGAGTTGGCGCTTAAGCCCGCAAAGGCGCTGCCGTTGTTGTTAGCGGCAGAGGAGACGGCATACAGCACTTCACTAAAACCGTGAATGCCAGGGTTAAAGATGCCGCTGCGTCCGGCTTCGGTCATCAGCGCCAGCGCGGTGCCGAGCAGCACGAGAGCCGGGGTGACCAGAATCGCCAGCGCGGTTAATTTCATCTCGCGAACATCGATTTTTTTACCGAGGTATTCCGGGGTGCGGCCAATCATCAGACCGGCAATAAACACCGCCAGCAGCACGAACAGCAGCATGCCGTAAAGACCCGAACCCACGCCGCCAAACACCACTTCGCCAATCTGCATCAGCCACATCGGGATCATGCCACCCAGCGCCGTAAAGGAATCGTGCATAGCGTTGACTGCCCCGCACGAGGCCGCGGTGGTGACCACCGCATACAGGCTGCTGGCGAGAATGCCAAAGCGGCTCTCTTTACCTTCCATGTTGATATTGCTGTTAGCCCCAAGCTGCATGAAATGGCTGTTGCCGCTCCATTCAGCCCACATCACCAGCGCCACGCAGACCACAAAGATCAGCGACATGGTCCAGAGCAGGGTGCGGCCCTGACGACGATCGTTAACCACATCACCAAAGGCAAAGCAGAGCGCGGCGGGGATCAGGAAAATCGCCAGCATCTGCACAAAATTGGTCAAGGCTGTAGGGTTTTCAAACGGATGCGACGAGTTGGCGTTGAAGAAGCCACCCCCGTTCGTTCCGAGCATTTTGATGGCTTCCTGTGACGCTACCGGCCCCATCGGCAGGAGCTGTTTTGCGCCTTCCAGTGAGGTATAGGGCGCGTAAGGCATCAGGTTTTGCAGGGTGCCCTGCTGGATAAAGAACAGCGCGATCAGCAGCGCAATCGGCAGCAGGATCCACAGCGTGATGCGGGTCAGATCCACCCACGCGTTACCCAGGGTATTGATTTTCTGACGCGCAAACGCACGGGTCAGCGCGAAGATCACCGCGATACCGCTGGCGGCCGAGAGGAAGTTTTGCACGGTTAACCCGACCATCTGGCTGAAGTAGCTGAGCGTGGTTTCACCGGAATAGGACTGCCAGTTAGTGTTGGTGACAAAGCTCACCGCCGTGTTCAGCGCAAGATGCCAGGACAGGCCCGGTAACTGTTGCGGATTCAGCGGCAAGATGCCCTGCAACATCAGCATGGCAAAAAGCGCAATGAGCCCAACGATATTCAGCAGCAGAATGGCGATCAGATACTGACGCCAGTTCATCTCCCGATCGTCTATTCCCAGTACGCGCCAGATCCCTTTTTCAACGCTTCCCGTGCCGGGCAAAGGGACGTTATTGATCAATCGTGCCAGTCCCGATCCCAGTGGTCTTGCCAGAATGAACAGTACCAATAAGAAGCTGGCAATAAGCAGAAACGCCTGAGCAGCCATCAGAAGGCCTCCGCATTTATCAGGGCATAGACCAGATAACCCAATAACAGGAACACCAGCACGATGCCGGCAATAAGACCTGCACTCACAATCCACCTCCAGGTGACTTTTGTTGTTGTGCTAACGGTAGGATTTCCGGCGCAAAGATTTCGCAAAAATGGGGAGGGCGGGTGTAAAAAAAGTATAAAAATGGCAAAGCCCACAATTTAACTATTGATAAGTAAACTGTTAACTTTTTTGTAACTTAATTACGGCGTGAGTGTAAATTTTTGCTAAACGGACGAAAATAAGTGGTCGGATGAGTAGTAAAATTACAAACAAAGCGATATTATTTTAGCCAGGTCACAGATTTTGAATTTTCCGGATGACGTTTCCGGCCAACTATAGGGGAGAAAAATATGGATCTTTATAAAGAGTATCCGGCTCATATCGTGTTCTTGCGCCGCGCTTTCGCCGTAGTGGCTGGCGTGCTGGCTCTGCCGGTGATGCTGTTCTGGAAAGATCGTGCACGTTTTTATAGCTATCTGCACCGCGTCTGGGCGAAAACCAGCGAGAAGCCGGTGTGGATGGATCAGGCCGAGAAAGCGACCTGCGATTTCTACTGATACTAAGACTACACATAGCAATAAAAAAACCGCCACATTACTGTTGGCGGTTTTTTTGTCCCTCGGGATTCGCGGTCCGTTGGGTGGTTTTCAAGCCCTCGTCAGAGGGTTACAAGAATATCTCGGGTTCTTAAGTAATCAAACTGCAACTCCCTAAATATATTCTTAAAAATCATTTCAGTGGATTACCTTTTACGCGAGGGCCAACTACTATGCAGCGTCCCTTTCCGCCATCTCGCACATGGGCACCGGTCCCGGGGAAGGCGTCACCACAACCGTAAGTCAGGCTCTCGTCAGGGCTTGTGTCCACCGACTTATCACCGGTGGTGAACGGTGGAGCGGTTAGCTGCAGGGACCGCATAATGAAACGCTATTTTTGCATCGCGTTCATTGTCGCCAGCGTACTCGTTGTAAAGAGCGATGAACCTAATGGGTTTGTCGCGTTAACCACGATAGCGCAGGACAAGTAGCGCTAAGGCCGCCTCGGGCGGCCTTTTTTATTTCATCCCGTCTACACTTCATGGCAAAGTAGTTCAATGCATGCTTTTTCCTTTTACGGCATGCCCTTACGGACATAATGGATAATTGCCTGGAGTTTTATGCCCACCCATCTGGTTTGGTTTCGCGCGGACCTGCGCGTACATGACAACATCGCCCTTGCGGCAGCATGCCGCGCCAAAGACGCTAACGTACTGGCACTGTTTATGGCCACGCCCGAGCAGTGGCGGCAGCACGATATGGCCCCCCGGCAGGCGGCCTTGCTCCGGGCGTATCTGAACGATCTGCAGCACTCGCTTGCCGGAAAAGGCATACCGCTGATTTATAAAGAGGTGAATGATTTTGCCGCACAGCTTCAGACGGTGCAGGAGATCTGTAAGCAGCACGAGGTTACGCATCTTTTCTACAACTACCAGTACGAATTCAACGAGCAGCAGCGCGACCGCCAGCTGGAGAAGATGCTGGAAGGGGTGGTCTGCGAAGGGTTTGATGACAGCGTGATGCTGGCACCGGGCAGCGTTATGACCGGCAACCACGAGATGTATAAAGTTTTTACGCCGTTCAAAAATGCCTTTATCAAACGTCTGAAAGAGGCGCTGCCGGAGTGCGTTGCCGCGCCTGCCGTGCGAGGCGAAGCCATAAAAGAGCTGCCTGAGCTGACGTTTGATTACCCTCAGCAGCCGTTTGATGAAGCGCTGTTCCCTGCCGATGAAAAAGCGGCCATCGCTCAACTGCGCCAGTTCTGCAAGCAGGACGCGGGCTATTACGACGCGCGTCGGGATTTTCCCGCCATCGAGGGCACCAGCCGCCTGTCGGCCTGTCTGGCGCTGGGCGCGATCTCACCGCGCCAGTGTTTGCACCGTCTGCTGGCGGAGCAACCGCAGGCGCTGGAGGGTGGCGCAGGGTCCGTCTGGCTGAATGAACTTATCTGGCGCGAGTTTTATCGCCATCTGATGACCTTTCATCCTGGTTTGTGTAAGCATCGGCCCTTTATTGGCTGGACCGATAACGTAAAGTGGCAATCGAATGATAAGCAGCTGAAAGCCTGGAAAAGTGGGCAGACAGGCTATCCGATAGTCGATGCCGCCATGCGTCAGCTTAATGAGACGGGGTGGATGCACAACCGCCTGCGGATGATTACCGCCAGCTTTCTGGTGAAGGATCTGCTTATCGACTGGCGTATCGGAGAGCGCTATTTTATCTCTCAGCTGATCGATGGCGATCTCGCGGCGAATAACGGCGGCTGGCAGTGGGCGGCCTCTACCGGCACCGATGCCGCACCCTATTTCCGGATTTTCAATCCGACCACTCAGGGGCAAAAATTTGATGCGGACGGCGAGTTTATCCGCCGCTGGGTTCCTGAACTTAACGGTATACCTGCTAAAGCGATCCACGAACCGTGGGCATGGGCGGATAAACAGCGTGTAAAGCTGGATTACCCTCGTCCGATTGTCGACCATAAACAGGCGCGTGTCGCCACGCTGGCGGCGTACGAAGCTGCCCGCAAAGCATAAGAGAGTGATGATGAAAAACAGCGAACTGGAAAGCCTGATTAACGAAAAACTGAACAGTACCTCCTTCAGCGATTACGGCCCGAACGGGCTCCAGGTTGAAGGCCGTGAGACGGTGCAAAAAATTATCACCGGCGTGACGGCAAGCCAGGCGCTGCTGGACGAGGCCGTTCGTCAGAACGCCGACGCGGTGATTGTTCATCACGGTTACTTCTGGAAAAACGAATCGCCGATTATTCGCGGGATGAAGCGCAATCGTCTGAAAACGCTGCTGGCTAATGACATCAACCTGTACGGCTACCATCTGCCGCTGGATGCACACCCGGAGCTCGGCAACAACGTCCAGCTGGCGCAGCTACTGGGGATTACCGTGATGGGTGAAATTGAACCGCTGGTGCCGTGGGGCGAGCTGGCGATGCCGGTTCCGGGTCTGGAGCTGGCCTCCTGGATTGAAGCGCGTCTGGGGCGTCGCCCATTGTGGTGCGGTGATACCGGACCGGATCTGGTTAAACGTGTTGCCTGGTGTACCGGTGGCGGACAGGGCTTTATCGACAGCGCTGCCCGCTTCGGCGTCGATGCGTTCATCACCGGCGAAGTCTCAGAGCAGACGGTTCACTCTGCTCGTGAGCAGGGTCTGCACTTTTACGCGGCAGGCCACCATGCCACTGAGCGCGGCGGCATTCGCGCCCTCAGCGAGTGGCTGACGGAAAATACCGATCTGGATGTGACCTTTATTGATATCCCTAACCCGGCCTGATGAGAGGTGTCTGAGTGCAGCGAGCGCGTTGTTATCTTCTGGGAGAAACGGCAGTGGTTCTGGAGCTCGAGCCGCCGGTGACCCTTGCCACGCAAAAGCGTATCTGGCGGCTAACCCAGCGTCTGGCCGAACTACCGGAGGTGGTTGAAGCTATTCCGGGGATGAATAACATCACCGTAGTGCTGCGTAGCCCGCATACCCTGGCGCTGGATGCCATTGAGCGTTTGCAGCGCTGGTGGGAAGAGAGCGAGGCGCTGGAGCCGGAATCGCGTGCCATTGAGATCCCGGTCGTTTATGGCGGTACGGGTGGGCCGGATCTGGGCGTGGTGGCAGACCACTGCGGATTAACCGAAAAGCAGGTAGTTGAGCTGCACAGCTCGGTTGACTACGTGGTCTGGTTCCTGGGGTTTCAGCCCGGATTCCCGTATCTGGGCGGGTTATCTCCCCGGCTGCATACGCCACGCCGTGCCGAGCCGCGCCTGAGCGTGCCGGCGGGGACGGTGGCTATCGGCGGCGAGCAGACCGGCGTTTATCCGCTGACATCGCCTGGCGGCTGGCAGCTTATTGGGCATACCGCGACACCGTTATTTGAACCCGGGCTGGAGACGCCAATACTCCTGCGTCCCGGCGATACCCTTCGCTTTATCCCGCAGAAGGAGGGGGTATGTTAACGCTTATTCGCGCCGGGCTTTACACCTCCGTACAGGATGCCGGCCGCTTTGGTCTGCGCCAGTCGGGCGTGAGCTACTGCGGTGCGCTTGACCGTCCTTCGCTGGAGATTGCCAACCTGCTTGTGGGCAACCCAGGCAGCACGGCGGCGCTAGAAATTACGCTGGGTCAGTGTGTGATTGAGTTTGGTCAGGAAACCTGGTTTGCCTTAACCGGCGCAGGCTGTGATGCGACGCTGGATGGCAAAGCGGTGTGGACCGGCTGGCGGCTACGAGCGAAAGCCGGGCAGCGCCTGACGCTCAAACGTCCGCTGCACGGCGTGCGTAGCTATCTCGCGGTGGCGGGGGGCATCGACGTGCCGGAGGTGCTGGGCTCGTCCAGTACCGATCAGAAGGCCGGGATCGGCGGTCACGAAGGACGTTTGTTGCGCGACGGCGATCGGCTGGGAATCAAACCCTCCGCGCGCCATTTCTCGACCACACAGGGCGTAAAACAGCTGCTGTGGGGAAACCAGATCCGCGCCTTACCGGGGCCGGAATATCATGAGTTTGACGAGGCGTCTAAAGAGTCCTTCTGGCGCGCGCCGTGGAAGATCAGCCCGCAAAGTAACCGCATGGGCTACCGCCTGCAGGGTCAGCCGTTGACCCGCACGACGGACCGGGAACTGCTCTCCCACGGTTTATTGCCGGGGGTTATTCAGGTGCCGGGGAACGGTCAGCCCATCGTGTTAATGAACGATGCGCAAACGACCGGCGGCTATCCGCGCATTGCCTGCATCATTGAAGCGGATCGCTACCATCTGGCGCAAATTCCCCTCGGTCAGCCGATTCACTTCGTGCAGTGTTCGCTGGAGGAGGCGCTGAAGGCCCGGCAGGATCAGCAGCGTTATCTGGAACAGCTGGCGTGGAGGCTTGATGGTAAAGATTGATTTGAACGCCGATCTGGGGGAGGGAAGCCGCGCTGATGCGGAACTGATGACCCTGGTCACCTCGGTCAATATCGCCTGCGGCTTTCACGCGGGCGATGCCCAAACCATGCTGGAGAGCGTGCGTAATGCCATTAAAAACGGCGTCGCGATTGGGGCTCACCCCAGCTTTCCCGATCGGGAAAACTTTGGCCGTACGGCGATGGATCTGCCCCCTGAGACGGTCTACGCTCAGGTGCTCTACCAGATCGGCGCGCTGGATGCGATGGTGCGCGCCCAGAACGATGTGATGCGCCACGTGAAGCCGCACGGCATGCTCTACAACCAGGCAGCGAAAGATGCCGATCTGGCGGACGCCATTGCCCGCGCGGTGCGGGACTGCAACCCGCAGCTGATCCTTGTGGGTCTGGCGGGCAGCGAGCTGATTCGCGCCGGACAACGGCTGGGGCTGACCACGCGTCAGGAAGTGTTTGCCGATCGGGGATATCAGCCGGACGGCAGCCTGGTGCCGCGGACGCAGGCCGGCGCGCTGATTACCGACGAAGGTAAAGCACTGGCGCAGACGCTCGAGATGGTGCGCGCCGGGCGGGTGATTGCCGTGGATGGAACACCGGCACACGTTCAGGCCGATACGGTATGTTTACACGGCGATGGCGAGCATGCGCTCCAGTTCGCGCGCCGCTTGCGGGCAGCGTTCTCTGAAGAGGGCATCCTCGTCAGCGCCGAATAATGACGATAAGGACACAAAATGCCTGAAGGTCCGGAGATCCGCCGTGCGGCGGATAGCCTGGAGGCGGCGATAAAGGGCAAACCTCTGACGGATGTCTGGTTTGCTTTTCCTCAGCTAAAACCGTTTGAATCACAGCTGGTGGGCCAGACTGTGACTCATATTGAAACGCGCGGCAAGGCCCTGCTTACGCACTTTTCCCATAACCTGACGTTATATAGCCATAATCAGCTTTACGGCGTCTGGCGCGTGGTGGAGGCGGGTGAGCAGCCGCAAACCACCCGCGTGCTCCGCGTCAGGCTGCAAACGGCGGATAAAGCGATCCTGCTCTATAGCGCGTCGGATATCGAAATGTTAACGCCGGAGCAACTGCTGATGCATCCGTTCCTGCAGCGAGTCGGGCCAGACGTGCTGGACATGCGCCTGACGGCAAGCGACGTGAAGGCCCGGCTGCTATCCCCCAAATTCCGCAACCGGCAGTTTTCCAGCCTGTTCCTTGACCAGGCCTTTCTGGCCGGGCTTGGCAACTACCTGCGGGTAGAGATCCTCTGGGAAGTCGGGCTGGCGCCGCAGCATAAAGCGTCTCAGCTGAGCGATGAACAGCTGGAGGCGTTATCCCACGCGCTGCTGGATATTCCGCGGCTCTCTTACAACACGCGCGGCGTGGTGGATGAGAATACCCATCACGGGGCACTGTTCCGCTTTAAGGTGTTTCATCGGGCGGGGAAAAAGTGCGAGCGGTGCGGCGGGATTATTGACAGGATTATGCTCTCTTCAAGACCTTTTAACTGGTGCCCACACTGCCAGAAATAAAAGTAAAACGGCAACGAAAGTTGCCGTTTTTAAGGTTTTCACCCTCTCCCTGTGGGGGAGGGTCGGGGTGAGGGGATCAGGCCGCACCCAACTTCTGTTAGCGCTTAATATCAGACTTAAAATCACGCTGCTCGTAGCCGGTATACAGCTGACGAGGACGGGCGATTTTCATGCCTTCGCTGTGCATTTCGTTCCAGTGCGCAATCCAGCCTACGGTACGGGCCATGGCGAAGATCACGGTGAACATGGAAGACGGAATGCCCATCGCTTTCAGAATAATGCCAGAGTAGAAATCGACGTTCGGGTAGAGTTTCTTCTCGATGAAGTACGGGTCGTTCAGCGCGATGTGTTCCAGCTCCATCGCCACTTCCAGCAGGTCATCTTTGGTGCCCAGTTCTTTTAGCACTTCGTGGCAGGTCTCACGCATGACGGTGGCGCGCGGGTCGTAGTTTTTGTAAACACGGTGACCGAAGCCCATCAGGCGGAAGGAGTCATTCTTGTCTTTCGCGCGACGCACGAACTCAGGAATGTGCTCAACGGTGCTGATCTCTTCCAGCATCTTCAGTGCCGCTTCGTTCGCGCCACCGTGCGCCGGTCCCCACAGGGAGGCGATGCCCGCAGCGATACAGGCGAACGGGTTCGCGCCTGAAGAGCCCGCGGTACGGACGGTAGAGGTAGAGGCGTTCTGTTCGTGGTCAGCGTGCAGGATCAGAATACGGTCCATCGCGCGTTCCAGCACCGGGTTCACTTCGTACTCTTCGCACGGCGTGGAGAACATCATGCGCAGGAAGTTACCCGCGTAGGAGAGGTCGTTGCGCGGATACACAAACGGCTGACCGATGGAGTATTTGTAGCACATCGCCGCCATGGTAGGCATTTTGGACAGCAGGCGGAACGCCGCGATATCGCGGTGACGCGGGTTATTCACGTCAAGGGAGTCATGGTAGAACGCCGCCAGCGCACCGGTGATACCGCACATCACCGCCATCGGGTGAGAGTCACGGCGGAACGCATGGAACAGACGGGTAATCTGCTCATGGATCATGGTGTGACGGGTCACGGTGGTTTTGAATTCATCGTACTGTGCCTGCGTCGGTTTTTCGCCGTTCAGCAGGATGTAGCACACTTCCAGATAGTTGGATTCGGTGGCTAACTGATCGATGGGGAAGCCGCGATGGAGCAGGATACCTTCGTCACCGTCAATGTAGGTGATTTTGGATTCGCAAGATGCGGTAGAGGTAAATCCAGGGTCAAAGGTGAATACACCTTTAGAGCCCAGCGTACGGATATCAATAACATCCTGACCGAGCGTGCCTTTTAGCACATCCAGTTCAATAGCAGTGTCACCATTTAGGGTGAGCGTTGCCTTTGTATCAGCCATTTACGGTCTCCTTAGCGCCTTATGCTTAAGACTGCGCTTTACCGGATTTGCTTTCAGCTGTTAATCACCGTTACCAGATTGTTATTTGGCTTTCCGCTCAGCTCACGAGGACAAACCAGGGTACAGAGCTATGGCGCCTTGCAGGTAAACGAATGAAATATCAGTGAAACAACAGCAAATCAGCGTTTTTGCAGTCCGAATTATTCAAACCTGTATATCACTAATAACTGTCCTGATAACTTCGGTCAATACCATCACACTGTTACATAACTATTTGTCAGGTGAAAGAGAGACCTCATAACTTTTGCGCATTATATGCCTTTTCTGATGACGTTTGTAACAATATTGTTTAACATTTGTCAAATCAGATGATTAAAAATTAAAAAGATGTTGTTATCGTGACCCTGATCACTGTTCCAGAGAAAACCCGACAAACTGTATGTAGGTTAATTGTAATGATTTTGTGAACGGCCTATACTGCCGCCAGGTCTCCGGAACACCCTGCAATCCCGAGCCACCCAGCGTTGTAACGTGTCGTTTAAGCATCTGGAAGCAATGTTTTGCATGACGCGCAGTTATAGAAAAGGAACGCTGCTTGACCCGCATCGCATTCCGGAGGAAGGAAACAATAAGAACAGCATGTGGGCGTTATTCATGATAAGAAATGTGAAAAAACAAAGACCTGTCAATCTGGATCTCAAAACGATCCGGTTCCCTGTAACAGCAATAGCGTCCATTCTGCACCGTGTTTCAGGTGTGATTACGTTTGTGGCGGTCGGTATTTTACTGTGGTTACTGGGCACCAGCCTCTCTTCCCCTGAAGGATTCCTCCAGGCCTCTGCCATCATGAACAGCTTCTTCGTGAAATTCATCATGTGGGGCATTCTGACCGCGCTGGCGTACCACGTCGTCGTCGGTGTTCGCCATATGCTGATGGACTTTGGCTACCTGGAAGAGACTTTCGAAGCCGGGAAACGCTCCGCTAACATTTCATTTGTGATTACTGTCGTGCTTTCACTTCTCGCAGGAGTTCTCGTATGGTAAGCAACGCCTCCGCATTAGGACGCAACGGCGTACATGACTTCATTCTGGTCCGTGCTACCGCCATCGTTCTCACTCTTTACATCATCTATATGATCGGGTTCTTCGCGACCAGCGGCACGCTGACGTGGGAAATCTGGAGTGGGTTCTTCGGATCCGCCTTCACCAAAGTGTTCACCCTGCTGGCTCTGTTCTCCATCCTTATTCATGCCTGGATTGGCATGTGGCAGGTGTTGACCGATTACGTTAAACCGCTGGCGATTCGCCTCCCACTGCAGCTGGCCATTGTTGTTGCACTGGTGGTTTACGTTATTTATGGATTCGTTGTGGTGTGGGGTGTGTAATGAAACTGCCAGTCAGAGAATTTGATGCTGTTGTAATTGGTGCCGGTGGCGCAGGTATGCGTGCCGCACTGCAAATTTCCCAGAGCGGCCAGACCTGTGCGCTGCTCTCTAAAGTTTTCCCGACCCGTTCCCACACTGTGTCTGCGCAGGGCGGTATCACCGTTGCGCTGGGTAACTCCCATGAAGATAACTGGGAATGGCACATGTACGACACGGTAAAAGGTTCCGACTACATCGGCGACCAGGATGCCATCGAATATATGTGTAAAACCGGCCCGGAAGCGATTCTGGAGCTGGACCACATGGGTCTGCCGTTCTCCCGTCTGGAAAATGGCACCATCTATCAGCGTCCGTTTGGCGGCCAGTCGAAAAACTTCGGCGGCGAGCAGGCGGCACGCACCGCGGCGGCGGCTGACCGTACCGGTCACGCACTGCTGCACACCCTGTATCAGCAGAACCTGAAAAACCATACCACCATCTTCTCCGAGTGGTACGCGCTGGATCTGGTGAAAAACGCCGATGGCGCAATCGTCGGCTGTACCGCGCTGTGCATCGAAACCGGTGAAGTGGTTTACTTCAAAGCCCGCGCTACCGTGCTGGCTACCGGCGGCGCAGGCCGTATCTATCAGTCCACCACCAACGCCCACATCAACACCGGTGACGGCGTCGGTATGGCTATCCGCGCGGGCGTGCCGGTTCAGGATATGGAGATGTGGCAGTTCCACCCAACCGGTATCGCCGGTGCGGGCGTTCTGGTGACGGAAGGCTGCCGCGGTGAAGGTGGCTACCTGCTGAACAAACACGGCGAACGCTTCATGGAGCGTTATGCCCCGAATGCGAAAGACCTGGCGGGTCGTGACGTGGTGGCGCGTTCCATCATGATCGAGATTCGTGAAGGCCGCGGCTGTGACGGCCCGTGGGGTCCACACGCGAAGCTGAAGCTCGACCATCTGGGTAAAGAGGTTCTGGAATCTCGTCTGCCGGGCATCCTGGAACTGTCCCGCACCTTCGCACACGTCGACCCGGTGAAAGAGCCGATTCCGGTTATCCCAACCTGCCACTACATGATGGGCGGTATTCCGACCAAAGTGACCGGTCAGGCGCTGACCGTGAACGAGCAGGGCGAAGACGTGGTCATTCCTGGCCTGTTCGCGGTAGGCGAAATTGCCTGCGTATCCGTACACGGTGCAAACCGCCTGGGCGGTAACTCCCTGCTGGATCTGGTGGTGTTTGGTCGTGCAGTCGGTCTGCATCTGCAGGAATCTATTGCCGAGCAGGGCGCACTGCGTGACGCGACCGACGACGAAATTGATGCCTCTCTTGAGCGCCTCAACCGCTGGAACGGTAACCGTAACGGCGAAGATCCGGTGGAAATCCGCAAAGCGCTGCAGGAATGCATGCAGCACAACTTCTCGGTATTCCGCGAAGGCGACGCGATGGCCAAAGGTCTTGAGCAGCTGAAAGCGATCCGCGAGCGTCTGAAAAATGCCCGTCTGGACGACACCTCCAGCGAATTCAACACCCAGCGCGTTGAGTGCCTGGAGCTGGATAACCTGATGGAAACCGCGTTCGCGACGGCGATGTCGGCAAACTTCCGTACCGAAAGCCGTGGCGCGCATAGCCGCTTCGACTTCCCGGATCGTGATGACGAAAACTGGCTGTGCCATTCCCTGTATCTGCCAGAGTCGGAATCCATGACGCGTCGTAGCGTCAACATGGAACCGAAACTGCGTCCGGCGTTCCCGCCGAAGATTCGTACTTACTAATGCGGAGAAAGGATAATGAAACTCGAATTCTCAGTTTATCGTTATAACCCGGATGTTGATGACGCTCCGCGTATGCAGGACTACACCCTGGAAGCGGAAGAAGGTCGCGACATGATGCTGCTGGATGCGTTAATCCAGCTGAAAGAAAAAGATCCTACGCTGTCGTTCCGCCGCTCCTGCCGTGAAGGGGTTTGTGGCTCTGACGGTGTGAACATGAACGGCAAAAATGGCCTGGCCTGCATCACGCCAATTTCAGCGTTGCAGCGTCCTGGTCAGAAAATTGTTATCCGTCCTCTGCCAGGCCTGCCGGTCGTGCGTGATTTGGTGGTAGACATGGGGCAATTCTATGCACAATATGAGAAGATTAAGCCTTACTTATTGAATAATGGGCAAAATCCACCCGCTCGCGAGCACTTACAGTCTCCTGAGCAGCGTGAAAAACTCGATGGGTTGTACGAGTGTATTCTCTGCGCATGCTGTTCAACGTCCTGCCCGTCGTTCTGGTGGAACCCGGACAAGTTTATCGGCCCGGCCGGTCTGCTGGCTGCCTATCGCTTCCTGATCGATAGCCGCGACACCGAAACCGACAGCCGTCTGGAAGGACTGAGTGACGCTTTCAGCGTATTCCGCTGCCATAGCATCATGAACTGCGTCAGTGTGTGTCCGAAGGGGCTGAACCCGACGCGCGCCATCGGTCATATTAAGTCGATGCTGCTGCAGCGCAGTGCGTAAGTAGTAAGAGGGGAGCGCTGTTCCCCTCACCCTAACCCTCTCCCAAAGGGAGAGGGAACAGATTGCAGAAACCTTTAAAAACTGCCCTGAAGTTTAGACAGTTTCTAAAGGTTCCTTCGCGGGCCAAATGAAAAGAGCTCGCAGGTGAACCCCGGCACGTACACGTGGTGTGCGTGGTAGTTTCTACGGCGAAAGTAAGCATAAAAATGCTTAAGGGATCACGATGCAGAACGGCGCAATGAAAGCCTGGCTGGACTCTTCTTTCCTTTCTGGTGCGAACCAGAGCTGGATTGAACAGCTCTATGAAGACTTCTTAACCGATCCTGACTCAGTGGACGCTAACTGGCGTTCCATGTTCCAGCAGTTGCCTGGCACAGGGGTCAAACCGGATCAATTCCATTCCAAAACACGTGATTATTTCCGTCGTCTGGCGAAGGATGCCTCACGTTACTCTTCTGCGATTTCCGACCCTGACACCAATGCGAAGCAGGTTAAAGTCCTGCAGCTTATCAACGCTTATCGCTTCCGCGGTCACCAGCATGCGAATCTCGATCCGCTGGGACTGTGGCAGCAAGACCGTGTGGCCGATCTCGATCCGGCGTATCACGATCTGAACGAGGCCGATTTCCAGGAAAGCTTTAACGTAGGTTCCTTTGCCATCGGCAAAGACACGATGAAGCTGGGCGATCTGATTGACGCGCTCAAGCAAACCTACTGCGGCTCCATCGGCGCGGAATACATGCACATTACCTCTACCGAAGAGAAACGCTGGATCCAGCAGCGTATCGAATCCGTAGCGGGCCACGCGACCTTCTCGGCTGACGAGAAAAAACGCTTCCTGAACGAACTGACCGCAGCGGAAGGGCTTGAGCGCTATCTGGGCGCGAAATTCCCGGGCGCAAAACGCTTCTCGCTGGAAGGCGGTGACGCGCTGGTGCCGATGCTGAAAGAGCTGATTCGTCACGCAGGCAAGAGCGGCACCCGTGAAGTGGTACTGGGCATGGCGCACCGTGGTCGTCTGAACGTGCTGGTCAACGTGCTGGGTAAAAAACCGCAGGACCTGTTCGACGAGTTCGCGGGCAAACATAAAGAACACCTCGGCACTGGCGACGTGAAGTACCACATGGGCTTCTCGTCGGATATCGAAACCGAAGGCGGTCTGGTTCACCTGGCGCTGGCGTTTAACCCGTCACACCTGGAAATCGTTAGCCCGGTGGTTATCGGTTCCGTGCGTGCGCGTCTGGATCGTCTGGACGAGCCGAGCAGCAACAAAGTTCTGCCAATTACCATCCACGGCGATGCGGCGGTAACAGGGCAGGGCGTGGTTCAGGAAACCCTGAACATGTCGAAAGCGCGTGGTTATGAAGTGGGCGGTACCGTTCGCATCGTGATCAACAACCAGGTGGGCTTCACCACCTCTAACCCATTGGACGCGCGTTCTACCCCATACTGCACCGACATCGGTAAGATGGTGCAGGCGCCAATCTTCCACGTTAACGCGGATGACCCGGAAGCCGTTGCTTTCGTTACCCGTCTGGCGCTGGACTTCCGTAATACCTTTAAACGCGATGTGTTCATTGACCTCTTCTGCTACCGCCGTCACGGCCACAACGAAGCGGACGAGCCAAGTGCAACCCAGCCGTTGATGTATCAGAAAATCAAAAAACACCCGACCCCGCGCAAAATCTATGCTGACAAGCTGGAGAGCGACAAAGTGACGACGCTGGAAGATGCGACCGAAATGGTCAACCTCTACCGCGACGCGCTGGATGCGGGTGAATGCGTGGTGAAAGAGCTGCGCCCGATGAACATGCACTCCTTTACCTGGTCGCCGTACCTCAACCACGAGTGGGATGAGAGCTACCCGAACAAGGTTGAGATGAAGCGCCTGCAGGAGCTGGCTAAACGCATCAGCACCGTACCGGACGCTATCGAGATGCAGTCTCGCGTGGCGAAAATCTACGCTGACCGTCAGTCCATGGCGGCAGGCGAGAAGCTGTTCGACTGGGGCGGCGCGGAAACGCTGGCTTACGCAACGCTGGTTGACGAAGGCATTCCTGTTCGTCTGTCCGGTGAAGATGCGGGCCGTGGGACCTTCTTCCACCGTCACGCGGTTGTTCACAACCAGTCCAACGGTTCAACCTACACCCCGCTGCAGCACGTGCACAACGGTCAGGGCCAGTTCAAGGTCTGGGACTCCGTGCTGTCTGAAGAAGCGGTTCTGGCCTTCGAATACGGTTACGCCACCGCTGAACCACGTACCCTGACCATCTGGGAAGCGCAGTTCGGTGACTTCGCCAACGGTGCGCAGGTGGTTATCGACCAGTTCATCTCCTCCGGCGAGCAGAAGTGGGGCCGCATGTGTGGCCTGGTAATGCTGCTGCCGCACGGTTATGAAGGTCAGGGTCCGGAGCACTCCTCCGCGCGTCTGGAACGTTATCTGCAGCTCTGCGCCGAGCAGAACATGCAGGTCTGCGTGCCGTCCACCCCAGCTCAGGTCTACCACATGCTGCGTCGTCAGGCGCTGCGCGGTATGCGCCGTCCGCTGGTGGTGATGTCGCCGAAATCCCTGCTGCGTCATCCGCTGGCGGTGTCCAGCCTGGAAGAACTGGCGAACGGTACTTTCCAGCCGGCCATCGGTGAAATTGACGAGCTGGATCCGCAGGGCGTGAAGCGCGTGGTGATGTGTTCTGGTAAGGTTTATTACGACCTGCTGGAACAGCGCCGCAAGAACGATCAGAAAGATGTCGCCATCGTGCGTATCGAACAGCTTTATCCGTTCCCGCATCAGGCGATGCAGGAAGTGCTGAAACAATATGCTCACGTACATGATTTTGTCTGGTGCCAGGAAGAGCCGCTCAACCAGGGCGCATGGTACTGCAGCCAGCATCATTTCCGTGAAGTGATTCCATTTGGGTCAGCCCTGCGTTATGCAGGTCGCCCGGCCTCCGCCTCTCCGGCGGTAGGGTATATGTCCGTTCACCAGAAGCAGCAACAAGATCTGGTCAATGACGCGCTGAACGTCGATTAATTAAAGGATACAAAATGAGTAGCGTAGATATTCTTGTTCCCGACCTGCCTGAATCCGTAGCAGATGCGACCGTCGCTACCTGGCACAAAAAACCAGGCGATGCCGTTAAGCGCGATGAAGTGCTGGTAGAAATCGAAACTGACAAAGTGGTACTGGAAGTACCGGCTTCGGCGGATGGCGTTCTGGACGCGGTGCTGGAAGATGAAGGTACCACCGTCACCTCTCGTCAGATCCTGGGTCGCCTGCGTGAAGGCAACAGCGCGGGCAAAGAGTCCAGCGCGAAATCTGAAGAGAAAGCCTCTACGCCGGCTCAGCGCCAGCAGGCTTCTCTGGAAGAACAGTCTAACGACGCTCTCAGCCCGGCGATCCGTCGCCTGCTGGCTGAACACAGCCTCGACCCGGCTGCCATCAAAGGCACCGGTGTGGGCGGTCGTCTGACCCGCGAAGACATCGACAAACACCTGGCGAAAGCGCCTGCTCAGGCGGAAGCGAAAGCTCCTGCGGCAGCACCAGCAGCACAGCCTGCTCTGGGTGCCCGCAGCGAAAAACGCGTGCCGATGACCCGCCTGCGTAAGCGTGTGGCCGAGCGTCTGCTGGAAGCGAAAAACTCCACAGCGATGCTGACCACCTTCAACGAAGTGAACATGAAGCCAATCATGGACCTGCGTAAGCAGTACGGTGACGCGTTTGAAAAACGTCACGGTATCCGTCTGGGCTTTATGTCCTTCTACGTGAAGGCGGTAGTTGAAGCGCTGAAACGCTACCCGGAAGTGAACGCGTCTATCGATGGCGATGACGTGGTTTACCACAACTATTTCGACGTCAGCATGGCGGTTTCTACTCCACGCGGCCTGGTCACCCCGGTTCTGCGTGATGTGGATACCCTGGGTATGGCTGACATCGAGAAAAACATTAAAGAGCTGGCTGTTAAAGGCCGCGACGGCAAGCTGACCGTAGACGACCTGACCGGCGGTAACTTCACCATTACCAACGGCGGCGTATTCGGCTCGCTGATGTCTACCCCGATCATTAACCCGCCGCAGAGCGCGATCCTGGGTATGCATGCCATTAAAGATCGCCCTATGGCGGTAGACGGTAAAGTTGAGATCCTGCCAATGATGTACCTGGCGCTCTCTTACGATCACCGCCTGATCGACGGCCGCGAGTCCGTGGGCTTCCTGGTCGCGATTAAAGAGCTGCTGGAAGATCCAACCCGTCTGCTGCTGGACGTCTAGTTTTGCAGTCTTGCCCGGCGGCGTATGGCTGCCGGGCCAATAAAAGCACGACCTAACGATTACCTGAAGGATGGATAGAACACATGAACTTACATGAATATCAGGCCAAACAGCTGTTTGCCCGGTATGGCTTACCGGCTCCGGTGGGTTATGCCTGTACTACCCCGCGTGAAGCAGAAGAAGCCGCATCTAAAATCGGTTCCGGCCCTTGGGTAGTTAAGTGTCAGGTTCACGCTGGTGGCCGTGGTAAAGCGGGCGGTGTGAAGGTTGTTAAGAGCAAAGAAGAGATTCGTGCGTTTGCTGAACATTGGCTCGGCAAGCGTCTGGTAACCTACCAGACAGATGCGAACGGCCAGCCGGTTAACCAGATCCTGGTTGAAGCGGCGACCGACATCGCAAAAGAACTGTACCTGGGCGCGGTTGTTGACCGTAGCTCCCGTCGCGTGGTGTTCATGGCGTCTACCGAAGGCGGCGTGGAAATCGAAAAAGTGGCGGAAGAAACCCCTCACCTGATCCACAAAGTGGCTATCGATCCGCTGGCAGGCCCAATGCCTTACCAGGGTCGCGAGCTGGCGTTCAAGCTGGGCCTGGAAGGCAAGCTGGTTCAGCAGTTCACCAAGATCTTCATGGGCCTGGCGAACATTTTCCTGGAGCGCGACCTGGCGCTGATCGAGATCAACCCGCTGGTGATCACCACCCAGGGCGATCTGATCTGCCTCGACGGCAAGCTGGGTGCTGACGGCAACGCGCTGTTCCGCCAGTCCGATCTGCGCGAAATGCGCGACCAGTCTCAGGAAGACCCGCGTGAAGCGCAGGCGGCACAGTGGGAACTGAACTACGTGGCGCTGGACGGAAACATCGGCTGCATGGTTAACGGTGCGGGCCTGGCAATGGGCACCATGGACATCGTTAAGCTGCACGGCGGTGAGCCAGCAAACTTCCTCGACGTAGGCGGTGGCGCAACCAAAGAGCGCGTAACCGAAGCGTTCAAAATCATCCTCTCTGACGATAACGTGAAGGCGGTTCTGGTTAACATCTTCGGCGGCATCGTGCGTTGCGACCTGATTGCCGACGGCATCATCGGTGCGGTAGAAGAAGTGGGTGTTAACGTACCGGTGGTTGTGCGTCTGGAAGGTAACAACGCTGAACTCGGCGCGAAAAAACTGGCTGACAGCGGCCTGAATATTATTGCAGCGAAAAGTCTGACGGATGCAGCTCAGCAGGTTGTTGCCGCAGTGGAGGGGAAATAATGTCAGTTTTAATTAATAAAGATACCAAGGTTATCTGCCAGGGCTTCACCGGTAGCCAGGGGACTTTCCACTCCGAACAGGCGATTGCCTACGGCACGCAGATGGTTGGCGGCGTAACGCCAGGTAAAGGCGGCACCACGCATCTGGGTCTGCCGGTGTTCAACACCGTGCGTGAAGCCGTCGAAGCGACGGGCGCAACCGCGACCGTGATCTACGTTCCGGCACCGTTCTGCAAAGACTCCATTCTGGAAGCGATCGACGCAGGCATCAAACTGATCATCACCATCACCGAAGGCATCCCGACGCTGGATATGCTGACCGTGAAGGTGAAGCTGGATGAAGCTGGCGTGCGTATGATCGGCCCGAACTGCCCAGGCGTTATCACTCCGGGCGAATGCAAAATCGGCATCATGCCGGGCCACATTCACAAGCCGGGTAAAGTGGGCATCGTGTCCCGTTCCGGTACCCTGACCTATGAAGCGGTTAAGCAGACCACCGACTACGGTTTCGGCCAGTCCACCTGTGTGGGCATCGGCGGTGACCCAATCCCAGGCTCTAACTTCATCGACATCCTGAAGCTGTTCCAGGAAGATCCACAGACCGAAGCGATCGTGATGATCGGTGAGATCGGTGGTAGCGCGGAAGAAGAAGCCGCTGCTTACATCAAAGAGCACGTGACCAAGCCAGTTGTCGGCTACATCGCGGGTGTGACCGCGCCGAAAGGCAAGCGTATGGGTCACGCAGGCGCGATCATCGCCGGCGGTAAAGGTACGGCTGATGAGAAATTCGCAGCGCTGGAAGCCGCAGGCGTGAAAACCGTTCGCAGCCTGGCGGATATCGGCGAAGCACTGAAATCCATCATTAAGTAAGTCCTCTCTGCTCCCCGAAAGGGGGGCGTTGAAGTATAAAAATGTCCGTTTCGACATGGTTGGCCGCTGTAAAGCGGCCTTTTTTATTGTCTGCCGGGCGACATGCAATAGTCACTAAATGGTGTTAATTAGAGAGGGGGATAAAAGTAAAATAATTGTTATTTATTTACCTTAAAGAGAGCGGATGGAAAAAAACGAAACACGCACTAAAATTTATGTCCTGAATAAATTAGGTATTCGGGCTTCTGAGTTAATAAAAATCACTTCTGTTTATATTCATCAATCGACCTGATAACCTTAATTGTATTTTATATACATATCTTTAACATGGTTTTTACTATGTTCACCGCATCAAAACACATTTAACACAACGGATTGTTTTTGATTTAAATCAATGTTTAATCCTTGGAAAAACCCATCAAAAGGCGGTAAATTGTCCCCGATCAAAATGGCCGAAAAGTGATAATTTTGCTATAAATTGATCGCCGTCGAAAAACGTAAATGTGATTCAATAAAAACCTGTTTATTGTAAGGGTTTTGCAGCGTATTATATTTGCGGGATCAATTTGAGTTTTTTATTAACGTATTTGTAACCTCACGTCATCGTTTTTATCCTCCTTCAGGGTAATAACGACGACAAGGATGCGAATAATTTGTATTGGGGCATGCGTGTGGATCTCTCTCTGATGGGGTTCACTCTCGGAGTCTTCATGCGATGAGCAAGGAGTCATGATGTTAGATATAGTCGAACTGTCGCGCTTACAGTTTGCCTTGACCGCGATGTACCACTTTCTGTTTGTGCCACTGACGCTCGGTATGGCGTTCCTGCTGGCCATTATGGAAACGGTATACGTTCTCTCCGGCAAACAGATTTATAAAGATATGACCAAGTTCTGGGGCAAGTTGTTTGGTATCAACTTCGCGCTGGGCGTGGCAACCGGTTTGACCATGGAGTTCCAGTTCGGGACTAACTGGTCTTACTATTCCCACTATGTCGGGGATATCTTCGGTGCGCCGCTGGCCATTGAAGGTCTGATGGCATTCTTCCTCGAATCCACCTTTGTAGGTCTGTTCTTCTTCGGTTGGGACCGTCTGGGTAAAGTCCAGCATATGGCGGTGACCTGGCTGGTGGCATTAGGTTCGAACCTCTCCGCGCTGTGGATCCTGGTGGCGAACGGCTGGATGCAGAACCCAATCGCGTCTGATTTCAACTTCGAAACCATGCGTATGGAGATGGTCAGCTTTGCCGAGCTGGTCCTGAACCCGGTGGCACAGGTTAAATTCGTTCACACCGTAGCATCTGGCTATGTGTGCGGCGCAATGTTCGTACTGGGTATCAGCTCCTACTACATGCTGCGCGGTCGTGACTTCGCGTTTGCTAAGCGCTCCTTTGCTATCGCTGCAAGTTTCGGTATGGCTGCAATCCTCTCTGTTATCGTTCTGGGTGATGAATCCGGTTACGAAATGGGTGACGTGCAGAAAACCAAACTGGCCGCTATCGAAGCCGAATGGGAAACCCAGCCGGCACCAGCTGCCTTTACGCTGTTCGGTATCCCCGATCAGGACGCGCAGGAAAACCGCTTCGCTATTCAAATCCCTTACGCGCTGGGTATTATCGCCACCCGTTCTGTTGATAAGCAGGTGACGGGCCTGAAAGAGCTGATGGTTCAGCACGAAGAGCGTATCCGTAACGGTATGAAAGCCTACTCGCTGCTCGAACAGCTGCGTGCCGGTTCTACCGACCAGGCCGTTCGCGACCAGTTCAATAACGTGAAGAAAGATCTGGGTTACGGTCTGCTGTTGAAGCGTTATACCCCGAACGTTTCTGATGCGACAGAAGCGCAGATCCAGATGGCAACCAAAGACTCAATTCCACGCGTTGCGCCACTGTACTTCGCATTCCGTATCATGGTGGGCTGCGGCATCATCATGCTGCTGATCATTGCGGCGTCCTTCTGGTCCGTGATTCGCAACCGCATCGGCGAGAAAAAATGGCTGCTGCGCACCGCGCTGTACGGTATTCCACTGCCGTGGATCGCTATCGAATCCGGCTGGTTTGTTGCGGAGTACGGCCGTCAGCCATGGGCGATTGGTGAGGTACTGCCAACGGCGGTAGCGAACTCGTCCCTGACAGCGGGCGACCTGATCTTCTCCATGCTGCTGATTTGTGGTCTGTACACCCTGTTCCTGGTGGCTGAACTGTTCCTGATGTTCAAGTTCGCGCGCCTTGGCCCAAGCAGCCTGAAAACCGGTCGCTATCACTACGAGCAGTCCACCGCGACTACTCAGCCGGCACGCTAAGACAGGAGTCATCAAATGATTGATTATGAAGTATTGCGTTTTATCTGGTGGCTGCTGGTTGGCGTTCTGCTGATCGGTTTCGCCGTCACGGATGGTTTCGACATGGGGGTGGGGATGCTCACCCGTTTCCTCGGTCGTAATGACACCGAGCGTCGAATCATGATCAACTCCATCGCCCCTCACTGGGACGGTAACCAGGTGTGGCTGATCACCGCTGGCGGCGCGCTGTTCGCTGCCTGGCCGATGGTCTACGCGGCTGCGTTCTCCGGCTTCTACGTGGCGATGATTCTGGTGCTGGCCTCTTTATTCTTCCGTCCGGTCGGTTTCGACTACCGTTCCAAGATTGAAGACACCCGCTGGCGCAACATGTGGGACTGGGGCATCTTTATCGGTAGCTTCGTTCCACCGCTGGTGATCGGCGTGGCGTTCGGTAACCTGCTTCAGGGCGTACCGTTCCACCTGGACGAATATATGCGTCTTTACTACACCGGTAACTTCTTCCAGCTGCTGAATCCGTTTGGTCTGCTGGCCGGCGTGGTGAGCGTGGCGATGATCATCACTCAGGGCGCAACCTATCTGCAGATGCGTACGGTTGGTGAACTGCACCTGCGTTCTCGCGCGACGGCTCAGGTCGCTGCGCTGGTGACGCTGGTCTGCTTCGCACTGGCCGGTGTGTGGGTGGTGTACGGGATTGATGGTTATGTGGTGACCTCTGCAATTAACCACTCGGCACCGTCTAACCCGCTGACCAAAGAAGTGGCGCGTCAGGCTGGCGCATGGCTGGTGAACTTCAACAATACCCCTGCGCTGTGGGCGATCCCGGCTCTGGGCGTATTGCTGCCGCTGCTGACCGTGTTGACGTCTCGTCTGGAGAAAGGCGCACTGGCGTTCGTGTTCTCTTCGCTGACCCTGGCGTGCATCATCCTGACGGCGGGTATTGCGATGTTCCCATTCGTCATGCCATCCAGCACCATGCTGAATGCTAGCCTGACCATGTGGGACGCAACGTCCAGCCAGCTGACGCTGAACCTGATGACGTATGTTGCTTGCGTGTTCGTACCGATTATCCTGCTCTACACCACCTGGTGTTACTGGAAAATGTTCGGTCGTATCACTAAAGAACATATCGAAAGCAACACCCACTCTATGTATTAAGTAAGGAGCTGAATATGTGGTATTTCGCATGGATTTTAGGGACGCTTCTTGCCTGTGCATTTGGTGTCATCACTGCCCTGGCGCTTGAGCACGTCGAAGCGACCAAAGCGGGTGAAGAAAAACACTGATGAATATTATCGCAAAGTTATATGCGGTAATGGATAAGCGCCCGTTACGGGCGCTTTCTTTAGTGATGGCATTACTGCTGGCAGGTTGTATCTTCTGGGACCCTTCGCGCTTTGCAGCGAAAACCAGCGAGCTTGAAATCTGGCACGGCTTCCTCATTATGTGGGCGGTGTGCGCAGGTGTGATCCACGGCGTGGGCTTTCGTCCGAAAGCCGTTCACTGGCAGGGAATTTTTTGCCCGCTGATTGCCGATCTGGTGCTTCTCGCCGGTTTGATTTTCTTCTTCTTCTGAATAAGAAATGTCCGTTAACGTTATGGGCTTACCCGAGCCCATAAAAATTTACTCTCCGTTTACTTTCCCCCATTCCCAACCCTCTTTCCCGCGCGTATAGTAGCGAAGTTTAAAAGCTCTAACTTTTGTTGCATTACCGGGATGTAAAGTGAATACAACGCTGTTTCGATGGCCGGTTCGTGTCTATTACGAAGATACCGATGCCGGTGGTGTGGTTTACCACGCCAGCTACGTTGCTTTTTATGAACGGGCACGCACAGAGATGCTGCGCCATCATCACTTTAGTCAACAGGTGCTGTTGGCTGAGCGAGTTGCCTTCGTGGTACGCAAGATGACGCTTGAGTATTTTGCGCCTGCCAGACTCGACGATATGCTCGAAGTCCAAACTGAAATTACATCAATGCGCGGGACCTCACTGGTTTTCACGCAGCGGATAGTCAACGCAGAGAATACCGTACTGAACTCAGCTGAAGTGCTGATTGTTTGTGTTGATCCAACCATAATGAAGCCTCGTGCGCTTCCTAAGTCTATTGTCGCGGAGTTTAAGCAGTGACTGACATGAATATCCTTGATTTGTTCCTGAAGGCAAGCCTTCTGGTTAAACTTATCATGTTGATTTTGATTGGTTTTTCAATCGCATCCTGGGCCATCATCATCCAGAGAACGCGTATCCTCAATGCCGCTGGCCGTGAAGCTGAAGCGTTTGAAGATAAGTTCTGGTCGGGTATTGAGCTTTCTCGTCTTTATCAGGAAAGCCAGGTGCGCCGTGAAAACCTTACAGGCTCCGAGCAAATTTTTTATAGCGGTTTCAAAGAGTTTGCTCGTCTGCATCGTGCAAACAATCATGCGCCGGAAGCGGTTGTAGAAGGTGCCTCGCGTGCGATGCGTATCTCTATGAACCGTGAGCTGGAAAATCTCGAAACCCATATTCCATTCCTCGGCACTGTCGGTTCCATCAGCCCGTATATCGGCCTGTTTGGTACCGTGTGGGGGATTATGCACGCCTTTATCGCGCTGGGCGCGGTGAAGCAGGCGACGTTGCAGATGGTTGCACCGGGTATCGCTGAAGCACTGATTGCGACCGCTATCGGTCTGTTTGCGGCAATTCCTGCGGTTATGGCTTACAACCGTCTGAACCAGCGCGTGAACAAACTGGAACTGAACTACGACAACTTTATGGAAGAGTTCACTGCGATTCTGCACCGTCAGGCGTTTACCAGCACCGAGAGCAACAAGGGGTAAACCATGGCCAGATCGCGTGGACGAGGTCGTCGCGAGCTCAAGTCCGAAATTAATATCGTTCCACTGCTGGACGTCCTGCTGGTACTGCTGCTGATCTTCATGGCGACAGCGCCAATCATTACCCAGAGCGTGGAAGTGGATCTGCCGGATGCGACAGAATCACAGGCGGTGAGCACCAATGACGATCCTCCGGTTATCATTGAGGTTTCCGGCGTAGGGCAATACAGCGTCGTGGTAGAGAAAGATCGTATGGATCAGCTGCCGCCTGAGCAGGTGATTGCAGAGGCGCAGCGTCGTCTGGAGTCAAATCCGAAAACGGTCTTCTTAATCGGTGGCGCGAAAGACGTACCCTACGATGAAATTATTAAAGCGCTGAACTTGCTACATAGTGCGGGTGTTAAGTCAGTTGGCTTAATGACCCAACCTATTTGATCATCCGCGTAGTTTTTGGGAACCGATAGTGTCAAAGGCAACCGAACAGAACGACAAGCTTAAGCGAGCGATAATCGTCTCCGCAGTGCTGCACGTGATTCTCTTTGCAGCGCTGATCTGGAGTTCGTTCGACGAGCATATTGATGCATCAGCCGGCGGCGGTGGAGGGTCTTCCATTGACGCCGTGATGGTGGATCCCGGTGCGGTAGTACAGAACTATAATCGCGAACAGCAGCAGAAGGCGAGTGCTAAACGGGCTGAAGAGCAGCGTGAAAAACAGTCGCAACAGCAGGCGGAAGAACTGCGTGAAAAGCAGGCCGCAGAGCAGGAGCGTCTGAAGCAGCTTGAGAAAGAGCGTTTGCAGGCGCAGGAAGCTGCGAAAGAGCAGGCGGAACAGCAGAAGCAAGCCGAAGAGGCCGCGAAGAAAGCACAGGAACAGCAAAAGCAGGCGGAAGAGGCGGCAGCAAAAGCCGCAGCGGACGCGAAAGCGCAGGCTGATGCCCAGGCGAAACTAGCGGCAGAAGCGGCGAAGAAAGCCGCTGCTGATGCTCAGAAGAAAGCTGAAGCGGAAGCCGCGAAGAAAGCCGCTGCCGATGCTCAGAAGAAAGCTGAAGCGGAAGCCGCGAAGAAAGCCGCTGCTGATGCTCAGAAGAAAGCCGAAGCGGAAGCCGCGAAAAAAGCCGCTCAGGAAGCAGAGAAGAAAGCTGCTGCCGAGGCCGCGAAGAAAGCTGCTGCCGAGGCCGCGAAGAAAGCGGCTGCTGCTGAGAAAGCGGCTGCAGAAAAAGCTGCCGCCGCTGAAAAAGCCGCTGCCGATAAAAAAGCTGCAGCTGAGAAGGCCGCTGCCGATAAGAAAGCTGCTGCTGATAAAGCGGCTGCCAAAAAGGCCGCTGCTGCTGAAAAAGCTGCTGCTGCCGCAGGGGTTGACGATCTGCTGGGCGATTTGAGCTCCGGTAAGAATGCACCGAAAACGGGCGGTGGGGCGAAAGGAAACAACGCAGCGCCGACGGGAAGTGGTAACACTAAGAGTAACGGTGCGACAGGGGCTGAAATCAACGGTTATGCCGCGCAGATTAAATCCGCTATTGAAAGCCGATTTTATGATGCGTCTTCCTATACCGGTAAAACGTGTACGTTGCGTATAAAACTGGCTCCGGACGGCATGCTGCTGGATATTAAGTCTGAAGGTGGCGACCCGGCTTTATGTACTGCGGCCCTGGCTGCAGCGCGTCAGGCGAAGATGCCTAAACCGCCGTCTCAGGCAGTTTACGAAGTCTTCAAAAATGCGCCGCTGGACTTCAAACCTTAAGTTACATTTTCCCCGTGCAAACGGGGAAAAATAGACCAGGTTTAGTCACAGGGTTCTGGTAGTTTTGTCTATTTGAGTTTGTTAACATTCTGCTAAATTATCGTGGGTAAAGTTACCCGGATAAGGGAGATATGATGAAGCAGGCATTACGTGTAGCATTTAGTTTTTTAATGCTGTGGGCAGCAGTACTGCACGCAGAAGTACGTATCGAGATCACCCAGGGGGTGGACTCGGCACGCCCAATCGGTGTTGTTCCGTTCCAGTGGGCCGGTCCTGGCGCTGCACCTGAAGATGCCGGTGGCATCGTGGCGGCTGACCTGCGTAACAGCGGTAAATTCAACCCGTTAGATCGTTCTCGTCTGCCGCAGCAGCCGGGCAGCGCGCAGGAAGTACAGCCTGCAGCATGGTCTGCACTGGGTATTGATGCCGTGGTTGTGGGTCAGGTTACGCCTAACCCGGACGGCTCTTACAACGTGGCCTGGCAGCTGGTCGATACCGGCGGTGCACCGGGTACCGTTCTGGCACAGAACTCTTACAAGGTCACTAAGCAGTACCTGCGCTACGCGGCACACGCTGCCAGCGATGCGGTATTTGAAAAACTGACCGGCATTAAAGGGGCGTTCCGTACCCGTATTGCTTATGTGGTGCAGACCAACGGTGGTCAGTTCCCGTATGAGCTGCGCGTATCTGACTACGACGGCTACAACCAGTTCCTGGTGAAACGTTCTTCGCAGCCGCTGATGTCTCCAGCCTGGTCTCCGGACGGTTCTAAACTGGCCTATGTAACCTTCGAAAGCGGCCGTTCAGCGCTGGTAATCCAGACGCTGGCAAACGGTGCTGTTCGTCAGGTGGCCTCTTTCCCACGTCACAACGGTGCACCTTCCTTCTCTCCGGACGGGTCTAAACTGGCGTTTGCGCTGTCAAAAACCGGTAGCCTGAACCTGTACGTGATGGACATTGGCTCTGGCCAGATTCGTCAGGTGACCGACGGTCGCAGCAACAACACCGAACCTTCATGGTTCCCGGACAGTCAAAACCTGGCGTTTACCTCTGACCAGGCTGGCCGTCCACAAATTTACAAAGTCAACATCAACGGCGGTGCTCCGCAGCGTATTACCTGGGAAGGTTCGCAGAACCAGAACGCAGACGTGAGCAGCGACGGTAAATTTATGGTAATGGTGAGCTCCAACGGTGGGCAGCAGCACATTGCCAAACAAGATCTGGTAGCGGGTGGCGTTCAAGTTCTGTCGTCAACGTTCCTGGATGAAACGCCAAGTCTGGCACCTAACGGCACGATGGTAATCTACAGCTCTTCTCAGGGGATGGGATCTGTGCTGAATCTGGTTTCTACAGATGGGCGTTTCAAAGCGCGTATTCCGGCAACTGATGGACAGGTAAAATCACCTGCCTGGTCGCCGTATCTGTAAATAATAATTAATTGATTACTAAAGGAATCATAGAAATGCAACTGAACAAAGTGCTGAAGGGGCTGATGATCGCTCTGCCTGTAATGGCAATCGCAGCGTGTTCTTCTAACAAGAACGCCAGCAATGACCAGAGCGGCGAAGGCATGATGGGTGCCGGCACCGGTATGGACGCGAACGGCAATGGCAACATGTCTTCTGAAGAGCAGGCGCGTCTTCAGATGCAGCAGCTGCAGCAGAACAACATCGTTTACTTCGATCTGGATAAATACGACATCCGTTCTGACTTCGCTGCGATGCTGGATGCGCACGCTAACTTCCTGCGTAGCAACCCATCTTACAAAGTCACCGTAGAAGGTCACGCGGACGAACGTGGTACTCCAGAGTACAACATCTCCCTGGGTGAACGTCGTGCTAACGCTGTTAAAATGTACCTGCAGGGTAAAGGCGTTTCTGCTGACCAGATCTCCATCGTTTCTTACGGTAAAGAAAAACCTGCAGTACTGGGTCACGACGAAGCGGCTTACTCCAAAAACCGTCGTGCCGTACTGGTTTACTAAGAGAATTGCATGAGCAGTAACTTCAGACATCATCTGTTGAGTCTGTCGTTACTGGTTGGAATAGCGGCCCCTTGGGCCGCTTTTGCTCAGGCACCAATCAGTAGTGTCGGCTCAGGCTCGGTAGAAGACCGGGTCACTCAACTCGAGCGTATTTCTAACGCTCACAGCCAGCTTTTAACCCAACTCCAGCAACAACTTTCCGATAATCAAAACGATATTGACTCTCTCCGCGGCCAGATTCAGGAAAGCCAGTATCAGTTGAACCAGGTTGTGGAACGTCAGAAGCAGATTTTGCTGCAGATAGATAGCCTGAGCAGTGGTGGTGCAGCAGCACAAGCACAGCCAGCCGCGGGCGATCAGACCGGTGCGGCGACATCAGCACCGGCTGCAGATGCTTCTGCTTCAACAGGTGCGCCTGTACAGAGCGGTGACGCGAATACGGACTACAACGCGGCCATTGCCCTGGTGCAGGATCAATCTCGTCAGGATGACGCGCTTGCTGCGTTTCAGAACTTTGTGAAGAAATACCCTGATTCCACTTATCAGCCAAATGCGAATTACTGGCTCGGTCAGCTGAATTACAACAAGGGTAAAAAGGACGATGCGGCGTTTTATTTTGCCTCAGTGGTGAAAAATTACCCGAAATCGCCAAAAGCGCCTGATGCGATGTATAAAGTGGGCGTCATCATGCAGGACAAAGGCGACACTGCGAAAGCCAAAGCGGTTTATCAGCAGGTGGTCTCTAAATTCCCGGGTACCGAAGGTGCCAAGCAGGCGCAAAAACGTCTGAATTCGATGGGATGATTATCGCATGACCAGAAATCGCGTTATTTCTGGTCGTGCAGCATGATTCGTAAGCAGTTAAGTGATCTTCATCGAAATTTTTGTTGCGCTGAATTCTTAAATCAGTAATATATGCCGCCGTTGCCACGGGATATCAAACAACGTGAAAACAGCGTAAAAGTGGGTCGTTAGCTCAGTTGGTAGAGCAGTTGACTTTTAATCAATTGGTCGCAGGTTCGAATCCTGCACGACCCACCACTTAACGCATATTGGCAGTACAGAGTGGGTGATTAGCTCAGTTGGTAGAGCATCTCCTTTACACGGAGGGGGTCGGCGGTTCGAGCCCGTCATCACCCACCACTCGGGTCGTTAGCTCAGTTGGTAGAGCAGTTGACTTTTAATCAATTGGTCGCAGGTTCGAATCCTGCACGACCCACCAATTTTATTGGTTCCGAGTGATAATTCAGGCAACACCCAAAAGGGTCGTTAGCTCAGTTGGTAGAGCAGTTGACTTTTAATCAATTGGTCGCAGGTTCGAATCCTGCACGACCCACCAGCCTGAATAAATTTGAAGTACATCCCGCAAAGGGTCGTTAGCTCAGTTGGTAGAGCAGTTGACTTTTAATCAATTGGTCGCAGGTTCGAATCCTGCACGACCCACCAATGTTAAAAAGCGCCCTAAAGGCGCTTTTTTGCTATCTGCGATACAACAAATGCTCCGCACATCTATTCCCGGTGACTTTTCACTCCAGATTCGCTATCTTGTTTAGTATAAAAAACACAATTGCCACGCGTTTTGCTATGTCAGGCAAAAGAAAGGCAATATTGTTAAGCCCGTAAAACGAGAAGCCATAATGAGCGTGATGTTTGATCCTGAAGCCGCAATCTATCCGTTTCCGCCAAAGCCTGTCCCGCTGAGCCAGGACGAAAAGCAGTTCTACCGTGAGAAGATCAAACGTCTTCTCAAAGAACGAGATGCGGTGATGGTGGCCCATTACTACACCGACCCGGAAATTCAGCAGCTGGCGGAAGAGACCGGGGGCTGTATTTCTGACTCACTGGAGATGGCACGCTTCGGTGCAAAACATCCTGCTTCCACGCTGCTGGTTGCTGGCGTGCGTTTTATGGGCGAAACGGCAAAGATCCTGAGCCCTGAAAAAACCATTCTGATGCCCACGCTTAATGCAGAGTGTTCCCTGGATCTCGGCTGCCCGATTGACGAGTTCACGGCCTTCTGCGACGCCCACCCTGACCGGACCGTGGTGGTTTACGCCAACACCTCTGCGGCGGTAAAAGCGCGGGCAGACTGGGTTGTCACCTCCAGCATCGCCGTTGAGCTCATTGAACACCTGGACAGCCTGGGCGAGAAAATCATCTGGGCGCCTGACCGCCATCTTGGAAATTATGTCCAGAAGCAGACGGGGGCTGACGTTCTCTGCTGGCAGGGTGCCTGCATTGTGCACGACGAATTCAAAACCCAGGCGCTGGCGCGCATGAAGGCACTTTATCCTGATGCCGCGATTCTTGTTCACCCTGAATCACCGCAGTCGATTGTCGACATGGCGGACGCCGTGGGCTCAACCAGCCAGCTTATCAACGCGGCCAGAACGCTGCCTAACAGGCAGCTCATCGTGGCGACCGATCGCGGTATCTTCTACAAGATGCAGCAGGCCGTGCCGGAGAAAGAGCTCCTTGAAGCGCCAACGGCGGGTGAGGGCGCAACGTGTCGCAGCTGTGCGCATTGCCCATGGATGGCGATGAACGGCCTGAAGGCCATTGCCGACGGGCTCGAGACGGGCGGTGCAGCACATGAAATCCATGTGGATGCTGCTCTGCGTGAAGGTGCATTAATTCCGCTTAACCGCATGCTGGATTTTGCGGCTACACTACGTACTTAATTCAAAACGCCCCGGGGAAAAGATGGATTTTTTTAGCACGCAGAACATTCTGGTTCATATACCGATTGGTGCAGGTGGCTATGACCTGTCATGGATTGAGGCCGTTGGCACGCTGGCGGGATTACTCTGTATCTGGCTGGCAAGCCTGGAGAAGATCAGCAACTACGCGTTCGGGCTGATTAACGTTACGCTGTTTGCGATTATCTTCTTCCAGATCCAGCTGTACGCCAGCCTGCTTTTACAGCTGTTCTTCTTCGCCGCCAATATTTACGGCTGGTACGCGTGGTCGCGTCAGAACAGCCAGCAGGAGGCAGAGCTGCAGATCCGCTGGCTGCCCTTGCCGAAAGCCATCGCCTGGTTTGTCGCCTGTCTGCTCGCCATTGGCTTAATGACCGTCTATATCAACCCGGTGTTTGCGTTCCTGACCCGCGTTGCCGTTTCGGTCATGTCAGGTTTCGGCCTGAACGTGACGATGCCCGAGCTCCAGCCGGATGCCTTCCCGTTCTGGGATTCCTGCATGATGGTGCTGTCGATTGCGGCGATGATCCTGATGACCCGTAAATACGTTGAGAACTGGCTGCTGTGGGTGATCATCAACGTGATCAGCGTGGCGATCTTCGCCCTGCAGGGCGTCTATGCGATGTCGCTGGAATATCTGCTGCTGACCTTCATCGCGCTGAACGGCAGCCGGATGTGGATTAAGAGCGCGCGTGAGCGAGGTTCTCACGCGCTTTCCAGCTAGTGGTGATGCTGATGTGAATGTCCGGACTGCGCCTCGTTAAGGTGGCAGTCCGGCCCGTTACAGGGCTGATACTCCATCTGGATGGTGGCGTGGCCAATTTCGTAGTGATGTTCAAGAAAATGCTGGATGCGCTCAAGCAGCGCATCGTGGTCGTGAGGCGGGATCACCTGGACGTGCAGCGTCATGACCGGTTTTTCCCCCACCAGCCAGACGTGCACGTGATGAACATTACGGACTTCCGGGACCGAACGGCGCAGGTTGCGCTTCAGCTCGTCAATATCCATCGATGACGGTGCCCCTTCAAGCAGTTCATTCACGCTCTCCTTCAGCAGCCGCCAGGCGCTGCGCAAGACCAGACACGACACCAGCACGGACAGAATAGGATCGACAGGCGTCCAGCCGGTGTAGAGGATCACCAGCGCGGCGACAATCGCCCCGACTGAGCCGAGTAAATCACCCAGAACATGCAGAGCCGCAGCGCGTACGTTGAGGTTCTTTTCCCCGCTGCCGCGGTGCAAAATCCAGAAGGCCAGTATATTCGCCAGCAGCCCCGCCACGGCAATCACCATCATGGTTGCCCCGGCGATCGGCTGCGGGTGTCTGAAGCGCTGTACGGCCTCCCAGACGATGAGAACGGTAATGACCACCAGCGCAATGGCGTTAACAAACGCGGCGAGGGTTGTCAGCCTCAGCCAGCCGAAGGTATGGCGCGCATTGGGAGGACGACGCGCAAACTGTACCGCCAGCAGGGCGAAGAGCAGCGCTGCGGCATCGGTCAGCATATGTCCGGCGTCAGCCAGTAGCGCCAGAGAGCCGGAAATCAGGCCGCCAATGACCTCGATAATCATAAACGTTGCGGTAACGCCAAAGGCCAGCATCAGTCGTTTAGCGTTGTCGTTGCCGGGAGAGGGTGAGTGGGAATGGGAGTGCGCCATGTCTGCTTTCCTGATGTGTTATTGTTTTTAGTGTAGCGTTTTTAATAGGTTACTCCAAAAAGAAAGGAGAGCCAGAGCTCTCCTTTTTCTTACCGAACATCCCCATTACTGGGTGGTGCCATCGGTTTTGGTATTCGCGTCGTTTCCTACTTTGTCATTAGGGTCAGGGCATTTGCCGTCCTTACACATTGAGTTCTTATGAACCTCATCCGAACTCATATTGTCATGATTCATGGTGTCGGAACCGCTGCCGTTGGGATGCAGCATGGTGCCGCCGGTGTTGGTATTACCGGTATTGATCTGGCTGTTGTCGACATTATTCGGGGCGATATTCTGTTTCGCATCAGGGGCGGGCTGGCCTGCTGCCGCAGCGGCATTCGCATCGCCGTTGCTGTCTGATGTGCCCGTTTCCGCGGCCAGGACGCTGCCGCTGGCCAGAGTGAGTGTGGCGGTCAGGAAGAGGGTTGCCAGTTTTGTCATTTTCATCATGGTGCTCCTGTTCTTGTCGTTACGCTGGATAACATTCTCCAACAGTGCATCTTTTTCAGAGGCGAAAGATTCCGCCTTACGGACTTACGCCAGTAGGGAATCGCGTTTAAGCGTGTAAAATTGGTTGTTACAGTTAAAAAGCTTAGGTTAGATCTCGTTTTTCGCTATTTTGTGGCGATTTTTAGGCGAATTCCAGGAATTATCTGCGTGAAGTGTAAAACCGTGTTTACACTTCCTGGTCGACAAGATAGATTGAAAGGATTGCTTTCATTACTAAAGATATGGCAGAGCTGGAACGAAGATGAATTATCAGAACGACGATTTACGCATTAAAGAGATCAATGAGTTATTACCTCCTGTAGCGCTCCTTGAGAAATTCCCCGCCACTGAAAATGCCGCAAACACGGTTTCTCATGCTCGTAAAGCGATCCATAAGATCCTGAAAGGTAATGACGATCGTCTTCTGGTGGTGATTGGTCCGTGCTCCATTCACGATCCTGCAGCTGCGAAAGAGTACGCAGCCCGTCTGCTCACCCTCCGTGAAGAGCTGAAGGATGAGCTGGAAATCGTAATGCGCGTTTATTTTGAAAAACCGCGCACCACCGTGGGCTGGAAAGGGCTGATTAACGATCCGCATATGGATAACAGCTTCCAGATCAACGACGGCCTGCGCATTGCGCGCAAGCTGCTGCTGGAGATCAACGACAGCGGCCTGCCTGCTGCCGGTGAATTTCTGGACATGATTACGCCACAATACCTGGCAGACCTGATGAGCTGGGGCGCAATTGGTGCGCGCACAACCGAATCTCAGGTGCACCGCGAGCTGGCGTCCGGTCTTTCTTGCCCGGTGGGTTTCAAAAACGGCACTGACGGCACCATTAAGGTGGCTATCGACGCCATCAACGCAGCGGGTGCGCCGCACTGCTTCCTGTCCGTAACCAAATGGGGCCATTCCGCCATCGTTAACACCAGCGGGAACGGTGACTGCCATATCATTCTGCGCGGCGGCAAAGAGCCGAACTACAGCGCGAAACACGTGGCAGAAGTGAAGGTCGGGCTGGAAAAAGCCGGGCTGCCACCGCAGGTGATGATCGATTTCAGCCATGCCAACTCCAGCAAGCAGTTTAAAAAGCAGATGGAAGTGGGGGTAGACATCTGCCAGCAGATTGCCGGCGGTGAGAAGGCGGTGATTGGGGTAATGATCGAAAGCCATCTGGTTGAAGGTAACCAGAACCTGGAAGGCAGCGAGCCGCTGGTGTATGGCAAAAGCGTCACCGATGCCTGCATTGGCTGGGACGATACCGATACCATCCTGCGTCAGTTGGCGAATGCGGTAAAAGCGCGCCGCGGCTGAATTCTCAGGCACAAATAAAAAAGCGCGGAAGGCTCCGCGCTTTTTTTATATCTGGCGAAAATTACTTCGCTTTACCCTGGTTCGCTACAGCCGCTGCTTTCGCCGCGATCTCTTCTGCGTTACCCAGATAATAGTGTTTGATTGGCTTGAAGTTTTCGTCGAACTCATACACCAGCGGTACGCCAGTTGGGATGTTCAGTTCGAGGATTTCGTCTTCACCCATGTTGTCCAGGTATTTCACCAGCGCACGCAGGGAGTTACCGTGAGCGGCGACGATCACGCGCTCACCGCTTTTCAGGCGTGGCAGAATGGTTTCGTTCCAGTAAGGCACAACGCGGTCGATGGTCAGCGCCAGGCTTTCGGTGGTTGGCAGCTCAGAGTCGGTCAGCTTCGCGTAACGCGGATCGTGGCCCGGGTAGCGCTCGTCATCTTTGGTCAGCTCTGGTGGGGTGATTGCGAAGCCGCGACGCCACTGTTTAACCTGCTCATCGCCATATTTCTCAGCGGTTTCCGCTTTGTTCAGGCCCTGCAGCGCACCGTAGTGACGTTCGTTCAGTTTCCAGGACTTCTCAACCGGCAGCCAGGCCTGATCCAGTTCGTCCAGCACGTTCCACAGGGTGTGGATGGCACGTTTCAGCACAGAGGTGTAAGCAAAATCAAAGCTAAAGCCTTCTTCCTTCAGCAGTTTACCCGCTGCTTTTGCTTCGCTTACGCCTTTCTCAGACAGATCAACGTCGTACCAACCGGTAAAGCGGTTTTCGTTGTTCCACTGGCTTTCGCCGTGACGCACCAGGACCAGCTTAGTTATAGCCATCTCTTACTCCTCAAGCATTTTTAGAATGATAACAATTCTCATTATATTGCCGTGGCCGTGCCACCAGCAACGCTTAACCCTAACCATAGCGAAAATAGTCTCTGAGTGTAAGATGCTTGTGAATCCAGGGTTATGATTTTGTCTGCGATCGGCGCTATTTTCAGCAAGGCGCGCAGAAAAAAGCCCTCCGGAGGGAGGGCTGGATATTAATGTGGAATAAAATGATATTCCGTCACGCTCACGTACTCTTCACCCGGGCGCAGCACGCAGTCCGGCTGTGGCCATTCAGGATGGTTCGGGCTGTCCGGCAGGAACTCGCTCTCCAGCGCCAGGCCTTGCCAGTCGCTGTACTCATCGTGTTCGCGCGCCGTGGTGCCGCCGAGGTAGTTGCCTGAGTAAAACTGCAGGGCAGGGGCGGTGGTATAAACCGTCATCTGCAGTTTCTCATCCGCAGACCAGACCTGTACGGCAGGTTGTTTCACATCGCCTTTGGCCTGCAGCAGGAAAGCGTGGTCGTAGCCTTTTACCTTACGCTGATCGTCATCGCTCATGAAATCCTGGGCGATGGTCTTCGCGCTGCGGAAGTCAAAGCTGGTGCCGCTCACGTCTTTGAGGCCCTGATGCGGAATGCCCATCTCGTCAACCGGCAGATACGCATCCGCCAGGATCTGCAGCTTGTGGTTACGCACGTCGCACTGGCTACCGTCCAGATTAAAATACGCGTGATTGGTCAGGTTGACCGGACACGGCTTATCGACCGTCGCACGGTATTCGATGGCGATACGGTTGTCGTCGGTCAGCGTAAAGCGCGCGGACGCGACAAGGTTCCCCGGGAAGCCCTGATCGCCATCAGGCGAATCCAGCGAGAACAGCACTTCGCCATCGTTTTGACGAACAATCTTCCAGCGGCGTTTATCGAACCCGTCCGGACCGCCGTGCAGCTGGTTCTCACCCTGGCTTGGAAGCAGGGTGTACTGCACGCCGTCGAGCTCAAAGCGGCTCTTTGCGATGCGGTTAGCATAACGCCCAACGGACGCGCCCAGATAGGCGGACTGATTGACGTACTGCTCAGGCGAGGCGCAGCCGAGCAGAGTCTCGCGCACGCTGCCGTCCGGCATCGGTACGCGGGCAGAAAGAAGGGTTGCCCCCCAGTCCATCACCGTAACGACCATCCCCGCGCTGTTGCGCAGGGTTAACAGGCGATACGGCAGACCATCCGGTGCAAGGGTAGGTGTTTCGTTTAGCACTGTCCGGCTCCTTGTGATGCTTTGCAAACATAGAAGGTTTCTTTGATGCCTGTTTTGGCTTCGTACTGCTTCGCCACGGCATCCTGTACGGCAGGGACCAGCTCTTCTGGCACCAGCGCAACGATGCAGCCGCCAAAACCGCCGCCCGTCATGCGCACGCCGCCTTTGTCGCCAATGGTGGCTTTAACGATGTCCACCAGGGTGTCGATCTGCGGAACGGTGATTTCAAAATCATCGCGCATGGAGGCGTGAGATTCCGCCATCAGCTCACCCATGCGTTTCAGGTCACCTTTCGCCAGCGCGGACGCGGCTTCAACGGTACGGGCATTTTCCGTCAGCACGTGACGAACGCGTTTGGCGACGACCGGATCCAGCTCGTGCGCCACTTTGTTAAATTCATTGAGCGTCACGTCGCGCAGGGCAGGCTGCTGGAAGAAGCGGGCGCCGGTTTCGCATTGCTCGCGGCGGGTATTGTATTCGCTGCCCACCAGCGTGCGCTTAAAGTTGCTGTTAATGATGATGACAGCCGCGCCTTTTGGCAGGGGAACGGCTTTGGTACCCAGCGAGCGGCAATCAATTAACAGGGCATGCTCTTTTTTGCCGAGCGCGGAGATCAGCTGGTCCATAATGCCGCAGTTGCAGCCCACGAACTGGTTTTCTGCTTCCTGACCATTCAGAGCGATTTGCGCGCCGTCCAGCGACAGATGATAAAGCTGCTGGAACACGGTGCCAACGGCGACTTCCAGCGACGCAGAGGAGCTTAAGCCCGCACCCTGCGGCACGTTGCCGCTGATAACTAAATCGGCGCCGCCAAAGTTCTTGTTGCGCTTCTGAAGGTGTTTCACCACCCCGCGCACGTAGTTAGACCATTGCTGGCTGTCGTGCGTCACAATCGGAGCATCGAGGGAAAACTCGTCCGTCTCATTACCGTAATCCGCCGCAATCACGCGAACTTTACGGTCGTCGCGCTTCGCACAGCTGATGACGGTCTGGTAATCGATAGCGCACGGCAGCACGAAACCGTCGTTATAGTCGGTGTGTTCACCGATCAGGTTGACGCGGCCTGGCGCCTGGATAACGTGGGTGGCAGGGTAGCCAAATTTCTCAGCAAACAGGGATTGTGTTTTATCTTTCAGACTCATTTTTTAGACTCCTGATTCGCGATAGTGGACGTCGCTAACGGCACGCAGGCGTTCTGCCGCCTGTTCCGCCGTCAGGTCACGCTGGGTTTCCGCCAGCATTTCATAGCCCACCATAAATTTACGCACCGTCGCAGAGCGCAGCAGCGGCGGATAGAAATGGGCGTGCAGCTGCCAGTGTTGATTCTCTTCGCCGTTAAACGGGGCGCCGTGCCAGCCCATGGAGTACGGGAAGGAGCACTGGAACAGGTTGTCGTAACGGCTGGTGAGCTTTTTCAGCGCCAGAGCAAGGTCGTCGCGCTGCGCGTCGCTGAGATCGGTGATGCGCTGCACGTGCGCTTTCGGCAGCAGCAGCGTTTCAAACGGCCAGGCGGCCCAGTAAGGGACAACGGCCAGCCAGTGTTCGGTTTCCACCACGGTGCGGCTGCCGTCGGCCAGCTCGCGCTGGGTGTAATCCACCAGCATCGGCGAACCGTTTTCCGCGTAATACGCTTTCTGCAGACGGTCTTCACGCTCGGCTTCGTTAGGCAGGAAGCTGTTCGCCCAGATCTGGCCGTGCGGGTGCGGGTTTGAGCAGCCCATGGCCGCGCCTTTGTTTTCGAATACCTGCACCCACGGATAGCTCTGCCCCAGCTCGGCGGTTTGCGCCTGCCAGGTGCTGACGACCTCTTTCAGCGCGTCCACGCTCAGCTCCGGCAGCGTTTTGCTGTGATCGGGCGAGAAGCAGATCACGCGGCTGGTTCCGCGCGCGCTTTCGCAGCGCATCAGCGGATCGTGGCTTTCCGGCGCGTCCGGCGTGTCGGTCATCAGGGCGGCAAAATCGTTGGTGAACACGAAGGTGCCTTTGTAGTCCGGGTTTTTGTCCCCGGTGACGCGCGTGTTGCCCGGACAGAGGAAGCAGTCCGGGTCGTGCTGTGGCAGCGTCTGTTTTGCAGGCGTCTCCTGCGCCCCCTGCCAGGGGCGCTTGGCGCGATGCGGAGAGACCAAAATCCATTGCCCGCTTAACGGGTTAAAACGACGATGCGGATGATCGACGGGATTAAATTGCGTCATGACGGATCCTTAGTCCGGATAGCCTTGCGGGTGGCGTGACTGCCAGTGCCAGGTATCCTGTGCCATTTCATCAAGCGTGCGCGTCACACGCCAGTTGAGCTCTTTATCGGCTTTGGTGGCATCAGCCCAGTAAGCAGGCAGGTCGCCATCACGACGCAGAGCGAAGTGGTAGTTCACCGGCTTGCCGCAGGCTTTGCTGAAGGCATTAACCACGTCCAGCACGCTGCTGCCGACACCGGCGCCGAGGTTGTAAATATGCACGCCCGGTTTGTTGGCCAGCTGCTGCATGGCCGCAACGTGGCCGTCGGCCAGATCCATCACGTGGATGTAGTCGCGCACGCCGGTGCCGTCTTCGGTCGGATAGTCATTGCCAAAAATCGCCAGCGAGTCGCGGCGACCCACGGCAACCTGGGCGATATACGGCATCAGGTTGTTCGGGATGCCCTGCGGATCTTCACCCATGTCGCCAGACGGATGCGCGCCGACCGGGTTGAAGTAGCGCAGTAAGGCGATGCTCCACTCCGGCTGCGCTTTTTGCAGGTCGGTCAGGATCTGCTCCACCATCAGCTTGCTTTTGCCGTACGGGCTTTGCGGCGTACCGGTCGGGAAGCTTTCAACGTAAGGAATTTTGGGCTGATCGCCGTAGACGGTGGCGGAGGAGCTAAAGATGAAGTTTTTGACGTTGGCCGCGCGCATGGCGGAGATGAGACGCAGGGTACCGTTGACGTTGTTGTCGTAATACTCGAGCGGCTTCGCAACGGATTCACCGACCGCTTTCAGACCCGCAAAGTGGATCACCGCTTCGATGGCGTGGTCGTGAAGGATCTCGGTCATCAGCGCTTCGTTGCGGATGTCGCCTTCCACGAAAGTCGGTTGTTTACCGCCAAGACGTTCAATCACCGGCAGCACGCTGCGCTTACTGTTGCACAGGTTGTCGAGGATGATGACGTCGTGACCGTTTTGCAGCAGTTGCACGCAGGTATGACTACCTATGTAACCGCTACCACCTGTTACCAGAACTCGCATGTTTCGCTCCATTGGGCTTATGGTATGTAATAACCATAGCATAACAGAGACGCGAAAAGTGTGACATGGGATAAAATAGTGGAATCGTTTACACTCGTTTTTATACTCACTTTTTCAATGACTGAGAGCATTCTAGATCAAAGAGATAGCGATGTATTGATGCAAGTTATCTGAAAAGAGGAGGGCAAAGCCCTCCACGGTTAATCGACGTTGCTGAGAAGGTAGCGATAGCCCTCACCGTCGGGAACAAACTCCAGGCGATGCGTGATGCAGGCAGGGGCATCTTCGGCATGGTGTGAAACGAACAGCAGCTGCGTTTCACCTTCGCTAATCAGCACGTCCACAAAGCGGCGGATAAGCTGTCGATTCAGCGGATCGAGTCCCTGCAGCGGTTCGTCGAGGATCAGAAGCGTAGGGTGTTTCACCAGCGCGCGAACGATCAGGGCCAGGCGCTGCTGCCCCCACGACAGACTATGAAACGGCGCGTCAGCGACCCGGTTGTCCATACCCAGGATATCCAGCCACTGCTGGGCGAGCTTGTGCTGTTTGTCCGACACCGCCTGATAAATGCCGATGGAATCAAAATACCCGGAAAGGATCACGTTGCGTACCGTGGTACTGACCCGATAGTCCAGATGCAGGCTGCTGCTGACATAGCCGATATGTTTTTTAATATCCCAGATGGTTTCGCCGCTGCCGCGACGCCGACCAAACAGCGTCAGATCGTTGCTGTAGCCCTGAGGATGATCGCCGGTAATCAGGCTCAGCAGCGTGGATTTTCCCGCGCCGTTAGGTCCGACAATCTGCCAGTGTTCGCCGGGATTGACCGTCCAGCTAAGACGGTTGAGGATCGGGCGATCGTCATAAGAGACAATCCCATCCCGCAGCACGATGCGCGGCTGGTGGGGATCGAGCGCGTGGCGGGCCGAAGGGGCGTCAGGTTCCGGTAGGGTTATACCGTCGAGTTGTTCACTGTGCGCGAGCTGGGCAATGAGCGCCTGCTTGAGCAGCGCTGTTTTTTCACCGGTCTCGGTCAGGTTACAGTCAGCCAGTACGCCTGCGTGCTGAATAAAGTCCGGAATTTCATCGAAGCGGTTAAGCACCAAAACCAGGGTATATCCCTGCTGATTAAGCGACTCCAGCAGGGCCGCCAGCTGCGCACGGGACTGCACGTCAAGGCCGTCAAACGGCTCGTCGAGGATAAGCAGCTCGGGCTCGCTCATCAGCGCCTGGCAAAGCAGCGTTTTTCGCGTCTCGCCGGTTGAAAGGTATTTAAAGCGTCGGTTCAGCAGGGCGGTGATACCGAACCGTTCTGCCAGGCGCAGACAGCGGGCGGGATCTTTCACCTCATCCTGAATAATTTCCGCCGTCGTACGGCCGGTATCTTCTTCGCCAGGGCTGAGTAAATCGGTGTTGTTGCGCTGCCACTCGTCGCTTACCAGCTTTTGCAGTTGTTCAAATGACAGGCGCGTCAGGCGAGTAAAGTCCCTCTGGTATTCGCCCTTGAGGAGGGGGAGCTCGCCGGCCAGCGCGCGGGCCAGCGCGGATTTACCGCTGCCGTTAGTGCCGACAAACGCCCAGCTTTCACCCGCGCGTATCGTCAAATCAGCAATCGTCAGCGTTCGGGTATCGCTAAGACGAAACGTGCCTTGCGAAATATGCAATGATGACATGATTTATCCCTGTTTTTGCAGCACCAGATATCAGGGATACGCACTGTCGGCGCGATTGTCAATGCGCTCAGCACAATGTGGCGATAATGACCCGGTCCGCGTTGAAATACGCGGTGACGACAGTACCTTCTCCTAAACTGTCCGCTTCGCTAAGCGGTATCGTCGCGCAAAGTGGTTGCCCGTCTGCCAGGGTCATCAGCACTTCGCACTGCGCCTGGCCGCGTTCGATATGGCTAATTGCGCCCTGGAGCTGGTTATCGGCCGCCTTTGCGGCGTCGGGATCGCGCGTGATATTGACCCACGGCGCTTTCAGCAGCACCAGCACCTCTTTACCTTCATACAGCTCGAGGCGCTCTGCGCTCTGCGCCGTTATGGCGGCTTTCAGACGGGTGGTGCCATCGGCAAGCAGGATCTCAATATGCTGCTGTACCTGAAGATTGTCGCGCGCCGTCACCGTTCCAAACCACTGGTTGCGGGCGCTGGTTTGTAACGAGAAGCGGGAAATGGCGGCCAGCAAGCTGTCCAGCGGAACGTTATCGTCGTCGCTCAACGCATCAAACGCCTTTTGCTGAATCTGGGCCAGCAGATCGTAAAGCTGAATAAGGCGCTGGCCATAGCGCGTCACGATCGCACCGCCGCCGCCTTTGCCGCCTGTGGCTCTGTCCACCAGCGGTTGTTCGCTCAGGGTGTTCATTTCGTTGATGGCGTCCCAGGCGCTTTTGTAGCTGATGCCCGCGTTTTTCGCCCCCTGGCTAATTGAGCCCGTTTGTTCTATTTGTTTAAGCAGGGCGATACGTCGCGGATTGGCGAAAAGTTTTTGCTGAAGTCGTAAAGTGAGGAGAATTTCGGCCTGCATAACAGTGTCCTGGCAAAAAGAGCATTGTGACCCAAATGGTGCGGGGCGCAAAGGGTACCGCACAAAAGGGGATGTTTTTCTCACTTTTCAAGGTAGAATGAGCCATTCACAATATCTGGAGAAAACCATGTTAGAGTTGTTGAAAAGTCTGGTATTCGCCGTGATCATGGTACCAGTAGTGATGGCCATCATCCTCGGTGCCATCTACGGCCTGGGTGAAGTGTTCAACGTCTTTTCGAACATTGGTCACAGAGACCAGGCTAAAAAGCAGCATTGATTCCCCACAAAACGCCCGGCGAGTCCGGGCGTTTTGCTCTCAAGATTTCCCCGTTTTCGCCGATATTATTTAAGTTTACCCCTTCAGCGGTACGATTAAACGCTGGGATCTCCATGACGTTACCGTTATATTAAGATGTATATAACGCTACTCACAGGAGTTACAGATGGCACGTTCATGGGTACGCCTTTTCGCAGGGGCAACGCTGACGCTTTCTCTTACCGGACACGCGCTGGCGGACGAGGGTAAAATCACGGTCTTTGCCGCGGCGTCGCTGACCAACGCGCTGCAGGACATCGCGGCGGCGTATAAAAAAGAGAAAAACGTCGAGGTGGTCTCCTCATTTGCCTCTTCCTCTACGCTGGCTCGCCAGATAGAAGCGGGCGCACCAGCGGATCTGTTCATCTCGGCTGACCAGAAGTGGATGGATTACGCGGCGGAGAAGAAATCAATTGATGCGACAACCCGCGAAACGCTGCTGGGGAATAGCCTGGTTGTCGTGGCGCCAAAAGCCAGCGCGCAGGCGGACATCACCATCAACAAAGAGACCCACTGGACGAGCCTGCTGAACGGTGGCCGTCTGGCGGTGGGCGACCCGGAGCACGTTCCGGCCGGGATTTATGCCAAAGAGGCGCTGCAAAAGCTGGGCGCATGGGAGACATTGTCACCGAAGCTGGCCCCGGCGGAAGACGTGCGCGGCGCGCTGGCGTTGGTAGAGCGCAACGAAGCCCCGCTGGGCATTGTGTATGGCTCTGATGCCGTTGCCAGTAAAGGGGTAAAAGTGGTCGCAACGTTCCCGGAAGACTCCCACAAGAAAGTGGAATATCCTGTTGCGATTGTTGATGGACATAAAAATGCGGCCGTGACGGCCTTCCGCGATTATCTGAAGGGGCCGGAAGCGTCCGCAATCTTTAAACGTTACGGATTTACGACTCACTGATGATATTGACCGATCCTGAATGGCAGGCTGTTGTGCTGAGCCTTAAAGTCTCTTCCCTGGCGGTTGCGCTGAGTTTGCCCTTTGGGATCTTCTTTGCCTGGTTACTGGTTCGCTGTCAGTTTCCCGGCAAAACGCTGCTCGACAGCGTGCTTCATCTTCCGCTCGTTTTGCCACCCGTGGTGGTCGGTTACCTGCTGCTGATTTCGATGGGGCGACGCGGTTTTATCGGCGAGAAGCTCTACGACTGGTTTGGGCTGACGTTTGCATTTAGCTGGCGAGGTGCGGTACTGGCGGCCGCAGTGATGTCATTCCCGCTGATGGTGAGGGCGATACGCCTCGCGCTGGAAGGCGTGGACATGAAGCTCGAACAGGCGGCGCGCACGCTGGGCGCCGGGCGCTGGCGCGTCTTTTTCACCATCACGCTTCCGCTAACGCTGCCTGGCATTATTGTCGGGACGGTGCTCGCCTTCGCCCGCTCGCTGGGCGAGTTTGGCGCGACGATCACGTTTGTGTCGAATATCCCCGGCGAGACGCGAACGATTCCGTCGGCCATGTATACCTTGATTCAAACGCCGGGCGGAGAAGGCGCGGCGGCGCGTCTATGCATAATTTCAATTGTGCTGGCGCTGGTGTCGCTAATGGTGTCTGAATGGCTGGCGCGGCTCAGTCGCGAGCGGATGGGGAAATAAGCATGCTGGAACTCCATTTCACCCAGACGCTGGGAAACCATACCCTGACGCTTAACGAGACGCTGCCGGCAAGCGGAATCACCGCCATCTTTGGCGTGTCGGGGGCGGGAAAAACGTCGCTGATTAATGCCATCAGCGGTCTGACCCGCCCGCAGTCAGGACGGATTGTATTGAATAACCGCGTCTTAAATGACGTGGAAAATAAGGTGTATCTTTCACCTGATAAACGCCGCATCGGCTATGTTTTCCAGGACGCGCGCTTATTCCCGCACTACAACGTGCGCGGCAACCTGCGTTACGGCATGGCGAAAAGCATGGCCGGGCAGTTTGATAAGCTGGTGACGCTTTTAGGGATTGAGCCTCTGCTCGACAGGCTGCCATCCTCGCTCTCCGGCGGAGAAAAACAGCGGGTGGCCATTGGCCGCGCGTTGCTGACCGCACCCGAACTGCTGCTGCTCGACGAGCCGCTGGCCTCGCTCGATATTCCGCGTAAACGCGAACTTCTGCCTTATCTACAGCGCCTGGCGCGCGAAATTAATATTCCGATGCTCTACGTCAGCCATTCGCTGGATGAGATCCTCCATCTGGCCGACAAGGTGCTGGTGCTGGAAGAGGGCAGCGTGAAGGCCTTCGGCAACCTGGAAGAGGTGTGGGGCAGCAGCGTAATGCACCCCTGGTTACCCAGGGAACAGCAGAGCAGCATTCTTAAAGTGAGCGTTCTGGAACACCATCCGCACTACGCGATGACCGCCCTGGCGCTGGGCGACCAGCATCTGTGGGTCAATAAGATCGACAAACCGCTACAGTCCGCGCTGCGAATTCGCATCCAGGCGTCGGACGTCTCGCTGGTGCTGCAGCCGCCGCTGCAAACCAGTATTCGAAATATTCTGCGTGCCAAAGTCGCGGAGTGTTTTGATGATAACGGGCAGGTGGAAGTGAAGCTTGAAGTCGGCAGCAGGACGCTCTGGGCGCGCATCAGCCCGTGGGCGAGGGATGAGTTAGGGATCAAACCCGGCCTGTGGCTTTACGCGCAAATTAAGAGCGTCTCGATTACCGCCTGATTACAGCAGGTGGGTATAAATGTACTGCGCGATGCTGTCGGTGGTGTTGTCACCGATCACCACGTTGGCGCGCGCTTTTACCGCGTCGTCGGCATTGCCCATCGCCACGCCGGTACCGGCGGCTTCCAGCATGCTGATGTCGTTGTAGTTGTCGCCGAAGGCGATCACATCCTGCATCGACCAGCCTTTTGATTCCACATACTGCGTCAGACTCTTGCCTTTGCTGTTGCCTTTGCGGGCAATATCCACCTGGTCATGCCAGGACCATTCGCACTCCAGACCCAGCGTCTGCTCCACGTGTTTTGCGAAGGTATTCAGTTTGGTGGTGTCTTCATCCGTCAGGGCAAATTTCCAGATAGCCTCAACGTCCTGGGCGGCCTGACGCAGGGAGGAGACCTGGGTAAAGACCGGACGCTGCGCTTCAGGCAGGGACAACGCCCAGTTGCTGGTGCGCACCACGTGGCCAGTAGGGCGCTCGTACAGCATCGCGTTATCCACATACATCAGTCCGTGAACGGCATGCTCATCCAGCAGATCGATCAGCTGCAGCGCCTGGGGAACCGGCAGCGGGTCGGAGGCTAAAACCTTTTTTGCCTGATAATCATACAAATGTATGATAATCTCTACAAACAAATAGTTATCATGAGTGGGATAACAATGAAATGAAAAAATGTTTTATATATCATCGTGTTAGTTCAGAATTGCAACTATCTGGAACGGGTATTGAGAGGCAAGAACAAAATCTGAACGCATATGTAGAGCGTATTAACTTGCTGGCAGAAATGGATGATCCAGAAGCTACCATTATTAGCGATCAAGGTGTATCAGCTTTCAAAGGACTGAACATGTCTGAAGGGGAGTTAGGCCGATGGATGGATCAAGTACGTGCTGGTATGTGGGATGATTCACATTTAGTACTGGAAAGTATCGATAGGTTTGAATCGCCACGGATAATCTAGACACTTCCGAGCCGTTGATAATACTGGTTTTCATATTCTGCCGGTGACATTTGATCGCTAGAACCATGCCGACGCTTACTGTTATAAAACATTTCGATGTAATCAAAAATATCGCTGCGGGCTTCTTCCCGCGTTCCGTAGATCTTTTTCTTTATCCGCTCACGCTTCAGCAACTGGAAAAAGCTTTCTGCAACCGCATTATCATGGCAGTTACCGCGACGGCTCATACTGCCCTCCAGGCCGTGTGATTTCAGGAAAGACTGCCACTCATGGCTTGTGTACTGACTGCCCTGATCCGAGTGAACCAGCACCTGTTTTTGGGGATTACGCCGCCATACAGCCATCAGCAGTGCATTCAGGACAATGTCCTTTGTCATCCGGGATTGCATTGACCAGCCGATAATTTTGCGTGAGAACAGATCAACAACCACAGCAAGATATAGCCAGCCTTCGTGGGTCCTGATGTAGGTTATGTCCGTTACCCAACGCTTATCCGGAGCATCCGGATTGAACTGTCGCTGGAGCCTGTTGGGCGATACGATACTGGCCTCGCCTTTGCTTGCCCGCGGGCTCCGGTACCCGACCTGAGCCTTTATCCCGGAACGATTCATCAGTCGCCAGACTCTGTTCACTCCGCACTGTTGCCCGCTATCCCGCAAGTCCAGATGTATCTTGCGATAACCATAAACGCAACCCGACTCCAGCCAGAACTGTTTAATCTGTCCTGTCAGTCTCAGGTCTGTCTGATGACGTTGTGAATGCGGCTGCTGAAGCCAGGCGTAAAAACCACTGGGATGAACATCCAGCACCCGACAGAGCAGGCGAACAGGCCAGCAACAGATGTTGTCACGGATGAAGGCGTACCTCAGTCGGACAGCTTTGCGAAGTACGCCGCGGCTTTTTTTAATATATCCCGTTCGTCAGTAACCCGCTTCAACCTCCTTCTGGAGTCGGCGGATCTCGGCCTGAGCATCTGACTGTTCTTTATTAGTGGAAGAATCCGGACCGTATTTCTTTATCCAGGCGTAAAGGCTGTGGGTGGTGATATCGAGACGTGTTGCAACGCTGGAAACAGAATAACCACGATCAACAACCTGTTTGACTGCTTCAATTTTAAACTCTTCGGGATAACGCTTACCGCTCATGGGCACCTCTCTTTAAGCCATCTTAAATGACTCCGAAGTGTCTGTTAAACCCGTGGCGATTCATAATGCTCTTGGATTCGTAATTACCTTAATCATTCTTTATAATTGGATCATAGTACCAGTACTGGATGCTTTTGGAATTGTAGTTATCCAAGTACCTTTAGGACAACTACTGCAAGTACTATTGATTATGGTCGGCGGAAGCTAATTCGGGTATTTTATAACTTCATCTTTATCATCAAGAATATAGATATGATCGTCATTCGAATATATCTTTTCATTAGCGGAAGCCATTACCATTGTGTTCAAATTTGCAATTTCCCAAATGGTTCCTATGCGTAAAGCCGGGAATTTAATTTCTTTACTACCTACAATATAAGTTGATTTATTTAGAGGTGCAATTATCATTGTGCCCTTAGATGCAAGGCCAAATATTTTTTTATTAAGGCTATTGGCTAAAATCATAGGGGCGTCACTGGTTATTACATTAATTCCAGTGGGTGCTTTCAATATGCAGTAATTGTATAAAGGCAGATATTTGGATAGTGCTTTTGTTTGTTGAATTTCATATCCGATAATATCATTTTTGCTAAAGCTTATCCCTTCAATATCTAAATCTATTCCTTGTTCTTTATAATCTTCTTGCATTGATTTAGCTACTCGTTCTGCATGAATTAGCGGAGATTCTATCATTTCCCTATGTTGCGGGTTTCTTAATAATAGTGATGATAACAACCATGCAAGCCCTTCATTCTGAGAATCGATTTCATTGAGTTCTTCTACTTGTTTTAAAAAATCACCAATTTTAGGTTCGACTACGCTGCCGTACCAATTCTCTATTAAAAGAGAGTCGTCAGTATTTTCAACTTTGTAGTAATTATTTTTTACGCAAGAGTCATTAGGGTTGGCTCCATGTTTTTTACCAGGTTTATTAATCGGAAACGCCCAAAACAATGACGTGCGTTTGCCGCCATTAGTGAAACCTTTCAAATAACATGCAGGTATAAAATGATGTTTTTTAGATATAGACATTTTTTATTCCTAAATAGCCGTACAACTACTGTACAAGTGTATCATATGGCAAGAATTACTAAAAAGGAATCAGCATTACATATTCAGGTTATGGATAGTACTACAGGGTTCGGCAGGATTTAAGTACTCTGGACATAGGTACTATGACGCTTCAGTACAAACAGCTAAGTACCAGAAGTTTGTTAAAGATACGGAGTACACATTTCAACCAAGGGTTGGGGGATTGATACCAGTACGTCCAAGAATGAATGGAACGGTACAACGGTTATTTGTGAATCGGTGATTCTTGATTATCGAGGAACAACTCTTTAAAATGAAGTTAAAGTGAATTAACGAGAAAAATCATGAAATTCAAAAGCAGGCTTTTTTTGTTCGCATTTATTCTATTTATTTACTTCTTTTCGGTAATTTATAACAAACAGATAGATAAAAGTAGTTATACTGATTGGATTTCGGCATTCTGCAATTTAGTTATGGCTGGGGCTACAGTATCTGCTGTTATCACTGCTCGTAATTACTTGGCTCAATTTACAGCTCAAGAGGGCTATAAAATCGCCATATCGCTAATTAATGACGATCTGCTTAATATAAAAGTATTTGACTCTGTGTTAGTTGCTCATAAATCTTTATACGACAAAATTGATAAACATAAAAAAATCTTACCAATGCAGAAACATGTGGGTTTTTTAAAACCAAATATTATAACATTACAGAGTGAAGTGATTGCTCTTGACGGTTATGTTAACGAGCTAAAATTAAAAATAAAGAAGTTACATACCTATGGCTTAGAACTTACAAAAAATAAAACTTTATTTTTCACAAGCATACTTCTTTCATGTGAAGGGATTTTATCAGAAGCTAATGATCTTTTAAAAAAAGCTCAAAGGATTTCCGATTTAATTGATGAAAATTATAAAGAGAATAAATCTCGCGATTATGATTATGATCGTGTTCAATCTGGAACTGTATTCGAGTTGAAAAGATTCGAGTCTTTCATTCCAAATCCGATTGAAGTTATAAAGAGTAAGTGGGAGGTACTATTGGAAAATTATGAATTATTCTTCTCAGAGGACTATTCAATCACAGAAATATTCAAAGTTAAAAAAGCCCGTTAATGGGCTTTTTATTATTGAAAGTATGAACATATATCCAATCCGCGAAAATTAAAAAATATATTTAATCACGCAGTTTCATGAGCAGGCACTTGCTCAAAGTACTGGTTTACTACATCAGCTATACCATTTTCAGTATTGTTACCTATTACTAAATCAGCACAGGCTTTTACTTCATCAACAGCGTTACCCATAGCAACACCTAAGCCAGCATTCTTCAACATACTTAGATCGTTGAAATTATCACCAAAGGCTATTACCTGGCTCATAGATAAACCTTGTGATTCTACCCACTGTGCCAAGCGTTTACCCTTACTGTTTCCGGCTTGTGCTATGTCTACTTGGTCGTGCCAAGACCATTCACAAGCAAGGCCAAGCTCACGCTCTACTATTTGACCAAAACTATGTAGTTTTTCAGTATCAGAATCAGTAAGGGCGAATTTCCAGATAGCATCAACATTTTGCGATGCTTCACTAAGAGAGGGTACTTGTTTGAAAATTGGACGTTGTGACTCTGGAAGTGATTTAGCCCAATTTTCTGTACGGATAATATGCCCCGTTGGTTCTTGGTAGAACATGGCATTATCGGCATACATCAGGCTATGTACATTGTAACTATCAAGTAAGTTTACTAATTGTGTAGCTTGTTCAGGTCGTAATGGATCTGAAGCAATCACTCTTTTTGCGGTGTAATCGTACAATAAAGCACCATTGCAACATATTGCTGGTGTATTCAAAGCTAATGCCTGATAAAAAGGATGGATGGCTACAAAGTGCCGTCCGGTAACTATGATAACCTTCGCCCCTGATTTACGGGCATTCTGTAGGGCAGATAGTGAGGCTAGTAAAATAGTTTTTTCTGGCGTCAATAAAGTGCCGTCCAGATCAAGGGCGATTACCTGATAGTTCATGTCTTGATTCACCTGGTTTTGGTATGTAGTTTTTCCGATAGTACACCGCTTTGCGGCTACGACGAAACAAGGTGAAGTGAGTTTTTGAGCACTGGAACAGCGATAGGGAGCCGCTTTTGTGTGTGATGAATTTGTTTGTTTACATTAGCCGTTATTCAAATAAGTGCCATTACAACAAATTGCAGGTGTATCTAACGCCAGTGCCTGATAAAAAGGGTGAATGGCAACGTGATGTCGACCCGTTACGATAAGGAGTTGATATCCCACTTCCTGCGCGCGTTTAAGCGCCTCAAGGGAGGAGGGGAGAAGGGTTTTTTGCGGCGTCAGTAAGGTACCGTCTAAATCCAGAGCAATCACACGCGAGGTCATCTGTTTTCCCGGGTTAATATTGAATTTACGTTTTGATGGGATGGTACACCGAGAGGCGAACGCTTCAAAATCCCTGTCGACAATTCAGCATTTACCGTCAAAAGTTAACTACTTTCATGCGCAGTGAGGAGTGAATATTCATGAAACAAACCGTTTATACCGCCAGTCCTGAAAGCCAGCAGATCCACGTCTGGCGTTTAAATACCGAAGGGACACTCACGCTGGTTCAGGTTGTTGACGTGCCAGGCCAGGTGCAGCCGATGGTCATCAGCCCGGATAAACGTTTCTTGTACGTGGGTGTGCGCCCGGAGTTCCGCGTGCTGGCCTATCGCATTTCTCCGGACGATGGCGCGCTGACGTACACTGCCGAAGCCCCGTTGCCGGGCAGTCCAACCCATATCTCGACCGATCGTAAAGGCAACTTTGTATTCAGCGGCTCTTATAACGCGGGCTGCGTCAGCGTAACGCGTCTGGAAAAGGGCATTCCGGTCGAAACCATGGATGTGGTGGAAGGGCTTGAAGGCTGCCACTCGGCGAATATCTCTCCGGATAACCGCACGCTGTGGGTGCCTGCACTGAAGCAGGATCGTATCTGCCTGTTCACCCTGAGCGATGATGGTCACCTGGTGGCGCAGAATCCTGCCGAAGTGACTACCGTTGAAGGCGCTGGTCCGCGCCATATGGTCTTCCATCCGAACCAGCAGTACGCTTACGTGGTCAATGAGCTGAACAGCTCGGTGGACGTATGGGAGCTGAAAGATCCTAACGGCCAGATTGAGCGCGTGCAGACGCTGGACATGATGCCGTCCGACTTCTCCGACACCCGCTGGGCGGCGGATATCCACATTACGCCAAATGGCCGCCATCTGTACGCCTGCGACCGTACCTCCAGCCTGATTACCGTGTTTAGCGTCTCTGAAGACGGCAGCGTGCTGGCGATTGAAGGGTTCCAGCCAACGGAAACCCAGCCGCGCGGCTTTAATATCGATCACAGCGGTAAATACCTGATTGCGGCGGGGCAGAAATCCCACCACATCGCGCTGTATGAAATTAAAGGCGAGCAGGGGCTGCTGGAAGAGAAAGGGCGTTATGCCGTCGGCCAGGGGCCAATGTGGGTCGTGGTAAACGCTCACTAAGCGGCTAAAAACAAAAAACCTCGCGAATGCGAGGTTTTTTTATGCCCGGTAAACGCAGCGCCACCGGGCAATACAGCTTACTGCTTCGGCTCAGCCACCACTTTGCTACCCAGACCGCGGTTGTTGTATTCCCACATGCGGTTGAAGTTAGCGTCGTTCAGGTTGCGCTGCACGTTGCCTTTATCATCCACCGCGCCGGTATTGCCGGAGAATGGACGTTTGGAGATCGCGGCATCAGCCCACGGCTTCGCCATGTTGAAGCCTTCGTTAATCACGCTGTCGCGGATCACGACCTGACCGTTGGTCGCAGAGTCCACGTCCAGGGAGCGTCCCAGCTGCGCCACGCCGTCACCGGCAGCGTTAAAGCGGCTGTTCACGGCCAGGAAGCCGTAGAAGAGGTTAGACTGGGTTGCCGGAGCAAACACGTAACCTTCCTGCTGAGTGCGTGAGTTCACCACGCGGAAATCGGTATTATCAAACACCACCGCGCCGCGACCGGACACCAGATCCACGTCACCTTCAACGTAGCTGTTGGTCACCAGGGTACGGGTCAGGCGGTTATTCTGCAGGGTGTTCTGCACGCCGCTGTTGGTCACGAAGAAGGTGTTCTGACGGCCCAGAATGTTGACGTTGTTAATCTGCACCTTATCGCCATCGCTACGCAGAGCAACGGCCTGGTGGCTGCCTGCATCAACGCTGTCGCCCAGGGTATTCTGAATGGTCAGGTTCTGCAGCTGCAGACCGTTATTCTGAGACCAGAATACCGCCGAGCACATCACGCCAATGGTGGCGGAACGCTTGCTCTGACAGTTATCAAACATGTACCACGCCGGTTTACCCGGCATATATTTACCGGCCGGGTTCACCAGGTGACGCCAGGTGTTGCTGTCGATTTCGGAATCAATCGCCAGGCCAATTTTTACGTCGATCGCTTTTTCGCCCAGACCGTAAAGCGTAATGCTGCCTGGTGCCGCCGGAACATACACGGTGCCTTCATATTCACCCGGCAGGATCGCGATGTACTGGCGAGACGCGCTGTGTTTAGTGATGGCAGCATCAACCGCAGCCTGAATAGAAGTATGCGTTACGCCCTGCGCACCGGCCGGGCCAACCACGAAGTCAGGCTGTTTAGGCAGGTTAATAGAAGAAGGTGTCCACGGCGCAGCGTTAGGATCCATCGCCGAGAAGTAGTGCGCACGATCGAAGTTCTTCGCTTCATCAGCGGACAAAATCGGGCGGGAGGCGGTACCGGGCGCAACCTGCTCAGAAGGGCGCTGATCCGGTGGTGTTGAACTGCATGCGGATAAGGTCACGCCAAAGGCGAGTGCTAACGCCAGACGGGAAATCCTGGAAATGTTCAAGGTGAAGCTCCTGGGTATGCAAGTCTTTACGGGATAGACGAAATAGCCTGCTTTTTTATACTAAGTTGAGCGAAACGGGAAGATAAAAAGGGTAAAAGTTGCATTTTTAGCACTGGGGCGGCAGGTAGGTGATCACAAATAAATAACATTTTCCGTTAAGGCGGTTGACAGTAGACGGTAGATGCAAATAAATGTCTATACAACCTAAGACAAGTGGAATGCCCCATGCAGCAGATTCATCCCGACGATGTTATATGGCGAAATGCGCGACTGGCTACGATGGCGCCGGACGTACCTGCGCCTTATGGACTGAAAGAGCAACACGCCCTGGTCGTGCGCGGCCACACTATTCTGGCCGTGATCCCTGAATCTGACATTCCTTCCGGACACCGTCACAGTGTCGATCTTCAGGGACGTCTTGTCACGCCTGGCCTGATTGACTGCCACACCCACCTGGTATTTGGCGGCGACCGCGCGGCGGAGTGGGAGCAGCGTCTGAACGGCGTCTCTTATCAAACCATCAGCGCCCAGGGGGGCGGGATTAACGCTACCGTGACGGCGACGCGCAGCAGCTCAGCCGAAACCCTGCTTAAGCTGGCGCAGCAGCGGCTCCAGCGTCTGATGAATGAAGGTGTCACCACGGTTGAAATCAAATCCGGATACGGGCTCAACGCCGAGGCCGAAGAGAAGATGCTGCAGGTCGCGCGCCAGCTGAGCCTCAATAATCCGATTGATATCAGCCCAACGCTGCTGGCGGCGCATGCGGTTCCGCCGGAATACCGGCAGGATCCGGATGCCTACCTCACGCTGGTCTGTGAGCAGATACTGCCCACGCTGTGGCAAAAAGAGTTATATGAAGCAGTAGACGTGTTTTGTGAAAACGTCGGCTTTACCCCGTCGCAAACCGAACGCCTCTTCAAGGCCGCCGCCGCGCTGGGTATCCCGGTGAAAGGGCATGTCGAGCAGCTGTCGAATCAGGGCGGCGCGGCGCTGGTCAGCCAGTATAAGGGCCTTTCCGCCGATCATATTGAGTATCTCGACGACGCAGGCGTTCAGGCGATGGCGGAAAGCGGCACGGTTGCCGTCCTGTTGCCGGGGGCGTTCTATTTTCTGCAGGAGCGCCAGCGTCCGCCGGTTGAACAGCTCAGAAAACGCGGTGTTCCGATGGCCGTCGCCACCGACTATAACCCCGGCACTAGCCCGTTTGCGAGCCTGCACCTGGCGATGAATATGGCCTGCGTCCAGTTTGGCCTGACCCCGGAAGAAGCCTGGGCAGGCGTCACGCGCCATGCCGCGCAGGCGCTGGGCCGCGGTGAAACCCACGGACAGCTGCGGGCCGGGTTTGTCGCCGATTTTATCGTCTGGGATGCACATCATCCGGTTGAGATGGTCTACGAGCCGGGACGCAATCCGCTGTATCAACGTATTTTCCGTGGGGAGGCAGTATGAGGTTATGGCGGCCCATAGCCGAAACCGTCTGGCAGGGGCGCGATGACAGCGCCGAGGCCAGCAGCGCAAAGCGCATTTTTCAGACGATAAAGCAGCAGGGGCAGTTCACGCCGCTTTCATCCGGCATTGCGCTGATAGGTTTTGAATGTGATGAAGGGGTAAAACGCAATCAGGGCAGGCCAGGCGCCGTGCAGGCACCGGATATGCTGCGAAAAGCGCTGGCAAATATGGCAAGCCATCAGGGGCATGACCGGCTGGCGGATATGGGCTCGGTGTACGTTGAAGGCCACGAGCTGGAAGCGGCACAGCAGGCGTTGAGCGATGTCGTCACGGCCTGTCAGCAGTCCGGGATGCGCACGCTGGTCTTTGGCGGCGGGCACGAAACCGCCTGGGCGCACGGTCGCGGCGTGCTGGACGCCTTCCCGAACGAGCGGGTTGTCATAATCAACCTTGATGCCCATCTCGATCTGCGCAAGGCCGACCATGCGACGTCCGGCACCCCGTTTCGCCAGCTGGCGCGCTTATGCGATGAGCGCGGGCGGGAATTTCACTACGCCTGCCTTGGCGTGAGCCGGGCGGCGAACACGCAGGCTTTGTGGGATGAGGCCGAACGCCTGAACGTCACGCTGGTGGAAGACCTCCATTTCAGGCGCGATGCGCTATCCGCCCTGGAAAGGGTGCTGGCGCAGGCCGATCGTATCTATCTGACAATCGACCTGGACGTCCTGCCCGCCAGCGAAATGCCTGCCGTGTCCGCACCGGCTGCGTTAGGCATACCGGCGCTGGATCTTCTCCCGGTTATCGAACAAATCTGCCGTAGCGGTAAGCTACTGGCCGCCGATCTGGTAGAGTTTAACCCGCAGTACGATCGGGACGGGCAGGGCGCAAAGCTTGCCGCCCGCCTGGCCTGGCAAATTGCTCACTGGTGGGCATAACACTATTCAAGGAGTCACGATGTTTTCACGCTCACCTCTGCCGCAGTCGAGCCCTCCTGCGCCTTTCTACGAAAAGGTGAAGCAGGCAATTAGCGAAAAAATTGCCGCCGGCGTCTGGCGCCCGCACGATCGCATACCTTCGGAGGCCGAGCTGGTGGCGCAGTTTGGTTTTAGCCGGATGACCGTCAACCGGGCGCTGCGCGAGCTGACCGACGAAGGGCTTCTGGTGCGCCTGCAGGGCGTGGGGACGTTTGTGGCGGAACCTAAAGGACAGTCGGCGCTGTTTGAAATCCGCAGCATTGCGGACGAGATTGCCGCGCGTAATCACCAGCACCGCTGTGAGGTGCTGGTGCTCGAAGAGACCCTGGCCAGCGCCGAGCAGGCCACGGAGCTTAACGTCAAGGAGGGAAGCCGAATCTTCCACTCCGTGATGGTGCATTTCGAAAACGACATTCCGGTGCAGATTGAAGATCGCTGCGTTAACGCAGAACGGATACCGGACTATCTGAGCCAGGATTACACCCAGACCACGCCGCATGCCTATCTCTCGCTCGTCGCACCGCTGACGGAAGGGGAGCACATTGTAGAGGCCGTACGCGCCACGCCGCAGGAGTGCGAGCGGCTACGCATTAAGGAGCACGATCCGTGCCTGCTGATCCGCCGTCGAACCTGGTCCTCGTCGCACATTGTGTCGCATGCCCGGCTGCTTTTCCCGGGGAATCGCTACCGGCTGCAGGGCCACTTCATGTCATAAGTTTTATAAGCGTGATCGCTAACGCAATATAACAAAATTGTATCTTTTTTGTTAAATCCGGACTTGTGTGTGCTTGTCTATACAAGTATATCTAAATGCATCATCTGTCCCCTATGAGGAGCACACAATGTCGTCAGGTAAATACCGCCAGCAGGACGTCCGCGCCGCGCGCGGCACCACGCTTACCGCCAAAAGCTGGCTCACCGAAGCCCCGCTGCGCATGTTGATGAACAACCTCGACCCTGAGGTGGCGGAAAACCCCCACGAGCTGGTGGTCTACGGCGGCATTGGCCGCGCCGCGCGCAACTGGGAATGCTATGACGCAATTGTAAAATCCCTGACCGAACTCGAACACGACGAAACCCTGCTGGTGCAGTCCGGCAAGCCGGTTGGCGTGTTCAAAACGCACAAAAACGCCCCGCGCGTGCTGATCGCTAACTCTAACCTCGTGCCGCACTGGGCCACCTGGGAGCACTTCAACGAACTGGACGCAAAAGGGCTGGCGATGTATGGCCAGATGACAGCGGGGAGCTGGATCTACATCGGCAGCCAGGGGATCGTGCAGGGCACCTACGAGACCTTCGTGGAAGCCGGTCGCCAGCACTATAACGGCTCGCTCAAAGGCCGCTGGGTATTGACCGCGGGTCTTGGCGGCATGGGCGGCGCGCAGCCGCTGGCCGCCACGCTTGCCGGCGCGTGCTCGCTGAACATTGAGTGCCAGCAGAGCCGCATTGATTTCCGTCTGCGCACCCGCTACGTCGATGAGCAGGCAACCGATCTGGACGATGCGCTGGCGCGTATCAAAAAATACACTTCCGAAGATAAAGCCGTGTCGATTGCCCTGTGCGGCAACGCGGCGGACATTCTCCCACAGCTCGTCGCCCGCGGCGTGCGTCCGGATCTGGTCACCGACCAGACCAGCGCCCATGACCCGCTGCACGGCTATCTGCCAAAAGGCTGGACGTGGGAAGAATATCAGCAAAAAGCGGAAATCGACCCGGAAGGCACGGTACTTGCTGCGAAACGCGCCATGGCCGAGCACGTCTCCGCCATGCTGGCCTTCAGCCGGATGGGCATTCCGACCTTTGACTACGGCAACAACATCCGCCAGATGGCGAAAGAGATGGGCGTGAATAACGCGTTTGACTTCCCGGGCTTCGTTCCTGCCTATATTCGCCCGCTGTTCTGCCGCGGTATCGGCCCGTTCCGCTGGGTTGCCCTGTCCGGCGACCCGGAGGACATCTACAAAACCGACGCCAAAGTGAAGGAGATCGTCGCCGATGACGAGCATCTTCACCACTGGCTGGACATGGCCCGCGAGCGCATCAACTTCCAGGGCCTGCCGGCGCGTATCTGCTGGGTAGGGCTGGAGTGGCGTCAAAAACTCGGCCTCGCCTTCAACGAAATGGTGCGCAGCGGTGAAGTCTCCGCGCCGATCGTCATCGGCCGCGATCACCTGGACTCCGGCTCCGTCGCCAGCCCGAACCGCGAAACCGAAGCCATGCGCGACGGCTCGGATGCGGTCTCCGACTGGCCGTTGCTGAACGCTCTGCTGAATACCGCCAGCGGCGCGACCTGGGTGTCGCTGCACCACGGCGGCGGCGTGGGGATGGGCTTCTCCCAGCATTCCGGGATGGTCATCGTCTGCGACGGAACCGATGAAGCCGCCGCGCGTATCGCTCGCGTACTGCACAACGACCCGGCAACCGGCGTGATGCGTCACGCGGATGCGGGTTACGAAATTGCCATTGACTGTGCCAAAGAGCAGGGCCTTAACCTGCCGATGATCCCTGCCACACAAGGAAAGCATTAATGAACGCATTAACACTCACTCCCGGCTCGCTGACGCTCAAGCAGCTGCGTAACGTCTGGCGCAAGCCGGTTACCCTGTCGCTGGATGCAAGCGCCCACGCCGCCATTAACGACAGCGTCGCCTGCGTCGAAGCCATCGTTGCCGAAGGGCGCACCGCCTACGGGATTAACACCGGCTTTGGCCTGCTGGCGCAGACCCGCATCGCCACACACGATCTGGAAAACCTGCAGCGTTCGCTGGTGCTGTCACATGCGGCGGGCGTGGGTCAGCCGCTGGAGGATGAGATTGTCCGTCTGATGATGGTTCTCAAAATCAACAGCCTGGCCCGCGGCTTCTCCGGCATTCGCCTGAGCGTGATTCAGGCGCTGATGGCGCTGGTCAATGCGGAAGTCTATCCGTGGATCCCGGCAAAAGGCTCTGTTGGCGCATCCGGCGATCTTGCGCCGCTGGCGCACATGTCGCTGCTGCTGCTGGGCGAAGGCAAAGCGCGCTGGCAGGGCGAGTGGCTTCCTGCGAAAGAGGCGCTGAAAAAAGCCGGGTTAAACCCGATCACCCTGGCGGCGAAAGAGGGGCTGGCGCTGCTGAACGGTACCCAGGCATCGACGGCCTTCGCGCTGCGCGGCCTGTTTGAAGCGGAAGATCTGTTTGCCTCGGCGGTGGTGTGCGGTGCCCTGACCACCGAAGCCGTGCTGGGCTCGCGTCGCCCGTTCGATGCCCGCATCCACGAGGTGCGCGGTCAGCGCGGGCAGATTGATGCCGCCGCGATGTATCGTCACGTGCTTACCGACACCAGCGAGATCGCGGATTCACACCACAACTGCGAGAAGGTGCAGGATCCGTATTCCCTGCGCTGCCAGCCGCAGGTGATGGGCGCGTGCCTGACGCAGCTGCGCCAGGCGGCAGAAGTGCTGCTGGTCGAAGCCAACGCGGTGTCCGACAACCCGCTGGTGTTCGCCCAGGAAAACGAAGTGGTCTCCGGCGGTAACTTCCACGCCGAGCCGGTGGCGATGGCTGCGGATAATATCGCCCTGGCGATTGCCGAAGTCGGCGCGTTGTCCGAGCGCCGCATCGCGCTGATGATGGATAAACATATGTCCCAGCTGCCGCCGTTCCTGGTGCGTAACGGCGGGGTGAATTCGGGCTTTATGATTGCCCAGGTGACCGCGGCGGCGCTGGCGAGCGAGAACAAAGCCCTGTCGCACCCGCACAGCGTGGACAGCCTGCCAACGTCAGCGAACCAGGAAGATCACGTTTCGATGGCACCGGCTGCCGGGCGTCGTCTCTGGGAAATGGCCTCCAATACCCGCGGCGTGCTGGCGGTGGAATGGCTGGCGGCAAGTCAGGGTATCGATCTGCGTGAAGGGCTAAAATCGAGCCCGCTGCTGGAGCAGGCGCGTCATGTACTGCGCGAGCACGTATCGCACTACGATGACGACCGCTTCTTTGCGCCGGATATTGATAAGGCGATGCAGCTTCTGGAAGAGGGGCGGCTGGTGGGGTTGTTGCCGCCGGTGCTGTGATTTTTTTGCCCAAACCCTCTCCCTGTGGGAGAGGGCATTAGCCCGCACTATTATGAATACATCGCCGTAATCGACGCGCTGCCCAGCGAATGGAAATGCACGTTAAACCCCACCATCGCGCCGCTCGCCCCTTCATCGACCTCAATCTTCTCCACATCCAGCGCGTGCACCGTGAAGATATAGCGGTGGGTTTCCCCTTTTGGCGGCGCCGCGCCGCCGTAGCCCGCTTTACCAAAATCGGTGCGCGTCTGAACAGCGCCTTCAGGCAGGGCAACCAGGTCTGAACCGGAACCCTGCGGCAGGACGCGCGTGTCGGCAGGCAGGTTCGCCACAATCCAGTGCCACCAGCCGGAGCCGGTAGGCGCATCCGGGTCGTAGCAGGTCACGACAAAGCTTTTGGTTCCGGCCGGAACCTCGTCCCACGCCAGGTGCGGGGAGATATTGTCTCCCTGATACCCCATGCCGTTGAATACGTGGCGTTCCGGCAGTTTTTCACCGTCGCGCAGATCTTTACTGATGATTTTCATACGGTTTACCCTCGTTGATCGCTCGTTCAGCAAGTGTAATGCATAGGGTTATATCGTGAAATGCGCGGGAATGTTAACGGCTGTTACAACCGCGTCGGTTAATTTACGCAGCTGCTCCTGCGTAATGCTGTACGGCGGCATCAGGTAGATAAGCTTGCCGAAAGGCCGCACCCAGACGCCCTGCTCAACGAAGAAGCGCTGCAGGGCCGCCATATTCACCGGATGGGTGGTTTCAATCACCCCGATGGCGCCCAGCACGCGCACGTCTGCCACGAAATTCGCGCCCGAGGCGGCGCTCAGCTCGTCTTTCAGCTGCGCCTCAATCGCCGCCACCTGCATCTGCCACTCGCCGCTCTCCAGAATGGCGAGGCTTTCGCTTGCGACGGCGCAGGCGAGAGGATTACCCATAAACGTCGGGCCGTGCATAAAGCAGCCCGCCTCGCCGTCGCTGATGGTGTCGGCCACCTGGCGGGTCGTGAGCGTGGCGGAGAGCGTCATGGTGCCGCCGGTCAGCGCTTTACCCAGACACAGAATATCCGGCGCAATGCCCGCATGCTCGCAGGCAAACAGCTTGCCGGTGCGGCCAAAGCCGGTGGCGATCTCATCGGCAATCAGCAAAATGCCCTCGCGGTCGCACATCTTGCGAATACGCCTCAGCCATTCCGGATGGTACATCCTCATTCCGCCTGCGCCCTGCACAACCGGCTCCAGGATCACGGCGGCGATTTCATGGCGATGCGCCGCCATCAGCCGGGCGAAACCGACCATGTCCATCTCGTTCCACTCGCCGTCGAAGCGGCTCTGCGGGGCCGGAGCGAACAGGTTTTCCGGCAGATAGCCCTTCCACAGGCTGTGCATGGAGTTGTCCGGATCGCACACCGACATCGCCCCGAAGGTATCCCCGTGATAGCCGTTGCGGAAGGTGAGGAACCGCTGGCGCGTTTCGCCCTTCGCGTGCCAGTACTGCAGCGCCATTTTCATCGCCACTTCCACCGCCACGGAGCCGGAATCGGCCAGGAACACGCGCTCCAGCGAGTCAGGCGTCATCGCCACCAGACGGCGGCATAAATCCACCGCGGGCCGATGGGTGATTCCGCCAAACATCACGTGCGACATCTGGTCAATCTGGGCCTTCATCGCCGCATTCAGGCGCGGGTGGTTGTACCCGTGAATGGCCGCCCACCACGAAGACATCCCATCAACCAGCCGTTCGCCGCTGGCGAGGTGCAGCTCGCAGCCGTGGGCGGAGGCCACCGGATAGACGGGAAGAGGGCGGGTGGTGGAGGTGTAAGGGTGCCAGATATGCTGCTTGTCGAAGGCGAGATCGTCCTGGGTCATAATCGACTTGTAAACCATTTTGAAAAGTTTTAGGTTTACGAGTATAAACCGAACCGAAAATTAACAAAACCCTTTGGAGAAGCCCCATGGCTCACCACGCACGCTGGACGATGTCGCAAGTCACTGAATTATTCAACAAACCTTTCCTTGAGCTGATGTTCGAAGCCCAACAGGTGCATCGTCAGCACTTCGATCCGCGCCACGTTCAGGTCAGCACGCTGCTGTCGATCAAAACCGGTGCCTGTCCTGAAGACTGCAAATATTGCCCGCAGAGCGCGCGCTACAAAACCGGCCTGGAATCCGAACGGCTGATGGAGGTGGAGCAGGTGCTCGACTCGGCGCGCAAGGCGAAAAACGCCGGCTCGACCCGCTTCTGCATGGGCGCGGCGTGGAAGAACCCGCACGATCGCGACATGCCGTATCTGGAGCAGATGGTGAAGGGCGTGAAGGAGATGGGCCTCGAAGCCTGTATGACGCTCGGCACGCTCAACGACGAGCAGGCGCAGCGCCTCTCCGCGGCGGGGCTGGACTACTACAACCACAACCTCGACACCTCGCCGGAGTTTTACGGCAACATCATCACCACGCGGACCTATCAGGAGCGTCTGGACACGCTGGATAAAGTGCGCGATGCGGGGATCAAGGTCTGCTCGGGCGGTATTGTCGGTTTAGGCGAAACGGTGAAAGACCGCGCGGGCCTGCTGCTGCAGCTGGCGAACCTGCCGACTCCGCCGGAAAGCGTACCGATCAACATGCTGGTGAAGGTTAAAGGGACGCCGCTGGCGGATAACGAGGACGTGGATGCGTTTGATTTTATTCGCACCATTGCGGTGGCGCGCATCATGATGCCGACCTCTTTCGTGCGCCTCTCTGCCGGTCGCGAGCAGATGAACGAGCAGACCCAGGCGATGTGCTTTATGGCCGGAGCCAACTCCATCTTCTACGGCTGCAAGCTGCTGACCACGCCGAACCCGGAAGAGGACAAAGACGTTCAGCTGTTCCGCAAGCTGGGGCTTAACCCGCATCAGACCGAAGTGCTGACGGGCGATAACGAGCAACAGCAGCAGCTGGAGCAGCAGATTTTCAACGCCGACACCGATCAGTTCTACAACGCGGCAGCCGTATGACCTGGCAGGCACGCATTAATACCGCGCTGGACGAACGCCGGGCGGCAGAGGCGTTTCGCGTTCGCAGGGTGGTGGAAAACGGCGCGGGCCGTTTTCTTACCCGCGAGGGGCGGCAGTTTTGTAATTTCTCCAGCAACGACTATCTCGGGCTGAGCCAGCATCCGGCCATCATCCGCGCCTGGCAGCAGGGTGCGGAGCGGTTTGGCGTGGGCAGCGGCGGCTCGGGACACGTCAGCGGATACACCACCGCGCATCAGGCGCTGGAAGAGGCGCTTGCCGACTGGCTCGGCTACCCGCGCGCGCTGCTGTTCATCTCCGGCTTTGCCGCCAATCAGGCGGTTATTACCGCCTTGATGGGAAAAGAGGACCGCATTGTCGCCGACCGCCTGAGCCACGCCTCACTGCTGGAGGCGGCAAATTTAAGCCCGGCGCAGCTGCGCCGCTTTGCCCATAACGATGCGGGGCAGCTCGCCGCGCTGCTGGATAAACCCTGCGACGGACAGCAGCTGGCGGTCACGGAAGGGGTATTCAGCATGGACGGCGACAGCGCGCCGCTTGCCGCGCTGCACGAGGCCGCAAAACGGCAAAACGCCTGGCTGCTGGTCGACGATGCCCACGGCACTGGCGTAATGGGCGACGAAGGTCGCGGCAGCGCGCATCAGCAAAACGTAAAGCCCGAGCTGCTGATTGTCACCTTCGGTAAGGGCTTTGGCGCCAGCGGCGCCGCCGTGCTGTGCAGCGAGTCCGTCGCCGACTATCTGCTGCAGTTTGCCCGACATTTGATCTACAGCACCAGCATGCCCCCGGCGCAGGCCGTGGCGCTGTCTGCGTCGCTGGCGGTAATACGCAGCGCGGAAGGGGATGAACGTCGCCAGCGGCTGGCAGAGCATATTGCCCGCTTCCGTCAGGGATTAGCGGCGCTGCCCTTCCACAGTCCCGATTCGCAGAGCGCTATCCAGCCGGTGATTGTCGGCGAAAACGGCCGCGCGCTGGCGCTGGCACAGGCGCTGCGCGAGCGCGGCATGTGGGTCACCGCCATCCGCCCGCCAACGGTCCCGCCAGGTACCGCGCGGCTGCGTTTAACTCTGACGGCGGCGCATGAGGCGCGGGATATCCAGACGCTGCTGGAGGCGCTCCATGACGCCGGTGAATAAGCAGGCCGTTGCGGCGGCATTCGGTCGCGCCGCGCAGAGCTATTCGCAGCACGATGAGCTGCAGCGTTTGAGCGCGCAGGGGCTTCTGGCCGCCCTTGGCGAGAACCGCTTCCCGCAGGTGCTGGACGCCGGCTGTGGTCCCGGCAGCAACAGCCGCTACTGGCGCGGGGCGGGAAGCCAGGTTACGGCTATCGACCTCTCGGACCAGATGCTCGACGAGGCGCGTCAGCGGCAGGCAGCGGATCGCTATCTGCTGGCTGATATCGAGGCGATCCCGCTGGCGGATGCGCAGTTCGATCTGGTCTGGAGCCATCTGGCGGTTCAGTGGTGCAGCAGCCTGCCGCAGGCCCTGCGCGAGCTTTATCGCGTCGCGCGACCGGGCGGGATGGTGGCCTTTACCACCCTGCTGGAAAGTTCGCTGCCGGAGCTAAATCAGGCGTGGAAAGCGGTGGATGAGCAGCCGCACGCTAACCGTTTTTTATCGCATGAGCAGGTGACGCAGGCGCTGGCAGGCTGGCGCTACCGCAGCGTGGTGCAGACCATCACGCTTAATTTTAGCGATGCGTTCAGTGCCATGCGTTCGCTGAAGGGCATCGGGGCCACGCACCTGCATACCGGACGCGAGAAAAAACCGCTCACCCGCGGTCAGCTGCAGCGTCTGGAGCTGGCCTGGCCGCAGCAGCGGGGACATTTCCCGCTCTCTTATCAACTTTTTCATGGGATTATCGAACGTGACTGAACGTTATTTTGTCACCGGAACGGATACGGAAGTGGGCAAAACGGTGGCCAGCTCGGCGCTGCTGCAGGCGGCGCGAAAGCTCGGAAAAAACACCGCCGGGTATAAGCCGGTTGCTTCCGGCAGCGAGATGACGGCGGAAGGATTACGCAACACCGACGCGCTGGCGCTCCAGCGTAACAGCACGCGTGAGCTTGCCTATTCCGCGGTGAATCCGTACACCTTTGCCGAGCCGACCTCGCCGCACATCATCAGCGCTGACGAAGGTCGTCCGATTGATTTCACCGTGCTGTCAGCCGGGTTACGGACGCTGGAAAGCCAGGCCGACTGGGTGCTGGTGGAAGGCGCAGGCGGCTGGTTTACGCCGCTTTCGGACGTGCAGACGTTTGCTGACTGGGTGCAGGCCGAGCAGCTTCCGGTCATTCTGGTCGTCGGCATCAGGCTGGGCTGCATCAATCACGCCATGTTGACCGCGCAGGCCGTACAGCAGGCCGGGCTGACGCTGGCGGGCTGGATAGCCAACGACGTGGTTGCGCCGGGGAAACGACACCAGGAGTATCTGGCGACGCTCAGGCGCGTACTTCCCGCCCCGTGCCTCGGGGAAATTCCCTGGCTTGCTGACGGCGCGGAAAATGCCGACACCGGGCGTTATCTCGATCTCAGCGTCTTGCTTCCCGCGACATCCAGTGCGCGATAAGCTCGTCATCCAGCTCGTTAACGTGGCCCTGCGCCACGTTACGCCCGCGATAGAGCATGCAGAAACGGTCCGCCACCCGGCGGATAAACGACAGCTGCTGCTCCGCTAACAGCACCGTCATACCTAACTCCCGGTTTAAGCGCACCAGCAGCTGCCCCAGCTTCTGGGCGAAGCTGTGTCCTGCGCCGTGCAGGGGCTCATCGAGGATCAGCAGGTGCGGGCGGTTCACCAGCGCATTAGCCAGCGCCAGCTGATACTGATCGTCCGGAGAGAGCGTATTGGCGCGGGCCTGTCGCAATGCGTAGAGCGCCGGAAACAGGTCGTAAACGTCACTTTTCGCCTCCGGGTTGGGTTTCCCCATCGCCCGCATGGCGATATGCAGATTCTCCTCAATTGTTAACTGGGAGAAGATCCGCCTGTCCTGCGGGACATAGCCTATCCCCGGTCCTGAGCGCTGTTCTGGCGGCAGGTTAAGCAAGTCGCGCGGCGGTGCGCCCGCCTCGTGCCAGATGATGCTGCCGCTTTCAACGGGCACTCTCCCGGCGATGCAATTCATGAGGGTCGTTTTCCCCATCCCCGGCAGGCCAACGACGCCTGTACACATCCCTTGCGGAAAATCCAAATTCACGTTCCATAGCGTATGTTGACTTCCGTAAAACTGATTCACAGCACGCAGACTCAACATCTTTCTCTCCTTAAAAATGTGTGTAGGTGAGGCTCGGGTTTGAATCTGCAAAACCCCTGCCAGAAACCGAAAAGTGTTCAAAAAAAAGGCTTTTTTAGGAATAAATCACCGGAAAGTGGTCTATTAAAAACCGGATTGCACATCGACGGTGCTGGCGGTGGTGAGTTGTGGTGCAGAACACAAAATGATGAAAATGTGAGCAAGATCTCGTCGATTGGTTATGAATGACGCAACTGTTAATCAGCAAAAAATAGCTATAAAAATTTTTTCCCGCCGTCTCGTGGGAAAATCCGGGAATTTGCCGAGCGCCAGTCTGCATGGGCTGGAAGCAGTTATCCACTATTCCTGTGGATAACCATGTGCATTAGAGTTAGAAAACACGCGATAAGCGAGAGAGGACGCGGCTTACGCCCAAATTGGCGCGAAACGCGGCTTTAGAAAATATCGTTTATTATTTAATTGCTTAGATAAAAGCAATTCCCGTCATGAAAGTGTCACCCGTTGCCACAAAACTATCATTACCTGGCTTGACAAATGTTAAAAAAGAAAAAGTTCTGGGGATAACCTGACCTGACTGGTGTTTTATATTGTCTCAGTCTAAATTTTGGCCGTTATCCCACTCATCATTCAGGCGCTATGCTAAATATCCTGACATGCCACTGGTTTTTCATCCAGTGTTTTTTACTGGCATTCCTGGCAACAACGAGTAAAATTACTCACCTGCCGCTTATAACGTCATCAGGTCGTCGCCCATGAGTAAACCGTTCAAATTGAATTCTGCTTTCCGTCCATCTGGCGATCAGCCTGAGGCGATCCGTCGTCTGGAAGAGGGGCTGGAAGACGGGCTGGCGCACCAGACGCTGCTGGGGGTAACTGGCTCGGGTAAAACGTTCACCATAGCCAACGTGATTGCGGATCTCCAGCGCCCAACGATGGTGCTGGCACCCAACAAAACCCTGGCCGCACAGCTTTACGGCGAGATGAAAGAGTTCTTCCCGGAAAATGCGGTGGAGTATTTCGTCTCCTACTACGACTACTACCAGCCAGAAGCCTACGTGCCGAGTTCTGACACCTTCATCGAGAAGGATGCCTCGGTGAACGAACATATCGAGCAGATGCGTCTGTCGGCCACGAAGGCGCTTCTGGAGCGTCGCGATGTGGTCGTCGTCGCGTCGGTTTCCGCGATCTACGGTCTGGGCGATCCGGATCTCTATCTCAAGATGATGCTGCACCTGACGCAGGGGATGATCATCGACCAGCGGGCGATTTTGCGTCGTCTGGCGGAGCTGCAGTACACCCGCAACGATCAGGCGTTCCAGCGCGGCACCTTCCGCGTACGCGGAGAGGTGATCGACATCTTCCCGGCGGAATCGGACGATATGGCGCTGCGCGTCGAGCTGTTTGACGAAGAGGTTGAACGCCTGTCGCTCTTCGACCCGCTGACCGGACACGTTGAGTCGGTGATCCAGCGCTTCACCATCTACCCGAAAACGCACTACGTGACGCCTCGCGAGCGAATCGTGCAGGCGATGGAAGAGATCAAAGTGGAGCTGGCCGAGCGCCGTAAGGTGCTGCTGGCGAACAATAAGCTGCTGGAAGAGCAGCGCCTCAGCCAGCGTACCCAGTTCGACCTTGAGATGATGAACGAGTTGGGCTACTGCTCCGGAATTGAAAACTACTCGCGCTTCCTCTCCGGGCGCGGGCCGGGCGAGCCGCCGCCGACGCTGTTTGATTACCTGCCGGCAGACGGTTTGCTGGTGATCGACGAATCCCACGTCACGATCCCGCAGATCGGCGGGATGTACCGCGGTGACCGGGCGCGTAAAGAGACGCTGGTGGAGTACGGCTTCCGCCTGCCGTCAGCGCTGGATAACCGTCCGATGAAGTTTGAAGAATTTGAGGCATTGGCGCCGCAAACCATCTACGTCTCGGCCACGCCGGGCAACTACGAGCTGGAGAAATCCGGTGAAGACGTTGTCGATCAGGTTGTACGTCCGACCGGATTGCTGGACCCGATTATCGAGGTGCGTCCGGTGGCGACGCAGGTGGACGACCTGCTCTCAGAGATCCGCGCCCGTTCCGCCATCAACGAGCGCGTGCTGGTGACCACGCTCACCAAGCGTATGGCGGAAGACCTCACCGAGTATCTCGAAGAGCACGGCGAGAAGGTGCGCTATCTGCACTCGGATATCGACACCGTGGAGCGCATGGAGATTATCCGCGACCTGCGTCTGGGTGAGTTTGACGTGCTGGTGGGGATCAACCTGTTGCGAGAAGGTCTGGATATGCCGGAAGTCTCGCTGGTGGCGATTCTGGATGCGGACAAAGAGGGCTTCCTGCGTTCTGAACGCTCCCTGATCCAGACCATCGGCCGCGCCGCGCGTAACGTCAACGGTAAAGCGATTCTGTACGGTGACAAAATCACCCCGTCGATGGCGAAAGCGATTGGCGAAACGGAGCGCCGCCGCGAGAAACAGCAGCGCTACAACGAAGAGCACGGCATTACCCCGCAGGGGCTGAACAAGAAGGTCGTGGATATTCTGGCTCTGGGTCAGAACATTGCCAAAACCAAAGCGAAAGGTCGCGGCAAGGCGCGTTCAGTGGTGGAAGAGGATACCGTCGTGCTGACGCCGAAAGCGCTGCAGCAGAAAATCCACGAGCTGGAAGGGCAGATGATGCAGCACGCGCAGAACCTGGAGTTCGAAGAGGCGGCGCAGATCCGCGACCAGCTTCATCAGCTGCGGGATCTTTTCATCGCGGCATCGTGAGTAAAGCGTTGTTTTCTCCCTCTCCCTATGGGAGAGGGCATCAGGCCGCACAAAACGAACCTAACCCAGCGCCTGAATCGCCTTCTCCAGCGCCTCGCGCAGCAGGTGACGGTCATGGCGATATTTAATATCACTCGCTTCCAGCGGCTCCTGCACCACCACGCGGTCGCCAATACCCGACACATCCACCTTCGGCCCCACCACGACACCGTCGATAATTTTTTTACCGACGTACTGCTCCATTAATTCAAGTTTGTCTGCCAGCGACAGGCTTGCTGCCGCCGGGCTCAGCTCACGTCCCAGGTTACCGATGTAAACCATTGGGGCAGGAGTGCGGCGCAGCGCCTGCGCCAGCTCTTTCACCAGCAGAATCGGCATCAGGCTGGTGTAAAAACTGCCCGGACCGATCAGGATAAGATCCGCTTCCCCAATGGCCTCCACCGCTTCTCGCGTGGCGGGTACGCTCGGGTAGGTCATTAACTCCGCTGGCGGCAGGAGGAGCTGATCAATATTCACCTCGCCGTAAACTTCATGCCCTTCGGCATCGATTGCCATCAGGTCAACCGGTTGTTCAGACATGGGGATCAGGAATGCGTCCACTTTGAGCAGGTTACGGATTAAGTTAATGGCTTCCAGAGGCCGTACGCTCAGGTGATCCAATGCCTTTAACATAAGGTTTCCGAGGTTATGCCCGGAAAGTTCGCCATTGCCGCCAAAACGGTACTCAAACATCGCCGACGCGACGCTTGGCTCGGTAATTAACTGGTTCAGACAGTTGCGCATGTCTCCCCAGGCAATGCCGCCTTCGGCACGACGAATACGCCCGGTTGAGCCGCCGTTATCGGTGGTGGTCACTATCCCTGTCAGCCTTGAGCCGAGTGACGATAAAGAGGACATAACCCGGCCTAAGCCGTGTCCTCCGCCAAGAGCGACCACTCGGTCAAGATCCGCAAAAGTGCGATTGCGCATACGTATTCCTTATCACGTTCGATCGCGTAACAGTAACCTAACTACCCCTAAAAGACGATGCCTCACCCGATGCAAAATGACGTATATCAATGTGAAAATGCGGTTTTTAGGTATTCTGTAGCGAAAATGCAGGATCGATTCGCTATATAGATAATTATATAGCGTGAAGCGATAATGGCGTCGTCAGAATTTCCGCGCTACTATCGCCCTAACCACGTTTTCAAAATTGAAAACATACACTCTAGCCCTTGTGCCTGTGTCGAAAGATATGGCGCTCTGGCCGTGGCGAATTTGCCACCAGGGTACAGAAAGAAATGACTGTGCCTCCCGATCTGGAAAGGTGTACATGGCTTCACAACTTACTGATGCTTTCGCGCGTAAGTTTTATTACTTACGTCTGTCGATTACCGATGTGTGCAACTTCCGTTGCACCTACTGCCTGCCCGATGGCTACAAACCGGGCAGCGTCACCAATAACGGCTTTCTCTCCGTGGATGAAGTGCGCCGCGTCACGCGCGCCTTCTCTGAGCTCGGCACCGAAAAAGTGCGTCTGACCGGCGGCGAACCCTCCCTACGCCGCGATTTTCCCGACATCATTGCCGCCGTGCGTGAAAATGAACGTATCCGCCAGATTGCCGTGACCACCAACGGTTACCGCATGGCGCGTGACGTGGCGAACTGGCGCGATGCGGGGCTGACGGCGATCAACGTCAGCGTCGATAGCCTGGACGCCCGTCAGTTCCACGCCATTACCGGCCAGGATAAATTTCAGCAGGTCATGGACGGCATCGACGCGGCATTTGCGGCCGGGTTCGAGAAGGTCAAAGTCAACACGGTACTGATGCGTGATGTGAACCATCACCAACTGGACACCTTCCTGGCCTGGATCCAATCCCGCCCCATTCAGCTGCGTTTTATCGAGCTGATGGAAACTGGCGAGGGCAGCGAACTGTTCCGTCGCCATCACATCTCCGGCATGGTGCTGCGCGACGAACTGCTGAAACGCGGCTGGATCCACCAAATCCGCCAGCGCAGCGACGGCCCGGCGCAGGTCTTCTGTCACCCGGATTATGAGGGTGAGATTGGGCTTATCATGCCCTATGAGAAAGACTTCTGCGCCAGCTGCAACCGCCTGCGCGTCTCCTCCGTTGGCAAGCTCCACCTTTGCCTGTTCGGCGACGGCGGCGTGGATCTTCGCGATCTGCTGGAAGACGATGCGCAGCAGGCCGCGCTTGAAGCACGCATTTCTGACGCGCTGACGCATAAAAAACAGACCCACTTCCTGCATCAGGGCAATACCGGTATTACTCAGAACCTGTCCTACATCGGCGGGTAATCAGGCTTAAGAAGGAATCAGAAGATGAGTCAGGTAAGCGCAGAATTTATCCCGACACGTATTGCTATCCTTACCGTTTCCGACCGCCGTGGCGAAGAGGATGATACCTCTGGTCACTGGCTGCGCGAGGCGGCCCATGACGCGGGGCATCACATCGTCGATAAAGCGATCGTGAAGGAGAACCGCTACGCCATTCGCGCTCAGGTTTCGCAGTGGATTGCCAGCGATGAGGTGCAGGTGGTGCTAATCACCGGCGGCACTGGTTTTACCGCGGGCGATCAGGCCCCTGAAGCGCTGATCCCGCTGTTCGACCGCGAGGTAGAAGGCTTCGGCGAAGTGTTCCGCATGCTCTCCTTTGAAGAGATTGGTACCTCCACGCTGCAGTCGCGCGCCGTTGCCGGGGTGGCTAACAAAACCCTGATTTTCGCTATGCCGGGCTCGACCAAAGCCTGCCGCACCGCGTGGGAAAACATCATTGCCCCGCAGCTGGACGCCCGTACCCGTCCGTGTAATTTCCATCCCCATTTAAAGAAATAAGCTATGTCACAACTGACCCACATCAACGCCGCCGGCGAAGCGCATATGGTGGACGTCTCCGCCAAAGCGGAAACGGTGCGCGAGGCGCGCGCGGAAGCGTTCGTCACCATGCTGCCGGAGACGCTGGCGATGATTATCGACGGCAGCCACCACAAGGGCGACGTCTTTGCCACCGCCCGCATCGCCGGTATTCAGGCTGCCAAGCGGACCTGGGAACTCATTCCGCTGTGTCATCCACTGATGCTGAGCAAGGTGGAAGTGAACCTGCAGGCGCAGCCGGAGCATAATCGCGTGCGAATTGAGTCACTCTGCCGCTTAACCGGCAAAACCGGCGTGGAGATGGAGGCGCTGACGGCGGCCTCAGTCGCCGCGCTGACCATCTACGACATGTGCAAAGCGGTGCAGAAAGATATGGTGATTGGCCCGGTTCGCCTGCTGGCAAAAAGCGGCGGCAAATCCGGTGATTTTAAGGTGGACAGCCATGATTAAGGTGCTCTTTTTTGCGCAGGTGCGCGAGCTGGTGAATACCGACAGCCTGACGCTGGATGCGTCCTTCGAAAACGTCGCCGCCCTGCGCGCGCATCTCGCGGCACAAAGCGACCGCTGGGCGCTGGCGCTCGACGAAGGCAAGCTGTTGGCCGCCGTTAACCAGACCCTGGTGGAATTCACCCATCCGCTGAACGCAGGGGATGAGGTGGCCTTCTTCCCGCCGGTTACGGGGGGCTAAGATGGCTGAAACCCGAATTCTGGTGAGTCCCGAGCGTTTTAACGTAGGGACAGAGTACAGCTGGCTGGCGGAGCGTGATGAAGACGGCGCGGTCGTGACCTTCACCGGCAAGGTGCGCAACCACAACCTCGGCGACAGCGTGAAGGCGCTGACGCTGGAGCACTATCCGGGGATGACCGAGAAATCGCTGACGGAGATTGTTGACGAGGCGCGAGGCCGCTGGCCGCTCGGGCGCGTCACGGTGATTCACCGCATCGGCGAGATGTGGCCCGGCGAGGAGATTGTCTTCGTCGGGGTGACCAGCGCGCACCGCAGCAGCGCGTTTGCGGCAGGGGAGTTCATTATGGATTACCTCAAAACCAAAGCGCCGTTCTGGAAGCGCGAGGCCACGCCGGAAGGTGAGCGCTGGGTGGAATCTCGCGACAGCGATAAACAAGCCGCCAGCCGTTGGTAGTCGGTTTACGTGGATGTGTTAATCTTAACGTGTGTGTCTACTTAAACTTAATCAGGAGTGAATCATGGACCGATTTCCGCGTTCCGATTCAATAGTACAGCAGACCCGTAGCGGCCTGCAGACGTATATGGCTCAGGTGTACGGCTGGATGACGGTTGGCCTGCTGCTTACCGCGTTTATCGCGTGGTATGCGGCGAACACGCCTGAACTGATGATGTTTATCTTCTCGAGCAAAATCACCTTCTTTGGGCTGATTATTGCGCAGCTGGCGCTGGTGTTTGTGCTGTCCGGTCTGGTGCAAAAGCTGAGTGCCGGAATGGCGACCACGCTGTTTATGCTCTATTCGGCGCTAACCGGGCTGACGCTTTCCAGCATTTTCATCGTTTACACCTACTCCTCCATCGCCAGCACCTTCGTGGTCACCGGCGGGATGTTCGGTGCGATGAGCCTGTACGGTTACACCACGAAGCGCGATCTGAGTGGCTTCGGCAGCATGCTGTTTATGGGGCTGATTGGGATTGTGCTGGCGTCGCTGGTGAACCTGTGGCTGAAGAGCGAAGCGCTGATGTGGGCCGTGACCTACATCGGGGTGGTGATCTTCGTTGGGTTGACGGCGTATGACACCCAGAAGCTGAAAAACATCGGCGAGCAGATCGACGTACGCGACAGTTCAAACCTGCGCAAATACGCGATTCTGGGCGCGCTAACGCTATATCTGGACTTCATAAACCTGTTCCTGATGCTGCTGCGTATTTTCGGCAACCGTCGTTAAATACCGACCCTCAACCTGACCCTCTCCCACGGGAGAGGGAACAAACACTAAAAACAGCAACAAGGTTGCCGTTTTGCTTTTATTTCGCCAACGCCTTCTCGTTCTTCGCCCTCAGCTTCTTCGCCCGACTCTCCAGCACCAGATAACAGACCGTTGCCAGCGCCAGCGGCAGGAAGTAATAAAGCATCCTGTACGCCAGCAGGGCCGCGATAATCGTTCCCTGAGAGACATGCTCCCCGGCCAGCAGGGCGATAAATACCGCCTCCAGCACGCCGATCCCCGCCGGAATATGCACAATGACGCCCGCAATACTGCTCACCAGCAGCACGCCCAGCACGAAGAAGTAGTTCACGTCCTCGCCAATCAGCAGCCAGATAATGGCCCCCATCGCCATCCAGTTGGCGCTGGAGACCGCCATCTGCAGCACTGCAAACTTCCATGAGGGCAATACCAGCTTTTGCCCTTTGATGGTCATATGGCGGCGTTTAGCAAAGGCGCAGGCCCATAGATACACGGCGATGATGAGCAGCAGCACGATGCCCAGAATGCGCAGCGTGGCCTCATCGATATACCAGTGCGCGGGTAGCTGCACCACGCCGATAGTGAAGATCACGCCGCCGAGCAGAATATAGCCCAGCCAGTTGGTGGTGATGCTTAACGAGAAAATGCGCGTGATGGTCCCGCCCGGCAGGCCGAGCCGCGAATAAAGGCGATAGCGCATGCCAATGCCGCCGACCCAGGTGCTCAGCGTCAGGTTAAAGGCGTAGCAGATAAACGACACCAGCATTACCTGACGTTTGGCCAGCTTGTGGCCGCAGTATGCGCGGCCCAGCAGGTCATAGCAGCCGTACATCAGGTAGCTGACAATAACCAGCCCCACAGCGCCCAGCAGCACCATCCGGTTATAGTTGCGGATGACCTTCCACACCTCTTCCCAGTCTACTTTCTGCGCGTAGACCACCAGCAGAACCGCGACCGCAATAAAAAACAGCCAGGTGAGGATTTTTTTTGCCAGCCGCCAGCGCGGATGCGATTTCGACATCAGGGTTTGCCTCCATCTTCCGCTTCAACGCGGTCCTGGGTTTCCATTTCGGGTTGTACCGGCGGATCCACCTGCGCCAGCTTTGGCGTATGCGCCGGCAGCCAGCCGACCATCGCCGGGAAGTGGCGCAGGAAGTGGAACACCACCACGCCGATGCCAACGTTCCACCAGCTGCGTTTCGGCACCATGGATTCATCGACACGCACGCAGTCTTTGTCGATAAGCCCCTGAAGGTTATCGCGCAGGGTCTGATTAAACTGACGATCGTGGATGATCAGGTTCGCTTCCAGATTAAGCGATAAGCTCAGCGGATCGAGGTTACTGGAACCGACGGTTGCCCAGTGGTCATCCATTACAGCGACTTTGCCGTGCAGCGGACGGCGGCGATATTCATATATCTGCACGCCGCTTTTAACCAGATAGCGATAGAGTAAACGCGCGCCAACCTTCACAATCGGCATATCCGGCTCGCCCTGCACAATCAGCTTCACGCGAACCCCGCGTCGGGCCGCATTGCGCATGGCGTGCAGCAGACGATAGCCCGGGAAAAAGTAGGCGTTAGCAATAATCACTTCGCGCTTCGCGTTGGCGAGCATCTTGAGATAATGACGTTCAATGTCGTCCCGGTGCTCGCCGTTATCCCGCCAGACGAAAAGGGCCTGCGCTTCGCCAGGCTTGCGGTTCTCTTCCGGACGATGGCGGCGTTTCCACCAGCGGCGAACGGCCTCTTTACCCGGCAGGTTCTCCAGCTCAAATAGCAGGATGTCCTGCACCACGGGGCCTTCAATACGGATCGCGTAATCCTGCTTTGCTTCCGGACCGTAGTCGGACATATGCTCAGCGGAGTAGTTAATGCCGCCGACAAACGCCACCGTCTCATCCACCACCACAATTTTGCGGTGCATCCGACGGAAAAGGTTGGTGCGCATACCGAACAGGCGAGGGCCGGGATCGTAGTAACGGAACACCACGCCTGCGGAGGTCAGTTCATTGACGAACGCATCGCTGAGGTCCGGCGAGCCATAGCCATCAAGCAATACTTCAATTTTGACGCCGCGCCGGGCAGCGCGCAGCAGCACGCTGTGCAGCTGTTTGCCGACGTTATCTTCGAACCAGATAAAGGTTTCAAGGATCACCTTCTGCTGAGCGTTATCAATCGCCTTAAACACGGCCGGGTAATACTCGTCCCCGTTGACCAGCAGCGTGATCCGGTTGCCTTCCTGCCAGGAACATTTCATAGGTGGATCTCCGCGCTGAGCGGGGCGTGGTCGGAAAGATGTCGCCAGTTAAGGAGCGCCAGGGCGGTTGGGCTGCTGGCGTGGGCATTTTTCACGTAGATGCGGTCAAGCCGAAGCAGCGGGAAACGGACCGGGAAGGTGCGCGCAGGCCTGCCGTTGGCGCGCGTAAAAATCTCCTCCAGCCCGGCATCTACCTTCAGCGGATGGTTTGCCCGCTGTCGCCAGTCGTTGAAATCGCCCGCCACCACTACCGGTTCACCTTCGGGAAGCGCGTTGGCCCATTCGGCCAGCATTTTCAGCTGCGCCTGACGATGGGCTTCGCGAAGGCCCAGATGAACGCAGCCGACATGGACAGGTCGCTCGAGGTCGGGCGGCGTAATGCGGCAGTAAAGCAGGCCGCGTTTTTCGCTTTCCCCGACGGAAACGTCGCGGTTTTCGTAATGTTCAATGGGATAACGGGACAGCACCGCGTTTCCGTGATGCCCTTCCGGGTAGACCGCGTTGCGGCCGTAGGCGTAATCACTCCACATGGTGTCGGCCAGAAATTCATAGTGCGGCGTGTCGGGCCAGTTCTCAAAGTGGAGCGGATGCACTTCGTGTGCGCCCATCACCTCCTGCAGGCAGACAATATCCGCGCTGACGGTGCGAACCGCGTCGCGCAGCTCCGGTAAAATGAAGCGGCGATTAAATGCTGTGAAGCCCTTATGAATGTTTATCGTCAGCACCTTAAGCGAGAAATGCTGCATTTTTTGAGTCATAAGCTCCTTCCTGAGTGACTATCCCAATGAAAATAAAGTGTAGTCGGCGTCACAAAAAGATGCGGCGTTACGGAATTTTCCGTAAAGTGCGGTAGTCTGATTAAGCAGAGAAAAATCCTTCAGGAGAGAAGCCATGAAGTGGCAACAACGTGTTCGTGTCGCAACTGGCCTGAGTTGCTGGCAGATAATGTTGCATTTACTGGTCGTGGCCGTACTGGTGATGGGCTGGATGAGCGGCACGCTGGTGCGTGTTGGCCTGGGGCTATGCGTCCTTTATGGCGTCACCGTGCTGTCGATGCTGTTCTTACAGCGCCACCATGAAGCGCGCTGGCGCGAGGTGGGTGATGTGCTCGAAGAGCTCACCACCACCTGGTATTTTGGCGCGGCGATGATTGTGCTTTGGCTGCTGTCGCGCGTGCTGCAAAACAACCTGCTGCTGGCCCTGGCGGGTCTGGCTATCCTCGCAGGGCCTGCGGTGGTCTCGCTGCTGACCAAAGAGAAAAAGCTACGCAATGTTGCGTCTAAACATCGCGTACGCCACTGAGCCCGTCGTGGCCGCTATGACCAGTAGCGGCCACAAACTTCCCCAGACAATATCCAGACTCGCATCTTTCAGATAGATTTGCTTGGTGATGTCCGTAAAGTGCCGAATCGGGTTTACCCACGTCAGATCCTGTAGCCATACCGGCATATTCTCGACGGGCGAAACATAACCCGAGAGCAAAATTGCGGGCATCATAAAGACGAACACCCCGATAAACGCCTGCTGCTGCGTCGAGCAGAGCGCCGAGATCAGCAGCCCAAACCCCACCAGCGACAGCCCGTAAATCACCATCGTGAAGTAAAACAGCGCCAGCGAACCGGCAAACGGGATCTGATAGGCCCAAATCCCCACTCCCAGCACGATGGTGGCCTGGAACGTCGCGACGATCAGCGCCGGTACCGCTTTGCCGACGAAAATTTGCCAGGTGGCGAGAGGGGAGACCAGCAGCTGATCCAGCGTGCCCTGTTCACGCTCGCGGGCGACGGACAGGGAAGTCACGATCATCACTCCGATAGTGGTGATCATGGCGATCAGCGACGGCACCACGAACCATTTGTAGTCCAGATTCGGGTTGTACCAGTTACGCACCACCAGCTCGCTGTTGTTGGGCTTCGGTTTGCCCGCCATCAGCTCCTGCTGGTAATCCTTCACCACCTGCTGCAGGTAGTTGGCGGCTATCTGGGCGCTGTTGGAGTTACGCCCGTCGAGGATCAGCTGCATCGGCGCGGTCTGGAAGGTATCCAGATTGCGGGAGAAATCCGCCGGGAAGCGCACCAGCAGCAGCGCTTTTTGCGTGTCGATAGTGGGCTTAATCTCCTGCGGGCTTTTCAGCAGCAGGATGTGGGTAAAGGCTTTCGCTCGGGCAAAGCGCTGCGTCAGCTCGACGGAATGTTTGCCGTTGTCTTCGTTGTATATGGCAATGGTAGCGTTGGTCACCTCGAGCGTAGCGGCAAACGGGAACAGTAAAACCTGGATCAGCACCGGCAGCACCAGAATGGCGCGGGTTTGCGGCTCGCGCAGCAGGGATTGCAGCTCTTTGCGGATCAACGTCCATAATCGGTGAAACATGTTCGCTCCTTAATCCAGTCGCCGTTTGGTTTTCATCCACGTCAACCCAATAAACATCAATGCTGATGCCATTAAAAACAGCGTGTTGACGATCAGCACCACCGGAATATTCCCCGCCAGGAACAGGCTTTGCAGCGTGCTCACAAAGTAGCGCGCAGGAATGACATAGGTCACGGCGCGGATCACCGCAGGCATACTGTCTATCTGGAAGATAAACCCGGACAGCATAATCGACGGTAAAAAGGCGGCGTTGAGGGCCACCTGCGCGGCGTTGAACTGGTTGCGGGTGATGGTGGAAATGAGCAGCCCCATGCCCAGCGTGCTGAGTAAAAACAGGCTGGTGATAAAAAACAGCACCACCAGCGAGCCGCGATACGGCACGCCGAGGATAAAGACTGACACCAGCATACAGAGCAGCATCGCCAGCATGCCGAGGAAGTAGTAGGGAATAAGCTTGCACAGCAGCAGCTCGACGCGCGTCACTTCGGTAGAAAGCAGCGCCTCCATGGTGCCGCGCTCCCACTCGCGGGCGATAACCAGCGAGGTCAGGATCGCGCCGATTACCGTCATGATAATCGTCACCGCGCCCGGAATGATAAAGTGCTGGCTGATGGCTGCGGGGTTAAACCAGTAGCGTGTCTGCACGTCGATCAGCGGTTCAAACTCCTCACCCCGGTCTTCCGCGCGCTGCATCTGCCAGAGCTGCCAGATCCCCTCCGCGTAGCCCTGCACGAAGTTGGCGGTGTTCGGCTCGCTGCCGTCGGTAATCACCTGGATCGGCGCATCGGTTTCAGCGCGCGCCATATTGGCGGCAAAATCCACCGGAATGACGATCAGACCGCGAATTTTCCCGGCCTGCATTTTCTGGATCAATTCCTGCCGGTTGTCGCTGATGGTGGCGTCAATGTAGGGCGATCCGGTCATGGCGTGAGTGAAGTCCAGCGCCTCTTCGCTCTGCTGCTCCAGCAAAATCCCGACCCGCAGCTTGCTGGAGTCCAGGTTAATGCCGTAGCCAAAGATAAACAGCAGCAGCAGGGGGATGACTACCGCAATCAGCCAGCTGCTGGGGTCACGCACGATCTGCCGCGTCTCTTTAATGCACAGCGCGCGCACCCTGCGCCAGGAAATGGCGTTACTGCGCATGGTCATTCTCCTTATCCCAGTCGTGGATGAGGGTGATAAACGCCTGCTCCATGGTCGGATCCGGAACCTCAGCGTCGGCGGCCTGGTTTTTCAGGTCGTCCGGGGTACCGTGGGCAATCAGCTTGCCGCGATACACCAGCCCGATGCGGTCGCAGTACTCCGCCTCGTCCATGAAGTGGGTGGTCACCATCACGGTCACCCCTTTTTCCACCATGCTGTTGATATGCAGCCAGAACTCGCGGCGAGTGAGGGGATCAACGCCGGAAGTGGGTTCATCCAGAAACAGAATATCCGGCTCGTGCATCAGCGAGCAGGCCAGGGCCAGCCGCTGCTTAAAGCCGAGCGGCAGCTCGTCGGTGGCGTGGGAGGCAATATTCGTTAACCCGAAGGCGTCACTCATACGGCGGATTTTCTCGTTTTGCGCCCGCCCGCGCAGGCCGTACACGCCGGAGAAAAAGCGCAGATTCTGCTCGACCGTCAGGTTGCCATACAGGGAGAATTTCTGTGCCATATAGCCCAGATGCTGGCGCGCCTTGCCGGAGCTGACCTTCAGGTCCATATCCAGCACCAGAGCCTTGCCGGACGTCGGCACCAGCAGGCCGCACATCATCTTAAAGGTGGTCGATTTTCCCGCGCCGTTAGGCCCGAGCAGGCCAAAAATCTCCCCGCGCTTCACCGCGAAATTGACGTTATCGGTGGCGGCGAAATCCCCGAACTTTTTGGTGAGGGATTTGGCTTCGATCACCGTTTCGCCCGGCGTGCCTTCCACCGTATGCAAAATGGCGGCAAGCGGCGACTCTGAGGTACCCGCGCCGCCCAGCAGGTCGATAAACGCGTCCTCAAAGCGCGGGGCGGTCTCTTCCATCTCGATCTCAGGCATGCCGGGCGCCCGGCGAATATCGTCGACGGTGGCCTCTTTTTTGAGGATCACCCGCACCGAGCGGCCCTGGATCATCCCGTCGCTGACCTGCGGCAGCCTGAGCACCCGCTGGAGCAGCCTGCGGTTGGACTCCTGCGGGCTGTGCAGCAGGAAGCTGCGCCCGGCCATGCTCTGCGTCAGCGTCGTCGGCTCGCCCTGATACAGCAGTTCGCCTTCGTTCATCAGCAGCACGTCCCGGCACTGTTCCGCTTCGTCGAGGTAGGAGGTGCTCCAGAGGATCAGCATGCCGTCGCCCGCCAGCTCGTGCACCATCTGCCACAGCTCGCGGCGCGAAATCGGGTCAACGCCGACGCCGGGCTCGTCCAGCAGCAGCACCTTTGGCTCGCCGACCAGCGTGCAGGCCAGCCCCAGCTTCTGCTTCATCCCGCCGGAGAGCTTGCCCGCCAGCCGGTCGGTAAACGGGCCGAGGGAGGTAAACTCCAGCAATCGGGCGAAGGTTTTCTCCCGGGTTTCACCGGTGACGCTGCGCAGGTCGGCGTACAGGTTCAGGTTTTCCATCACCGTCAGATCTTCATACAGGCCAAACTTCTGCGGCATATAGCCGAGCATGGCGTGAAGGGCTCCGTCATCCCCGATCGGGTCAAGGCCGAGCACGCGGGCGTTGCCTTCATCCGGCTTCAGCAGCCCCGCCAGCATCCGCATCAGCGTGGTTTTCCCGGCGCCGTCCGGGCCGACCAGCCCGGTCACATAGCCTTTCCGGATGGTGCAGTTCAGCGGAGCAACCGCGAGCTTATCCATCCCCTTAAAGCGTTTAACCAGATTGTTGAGCTGAATAACCGCGTCATTCATGTCGTTCCCCGTTGTTCACTTTTACGGTGACGGGCATGCCCTGACGCAGCGCGTCGTCCGCATCGGTCACGATGATGCGCAGGCGATACACGAGGTCGGTGCGCAGGTCCGGTGTTTCAACGGTTTTCGGCGTGAATTCGGCAGTAGGGGAGACAAAGCCCACCTTGCCGTGATACGGCTTGTCCGGGCGGCCGTCGGTATAGAGCAGCAGCTCGCGGCCCGGCTGCATCTGGCCGAGGTTCGGCTCGTCAACGTAGGCGCGCACCCACACCGGGCGGGTCAGGGAGAGCGTTAAGACGGTGCTGCCGGCGCTGAGCATGCTTCCCGGCTCCACGGCGCGGGTCATCAGCATGCCGTCAGACGGCGCGATCAAGGTGGTGTCGTGCAGATCCAGCTCTGCCTGAGCCAGCTGCGCCTGCGCCTGTTCAAGGCTGGCCTTCGCCTGGGCGATATCCTGCGGGCGGTTACCGGTGTGGTACTGGCTTAATTTATCCTGCGCGGACTTCAGCGTGGCCTGCGCCTGGTCGCGGGACGAGCGCGCATTTTCCAGATCGTTGGCGGAAATGGTGCGGCTTTTCCACAGCCCCTGCTGGCGCGCGTAGAAGTTCTGCGCGTAGTCAAAGGCGGCTTGCGCCTGCTTAACGGCGGCGGCGGCCTGGGCGATCTCTTCGTCGCGATAGCCCGCCAGCATCAGGTCATACTGCGCCTGGGCGACGGACACGCCCGCTTTGGCCTGCAGCAGCGCATTTTCATAGGGCGCTTTATCCAGCATCCCCAGCGTCTGCCCGGTTTTAATGGCATCGCCTTCGTCCACGCTCAGCGAGGCGAGACGTCCGCCCACGCGGAAGCTCATGTTCACCGTGCGAATATCCACGTTACCGTACAGCGTCAGGCCTTTATCCTGATGGCTCTGATACCACAGCCATCCACCGACTCCGGCGGCAAGCAAAACAACAACCACCAGAATGATGGCGACAGGTTTTTTCATGACTTCAGGCTCCTTTGCGTTAAGCCTTGCAGGATCAGATCGACGTGACAGGCGATGACCTTGCTAATCTGCGCGGCTTTATCCTCATCAAATTGTGTCCAGCCGGTGCGTAACAGGATGGTTTCCCTGCCCAGACGGAAGGCAAGAATTTCACCCAGCAGGGCGTGGGTATGCAAAATTGTCTCGGTATCACTGGCGTCCCGCCCGGTATAGGCGGCGATCAGCCGGGTCAGATGGGTATGCATCGGGGCAATCACCCGATCGTGTACCCGCTGGTAGGCGACGGTCGGGGAGAGCTGCTCGCGGGAGATAAACTTGCTCAGGTTGAGCGTATCGTCGTGCGTCAGCAGGCGGATCATGTTGTGGCAGGCATTGAGAATAAGCTGGCGAACGGCGGCGCGATCGGGCGACGGCTGGCCGAGCAGCGCGGTGGCTTCCTCAACGTGCGGGTGAAACTGCGTGCCGATAAAATCGGCGATCCACTCGGCGCAGGCGAGGTACAAATCCTCTTTTGAGCCAAAATAGTAGGTAATCGCCGCAATGTTCTGCCCGGCCAGCGCGGCAATATCGCGCGTGGTCGCATGCAGCCCGTACTCACCAAACTGCGCCAGCGCGGCGGCGATAAGCTGATTTTTGGCCTGTTCACCTTTGGTTGTTGTGGGTGTCGTATTCATGGCGGCATTAAGAATTAATCAATCGATTGATTAAGATTATGCCTGATTCACGCTAACGTCGAGGGAACGCGGAGGGATATTTTATGCGCTACGTCACAAAAGCTGCTACACTCCGCCCCTTCGCGACATTGTGGTTTTTGTCCTCCCCTATTCGTTATATCTCCCTGAAAACTACACCTGTGATGGTCGGGGCGGTTCGGAGTTTTTATGTCTTTTGATTCCCTTGGCCTGAACCCGGAAATTCTGCGCGCGATCGCAGAGCAGGGCTACGTTGAGCCAACCCCAATCCAGCAGCAGGCGATCCCCGCCGTTCTTCAGGGCCGTGACCTGATGGCGAGCGCCCAGACCGGTACCGGCAAAACCGCGGGCTTTACCTTGCCGCTGCTGGAACTGCTGGTAAAAAACCAGCCGCATGCCAAAGGCCGTCGTCCTGTCCGTGCGCTGATCCTCACCCCAACCCGCGAGCTGGCGGCGCAGATTGGCGAGAACGTGCGTGACTATAGCCGCTATCTCAACATTCGCTCTCTGGTGGTTTTCGGCGGGGTAAGCATCAACCCGCAGATGATGAAGCTGCGCGGCGGCGTGGACGTGCTGATAGCAACGCCGGGCCGTCTGCTGGATCTGGAACACCAGAACGCGGTGAAGCTTGATAGCATCGAAATTCTGGTGCTGGACGAAGCCGACCGCATGCTCGACATGGGCTTTATTCACGACATTCGTCGCGTGCTGGCCAAGCTGCCTGCGCGTCGTCAAAACCTGCTCTTCTCCGCGACCTTCTCCGACGAAATCAAGGCGCTGGCGGAAAAGCTGCTGCATAACCCGCTGGAAGTGGAAGTGGCTCGCCGCAACACCGCCTCCGAACAGGTGACGCAGCACGTTCACTTTGTGGATAAAAAGCGCAAGCGGGAACTGCTCTCCCAGATGATCGGCCAGGGTAACTGGCAGCAGGTGCTGGTCTTTACCCGCACCAAGCACGGCGCGAACCACCTGGCGGAACAGCTGAATAAAGACGGCATCCGCAGCGCCGCCATTCACGGTAACAAGAGCCAGGGCGCGCGTACCCGTGCGCTGGCGGACTTCAAATCCGGCGACATCCGCGTGCTGGTGGCGACCGACATCGCCGCCCGTGGCCTCGACATTGAAGAGCTGCCGCACGTGGTGAACTACGAGCTGCCAAACGTGCCGGAAGATTACGTGCACCGTATCGGTCGTACCGGCCGCGCGGCGGCAACCGGTGAAGCGCTTTCTCTGGTCTGCGTGGACGAGCACAAGCTGCTGCGCGACATCGAGCGCCTGCTGAAGAAAGAGATCCCGCGCATCGAAACCCCGGGCTACGAAGTGGACCCGTCTATCAAAGCCGAGCCGATTCAGAACGGTCGTCAGGGCGGTCGCGGTCAGGGCGGCGGCGGTCGCGGTCAGCAGCCGCGTCGTAGCGAAGGTGGCGCGCCGAAATCATCCGGCAAACCGCCGCGTCGTAACAACGACAGCAAACCAGCGGGTGAAAACCCGTGGCGCAGCGGCGAAGGGAAACCGGCAGGAGAAGGGCAGCGTCGACGCCGCCCGCGCAAGCCTGCTAACCCGCAGTAATCTGGAAGCCCGGTCGTAAAGCCGGGCTTTTCTTTTTGCGGCAGCGATAAGAAAGTGCCACAATAGTGGCTGTTTATACAGTATTTCAGGTTTTCCGATGGCTTTAACCGCTGCGCTCAAGGCGCAAATTGGCGCATGGTATAAGGCGCTACAACAGCAGATCCCCGATTTTATCCCCCGAGCGCCGCAGCGGCAGATGATTGCTGACGTGGCAAAAACGCTCGCCGGGGACGACGGGCGACATCTGGCGATTGAAGCCCCGACCGGCGTCGGGAAAACCTTGTCGTATCTCATTCCCGGCATCGCGATTGCGCGGGAAGAGGACAAAACGCTGGTGGTCAGCACCGCCAACGTGGCCTTGCAGGACCAGATTTTCAGCAAAGATTTGCCCCTGCTGCGCAAAATCATCCCCGACCTGCGGTTTACGGCCGCCTTTGGTCGCGGGCGTTACGTGTGCCCGCGTAACCTGGCGGCGCTGGCCAGCAGCGAGACGAATCAGCAGGATCTGCTTGCGTTTCTGGACGACGAGCTGACGCCAAACAATAAGGCCGAGCAGGAGCAGTGTGCAAAACTCAAAGCCGAGCTCGACGGCTATAAGTGGGACGGCCTGCGGGATCACACCAGCCAGGCCATCAGCGACGACCTGTGGCGCAGGCTCAGCACCGACAAAGCCAGCTGCCTGAACCGCAACTGTCACTACTACCGCGAATGCCCGTTCTTTGTCGCCCGGCGTGAGATCCAGGAGGCGGAGGTAGTGGTCGCGAATCACGCGCTGGTGATGGCGGCGCTGGAGAGCGAAGCGGTGCTGCCGGAGCCTAAAAACCTGCTGCTGGTGCTCGACGAAGGACACCATCTGCCGGACGTGGCGCGGGACGCGCTGGAGATGAGCGCCGAAATAACCGCTCCGTGGTTCCGCCTGCAGCTGGATCTCTTCTGCAAGCTGGTGGCGACCTGCATGGAGCAATTCCGTCCGAAAACCACGCCGCCGCTGGCGGTGCCGGAGCGGCTGAGCGACCACTGTGAAGAGATCTATAGCCTCATTTCATCGCTGAACAACATCCTGAATCTTTATCTTCCGGCAACCCAGGAAGCTGAGCACCGCTTTGCGATGGGTGAGCTACCGGAAGAGGTGATGGAGATCTGCCAGCAGCTGGCGAAGCATCTGGAAAAGCTGCGCGGGCTGGCGGAGATGTTCTTAAACGATCTCAGCGAGAAAACGGGCTCGCATGACGTGGTGCGTCTGCACCGCGTTCTGCTGCAGATGAACCGCGCGCTGGGCATGTTCGAAGCCCAGAGCAAGCTCTGGCGGCTGGCCTCGATGGCGCAGGCGTCCGGCGCACCGGTCACCAAATGGGCCACCCGCGAAGTGCGGGACGGGCAGGTCCATCTCTTTTTCCACTGCGTGGGCATCCGCGTGGCCGATCAGCTGGAAAAGCTGATCTGGCGCAGCGTGCCGCACGTGGTTGTCACCTCTGCCACGCTGCGCTCCCTGAACAGTTTTTCTCGTTTGCAGGAGATGAGCGGGCTAAAAGAGAAAGCGGGGGACCGTTTCGTGGCGCTGGACTCGCCGTTTAACCACTGCGAGCAGGGCAAGCTGGTCATTCCGCGCATGAAATTCGAGCCGCTTATCGACAACGAAGAGCAGCACATTGCGGAGATGGCGGCCTACTTCCGCGAGCAGGTCGAGAGTAAAAAGTACCCCGGTATGCTGGTGCTGTTTGCCAGCGGGCGGGCGATGCAGCGCTTCCTGGAACACGTCACCGATTTGCGTTTACTCCTGCTGGTGCAGGGGGATCAGCCGCGCTACCGGCTGGTGGAAAACCACCGTAAACGCATTGATAGCGGCGAGCGCAGCGTGCTGGTGGGACTACAGTCCTTTGCTGAAGGTCTGGATCTGAAAGGGGACTACCTGACGCAGGTGCATATCCATAAAATCGCCTTCCCGCCCATCGACAGCCCGGTGGTGATCACCGAAGGCGAATGGCTCAAAAGCCTCAACCGCTATCCGTTTGAGGTGCAGAGTTTACCTGCGGCGTCGTTTAACCTGATTCAGCAGGTCGGGCGTCTGATTCGTAGCCACGGCTGCTGGGGGGAGGTGGTGATTTATGACAAACGTCTGCTCACCAAAAATTACGGCCAACGGCTCCTGAACGCGCTGCCGATCTTCCCGATCGAACAGCCGGAGGTGCCTGAGGTAAAAAAACAGCCGGTCAAACTCACCGCCGTGCGTAAGAAAAGCGTCCGTGCTAAGGGGCGCAGACCTACTGATAAATAAAAGTCACCTGCACCACGCTGCTGAAGGTTCCTGCCGTGACCGGCAATGAGGTAGCGTAATAGCGGGCGGCCAGCGGGAAATCCGCCGTATGATCGTTCTGGTTGATCAATACGCTGAAGCTGGCGTCCGGGGCAAGCGAGATCTGATCCTGCGGGTCGGCAAGCTCCAGCGCCAGTCCTTTCGCGGTTCCGCTGCTGGCGAATTTAGTCGGATGAATGCTGTCTGGCTGACCGTGAAAGGTGGCCGTGGCCAGCACGGCAGTGGTTGGGCATTTCGACAGGGTTAAGTCGAATGATCTCCATTGTCCGGTATCGCCCACGTCCTTAAAATCGCCGGTATTCGCTTTGCCCAGATTGACCGTCAGGTTCTGGCTGGCGCTGTCCACCTGGCAGGCGTTGGCGTAAATGTTTCCGCGAATATCGAGTTGAATCTCCTCCGCCAGGCTCTGGCTGGCTACTCCAAGCAGTAAAAGGGCTAATAAGGTTTTCATTTGTAGGCCACCGTAATGGTTGCGACGGCATTCGCCGTTCCGGGGGTCACCTCCGCGCTGGTTTGTTCGTAAGAGACGCTGAAGGGATATTGCGACTGGATATTGGCGTAGGTGGTAAAGGTATTCATATATTGCCCGAAAGCAGGTATCTGACCGTTAAAGAGCATTTTCACCCCGACGCCGGTCGCCACGCCGCTTTCCGGCGTTAATTTGATCACGCCGGGAAAATTCGTTTCATAGCCATTGGCGCTGGCGATCATCATTTCCGGCTGAACATCCCGATCGCAGAGCATGCCGATATTGAATACCGACTGGGAGACCACGGTTCCTGCCCCGGTAAAACGGCTCACCGGAAAATCACCCAGTATGATAGTCAGGGATTTGGGTGACACAGTGCAGGTCACAGCTTTTACCTGGACATTGCCTGAGTAAGAGATGGTGTTAGGGTCACCCAGGGCCTCAATGCGTGCAACAGCAAGGTTGAATTGCGTATTGCTCATCGTCAGTGCGCCCGAAGCCACGGTTTCGCTGGTTTTTACCAGTTCCAGCGTCACGTCAAAGCTAAAGGGGATGGTAGAGTCGCTGTTTATCGTACCGGAGACCTGGCCTACGGGCATGTTCGCCGAACAAACCTGGTCCGCCGCGCCGGTCACGCGCTGTCCTTTATCATTTCTTAGCGAGATGCCGACACCAGCAACGCCTGTTTCATAGACGCCGGGGATCCCGGGTATCTCTTTGCCGAAGCCGTTGTAGCACGCGATGATTGGCTGACCCGCATCCGGCGCGGAGTAACAGTTTCCCGCTATGTGGACACTGCGTTCAGTTCCCGGAATGGTCGACCCCACGGGCAGGCTGGTGGGCACTGAAATAGACGCTAACGATAGCAGCGCGGGCAGGCTCGGCGATTGGCAAGAAGCCTTCGCGTGCGGCATAAAAAGTGCTGCCGTCGTCAGAACGACAAGTAAGAAAAACGATTTTGCTATCTGCATTATGATCGGTCCGGTGTTAATCAGTGGCACTGCGCGGCAGCGTTAATAATGTTGGTGTCATCCTTCTCCTGCATCAGGGCGTAATCGGCGACGCAATGCTCGCTCGCCTCCTTGCCCCAGGAAACGAAAAGGCGTCCGTGCTGCGGCAGGCCGGTGAGATACACCAGGCCGTCGTTGCCGACGATAAATTCACTGCTCTTATCTTCCGTGGTGACCGTTGCGCCGAAGGGCAGCGGTTTGTCTTTCCAGGCCAGCGTCATTAAGACGCGTTTACCCACGCGGGTATCAAAGCTGGCGCGAACTATCGCGCCGCGTGACGGTGTTACCGTCTGCGAGGCGTGCGTGACGTCGGCATCTTCTGGCAGTGTCTCCGTGTCCAGTGAAATGGGGTTGTGACGCCACGGCGTGACAAACGGCACCAGCGTATAGCCGCGAGAGTCCGTTTCCACGCCCGTCTGGTTGGCAACGTGCGTGCCATGTGTGCCCGGCGCTTTAATCAGCACCACGGTTTCGCCCAGGGTCTGGCCGAAGGTGACGCCGTCAGAGTGGGCGACGATGCCGCCCTGGATCCCGGCGTTCACAGTGTGCTGATGGCTGTCCTGGCTTACGCCGCCGCGCACTTCACCGTAGGTGCCTTTGTAATCTGCATTCATACTGGTGGAAGTGTTGTTATTGGCGCTGTCCAGCCCCTGCTGAACGTTCCAGCTCAGCTTGTCCCCCTCCAGCGCGGTACCATTCAGGCCCAGGTTATGGGTGGTGCCGTCTTTACTGTTGTTCAGGCTGTAGTTTGCCCAGGTATTAGGCAGCCAGCGGTCGAGCGGAACCGACACGTTGAGGCCGATTTGTCGGTCATAGCTGATGGATTTACCGTCCTCATCCGTGTCATCGCTGTTTTTATTGACGCTGTAGCTCAGGCTATAGCTCACGCCGTGCCAGCTGTTGTTGTAGTTAACGCTCAGGGAGGTCATATCCTGACTCTGGCTCCAGTAACTCTCTTTCACCAGGCTTAGCGTCACCGAACCCCACTTATCGCCCAGCGTCTGGTCGATGGTGGCCTCCGCCCGCGCGCGGCGCTGCTGTGGAGCGGACCAGTCGTTTGCACGGGTCCAGGACTCCATAGTGTCCTGCAGGGTGTAAAAGCCTTTGCTGTTATAGCGATAACCCGCCAGCGAGAAGCTAGTGCCGGTCGCGGTAAAATTTTTGCTGTAGCGCAGACGAAGGGATTGCCCTTTGCTGGTTTTGCGCTTTTTCAGTAACGCTTTGGCGCGGGTAACGTCTACGGAGAACGCACCGAGGTCACCAAAGTTTTTCCCCGCCCCGAGCGCGGTGGAGTGGTAATGCGAACTCTGCTGTGTACCGCCATAAACGGTGACGCCATGTGACAGGCCATAGATGGCGCTGCCCTGGGCGAAAGGGGTCTTCTCAACCTCTTTATCGTATGAACGGTAGCGCCCTGCCGCGACGCTGTACTTCAGGTGCTTTTCCCGCTGCAGAACCGGCACGGAGGCAAACGGCACCACGAAATGACTCTCGCTGCCGTCGGTCTCTTTTACCGTGACGTTCAGATCGCCGCTGCTGCCGGTGGGGTAGAGATCGTTAATCTCAAACGCACCGGGGGCCACGGTGTTTTGATAGATAACGTAGCCATTCTGGCGAACCACCACCTGGGCGTTACTGTGCGCCGTGCCGCGAACCACCGGGGCATACCCGCGCTCGCTGTCCGGCAGCATGTCGCTTTCGGTAGCCAGCTGTGCCCCAGTGTAAGAGACGCTGTCGAAAACGTCGGCCTGGGTGCTGCTCTGACCCACGGTCATCTCGCTCTTCAGCCCCACGATATCGCGCTGGGCATAGGTATAGACCGGGGTCAGCTTGCCGTCGTCCTGACCGCCGTCCGAATTGTGGTTCCAGGTGCTGTAATTACGCACGCGCCAGGCACCGGTGTTAAAGCCGGGGCGCAGGTTAATAAACTGGCTGCTTTTGTCCGCTTCCCCTTGCTGGCGGGCGTGGCTTTGGCTGGCGTTAACGCTATAGTTCAGGATGCCCGCGGTGATCCCTTCGTCATACTCTTTCGGATCGATATAGCCGCGAGGCACCTGGCCCAGCGCCGACTGGGGAATACTCAGCAATAGCTGCTGGTTTTTGATGCGGAAAGTCGCCGAGGCCGAAGGGATAGCGCTCAGATCCGCGCATTCCCCTTTTGCCGCCAGCTTTGGATAATCTTTGGTTTTGATACCCAGATGCGTTAATTCATCCAGGCTCAGGCAAGGCTGCAGAGAATTATCTCCCTGCGCATCTTTTTGTAATGTAAAAAGGACGTCACGTGTGTCGATTTTATTGTTATTGACGAACATCGTGACCTGATATTTACCCGGCGCCTGACCGGGACCGTTTTCATAAACAGAGAGATCGGTTTTTGCCTGCTCTGGATTATCAATATCCAGCAGGGCAGGGTTAAAATAATCATCAGCATGGGCCTGCAGCGCGCAGCATGTCACCGCTATCCCACAAAAAGTGGGCAGCATTTCACTCAGTCGACGGAATAGCGGCTTAGTTGTGCTGTACATGATTATCCAGGCGTCAAATAGAGTATTAACGAACGGATGCAGACCAGGTTTTACTGATGCTTCCGTAATCGTTAATGACCGACCAGTTTACGGTGTTACCGTTCATATTTGCCGGAAGGGCAAAGCGGGTAGAGGTATCAGGCACAGCCCAGGTCGCTTTTGCCACTTTTTGGCCGTTCAGCGTTACGCTCTGGAAATTCATATAGAAAGGCGTGGGGTTGTTTACCACCAGATCGTTGCCTTCGCGGTGCCATTCCAGTTTATCTGCCACTTCTTCGGGTTTGCCTTTAATCGATGCAGGGCGATACAGCAATTTAATACGGGTATTGATGGCTATTTGTAATGTATTAACGCCCTGTTCATGGCTTGAAGAAGGAATGGCTTTAATATTTAACCAGTATAACGACTCGCGATCTTCTGGCATATTTCCGCCGGTACGCACCACGCGCAGCACGTTATCTTCTTTAGCGTTCAGACGGAACAGAGGCGGGGTAATCAGAAACGGTGCTTTACCGTCTTTTTTCAAACCGGTATCCACCCAGGACTGTACCAGATAGTTAATATCATCCGGATTGGAAATCCCAATCGAAGACTCTTTTTTCTCTCCCTGATAAACCAGTCGGGTGCCATTAATTATTACACCTGCATGGGCTGTTACTGCGGTCAGTAAAAGTGCGCTTAATAAATAACTGTGTCGCATAAATCTGTCTCAAAGAAAGAGGAGATATTCACCTTCGCGTGAAGGTGAATATCTCCTTATTGATCGTATCAGTTATAAATAACGGTAAAAGTAGACGCTGAGTTAGCCTGCCCGGCAGTGATCGATGCCTGAGTCTGAATATAACGTGCGCCAAACTCCAGATTATTTACCGTCGTGCCAGCAGCTAAAGGATACTGCTTCGAAGGCGTATATAAACTGACGGGCTGTTCGGAAGAATCAACCAGCTGAATCGCCACGCCGGTTGCCGTCGTCGCACCCGGGGTCAAGGCCAGCGTGGTATTATTATCCGCGTCGGGCGTACCACCGAAATTGATGGCTGCAGACGTGACCGTTTCCGGGCAGTCTTTTAACTGAATATCAAATTTCGTTAAGGTGCTGGTAGAGCCTGCGCCGGTAAATGTTGTTTTGGAGACTTTGCCCAGCGCAACATTCAGCGGACTGCTTAAGCCGTTAACCACCTGACAGGCGGAATCGATAATTTCACCTGTGAAGTTAATTTGCCCTTCACCGGTGGATGCTGCGAAAGAAGATGCAGAGCATCCCAAAGCGGCAGCAATGAATAAACCTAAAGTCACTTTTTTCATATTTAAACCTGTATGTTTCTCCTTTCGACCTCTGCATCCCGCATTATTCGAAGTTATGTCTCAACTACTCACCGCTGAGTATTTAATCAGAAAATTCAGGCCGGGAAAGGTCCCGCGCGGCTTCCAAATAATTCAATTAATTCTTGCAAAATAATTTTTCTTAATAAAACAATTGATTATAAAAAACCACAGGGTGGGCAAAAAAACTAACAGCGGCGACATCATCAGGGCTATATTGTTAACAAGATAAGGCTGTCAGGAGGAATGTCGTGGATTATCGCAAAATTATCAAAGAGGTAGGGCGCGGGAAAAACCATGCCCGCGACCTGGACCATGAAACCGCGCGTGCGCTTTATACCCGCATGCTTAACGGCGAGGTACCTGAGCTGGAGCTGGGCGGTATCCTTATTGCGCTGCGTATTAAAGGCGAAGGTGAAGCGGAGATGCGCGGCTTCTATGATGCCATGCAGGCGCAAACGCTGCGCTTAACGCCGCCGGTGGCTAAACCGATGCCAATCGTCATCCCGAGCTACAACGGCGCGCGCAAGCAGGCAAATTTAACCCCGCTGCTCGCTATCTTATTACACAAGCTGGGGTTCCCGGTGGTGGTGCACGGCGTCAGCGAAGATCCCACTCGCGTGCTGACGGAGACCATTTTTGGGATGCTGGGCGTTGAGCCCACGCGTCATGCAGGTCAGGCGCAGGCGAAGCTGGATGGCCATCAGCCTGTTTATATCCCGGTCGGCACACTCTGCCCGCCGCTGGAAAAGCAGCTCGATATGCGCTGGCGCATGGGCGTGCGCAACAGCGCGCACACGCTGGCGAAACTGGCCACGCCGTTTGGCGAAGATGCCGCTCTGCGTCTTTCCAGCGTCTCGCACCCGGAATACGTGGCGCGCGTGGGGCAGTTCTTTGAGGCAATTGGCGGAAGAGCGTTGCTGATGCACGGCACGGAAGGCGAGGTTTATGCCAACCCGCAGCGCTGCCCGCAGGTGATGCTGATTGATTCTGCAGGTACGCGCGCCATTCTGGAACGCGGGGAAGAGAATACCGGTGTGATACTGCCTGAGGCAAAAGATCCCCATACTACAGCCCACTGGATTGAGCAGTGTCTTGCCGGAAATGTTCCTGTTCCGCATTCAATCAAGCTGCAGATGGCCTGCTGTTTGCTGGCAACCGGAGAAGTGGAATCCATTCAGGCCGGGCTTGAACGCGTGGCGCAGGCGTTTTAGACAAAAAAAAGCCCGTCCAGTGGCGGACGGGCAAGCAAGGGTAACAAACAACAGGGTCAATGAGGGTTGGAGCAGCTCACCAGAGGGTTTGGCGAGGGAACAGCATTCGTTCAGGCGATTATTTGTAGATAACCGCGGTACCGCTCAGCTTGTTATTGCCGTTAGCGGAAGTAATGGTGTATCCGCTTGCACCGGCAGCAGCGGCTTTCTCAGCCAGTTTGGCTTCCAGACCGTCCAGCGTGGTGGCGCCATCAGCACTCACCACACCAACTTTGTTCATGTTCTGTGCCTGAGTAGAAGAGACAGGCTCTACGGCAAAAGCGCCGAAAGACAGAGCGGACAGGGCAACAGCAGCTACAGCATATTTGATGGTTTTCATAATTAATCTCTCGCAGGTGTTTCTGTTAAGGGGACGATGTTCCGTCGATGTGATAAGTATCACGGTTTTTTGCGAGTGATAAAATCGAAGAGAATTGACGTGGTTACTCAAAAAAATTGAATGACAAATAACTTATTGAATATTAATAAATTCAAAGCACCCCTTTACACTTCTTGCGGTGGCGCTTTACAGAAGCGCTACGAAGGGCACGTTTTGCTACGCGTCTGGCTAAAAACCGTGAGCGTAAAGGAACGCGTGCGCTCGGTTAGCTTCGGTAAAGCAAAGTCAACGTAACTGGCTGTCTTTCGAACCTCTGCGATTATATCCCGAGTGTGATGCGTTTTTTGAATCTTTATGCTGCTGGCAGGCAATGCAAAGCCGTACGCCGGGAATGGCTTTTCGGCGAGCCTCCGGAATGGGGTCTCCGCATTCTTCGCATTCCGTTAAGCTTTCGCCGCGCGGAATTTCACCGCGGGCACGTGCAACCGCATCTTCAATTGTACTGTTGATCTGTTCGTTAACAGCGTCGTCATTTGCCCAGCCGGAAGCCATAGCGTCCTCCTGAAATCGGTTTAGCCATACGTTTACTATGGGGTTAAAAATTGAACAATCAAGGCGAAGGGAGAAGAGAACTGCATCCGTTGGGCAGATGCAGTCTTATATTATAGAAGAGGCCGGTTATTTATAAATGGTCGCAGTGCCGTACATATGGTTATCTCCGCCAGCGGAGTTTACCACGAATCCTTTTGCGCCTTCCTGACGGGCTTTTTCGGCGAGCTTAGCCTGTAGATCGTCAAGGTTACTGGCACGGCTTACCGAAACGGTGCCTGCTGGACGCAGCTGGCTGGTATCGTTACTCTCGGTCAGCGACTGAACGGACATGGCAGAAAATGAAGCGGTCGCCAGAACGCCGGCGATAACAGCAAGGGTCAGGTACTTTTTCATAATCACATCCTCATGAGGAAACAACAGGTGATTCCCTTTAAGTTTAGAAGCCTGACGAGTGTGACTTAGCGCAAATATTTGATGATGATCTGCTTATTTTTTGAACGATATAAATTGACAATTCGCTGACGAATCATAGACATAAAGGTGTTTGATTTGTGGCGAGTTTTTGAGCGCCGCAGAGAAAGATTTACCGTTGGGCCAGCAAAGGGTATCTTACGCCGCTGTTTAAAGGAGAATGCCATGACTGCCCAAAAGCCGGGATTGCACCCGCGAAATCGCCACCGCAGCCGCTACGACATGAACGCGTTATGCCTGAGCTGCCCGCCGCTGCAGGACTACCTGGTTCAGACCCCAGCGGGTGAGCCCTCGGTCAACTTTGCTGACCCGCAGGCGGTTAAAATGCTGAACAAAGCCCTGCTGGCGCATTTCTATGGTGCGGCTCACTGGGATATTCCGGAAGGCTTTCTCTGTCCCCCTGTGCCGGGCCGCGCGGATTACGTTCATCACCTTGCCGACCTTCTTGCCGAAGGCAATGAGGGTGTTGTTCCGCCGCAGGCCACCATTCTGGATATTGGCACCGGGGCGAATCTGATTTACCCGCTGATCGGGGCGCATGAATATCAGTGGCGCTTTACCGGAAGCGAAATCGGTGACGAGGCCTTTGCCAGCGCCCAGGCGATTATCAGCGCTAACCCGGGAATGAGCCGCGCCATTCGCCTGCGTCGTCAGAAAGATGCAGGGTCGATCTTCAACGGCATTATTCACAAAAACGAAAGCTATGACGCCACGATGTGCAACCCGCCGTTCCATGATTCGGCGGCATCGGCCCGTGCGGGCAGCGAGCGCAAGCGCCGTAACCTGGGTCAGGCTGAAGATGCTGCGCTGAACTTCGGTGGTCAGCAGCAGGAGCTCTGGTGTGAAGGGGGCGAAGTGGCGTTTATCCTTCGCATGATTGCGGAAAGCAAACAGTTTGGCCGTCAGGTGAAGTGGTTTACTACGCTGGTTTCCCGCGGTGATAACCTGCCGCCGCTCTACCGCGCGCTGACCGAAGCGGGCGCCGTAAAAGTGGTGAAAAAAGAGATGGCGCAGGGCCAGAAACAGAGCCGCTTTATTGCCTGGACGTTTATGGACAATAACAAACGTCGCAAATAGCACTCCGTCGTAGGCCGGGTAAGGCGAAGCCGCCACCCGGCTCGGTTACAGCGTCGGCTCCTGCGGCGGGAGCGGCGATGCGGGTGGCGGCAATACCTGATAAGTCTGTACTGGCATCCGCACGTTCGCCAGATCGAAGTGTTTCTTCACCATGCTGTCGAGCGCAAAGCGTACCGTCCACTGCTTCAGCGGCTGGGTAGTGAACGACACGCGCAGGGTAAAGGCCGTGTTCGTCAGCCCGACGATGCCGGCAAATGACGGCTCTCCGATCACCAGCCCGCGAATATCTTCCATCAGCATCAGTTCTTCTACCGCATCGCGCAGCGCCTGCTTCGCTTTGTCCGCATCCTCGTGGCGATCCACATCGTAGTTCGCCACAACGGAACCAATCCCGCGCACAAAGTTGGCGAAGGTGGTGATCGAAGACCAGGGGATGATGTGGTAGGCCCCGGTGTCCTGACGCACGCCAACCGAACGGATGGACATCCTCTCCACGGTGCCGGTTAACGGTCCGATGGTCACCAGATCGCCCGTGTTCATCCCGTTCTCAAACTGGATAAAGATGCCGGTAATAATATCCTTCACCAGCGTTTGCGACCCGAAGGAGATCGCCAGCCCAAGGGCACCGGCACCCGCCAGCAGTGGGGCGATATTCACACCAATTTCCGACAGCACAATCATGATGGTGATGGTGCTGATAATCACCGCCAGCGCGTTGCGGAACAGGGTTAACAGCGTTCTTGCCCGGGCGCTGGGCAGCGGCCTGCCGTGAATATCCGATACCAAACGGTTCTCAATAAGGCTCGCCAGCAGCGTCCAGCCGACGGCGGAAAAGAACAAAATCAGCGCGATGCGAATCAGGATATCAACCGTTTTTTCACCCGCACCGTTGTGCAGCCAGTTCCAGAAATCAAACAGGCTCCACGCATTCAGAAGCAGCATAATCGCCACGCAGACGGTGAGAATGCGCGCCACTTTGAGCGATACCGACATCCAGCCGTTTACCCGCTTTTGCAGTTCCGGGTAATTACGCTGGACCTGCGGCGACAGGGTGATGGTTTTCGAGATCCAGCGCGACAGCAGCCCCGACACAAACGCCGCGATGCCGATAATGGCCAGGCTTTTGAACGTCGCCCCCATCATAAATTTCAGGCTATTGCCCGGGTCGAACAGCGAGAAGAAGCACAGCACGATGAAGTAAGCGCTTGCCAGCCAGTGCCACACCAGGGCGAACGCGCGAATAAAGAGGCTAAAGAACGAGAGGGAGCGATCGGCCAGATTCAGCAGGCTTTGGGTAATGGTTTTTTTATTGTGGAAGATCAGATACAGCGACCAGACGGTAATGCAGATCATGATTAGGACGTTTGCCAGCGCGCCAAACTGGACGTTCACCTGGTTGGAGATGATAGGCACGGCAACCAGCAGGCCGTAGCCAATCAGCCCGCTGAGCACGCTCAGACGCAGCGCCCAGTACTTCGCGCTCGCATCCCGAATGGAGAAAGGCCGCAGCTCCGGCACGTGTGGACAAAAGAGTAACCGCAGCAGCGCCTTGAAGAATTCAATCAGGGCAAAGGCATTCAGGAAAAGCGACTGCTGAAAGGCGATGGTTTTGTTGCCTGCATTCAGCCTGTCGGCAAGCATCTGGCCTAAAAACAGCGTCAGGGCCAGCAGCAGTAAATCGATGATAAACGCTGAGGCTATCATCAACGGCAGGTGCAGCCAGCTGCTTTTATGCTGATTTTTCCTGCGTCCCCATTGCCCCATTTTGCGGTACAGCGGCCACGCGCACAGGCGCACCAGCCAGTAAAAAAGAAATACCGCACCCGCCAGCATCAGGAACTGCGTGGCGGCGGCGGTAAACGTTTGCGGGTTAAACGGCTTGTGCGGTGAGCCAATCAGGTTGCGGTAAAGCTGAGCGAAGCGCGAGGAGAGCGCTTCCCCATAGTGGCGGCTCACGTCGGTGACGTTTTCCAGCACCGTTTTTTGCTCCTCAACCTGCGGAGGAGCGAGGGTTGGCACCGACTCCTGCGGCGGCGTGGCGGCGGCTTTGCGCAGCTGGCCAATGAGCTCCTGCCGGGAGGTGTCGTTTTCAAGGACGTCGGCAAGCGCACCGTAGGCGGCTTTTTTCTGTTCAACATCGGGTTCCGGAGGTGGCGTACTTTGCTGGGCAGCAGGGGCGCCGGTGGTCACTCCGGGGATCGCGACGGCGAACGATGGCGCACTAAACAGGCTAATCAACAGCAACAGGATCCACGGCACGGCGTCCTCCGGTGAAAATGTCGAACAAAATGATAAGTATAGAAGTCGGGGCGAGGAGTGGGATTTTTGGGAACAATCTGGCGTAAAAAAGCCGGGCAAGCCCGGCTTAGCGTAAAGCGATGGATCAGGAGACGTGCTGCAGGAACTCCTGCAAACGCTGGCTCGGCGGGTTCGCAATCAATTCCTGCGGGTTACCGTCTTCCGCGATACGGCCTTTATCAATAAAGATCAGGCGGGACGCCACTTTTTCAGCAAAGCCGATTTCGTGGGTTACGATCACCATCGTCATCCCTTCTTCCGCCAGATCCTGCATGACTTTCAGCACCTCGTGGCGCAGCTCCGGGTCAAGCGCAGAGGTTGGCTCATCAAACAGCATCATTTTCGGTTTGACCGCCAGGGCGCGGGCAATCGCCACACGCTGCTGTTGACCGCCAGACAGCTCGGAAGGGTAGTGGTGCGCACGTTCTGCCAGGCCGACTTTCGCCAGCAGGTCTTTTGCCAGCGCTTCCGCTGCCGCTTTGCTGGCACCGCGCACGCGCAGCGGGCCAAACATAACGTTTTCCAGCGCCGTCAGGTGCGGGAACAGGTAGAACTGCTGGAACACCATGCCCGCTTCCTGACGAATCAGACGATCGTCCACTTTCGGGTCGTTTACCTTCAGGCCGTCGACGATCAGATCGCCGCTGGTGATCTCTTCCAGCTTGTTGATGCAGCGCAGCAGGGTGGATTTACCGGAGCCGGATGGCCCGATAATCACCACTACTTCACCCTGCTTGATGTTCAGATCGATATTGTGCAGCACCTGGGTTGGGCCAAAGTGCTTGGAAACGTTTTTAAATTCAATCACAGGATTTTCATCCTTCTTTCAAGACGACGCAGAACGAAGCTCAGAACCAGAGTAATGATCAGGTAGACAACGGCTACCGCACTCCAGATTTCCAGCGCGCGGAAGTTGCCAGCAATGATCTCCTGTCCCTGACGGGTCAGCTCGGCCACGCCGATAACAATGAACAGCGACGTATCTTTAATGCTGATGATCCACTGGTTACCGAGCGGCGGCAGCATGCGACGCAACGCCAGCGGCAGAATAACGTGGCGGATCGTTTCGCGACGAGAAAGACCTAGCGCCAGACCGGCTTCACTGAAACCTTTATGAATCGACAGCACCGCACCGCGGGTGATTTCCGCAATGTAGGCGCCTGAGTTGATCATAATGGTGACGACGGCTGCACTGAACGGGTCGATGCGCAGGTCGGTGAACGCCATAGGCAGGGCGAAGTAGATGAACATGACCTGCACGACAATAGGCGTGCCGCGGATCACTTCGATGAAAACCAGTGCGATGTGGTTTGCGATCCAGCCGCCGTAGGTGCGGGCGAAACCGGCGACAAGACCGATAATCAACCCACCAACCAGACCCAGGACCGAAATCCACAGGGTCATTTTAGCGCCTTCAAGCAAGATAGGAATGGCAGGCCAGATGGCGCTCCAGTCAAACTGCATGATAATTTCCTGTTACTGTTACCGTGTTTCAAAAATAGCAGGGGCGAAAGGTCGCCCCCGAGTGAACGTCATTTTTACGTCTTATTATTTAGGCTCGGTACCGAACCATTTTTTGTAGATTTCGTTATAGGTGCCGTTCTCTTTCAGCGTTTTCAGCGCGCCGTTAACTTTCGTGCGCAGGTCGTCGCTGCCTTTCGGGAACGCGATACCGTACTGCTGCGCTTCCAGAGACTCGCCAACGGCTTTGAACTTGCCGTTACCGGCTGTCTTGATGAAGTACAGGATGTTAGGCGTGTCGTGCAGAACAGCGTCAGCACGGTTGGTGCCGAGTTCCATGTACGCGTTGTCGATGTTCGGGAACTGACGCAGGTCTTTGGTTTTGATATTTGCTTTCGCGTAATCAACAGAACCGGTGCCGCTCTTCACTGCCACCACTTTGCCGTCGAGATCTTTCACGCTTTTTACGTCGTTATTATCGGCTTTGACCATCACCAGCAGGCCGCTTTTGTAGTAGCCGTCAGAGAAGTCGATCGCTTTTTTACGTTCATCGGTAATGGTGATGCCTGCCAGTGCCAGATCAACGTTTTTGGTTTGCAGTGCCGGGATGATGCCGCTGAAGTCCATAGGCTTCAGGGTGTAATCCAGCTTGAGTTCTTTTGCGATAGCGGCCCACAGATCCACATCAAAACCAACGTATTTATCACCCTGTTTGAATTCAAACGGAACGAACGCCGTGTCGGTCGCCACAACCAGTTTGTCGGCAGCCTGAGAGGACACTGCAAAAGCCAGGGTAAGTGCAGCCAGTGAAACTTTTAATACAGACTTCATAGCATTTCCTTTTATATCCACGGGGCGATCCCCTGCGAGAACAGGTGGCACAATGAAAAAATCGTGCCAACTTTACAAGCTATTGTTTTGCAAAGGGGATGATGTCATGCATTGCACAATAAATGGGGCAATGAGGCTTTATTGCACCAAAGTGGAGCACCGTTTTGGTGCGCTTCGTTTGGCTCAACTGACGGGGAGATATTTAGCGTAAATTCTGACGAAAAAACAATCTTCCGTTAACGGTTGTGTGAGGTGATTATTACATTTCGTTCACTTTTGCAGGTGTGCAGACAAAAACTGTGCACCATAGATGTGCAAAACCCTCACCAATGGCACAGGTCACAGGCAGCTGAAACTGAAAGTGTCAAAACAGGCACGGAAAGAGAAATCTTCACTGCCAGAGTACTGATATGTCCGAGGAATATCTTGTGAGGTGCACGGCGTGAGGCAAAAAACGCCCCCGACCAGCAAGGTCGAGGGCGATTAAGATAGCAAAAACCGTTCTCCGGTGAATTGGCTGCGGAATCCAATAATTTCCCCTGTTAACCCGGAGGAAGGAACGTTAAATCAGCTCCATTAATTTGCTTTTTTTGGCCTGGAATTCTTCTTCCGAAATGATCCCGCTCTCTTTGAGTTCGGAAAGCTTTTTGAGCTGCTCATAGGGATCCTGATGGGTCATAGCCGGTTCGGCTATTGGTGTTTCCGTCTTCACTCGGCGGCCAGCTTCAATCGCCTCAATCAGGGCGAGTTCTGCATCCTTGCTGAACATCTTAAATTCCAGATCGTCGTGGGAAGTATGGATCCGAATGACCCGGTGACCCAGCGTGGACTTGCGTTCAATCGACGTAATGGATTTTAACGGGATAGTCTCAATCACCTCGCCGAGAAAACCTTTACGGTAGAATGCCACTCGCTGGCCCGTAACGATCAGTACACCGTTGTGCTGTTTGTCCTTACCCTGTCCCATCACTTTGCCGATATAGCCTTCTCCCCACTGCAGAACGGCTTCACCAGGATTGAGATGGTTTGCTTCGAATTTGCTGACGTGCTTATTTTCTTTCATCAAAAAACTCCCTTTAAGAAGACCGATGCATTTGGCCTGCATCGGATTGAAGTCACTGCAAAATGAATCATCTATCATATTGCATACCCGGGATAACTGCACTTCTTGAAAGGCGATTGTGTACACGGTATTTACCGGATGATCTGCTTCAGACGCGGAGAGGTCAGCGAGCGGATGCTAAGAAAGAATCCTGCCGGCAGAATAAAGACGACCGCCACGTCTCTTCCGATGCTGGCGCATGAGAGTGAATTACTCCCTAATTAGATCTTATTTTCTGATAATATGACATTGTTTTTTAATGGATATATACAGTCAAAAGGATAACGATGAGCACTTTTCTTTCTTTAATCGCATTTATTCTGTTTGTGGCCTTTTTTATTGGCCTGATTAAACCCTCGCTGGTCAAAATGCCCGGTCGTAAGCAAGCCAGTGCCGTTTATCTGGGCGGTTTTCTGGGCCTCTGCGTAATCAATGCCATCCTGCTACCGGCCGACCGCAGTCCGGCCGTTGTGAAAAAACAGGATCAGCCGCAGAATGCGGATGTCTCCCCGCCGCCTTTCAAATATGCCGATAAAACCCTTACCGAGTATCGTAGGGAGCGTAAGGATACGCGACACAAGATTGTGGCTGCTTATATGGCATATCGTCAGGTGCCCGTCGCGTCAGAAGAGGGGTTTTATGCCTGCGTGAGCCAGAACAGCTACACCACGCAGGGTGACACACCGTTTGGCGTGATAGCAAACTGGTGTGTCACTGAATACCGTTCCAGTCCTGAGATGCTGGCAAAACGCATCAACTTCGATACATTCCAGGATAATTTTAGCGGTTGGAACGGGGCTTATCGTCCATTAGAGGCCATGATCAAAGCCGACATGCATGATGATTCTTCCTACAAACACCTCTCCACACGGTATCATCTGGTTCTGACCGACGATCCGCATGCCACGATAGATACCACATTCCGTGGCACCAACGCCTTTGGTGGCATAGTCAAAGAGACTGTCTCTGCGCGGGTAGATCTGCGAACCGGGAATGTTATTTCGATCGTTGAACAGTAAGGGCAGCAAGCTTCCTCGTCTGTTCGGGCGCGTGAAGGGCCAAGAGCGAGGCTGCTTTTTTAACATTCATTGAAAATATGATTTTTATCATATGTCTTGCTCTCTTTTTTCGCCGAAAAATTAAGCATTAGCGTTTGGCGGCAGAGCGATTATGCGCTCTGCCGTTTTTTTATCCTCGACCCGACGTTAACACCTTGCTCAAGATCGCGTACTTGCTTATAGCGACGGACAGGCTAGTGCTGGAAATAGAGCGTCACCAGGAACCATCTCGAAAAAGCTGGAACATCTGCGTGGAAATCTGGAAGCGTTGTTCATAATAAAACGCCCCCGACCATGAAGGCCGCGGGCGGTTAAGATATCAAAAACCCTTTATTCAGTGAAACACAGTGCCGCTCCGCTTATGTGAACGGCATCGCGTCATGGCGAGGGTTTAATAGAGCAATTATATGAATTACTCGATGTTAGATTCGATAAACCACAGAAACTGATCCAGGTCGCGGGAGGCGGCGGTGAAAATATCTGCGGTATCTTCGTCTTTGGCTTCGCCAATCGCTTTGCGCACGTCATTGGCCACAATCGCGTAGCGGTCCGCCAGCTCTTTCAGGTGATCCTGAACGGTATGGATATCCAGCGGATAACTCTTCAGTGGCGTTTTGCTGTTGATCACCTGCGTGGTGCCCAGCGCCACGCCGCCTAGCTGAACGGCACGTTCAGCCATCGTATCGAGGTGGGTCACCAGTGCTGTGCGGAAGCCATCCAGCATTTCATGAACGGCAATAAAGTTTGCACCGCGCATATTCCAGTGGGCCTGTTTGGTGATCAGCGAAAGATCGATGAACTGGATCACCTGGCGATTCAGCAACTCAATGGTCGCTTTTTTGTCGCTATCCGATACATCGTTACGGGTATAAAGCAGATTAGACGCTTTCGTTTTCACCAGTTTAGCGGTACTCATAATCTCATATCCTCTTGATGTTTATGTCCCAGGTAATTACGGAACTAAGTATAGCACCGGATTTTATCTCTGCGGTTTGGCTGTGCCTATCGGTTTAATAGCGAGAAGTGGCTTGTGAATTTAATTCATTGAAAATAAACATTTATTTTTAAATTGATACAGATCAATCTTAATTGCTGGATAGGCGTGTAAACGCAGAGGGATATTTCGAAAATAGCGCAAAGAATGTAAAAAATTATAACGTCTGTCTTTTTGGCCTTTATTCTGCATGGCATGGAAGCCATGCAGAATATATGGCCTTAGCTAATATCCACTTTCTCAACTTTCGGTTCCGGGCGCATGGTGAGCGTCGAGCCCATTGATGCCGCGATAATCGAGCAAAGCGCCAGCGTCTGGGTCAATGTCAGAGTTTCGCCGAGAAACACCATCCCGGAAATGGCGGCTAGCGCAGGCTCCATGCTCATCAGCGTGCCAAATATGCGCGTCGGCAGACGCGTAAGGGCAATCATCTCCAGAGAGTAGGGAAGTGCGGTAGACAGAATCGCGACCGCCAGCCCGATGGGCATGACGGACCATTGCCAGATAGATTCGGTCGCCTGCGCCATGCCGATGGGCACAAAGACGATGGCAGCGATCAGGGACCCCAGCGCGACGGTCGCCGGACCGTGCTCTTCTCCTGCACGCTGGCCCGTAAGTATATAGACGGCCCAGCAGGCGCCAGCTCCCAGCGCCAGGGCTGCGCCCGTCAGATCGATCTCAGCGACGCTCTGGCCCAGCGGCAGCAGGAACCATAAGCCCAGAACGGCTAACACGACCCAGATAAAATCGACCGGACGTCGCGAGGAGAAAAGCGCCACCGCCAGCGGGCCGGTAAACTCCAGCGCGACGGCGATCCCCAGCGGTATTGTCTGAATAGAGAGGTAGAACAGATAGTTCATTGCCCCGAGGGAAAGTCCATAAAACAGCAGGGGTAAACGCTGCTCCTTTTTGAAGCGTAGACGCCAGGGTTTGAAAATGACCACCAGTATCGCCGTGCCCAGCACGATACGCAGGGCTGTCACCCCTGGTGCACCGACCAGCGGGAAAAGTGATTTTGCCAGCGAAGCACCGCTTTGAATGGACAACATGGCAATGAGTATGACTGCGACCGGCAACCAGACCGACGACGTGCGGGATAACCCAGGCATCCTTTCTCCTGTCAGCTTATGTCAAATGAGGTAAAGGTTGCAGTGTAAAGGAAATAAGCGGCAACGGTTGAGGCGCTGTTGAAAAAAAACCGTGTCAAATCCGTAAAATGGTTAAGCGCTGGTGGATTTATCGCCTGATAGATTAGGAATAATCTGGATGAATGTAACGGCGCGTGCGCGCAATATGCGCATTTAGTAGTGAAAATTGCATGTGATTTGAAAGAGATAGCTGAGGCTGGAAACGTTCTGTTACAGGAAAGGTTTCATTAGACATCACGAATCACAAAGAGTTTCGCAAATTTTTTTGATATATTTAAAACTTACGGACTTACTTGAAGCACATTTGAGGTGGTTATGAAAAAAATTGCATGTCTTTCAGCACTGGCCGCTGTACTGGCTGTTTCCGCAGGTACCGCTGTAGCTGCTACTTCTACTGTTACTGGTGGTTACGCTCAGAGCGACTATCAGGGCGTGATGAACAAAGCTAACGGTTTCAACCTGAAGTATCGCTACGAACAGGATAACAATCCACTGGGCGTGATCGGTTCTTTCACCTACACCGAGAAAGATCGTTCTGAAAACGGCGCATACAACAAAGGCCAGTACTACGGCATCACCGCTGGTCCAGCTTACCGTCTGAATGACTGGGCGAGCATCTACGGTGTTGTAGGTGTTGGCTACGGTAAATTCCAGCAGACTGAAAACCAGAGCGAAAGCCGCACTGCAAGCAACAGCGACTATGGCTTCTCCTATGGCGCAGGCCTGCAGTTCAACCCAATCCAGGACGTTGCTCTGGACTTCTCCTATGAGCAGAGCCGTATCCGCAACGTTGACGTTGGCACCTGGATCGCGGGCGTAGGTTACCGCTTCTAATCACTTCGGTGATTAAATAAAAAATCCGCCCAATGTGGCGGATTTTTTTTTGTCTTTTTCCCTCTCCCCGTGGGGTGAGGGCATCAGATCGCTACTTACTCTTAATATCAAAAATATCCGTACCCAGATGGTTGTAGTCAACTTTCTGTAACTTGAAGTTGGTAACGTACACTGGGGGAGCTTTCTTGTTAGAGACAAACGGGTAAGCCGTTTTTATCTGCTCGGCTGTAATTCCCGTCCACTGCGAGAAGAACTGCAGGAAATCATTTGCCGAACGGCGCGCTTTAATCACGCGATGCGTTTTATCGTCGCTCGACAGCACCATAAACGGCACCTGGAAGTTCTGCTGGAACTTGTCATCGTGCGCCAGATACTGCACCTCTTTACCACGCTCTTTAAACGCCAGCCCGTGATCCGAGAAATAGACCATCGAGAAGCTGTCGCCCGTATTGCGTAGCTGATCGTACAGTTTGCTCAGCAGGTCGTCGGTTTGCGTCATGGTGTAGAGATAGCAAGAGGTCTCTTTGGACTGCACGAATTCAGCGTACTTCCCGCCAGTCCGATCGCAGGCCTGCGGGTGCGACCCCATCAGGTGCAGGACGATCAGCTGAGGCTGGGTGCGCGGCGTGGCGAAGACCTGTGCCGTCATTTTCAACAGCGCTTCGTCTTTGGTGTTTTTGTCGGCTTCGAAGTCGCCATTTTTCAGGAACTGCACTTCGTCAGCGCGTTTGGCGATACTGGCGATGGCCGTATCGTATTCGCCAATTTGCCCCTGATTAGAGAACCACCACGTCTGAAAACCCGCGCGGTTTGCCAGGGTGACAAAATTATCCTGATACTGGGGTTTGCCGTCGACGACACGGTTTAGGGTCAGGCCGAGCGATTTCTGCGTCGAGCCGCTGGCCGCGACGTAATCGGTAAACAACGTGCCTTTGACCGAACTGGCAAACGGTGTGTTATCCCAGTGTCCGCCGAAGGCTCCCATTGCATCGCGACGGGCACTTTCGCCAATCACCACCACATAGGTGTGATATTTCGGCTTAACGGCCAGCACGTTCCAGGTGTCTTTCATATTGGAAAGCTCAGCCATGCGCGCCTGCTCGTCGAGAACCTCTTTATTATTGACAACGACGTCCTTCACGAAGCGGAAAACCGGATAGCCGATATTGCTGAGCCTTAGCTTACCGTCCCAGGGAATATTCTGGATGGGGGCGACAAACGCCACGGCAACGCTGAACACCAGACAGAGTATTTCGATCTTACCCCAGGATTTTTTCTCGCCCGACTGACGGCGGATGGCGATAACGCCCAACGCGAAGATAAAGAGCCCGACCACGTAGCTGTACCAAGGGAAGATCGTCAGGATCTCCGTCGACTCTTCCATATTGGTCGAGTGCAGCGCCAGCAGGGTATTAAAGTTTGGCGCGCCGTAAGCCTGACCAAACGGGAAATAGAGTGCAGCGACCAGCGAACAGATCCCGATTAACGCTTTTTGCACGCGCGGTGCGGCTCGCCACAGCAAATGCAGAACGCAGGTGAAAGCCACCGCGTAGAGCAGACTAAAGGGATAACCCAGCGCAAAGTTAATCAGTAATGACTGCAAAAAGTAAAAACCCGTCCACGGGTTTAAGGCCCGGCTGCGGGTCACAACGGTATCTATCAGGGTAACATTCATAGGTCACTATCATGGATGAAAACGCCATGTGCTCACCCTGGCGTCAAGGGTCATAACCTGCCTGACAGTGCGTGGAGAGGGAATGAGGGTCCGCTTCAGCGAGCCGCAAATTGTGCAGGGCTGCAAGAAGATAGTGCGAGCGCTAAATAATATCAACAGTTGCTAAGCAGATGTTTTGCGAAGGGGATTGCAAATCCGTAAAAAAGATCGGGAATAAGGCGGCTGGAAGCCAGTTTAGAGCGAGATTGTGACGGGAAAATGAAGCGGCGTACCGCAACGCCGCTTAGTGGGAAGGTTTGTCGTCCTGATGCGGTTTGTTGTTAAACATATCGCACAGCATGTTCAACAGCATTAAGCGCACTTTAAAGGGAGAGTGGGTAAACACGGTCATGCACCTCTTGAATTCGTTCATAAGACCTCCTGAGTTTTGATCCCTTCGATCCGTGAAGGGTGACTGCATTACATACAGATATAGCACAGGCTATATTGTATAGCTATGGCTATTTCGTTAATTTTTTGTGCTTGCGGAGCTATGGTTTACAATGTGCGCTCTCGAAACCGGGCGCTGGAAGCGTCACCCCACTGAGGAAGTACAATGAACCGTCGCGCAGGTCATCCGACAATCAGGAAAACGACGCAACTGGTGAATGTTGAAGAACATGTCGAAGGTTTTCGCCAGGTCCGTGAAGCGCACCGGCGTGAACTGATTGATGACTATGTTGAACTCATTTCCGATCTGATTCGTGAGGTTGGTGAAGCGCGCCAGGTCGATATGGCCGCCAGGCTGGGGGTTTCACAGCCAACTGTCGCTAAAATGTTAAAACGCCTGGCCTCCGTGGGCTTAATTGAAATGATCCCCTGGCGCGGTGTTTTTCTGACGCCGGAAGGGGAGAAGCTCGCGCAGGAGAGCCGCGAGCGCCACCAGCTTGTCGAGAATTTTTTACTGGTGCTGGGCGTCAGCCCGGAGATTGCCCGCCGGGATGCGGAAGGAATGGAACACCACGTGAGCGAAGAGACGCTGGTGAAGTTTCGCGAATTTACCCTTAAATATGGTCCCTCCGCTGAATGAAAATCCCTGGACTGCAGGCCCTGGCACGCGATCGTTTCTTCCATCTCTTATTACTCATTGGCGCAGGGTTAAGCCTCTTTGTGCCGTTTGCGCCACACGCCTGGCCCGCCGCAATTGACTGGCGAACCATCATTACCCTGAGTGGCCTGATGATGCTCACCAAAGGGGTCGAGCTGAGCGGCTATTTTGACGTTCTGGGCCGTAAAATGGTGCGCCGCTTTGCCACCGAGCGCAGGCTGTCCCTGTTTATGGTGTTCTCCGCCGCGGTGCTGTCGACGTTTCTGACTAACGATGTGGCGCTGTTTATCATCGTGCCCCTCACGCTCACGCTGCGTAAGCTGTGCGAGATCCCGGTCAGCCGGCTGATCATCTTTGAAGCGCTGGCCGTCAATGCGGGCTCGCTTCTGACGCCAATCGGCAACCCGCAAAATATCCTTCTCTGGGGACGGTCCGGTCTGTCGTTTGCCGCCTTTACCTGGCAGATGGCCCCTCTGGCGCTGGTGATGATGCTGTCGCTGATGGCGGTGTGCTGGTTCGCGTTTCCGGATAAAAAGCTGCAGTACCACAGCGGCACAACCGGCCCGCAGTGGCAGCCGCGCCTGGTGTGGAGCTGTCTCGGGTTATACATCGTCTTCTTGTTCGCGCTGGAGATGAAGTATGAGCTGGCGGGCGTCCTGCTTGTTGCCGCAGGCTTTGTCGTCCTGGCGCGTCGCGTGCTGGTGAGCGTGGACTGGACGCTGCTGCTGGTCTTTATGGCGATGTTTATTGATGTGCATCTCCTTATCCAGCTTCCGGTGCTGCAGAACGTTCTGCACAGCGTCAGCACGCTGTCTCAGCCGGGACTGTGGCTGACGGCGATTGGCCTGTCGCAGTTTATCAGCAACGTGCCGTCCACCATTCTGCTGCTCAACTATGTTCCGCCCGATACGCTCCTGGCCTGGGCGGTGAACATCGGCGGGTTTGGGCTGCTGCCCGGCTCGCTGGCAAACCTGATTGCGCTGCGTATGGCCAATGACCGTCGTATCTGGTGGCGTTTCCACGTCTGGTCGATTCCGATGCTGGTTTGGGCCGCGGCGATCGGTTTCGGAATATTCCTTCTCATATAGTGCGCAATTTGTCAGTTTTTCCTGGCAAACGTATAGCAACGTCCTAGCTTTAGTGAACGGCATAGTGTGATGCCGCTCACTGACAGGACCGTTGCTGAACTATGGCTGAAGATCAAAACCCGCCTGCTGACGAGCAGGACAAAAACAATAATGAGCGTAAGCGCCCGGGCAAGAAACCGTTAATTATCCTCGGCGTTGTCGTGGTGGTGATGGTCGTCGTTGCGCTGGTCTGGTGGTTTTTAACCCGTAACGAAGAGACGACCGACGACGCCTTTACCGACGGCGACGTGGTGACGATTGCCCCCAAAACGGCGGGCTACGTTACCGAGCTGCGCGTGCGCGACAACCAGCGCGTGAAAAAGGGCGATCTGCTGGTGGTTATCGATCCGCGTGACACCACCGCGCAGCGCGATCAGGCTCAGGCCCAGCTTGGGCTGGCTATCGCGCAGCTGCATCAGGCCCAGGCGCAGCTGGCGCTTTCAAAAGTCCAGTATCCCGCCCAGCGTGACGAAGCTAAAGCGCAGGTGCTGAAAGCGCAGGCCGATCTGGCGAACGCGCAGGCAGAGTACCGCCGTCAGCGCGGCGTTGACCCGCGTGCGACCACCCAGCAAAGTATCGATTCCGCGAACGCTCAACTGCGCAGCGCACAGGCGGGGCTGGCCAGCGCTCAGGCGCAGCTGGAAGTGGCAGAGCAGGTCCAGCTGCAAATCCGCCAGCAGGAAACCAACGTTGAAGCGCGCGAGCGTCAGGTCGATCAGGCGAAAGCGCAGCTGGAAACGGCCAATCTGAACCTCTCTTACACCGAAGTCCGCGCCCCGTTCGACGGGTTTGTCACCAAACGCAACGTGCAGCCCGGCACGCTGGTGCAGGCGGGAACGGCGCTGTTCTCGCTGGTTTCCCCGAACGTGTGGGTGGTGGCGAACTTTAAAGAGTCGCAGCTTGAGCGCATGAAGCCGGGTGATAAGGTCACCGTGTCCGTCGACGCGTGGCCGGATATGGCGCTCGAGGGCCACGTTGACAGCATCCAGCAGGGCAGCGGCTCGCGCTTCTCCGCCTTCCCGGCAGAAAACGCCACCGGCAACTTCGTCAAGATTGTGCAGCGCGTGCCGGTTAAAATCGTGATTGATAAGGGCCTCGATCCGAACAAACCGCTGCCGCTGGGGCTGTCGGTCGCACCGAAGGTGACGGTGGAATGACGGATCACAGCCACGACAGCTGGAAGCCCGCCAGCAATCCGTGGGCGGTGGCGATTGTCGTTACCCTGGCGGTATTCATGGAGATTCTGGATACCACCATTGTTAACGTGGCGCTCCCCCACGTGGCAGGCTCGCTCTCGTCCAGCTATGACGAATCCACCTGGGTGTTAACCAGCTATCTGGTGGCGAACGGCATCGTGCTGCCCATCTCGGCGTTTCTGAGCCGGGTGTTTGGCCGCAAGCAGTTCTTCCTGATTTGCATCGTGATGTTCACCGTCTGCTCGTTCCTGTGCGGGATTGCCACCGAACTGTGGCAGATCATCCTGTTCCGCGTGATGCAGGGCTTTTTTGGCGGCGGGCTGCAGCCCACGCAGCAGTCGGTGCTGCTCGACTACTTCAAACCCGAAGACCGGGGCAAAGCGTTTGGTCTGTCCTCCATTGCGATTATCGTTGCGCCGGTGCTGGGCCCGACGCTGGGCGGCTGGATCACCGATAACTACTCCTGGCGCTGGGTGTTCTTTATCAATATTCCGGTGGGCATTGTCACGGTGCTGGCGATCTACCAGCTGCTGGAAGATCCGCCGTGGGAGAGCAAGTCAAAAGAGAAGCTGACTATCGACTGGACGGGGATCGGCCTGATCGCGCTGGGGCTGGGCTGTCTGCAGGTGATGCTCGACCGGGGAGAAGATGAGGACTGGTTCTACTCGAACTTTATCCGCACCTTCGGCGTGTTGACGCTTGTCGGCATTATCGGCGCCATCTACTGGCTGGTATATGCCAGAAAGCCGGTGGTGGATCTGCACTGCATGAAGGACCGTAACTTTGCCATCTCCAGCCTGCTGATGGCGGGGATGGCGATGATTTTGTACGGCAGCTCGGTGGTGATCCCGCAGCTGGCGCAGCAGGATTTGGGCTACACCGCTACCTGGTCGGGGCTGGTGCTGTCGCCCGGGGCGGTGCTGATTGTGTTAACCATTCCGCTGGTGCTGAAGCTGATGCCGGTGGTGCAGACGCGCTGGATTATCGCCTTTGGCTTTACCTGTCTGGCGGTGTCGTTCTTCTGGTCGCGCACGCTGACGCCGGATATCGACTTCGAAACCCTGGTGCTGTTCCGCAGCGCCCAGTCGATTGGGCTGGGGTTCCTGTTTGTGCCGCTCACGACTATTGCGTTTATCTCGATACCGAGGCGGCTGAATGCCGATGCGGCGGCGCTGTTTACCATGTTCCGCAACGTCGCGGGTTCGGTTGGGATATCGCTTTCGACGGCGGCCATTACCGAACGCGCCCAGGCGCACAGCGCGCATCTGGCGTATCACGCCTCGCCGCTTAACGAGCAGTTCCAGCAGGCGATACGCGAAAGCGCCCAGGCGATCCAGAACTTCACCACCCAGGTGGGCGACCCCACCGGCATCGCCACCGGACGCATGTACCAGACCATGATTGAGCAGTCGCGCTTCCTTGCCTACATCGACGTCTTCACCATTCTGAGCGCGGTGGCCTTGTTACTGATTCCGTTTTGTTTGTTGCTCTCGCCGGTTAAGAGCGAGGGGAGTGCAGGAGCACATTGATGATACACAGACGTTTACACCCCCTGATGATAATGATGCTGCTGGCGGGCTGCGCCGTCGGGCCGGATTACCAGCAGCCTGCGCCGCCCGCCGTTACGCACTGGAACGATAAGGGCGACAGCGCGGTGAAGTCGCAAACTACCTCAGCCGCGACCAATCCGCGCTGGTGGAAGACCTTCGGCTCGCCGCAGCTCGACAGCCTGGTTGAGCGCGCCATTGCCGGAAACCTGACGCTGCAGCAGACGGTGCTGCGCATTGCCGGGGCCCGCGAGCAGATTAACCAGGCGGGCGGGGCGTTTTATCCGTCGGTGAACGGTAATCTGCAGGCAACGCGCCAGCAGCTTGGCCTGGAAGGAGAGCTGAAATCCCACGGCGTGTATGACCAGCTTGATAATGTCGATCCTGAACTGCGGGGCGCGTTAGGGCCGCTGACGCAGCCGATTAATCTCTACCAGGGCAGCTTCGACGCCCAGTGGGAAATCGACCTGTGGGGCAAGGTGCGTCGTCAGGTGGAAGCCGCCGAAGCGCAGCAGAAAGTCGCCATTGAGCAGCGTAACGATGCGCTGGTGTCGCTGGAAGCCGAAGTGGCGCGCGCGTGGCTTCAGCTGCGCGGGGCGCAGAGCATTATCGCCACGCTGAACACCCAGATTAAAAGCGCGCAGCAGACGCTGGATCTCACCGAAAGCCGCCAGCGTGGCGGGCTGTCGCCGCAGATGGACGTGGAAAACGCCCGGGCGCAGTTAGGCAACCTTGAGGCACAGCTTCCGCAATATCAGGCGCAGGAGCGGCAGGCGATGAACGGCCTGGCGATCCTGCTCGGCAAGCCGCCGGGGGCGCTGGATGCGGAATTGCAAAGCGTGCAGCCGATGCCTGCCTTGCCGGATATTGTGCAAACGGGCATTCCGTCCACGCTGGCGCGCCGTCGGCCGGACGTGCGCGAAGCGGAGGCGAACCTCCACGCCGCCACGGCGCAAATCGGCGTCTCGGTGGCGGAGCTGTTCCCGAGCTTTACGCTCTCCGGCCAGTTTGGCCTGCGCAACAGTGAAACCAACTGGCTGACCGACTGGAGCAGCCATTTCTACAGCTTCGGCCCGCAGGTCTCTATTCCTATCTTCCAGGGCGGTCGACTGGTCTCCAGCGTCAAGGTGGCGCGCGCGCAGCAGGGAGCGGCGGTGCTGGACTATCGCCAGACGGTGCTGACCGCGCTCGGGGATGTGGAAAACGCGCTGGTGAGCTATCGCACCGACCAGCAGCGTGAAGCGGGACTCGCAAAAACGATCGACGCCCTGCAAAACGCCTTTGATTTAGCGAGCGACAGCTACCGGCAGGGGATCGCCAGCTTTATCGACGTGCTGGACGCTCAGCGTCAGCTGGCGCAGGCCCAGCAGCAGCGCGCACAGGCGCAGGTGCAGAGCGCGCTCGATCTGGTGGCGCTCTACAAGGCCCTCGGCGGCGGGTGGGAGCCGTATCAGCAGGTGCAGTTACCGGACTACAGCGTCTTTGGCGACGCCCCGCGCGGATAAATTCAGAGGATTGGGCAAGAAACGGACAGGAACACCACATTCGCGATGGCTGAGGGGCGGGTATAACTATCGGGTACCCAATCGACATGCGAGGAATAACTTATGCGTTATCAAAAACTGGGCAACACCGGTCTGTTTGTTTCTGAACTGTGCCTCGGCACCATGACCTTCGGCGGCGAGGGCGGCATGTGGGGCAAGATTGGCCAGCTCCAGCAAAGTGAAGCCGAGCAGCTGGTCGGCCGCGCGCTGGATGCCGGGATCAACTTTATCGACACCGCGGACGTTTACTCGGAAGGACGCTCGGAGGAGATCACCGGTCAGGCGCTGAAAAACCTGAAGATCCCGCGCGAGAACGTGGTGGTCGCCACCAAAGTGTTCGGCGAAACGGGAACGGCAGGGGTGAACTCGCGCGGCAGCTCGCGCTATCACATCGTCAGCAGCGTGAAGGAGAGCCTGCGCCGCCTGCAGCTCGATCATATCGATCTCTACCAGCTTCACGGCTTCGACCCCGCAACGCCGATTGAAGAGATGCTCTATGCGCTGGATAACCTGGTGCAGCACGGCCACGTCCGCTACATCGGCGTCTCGAACTGGGCGGCGTGGCAGATTGCCAAAGCGCTCGGTATTTCTGAACGTCTTGGGCTGGCGCGTTTCGCGTCGCTGCAGGCGTATTACACCATTGCCGGGCGCGATCTGGAGCGCGAGCTGGTGCCGATGATGCAGAGCGAAGGCGTTGGGCTGATGGTCTGGAGCCCGCTGGCAGGCGGTCTGCTGAGCGGAAAATATGGCCGCGACGGGCAGAGCGAAGCCGGTGGTCGCCGTCTGGAGTTCGACTTCCCGCCGGTGAACAAAGATCGCGCCTTCGACTGCGTGGACGTGATGCGCGCTATCGCCGAAAGCAAGGGCGTCTCCGTCGCGCAAATCGCGCTGGCGTGGCTGCTGCACCAGAAAGCGGTGACCAGCGTCATCATTGGCGCGAAACGCGTTGAACAGCTGGACGACAATATCGCCGCGACCGGGATCCGCTTAAGCGAAGATGAGCTCAAGCAGCTTGATGCGGTGAGCGCGCTGCCGCGCGAATACCCGGGCTGGATGCTGGAGCGGCAGGGGGAATATCGCCGCAATCAGCTCGCGCAACAATAACCTTCCTCGCCCCGGCAGTGCATCGCTTACCGGGGCTTTTTTTCCCGCATTGCTCACAAAAAACGATCCTCCTCTTTGATCCCCTTTTCATCTTCGCCTATATGACTAGTCATAATATTTTAAATGACTAGTCATATAGGGAGAGGCCATGAACAATCAGCTGCCAGCAAACTTTTTATGGGGCAACTCGGTATCCAGCATGCAGACGGAAGGTGCATGGAACGAGGGTGGGAAGGGGATGTCGGTGTACGACATTCGCGAAGCTGGGGAGAACGTCTCCGACTGGAAAGTGGCCACCGACTCCTATCACCGCTATCGGGAAGATTTCGACCTGATGCAGGATCTGGGCATGAACTGCTACCGCTTTCAAATCTCGTGGAGCCGCGTCTGCCCGCAGGGCGACGGCGCGTTCAACGACGAAGGCATCGCGTTTTACGACCGCTTTATTGACGATCTGATCGCCCGCGGCATCGAGCCGATGGTTTGTCTGTATCACTTCGATATGCCGCTGGCGCTGGCGCAGGAGTACAACGGCTTCAACGACCGCCGCGTGATGGAGGCCTTTATCCGCTACGGCAAAAAGATGATCGACTGCTATGGCGACCGCGTGAAGTACTGGCTGACCTTCAACGAGCAGAACATCTTCCATATGCCGGAAGCCTTCCGCATTTCAGGCTATATGCAAGGCGATAAAACCCTGCGCGAGCTGTACGAGCTGCAGCACCATACGATGGTGGCGCACATGGCGCTGACCGAGTATCTGCATCAGACCAGACCCGGCCAGCTGATGGGCGGCATGCTGGCGCACCAGCTGATCTACCCGGCCACCTGCAAACCGCGCGATATCTTCTGCGCCCAGCAGTACGACGAGTTCCTCAACCAGAACCTGCTGCGCGTCTTCGCAGGGCAGGGCTACAGCCCGGCGGTGATGGCGGTGGTGGAGCAGGAAGGCTTTGGTGATATCTACCGCGCCGAGGATTTAGCGCTGCTGGCGCGCACCAGAAACGACTATATGGCCTTCAGCTACTACGCCAGCAAAACGCTGGACAGCGATGCGATCCCGGAAGGCACGCCGGTGAACTATTACCTGCTGCACGGCGAGAAAAACAACCCGTACCTGAAGGCCACCGAGTGGAACTGGCAGATCGATCCGCTGGGCTTTCGCACCATCATCAACCGCTACGCCAACGACTGGCGGATGCCGGTCTTCCCGATCGAAAACGGCATCGGGGTGATTGAGTCCTGGGACGGCGTCAATCCGATCGAGGACACCTACCGCATCGACTACCACCGGGCGCATATCAATGCCATGAAGGAGGCGATGTTCGAGGACGGGGCAGAGGTGATCGGCTACCTCGGCTGGGGGTTAATCGACATTCTCAGCTCCCAGGGCGACATGCGTAAGCGCTACGGCGTGGTCTATGTCAACCGGGAAAACCACGACCTGAAAGACCTGAAGCGCGTGCCGAAGAAGAGCTACGCGTGGTTAAAACAGGTTATCCATACCAACGGACGCGAGATGTAAGCCGTACGCTGCCGGGCCGTTTTTGTGACTGATTGATGGGAACACTCCGCTATGTCTGAAACAAAAATAACACCGCACATGCAGTCTTTTGTCGATAAGTTTGTTGAGTTCTCGGCGCGCCTGGCTAATCAGGTGCACCTGCGCTCCCTGCGCGACGCCTTCGCCACGGTGATGCCCATTTTCATCCTCGCCGGCCTGGCGGTGCTGGTGAACAACGTGGTATTTCCGTGGATTTTTCACGGCGACACGCTCGCGCAGTTTAAGGTGTGGGGCGAGGCGATTATCAACGGCACGCTGAACATCGCCGCGCTGCTGCTGGCCCCGATGATTGCCTGGTCGCTGGCGCGCAACAAAGATTTCGACAATCCGGTCTCGGCAGTGGTTATCGCCGTCAGCAGCTTCATCATCATGATGCCGATGCGTCTGCAGATTACGCCCGTCGGCAGCGATGCCGCGGTGAACGTCACCCAGGTGCTAACGTTCGCCAATATTGGCTCAACCGGGATTTTCGCCGGGGTGCTGATCGGGCTGATCTCAACGGAAGTGTTTATCGCTATTTCGCGCCTGAAGGCGCTGCACATTTCCCTCGGGGAAAATGTGCCTCCGGCGGTGAGCAAATCCTTTACCGCGCTGATCCCGACGATCTTCACGCTCTCCCTGTTCGCGGTGCTGGCGGCGATACTGGCAAACGTGCTGCACACGGACCTGATCCATCTCATTACGACCTTTATCCAGCAGCCGCTGCGGCTGATCAACACCAGCCTGCCGGGGACGATTTTTATCTACAGCTTCGGTAACTTCCTGTTCACGCTCGGCATTCATCAGTCAGTCGTTAACAGCGTGGTGCTGGAGCCGTTCCTGCTGATCAACACCAACGAGAACATGCTGGCCTTCGCCAACGGCCAGCCCATTCCGCACATCATCAATAACATATTCGTGCCGACCTTTGGCATGGTGGGCGGCACGGGCAGCACGATCTCGCTGCTGATCGCCATCTTTATCTTCTCCCGTCAAAAGTCGGCGAAGCAGGTGGCGCGTCTGTCGCTGGCGCCCGGTCTGTTCAACATCAACGAGCCGGTGATTTTTGGCCTGCCGATCGTTTTTAACCTGCCGCTGATGATCCCGTTCGTGCTGCTGCCCGCCATCGGTATTTACTTCGCCTGGCTCTGTACCACGCTGGGGTTAATGTCGCGCTGCGTGGTGATGATCCCGTGGACCACGCCGCCCATTCTCAGCGCCTGGCTGGCCACGGCGGGAGACTGGCGGGCGGTGGTGGTGCAGTTGGCAATCATCGTATTTGGTGTATTCTTCTACCTGCCTTTCCTCAAGATTGCCGAGAGAGTGGCGTTGAAAAACAGCGGGATAGAAAACTAACTGAAAGGAAGGACGATGGCGGCGAAGTACATCACCATAGCGCGGGAAATTAAGAAACGCATTATCAGCCAGCAGTACGCCGCCAATGAACCCCTGCCGGACCAGTTTGCGCTGGCGGCGGAGTTCAACTCCAGCCGGATGACCATTCAGCAGGCGATGCGCCAGCTCATCGTCGAAGGTCTGGTCTATACCCGCCAGGGCCAGGGCACGTTCATCCGCAAAAACTTCCTCCAGCTTTCGCAGTGGGATCTCTCCGGCAGCGACTACTTTGGCGCGACCAAAACCTGGGAGCATCTGGGCACGGTGACCAGCCGGGTAGTGCATTTCGAGCTGCGCTTTCCGAACGAGAAAGAGCAGGCGTCGCTGATGATTAACGCCGATGCGCCGATCTATGACTTCATTCGCCTGCGTTTGCTGAACAGTGAACCTATGTCGCTGGATTCCACGGTGATGCCGATGAATCTGGTACCGGGCCTGACGAGAAACCATCTTGAAGGTTCAGTGTTTCAGTACGTGCAGGAGACGCTGGGGCTGAAAATTATGGGGTCGTACCGGGTGGTGCGGGCGCTTAAGCCCAACGCGCTGGACAGGGAGCATCTGGTCTGCGAGGAAACCGATCCGGTGCTGGAAGTGGAGCAGGTGATTTATCTGGAGGACGGCACGCCGCTGGAGTATGCCCACTGCCACTATCGGTACGACCACGGCGGGATCGTGATCGTGAATAACGGATAAAAAAAAGCGGGCAACGAGGCCCGCTTTTTTAATGCTTCTCTGTCAGTTCAAACGCACCGGCATACCGGAGCGGTTCTGCACGGCCTGGTCAACAATCGCCGTTTCGACGTCTGGCTGAGAAGTCACCGCCTGTACCGCGCTGTTCAGCGTAACAGGGACGACTTCGTTGTTGTTGATCTGGTCTTCGCTGGTGGACAGCGGGTTGTGCACTTCGATGTAGCGGCTGCCGTCTGGCTCAGAGGTCGCCTTCACCGGTTCGTTGATGAACTGCACGCGCGTACCGACCGGCACGTTTTCGAACAGGAACTTGATGTCGTCGTTACGCAGACGCACGCAGCCGTGGCTTACGCGCAGGCCGATACCGAAGTTGGCGTTGGTACCGTGGATAGCGTACAGGCGGCCAATGTACAGCGCGTACAGACCCATTGGGTTATCCGGGCCTGCCGGTACAACGGCTGGCAGCGGTTCGCCCGCAGCGATGTATTCCGCGTGCATTTTGGCAGTCGGCGTCCAGGTTGGGCCCGCTTTCTTACGCTCAACTTTGGTGGTCCAGTTCATTGGGGTGTCTTTACCCAGCTGGCCGATACCGATTGGCAGCACGATAACGGTGTTGGTGCCTTTCGGGTAGTAATACAGACGCATTTCGGCGCTGTTAATCACGATACCTTCATGAACGGTATCCGGCAGGATCAGCTGCTGAGGAATATTCAGCACGGTACCCGCTTTCGGCAGATACGGGTCAACGCCCGGGTTCGCTTCCAGCATGTTAGACAGGCCCAGCTGGTACTGCGCAGCGAAATACTCCAGTGGCTGAGAGTTACCTTCTGGTACCGTCACAACCTGGTTCTGGCCTACCAGACGGCTACCGTCTGTTGGCAGGGGATACGTCACCGCAGACGCGGTCTTACAAAAACCTACTACGGCTAACGCCGCCGCTAAAAGCGTTGTTAATTTCATGTTCATGTTGTGCGAGGTATCTAAGCCATTCTGGCGATGAGTTGATAAGTCTGAATCTGTGATGGGAGCGCATTATATGTGCATTCCCGCTCACAGGGAATTCAGATGTGTACGAAATCACATTTTTTTCGATTTTGTTAAAGTTTAGTGGATTGCCGCAACACGGGATCTCAATTCGGAATTGTGGCATAATGCCGTGTTTATCACACTTTTCGCAGGAATCTCCCCGTGTTAGTTACCAGCAACGTCACTATGCAGTTTGGCAGTAAGCCGCTGTTCGAAAACATTTCCGTCAAATTTGGCGGCGGCAACCGTTACGGCCTGATTGGTGCCAACGGTAGCGGAAAATCCACCTTTATGAAGATCCTCGGCGGTGACCTGGAGCCGACGCTCGGCAATGTATCGCTCGACCCTAACGAGCGTATCGGTAAGCTGCGTCAGGATCAGTTCGCCTTCGAAGAGTTCACCGTGCTCGACACCGTGATCATGGGGCATGGGGAACTGTGGGAAGTGAAGCAGGAACGCGATCGCATCTACGCGCTTGCCGAAATGAGCGAAGAAGACGGCTATAAAGTGGCCGATCTGGAAACGCAGTACGGCGAGATGGACGGCTACTCTGCGGAAGCGCGCGCGGGCGAGCTGCTGCTGGGCGTCGGCATTCCGGTAGAACAACATTACGGCCCGATGAGCGAAGTGGCGCCGGGCTGGAAGCTGCGCGTGCTGCTGGCACAGGCGCTGTTCTCTAACCCGGACATCCTGCTGCTCGACGAACCGACGAACAACCTGGACATCGACACCATCCGCTGGCTGGAGCAGACGCTGAACGATCGCGACAGCACCATGATCATCATCTCGCACGACCGTCACTTCCTGAACATGGTCTGTACGCACATGGCGGATCTGGACTACGGCGAGCTGCGCGTTTACCCGGGCAACTACGACGAGTACATGACGGCGGCCACCCAGGCGCGTGAACGTCTGCTGGCGGATAACGCCAAGAAGAAAGCGCAGATTGCTGACCTGCAGTCCTTCGTCAGCCGCTTTAGCGCCAACGCCTCTAAGTCGCGTCAGGCGACCTCGCGTGCCCGTCAGATCGACAAAATCAAGCTGGACGAAGTCAAAGCCTCCAGCCGTCAGAACCCGTTCATCCGCTTCGAGCAGGACAAGAAGCTGTTCCGTAACGCGCTGGAAGTGGAAGCCCTGGCAAAAGGCTTTGAGAACGGTCCGCTGTTTAAAAAGTTCAACCTGCTGCTGGAAGTGGGCGAGAAGATTGCCATCCTCGGCGCCAACGGCGTGGGTAAATCCACCATGCTGAAAACGCTGGTCGGCGAACTGCAGCCGGACAACGGCACCGTGAAGTGGTCTGAAAACGCGCAGATTGGCTACTACGCGCAGGATCATGAGTACGAGTTCGAAAACGACCTCACCGTCTTCGACTGGATGAGCCAGTGGAAGCAGGAAGGCGACGACGAGCAGGCGGTGCGCAGCATCCTGGGTCGTCTGCTGTTCAGCCAGGACGACATCAAAAAGCCGGCTAAGGTGCTCTCCGGTGGTGAGAAGGGACGCATGCTGTTCGGCAAGCTGATGATGGAAAAACCAAACATCCTGGTGATGGACGAACCGACTAACCACCTGGATATGGAATCTATCGAATCCCTGAACATGGCGCTGGAGATGTATCAGGGTACCCTGATCTTCGTTTCTCACGACCGCGAGTTCGTCAGCTCGCTGGCGACCCGCGTGATCGAAATTACGCCAGAGCGCGTGGTGGACTTCACCGGTAACTACGAAGATTACCTGCGCAGTAAAGGTATTGACGGCTAAAAAAAGCCGGGTGGCGGCTTCGCCTTACCCGGCCTACGTTCTGTTCCCTCTCCCAGTGGGAGAGGGTTAGGGTGAGGGCATCAGGCCGCACTAGATCACCCACTCGCTCCCTTCAGCCCCGTTCACCAGCAGTTTGCGTTTCTCCCCCGCTGGTAATGACACCTTCAGTACTTTCCAAGCCGGACGATAATCCCCGCGCGCGTTGACCTTCAGGTTGATGGTTGCGCCGTCGCACACCATTTCCCATTCTACCCACAGCGCATTGCCGTTCTGGTAGCCCCAGCTTTCGCCGTCGTCTTCAAACAGCATTCCGGTGGTCGTGCCGACGCCCTTCACCGGGAAGAGCTTCAGCTCGCGGGTGTTGTCTTTTTCAGCGGACACGTGGGTAATGCGTTCGCTCAGCGGCAGAGCGGCACCGGCGCGCACCAGCAGCGGCAGTTTTTCCAGCGGCGCGTCGAGGACGATCGACTGGCCGCCAGCAAACCACGCGTGGGTGTAAAAATCATACCAGCCGGTGTCGTTATCCGGCAGCCAGACGCGGCGCTCGCGCTGCCCGGCTTCGACGACGCTGGCCACCAGCAGGTCGCGGCCCAGCAGGAAGTCATCGCACTCCTCAAACGTCTGCGCATCGTGCTCGTGATCGAGGAAGGTCGGGCGCAGCATCGGCTCGTCGTCGGCGTGCGCCTGCCAGAGCAGGGTATAGAGGTACGGCAGCAGGCGGTAGCGCAGCTCAACCGCGCCGCGAATGGCTGGCGTGACGCCCGGGTACATCCACGGCTCGTTCACGGTGTGGTCATCGTTCCACGAGTGAATGGTAAAGCGCGGGTGCATCACGCCGTTCTGCACCCAGCGTACGAACAGCTCGGCGTCCGGCTTGTCGCCGGAGAAACCGCCGACGTCGTGACCGACGTTGAACAGGCCGGACAGGCTCATGCCCAGTCCCATGCGGATGTTATAGCGCAGGGTGTCCCAGTTGGTGCGGTTGTCGCCGCTCCAGGTCTGAACGTAGCGCTGCATCCCGGCGCAGCCGGAGCGGGAGATGAGATACGGACGTTTTTCCGGCGCGAAACGCTGCTGCGCTTCCAGCGAGGCGCGCATCATCAGCAGCGGCATCACCGGGCGAATGTGCTTGATGGCGATCTCCTTGCCGAAGCCAAAGCAGCGCGCTTCTCCGTCCCACACTTCATATTCGTTGTTGTCGTTCCAGGTAGAGTCGATGCCCATCTCCAGCAGCTGCGTGGTCACGCCGTTCTGCCACCACTGCACCGTCTGCGGGTTGGTAAAGTCGAGGTGCGAGCCTTCGTCATCCCAGAAGCTGGAGCGTTCCGGTGCATCGGTTTCTGAATCGCGAATGAACAGGCCGCTCTCCGCCACTTCGTTATAGCGCGGATGATCCTGCAGCAGGCACGGCTTGATGTTGGCCGCCAGCTTCAGCCCCGCGTCGTGAAAGGCCTGGCTCATCACCTTCGGCTGCGGCACCTTGTCATAGTTCCAGTTAAAGACGTAGCGCTTGCCGTTGATGGAGGTATAGCCGGAGGAGAGCTGGAACGAGTCGCACGGAATGGCGTGCTCTTCGCACAGGCGGATGAAGTTCATCAGCTGGTTCTGGGCGTCCGGCGCGTCGGTGTAGTGCATGGTAGAGCCGCTGTAGCCCAGGCTCCATTTCGGTCCGAACAGCGTTTTCCCGGTCAGGCGCACGAAGGATTTGGTGACGTCCAGCACGCGCTTGCCGGTAAAGATGTAGTAATCGATATCGCCCGCTTCCGCCTGCCAGCGGCGATAGGCGGTGTGGTAGTTGTCGATCTCGTTGCCCAGATCCAGCCAGCAGCTGCTCAGGTTATCGTAGAACAGTCCGTAGCTGACGTCGTCGCGGCGGGCGATTGTGAACGGGATGTGCTTGTAGAGCGGGTCGGTGCTGGCCGCGTTGTACCCCATTGCGTCGAGGTTGCGCATCTCATAGCGTTTACCGTTGCGCTGCAGATCGCCCGCTTTCTCGCCCAGACCGTAGAAGCGCTCGTCCTTGCGGCGGCTCAGGTAGTGCGCCACTCCGTCGCCGTGGGCGTTCAGCAGGTAGGCGCTGGTTGGACGGTCGTTGACCAGCGGCTGCCACTCGCCCGCCTCATTGCGGTAGTGCCACTCCAGCCACAGCGGCTGGTGGATCGTCACGCGCAGCTGTTCGGTTGCCACCGTGAGCGTCTCATCCTGCTGCGTCAGGGTCCAGGCCGGGCAGGAGAAACCGCTTATATCGTCACGACGGCGGCCTTCCCAGGGCACGTCTTTTTCCGGCGCGATGCTCCAGGTGCGGTCCAGCGCCAGCTCGCCTTTGCGTTTGATCAGCACGCGGAACAGGTTCTCTTCCAGCACATACAGGCACAGGCGGTGCTGGTTATCGACCAGCAGTTCCAGATGGTTTGCCGACTGCGTATCAAGGGTCCAGTTTTTCAGGGTTTTCATATGCAATACATCCACTATCAGGCGCGCTTGGCGCGACGTTCAGCAATAAATGCTACCAGGAAGACAGCGCCAATCAGGTCAAAGAAGCCCATGGCAATAAAGAGCGGGTTAAAGCCGATTTTGTCGGCGGTCACGCCGATTAACAGCGAGAACAGGAAGCTGGCGATCCACGCCGCCGAGCCGCGCATGCCGTTGACGGTCGCCATCTGGCCTTTGTCGAATGACTCCACGACCAGGGCGCTCAGCATGCAGGAGATAATCTGGTGGCCGAAGCCGCCGATGGAGATCAGCACGATGGTGATATACGGGTCGCGGGTGATGGCCACGATACCCAGAGAGATCATCAGGAACGCGCCCGTCACGGAGCTGGCAACGACCGAGTTAACGCGCGAGCAGCCGAACAGACGGGTGTACAGACGCGTCAGGTAGCCACTCGCCACGCTGCCGAGGTCGGCGGCGAGGAACGGCAGCCAGGCAAACATCGCAATCTGCTTCAGGTCCATGCCGTGCTCTTTGGCGAGGTACAGCGGCACCCAGAAGCTCAGCACCGCCCAGGCCGGCTCCGCCATAAAGGCCGGAATGGCGATACCGTAGAAGCGTTTGTTTTTCGAGACGGTTTTCAGCGCGGTCAGGAAGGGCAGTTTGACGGCAGGCGGTTCGTTATCCTGCTTGATAAACGCCAGCTCGTCCTTACTCAGATTCGGGTGCTGCTCCGGGTTGTGGTAGAACGCCCACCACAGGATCACCCACAGCAGCGCCAGCACGCCGGTAAACATAAACGCGCCCTGCCAGCCGAACGAGGCGTGAGCAAAGTAGATGATAGGCGGGGCCAGCATCGCGCCGATGGAGAAGCCCACGCCCGCCCAGCCGGCGGCAACGGGTCGCTCTGATTTCGGGAACCATTCGCCGATGGTTTTGGCGTTCGCCGGGGTAGCGGCGGCCTCAGAGGCACCCATAAAGAAGCGCAGAATAGCGAGGTGCAGCCAGCTTCCGGCGCCCGCGTGGAAGATACACATCAGCGCCCAGATCCCGGCGCAGACCATAAAGCCGATCTTCAGGCCGATGACGTCAATCAGCCAGCCGCACAGGGGCTGGAAAATGGTATAGGCGATCTGGAACGCGCCGACGATCCAGGAGTATTGCTCGGTGGTGATCCCGAGGCTCTCTTTCAGTTCCGGGGCGAGGATCCCGAGTGAGTTTCGGGTGATGTAGTTAACGGTGACGCCAAGTAAGAACAGCACCAGCACGTACCAGCGCAGGTTCTTGATGACGCGACGGGTTTTGCTTGTCGCTACGGTGTTATTGATGTCCTGACTCATTATACTCTCCACAAGACGGACGGTAAGGGGACGGAGGTTCAGGTGTCACACGGATTTTTATGACTTTGATTTCTATCCGTTTAAAATGCTTAAGTTGGTATACAACTAGTATGGAAGTTGTGTGACAAGTTCACCTTAAGGAAGAAAATGAGTGGGCAAAAGTGGATTTTGTGCAAAATTTCTCATAACTGACGTAAACCCTCTGGCATGATGGTGTTTATGTCAGCTATTGCCTGACCAATACGCTATGAGAATTTTTTCATTTCGCAAATGGAGCCAGATCACAAAATGGACAAAAGGCTAAAAATCACCGAAATCGCCGCCCGAACGCAGCTCTCGATCAGCACCGTGTCGCGGGTGCTGGCGGGAAAAGCGAATACCAGTGAAAAAGCGCGCGCAAAGGTGCTGGCGTGCGCGCGGGAGCTGGGGGTGATGGACGGCATGGCGGCAGGGCGTCTGCTGCTTAACAGCCTGGTGGTTTTTGCCCCGCAGCGGGCGTTTGACGAGCGGTCCGACATCTTTTACTACCGCGTGATCCAGAGCGTGAGTAAAGGCCTTGCGTCCCACGATGTGCGCCTTCGCTACTGCGCGCTGGAGGAGAACGACAGCGACGCCCAGCTATTTCTGGCACGCATGAACGAAGCGGACACCCAGGCGGCAATCCTTCTTGGCATTGACGATCCCCATATCCACGATCTGGCGGTGGACGTGGGGAAACCCTGCATGCTGATTAACTGCCGCGACCGTCACATGCGTCTGCCTGCCGTCGCGCCGGATCATCGCGCCATTGGCGAACGGGCGGCGGAGTACCTGTTCGAGATGGGACACCGTGAGGTGATGAATGTGCTGTGCCTGCGCCGCTACACCATGGAGCTGCGCCTGGCGGGGATCCGCGACGCGTGGCAGTCTCACAACCTGAAATTCAACGATAAACGCGATCTGCTGGTGGTGCCCAGCTTCAGCGCGCGTGAAACGGAACAGATGGTCAGCGGCTGGCTCAGCGAAATGCAGGGGAAGGATTTACCTACCGCGTTCCTGGTCGGCGGCGACTTTATGGCGGCGGGCACCATTAGCGCCTTACAAAACCACGGCCTGCGCGTGCCGCAGGACGTGTCGGTGATGAGCATTGACGGCTTTAACCTGGCGGCGATTCAGGATGTTCCATTAACGGCGGTGCACGTTCCGCGCGATGAGCTGGGAACCGAAGCGGTATATATGCTCCAACAGCGGCTCATGCGCCCGGACGCACCGGTGGGGACGTTACTGCTTAACGGCACGCTGGCCGTGCGGGAATCGGTACGGCGGATACGTCAGGGGAAACGACGCACCGCCGTAGAGCGGGAAGGGCTGTACGACAGTTAAACCATGCCCAGCGCGCGCTTGCCGTGGATATTAAGATCGTTCACGGTAAAGCGGTCCTGCCAGCTCTTTTCATAATCCTCGCGCGGGAAGTCTCCCGGCGACGCGCCGGTTTCCAGCGCTTCCTTGACCTTTTTGGCGTAGGCGAGGTTCTTCTCGCACATCGGCGCGGCAGGGATGTACATCACGTTGCCCCAGCCCTGCTGATTTTCCACCGGCACGACGGAGTGGATCACATCGCAGTGCCACCACACGGAATCGCCCGCGTCGAGTGCCGGAATGCTGGTCAGCGCCTCGATCAGCAGCGGGTGCCATTTCTCTGAAACTGGCAGCACGCGCCCCGGCGCGACGCCGCAAAGCTCGTCTTCCGGCACGTCGTCCAGCAGCGGCCGCAGCAGAATGTAGGCCATCGCCTCCGGGATGGGCACGACGTGCAGTAAGCCCTGGCCGGGGATCATGTCCGACAGCGCCGTCCAGCCCTGGAAGGTGCGGAACACCGAGCATTTGGTGGTGTTATCGACGGTGTACTCTTCCACTTCGGTACGGTGCGCGGCGTTCCACGGATCGTATTTCTCGACGTTGCCGTCAAACACGCGGGCGAACACCTGCTGATAGGCCGGCAGCAGCCAGCGCTCCAGCGCGCCGGAGTCGGTATGCGCCCCAAGCCCTTTCGAGGTCGTTCCAGGCGGACGGCGGCGGATACGGTCCGGGTAAATCACGCTCACGTCCGGGTCGAACCACTGTTTGCCGTTGCTCTCGAACGTCCATAAACGGTTCAGGAACGACTGCACCTGCGCCATCTCTTCGCTCTGGCGCGCCTGCATTTGCGCCTGCGACCAGTAAATCGGGTAAATCTCCGGACGAGAGGCCGTCAGGGTGCCGAAGAAGTTATCGCCCGGGCCTTTGTAGACCTCGTCAAACCTGTTCAGATCGAGGTAGTCGAGCATCGACTGATCCCACGCCAGCGCCTGCTCGCGCGGGAAATGACCTTTAATCACCGCGCAGCCGCGGCGTTTAACGGCCTCGCGCTGTGCGTCGGTAATCGTGCCGTTTTTCACATCCGCAAACGGAATCACCGGCCAGACGGATTCGCCTTTGTTCTTAAGGGCGTTAATTTCCCCCACGCGGGTGGCAATTTTGTCGCTGAGCTTATTAAACACCGCCTGCACGTCGCCGATCTGCGCGCGCAGCTCACGTTTTAACTGACGGATTGCCGCTTTGTGATCCGCTGGCAAAGTTTCACTGGTAAAGGTCATAACTGCCTCGCATCTTTCATTCGAAAGTAAAAATGTCTACAAGTGATACTTTAAGTTAAAAATAAGTTAATGCAAGTTTAAAAACTTGACGCAAGCCACAGGACGGAAAAAGAGTGACAGGCCGGAGCGACGCTCCGGCGAGGAAAAGATCAGACGTCGAACGGGGAATGGTTGTCGAGCACGGCCTGAATGACGTTCAGCGCGCCCTGATGGTTGTTGTCGTCTGTGCTGTAGCGGCTGATTTCCTTGATGCTCTCTGCCGCGTTGCCCATCGCAAAGGAATATTTCACCAGCTTCAGCATCTCGGCATCGTTGCCGCTGTCGCCGATGGCCACGCACTCCTGCGGGGAGATTTTCCAGCGTTTCAGCAGACGGCTGATGCCGTTGGCTTTGTGCAGGCCGGGGATAATCAAATCCACAAAGCCAAAGCCGCTGGTGACCGGCTTCATGATGCCGTCCAGGGAGACGTGCAGTTTATCCACCAGATTTGGGATATCGCTGTCCGGCAGGTTAAGGGAGAACTTAAACAGCACGTCGTCAATTTCGCGATAATCGCTGATGCGCTTTAAGCGGTGATAGTGCTTTGACATCAGCGCAACGAATTCTTCAGGAGCCTGGTCGCTGACCCAGGCGCTCTCCAGCCCGCAGGCCACGAAGTTCAGCCCTTTGTCCTTCAGCAGTTCGCCAATCACGATCTGCGATTCATGGCGGGTCAGCTCGCCGTGAAAAATCTGCTCGCCGCGATCGAACACCAGCGCGCCGTTTTCCGCCACGAAGGAGATCCGATCTTTTAGCTCCGGAAAGAAGGAGATGAGCTGGTAATACTGGTTGCCGCTGGCAACAACGAATTCAATGTCGCGGGCTTTAAGCTGTTCAAACTGTGCCTGGAAGCGGTCACGATCGTAATGCTTGGCATCATCAAGGAAAGTTCCGTCCATATCGGTGACGATAACTTTAACGGTCATACTGTGCTCCTGGGTCACTGCGTTTTGAAACATTCTAATAACAAGGTGACGAGGAGCACAAATTTAATTTCGAATGAAAGTCAGAAAGCCCGGTGGCGGCTTCGCCTTACCGGGCAGTTTTTTACAGCGTATGCTCAGTACGGGCGATAATATCGTCCTGCGCATCCGGTGACAGGGCGGTAAAGAACGCCGAGTAGCCCGCCACGCGCACTACCAGGTCGCGGTACTGGTCCGGGTGTTTCTTCGCTTCCAGCAGCGTTTCGCGCGAAACGATGTTGTACTGAATATGCCAGCCCTTATGCACCTCGAAGAAGGTGCGCAGCAGCACCATCAGCTTCTGGCGATCGCTGTCGTTTTCCAGCGTCGACGGATTCAGCTTCTGGTTCAGCAGCACGCCGCCGAGAATCGCCTCGGTAGGCAGTTTACCCACGGAACCGATGACTGCCGTTGGACCAAGGTGGTCGGTACCGGAAGCCGGGCTGGCTCCTTCCGCCAGCGGGGTATGCGCCTTACGACCGTCAGGGGTGGCCATCGTTGCCGCGCCAAACGGCACGTTTGCGGAGATGGACGACGTGCCCGCGTAGTAGTTACCGCCAGTCGGGCCGCGGCCGTAGCGCGGGTTGTGGTACTGCTTCAGCTCTTCAATGTAAGTCTGATAGGCGCGCGTCAGCAGCATGTCCACGCTGTCGTCGTCGTTTCCGTACTTCGGCGCGTCGTTGATCAGGCGCTGACGCAGCTGCTCGTGAGTCAGCCCCTCGAAGTCATCCGCCAGCGCCGCCGCCAGCTGCTGTTGACCAATAGTGCCCTGTTCGAACACCAGCTTCTTCACCGCCGCCAGGCTGTTGCCGAGGTTAGCGATGCCCACCTGCAGGCCGGAGACCCAGTCATACTTCGCGCCGCCCTGCTTGATGCTTTTCGCGCGTTCGATGCAGTCGTCCACCAGCGCCGAGCAGAGAATATCGTGGACGTTCTCTTCCAGCATGGTGTCCACCACGTACTCAATCTCGATGGATTTGCGGGTATAGTAGCGAATCTGGCTGTCCCACGCCGCCATCACCTCGTCGAAATTGTCGAAGTTACCGGCAGAAAGCGCTTTCTCCTGCGGCAGGAACACCCTGCCGCTGGTGGCGTCGCGCCCGCCTTCCAGCGCGGCGAGCATCACGCGGGCAAAGTTGATAAAGCTCATGCCGGTGCAGCGATAGCCCCACTTGCCGCCCACCGCGGTTTCGATGCAGCCAATGGCCGCGTAGTCGTAGGCGTCGTCACGTTCAACGCCGAGCTTGATGAATTCCGGAATGACGATTTCATCGTTGTTGAACGCGGGCATCCCGAAGCCGCAGCGGATCACCTGCACGCAGGAGTCGAGGAAGTCGTTGCTCATGCCCGCGTGATAGCGCACGCTCAGGTTCGGCTGGGTGGAGCGCAGACGGCCGCAGGATTCCAGAATCGCGTAGGAGAGCGGGTTCACCGCGTCCATCGGCTCACCGTTGACCAGCTTCTGGCCGCCGATGGTAACGTTCTGGTACAGCGGGCTGCCGGCAGAGGCTTTCGAGTGCGAGCCGGAGCGGATCTTGTTCACTTCCAGCAGCTTCAACCAGCAGCAGTGCAGCAGCTCAATGGCGTGTTCGCGGTCGAGGCTCTGGTTCAGCTCCACGTCGCGGCGGTAGTACGGATAAAGATACTGGTCCATACGCGCGAAGGAGACGGAGTGGCCGTTGGACTCAATCTGCAGGATCAGCTGAATGAAGTAGCACAGCTGCAGCGCCTGCCAGAAGGTTTTTGGCGGCTCGTGGGCAATCACGTCGCAGTTTTCCGCCATCGCCAGCAGCTCGTCGCGGCGGCTTGCGCGGGTTTCGGTGGAGGCCATTTCACGCGCCAGGTCGGCAAAGCGTTTGATGTGCAGGCTCACCGCTTCCAGCACGATATCAATTGCCTTCAGGAACTGATCGCCGTGCAGGTCTTCCAGCACCGTCAGGTTGATGCGCGAGCGGCGCTCGGCCACTTTGGCGCGCAGGCCGTCGAGACCTTTCTCCAGCACCAGCGGGAAGTTCACCGCCAGGTGCGCGTCGCCGGAAGTCATGTTGCCTTCGGCTTTGATAATGCCGGTTTCCAGCAGGCCTTTCTGCTCGTCGGTGAACATGCCGTAGCAGCGATCCTGCACCGTTTGGCCGCGCCACCACGGGCAGATGTCGTGCAGCACGCGCTTGTTCTCTTCGCTCACCGCAAAGCCCGCGCCCGGGCGGTCCGCCAGATCGTCGATCTCTTTCTCAATCCAGGAGACGGTGTATTCCGGGAAAATCGGCGCGGCGCGCACTTCACTGGCCTGGTTACCGATAATCAGCTCGTCGTGTTTGATCCAGATGGTACGCTCGGCCAGGTGATGCGCCAGCGCCAGCGCGCGACGTACCGGGATCGGCTTGTCCATGTGCTGCTGGTACATTTCGGTGTAATGCTGCGCGCGCTCGGTACAGACCGGCGGCTTAACGATATGCACCAGCGCCGTTTTGTGCGCCTTGATGCGCTCGCTGAGGGTGTTGAGATTCAGGGTCGTCATAGGTTTATCCTCGTAAGGTCGCGGTTAACCCTTTCTGGCAAGCGTACTGCTGCGCGAAGTCCAGCAGGGCAGGGTTATCCAGCGGTTTGTCAGGGGCAGAGTAGGGTTGGCCGAGCAGGGTGTATTTGTTCATGCCCAGCGTGTGATACGGCAGAAAATGAATATCGTCGACGCCGAGTTCGTCGGCGGCGAAGTTAGTAATGGCGGTGATGGACGCTTCGTCAGCGTTAAAGCCCTGGATCAGCGGCACGCGGATGGTGATTTTTTTCCCGGCGGCAGCAAGGCGCTTCAGGTTATCCAGGATTCGCTTAGCCGAGCCGTCCGTCCACTGTTTGAACACCTCACCGTCGACGTGCTTCAGGTCGGCGAGGAACAGATCGACGTACGGTAATGACGGCTCGATGTAGTGCCACGGCACGTGAAGGCAGGTTTCCACGGCGGTGTGGATCCCCTGTTCATGGCTGGCTTTAAACAGGGCGTGCGCCAGCTCAGGGTTCATAAACGGCTCGCCGCCGGAGAGGGTGATCCCGCCGCCACTGCGATCGTAGAAGGGTTTGTCGCGCAGTACGGTCGCCATGATCTCCTCGACCTGCTGTTCTTCACCGCAGACGGTCAGCGCCTGCGTAGGGCAGCAGTCGGTGAGGGCGTTGAGCGCTGCTTCATCAAGCTTCTCACGGTGGATAACCAGACCGTTCAGCGCGCGTTCGATGCAGCCCGGTGCCGCCTGCTGGCACAGGTCACAGCCGTCCAGGCACAGGCGTGCATCAAACAGCACGTCCCGGCTGCGGGAGCGGCTTTCCGGGTTCTGGCACCAGCGACAGCCCAGCGAGCAGCCTTTCAGGAACACCACGGTTCGAATACCGGGGCCGTCGTGGGTAGAGTAACGCTGAATATTGAAGATCATGATTTCGCCTCTCATATTGCATATGAAGATTAAATGACTTTCGAATGAAAGTTATCTTGATGCAGGTCAACTACTGAGCAGGTTTTGTCGTGATAGGGTAAGTGCAGGCTAAATTTGAGGATGACATCATGGAACTTTATCTCGACACATCTGACGTTGCGGCAGTCAAAAAGCTGGCGCGTATCTTCCCGCTGGCGGGCGTGACCACCAACCCAAGCATTGTGGCGGCAGGTAAAACGCCGCTGGACGAGCTGCTGCCAGAACTGCATGACGCGCTGGGCGGCAAAGGCCGTCTCTTCGCGCAGGTGATGGCGACCACCGCCGAAGGGATGGTGGAGGACGCGCGTAAGCTGCGCGCCATCATCAACGACCTGGTAGTAAAAGTGCCGGTGACCGCCGAAGGGCTGGCGGCGATCAAGATGCTGAAAGCGGAAGGGATCCCGACGCTCGGTACGGCGGTTTACGGTGCCGCACAGGGGATGCTCTCGGCGCTGGCAGGGGCTGAGTATGTGGCGCCTTACGTTAACCGCGTGGACGCGCAGGGCGGGGACGGGATCCAGACCGTGGTTGAACTGCAACAGCTGCTGGCGCTGCACGCCCCGCAGTCAAAGGTGCTGGCCGCGAGCTTTAAAACGCCGCGTCAGGCGCTGGACTGTCTGCTGGCAGGCTGCGAGTCCATCACGCTGCCGCTGGACGTGGCGCAGCAGTTTATCACCTCTCCGGCCGTGGATGCGGCGATTGTGAAGTTTGAGCAGGACTGGCAGGGGGCGTTTGGACGGACGTCTATCTGTCGGGGGTAACCTACGATTTTCTCCCTCTCCCTGTGGGAGAGGGCTGGGGTGAGGGCATCAGGCAGCGACAGGGTTTAACCTCCGCACACCTCACACCCAGGATTACGCACCAGCTTCATCTCGCGGAACTGGCAGGTCATCGCGTCATACATCACGATTTTCCCCGCCGCAGGCGTGCCGTAGCGCGCCAGCACTTTGATTGCTTCCATCGCCTGCAGTGAGCCAATCACGCCGACCAAGGGTGCCATCACGCCCGCCTCAACGCAGGTCAGCGTGTTTTCGCCGAACAGCCGGCTCAGGCAGCGGTAGCAGGGTTCACCTTCCGCATACGTGAAGACGCTGATTTGCCCCTCCATGCGGATCGCCGCGCCGGAGACCAGCGGGGTTTTGTGAGCAAAACAGCCCGCGTTGAGCTGGTTACGGACCGTGACGTTATCGGTGCAGTCCAGCACCAGGTCGTGCTGCGCAATCTGCGCGGACAGCGCCTCGTCATCCAGCATCGCGTCAATCAGGGTGAACTGAACGTTGGGGTTGATGCGCGCCAGCGCCGTGCGGGCAGAGTCCACTTTCGGCTGGCCAACCGTCGCATCGCTGTGCAGCGTCTGACGCTGGAGGTTAGACACCGACACGGTATCGAAATCCAGCAGCGTCATCCTGCCCACGCCCGCCGCGGCAAGATACTGCGCGGCGGCGCAGCCCAGGCCGCCGAGCCCGACAACCAGCACGCTTGCTGCCTTAAGGGCTTCCTGGCCCTCGAAGTCAAACCCGCGCAGCACAATCTGGCGGTTGTAGCGCATCATCTCTTGGTCGCTCAGCTCCACCGTCATGTCAGCCTCCGAACAGGTGGTTAAAACGCTCGATCTCAACCCACTCGCCTGCTTCCACGTTGCCGCGCTCGCGCTCCAGCACGATAAAGCAGTTGCCCTGGCTGAAGGAGCTGAAAATGTGTGAGCCCTGGTGCCCGGTGGTGCTCACTTCCAGCTCGCCGTCCGCGTTGCGCGCCAGAATGCCGCGCTGGAAATCGAGACGACCCGGCGATTTTTTCAGGCGCGTGGCGGCGCGCACGCGCTGGCGTTCCGGCAGCGGGTTTGCTTTGTTGCCGGAAAGCTTCGCCAGCAGCGGGATCACCAGCTGGTAGAAGGTGAGTGCCGCCGAGACCGGGTTACCCGGCAGGCCGCAGAACCAGCCGTGCTGGAGCTTGCCAAACGCGAACGGTTTGCCCGGCTTGATGGCCAGCTTCCAGAAGGCGATTTCCCCCAGCTCTTCAAGGATGGTTTTGGTGTAATCCGCTTCGCCCACGGAGACGCCGCCGGAGCTGATAACCACGTCGGCTGCGTTATCCGCCTCGATAAACGCGGCGCGCAGTTTTTCCGGATCGTCAGGAATAATGCCGAGGTTAATCACCTCGCAGCCCAGCTGCTCCAGCATCAGGTGTACCGCCAGGCGGTTGGTATCGTAAATCTGGCCGTCCTGCAGCGGCTGGCCCGGAAGCTGCAGCTCGTCGCCGGTGGAGAAAACGGCGACGCGCACTTTACGAATAACGTCGATTTCAGCCACGCCGAGCGACGCCAGCACCGGCAGCTCACCTGCCGTCAGCTTCTGCCCGGCAGAAAAGACCGTCGCGCCAAGGGTGATATCTTCGCCCGTGCGGCGGATGTTCTGACCCGCTTTAACGTTCGCGGTAAAACGCACGCCGTCGTCGGTCTGTTCGGTCTCTTCCTGCATTACCACGGCATCGCAGCCGGCCGGAACCGGCGCGCCGGTCATGATGCGCACGCAGGTGCCCGCAGGCCATTCACCGCTAAACGGCTGACCCGCAAAGGCTTTACCCGCCACCGGCAGGGCGTTACCCGTCTGGAGATCCGCCAGGCGAACCGCGTAACCGTCCATCGCGGAATTATCAAACCCCGGCACGTTAAGCGGAGAGACGATATCGCGCGCGGCAATACGGCCAAAACAGCGCACGAGGGGCAGCGTCTCAACGTCATGCAGCGGGGAAACTCGGTTAAGCATCTGCGTGAGTGCCGTCTCAAGCGGCATCAGTCCGGCGGTAAAATCCATGGTGGGCTCCTGCGGAGTAACAACGAAAGCGCTCATTATGGCAGAAAAGTGCGGCTAACTGTATGACCCGATGGGTGTACGCTTTACATCACAGTTACGTCTTTCTATATTCAAAAATCATCTGAAGTTTCATCGACGATAATGATATTTATAGAAAAAGCCGCAAATCAGGCTAACGGGTGATGCGAATGGTTAATGCGGTAATCGCAATTCATGGTGGCGCCGGGGCAATCACCCGAGCACAGCTCAGTCCCGAGCAGGAAAAGCGCTATATCGACGCGCTGTACGCCATTGTGGAAACGGGCCAGAGAATGCTGGAAGCGGGCGAAAGCGCGCTGGACGTGGTCACCGAGGCGGTGCGCCTGCTGGAAGAGTGTCCGTTATTTAATGCAGGGATCGGTTCGGTCTTTACCCGGGATGAAACGCACGAGCTGGATGCCTGCGTGATGGACGGCGTCACTCTGAAAGCGGGCGCCGTGGCGGGCGTGAGTCATCTGCGCAATCCGGTGCTGGCCGCGCGTCTGGTGATGGAGGCGAGTCCGCACGTGCTGCTGACGGGGGCCGGGGCAGAGGCGTTTGCCTTCGATCACGGGATGGAACCGGTATCGCCGGATCTTTTTTCCACCGAGGAGCGCTATCAGCAACTGCTGGAAGCCCGTTCGGCGGGCATGACGCAGCTTGACCACAGTGCGCCGCTGGATGAAACCACCAAAATGGGCACGGTCGGCGCGGTGGCGCTGGATAAGGCCGGAAACCTCGCGGCGGCGACGTCAACGGGCGGGATGACCAACAAGCTGCCCGGACGCGTCGGCGATAGCCCGCTGCCGGGCGCCGGCTGCTACGCCAATAACGCGACGGCGGCGGTGTCGTGTACCGGAACCGGGGAAGTGTTTATTCGCGCCCTCGCGGCCTACGACATCACCGCGCTGATGGATTACGGCGGTTTAAGCCTCAGCGAAGCCTGCGAGCGCGTGGTGATGGAGAAACTGCCCGCCCTGGGCGGCGTCGGCGGGCTCATCGCGGTGGATCGTGAGGGCAACGTGGCTCTGCCGTTCAACAGCGAAGGCATGTATCGCGCCTGGGGTTATGCCGGTGATGAACCAAGCACGGGCATCTATCGTGAATAAGGGGGCAGCGCGTGCCGCACAGTGAAAAACTGGACAACCGCGAAGTGCTGGCTGTCCATCAGCTCAATATTGCGTTTCAGGAAGAGCGGCAGTTCATCCCCGCAGTACAGAATTTATCGTTCACGCTCAGGCGCGGCGAGACGCTGGCGATTGTTGGCGAGTCCGGTTCCGGAAAATCGGTCACCGCGCTGGCACTGATGCGCCTGCTGGAGCAGACGGGCGGGCAAATCAGCAGCGAGAAAATGCTGCTGCGCCGCCGTAACCGTCAGGTCATTGATTTAAACGAGCTAAGCGGTTCGCAGATGCAGGGCGTGCGCGGGGCGGATATTGCGATGATCTTCCAGGAGCCGATGACCTCGCTGAACCCGGTTTTCCCGGTCGGGGAACAAATCGCCGAGTCTATCCGCCTGCATCAGGGGCTGAGCGGCGATGAAGCGCTCAAAGAGGCCCGACGGATGCTGGAGCTGGTGCGCATTCCGGAGGCGCAGGCCATTCTGGGTCGCTACCCGCATCAGCTTTCCGGCGGCATGCGCCAGCGGGTGATGATTGCCATGGCGCTCTCCTGCCGTCCGGCGGTGCTGATCGCCGACGAACCGACGACGGCGCTGGACGTGACGATTCAGGCGCAGATCCTGCAGCTCATTAAAGTGCTGCAGCAGGAGATGGAGATGGGGGTGATTTTCATCACCCACGATATGGGCGTGGTCGCTGATATCGCCGATCGGGTGCTGGTGATGCACAAGGGCAGCGCGGTGGAAACCGGCCCGGTTGAGCAGATTTTTCACGCGCCCGTGCATCCTTACACCAAAGCGCTGCTGGCGGCGGTTCCGCGTCTGGGGGCGATGAACGGCAGCGATTTGCCGCGCCGTTTCCCGCTGATTTCTCCTGAGGCGTCTGAGCTGCAGGAGGAGGAGCGCGAGCAGGACACCGTGGTGCCGGGTAAGCCCATTCTGGAAGTGCGCGATCTGGTCACCCGTTTTCCGCTGCGCAGCGGCGTATTAAACCGCGTGAAGCGCGAAGTGCACGCGGTGGAAAACGTCAGTTTCGATCTCTGGCCGGGCGAAACGCTGGCGCTGGTGGGGGAGTCCGGCTGCGGTAAATCCACCACCGGGCGCGCGTTGCTCCGTCTGGTGGAATCCCAGGAAGGCAGCATTACCTTTAACGGCGAGCGCATTGATACCCTTCCGGACAGCAGGCTGCAGGCGGTGCGGCGGGATATTCAGTTTATTTTCCAGGATCCGTATGCCTCCCTCGATCCGCGCCATACGGTGGGGTATTCGATCATGGAGCCGCTGCGGGTGCATAACCTGCTCGACGGCGAAGCGGCCCAGCGTCGCGTGGCCTGGCTGCTGGAGCGCGTCGGCCTGAAGCCGGAGCACGCCTGGCGTTATCCTCACGAGTTTTCCGGCGGACAGCGGCAGCGTATCTGCATCGCCCGGGCGCTGGCGCTGAACCCGAAAGTGGTGATTGCCGATGAGTCCGTCTCGGCGCTGGATGTCTCTATCCGGGCGCAAATCATCAACCTGTTGCTGGATTTACAGCGGGATATGGGAATCGCCTTTCTGTTTATCTCGCACGATATGGCGGTGGTCGAGCGCATCAGCCATCGCGTGGCGGTGATGTTTATGGGGCAGATCGTGGAGATTGGGCCGCGAAGGGCGGTGTTTGAAAACCCGCAGCACCCGTACACCCGCAAGCTTATCGCGGCGGTCCCGGTTGCCGATCCCGCGCATCGTCACGGCCAGCGGGTGCTGCTGCAGGATGAAATACCGGGCAATATTCATAAACGCGGCGAGGCCGTGGAGCGCGTGACGCTGCGCGAGGTCGGGCCGGGTCATTTCGTCGCTCCCCCGCGTCAGGACAACGCTTTTTCGCGGTTATAACTTACAACAGGCAGGAGAACACAATGGTTACATTTGTAGCGCGTAGATGGTTGTTAGCCGCGAGCGTGACGGCAGCCCTGGCCGCTGCCCCCGCGTTCGCTGCCAAAGATGTGGTGGTCGCCGTCGGCTCCAATTTCACCACGCTCGATCCGTATGACGCCAACGACACGCTCTCTCAGGCGGTGGCGAAATCGTTCTATCAGGGCCTGTTTGGCCTCGATAAAGAGATGAAGCTCAAAAACGTGCTGGCGGAGGGGTACACCGTGTCCGACGACGGGCTGGTGTATACCATCAAGCTCAGGACCGGCGTGAAGTTCCAGGACGGAACAGACTTCAATGCGGAGGCGGTGAAGGTTAACCTGGACCGCGCCAGCAATCCGGAAAATAGCCTCAAGCGGTATAACCTGTATAAAAATATCGCCAGCACCCAGGTGGTCGACCCGGCGACGGTCAAAATCACCCTGAAAGAGCCGTTCTCCGCGTTTATCAATATCCTGGCGCATCCGGCAACGGCGATGATTTCCCCTGCCGCGCTGAAGAAATACGGCAAGGAGATCGGCTTCCACCCTGTTGGCACCGGTCCTTACGAACTGCTCACCTGGAACCAGACCGATTTTGTGAAGGTGAAGAAATTCGCCGGATACTGGCAGCAGGGGCTGCCGAAGCTCGACACCATCACCTGGCGCCCGGTGGTGGACAACAACACCCGCGCGGCGATGCTGCAAACCGGCGAGGCGCAGTTTGCCTTCCCGATCCCATATGAGCAGGCCGCCATTTTGCAGAAAAACAGCAAGCTGGAGCTGGTCGCCAGCCCGTCGATCATGCAGCGCTACATCAGCATGAACGTCACGCAAAAGCCGTTTGATAACCCGAAGGTGCGTGAGGCCATCAACTACGCCATTAACCGTCAGGCGCTGGTGAAGGTCGCCTTTGCCGGCTATGCCACCCCGGCGACCGGCGTGCTGCCGCCGGCGATTGCCTATGCGCAAAGCTATCAGCCGTGGCCGTACGATCCGGCCAAAGCGCGCGAGCTGCTGAAAGAGGCGGGCTTCCCGAACGGCTTCAGCACCACGCTGTGGTCCTCGCATAATCACAGCACCGCCCAGAAGGTGCTGCAGTTTACCCAGCAGCAGCTGGCGCAGGTGGGTATCAAGGTGCAGGTCACCGCAATGGATGCCGGACAGCGTGCGGCAGAAGTGGAGGGGAAAGGGCAGAAAGAGAGCGGCGTGCGGATGTTCTACACCGGCTGGACGGCCTCGACCGGTGAAGCCGACTGGGCGCTGTCGCCGCTGTTTGCCTCGCAGAACTGGCCGCCAACCCTGTTCAATACCGCGTTTTACAGCAACCCGCAGGTGGACAAAGACCTTGCCGATGCCCTGAAAACCACCAAACCGGAAGAGAAGGCGCGCCTCTACAAGGACGCGCAGGATATTATCTGGAAAGAGTCACCGTGGGTGCCGCTGGTGGTGGAGAAACTGGTATCAGCCCATAACAAAGCGTTGACCGGGTTCTACATCATGCCGGACACCGGCTTTAGCTTTGACGATGCGGATTTAAAATAAACTTCATGCTGAATTATGTTTGTAAACGCCTGCTGGGGCTTATTCCGACGCTGCTGATTGTGGCGGTCCTGGTGTTTTTGTTTGTCCATATGCTGCCGGGCGATCCGGCGCGTCTGGTCGCCGGGCCTGAAGCGGATGCCACCGTTATTGACCTGGTGCGTAAGCAGCTTGGCCTCGACCAGCCGCTGTATATGCAGTTTATCCATTATATCTGTAACGTTCTGCAGGGCGATTTTGGTATTTCAATGGTGTCGCGCCGTCCGGTGTCGGAGGAGATTGCCAGCCGCTTTATGCCCACGTTCTGGTTAACGATAGCCAGCATGAGCTGGGCGGTGGTGTTTGGGCTTGGCGCCGGGATTATCGCGGCCGTCTGGCGCAACCGCTGGCCGGACAAGCTCGGCATGGCGCTGGCGGTGACCGGTATCTCCTTCCCGGCGTTCGCGCTGGGGATGCTGCTGATGCAGATCTTCTCCGTCGAACTGGGCTGGCTGCCGACCGTCGGGGCCGATACCTGGAAGCATTACATCCTGCCTTCCATGACGCTGGGGGCTGCCGTTTCGGCGGTGATGGCCCGCTTTACCCGCGCCTCGTTCGTTGACGTGCTGAGCGAAGATTATATTCGCACCGCGCGGGCGAAAGGGGTCAGCGAGAAGTGGGTCATTCTCAAGCACGGATTCCGCAATGCGATGATCCCGGTCGTGACGATGATGGGGCTGCAGTTTGGTTTTCTGCTCGGCGGCTCGATCGTCGTGGAAAAGGTCTTCAACTGGCCGGGGCTGGGACGCCTGCTGGTCGATTCCGTCGAGATGCGCGACTACCCGGTGATTCAGGCGGAAGTCCTGCTTTTCTCGCTGGAATTTATTCTTATCAACTTAGTGGTGGACGTGCTCTACGCTGCCATTAACCCGGCCATCAGGTACAAGTAAGATGCGATTGTTGAACTGGCGACGTCAGGCCGTTTTAAACGCGATGCCGGGGCTAAAACCGGACCACGTCCGCACCCCGTGGTCTGAATTCTGGCGGCGTTTTCGCCGTCAGCCGGTCGCGATGACGGCGGGGCTGTTTGTGCTGCTGCTGATTGCGGTGGCGGTGATAGCGCCGTGGGTTGCGCCGTTTGATGCGGAAAACTATTTTGACTACGACCGTCTGAACGACGGACCGTCGATGCTGCACTGGTTCGGCGTGGACTCCCTCGGGCGCGATATCTTTAGCCGCGTGCTGGTCGGGGCGCAAATCTCGCTTGCCGCCGGGGTGTTCGCGGTGCTGATCGGCGCGGCCATCGGTACCGTGCTGGGCCTCGTTGCCGGATATTACGAAGGCTGGTGGGACCGCATCATCATGCGCATCTGCGACGTGCTGTTTGCCTTTCCCGGCATTTTGCTGGCGATTGCCGTGGTGGCGATCATGGGCAGCGGCATGGCGAACGTCATCATTGCGGTCGCGGTGTTTTCGATTCCGGCGTTCGCGCGCCTGGTGCGTGGTAACACGCTGGTGCTGAAACAGCAGACCTTTATCGAGTCCGCCCGCAGCATGGGGGCCAGCGATACCACCATCCTGTTCAGCCATATTCTGCCGGGTACGGTGTCGTCCATCGTGGTCTATTTTACCATGCGTATCGGCGTGTCGATTATCTCGGCGGCCAGCCTGTCGTTTCTGGGGCTAGGGGCGCAGCCTCCGACGCCGGAGTGGGGCGCGATGCTGAACGAGGCGAGGGCGGATATGGTAATTGCACCACACGTGGCGATCTTCCCGAGTCTGGCAATTTTCCTGACCGTGCTGGCGTTTAATCTGCTGGGGGACGGGCTGCGCGACGCGCTGGATCCGAGGATTAAGGGGTAGGGCAGTGAAATGTGCCGGGTGGCGGCGACGCCTTACCCGGCCTACAAAAGCGGAGCGGGGAGATTAAACCCGGCTACCCCACAGGTCATACTCATCCGCGTTTTCAACCTTCACGCGAATAATATCACCCGGCTTAACGCTGGTTTCGCCGTTCAGGTACACCGCGCCGTCGATTTCTGGGGCGTCCGCCATGCTGCGGCCAATTGCGCCTTCTTCGTCCACTTCGTCAACGATGACCATGATCTCGCGGCCCACTTTTTCCTGCAGACGCTCGGCAGAGATTTGCTGCTGCAGCTGCATGAAGCGGTTCCAGCGCTCTTCTTTCACCTCTTCCGGCACCTGGTCCGCCAGCTCGTTGGCGGTTGCGCCTTCTACCGGGCTGTACTTGAAGCAGCCTACGCGGTCCAGACGCGCTTCTTTAAGGAAGTCGAGCAGCATCTGGAAGTCTTCTTCGGTTTCACCCGGGAAGCCGACGATGAAGGTGGAGCGCAGGGTCAGTTCCGGGCAGATTTCACGCCACTGCTTGATGCGCGCCAACTGACGGTCAACGGAGCCAGGACGCTTCATCAGCTTCAGGATTCGCGGGCTAGCGTGCTGCAGCGGGATATCCAGGTACGGCAGAATTTTGCCTTCCGCCATCAGCGGGATCACGTCGTCAACGTGCGGGTACGGATAGACGTAGTGCAGGCGCGTCCAGATACCGAGCTTAGACAGCTGTTCGCACAGGCCGACCATGCTGGTTTTCACCGGCTCGCCGTTGTGGAAACCGGAGCGGTGTTTAACGTCCACGCCGTAGGCCGAGGTGTCCTGGGAGATGACCAGCAGCTCCTTCACGCCGGCGTCGGCCAGACGTTTAGCTTCCGCCAGCACTTCGCCAATCGGACGGCTCACCAGATCGCCGCGCATGGACGGGATGATGCAGAAGGTGCAGCGATGGTTGCAGCCTTCGGAAATTTTTAAGTACGCGTAGTGGCGCGGCGTCAGCTTCACGCCCTGCTCTGGCACCAGGCTCAGGAACGGGTTGTGCTTGGGTTTTGGCACGTAGTGATGAACATGTTGCAGCACCTGCTCGTAGCTGTGCGGGCCGGTGATCTCCAGCACCTTCGGGTGCACTTCGCGGATCTGGTCTTCTTTCGCGCCCAGACAGCCGGTAACAATCACTTTGCCGTTTTCCGTCAGGGCTTCACCGATGGCTTCCAGTGACTCCTGAACCGCGCTGTCGATAAAACCGCAGGTGTTCACGATCACCATATCGGCGTTGTCGTAGCTTGGCACCACGTCATAGCCCTCGGTGCGCAGTTCGGTCAGGATGCGTTCGGAATCCACGAGGTTTTTCGGGCAGCCCAGGGAGACGAAGCCGATTTTCGGCTGGTGCGTAACATTGCTCATAGGTTAAAAATTCATCAATTATGGAGTTATCAGGGCGGGATTTTACAGCGTATCGCGGGGGATTTATACACTCTTTGCAAGGCGGATGCGCCGGGCAGACGTTGTAACATTGTAAATAATGTTAATCAGTTAATAAAAATTGATCCCAGGCATTAAACTGTACAAAAAATGAACTTATCCTGATTATGCACAATGGCTGACAGAGGAGGAAAGAGCATGACCGTTGACAGACTTAAACGCGATCTGCTTAACAAGCTGATCAACGCCCGAATCGACCTGGCCGCGTACCTGCAGTTGAGGAAGGCAAAAGGGTATATGTCAGTCAGCGAAAGCGAACATCTGCGTGATAACCTGTTTGAACTTTGCAATTTCATGCGTGAAAAAGCACCGACCCTGCAGGCGAAATACGGCGAAAGCGAAGAAATCGCGCTGCGCCGCGCTGCCGAAGTGCTCTCCATTGCAGGGGTGTGTCTGATGAACGGACGCCACGACTGCCCGAACTTTATCGCTGTTAACGCGGAGAAGCTTGAAAACTGCCTGACCACGCTTTCTCTATGCATCATGTGCCTGAACGAGCACAAACAGCTTGAACAGCACTGACCCAGGGGGAGGCAACTCCCCCTTCTGATTAAGCTTTTGTAAAAGTGGTAACGCGCCCGGACGCAGTGGCTAATCTTTATGCCATGTGCCGATAAAGGAGCGCGTTATGCCTCGATCCTCGCTAATTTCCCTGCCTGCGCTGTTCATGCCGTTTTCGCTTCTTGCTGCCCCGGAGGCGGTCAAGGTCGAGGTGCTGCAAAACAAACTCGATCATCCCTGGTCTCTGGCGTTTCTGCCGGATAATAACGGGCTGCTGGTGACCCTGAAGGGCGGTCAGCTCAAACGCTGGCAGGCCGGAAAAGGGCTCTCCGATCCAATTGTCGGCGTGCCGAAGGTCTGGGCAAACGGTCAGGGAGGATTGCTGGACGTGGTCCTCGCCCCGGATTTTGAAAAATCACGCCGCATCTGGCTGAGCTTCGCTGAAGCCGGGAGTGACGGCAAAGCCGGAACGGCGGTGGGCTATGGCCGCCTGAGCGACGACTATTCCCGCATCGAGGGATTCCAGGTGGTGTTCCGCCAGATGCCGAAACTCTCCACCGGGAACCATTTTGGCGGGCGGCTGGTGTTCGACGGCAAAGGCTCGCTCTTTATCGGACTTGGCGAGAACAACCAGCGTCCGACGGCGCAGGACCTGGACAAGCTGCAGGGTAAAGTGGTGCGCCTCACCGAAGACGGAAAAGTGCCGCCGGATAACCCGTTTGTGAATACCCCCGGCGCACGACCCGAAATCTGGTCTTACGGCATTCGTAACCCGCAGGGGATGGCGATGAATCCCTGGAGCGACGCGCTGTGGCTGAACGAGCACGGCCCGCGCGGCGGGGATGAGATCAACATCCCGGAGAAAGGAAAGAACTACGGCTGGCCGCTGGCGACGCACGGTATTAACTATAGCGGTCTGAAAATTCCGGAAGCCAAAGGCGAGCACGTTGAGGGAACCGAAAAACCGCTGTTCGTCTGGAAAGTGTCGCCTGCCGTGAGCGGTATGGCCTTTTACAACAGCGACGTCTTCCCGCAGTGGAAAAACAAGCTGTTTATCGGCGCGCTGAAGGAAAAGGACGTTATCGTGCTGAGCGTGGAGGGCAATAAGGTCACGGAGGACGGACGAATTCTGGGCGACCGGGATAAACGTATTCGCGATGTGCGGGTGGGGCCGGACGGCTATTTATATGTGCTGACCGACGAGACGGACGGGCAGCTGTTAAAAGTCAGCCCGTCCGGTGCGTAATCAGGTGACCGGGATCATCACCACGTTACGGTACGCCGGGCGATCGCTCAGCTGTTTTAGCCAGCGCTCAAGATGAGGGCGCGGCGTCCACTTCAGGCCCATGTTGGTCAGGTTCCAGACGAACGGCGCCACGGCGATATCGCCTGTGCCGAACGCCTCGCCGGAGAACCAGGCGTGCTTCGCCAGCTCGTCATCCATCATCGCAAACAGGTTTTCGCAGGTATCCTGCGCGGCGTGAATCGCGGGATAATCGCGTTCGGCTTCCGGCGTGCGGATAAGTCCCATCAGGATCACGCGGTGGGTCGGGGATAGCGTCTGATTCGCCCAGTCCATCCACTTTTCGCCCTGAGCACGACGGGTCGGGCTTTCCACCCACAGGCGGCCCTGACCGTACTGGGCGGCGAGGTAGCGGACAATGGTGTTGGACTCCCAAAGCGTCGCGTCTGTTTCATCATCGCGCAGAAGCGGCACCAGGCCGTTCGGGTTCATGGCCAGATAGTCGGCCTCTTTGTTCACGCCAAACGACATGCCGGCCATGATTTGGTTGTAGGGTAAATCCAGCTCCTCGAGCGTCCAGAGCACTTTCTTAACGTTGGTCGAGTTGTTCCTGCCCCAAAGCGTAATCATATTTACTCCTGATGAGTTGTGAATCCGGGTCAGCGTTCGCCATGGTGAGATAAACCTAACAATTACGCAACAGAAGACAAAAAAATCGTCTGAATCAAAGCGTATATGAATGTTATTGCATAAACTTTAATAACTTTACCCTCGTTGGGTTTCTTTAACCGTTTTAGTGCGCTATTACTCATCGCTTCTTGCGACACGGTGATGTGACGTAATTTTTGAATGGACACTCGGGTGGCATTTATGACGCGTAAAATGACTTCTCTGCGCAGCCTTGCGACAGGCTCTGCGCTCCTTTTCCTGTTTGCACCAACTCTCTATGCAGCTGAACAGGCTGCGCCCGAAGCGCCGCCTGTGGATGCGCGCGCCTGGATCCTGATGGATTATTCCAGCGGTAAAGTGCTGGCGGAAGGGAATGCGGATGAGAAACTCGATCCGGCAAGCCTGACCAAAATCATGACCAGCTACGTGGTCGGCCAGGCGCTGAAAGCGGGCAAGATCAAGCTGGACGATATGGTCACCATCGGGAAAGATGCCTGGGCGACCGGCAACCCGGCGCTGCGGGGCTCTTCGGTGATGTTCCTGAAGCCGGGGGATCAGGTCTCCGTTTCCGATCTGAACAAAGGGGTAATTATTCAGTCGGGAAATGATGCGTGTATCGCGCTGGCCGATTATGTTGCCGGCAGCCAGGATTCTTTCATTGGCTTGATGAATGGCTACGCGCAGAAACTGGGCTTAACCAACACCACGTTCAAAACGGTTCACGGTCTGGATTCGCCGGGACAGTTCAGTACCGCGCGCGACATGGCGCTGCTGGGGAAAGCGCTGATCCACGACGTGCCGGATGAATACGCCATCCATAAAGAGAAAGAGTTTACCTTCAATAAAATCCGCCAGCCGAACCGCAACCGCCTGCTGTGGAGCAGCAATGTTAACGTGGACGGAATGAAAACCGGCACTACGGCGGGCGCGGGCTATAACCTGGTGGCCTCCGCGACCCAGGGCGACATGCGCCTCATTTCTGTGGTGCTGGGCACCAAAACCGACCGCATTCGCTTTAATGAGTCAGAAAAACTGCTGACCTGGGGCTTCCGCTTCTATGAAACCGTGACGCCGATTAAACCGGATGCCACGTTCGTCAGCCAGCGCGTCTGGTTTGGTGACAAGAGCGAAGTGAACCTGGGCGCGGGTGAGGCGGGCTCGGTGACCATTCCGCGCGGTCAGCTGAAAAACCTGAAGGCCAGCTATACCCTGACCGACCCGCAGCTTACGGCTCCGCTGAAAAAAGGCCAGGTGGTCGGGACGATTGATTTCCAGCTAAACGGGAAGTCGATTGAACAGCGTCCGCTGATTGTAATGGAAGCTGTGGAAGAGGGCGGCTTCTTCAGCCGGATGTGGGATTTCGTGATGATGAAATTCCACGGGTGGTTCGGCAGCTGGTTCAGCTAAACCTTTTGGGTTTTCTCCCTCTCCCTGTGGGAGAGGGGCGGGGTGCGGGCATCAGACCGCATCCCTCTTAATACATTAACTTCACCTGCTGCGCCTTCGCGTGGGCCACGATCTCGTCGTCCGGGCGGCAGTCGCTGACGATGGCATCGAACTGCGCCAGCTCGCCCATTCTTGCCGAACGCACCTTGCCAAACTTGCTGTGATCGACCACCAGCACATGGTACTGCGCCGCGCTTAACGCCCAGTGTTTCACCGGCAGCTCTTCCAGGTTAAAGCAGGTCGCACCCTGACGCACGTTGACGCCCGCGGCGGAATAAAACGCGATATCCGGACATAAATTGCTGAGCGTGTCGTGCAGGTTAAGCGGCTTAAAGATGGCGTTGCTGGCGTGAAACTCGCCGCCGCAGAGGATCACCCGGCACTCGGGTTTCTCCTGAAGCGCCAGAAAGGTGTTCAGGGAGTAGCACACGGCGGTAAAAGGGATGCTGCTGTCGATAGCTTCGATAATCCACGGCGTGGTGGTTCCGCAGTCAAAAAACAGCGTCTGGTGCGGCTGTACCAGTGAGGCCGCAAGCCGGGCGGCTTTGCGCTTCTCTTCCACCAGGCGCGTTTTCTGGTCGCTGATCAGATAATGGCTGGCGCTACGCGGCTCAAGCACAATATATCCGCCCAGCAGCACGACGGGCGCGCTTTCGCTGTTCAGATCCCGACGAATGGTCATCTCTGAGACGCCGAGGAGGTTGGCGGCTTCCTTAAGATGCAGCTTATCGCTGCGCTTCAGCGCCTGTAGCAGCTGAGCAATGCGGTCATCGCGACGTGTTTCCATAGTTCCTCGGGATAAAAAAGTGAACCCCCGCAGGGCGGGGGCTCAAGTGTAACCTGTCAGGTTGGGGTTAGTCACGTATCCAGCCTTTGCGGATCGGGATAGCGAAAATGGCGCGATAGAGCGAAGACAGCGTGCGGTAAAGCGCTTCACCGAAGAGGCTCCACAGGATAGCCGCGCTCACGCAGCCGATCAGCCCGACCAGGAAACCGCCCACCATATCCAGCGGCCAGTGAACGCCCAGGTAAACGCGAGACCAGGCGATAGCCAGGGCCGCCACAATCAGGACCGCACCGGACCACAGGCGATGCCAGAACAGGAAAGCCAGCGCGAAGGTAAAGATCACCGTTCCGTGATCGCTCGGGAACGAGTCATCCGGCGCGTGGTGCAGGAAGGTATAGCCGACGCGATCGACAAACGGACGATCGTGCGGGAACGCATGGCCGAGAATGTAGCTGACCAGGACGCTTACCCCGAGCGCCATCGCGACTTTAATCACCAGCTGGCGCTGCGCCTTCACCTGGCTGCGGGGACCCCACAGCCAGAGAATCGCAGCCAGTGCAGGCACGATACCGATCAGATCTTTTGCCAGGAAGGTGGCAAAATCGATCGTCCACTCAGGCGAGGCTGGCGTGGCGTTGATCAGATAAAACAGCTGATAATTCAGATTCTCTAACATAGCGTTATCACTCTTTAGCAAACCGGGTGGAAATAAGTCCGTAGACAACCACCTGAGAAAACCAGACCCACCACCCGGCCCACAGGTTGTGAGAGAAAAAATGCGCCCCGCGCATGACCTGGCCGTAGCCCATCGCCAGACCTAACACCACGCCCAGCGCGACGAAGCACCAGGCGAGACGCGGACGCTCGCGCCAGAAGGCAAAAAACAGGCCCATCACCATAAAGCCGCTGGAGGCATGACCGCCGGGGAAACAACGCCCCGGACCGCTGTCAGCAGGGACGGCGCTGAACAGGGGATAAGACATAGCCTTACCGCCATATTCCACCAGATCCCACGGGCAGCTGTGATGGCTCACGCTTTTCAGCACGCCTACTACCAGCGCGCCAACGCCCATCAGCAGCGCCGCCGTGACAAGCCTTGCGTTGCGCTTGTAGGCACCGTAAAACAGCGCTACAGCACCTAAGCCGATGGCGATGTACTTTGCCAGGCGGTGGTTTAGCAGATCCAGCAGGTGATCCTTCTGCAGCGGAAAGCTCTGCGTGGCCGCGTCATACCAAAAGCCGGTGATCCATCTGTCGAGCGCTTCACTGCGCGATAGCCATGTAAACACCACGGCAAGGGCAATCAGTACGAAAAGCTGATAACCATAAAAGCGGGTCGGTAAGCGGTAAAGTCGTTTTGTCTTATTTGTCTGTAAGTTAGACAATTCTGAACGGCTGGAGGTGAGTGCCATAATTTGGGGTCGTTGACGAGTAATCGCGCTATCATAAAAGTGTCAACTTAAGGAAACCTTAAACGAAGACGATATGTGCTTTATTTCTGTTTATCCTCGATAAATCACTATCTCGGGCTGCGGCATTTCATTAAACTCGTCGCGATTTTGTCATTATAAAGAGATTGCATGTTAAACCGTTCTTCTTCTGGTTCACGTCTGGGTCGTCAGGCGTTGCTTTTCCCTCTGTGTCTGGTGCTCTACGAATTCTCTACCTATATCGGCAACGATATGATCCAGCCCGGGATGCTGGCCGTTGTGGCGCAGTACAACGCGGGTATTGAGTGGGTGCCGACCTCCATGACCGCCTATCTGGCCGGCGGCATGTTTTTACAGTGGCTGTTAGGCCCGCTGTCGGATCGTATTGGCCGTCGTCCGGTGATGCTGACGGGCGTGGTGTGGTTTATCGTCACCTGTCTCGCCACGCTGCTGGCGCAAAACATTGAACAATTTACCCTGCTGCGCTTCCTGCAAGGGGTGAGCCTGTGCTTTATCGGCGCCGTGGGGTATGCCGCCATTCAGGAGTCGTTTGAAGAGGCTGTGTGTATCAAAATTACCGCGCTGATGGCGAACGTGGCGCTGATCGCCCCCTTACTCGGGCCGCTGGTGGGTGCCGCGTGGGTGCACGTTGCGCCGTGGGAAGGGATGTTTGTGCTCTTTGCGCTTCTCGCCGCCTTCGCGTTCTTTGGCCTGCACCGGGCGATGCCGGAAACGGCCACCCGCATCGGCGAGAAACTCTCGCTGAAAGAGCTGGGTCGGGATTACAAAGAAGTGCTGAAGAACGGCCGCTTTGTGGCGGGCGCGCTGGCGACCGGGTTCGTTAGCCTGCCGCTGCTGGCGTGGATCGCGCAGTCGCCGGTCATTATCATCAGCGGTGAAAAACTCAGCAGCTACGAGTATGGCCTGCTGCAGGTGCCGATCTTTGGCGCGCTGATTATCGGGAATCTGGTGCTGGCACGCCTGACGTCACGACGCACCGTGCGTTCACTGATTATCATGGGCGGCTGGCCGATTGCGGCAGGGCTGATTCTGGCTGCGGTGGCGACCGTCGCGTCAACACACGCTTATCTGTGGATGACGGCGGGGCTGAGCATCTACGCCTTCGGGATTGGCGTGGCCAACGCCGGGCTGGTGCGCCTGACGCTGTTTGCCAGCGAGATGAGTAAAGGCACGGTCTCAGCGGCGATGGGGATGCTGCAGATGCTGATTTTTACCGTCGGTATCGAGGTGAGCAAGCATGCCTATGCGATGGGCGGCAACGGGCTGTTCAGCCTGTTTAACCTCGCCAACGGCCTGCTGTGGGTTGGACTGATGGTGGTGTTCCTGAAAGACAAACGCGTCGGGAACGCCCTGCAACCTTAACCTGTTTATTCCCTCTTCCTGTTGGCGAGCACGGAACAGTCCCCTCTCCCTGTGGGAGAGGGCCAGGGTGAGGGCATCAGACCGCACCGGTCAATTAAACGGTGCCTCCCCGTACAACACTTTCTCAATCACGTTTAAAACGCCTTCATCGTTATTATGCGGCGCCTCAAAACGCGCCGCCGCTTTGATGTGCGGTCTGGCATTCGCCATCGCAAAGCTGAACCCGGACTGGCGCAGCATCTCCACGTCGTTGCCGCTGTCGCCGAAGGCCACCACTTCGCTATCGTCAATGCCCCAGCGCTTTTGCAGGATCCGCAGGCCGTTAGCTTTGTGCACGCCGGGGATAATCAGATCGATACTGCCGTGACCGGTGGTGACGGGCACCATGATGTCACTCAGCTTTTCATGCAGCAGCGCCTGAATACGCGGAATTTCATCGTCAGAAACGTTAAGCCCGAACTTGAAGAAAATATCGTTCAGATTGTCGAAATCGCTGACCATTTCGAGGCGGTGGTAATACTTCGCCGCGATATCCTTAAAGCCCTCGTCATAGCATTTCAGCGTGTACGCGCTGCTTTTGCCACAGGCGATAATCTCAATGCCCGGAACCTCGTTTAACACGTTCGCGACGGTAGAGAAATGGGCTTTCGACAGTTCGCCGTTAAAGACATCTTCACCTTCGCTCACCACCCAGCCGCCGTTTTCGGCGACGAACGCAATTTCATGCGCTATCTCCGGGAAAAAGGAGATCAGCTGGTAATACTGGTTGCCGCTGGCGACCACGAAGCGAATGCCTTGCGCCTTCATGCGGGCGTACTGCTCCAGAAAGCGCGGCCGATTGTAGGTTTTGGCATCGCTCAGAAATGTACCATCCATGTCGACGGCGATCAGTTTAACGCTCATATCCCTTCTCCAGTGTCGTTTGATTCGTTTCCGGCTTTGCCACCGCGCGCGCCACCAGCGCCGCGATGATGACCAACCCTAACACCACCAGCATGGCGCTGCGCAGCCCGTAGTGCTCGCCGAGGAAGCCGAGCAGCGGCGGCCCGACCAGGAAGGCGAGATAGCCCGTGGTCGCCACCACGCTGACGCGCGTCGGGGCATCCGGGCCGGTATCGCTGGCGGCTGAAATGGTCAGCGGGAAGCCGAGCGACGCGCCCAGCCCCCAGAGGATCACCGAGACGCCGGCAATCCAGTCCACATCGACAAAGATGATCATCGCAATACCCAGGCCGCCCAGCAGGGCGCTGGCGCGCACCACCGCCACGCGGCTGTAGCGGTCGATAAACCAGCCGCCGGTGAAGCGGCCAACGGTCATCCCCAGCGTAAACCCGGCGTAAATCAGCGAGCCGGAGGTCGGGCTAAAGCCGTGACCGTCCACCATCAGCAGCGGCAGCCAGTCGTTGGCGGAACCTTCCGCGAACGCCATCGCCAGCACCACCACGCCGATCAGCATCAGCTGGAAGTCGCGGTAGAAGGGCTGTCCTTTTTCGGCCGAGTGCTGTTCGTCCGCGGAGTTTTTACCGGTGCCGTCCGGGATGGCCCGGATGCCGGTAAGAATGGGAATGATGCACACCAGCGCCGCCAGCAGGATATGCAGATTCGCGCTCACGCCAGTGGCCGTCAATGCCATCCCCACGCCCGCACCGGCCAGCGTGCCGAGGCTGTAAAAACCGTGCATCATCGGCAGCACGGTTTTATTCATTTCGCGCTCGACCGCCGCCCCTTCCACGTTGATGGCAACTTCAGCCGAACCGAAGCTGCCGCCGAATACCGTCAGGCCCAGGGCGAACAGCACCGGCGAGGCAAACCACAGCGCCACGCTTAATACTCCCATCCCGAACACGGCAAAGCACATGGTGGTGCGGATCACCGCTCGCGTACCAAAGCGCTTTACCAGCCACGCGGAGCAGAGGATGCCGCTCATGGAACCTATCGACAGGCCGAACAGTACGATGCCCATCTCGGCGGTAGAAACGGACAAAATATCGCGAATAGCGGGGGTGCGCGTGGCCCAGGAGGCCATCAGCAGACCGGGAATAAAGAAGAACATAAACAGCGCCCACAGGCGGAGCTGCAGGGCTTTGCGGGGAGAGGTCAGCGTCATCGGGATAGCACCAGAAGTACAACAATAGCGACAACACTAGCAAGTTTGTGTACATTTGTACACAAACCACGTGAGGAATTTATGAGCAGACCACCGAACGATCCACATCGCCGGGAGAAGATCCTGCAGGCAACGCTCGATACCATCGCCGAACACGGCATCCACGCCGTCACGCACCGTAAAATCGCCACCTGCGCGGGCGTGCCGCTGGGGTCGATGACCTACTATTTCGACGGCATGGAGCCGCTGCTGGAGGAGGCCTTCACGTGGTTTACCCGACAGATGTCGCAAGAGTACCGGGATTTCTTTGCTGGCGTCACCGGTCCGGAAATGGCGTGCGAATCCATCACCACCCTGATCCACAGCTCACAGGTAACCACGCCGCACAACATGGCGCTGATGTATCAGCTCTACGCCTTTATGCACCGCAGCGCGGCGCTGAAAACGGTGATGCAGGACTGGATGAAGATGAGCCAGACCACGCTGGAGCAGTGGTTCGACCCGGTTACCACCCGCGCGCTGGACGCGTTTATCGAAGGGATGACGCTGCACTACGTCACCGACCGGGCGCCGTTAACCCGGGAGGAGATTCGGGCGATGGTGGGGAGAATTGCGGGCGAGGGGAACCCTTAGGTAACACTCGCCCTGCCACTTTTACCTGTGATCGATTTTTTTCCCGCTGGCGTCCACGACGGCTTCGCCATCCTCTTTCGTAAATGCCCCTTTCTGCGCGTCCGGCAGAATGTCGAGGACAACTTCAGATGGGCGGCACAGGCGGGTACCCAGCGGCGTTACCACGATCGGACGGTTAATCAGGATCGGGTGCTGCAGCATAAAATTGATAAGCTGGTCGTCGGTGAAGTTATCGTCGGCAAGGCCCAGCTGTTCATAGGGCTCCACGTTTTTACGCAGCAGGTCCCGCACTGAAATGCCCATATCGGCAATCAGGGTGGTCAGCTCATCGCGCGACGGCGGGTTTTCCAGATAGAGGATAATCTCTGGCTCCGTGCCGCTGTTGCGGATCATCTCCAGCGTGTTGCGCGAGGTGCCGCAGGCGGGGTTGTGGTAAATGGTGATGTGGCTCATATCAGTGGCTCATTACAGTGTGAAGGAGAGACGTAGCGCCAGCGCGGCGAGCGTCACAAACAGGACCGGCAGCGTCATAATGATGCCCGTCCGGAAATAGTAGCCCCAGGTAATCGTCATGTTTTTCTGCGCCAGCACGTGGAGCCAGAGCAGGGTGGCGAGGCTGCCGATAGGCGTGATTTTCGGCCCCAGGTCGCAGCCAATCACGTTGGCGTAAATCATCGCCTCCTTAATCAACCCCGTTGCTGTGCTGCCCTCAATGGAGAGCGCGCCAATCAGCACCGTGGGCATATTGTTCATTATGGATGACAGGAAAGCGGTGATGAACCCGGTACCCAGCGTGGTGGCCCACAGCCCGTGCCCGGCCAGGCTATTCAGTACGCCTGAGAGATATTCCGTCAGCCCGGCATTGCGCAGGCCATACACCACCAGATACATCCCCAGCGAGAAGATAACGATCTGCCACGGCGCGCCGCGCAGCACTTTTCCGGTGTTTATCGCATGTCCGCGTTTTGCGACGGCAAATAAAATCAGCGCGCCGACGGTCGCAATGGCACTGACCGGAATGCCGAGAGGTTCAAGCACAAAGAAACCGACGAGCAGAAGGAGCAGGACGATCCAGCCCGTTCTGAAGGTCGGAAGGTCGTGAATGGCCCGCGCGGGCTCCTGAAGTTTCGCCAGGTCATATTCCGGGGGAATTTCCTTGCGGAAGAACAGATGCAGCATGACCAGCGTTGCGGCAATGGCGGCGATATCTACCGGGATCATCACCGAGGCGTATTCGCTGAACCCCAGCTTAAAGAAGTCTGCCGACACGATGTTGACCAGGTTGGAGACAATCAGCGGCAGGCTGGCGGTATCGGCGATAAAACCTGCTGCCATCACAAACGCCAGCGTGGCCTGTTTGCTGAACCCCAGCGCCAGCAGCATGGCGATAACGATAGGGGTCAGGATCAGCGCCGCGCCGTCATTGGCAAATAGCGCCGCCACGGCTGCACCCAGCAGCACGATATACGTAAACAGCAATCGCCCGCGACCGTTCCCCCAGCGGGCGACGTGCAGCGCCGCCCACTCGAAAAAGCCGGACTCATCCAGCAGCAGGCTGATGATAATGACGGCAATGAACGTCGCCGTAGCGTTCCAGACGATATTCCACACCACCGGAATATCGTTAATGTGAATCACGCCGCTAATCAGCGCCAGTACGGCGCCAATGCTGGCGCTCCAGCCAATACTGAGCCCTCTGGGCTGCCAGATGACCAGTACCAGCGTAAACAGAAAAATAGCCCCTGCCAGAAACATCGCTTACTCCGTTATATCTTTTTTTGTGAATGTATTGTTATCAACACGAGCCTGAAAGTCGGTTTTTCAGCTTCATGCGCGTCTCTTCCCGCAGGCAGTTCCAACTGGTGTCGATAACGGCTGCCGCCCATGCAGGCATGTTGGGAGAGAGACGGTAATGGACCCATTTCCCCTCGCGACGATCGATAACCAGCCCGGACTCGCGCAGCAGCGCCATGTGACGGGAGACTTTCGGCTGCGACTCGGCGGTCGCGGAGCAGAGATCGCAGACGCACAACTCGCCCGCTTCACGGAGCAGCATGACGATGGCGAGCCGCGTTTCGTCGGAGAGGGTTTTGAAGAGCTGGAGCGGGTGGAGCATGGGAGTTCCTGCAGGTGTGATTTTCATATGCGTTTAATCATATATGTTTTAACTGCAAGAGAGAAGGTGAGATTTGAGTAAGGGGAATTTCAGGCAACAAAAAACCCATCAACCTTGAACCAAAACGGCGGGGTTGATGGGCTCCACAAATTGGGGACATCAAAGAAAAGCAGTGGCACTAGTTATGACTGCCCCCTGATAAAAAAGTTCTGCGCGTAACAAAAATATTTTCCGCCACGCGCATTCTTAGGAGTTATCCGAGCCCGGGCCAGATGATGATAATCAGCGTACCCGCCAGCGTCAGCAGTACGTTAGCGATGGCGTACGTGCCCGCATAACCGAGCGCCGGGATGTTGCTGCGCGCGGTATCGCTGATGATTTCCATCGCAGGCGCACAGGTACGCGCGCCCATCATTGCCCCGAAGAGCAGGGCGCGGTTCATGCGCAGCACGTAGGCGCCGAACAGGAAGCAGATCACCACCGGCACCAGGCTGACGATAAGTCCGGAAACCAGCATCTGCCAGCCGACGGCGCCCAGGCTGTGGCCGATGCCGCTGCCCGCGCTTAAGCCCACGCCTGCCATAAAGACCATCAGACCGAACTCTTTCACCATGTTCAGCGCGCCCTGCGGAATGTAGCCGAAGGTCGGGTGGTTTGCTCGCAGGAAGCCCAGCATGATCCCGGCAAACAGCAGCCCGGCGGCGTTACCGATGCCGAAGCTAAAGTTGCTGAACTGGAAGGTGATCATCCCGATCATCAGGCCAACAATAAAGAAGGCGCAGAAGGCCAGCAGGTCGGTGACCTGGCTGTGAATGGAGATAAAGCCGATGCGGTCGGCAACGGTTTTCACGCGGCGGGCGTCGCCGCTGACCTGCAGAACGTCGCCTTTGTTGAGCACAACGTTATCGTCGATCGGCATTTCAATCTGGCTGCGGATCACTCGGTTGAGGAAGCAACCGTGGTCGGTCAGCTTCAGCTGGGCCAGGCGGCGGCCCACGGCGTTATGGTTTTTTACCACGATCTCTTCGGTGACGATGCGCATGTCGAGCAGGTCGCGGTCGAACACCTCTTTGCCGTTACGGAAGCTCGGGTCGAGACGGGCGTGGGCGTCCGGGTAACCCACCAGCGCGATGTCGTCGCCCATCTGCAGCACCGCGTCGCCGTCCGGGTTCGCCAGAATGCCGTTGCGGCGGATACGTTCGATATAGCAGCCCGTCTGGCGGTAGATCCCCAGCTCGCGCAGGTTTTTGCCGTCGGCCCATGCCACCAGCTCTGGCCCGACGCGATAGGCGCGAATCACCGGGAGATAGACTTTACGTTTGGAATCGGTATCCAGGCCGCGCTCGCGCGCGATTTGCTGGGCGCTGGTCTGCAGATCCTGGTGCTGAAGTTTTGGCAGGTAGCGCGCGCCGACGATCAGGCTCACCAGACCGATCAGATAGGTCAGGGCATAGCCCAGACTCAGGTGGTCGAGGGCGGTTGAGAGCTGCGCGCCGGCCATGCCGGAATGGCGCAGGGTATCACCGGCACCCACGAGCACGGGGGTGGAGGTCATGGAGCCTGCCAGCATACCGGCCGTTAACCCGATATCCCAGCCAAACAGTTTACCCAGCCCTAACGCGATCAGCAGCGCGCTGCCGACCATCACCAGCGCCAGCATCAGATAATTTTTGCCGTCGCGGAAGAAAATTGAAAAAAAGTTCGGTCCTGCTTCCACGCCAACACAAAAAATAAACAGCATAAAGCCTAAGTTCAGCGCGTCCGTGTTAATGCTGAAGTGCTGCTGGCCTAATAATAAGGAAACCACTAAAACGCCAATGGAATTACCAAGTTGAACTGAACCCAGGCGCAATTTACCCAGGCAAAGGCCCAGCGCCAGTACCACAAATAATAACAGGATGTAATTCCCATTTAACAAGTCTGCGACGTTTATATTCACGGAGGCTAACTTCTTGTTTACCAGTAAGTTGTTGAATGAAAGGACTATTTAGGCTACTGTTTTCTGAGCCAGGGAACGTGTTCAACCCTCCCTGTTACCTAATTTATTCCCTAAAACATTAGCTGGCCGATAGTTTAATCGTATTAGCTACTGACAGCTACCTATTATCGCATCACCCTGTGCGTACTTTGGCATGGATTGCCGCATTGCTTTATCTGACTGGGCGTCTACCCGACGAAGGTGTATTTGATAGAGATAAGTCAGGAGGATAGTTTGAACATTAAACGAAACTGGGCGGGGGTGATCAGCTGCTTTTTGCTGTTTACCGTCGTGTGCATGTCGCTCGCTTTTAATGTGAAAGGGGCATTCAGGGTTGCCGGACACCCGGAGCTGGGGCTGCTCTTTTTTACCCTGCCGGGAGCGGCAGCCAGTTTTCTTTCCCGTAAAGGGGAGGTGGTCAAGCCGCTTATTGGCGCAATGCTGGCGGCACCGCTGTGTTTGCTGCTGATGCGCATGCTGTATGTATCAACGCGAAGTTTCTGGCAGGAGCTGGCGTGGTTGCTGAGCGGCGTCTTCTGGTGCGCCCTCGGCGCGCTGTGCTATTTGTTTGTGTGCAGCCTGATTAAGCATCAACGGCACCACAAATAAAAACGCCCTCAAGGTGAGGGCGTTTCGCATTACTGGGCGGCAAACAGGCCCAGGTTTTCTTTGGCGTAGGCTTCAAAGTCAGTGCAACCGCCGATGTGTTTCTGATCGAGGAAGATCTGCGGTACGGTTTCAACCGGCTTGCCGACGGTTTTTTCGAGATCCGCTTTGGTGATGCCTTCCGCGTGGATGTCCACGTAGCGGAAGTTGAAGTCATCGCGCTCTTCGGTCAGTTTCTCAGCCAGCTCTTTCGCGCGCACACAGTAAGGGCACCCTGGACGACCAAAAATTACTGCAAACATTTCTCTCTCCTCAAAAAACAAGCCTGACGGCGAATAGGACATATAGTGCCCGATAACCTGTCGCCATTAAAGAAGGTTTCGCCTGTCGCTTTGATACAGTAAGGCTATGTTTCGCCAATTACACCGCGCAAATCATTGCCTATACTGGCTGCCATACGGTTTAAGCAAGACAAAGAGAGACAAGATGACGCCAACCATAGACCTGCTCACATCCCACCGTTCCATTCGCCACTTCACCGACGAGCCGATTACCGAGGCGCAGCGCGAAGCGATTATTAACAGCGCCAGAGCGACCTCCAGCTCCAGCTTCCTGCAGTGCAGCTCGATTATCCGCATCACCGACCCGGCCATGCGTGAACAGCTGGTCACGCTGACCGGCGGGCAGAAGCATGTTGCCCAGGCCGCCGAGTTCTGGGTGTTCTGCGCCGACTTTAACCGCCACCTGCAAATTTGCCCTGAAGCGCAGCTGGGGCTGGCCGAGCAGCTGCTGCTGGGCGTGGTGGATACCGCACTGATGGCGCAAAACGCCTTTACGGCGGCGGAGTCGCTGGGTTTGGGCGGCGTCTACATCGGCGGGCTGCGTAACAACATTGAAAGCGTAACCGAGCTGCTGAAGCTGCCAAAACACGTCCTCCCGCTGTTTGGCCTGTGCCTCGGCTGGCCGGCGGATAACCCGGATCTGAAGCCGCGTATTCCTGCCGCCATGCTGGTGCACGAAAACCACTACCAGCCGGTCGATCGGGACGTCCTGAATCAATATGACGAAGAGCTGGCGAACTACTACCTGACGCGCGACAGCAATAACCGTCGTGATACCTGGACTGACCATATTCGTCGCACCATCATTAAAGAAAACCGCCCGTTTATTCTTGATTACCTGCACAAACAGGGCTGGGCGACGCGATAGTCCATTCCGCCTGCGCCTGCCTGCGTATATGATATGCAGGCTTTTTCCATGTCTTCAGAGAGGTGCAGGGTGAAAATTGCCATATTGTCCCGGGATGGAACGCTCTATTCATGTAAGCGCCTGCGAGAAGCGGCGGCGAAACGCGGGCATCAGGTTGAGATCCTCGATCCGATGTCCTGCTATATGAACATTGACCCGGCTGCCTCGTCGATCCACTACAAAGGCCGCAAGCTGCCGCACTTTGATGCGGTGATCCCACGCATTGGCTCCCAGATCACCTATTACGGCACCGCCGCGCTGCGCCAGTTTGAGATGCTGGGCAGCTATCCGCTCAATGAATCCGTCGCCATTTCGCGCGCCCGCGACAAGCTGCGCTCGCTGCAGCTCCTCGCCCGTCAGGGGATCGATCTCCCGGTCACGGGTATTGCCCATTCACCTGACGACACCAGCGATCTTATCGACATGGTGGGCGGCGCGCCTTTGGTGATTAAGCTGGTGGAAGGCACGCAGGGCATTGGCGTGGTGCTGGCGGAAACGCGCCAGGCGGCGGAGAGCGTGATTGACGCCTTTCGGGGACTGAATGCTCATATTCTGGTGCAGGAGTACATCGAAGAGGCGAAAGGGCGCGATATTCGCTGCTTCGTGGTCGGCAATGAAGTGGTGGCGGCCATCGAGCGTCAGGCGAAAGAGGGCGACTTCCGCTCTAACCTTCACCGCGGCGGCGTGGCGCGGGTAGCCGGTATCAGCGATCGCGAACGGGAAATTGCCGTCAAAGCGGCGCAAACCCTGGGGCTGGACGTGGCGGGCGTAGATCTTCTGCGGGCGACGCGCGGGCCGCTGGTCATGGAGGTGAATGCCTCGCCGGGGCTGGAAGGCGTGGAAAAAACCACAGGTGTCGATATTGCGGGTAAAATGATCGCATGGATCGAGCGTCATGCCACGCCGGGCTACTGTCTGAAAACGGGTGGTTGAATAGATTACCGCGCACTTTTTGCGTACCCTATGCACAGATTATATTGAAGAGGCTGCACAGCGATGGATTTACAGGTCGTACCTACACTGGATACGTTACGTCAATGGCTTGATGATGCCGGAATTACATTCTTCGAATGCGATTCCTGCCAGGCGCTGCATCTGCCTCATATGCAGAATTTCGACGGCATTTTCGATGCCAAAATCGATCTCATTAACGACGTGATCCTTTTCTCCGCGCTGGCCGAAGTGAAGCCCTCCGCGCTGCTGGCGCTGGCTTCCGACCTGTCGGCAATCAATGCCAGTTCTTTGACGGTGAAGGCATTTCTCGACATACAGGATGATAATCTGCCAAAACTGGTCGTTTGCCAGTCTTTATTCTCCGGGGCAGGGCTGTCGTTCAAGCAGTTCGCCTGGTTTATGCGCTTGAGCGAAGAGCAAATTTCCATGGTTATGATGGAAGCCAATGCACACCATCTGCTGTATAGCGCGGAAGATGATGCAGAGAATAATGATGCATCTCCCAATTTTCTTCACTAAGCCTGTCTGACTTTTGCGCAGTCGCTGCCATAGCGGCTGCAGAAGGCCATTTTTTCTGCTGCTTTTAACCTTTCTTTAAAGAATTTTTCACCTCCCTGAAGGCCGTTTCGGCTTATCACGTAGACATAACCTGCATAAAAAATTGATAAAAGGCGTTTTTTCGTCTGGGCTATAGCCGGGGACACGGGCTACAGTTATTCTTGCGATGCTTAAAAAAGCGAGCGGAAGCTGCCGGGTAAAGAGGTTTCTTTTTATTTTGAGCAGAGCGACAAACTATGCATGATTATTGCATATCTTCAGATTGCACAGTTTTAGTTCGTTTGTTAACGAGCTTTCAGAAGGAATAAAGATATGATCGCCTTGAATAAAAAATGGTTATCGGGTCTGGTTGCGGGTGCTCTGATGGCCGTCTCTGCCGGCACGCTCGCTGCGGAACAAAAAACGCTGCACGTTTATAACTGGTCTGACTATATTGCGCCGGATACGGTGGCAAATTTTGAAAAAGAGACCGGCATTAAAGTGGTCTACGACGTGTTCGATTCCAACGAAGTGCTGGAAGGAAAGCTGATGGCGGGCAGCACCGGGTTTGACCTCGTGGTGCCTTCCGCAAGCTTCCTCGAGCGCCAGCTGACGGCAGGCGTCTTCCAGCCGCTGGATAAGAGCAAGTTACCGAACTGGAAAAACCTCGATCCGGAAGTGCTGAAGCTGGTGGCGAAGCATGACCCGGACAACAAATACGCCATGCCTTACCTGTGGGCGACCACCGGTATCGGCTACAACGTGGATAAAGTCAAAGCGGCGCTGGGCCCGGACGTCAAGCTGGACAGCTGGGACGTGGTGCTGAAGCCGGAAAATCTTGAGAAGCTGAAAAGCTGCGGCGTCTCCTTCCTGGATGCGCCGGAAGAGATTTTCGCCACCGTGCTGAACTACCTGGGCAAAGACCCGAACAGCAATAAAGCCGATGATTACACCGGCCCGGCGACCGATCTGCTGCTGAAGCTGCGTCCAAACATTCGTTACTTCCACTCGTCTCAGTACATCAACGACCTGGCGAACGGCGACATCTGCGTCGCGATCGGCTGGGCAGGTGACGTGTGGCAGGCGGCTAACCGCGCGAAAGAGGCGAAAAACGGCGTGAACGTCTCTTACTTCATTCCGAAAGAGGGGGCGCTGGCGTTCTTCGACGTCTTCGCGATGCCGGCTGATGCGAAAAACAAAGACGAAGCCTATCAGTTCCTCAACTACCTGATGCGTCCTGAGGTGATCGCCCACATCAGCGACCACGTTTACTACGCGAACGGTAACAAGGCCTCCGTGCCGCTGGTAAGCGAAGAAATCCGTAACAACCCGGCTATCTATCCGCCAGCGGATGTGTTCGCCAAGCTCTTCACCCTGAAAGTCCAGGATCCAAAAATTGACCGCGTGCGTACCCGCGCGTGGACCAAGGTGAAAAGCGGTAAATAACCCGTTGTTGTAGGCCGGGGAAGCGAAGCGCCCCGGCAACAGGCGCACCGTTCTGGTGCGCCTGCACCATGTTTTGATTTCTGCCGGAGAACACCCCGTGAATGACGCGATCCCCCGCCCGCAGGCGAAAGTCCGTAAAGCGCTGACCCCGCTTCTTGAAATTCGTAACCTCACCAAATCTTTCGATGGCCAGCATGCCGTGGACGACGTCAGCCTGACGATTTATAAAGGCGAGATTTTTGCCCTTCTGGGGGCTTCTGGCTGCGGTAAATCGACCCTGCTGCGTATGCTGGCCGGTTTTGAACAGCCCACCGCCGGGCAAATCATGCTCGATGGTGTGGATCTCTCCAGCGTGCCGCCGTATCAGCGCCCGATTAACATGATGTTCCAGTCCTACGCGCTGTTCCCACACATGACGGTCGAGCAGAACATCGCCTTTGGCCTGAAGCAGGACAAGCTGCCGAAGGCCGAAATTACCGCGCGCGTGGCCGAGATGCTGAGCCTGGTGCACATGCAGGAGTTCGCGAAGCGCAAACCGCACCAGCTCTCCGGCGGCCAGCGCCAGCGCGTGGCCCTGGCCCGCAGTCTGGCAAAACGCCCGAAATTATTGTTGCTCGATGAGCCGATGGGCGCGCTGGATAAAAAACTCCGCGACCGTATGCAGCTCGAAGTGGTGGATATCCTCGAGCGCGTGGGGGTGACCTGCGTGATGGTGACACACGACCAGGAAGAGGCGATGACCATGGCCGGACGTATCGCGATCATGAACCGCGGGAAGTTCGTGCAGATTGGCGAGCCGGAAGAGATTTATGAGCACCCGACCACCCGCTACAGCGCGGAGTTCATCGGCTCGGTCAACGTCTTCGAAGGGCTGCTGAAAGATCGTCAGGAAGATGGCCTGGTCATCGAATCGCCGGGGCTGCAGCATCCGCTTAAGGTCGATCCGGATAACTCGGTGGTGGATAACGTGCCGGTCTACGTCGCGCTGCGTCCGGAGAAAATCATGCTCTGTGAGGATCCGCCTGCCGATGGCTATAACTTTGCCGTCGGCGAAGTGGTGCACATTGCCTATCTGGGCGATCTCTCTATCTACCACGTGCGGCTGAAAAGCGGGCAGATGCTCAGCGCACAGCTACAGAACGAACATCGCTATCGCAAGGGGCAGCCGACCTGGGGCGACGAAGTGCGCCTGTGCTGGGATGCTGACAGTTGCGTAGTGCTGACGGTATAAGGAGCGGCCAATGAGTACACTTGAACCTCCAGCCCGCGCAGGCAAACCGGGCGGTTTTGCCCAGTGGCTGACGCGCATGCAGATGAACCACGGCCGCAAGCTGGTGATCGCCATGCCGTACGTGTGGCTGATCCTGCTGTTCCTGCTGCCGTTTCTGATTGTTTTCAAAATAAGCCTGGCGGAAATGGCGCGGGCTATCCCACCCTATACCAACCTGCTGGACTGGGCCGACGGGCAGCTGACGCTGACGCTTAATCTCGGCAACTTCCTGCAGCTCACCGACGACCCGCTCTATTTCGAAGCCTATCTGCAGTCGCTGCAGGTGGCGGCGATCTCGACGCTCTGCTGTCTGGTGATGGGCTACCCGCTGGCGTGGGCGGTGGCGCACAGCAAGCCGTCGACGCGCAACATCCTGCTGCTGCTGGTGATCCTGCCGTCGTGGACCTCGTTCCTGATCCGCGTTTACGCCTGGATGGGGATCCTGAAAAACAACGGCGTGCTGAATAACTTTCTCATGTGGCTCGGGGTTATCGATCAGCCGCTGACGATCCTGCACACCAACCTCGCGGTCTATATCGGCATTGTATATGCCTATCTGCCGTTTATGGTGCTGCCGATCTACACGGCGCTGACGCGCATTGATTACTCGCTGGTGGAAGCGTCGCTCGATCTCGGCGCGCGTCCGCTGAAGACCTTCTTCAGCGTGATCGTCCCGCTGACCAAAGGCGGCATTATCGCTGGGTCAATGCTGGTCTTTATCCCGGCGGTAGGGGAGTTCGTGATCCCGGAACTGCTCGGCGGCCCGGACAGCATCATGATTGGCCGCGTGCTGTGGCAGGAGTTCTTCAATAACCGCGACTGGCCGGTGGCCTCTGCGGTGGCGATTGTCATGTTGCTGCTGCTGATCGTGCCGATCATGTGGTTCCACAAGCATCAGCAGAAACAGATGGGAGATCACGGATGAACAACTTACCGGTAGTGCGCTCCCCGTGGCGAATAGCGATCCTGGTTATTGGCTTTACCTTCCTGTATGCGCCGATGCTGATGCTGGTGATCTACTCCTTCAACAGCTCTAAGCTGGTGACGGTCTGGGCGGGCTGGTCGACGCGCTGGTACAGCGAGCTGTTCCACGATGATGCGATGATGAGCGCGGTGGGGCTGAGCCTTACCATTGCGGCGCTGGCGGCGACCATGGCGTCCGTGCTGGGGACGATCGCCGCGCTGGTGATGGTGCGTTTCGGCCGTTTTCGCGGTTCGAATGGATTTGCCTTTATGATCACCGCCCCGCTGGTGATGCCGGACGTGATCACCGGTCTGTCGCTGCTGCTGCTGTTCGTGGCCCTGGCGCACGCCATCGGCTGGCCGGCAGACCGCGGTATGCTCACCATCTGGCTGGCGCACGTCACCTTCTGTACCGCGTACGTGGCGGTGGTGATCTCCTCGCGCCTGCGCGAGCTGGATCGCTCCATTGAAGAGGCGGCGATGGATCTTGGCGCGACGCCGCTGAAGGTTTTTTTCATCATTACCCTGCCGATGATTATGCCGGCGGTGATCTCCGGCTGGCTGCTGGCGTTCACGCTCTCCCTTGACGATCTGGTTATCGCCAGCTTTGTCTCCGGGCCGGGCGCGACGACGCTGCCGATGCTGGTCTTCTCCAGCGTGCGCATGGGGGTCAACCCGGAGATTAATGCCCTGGCCTCTATCATCCTCGGCGTGGTCGGAATTGTCGGATTTATCGCCTGGTATTTGATGGCGCGCGCGGAAAAACAGCGCGTGCGCGATATCCAGCGTGCAAGACGCGGCTGAAGGATTTAAAATTTCCAGTGATGTGCCGCGCATGACGCGGCACTGTTTTTCAGGGAAGTAAAACATTGGGATTATTAAAAAAATCACGTATTACGCACGCGCGTCCTAACGTACCTGCACTGGTTCAGGTGGCGGCGCTCGCCATTATTATGATCCGCTGCCTGGACGTGCTGATGATTCTGAACACCCTGGGCGTGCGCGGCATCGGTGAATTCATTCACCGCAGCGTGCAGACGTGGAATCTGACGCTGGTCTTTTTGAGCAGCCTGGTGCTGGTGTTTATCGAGATCTACTGCGCGTTTTCGCTGGTCAAAGGGCGCAACTGGGCGCGCTGGGTCTATCTGCTGACGCAAATTACCGCCGCCAGCTATCTGTGGGCCGCCTCGCTGGGATACGGCTACCCTGAGCTGTTCAGCATTGCCGGGGAATCCAAGCGCGAGATCCTGCGCGCGCTGTTTATGCAAAAATTGCCGGACATGCTGGTTCTGTTCCTGCTGTTTGTTCCCGCCTCCAGTCGGCGGTTCTTCCGCCTGCAATAATGTGTATAATCGCAGCCCTCGTGATTCTTAAGGTTCTCATATGCAGTGCGCACTCTATGACGCCGGACGCTGCCGCTCCTGTCAGTGGATAGAACAGCCGGTCTCTCAACAACTCACCGCCAAAATAGCCGACCTGCAACAGCTGCTGGCAGCACACGCGGTGGGTGAGTGGTGCGCACCCGTCAGCGGCCCGGAGCAGGCCTTTCGTAATAAAGCCAAAATGGTGGTCAGCGGCAGCGTTGAAAAACCGCTGCTGGGGATGCTGCACCGCGACGGCACGCCGGAAGATTTAACCGACTGCCCGCTGTATCCCGCCTCCTTTGGGCCCGTCTTTGCCGCCCTGAAACCGTTTATCGCGCGGGCAGGGTTAACGCCCTACAGCGTGGCCCGCAGGCGCGGCGAGCTGAAATATCTTCTGCTGACCGAAAGCCAACTCGACGGCGGTATGATGCTGCGCTTCGTGCTGCGCTCGGAAGCCAAGCTGGAGCAGCTGCGCGCGGCGCTGCCGTGGCTGCAGGAACAGCTGCCGCAGCTGAAGGTCATTACGGCAAACGTTCAGCCGGTGCATATGGCGATCATGGAAGGGGAGAAAGAGATTTTCTTCACCGACCAGCACGCGCTGGCCGAAAGCTTCAACGGCGTACCGCTGTGGATCCGCCCGCAAAGCTTCTTCCAGACCAACCCGACCGTGGCAAGCAGCCTGTACGCCACCGCCCGCGACTGGGTCCGTGCGTTAAACATCCAGCATATGTGGGATCTCTTCTGCGGCGTGGGCGGCTTTGGCCTGCACTGCGCCACGCCGGAGATGCAGCTCACCGGCATTGAGATCTCTGCCGAAGCGATTGCCTGCGCGAAGCAGTCCGCCGCCGGGCTGGGGTTAACGAATCTGCACTTCCAGGCGCTGGACTCCACGCAGTTTGCGACCGGCCAGGGCAACGTGCCGGAGCTGGTGCTGGTCAACCCGCCGCGTCGCGGCATCGGAAAGGCGCTGTGCGGCTACCTGAGCCAGATGGCGCCCGAGTACATCGTCTATTCCAGCTGTAACGCCCAGACCATGGCGAAAGACATTGCCGGCCTGCCGGGCTACCGCATTGAACGCGTTCAGCTTTTCGATATGTTCCCGCATACCGCCCATTACGAAGTATTGACGCTGCTCGTGAAGTCTTAAACAAAATGTGAACTCTTCCCCCGCTCGAAATCAGGTAAGCTTACGTCATAAGAAATCAATAAAGGCTTACCCATGAAGCAGATCCTGCTGGTGGAAGACGACCACGATATCGCGGCGCTTCTGCGACTCAATTTAGAAGACGAAGGCTACGCCATCACCCACGAGCCCGACGGAGGCAAGGCCTTACTGCGTCTTGAAAAACAGCCGTGGGATGCGGTGATCCTCGACCTGATGCTGCCCAGCGTTGACGGTCTGGAGATTTGCCGCCGTATCCGTCAGATGACGCGCTACCTGCCGGTGATCATCATCAGCGCCCGCAGCAGCGAAACCGACCGCATCACCGGGCTGGAAACCGGCGCCGATGATTATCTGGCTAAGCCGTTCTCGGTGCAGGAACTCATTGCGCGCATCAAAGCGCTGTTCCGCCGCCAGCAGGCGATGGGGCAGGCGCAAACCGACGGTCAAATTCAGGCCCACGGTCTGACCATCGATCCGCTGGCGCGCAGCGTGCTGCTTCACGGCCAGGTGGTGGATCTCACCCCGCGTGAATTCGAGCTGCTGTACTTTTTTGCCCGTCATCCCGGCGAGGTCTTTTCCCGTCTGGCGCTGCTGGAGCAGGTCTGGGGCTACCAGCACGAAGGCTACGAGCACACCGTCAATACCCATATCAACCGCCTGCGCATCAAGATTGAGAAGGACGCCGCTGAGCCGGAGATTATTCGCACCGTCTGGGGCAAGGGTTATAAATTTGCGGAGCCAAATCATGATGCGCCGCTTTAGCCTGAGCCAGCGCCTGACGCTGCTGTTCATCCTGCTGATGATGCTCTGCGCCACCGTCGCCTGCGCGGTACAGCTCTACAGCAGTACGCAGTACGGTAACGCGATGGTGCAGCGACTGTCGGGCGGGCTGGCGCAGCAGATCGTTCAGCGGGAACCGATTCTGGACGGGCAGGGCAGGGTCGACCGAACGGCACTCAAGCCGCTGTTCGATCGGCTGATGACCTTTAATCCGAGCGTTGAGCTGTACGTCGTCTCCCCGGACGGCGATATCCTCGCCGATGCCGCACCGCCGGGCCATATTCAGCGGCAAAAAATCGACCTGGCGCCGGTGCAGAGCTTCCTGAGCGGCGCGCCCATGCCGGTATTGGGCGACGATCCTCGCAGTCAAAATAAAAAGGTCTTTAGCGCCACGCCGCTGCGGCAGGACGGCGAGCTAAAAGGCTACCTGTACATTATTTTGCAGGGCGAGGAGTCCAACGCCCTGGCGGAAATGGCCTGGCACAAGGCGCTGTGGAGCACGGTGCTGTGGTCAATGCTGTGGGTCGCGCTGTTTGGCCTGCTGGCAGGTTTACTGGTCTGGTACTGGGTCACGCGCCCGGTAAAACAGCTGACGGTCGAAGTCGCCGGGCTGGAGCAGGACAGCATAAGCGCTATCAGGCAGCTGGCGGCACAGCCGTCGGACGTGGCGGCAAAGGATGAAGTGGCGATCCTGCGCAACAGTTTTATCGAGCTGGCGCGCAAAATCACCCGCCAGTGGGACCAGCTGGCCGACAGCGATCGCCAGCGCCGGGAATTTATCGCCAATATCTCGCACGACTTACGCACGCCGCTGACCTCGCTGCTGGGCTATCTGGAAACCCTGTCGCTGAAGTCCGCCACGCTGACGCCGCAGGAGCACCAGCAGTATCTCACCACCGCGCTGCGTCAGGGGCAAAAAGTCCGTCATCTTTCGCAGCAGCTGTTCGAGCTGGCGCGCCTTGAGCACGGCGGCATTAAGCCGCAGCGCGAGCGTTTCGCGATGGGGGAGCTGATTTCCGACGTGGCGCAGAAGTTTGAGCTCACCGCCCGCACGCGCGAGGTGAATCTGCATATTGACGTGCCGGGACCGCTGCCGCTGATTAACGCCGACGTGTCGATGATCGAACGCGTGGTAACCAACCTGCTCGATAACGCGATGCGCCATACGCCATCTGGCGGGGAAATTCGTCTGGCGGTCTGGCAGGAGAATGAACGGCTTCAGGTTGAAGTGGCTGACAGCGGAACGGGCGTGGATGCCGCGCTGCGCGACGATCTGTTCCAGCGGCCATCGGCGTTGAATACCCAGGCATCACGGGAGAATCGCGGTGGGTTGGGGCTGTTAATCGTGAAACGTATGCTGGAGCTGCACGGCGGCGGGATCAGGCTGATGGAGTCGGTGAGCGGGGCGCGGTTCAGGTTCTTTGTGCCGTTGTGAGAAATTGCCGGGTGGCCCGGCCTACAGACTACCACCCCCGTAGGCCGAGCCACCCGGCAAAAAAATCTTACTGCGGGAACCACTGCTCGCTGATTTTCTGGTAGGTGCCGTCCGCTTTAATCGCCTTCAGCGCACCGTTTAGTTTTTCCAGCAGGGCCTTGTTATCCGGACGTACCGCGATGCCGAGGCCCGTGCCGAAGTACTGCGGATCGGTCACTTTTTCCGTTGCGGTACCCAGCTGCGGGTTGGTTTTCAGCCATTCGTTCACCACGGCGGTATCGCCGAACACGCCGTCGATACGGCCATTTTTCAGGTCGATAATCGCGTTCTGGTAGCTGTCATAGGCCACGGTTTTCACTTCAGGATGTTTGTCCTGGAGGTATTTCTGGTGCGTGGTGCCGTTTTCCATCCCGATGCGTTTGCCTTTCAGCTGATCGAAAGAGGTATAAGCGCCTTTCTTCGCAATCACCACCGCCGAGTTGGCGTAGTACGGGTCGGTAAACGCAACCTGCTTGCTGCGCTCAGGCGTGATGTCCATCCCGGAGATCACCGCGTCGTATTTTTTGAACTTCAGCGACGGGATCAGGCTGTCGAAGGCATGGTTGGTAAAGGTGCAGTCGGCCTGCATTTGTTTGCACAGCGCTTTCGCCAGGTCAATGTCGAAGCCCACGATCTGGTTGCTGGCATCCAGCGATTCGAACGGCGGATAGGTGGCGGACACGCCAAAATTGATTTTATCAGCTGCGGATACGCCAGCGGCGAAGGTGGCGAGTAATGCGGCCAGAACTAACTTTTTCATTGTAATACTCCCGTCTGTCTTATTGATGCGCCGTGTCTGCGGCATGGATGTACAATGCCAGTTAATGAATTTATATGCAATAAAAATGATTAAGTATTATTTATCTGGCAAAAAAAAGCGGATAACCCATCAGGTTACCCGCTTCATGAATTTAGTTTTATGCACTCGAGTGGTTAATTTCTGCGCTCAAACGCCAGCGCTTTACGCTCGATCAGGCGCATCATCAGCGTCAACAGGCCGTTAACCACCAGATAGACCACGCCTGCCGCACCGAACACCATCACGTCATAGGTGCGCCCGTACAGCAGCTGTCCGTGACCCATTACCTCCATCAGGGTGATGGTGTAGGCCAGAGAGGTACTCTTGAACACCAGCACCACTTCGTTGGAGTAAGAGGAGAGCGCGCGCTTAAAGGCGTATGGCAGCAGGATCGCCAGCGTGTCTTTCTTGCTCATGCCCAGCGCCCCGCAGGACTGCCATTGTCCTTCCGGAATGGCGCGGATCGCCCCGTAGAACAGCTGGGTGGTATAGGCCGCACTGTTCAGCGAAAGGGCAATCAGGGCACACAGCCACGGTTCAGAGAGCAGATGCCAGATAACCGGATACTCCTGCAGCGACGGAAACTGGCCCGGGCCGTAGTAAATCAGGAAGATCTGCACCAGCAGCGGCGTACCGGTAAACAGGGTGATGTAGCCGCGCACAATCCACACCAGCACCGGCGTTTTCAGCGTCAGGATGATGGTGAAGATGAGGGCCAGGATCAGCGCCACGATAATGGACGCCACGGTCAGCGTCAGGCTGGTGTGCAGCCCTTTCATCAGCTCGGGGAAATATTCAAGCATCAGCCTGGTCTCCGTTCAAAGCGCGTCGCACGCAGGTCAATACGCTTGAGGATGTACTGACTGAGCAACGTGATCACCAGGTAGATAGCCGCCGCCACAATGTACCAGGTAAACGGCTCCTGGGTACGGGTGGCGATGCTTTTGGTTTGCAGCATCAGATCGTTAACGCTTATCAGGCTCACCAGCGCGGTATCTTTCAGCAGCACCAGCCACTGGTTGCCGAGGCCCGGCAGGGCATGGCGCCACATCTGCGGCATAACCAGACGGAAGAAGATGGCTGATTTCGACAGGCCTAACGCCTGGCCGGACTCCCACTGCCCCTGCGGCACGGCTTTCAGCGCTCCGCGCAGCGTTTGCGACGCGTACGCGGAGTAGAGCAGGGAGAGGGCAATCACGCCGCACAGGAACGGGCTGACGTCGAAATTTTCAATCTGCATCTGCACCGGGATCTGCGCAAAGCCAAGATTGATCGTGAAGCCGTCCGACAGCGTCAGCAGCAGCTGCGAGGAGCCGAAATAGATAAACAGGACCACCAGAATTTCCGGTAGCCCACGCAGCACGGTCACCAGCGCGGAGCCTGTCCAGGCGATGGGGAACCATTTCGCGGATTCCCACACCGCAAAGAACATCGCCAGCACGAGGCCGATAATCAGTGCGCAAACGGCAAGGCCGACGGTCATCCCGGCGGCGCTTGCTAAAGGAAAAATTTCATTCATCAGGAATTACTTCTGGAACCATTTTTTGTAGATGGTTTCGTAGGTGCCGTCTTTCTTCACTTTTTCCAGCGCAGCGTTGAATTTCTGCTGCAGCTCAGTGTTGCCCTGACGAACGGCAATCCCCAGACCGGTACCGAAGTAATCCTTATCGGTCACTTTGTCGCCCACTGGCGCCAGCTTGTCGTTGGCTTTCAGCCACTCGGTCACAACCGCGGTATCACCAAATACGCCGTCGATACGACCATTTTGCAGATCCAGCTTCGCGTTCTGGTAGCTGTCATACGGAACGGTGGTGATTTCCGGATGTTTATCCATGATGAATTTCTGGTGCGTGGTGCCGTTCTGCACGCCGACTTTTTTGCCTTTCAGCTGATCGACAGAGGTGAATTTACCTTTCTGACCAATGAACAGGGCGGAGTTGTCGTAGTAAGGCGTAGAGAACAGGACCTGCTTTTCACGCTCCGGGGTGATGTCCATACCGGCCATGACGGCGTCGATACGGCGGAACTTCAGGCTTGGGATCAGGCTGTCGAACGCCTGGTTGCTGAAGGTACAGGTCGCGTCGATCTCTTTACACAGGGCGTTAGCCAGGTCAACGTCGAAGCCAACAATTTTGTTATTCGCATCAATGGACTCAAACGGAGGGTAAGAGGCTTCCGTGGCGAAACGAATGGTCTGGGCTGCGGTAGCGGAAAGGGTAACGCCAGCAAGCAGCACGGCAAGTAATACTTTTTTCATTATATTTCCCCTGACACAATCAATGAGATAAATAGTTTTTGAAGGCATCGGTTTGCGGGTTCGCGAAGCAGCTCGCATCACCTTGCTCAACGATATAACCGTTTTCCATATAGACCACACGGCTGGCGGTTTTACGCGCCACTTCCACTTCGTGGGTGACGATAACCTGCGTAATATTGGTTTCCGCCAGCTCGCGAATGATGCTGACGATCTGGGCGGTGATTTCCGGGTCCAGCGCAGCGGTCGGTTCATCAAACAGCAGTACCGCAGGCTCCATCATCAGCGCGCGGGCAATGGCTACGCGCTGCTGCTGACCACCGGAAAGGTGCAGCGGAAAGCGGTCGCTATATGGCTTAAGACGCAGACGATCCAGCAGCTTTTCGGCGCGCGCGATCGCCTGATCCTTGCTTAACCCCAGCACGCGGCACGGCGCTTCAATCAGGTTTTGCAGGACGGTCAGATGCGGCCAGAGATTGTATTGCTGGAAGACCATGCCGACGTTTTGACGCAGTTCGCGAATCGCTTTATCAGACGGCGTTTTTGCGAAGTCAAAATGGTTACCGGCAATCGCCAGCGTACCTGAACGGGGCATTTCAAGCAGATTAAGGACGCGCAGAAGGGAGCTTTTGCCTGCACCGCTTGGGCCAAGCAAAACCAGCGTTTCGCCTTCCGGGCAGTTCAGCGTGATGTCAAACAGCGCCTGGTGTGCGCCGTAGAAGCAGTTAATGCCGTTTAGTTTAATACTCATCGGGGCAGTCTTTACTCATCCAGGCAATCTATAGCAATTGAGGCCGCAGATAGTACCGTTGACAGAATAGTTATGCAATATTTCTGCGTTAAAAGTTAAATATAACCCGTGTTTCCTCTTAAACATAGCACAAAATAGCGAACGGTAAGGTCGGCGAGTATAAATGTCGGCATTCCGCATGAAATGCCGCACATTTTACGGGGGTTACCGGGTTGTATCGGCGGGTTTAGCGATTCTCAATCGACTGGCGAAGCGTGCCTGCCGGGGCATGAACGCTGCCGCCAACGTAGCGCACGTCGTCAACCGCCCAGCACTGTCCTTCACGGATCATCAGCACTTCATCCTGCCAGGTTTGGGTTCCCTGAGTCAGCTTCACGCGCAGCGGAATATTGCGGGCATCCGTGTTCGGTATGGTTGACGCGCTGGCTACTTCAGCACTGTCCGGCAGCGTGGCGCGGCTGGAGAACGGGTCGGATTTCAGCAGGGCGTTATGCTGCGGATCGCGGGTGGCGTCGTTAAGCAGTTTTGCCAGTCCATCGCTCAGATACGGGCGCAGGCCGGTGAGATCGTTGCTGCGGTGCTGAATGCGATAATCATAGAACTGCTGCGCCACGGCGTCCGGGCCGCCCTCAATGCAGGGGCCGCTGCGGGTACCGATATCCTTAAAGGCTGGCGTGACCGTGGTGGTACAGGCGCTGAGCACCAGCGCGCAGGGCACGAAAAGTGTTAAAGCAGAATAGCGCATGTTGATTTCCTTATTTATTAACTATCCTTTCAATCATAGCGTAACGAACCGATAATGCTGTGCCTAAGGCATTGAACGCTAAAGAAGGAGAGAAACCATGCAGTTTTCTACAACGCCAACCCTGGAAGGGCAGACAATAACCGAGTATTGCGGCGTGGTCACCGGTGAAGCGATTCTCGGCGCCAATATCTTCCGTGACTTTTTTGCCGGTATCCGCGATATCGTGGGCGGTCGCTCGGGTGCATACGAAAAAGAGCTGCGCAAAGCGCGTGAAATCGCCTTTAAAGAGCTCGGCGAGCAGGCGGAAGCCCTCGGTGCGGACGCGGTCGTGGGGATTGACATCGACTACGAAACGGTCGGGAAAGATGCCAGCATGCTGATGGTGAGCGTAAGCGGTACGGCGGTGAAAACCCTCCGATGAGGCGTTCGCTTGCCACGCTCCTGCTGGCGCTGCTGCTGGCAGGATGCGTCACGGAAAAAGGGATTATCGACAAAGGCGCCTACGAGCTGGACACGCGCCATCAGGCGCAGGCGGCTTACCCGCGCATCAAGGTGCTGGTGATCCACTACACCGCGGATGACTTTGACAGCTCGCTGGCCACGCTGACGGATAAGAACGTCAGCTCTCACTATTTGATCCCGGCTAACCCCCCGGCACCGGACGGTAAGCCGCGCATCTGGCAGCTGGTGCCTGAAAGCGAACTGGCCTGGCATGCGGGCATCAGCTTCTGGCGCGGCACCAACCGGATTAACGATACGTCTGTCGGCATTGAGCTTGAGAACCGTGGCTGGCAAAAAACGTCGGGCGTTAAGCAATTTACCCCGTTTGAGCCTGCGCAAATTGCGGCGCTGGTGCCGCTCGCCAAAGACATTATCACCCGCTACAACATCAAACCTGAAAATGTGGTGGCCCATTCGGACATCGCCCCGCAGCGCAAAGACGATCCCGGCCCGCTGTTCCCGTGGCGTGAGCTGGCGCTGCAGGGGATTGGCGCATGGCCCGACCCGGCACGAGTGGCGTTTTACCTGAACGGCAAGCCGCGCGATGAGCGCGTGGAGCCGAAGGTGCTGCTCGATCTGCTGGCGCGATACGGCTATGAGGTGACCGATAACATGACGAACGCACAGCAGAAGCGCGTGATCGTCGCGTTTCAGATGCATTTTCGCCCGGCACGCTGGGACGGCGTGGCCGATCGCGAAACGCTGGCTATCGCGGAGGCGCTGCTGGAGCGCTACGGGCAGGGGTAATCCTTCGGGTTACCCGACTCCACTTTTTCACGGTCTTCTTTTGGACTGATTTTAAATCACATTCATCGCGTTGATGATTTATAGTTTTCTCAGTCGAAATTACTCGCAAACGTGGTTGAAAATATATCAGCACGACAAATAAGAAACGCCGATCTGCTAACGTTTTAGCTTTACTTTACATTTGTTAAATGGACTACGCATTTATGCGCTGTGATTGCGCACGTTCACCTTTTCAATTTAATTTAATAGGTATAACTATGTTAAGTATCTATGGTAAAAATAGCCGTCCACAAGCTGAAATCGACGCTATTATCGCGGCAACTGAAGGTCTTGAAGAAAGAACCTTACGCAAATGGCAGCGTATCAGTACCGATAACAACGAAGATATTCATTTTATCGTTAGCGGTGAAGTTGAATTTCGTCGCGAGTCGGATGAGCTGTGTATGTTCACCTTACAGAATAAATGTATTTTTGGTCTCTCCTCTATTTATTACAACTCAACGCATATGTACGGACTGGTTCGTGCCAATACCGTGGTGCGCACCCTTAAAAAAGAGGATTTTTTCCGTCTGATGAGCGAAAAAAATCTGTGGGAAGCCTTGAGTAAAGTCCTCTCCTGGTATGTTTGCCTGCTCAGCAAGCGTGACGAAGTGCTGGTGGCCCGCAGCGCGTACTCGATTGTACGCGAATTCTTGCTGGAAATTAACGAACTGATGGTACACCATCAGCGCGACATCAATATTTACGACTATATTCAGGAATATACCAGCCTGGCCAGGAGTACCATTATTAAAATTCTCGCCGACCTGAAGAAAGGTAATTACATTCAGGTGGACAAAGGTCGTCTAATGCATTTGTCAGCACTGCCGGAGAAATATTAATCGCTTTCCAACTCCTTTTTAAGTAAAAGGGGCGCTATGTTTCAGTGAATTATTTGCCTGCGTTCCTGCCGTGGTTTCATCCTCGGGAGGCGTGGGCATTTTCCCCTGCGAATAATCTTTTTCCTGTTCTTTTAACGCCTTCATTAATAATGCCTTGATCGCCCCGTCATCAAGGTTCTGATGGTTCACCTCTGTCCCTGGCAATGTCTCCCGGGAAATATCATGCGGCATTTCACCGTCGGGCGCCTGCTGCCAGTCGGCATCGCCGCTATCAATGGGCATCTCCTGCAGCGGCGGCATCTCTTTTGTCACAGGTTCTTGCTTTGGTTCAGGCTGCGGGAACGGTTTACTGACATAGACATAATGCATATCCGATAGCGTCGTTTCTGGCTTAACGGCGCTCGCTTTTATTGGCTCAGGTACCGGATGGCGCAGATCCCAGTAGAGATGAGCGTAGAGTCCCGCAGCGATCGTCATCACTATTCCCATCGCCCAGATCAGGGTGGAACAGACCACTTTTTTCAGCGAGGGGCGCCGGTAAGAAAACCAGACCGGTGCGTTCAGGGTATAGCTGCGCTGGGCAGCCAGAGTAATCGTCGACATTATGAATGCTTCTCCTGCGCGGTGGGGGCCGCAGATATATTTGCGGACTGAATAAGTACGCTTGGCGTTGTCCTGGCTTCACGCATTAACTGCATCAATGTATCTTCACCTGCAATCCCGTCCACATGTAGATGCATTTTCTGCTGAAACTCGCGGGTACGCTGCATCAGTTCGGCGGTCCACACCTTTGCGTGGGTTTCGGGCAGATTCAGTGCCAGGCTAAGCTGCCGATCCATCCAGCCCAGATCTTTGACGCTGCTTTCGGCGCTCACGGCATCTTTCCCCTGCGGCGTAAGGCGGTGCAATTGGGTGTAATTGCCCGTTGCATGCTGGTTAAACCAGCTGCGGCTCACCTGCCAGGTGCGATTATTCATCAGCAGATCCAGCGATTTATCATCTACTCTGGCCACCACGGCATAGTTCAGGTGATCGCCGGTTTTGATCTCGCCGATCCACGGGTACCCCTCTTTGGCCAGCTCCTCGACCGGCGCGCTGCCCTCCTTACACATCAGGTTGACCCGCCCGGCATTCTGGCAGTTTGCCTCTTCCATGGTGGCGTCATAACCCCACATGGTATAGAGCTGATGCATCGCATCGGGCTTATTCACCACTTCATTATCAATAACCGGCACCGCTGGGGCGTCGGTTTTTGGCGCCTGCGGTTTCCAGCTCGCCATTACGGGCAGCTCTACCGGCAGTCTGGCGGTAAGGGTGGGCATGAATGTCCAGCCGCAGGCGGCAAACAGTACAGAGGCAAAAAGACCCATAACGGCAAGGCGTTTGCCCTTCGGTTTCGCCGGCAGAACTTCTCCGGCGGCGAGGCGCAGATGGCGCGGCGATACCTGCGCTGAACGCTCGGTCCAGGCGGCTAGCATCGCAAGGTGCGCCAGCTCGTTGAGTTTGCCAGCCTGTCCTTTGGTCAGAACGTGCATCTTGCGCATGCGGGCCCGGGTGAACGGCGTCGCGTCGCTGCCATGCGCTTCACACTGGGCCTGAACATAGCTCAGGGACTCGCGGCAGGTGAGGGGCCGGAGCGTGTGATGCGTATGAAGAGATTCACGCAACCCGGACTGCAGGAGGGGGGCTTCCTGGTCGGCCGATCCCATCAGCACAACCGACAGAGGCACATCCAGCTCCTGCGCGCGGGTTAACAGCATGGACAGTGCGTCATGGCAATTCGCTTTCATCGACTGAATATGCGAAATGACCAGCACTTTACGCGTGGTTTTGCGGGACAACATCTCGTCCTGCCACTGGCGCAGCACAGCATCAATCGCCTGGATCCGGGTTTTGCTCTCATTGGTGGTGGTGTTGAGTTTATAGAGCAGGCCGCTGGCGCTGAGTTTCGGGAAGGCGTTAATGGCGAGCAGCGTGCCGTCATGCTTTTTCAGCGCATCGCAAAACTGCGAGGCAAGATAGCTGTCGTCGCTAAAGAGCGCGGTGACGCCTGTTGTCTGGCACTTCTCTTTCAGCAAACCGAACACATCCTGATGATACGGAACAAAAAAATCACCTGGCATCCGGGTGATAGCCCGGAAAGGCTGGGTAGCGAAATTAAAATGGCGCATATACATAGCGTATTACCGTCTCTTTTATTCATAACAAGGAGCCGGAAAAGTAAAGGATACAGGCGGAAGGGGCAATTTGAATGGAGGGTAAAAATACTCGGTCTGCGCTTCTATCATAGGTTTATTTAGCGATCAATCTTTTTCTAAATTATTGTTAGCGGAAGTGTTAGTGGGCGGGAGCGAGGAAACACATTAGCATTTTCACCACTCACTCATACAGCCCTGTGCTGTGAATTACTGACTGGCAGAAAGGCTCGTTAAAAATGCGGATGTCATTTGTTGCTCAATTGATTATGCCCTGCGTCATGTTTGTGCTGCTTATTTTCTGCGGCCAGCAAGGGTATATGGTTTATAAAGATTATAAGAAAGTGACGAACAGGTTGTCTGATTCAAAAAAGAATACGCAAAAAAAAAGTCACGATGAAACCCAGTTTGTACTTTTTACGCCGGCGGTGATGCCTGCGAAACAGCCAGCGGCGGTGAAAAAGCCGCTTAGTGCGGAAATCGAAGGTATTCTCAGCAGCGATGAAGCCTGGCTGTCCTTTGCGGTGATAAAAACCCCCACCGGACAAAAGAGCTATCGCGAGGGCGAAATGCTCGCCGGTTTTGACAATGCCTATATTGCCGAAATTCATGCCGATAATGTGGTGGTGAATTATGAAGGCGCACCGCAGGTTATTTCACTTAACAAGCCAGACTATTTCAAAGGCGGCGTGGATAGCGCCCCGGTAACCAAATCGAAGAAAGATGCAGGGTTGGATAATCTGCATCTGGATGATTATCTGGTGTTAAAACCGCTAATCGAAAAAGGCCAGCTGGAAGGCTACAACATTAATCCACGCAATGCGTCGTCTTTCTACAGCCATGCTGGCCTGGAAAAAGGGGATGTGGTGGTAAAAGTTGACGATGTGGATATGACTAAAGAGGCGCAGGCAAAAGAGATCGTTGCCCGCTGGTCAAAAATGAAAGAAGCGGATGTCATTATTCGGCGTCACGCTCACCTTGAAAATATTCGGGTCAATGTTCTAAACAATTAATAAGTGTACAGACATGAAGAAATTTCCATGGGCGTGCGTAGCGCTGACCGCATTGTCGTTATATTCAGGTTCGCTGTTCGCGGCGAACTTTAGCGCCAGTTTTAAAAATACCGATGTCCGCGAATTTATCGATACCGTTGGGCGTAACCTCAATAAAACCATTCTGGTCGATCCTTCCGTTCAGGGAACGGTGTCGGTCCGCACCTACAACGTACTGACGGAAGATGAATATTACCAGTTCTTCCTGAGCGTGCTGGATCTCTATGGTCTGTCGGTGATCCCGATGGATAACGGGATGGTGAAAGTCGTGCGCTCTTCGGTGGCCCGCATGTCGGGCGCACCGATTGCCGACAGCAAAAACCCTGGCAAAGGCGACGAAATCATCACCCGCGTGGTGCGGATGGAGAACGTCCCGGTACGTGAGCTGGCCCCCCTGTTGCGTCAGCTGAACGACGCCTCCGGCATCGGCAACGTGGTCCATTTTGAGCCGTCAAACGTGCTGCTGTTAACCGGCAAAGCCTCGGTGGTTAACCGCCTGGTGGATCTGGTGCAGCGTGTGGATCAAAGCGGCGTCCAGCGCCGTGAAATCGTGCCACTGCGTTTTGCCTCGGCCAAAGAGCTTTCTGACATGTTGAACAACCTCAACAACGAAGAGCAGAAAGGGCAAAACGCCCCGCAGCTGGCGACCAAAGTGGTCGCCGACGATGAAACCAACAGCCTGGTGATCAGCGGCAGCCCGGACGCGCGTCAGCGCACCCGAATGCTGATCTCCCAGCTCGATCGCGAGCAGAACAACGAGGGCAACACCCGCGTCTTCTACCTGAAATACGCCAACGCCAGCAAAGTGGTGCCGGTGCTGACGGGCATCGGCGAGCAGCTAAAAGATAAAGCGGGTGGCGGCAAGAGCAAAGCCGCGCCGATGGCAGGCGATTTGAATATTACCGCCGACGAGTCTACCAATTCTCTGGTGATCACCGCCCAGCCAAACGTCATGAATTCACTGGAAAAAGTGATCGACAAGCTGGATATCCGCCGTCCGCAGGTGCTGGTGGAGGCGATCATCGCCGAAGTTCAGGACGGTAACGGTCTGGATCTGGGCGTGCAGTGGACCGGTAAACACGGTGGGGTTCAGTTTGGTTCGACCGGCCTGCCGATCAGCCAGATCAAGAAGTCAAAAGTCATTGGCAGCTATACGGGCCTGGCGACCGGTTTCTTTAACGGCGACTTTGGCGCGCTGATGACGGCGCTGTCCACTAACGGCAAAAACGACATTCTGTCGACACCGAGCGTGGTGACGCTGGATAACAAAGAGGCGTCGTTCAACGTCGGGCAGGATGTTCCGGTCCTCTCCGGTTCACAGACCACCAGCGGCGATAACGTCTTCAACTCTGTTGAGCGTAAGACCGTCGGTACCAAGCTTAAAATCGTTCCGCAAATCAACGACGGCGACATGATCCACCTGAAGATTGAGCAGGAGGTCTCCAGCGTCGACAACAGCGCGACGGAAGACGCCAGCCTCGGCCCAACCTTTAACACGCGCACCATCAACAACGAAGTGATGGTCCACAGCGGGCAGACGGTGGTGCTGGGGGGATTGATGGAAAACGCCACCAAACAGTCGGTCTCGAAAGTCCCGCTGCTGGGCGATATTCCGGTAGTGGGTCAGCTGTTCCGCTATACCTCCCAGGACAGCGCCAAACGTAACCTGATGGTGTTTATCCACACCACCGTACTGCGCGACGACGACAACTACGGCGCGGTGTCGGAAGAGAAATATGAACAGATCCAGGCGCGTCAGCAGCAGCGTATGGAAGAGCACAAGCTGGGCATCGTAGAGAATGCTGATTCACCGATGCTGCCAGCCTATCCGTCCCAGAACCACGCCGCGCCGGTGAGCGCCAGTGCGCCGGTGTCGTCCCGCAACCCGTTTAAAGAGTAAGGCGGAGGCGATATGACCGAGATGAGTAATACGCTCTGTACCAGCGCCTGGGCGAAAGAGAACGGGGTCCTGTTCTATAACAATGAGGTTTATATCCGCGACGATGCGCAGGCGTATGCCCTGCTGGAGATGCGCCGCGTGCTGGGGCGCTCCTATGCCCCGACGATCCTGACGGCGGACGCGTTTGACGAACTGCTGACCAATATCTGGCAGCAGAACAGCGGCGTCTCGCAGCAGCTGGTGGACGACATGGACGCCGATATTGACCTGATGGCGTTAACCGAGGAGATCCCGGACAACGAAGATCTGCTCGATAACGACGAGAACTCGCCGGTGATCCGCCTGATCAACGCCATTATGGGCGAAGCGGTGAAGGAGGGGGCCTCCGATATTCATATCGAGACCTTCGAGCGCACCCTGAGCATTCGTTTTCGCGTTGACGGCGTGCTGCGTCCGGTGCTGCAGCCGGCGCGCAAGCTCGCGCCGCTGCTGGTGTCGCGTATCAAAGTGATGTCCAAACTGGACATCGCCGAAAAACGTCTCCCCCAGGACGGCCGTATCTCCCTGCGCATTGGCCGCAAGGCCATCGACGTGCGTGTCTCTACCATTCCTTCCCAGTATGGCGAGCGGGTGGTAATGCGTTTGCTGGACAAGAGCAACCTTAAGCCGGACATCAACAAGCTCGGTCTGATTGACGAAGAGCTGGTGAAGTTAAAGGGACTGATTGAACGTCCGCACGGCATCATCCTGGTGACCGGCCCGACCGGTTCGGGGAAAAGTACCACCCTGTACGCGCTGCTGTCGGCGCTTAACGGTCATGAACGCAACATTCTGACCGTGGAAGATCCGATCGAGTATGAACTGGAAGGGGTAGGGCAGACCCAGGTCAACCCGCGCGTGGACATGACCTTTGCGCGCGGACTGCGCGCCATTCTGCGCCAGGACCCGGACGTGGTGATGATCGGGGAAATTCGTGACGGTGAAACCGCGCAAATCGCAGTACAGGCATCGCTCACCGGTCACCTGGTGATGTCCACGCTGCACACCAACAGTGCGGCGGGCGCCATTACCCGTCTGCGCGATATGGGGCTGGAGTCATTTTTAATTGGTTCGTCGCTGCTTGGCGTCATTGCCCAGCGTCTGGTGCGTCGGCTGTGTCCGCACTGCCGCACGACCAGTCCGCTGGATGACAATGAGAAAGCGCTGTTCACCTTTATGGAAACGCCGCCGAAAGCGATTTATCGCGCCGCGGGCTGTGAACAGTGTCGCCAGAGCGGCTACCAGGGACGCGCAGGCATCCACGAATTTCTGGTAGTCGACAGCGCCATGCGCCGAGCGATCCATGAAGACAAAGATGAGATGTCCATCGAAACGCAGCTTTTCAAAGAGGCCTACAGCCTGCGTGAAAACGGTCTGCTGAAGGTGATCTCCGGCGTGACCTCGCTGGAAGAGGTGATGCGTGTCACCGCCGAGCGCGGGGGGGATGCGTAATGGCCTGGTATGCATGGTCCGCGACGGACGTCGCGGGGAAAACCCAGCGCGGCACCCTGCAGGCCGAAGGGCCAAAGCAGGTGCGCCAGATGCTGCGCGAACAGAAGCTGATGCCGGTGAACATTGCGCCGACCAGCGATCCGGCGGCGGGAAAAAACGCCCGTAAAGGGGCAAAACTGTCGATTCCGGTGCTGTCGATGTTTACCCGACAGCTCGCGACGCTGGTCAATGCCGCGCTGCCGCTGGAGAGTGCGCTGAAGGCAATTGCGAAGCAGACGGAAGATAAAACCCTGGCGGCGATGGTGACCGAGGTCCGCGACAAGATTGTGGAAGGTCACACGCTGTTCGACGCCTTCAGCCAGTTTCCGCGCAGCTTCGACAAGCTCTACTGCACCCTGGTGATGGCCGGTGAAAAGACCGGCCATCTCGGCGGCGTGCTGGAAAAGCTCGCCGAGTACAACGAGCAGCGCCAGAAGATGAAAAGCAAGCTCACCCAGGCGATGGTCTACCCCATCACCCTGACGGTAGTGGCGATCGCTGTGATCTCCATTCTGCTGGTCGCCGTGGTGCCTCAGGTCATCGACCAGTTCACCCACATGAAACAAGAGTTGCCGGTGACCACCCGCACGCTGATTGCGGTGAGCGACTTTTTACAGGCCTGGGGCATCGTTATCGCCGGCGGCCTGTTCGGGGCGTCGGCGAGCTTTAAATTTTGGATAAAAAAAGAAAAGAACCGATTTGTTTATCATCGGTGGCTGTTGCTAAATTCGCCGCTGAAAAAACTGGTCTGCGCCATCAACAGCGCGCGCTACATCCGCACGCTGAGTATTTTGCAGGCCAGCAGCGTTCCGCTGCTTGAAGGGATGTACATCGCGATGGACGGGATTGAAAACCTCTATGCCCGGCAGGTGCTTGAGCAGGCGGCGGACACCGTGCGCCAGGGGGCATCCCTCTACAACGCGCTGGAACAGGCGAGAATTTTCCCACCCACCATGCTCTACATGGTGGCGTCCGGGGAGGAGAGCGGCGAGCTGGGCTCGTTGATGGATCGTGCGGCGGAAAACCAGGAATCTGCATTACAGCATCGAATTACGTTAACGCTGTCGGTATTTGAGCCGGCACTGGTAGTAACTATGGCGACCGTTGTTTTATTTATCGTCCTTTCAATATTACAACCGCTTCTTCAACTTAATAATATGGTGGGTTAATCATGTCAGTTAAAAAAAATAGCCTGAAGCGTCAGGCGGGTTTTACGCTGCTCGAATTAATGGTAGTGATCGTTATTCTCGGTGTGCTGGCCAGTATGGTTGTGCCTAATTTAATGGGCAATAAAGAAAAAGCCGATATTCAGAAAGCGACCAGCGATATTGTGGCGCTGGAAGGTTCGCTGGATATGTACAAACTCGACAACCATCGCTATCCGACCACCGAGCAGGGGCTGCAGGCGCTGGTGACCAAACCTGAAATTGCGCCTATTCCAAAAGGCTACCGTGACGACGGCTATATTCGTCGCCTGCCGCAGGACCCGTGGGGCAATGACTATATTATGGTCAGCCCGGGTGAGCATGGCGCTGTTGATATTTTCTCAGCCGGTCCGGATGCAGAAGCGAATACTGCCGACGATATCAGCAACTGGTCTTTTGATAAAAAAGATAAGTAATGAATAAGCAACGTGGATTTACCCTGCTGGAAATTATCGTGGCGCTGGTGATATTCGCCCTGAGCGCCATGATGGTGGTCACCACGATTCCATCACGCAGCGGCGCAGATACATTTGGTCAGCAGCTAAAATCCCTCGTTGAATATGGTTCTGACCGTGCGGTAATGGACGGAAATATTGTCGGGCTGGTGATGACCTCGTCAGAATTTGAACTGGTTACGCAGGTTGGCAATAGCGGCGAACGCCATTGGGCACCGCTCAAGGCGGGACGAATCGCCACCCGCGGTGAGTTTCCTGAGGAGATGCATGTCTCCCTCTCATCGCGAACGCTGGCAGCCACGCTGGACGATGAACCGCAAATCCTTTTTTTGCCGGACGGCGAGCTTAGCCGCTTTACGCTCAGCCTTGAAAGCCTGGATAAAAAGCAGCGCTTTCACGTGACGTCACAGGGCTCTGTTCCCGTGATGGTGGAAAACGATGACTAAACGCAAGACCAAAGAGCAGGGGATGACCCTGCTGGAAGTGATGGTGGCGCTGGTGATTTTCTCCACCGCGGCGCTGGCGCTGATGAACTCCGTCACCCTGAACGTGCGCTTTACCCACAGCCTGTCGGAAACGCTGCAGGCCGGCTGGGTGGCGGAAAATCAGCTGGCGCAAGCGCAGCTGGCTCAGACCGATTTCCCGGACGCCGAGCAGGTGGGCACCGAAACCATGGGCGGACAAACCTGGACCTGGCATATCCAGCGGGTGAAAACCGCCGAAAATACCTTTGCCGATGAGGTACGGGTTTACAGCGAAGCAAGTGATGCGCAACCGGTGGTGGCGCTTCAGCTCGCCGAACCGGAGGTGGCTCGTGAGTAAGGTGCAGCGTCAGCAGGGATTTACCCTGCTGGAAATTATGATTGCGCTGGCCATCTTCGCGGTGATCGCCATTCTCGCCTGGCAAATTCTCGACGGGGCGATGCGCACCTCGACGGCCAGCGACGAGGCGGCGACGAAGGTGACGGCGCTTCAGCGCACGTACAACCTGCTCTCGCGTGACTTTTATCAGCTGCAGGCTCGCGCGCCGCGCAACAGCGGCGAGGTGTTCGTTCAGCAGCAGAATGGTCTGGAACTGACAACCCTGAACGGCATCAGCGGTCAGGTGCAGCTGGAGCGGGTGCGCTGGACGTTAAAGGACAAACGCCTGTGGCGCAACGTCTGGGTTGCTATCGACGGTCCCGCGAGCGCGCAGCCGGAAGAAGTGCCGATTCTGAACGATGTGAAAGCGATGACATGGCGCTTCTGGCACGAAGGCTGGCAGGAAAAATGGACCGACATCGGCCATCAGCCTGACGGCGTTGAGCTGAATCTGACCATGGAAAACGGCGAAACCTGGCGCTGGGTTTTTATCACTCCCGGCGATATGCCTGAGATCCAGACCGCGCCAAAAGAGACGAATGCGGACCCGGCGCAGCCTGCAGCGGAGAATGCGGCCCAGCCCGTAACAACCCCGCAGCCCGATACGGTAGTCGATCCAGGAGTGAGTTCATGAGCGGCAAAACAGCGCGAAAAGAGCGTGGCGTGGCGCTGCTGGTGGTGCTGATCCTGCTGGTGATGATGTCCGTCCTGGCGGCGAAAATCAGTCAGCAGTTCTGCCGCCACCTGCAAAAAACGCATTATCAGGTCAGCCAGCAGACGCTGCGCTGGGCCATTGCCCGTCAACAGAAGGTACTGGAAAACGTATTGCAGAAAGCGGCCAGTTCAGAAGGGGCGGGGCTGTCGCCGCGAGGTGACTGGGCCCAGCCGCTGGAAACCCACGGGGATAACTACACCGTGGTGAGTCAGGTGGAGGATGCCCGGACCTGCTTTAACGTCAATAGTCTGTTGGCCGTTGACGCGGCGCCAGCGGCCCCGGCCGACCCAACTGCGCTGCCGGAAAAACCGGTCAAAGAGCAAATTATCGAACAACTGCTGACGGAAAGTGGCGTCGGTACGCTGGCGGCAGAAGAGATTTACCAGCAGCTGGTGGATTATCTTGACGCCGACGACGTGACGGTAAAACAGGGCCAGGAGGCCGATGCCTGGGCGAACGTGACGCCCGCCCGCGGTCCGGCGAATCAAATGATGCGCACCATCAACGAAATCAGACTGCTGCCCGCCTTTCCGCAGGCGGCGTGGCCGAAGGTCAGCAGGCTGCTGTGCGCCTTGCCGGATACGGATGGCACCATAAATGTGAATACCTTAACACGCGAACAGGCTCCGCTGCTGGCGGCGGTTTTTACCGGCGTGTTAAGCACGGACGACGCTGCCCGCCTGATCGATTCACGCCCGGAGGAGGGGTGGGCGTCGCTGGAGGCATTCAGCAAAGTGCTGGAGAGCAACTATCCGCAGACCAAAGATATCCTGGCGCAGATTCAGGACAGGGTTGCGGTCAACAGTCGCTATTTTCGGGTGGATACCACCGGCAATACCGATGATTTAACGCTGCGCGTCGTCAGCCAGCTTCACGTTGACAGTGAGGCTGGCAAGGTCGTGACCTGGCAACGCCGCTACCGAATGGTTGAATAAGATAAGTAGAAGATAATGAAAAAGGTGCTTTTTATTCGTCCCGACACCCGCGAGGACGGCAAAATTTGGTGGTGTGAATCCGGTAACGATCGGGTGGAGTCTCTGACGGGCTGGAGCGCGCTGAGCGAACTTTCCAGCCACCCGCTTTCTCAGCAGGTGTGCCTGTTGCTGCCGGCGAGCGAGACGATCTTTCGTCATTTTACCCTGCCGAAAAAAGGGCTTTCAGCCCAGACGGCGCCGTTCTCGTGGATGGCGGAAGAGACGCTGCTCGGCGAGGTGGAGACGCTGCACTGGACGGTGCTGAACAAAAAGGGGCCGGAGGTGGATGCCGTGGCCATCGACGCTGCACGTCTGCGCCACTGGCTTGCGCTGTTCGCTCAGGCGGGGCTCACGGTGGTCCAGGCGCTGCCGGATGCCTGGCTGCTGCCGGTGAGCGAAGGGGGCACGACGCTGGTGAGCCTGGAGGAGAGTTACTGGCTGCGTTTTTCCCCCGGCAGCGCTGGCGAAGCCGATATGGTTCTTCTGCCTCTGCTGTTGAGTAAATGCCCGGCGGGTGAAGTGTGCTGCTACGGCGATGCGCCGCAGGAAGTACAGGTGGATGAACGGCTGGCGTGGCAGCATCCGCTGGTACTGATCCAGCCCCAGTGGCAGGGCTGTCGTATCAACATGCTGCACGGTGAGTTTTCCGGGCGCAGCGCCAGCGGTCCGCGTTTTCGCCACGCGAAAACGGCCCTCGCGGCGGCGGCGCTGCTTTGCGTCGGCCTGCTGATCGGCCCCCGCGTTGGTATGGCGTGGATGCTCGCTCATCAGCAAAACGAGATCCGCGGGGAGATGACCACCGTAGCGCAGCATTATTTTCCGACCCTGCGCCAGACCAGCAATCTGAAGTACTACGTCGGGCAAAATATCAGCAAGGCGAAGAAAGGGGTCTTCCTGCAGCTCGAAGCGCTGAATCAAATCAGGCAGTCATTATCGTCTCTGGAGATCAACAGCGTGGAATATGACGAAACGCAAAATCAGCTGACGCTGAATGTGAAATCCATGGATAAACAGACCCTGCAGGATTTTGTCGCCCGCAGCGCCGAAACCTTTGACTTTGCGATGCAGCCGATCTCCGGCGAGGCGCCTTATACCGCCATTATTACCGGGAGCTATAAATGAAAACGCAAATAGCCCAGTTAAAAAACCGCTGGCAAAATTATAGTTCACGCGAGCGTCATTTATTTAAACTCTGCGGTGGGGCACTCTGCTGTGCGATGGTGTATTACGGCGCGATGATGCCGCTCGATACGCTGATCAAAAATAACGAGGCCGTGTTATTTAAGCAGAAGCAGACGCTGAACTGGATGCGCCAGGAAATTGATAAAAACCATCTCCAGTCCAGAAGGGTCAATACCCCGAACCCGCGCAGCGTGGTGGAAGAAAGTGCCAAAGTCGTGCACGTCGCGTTGACTGACGTGCGTCAGGAAGGGCAGTCGCTGACCTTTGATGTCGAGCGCGTCAGCGTTTTTGCCCTGCAAAACTGGCTGCGTGAGATGAACGTCTCTTCCGGTATCCATCTGGAGAAACTCGCGCTAACGCCGGTGGATCGTCAGAGTGACGTGAAAGCGCACATTACGCTGAGCTGGGCGAAAAGCGCATGAACCCGCTAATGCTGTTGCAGCAGGCGAATCTGCCGGGTCTGTGCGTCATGAGCGGAGCGCTGGGCGCGATCCTCGGCAGTTTCCTCGGCGTAGTGGCGGAGCGTATTCCGCCGCTGTTAATGGAAGAAGAGGGGGCCGGCAATCTGCTGTTTCCCGCCTCTCACTGCCCGGAATGCCGCCACGCCCTGAGCGCGTGGGAAAATATTCCCATCATTAGCTGGTGTGCGCTGCGCGGCCGCTGCCGCCGCTGCCATAGCGCGATTCCGCTGCGGCTGCTGATGGTGGAAGTCTGTAGCACTCTCTTTTTTGCCGCCAGCGCCGCGCTGGCACCGTCGTTTTCGGCGCTGATCGCGCTGTGGGTGATGTGGAGCCTGCTCCTGCCGCTGGTGGTGATCGATGCGCGCCATATGCTGCTGCCGGACTGCCTGACCCAGCCGCTGCTGTGGACGGGGCTGATGTTCCATGCCCTGTTCCATACGCTACCGCTGACCGATGCTATCTATGGCGCGGTGGCGGGCTATCTCTCACTCTGGCTGGTTTACTGGGCATTCCGACTGCTGACCGGCCGGGAAGGATTAGGCTATGGTGATTTTAAGCTGCTGGCGGCGCTGGGCGCCTGGTGCGGCTGGCAGGCGTTACCCTCTATTGTGCTTATCGCAGCGCTGGGGGGCATTATCGTGCATTGCCTGTTAAAGCCCTTTGAGAATAAAAATAACCTTATTTCCTTTGGCCCCTATATTGCGTTTTCCGGGCTGATTGTATTTATCGCGCAAACTTCGCATTTCATCCTTTAAATAATGTAGTCAAGTTTTTTTTGAAATTTTTTCATTGGGGGAATGAAAGGAGAAAATAAATTCCCCACTGTATTCTTCTCTCCGCAATAAAAGATTTGTTGAAGCTTTTATGAGTGGAGGAAGGTACAGCGCAATAATAAACAGGTCTTTCGCGAACCAGAAACGTTCACGATTAATTTATCAGTAAATAACGTTTGTCCATGTTTAATGGAAAAGCATGGGTATTTAATTTCACAAATCGTATTATCAGGATCAAATAATGAAATTTCTGAAGCCTAAATATCTGGCACTCTTCGTTGCAGCGGCTGCAAGCCCGGTGTTCGCAGCAGTGCCCGGTAAAGCAACTATCACCAGTGGTAATGATAAATTTGCCATTGTTGAAGTTGATCAGTCTGCTTCTGCTTACAACAACCTCGTCAAAATCCATGATGGCGCCGATGTTAAAGTGCAGTGGGATGTCTGGAGCGGCGCGGCGCCGACGTCAGCGAAAGTGCTGCTCGACGGCAAAACCGTCTGGACCGGTGCAGGCAGCATGTCCGGTACGGCAACATTTAAAGTGATGAAAGGCGGTCGCTATCAGGAAACGGTTGAACTCTGCAATGCCAGCGGCTGCAGCACCAGCGCCAGCAAACTGATTATCGTCGCGGATACCGACGGTAGCCATCTGCTGCCACTCAACACCACCATGCAGGAAAATAATAAAACCCTCTCTAAGCACACCGATAAAGTGGTCGGTGCCTATTTCCCTGAGTGGGGTGTTTACGATCGTAATTTCCCGGTGGATAAAATCCCGGCAGCTAACCTCAACCACATTCTGTACGGCTTCATTCCGATCTGCGGCGGCGATGGCATCAACGACAGCCTGAAAACCATCGAAGGCGGTAACAGCTTCGAAGCGCTGAAACGCGCCTGTGCGGGCCGTCAGGACTTCCAGGTAGCGATTCACGACCCGTGGGCCGCACTGCAGAAACCTCAGGCTGGCGTCAGCAACTGGGACGACCCGTACAAAGGCAACTTCGGCCAGCTGATGGCGATGAAGAAAGCCAATCCAGGGCTGAAGGTGCTGCCGTCTATCGGTGGCTGGACCCTCTCCGATCCGTTCTTCAAAATGCACGACCCGGCGATCCGCGCGCGCTTCGTCGCGTCCGTAAAAGATTTCCTGAAAACCTGGAAATTCTTCGACGGCGTAGACATCGACTGGGAATTCCCGGGCGGTGGTGGCGAAAACGCCGCGCTGGGCAACCCGCAGCAGGATAAAGAGACGTATACCGCACTGATGCGCGAACTGCGCGCCATGATGAATGAACTGTCAGCCGAAACCGGCCGTACCTTTGAACTGACCTCAGCAATCGGTTCTGGCAGCGACAAAATTGAAGACGTTGATTACACCACTGCCCAGCAGTACATGGACCACATCTTCCTGATGAGCTACGACTTCTACGGCGGCTGGAGTAACACCGAGCTGGGCCATCAGAATGCGCTGCGTGCGCCGGCGAACAAACCGGATACTAACTACACCACTGAAAACGGCGTCAATGCGCTGCTGGCGCAGGGTGTACAGCCCGGCAAAATTGTCGTGGGGACGGCCATGTACGGTCGCGGCTGGACCGGCGTTCACGGTTACAGCAATAACAACCCGTTCACCGGCACGGCAACGGGCATGGTGAAAGGGACCTGGGAGCCGGGCGTGGTTGACTATCGTCAGATCGTTAACGAGTACAAAGGCAAAGCTGGCTGGGAATACAACTATGATGCCACCGCTGAAGCGCCATATCTGTTTAATAAAACCACCGGCGATCTGATCACCTATGAAGACGCGCGTTCCGCAACGGCGAAAGGTCAGTATGTGCTGGCGAAAAACCTGGGCGGTCTGTTTGCCTGGTCCATCGACTCCGATACCGGAGACATTCTGAACGCGATGAATGAAAGCCTGACGGGCGGCGGCGCTGCGCCGGTTGATCCGGTGGTGACCAACCATGCGCCGGTGGCGACTTCCGCTGACCAGACTGTCACCGGTCCGGTAACCGTGACCCTGGATGGTTCTGCCTCCACCGATCCGGATGGCGATGCCATCACCTACAAGTGGACGCAGATCTCTGGCCCGTCGGTGACCATCACCAACAGCACCAAAGCGAAAGCGACCTTCAACGTTGCCGCTGTCACCAGTAACCAGACTCTGGCGTTCCGCCTGACGGTCACTGACGCGAAAGGGTTGAGCAGCACCGCTGACGTTCAGGTCGTGAACAAAGCGCCGAAAGCAAACCAGGCGCCGGTGGTGAACCAGATGGAAGCCGTGACGCTGGAAGCGGGCCAGAGCTACTCTCTGCACGCGCAGGCGAGCGATCCAGATGGCGACGCGCTGACCTACTCCTGGAGCGTTCCTGCGAATATGCAGGCGACAGGCGCGGATACCGCGAACCTGAACATCACCGCGCCGGACGTGGACACGGAATCCACTTACACGCTGACCGTGGTGGTAAGCGATGGCAAGTCCAGCGTACAGACTAACGTCCAGGTGACGGTAACGCCTAAAGCGGCTGAAACCCCGTCTGACGAAGGTAACACCCCATCCGATGAAGGCAACACGCCGTCTGACGAAGGTAACACCCCATCCGATGAAGGCAACACGCCGTCTGATGAAGGTAACACCCCATCCGATGAAGGCAATACGCCGTCTGACGAAGGTTCTGCCACCAATAGCTGCGATAAGCCTGTTGACGCCAACGCCAGCAAATATGCTGCCTGGAGCGCAAGCAAGGTTTACAACGCGGGCAATACCGTCAGCTTCGACAACCTGGTCTGGAAAGCAAAATACTGGACTCAGGGCAACCAGCCGGGCTTCGGTGTGGATGCATGGGAGCTGGTCAGTCAGGTGAAATTCAACTGGCGCTCCGACGTGGTCTATAACGGCGGCGACACCACGACCTACAACGGTTACACCTACACCGCAAAATGGTGGACGAAGGGTGATAAACCAGGTAGCAGCGATGTATGGGTGAAAAAAGGCCCTGCGGCTGACTGCCAGTAAGTCACGGCCATAACAATGCGGGTAAGAAACTTGCCCGCCCTCACGGTTCACGTCCTGCGACGGACGTGGACCGTAAATCAGGAAACAGAGCAATAAGCGCGTAAGGAGACAATGAAAAAGAGCCGGACTGAAAATGAAAACGTTATTTTTATTGTTGCTGATAATAAGCCATAGCGTCTTTGCCAACTGCTGGGATAAAGCCGCCCGTTATTATCATGTGGATCCTTACCTGCTGTATGCCATTGCTAATGTTGAATCGGGAATGAACCCCAATGCGATTGGACAGAATAATGATGGCACGCGTGATGTCGGCCTGATGCAGATTAACAGTTCACATTTTTCCGAGCTGGAGCGAAAAGGCATTAATGAGTACCGGTTAATTACCGAGCCCTGCACCTCGATTATGGTTGGCGCATCGATATTATCCGGAATGATTAAAGTTTATGGCTATAACTGGGAGGCGGTCGGCGCCTATAACGCGGGTCTGAAAAAAGAGAATTACCCGCAGCGCATGGTCTATGCCCGTAAGGTCTGGAATAAATATCAGAAGTTAAAACGTAGCACCCGTAACCGTTATTATTATTGATTTTTGTTTTTTGAAGAGTACCGAATAGTGTTCTTCATAAAACGAAAACTGCTCCCGGGTTTATTTATTAAATGATTAATAAATAAACCGCGAAAAAATTAACTTTTATAGACCCTTAATATCATTAAGAGGACCATTGACATGAACAAAAGAACATTACTCAGTGTTCTTATTGCGGGCGCATGTGTTGCACCGTTTATGGCTCAGGCAACCCTGCTGCAGGCCAGCAGCGAACCTTACACCCTTAAGGCCAGCGATCTGCAGAAGAAAGAGCAGGAGTTAACCAACTTCCCGCTGATGGCTTCGGTGAAGTCAACCATCCGCACGCTGGACAACAGCCTGGTGGAACAAATTGAGCCTGGTAAATCGACAAACCCGGAAAACGTTAAGCGCGTGGAAGGGATTATCAAGGCCAGCGACTGGGATTATCTCTTCCCACTGCGTGCGCCGGAATATACGTACAGCAACTTCCTGAAAGCGGTCGGTAAATTCCCGGCACTGTGCCAGACCTATACCGATGGTCGTAACAGCGATGCCATCTGCCGTAAGTCTCTGGCAACCATGTTCGCGCACTTCGCGCAGGAAACTGGCGGCCACGAGTCCTGGCGTCCGGAAGCCGAGTGGCGTCAGGCGCTGGTTTACGTGCGTGAGATGGGCTGGAGCGAAGGTCAGAAGGGCGGATATAACGGCGAATGTAACCCGGATGTCTGGCAGGGGCAGACCTGGCCGTGCGGTAAAGACAAAGATGGCGATTTCGTTAGCTATTTTGGCCGCGGTGCGAAACAGCTCTCCTATAACTACAACTACGGCCCGTTCTCTGAAGCGATGTACGGCGACGTCCGCGTACTGCTGGACAAACCTGAGCTGGTGGCGGACACCTGGCTGAACCTTGCTTCCGCGATCTTCTTCTTCGCCTACCCGCAGCCGCCAAAACCAAGCATGCTGCAGGTTATCGACGGCACATGGCAGCCGAACGATCACGATAAGGCGAATGGTCTGGTACCGGGCTTCGGAGTGACCACGCAGATCATCAACGGCGGCGTGGAGTGTGGCGGCCCGACTGAGATCGCCCAGTCTCAAAACCGTATCAAATACTACAAAGAGTTCGCCAACTACCTGAAAGTGCCTGTTCCGTCTAACGAAGTGCTGGGCTGCGCCAACATGAAGCAGTTCGACGAAGGCGGTGCTGGCGCGCTGAAGATCTACTGGGAACAGGACTGGGGATGGAGCGCGGATACCCCGTCAGGCCAGACCTACTCTTGCCAGCTGGTGGGTTACCAGACGCCATTCAGCGCCTTTAAAGAGGGTGACTACACCAAATGCGTGAAGCATTTCTTCAATGTGAACGTGGTGGGTGAAGACGGGACTTCCGACGGCGGTAGCGTCACGCCAGCCCCGACGCCGACCCCTGTCGACCCAACGGACGAAGGCAACACCACGCCGGTGCCAGACGATAACACCCCGGCTCCGGACGATAATACGCCAGCGCCGGTAAACCATGCGCCGGTAGCAAAAATCGCCGGTCCGGTGGGTGCGGTTGAAGCGGGTAAATCAGTTTCTCTGAACGCGTCTGGCTCGACCGACGAAGACGGTAACCACCTGACTTATACCTGGACGGCTCCGAACGGCCAGACCGTAAGCGGCGAAGATAAAGCGATTATTACCTTCAATGCGCCGGAAGTGGCAGCGGCGACGCAGTACCCGATCAACCTTACCGTCAGTGACGGCGAGCTGAGCAGCACCACCAGCTATACGCTGAACGTACAGGCTAAGCAGACCAACGGCGGCCAGACCGGGACTTACCCGACCTGGACCTCCAAAACCAAATGGAAAGCAGGCGATATCGTTAACAACCGCGGCCAGCTGTTCCAGTGCAAACCTTATCCGTACAGCGGCTGGTGCAATAACGCGCCATCCTACTACGAGCCAGGTAAAGGGATTGCATGGCAGGACGCGTGGACTGCGCTGTAATCAGCAAAACAGCAAAATGACAAACGGCAACCTTCGGGTTGCCATTTTTTTCTCATCGTAAAAATGCAGGGCCAGATCTACCGATGAAGCTTCCCGTGATCCCGCAGCCACGCCGCCGTACGCGTAATCCCTTCATCCAGCGTCACAACCGGTTTGTACCCAAGCTCGTTCTCCGCCCGCGAAATATCCAGCGTGAAATCAAAGTTAAGCTTCGATACGCCGTAATGCGTTAGCGCAGGTTCTTTGGCCGTTTTACTGCCAAAACGCTCCATGCTGCGGGCAATCATATCCAGCATTGGGTAAGGGACTGAACGGATGCGGCAGTCGATCTGCAGTTCGTCAATTAAGCGCTGCACAATGCTGCGCAGCGTGCAGGGTTCGCCGTTCGTGATGTTGTAGGCGCGACCGGAGATCAGCTTATCGCAGTCCGGCTGGCTTGCCAGCCACATGGCGTGAACGGCGTTTTCGTAATAGGTCATATCCACCAGCGCATCGCCGCCGCGCGGCAGCAGCACGCTGCCGTAGTGGTGCATCATCTGCGCCAGGCGCGGAATAAACACTTTGTCGTGCGGCCCGAACAGGCTCTGCGGACGCAATACCGTAAAACGGGTGTGCGGGTTCGACTGCGCCAGCAGGTCAATCACCTCTTCGCTGGCCGCCTTGCTGCGGGCAAACTCGCAGGCAAAGCGAGCCGGACGGAAATCTTCCTGCACGTCACGATGGTGGTGGTAGTCGAAATAGAGCGACGGTGACGAGATATGAATAAAATTGCGCACGCCCCAGGCAACGGCCCATTCGCCCAGACGGCGGGTGGCCCGCACGTTGGCGAGATCGAAGGCTTCCTGGGTACCCCACGGAGAGGTGAAACTGGAGCAGTGCCACAGCGTGTCGATACCGGCGAGCATCACTTTCGCCTGAGAGGAGACCAGCTCCGTCAGGTCAGCATGGACGAACTCCGCGCCCATTTTTTGCAGCAGTTTTCCCATCGCTTCGTTGCGACCGGTAGCCCTGACGCTGATGCCCTTGTTGCGCAGAAATTCGACCGCATTTCGGCCTAAGCCGCTGGTCGCCCCGGTAACCAGTACCTTCATATCAATCCACTGTGTTGAAAAGAATTTCGTGCGCATTCTTTCGTGAATTACGGCGCTATGCAATGGGAAAGGTGAAAGAAAGAGAGTTTTATTTAGATCTTTTCCGTCTTTTGTTCTGCCTGTTGCGCAATGCGTTTCGCCATTCCCCGGAAGATAAACAGGTGGGCAGGGATCATCAACAGCCAGTAGAACAGACCCGGCATTCCGTGCGGATGCCACCAGGCGCGAACGTCCAGTTCACGGTGGGTGCCTTTGTCTTTCAGGGTAAAGCAAAGGCGACCCAATCCCGGGGCCTTCATGCCGAACAGCATCGCCAGCTGTTTTTCAGGCTCGACGATGATGACCTTCCAGCTGTCGACCGCGTCGCCAACCTCAAGATACGGGCGTGTCGGGCGGCCTTTCGCCAGCCTGTGCCCCACCAGCAGATCCATTGCCCCGCGCGTTTGCCAGAGGATATTACCGAAGAAATAACCGTCTTTACCGCCAATCTGGTTCACCACCTCCCACAAGGCGGTCAGGCTGGCGTGGGTTTTCACCGTGCAGCCCGCCTGTTTCGGGTAATAGCCGTACTCCGGCCGCCAGCGGGCAAACGCCTGGGCGTCGTAACCCCAGTCGCTGGAGTTCACCAGCTGCTCTTCTTCTTTCAGCGTATTGCGCACGGCATCGTCAAAGCGGATCAGATCCTGGGGAATGAGTGCCCGCAGTTCGCGATCGTCGGCCAGTAAATCGTGCTTAAGCCCCTGGATCAGCGCTTTGGCGGTCGTCGGCGGCACGGAGGTGATCACATTCAAAAACCATACCGAAATCCAGCGGGTCGGGAAGGGGATGGGGATCAGCCAGCGGCGGCGTCCGCTGACGCGCATGAAATGTTCGAACTGCTCCTGATAGCTCAGCACTTCAGGGCCTGCCGCCTCCAGCACGCGGTGTTGCTCTGCCGGATGATCCAGCAGCGCCACCAGATAATGCAGTAAATTCTCCAGCGCAATCGGCGTGGTGCGCGAGCGTACCCAGCGCGGCGGCGTGAGCACCGGCAGGTTGTAGACCATATCGCGCATCACTTCGAAGGCGGCGGAGCCTGCGCCGACGATGATCCCGGCGCGCAGTTCGGTGACGGGGATATTCGCCCCGCGCAGGGTTTCAGCCGTCAGATAGCGGGCGCGCAGGTGATCGGACTGCTCGTGTTCAGGTGCCTGGAGTGAGCTGAGAAAAATGACCTGCTTCACCGGGGTTTGCAGCAGGGCGTCGCGAACGTTCATCGCCACCTGACGCTCGTGGGCGATAAAATCCCCGCCTTCGCCCATGCTGTGCACCAGGTAGTAAAGCGTGTCGACCTCCTCCAGCAGGGCGGGAAGCTCCTTCGGCCAGTTGAGGTCAACGCTGTGGCAGGTAACGCCCGGCAAACCGAGTTTTTGCAGGCGTTCGGTGTTGCGTGCCGCGGCCAGCACCTGGTGTCCCTGCTGGCTTAACGCCGCGGTGAGATGCTGACCGATGTACCCGCTGGCGCCGAGCACCAGAATGCGTTGCGGCACGTGATGCTCCTTATCGCTGTAAAAACGCCTGCCAGTGTTTCACCACGTCGGCCAGCTGCTCGCGGCTGACGTCGAGATGCATCACCAGGCGAACGACAGGTGAGGCGTTGATCAGCACGCCACGTGATTTCATGAACTCACCCAGCGCTGCAGCGCGATCCTCGCCCACGCGGACGAACAGCATGTTGGTGTCGTGGCGCATCACGTCGGCGCCAATCTCGCGCAGCTGCGCCGCCATCCACGCGGCGTTGTCGTGATCGTCCTTAAGACGCGCCACGTTGTTTTTCAGGGCATACAGCCCGGCAGCCGCCAGAATACCCGCCTGACGCATGCCGCCGCCGGTCATTTTACGCCAGCGGTTGGCGCGCTTGATGTAGTCCGCGTTGCCGACCAGCAGGGAACCCACCGGCGTGCCCAGCCCTTTAGAGAGGCAGATGGTAAAAGAGTCGCAATATTGCGCAATCTCTTTCAGCTCGCAGCCGTACGCCACCACGGCGTTAAAGATGCGCGCGCCGTCAACGTGCAGGCCGAGCTTGCGCTCGCGGGTGAATTCCCACGCTGCTTTCAGGTATTCGCGCGGCAGGACCTTGCCGTTGTGGGTGTTTTCGAGGCTGAGCAGCCGGGTGCGGGCGAAGTGAATATCGTCAGCTTTGATTTTCGCCGCGACCTTATCGAGCGGCAGGGAGCCGTCCGGCGCGGCGTCAATCGGCTGCGGCTGGATGCTGCCGAGCACCGCAGCGCCGCCGGCTTCGTAGAGATAGTTATGCGCGCCCTGGCCGACGATATACTCTTCCCCGCGCTCGCAGTGGCTGAGCAGCGCCACCAGGTTAGCCTGCGTTCCGGTCGGCAGGAACAGCGCGGCCTCCTTGCCGCTCAGTTCAGCCGCGTAGCGCTGCAGCTCGTTGACCGTCGGGTCATCGCCGTAGACGTCGTCCCCGACCGGGGCGGCCATCATCTCTTCGAGCATGGCGCGGCTCGGGCGGGTTACGGTATCACTGCGTAAATCAATCATTTCACATCCCTTTAATTTAAGAGGTCATGCGAAATGTTTTACCTGAGCCAGTTGGTTTTTGCCAGTTCGATCACCTCGTCACCGCGACCGCTGATGATGGCGCGCAGCATATAGAGGCTAAAGCCTTTGGCCTGTTCAAGCTTGATCTGCGGCGGGATCGCCAGCTCCTCTTTGGCGACGACGACATCCACCAGCACCGGACCGTCGATGGAAAACGCGCGCTGCAGGGCTTCATCCACCTCGGAGGCTTTCTCCACGCGAATACCGGTGATGCCGCAGGCCTCGGCGATGCGCGCGAAGTTGGTGTCGTGCAGCTCGGTGCCGTCCGTCAGGTAGCCTCCGGCCTTCATCTCCATCGCCACGAAGCCCAGCACGCTGTTGTTAAAGACCACGATTTTCAGCGGCAGCTTCATCTGTACCACCGACAGGAAATCCCCCATCAGCATGCTGAACCCGCCGTCGCCGCACATCGCCACCACCTGACGCTCCGGGGCCGTCGCTTTTGCACCCAGCGCCTGCGGCATGGCGTTGGCCATCGAGCCGTGGTTAAACGAGCCGAGCAGGCGGCGTTTGCCGTTCATCTTCAGATAGCGGGCCGCCCAGACGGTTGGCGTGCCTACGTCGCAGGTGAAGATGGCATCGTCGTCCGCGAAATGGCTGATCTGCTGCGCCAGATATTGCGGGTGAATGGCTTTGTCGCTCGGTTTGGCGAGATCGTCCAGACCCTTGCGGGCATCGCGATAGTCGCTTAGCGCTTTATCGAGGAACTTGCGGTCGGTTTTCTCTTCCAGCAGCGGCAGCAGGGCGGCAAGCGTGGATTTGATGTCGCCCACCAGCGCCATATCGACCTTGCTGTGCGCGCCGATGCTGGCCGGGTTGATATCAATCTGAATGATTTTCGCATCCGTCGGGTAGAACGCGCGATACGGGAACTGGGTGCCGAGCAGGATCAGCGTGTCGGCGTTCATCATGGTGTGGAAGCCGCTGGAGAAACCGATCAGACCGGTCATCCCCACATCAAAGGGGTTGTCGTATTCAACGTGCTCTTTGCCGCGCAGGGCGTGAACTATGGGGGCTTTAAGCTTACCCGCGAATTCAAGCAGCTCCTTGTGCGCGCCCGCGCAGCCGCTGCCGCACATCAGGGCGATATTGCTGGAGTAACGCAGCAGCTGTGCCAGCTTTTTCAGCTCCTCTTCTGCGGGCGTCACCACCGGCTGTGGGGCGTGATACCAGTGGGTGCTGGCCCCTTCCGGCGCGGCCTTGAGGGCCACATCGCCCGGGATAACGACCACAGAAACGCCGCGGTTCAGCACGGCTTTGCGCATGGCTATCGCCAGCACCTGCGGGATCTGCTCCGGGGATGAAACCAGCTCGCAATAGTGGCTGCATTCACGGAACAGCTCCTGCGGATGCGTCTCCTGAAAGTAGCCGCTGCCGATTTCGGAAGAGGGGATATGGGCGGCAATGGCCAGCACCGGCACGTGGTTACGGTGACAGTCGAACAGCCCGTTGATCAGATGGAGGTTACCCGGCCCGCACGATCCGGCGCAGACGGCCAGTTCCCCCGTGAGCTGTGCTTCAGCGCCTGCGGCGAAGGCGGCAACCTCTTCATGGCGGGTGGGCATCCATTCGATGGTCTTCATCTTGTTGAGGCTGTCGCTAAGTCCGTTCAGGGAATCGCCGGTTACGCCCCAGATACGTTTCACGCCAGCCTGTTCGAGCGTTTTCGCTATATATGCAGCCACGGTTTGTTTCATGGTTGTCCGTCTCCTTTTTGTGATATCGCTTACAAGCTTAGAAGAAAGTCTCCGTATTGCCCGTCGCATCCCCCCAATTAAAAGGTGCTTTTCACGCGCAATTATTCGGCATAATCTGGTGATGTCTCGGTGAAAACAGGAATCATTTCAAATGGTTAAATCATTGTTAATTGCTGTTAATGAAAAGCTATCGTGCGACGATCTTGGCAAACTCTTGTTACGACTTGCCGTCGGCGGGCTGATGCTTTTTCACGGTTTGCACAAGCTTTTTGGCGGCGTGGGCTTTATTAGCGGCATGCTGGTGGAAAAAGGGCTGCCGGGATTTATCGCCTACGGCGTATTGGTTGGCGAAGTGGTGGCACCGATCCTCATTATCGTTGGGCTCTTTACGCGCCCGGCCGCGCTGGTGCTGGCCTTTACGATGATTGTGGCGTGGCTGATGGTGGGAATGGGTGAAACGCTCGCCCTTGATAAGGTAGGCGCATGGGCGATTGAAAGCCTGGTGTACTTCTTTATCGGCTCGCTGGCGGTCGCGTTTTTAGGGGCGGGGCGGTTTGCCCTGGGTAAAGCGCCCGCGTGGCGGTGATGTTTTGTAGGCCCGGTAAGCGCCAGCGCCACCGGGCATTTTTTATCAGGCAAGAACCAAATCACCCTGCGGATGACATGAACACGCCAGTACATAGCCTTCAGTAATTTCCGCGTCGGACAGCGTCATGGTGCTGGTGACGGTGTACTCCCCGGATACCACTTTCGTCTTACAGCAGCCGCACACGCCCGCGCGACAGGCCGCCGCTACCGGAACCTTGTTGCTTTCCAGCGCCTCCAGCAGCGTGGTCCCTACGCGGCCAAAGAAGGTCTGCGCAGGCTGCAGTTTGGTGAACTTAACGCCGCCGGTGGCCGCTTCCGCCACCGGCGTGAAGAACTGCTCTTTGAGGAAGCGGGTCACGCCAAGTGCTTTCACCTCTTTTTCCACGATGTCCATATACGGCGCCGGGCCGCAGGTCATCACGGTACGGTTCGCGATATCCGGCACACTTTGCAGCAGCTCGCGGCTCAGGCGACCGGGCACAAAGCCGTGCGTCGCGTTGTGCTCAGCCACCAGCGTCACCGGATAATCACGCCACTCCCCGGCAAAAATCACGTCTTCCGGGGAACGGACGCTGAAGATCGCCTGCACGTCGGCCTGCGGGCGGTTCTTCGCCAGCCAGCGGCGCATCGACATAATTGGCGTTACGCCACAGCCCGCCGCCAGCAGCAGGAATTTATCGTCTGCTTTGTCGTCACAGGTGAAATCACCCTGCGCGTCAGACAGCCAGATATAATCCCCGCGCTTCACGTCCCGCGTCAGCCACTGAGAGCCCGCGCCGTCGTCAATGCGGCGGACGGTGAGCGTAACGTACTCGCTCACGCCCGGCGTTGAGGAGAGGGTATAGGCGCGCAGGGTGTCCGCCGAGTTGCGAACGCTGACCAGCGCATACTGACCTGCACGGTACGGATAGTAGTCATGGCACAGCAGCGACAGCGTCCACACATCCGGCGTCTCCTGATGGATGTGATGAACCTGCATCCGCCACGGGCATTGTGAGGTTGGCATGGTCATGAATTACTCCTTATGCGCTCAGCAGCTGTTTCATATCGTCTTCAACGTTGGTCACGGAACGCAGGCCGAATTTCTCGTTCAGCACCGCCAGCAGGTCCGGCGTCAGGAAGCCAGGCGCGGTCGGGCCGGTCACGATGTTGGTGACGCCGAGAGAGAGCAGGGTCAGCAGGATGACAATCGCTTTCTGCTCGAACCATGACAGCACCAGCGACAGCGGCAGGTCGTTCACGCCGCAGCCCAGTTTCTCCGCCAGGGTGACCGCCAGAATGATGGCCGAGTAAGCATCGTTACACTGGCCCGCATCGATCAGGCGCGGCAGACCTTCGATGTCGCCGAAGTCCAGCTTGTTGAAACGGTATTTGCCGCACGCCAGGGTCAGGATCAGGCAGTCTTCCGGCACGCGGGTGGCGAAATCGGTGAAGTAGTTTCGCTCGCCGCGCGCGCCGTCGCAGCCGCCGACGAGGAAGATGTGGCGCAGCTTTTCACGGCTGACGAGATCGATCAGCGAATCAGCGGCACCCAGCAGGGTTTCACGACCGAAGCCGACGGTAATAAGGTGCGGGATCTCGCTGTACGGGAAGCCTGCCATCTGCTGCGCCTGCGCAATCACCGGCCCGAAATCGTCACCTTCAAGATGGCTCACGCCCGGCCAGCCGACGATGCTGCGGGTCCAGATGCGGTCATCGTACGCGCCGACGGTCGGGTCGATGATGCAGTTAGAGGTCATCACGATAGGGCCAGGGAAGCGGGCGAACTCCACCTGCTGGTTCTGCCAGCCGCTGCCGTAGTTACCGATCAGATGCTTAAATTTACGCAGCTCCGGGTAGCCGTGCGCCGGCAGCATTTCGCCGTGGGTATAAACGTTAACGCCGGTGCCGTCGGTTTGCTTCAGCAGGTTGTAGAGATCTTTCAGGTCGTGACCGGAAATCAGGATGCACTTGCCTTCAGTTGCCTTGACGTTGACCTGCGTCGGCGTCGGGTGGCCGTAGGTGCTGGTTTCACCGGCATCCAGAATGCTCATCACGCGGAAGTTCATCTGGCCGATTTCCATTGAGCACTCAAGCAGCGCGTTCATATCGGCAGGCCAGGTGCCCAGCCATGCCATGATTTTGTGGTACTGGGCGTAGATGTCGTTGTCGTACTGACCGAGCACATGCGCGTGTTCCATATAGGCCGCAGCGCCTTTCAGGCCGTACAGGCACAGCAGGCGCAGGCCGAGAATGTTCTCGCCAATCGCCGCTTTGTCTTTATTCGGGGTGAATTCTGCCGCCTGACGCTGGAGGTCGCCAAGATCGTCGCTGACCAGCTGCAGCTCAGACATCGAGTTTTCCACGCGGGCGCTGGCATCCGCCTTCAGGCACTGTGCTTTCAGCGCTTCACGCAGAGCAATCGCTTCGCGGGCGTAGCCGACAATGCGCGGAGAGTCGAAGTTAACGTTTGTTAGGGTGGAGAAAAACGCGCGCGGGGCGAAGCTATCGACGTAGTGGTCGACAATGCCGTATTCGCGGGCTTTGAACGCCCATGCGGAAAGGCCTTGCAGGGCCGCAATCAGCAGGTCCTGCAGGTCAGATGTTTCTGCGGTTTTACCGCACATACCCTGTGCGTAAGAGCAGCCATTGCCTGCCGGGGTACGGATGGTTTGTTCACATTGCACACAAAACATAATCACACCTGTTAAAGTTATATTTGATATACATGTTTAAGGTTATGCCTGTGCCAGAACGGAGAAAAGGGCTTTCTGCTACAAAATAGAGGGAGATTGATTTAGCGCAATTTTGGCGGCAGGAAACCTACCGCCAAAGAAGTATCAGGCAGAGAAGAAGGCCATCATGACCGGAACCAGCTGGCTTAAAATAAAGCCGTGCACGATAGCCGCGGGCACCATCTCCAGCCCTCCGGAGCGTTGTAGTACCGGCAGGGTAAAGTCCATTGACGTTGCGCCGCACAGGCCCAGCGCGGTAGAACGGCTGCGGCGAACCAGGCTCGGGATCAGCATGATGGCAATCAGCTCGCGCGCCAGATCGTTAAAGAAGGCGGCGCTGCCGATCACCGGACCGAACGATTCGGTCAGCAGAATACCGGAGAGCGAATACCAGCCAAAACCAGACGCCATCGCCAGGCCGGTTTTCAGCGGCAGATCGAGAATAAAGGCGTTAATGACGCCCGCCACCATTGAACTGGCGACAACCATAACGGCAACCATCATCCCCCGACGGTTGAGGACAATTTGTTTCAGCGTCATGCCATTATTTCGCAGCTGAATACCAATCAGGAACAGCAGGAAGATCAGCGTATATTCACTGGCCTCAGTCGCGTGCTGTAAAAATGCCCAACCGGTCAGCCCAAGAAGAAAACCGAGCACCACGACGCCGCATAATTTTAATGATTCAAGCGCCATTGCAATTCGTGAAGGAAGTTTTTCCTGATGGTGGTGATTTTTCCATGGAATAGTGCGCTCCAGCCACAGCAGCGCGGCAATATTGCACAGCAAAATAACCACCACGGTGACGACAGAATAATGGAGGATGGAGAGTAAATTCGCCGATAAGTTGTCCAGGAATGCCAGGCTAATCCCCATAAAGAAAAGAATAACGTAGACAATCCAGCTCAGGAATCGATTAATGAGCCTTAATGCGGATTCACGATGCAGCGGAATAAGATAGCCCACGATCAAGGGCAGCAAAATGATGAGGAGTCCTGAAAACATGAACAGCCGGTCCTTTTTGAGTATCGGTTAAGCGCCAGTGACACTACCCAATAAAGACTGTTCAGTAAAGCGGCAAAAGAAAGCCGGGCGGCGGCTACGCCTTACCCGGCTTGTGTCTATGTGGGGTGTGCGGCCTGCAGCCCTCACCCCGGCACTCTCCCACGGGGAGAGGGAGGAAAGATTAATCGCGTTTTTCCAGCAGGGTGCGATACAGCACGCCGCCCAGGATACCGCCGATAATTGGCATCACCCAGAATAGCCACAGCTGCTCAAGCGCCCAGCCGCCCTGGAAGATGGCGACGGCGGTACTGCGCGCCGGGTTAACGGAGGTGTTGGTGACCGGAATAGAAATCAGGTGGATAAGCGTCAGCGCCAGACCAATGGCGATCGGGGCGAAACCGGCTGGCGCGAGTTTGTCCGTTGCGCCGTGGATCACCAGCAGGAAGCCGGCAGTAAGCACGATTTCAATCACGATGGCAGACAGCATGGAGTAGCCGCCCGGAGAGTGCTCGCCAAAGCCGTTAGAGGCAAAGCCGCTGGCCGCCGCGTCGAACCCGGCTTTACCGCTGGCAATCACGTACAGAACGCCAGCCGCAATAATACCGCCAACCACCTGTGCCACAATGTAGCCAATCACGTCTTTCGCCGGGAAACGGCCGCCCGCCCATAAACCTAACGTGACTGCCGGGTTAAAATGACCGCCGGAAATATGTCCCACGGCAAACGCCATGGTTAATACGGTTAAACCAAACGCCAGCGCAACGCCGACAAAACCGATACCTAATTCCGGGAATGCTGCTGCCAGAACGGCGCTACCGCAGCCACCAAATACCAGCCAGAATGTACCAAAGCATTCTGCTGCCAATTTTCTAAACATAACCACCTCAAATAATCTTCCGCACGCATTCCCGCGCGCGGGATATATCGCCATAAAGGGATGACGACTCAAAGAGCCCGTATTTTAAAAACCAATAACACCCCTTCGCCACTTAAATAAATTCGATTAATTTGATTTAAGGCAATGTGATGTCAATCCTTGTTCAAATCAGCGGTAAATAGAGCATAGACCAATTCTGGTAAGGGCGAATGTTGTGCTGTCGTGGCAGAGCGCCTCCCGCTATACTGCTGATAACTTGAAGGAAAAAGTGATCATTTCGCGGGGGATTTATGCTTCTCGAACGTGTGGAAATTGTCGGGTTTCGCGGTATTAACCGTCTGTCGCTGCAGCTGGAGCAGAACAACGTCCTGATTGGCGAGAATGCGTGGGGTAAGTCCAGCCTGCTGGATGCATTGACTCTACTGCTTTCGCCCGAAGACGATCTGTATCACTTCGTCCGCGACGATTTCTGGTTTCCGCCCGGTGACGTAACGGGGCGCGAGAAGCACCTGCATATCATCCTGACGTTCCGCGAATCCGAGCCCGGACGTCACCGCGTGCGTCGCTTCCGCCCGCTGTCACCCTGCTGGGTGCCGTGCGATGACGGTTTCCACCGGATTTTCTATCGGCTGGAAGGCGAGATGGCGGAGAACGAGGGGGTACTCACCCTGCGTGATTTTCTCGATGAGAAAGCCAACCCGATCCCGCTGGACAATATCGACGATCTGGCCCGCCATCTGATCCGCCTGACGCCGGTGTTACGCCTGCGCGATGCGCGCTTTATGCGGCGTATTCGTAACGGTACCGTACCGAATATGCCGGAAGTGGAAGTCACCGCCCGCGAGCTGGATTTCCTGGCCAGAGAGCTGGTGTCGCGTCCGCAGAATCTTACTGATGGCCAAATTCGTCAGGGGTTGTCCGCAATGGTACAGCTTCTGGAGCACTATTTTTCCGAGCAGGGAACCTCGGAGTCGCGCCACCGTCTGATGCGTCGCCGCTCTCATGATGAGCAGCGAAGCTGGCGTTACCTCGACATCATTAACCGAATGATCGACCGGCCCGGCGGTCGTACCCATCGGGTGATTCTGCTGGGGCTGTTTTCAACGCTTCTGCAGGCCAAAGGCACCGTTCGTCTTGATCGGGACGCCCGGCCGCTGCTGCTGGTGGAAGACCCGGAAACGCGCCTGCATCCCATCATGCTCTCCGTGGCATGGCATCTGCTGAATCTGCTGCCGCTCCAGCGCATTACGACCACCAATTCCGGAGAATTATTATCGCTGACGCCGGTAGAACACGTCTGTCGCCTGGTGCGTGAATCCTCCCGCGTCTCCGCTTTCCGGCTTGGGCCGGGCGGTTTGAATGCGGAAGACGGGCGGCGCATCGCGTTTCATATTCGCTTTAACCGGGCGTCGTCGCTCTTTGCCCGCTGCTGGCTGCTGGTGGAGGGGGAAACGGAAACCTGGGTTATCAACGAGCTGGCGCGCCAGTGCGGCCACCATTTTGATGCGGAAGGCATTAAGGTGATCGAATTCGCCCAGTCGGGATTAAAGCCGCTGATAAAATTCGCCCGCCGGATGGGGATCGAGTGGCACGTGCTGGTAGACGGTGATGAGGCGGGCAAAAAATATGCTTCGACCGTGCGGAGCCTGCTGAACAACGAGCGCGAGGAAGAGCGCGACCATTTAACCATGCTGCCCGCGATGGACATGGAGCACTTTATGTATCGTCAGGGGTTCGACGACGTCTTCCACCGAATTGCCATGGTGCCGGTCGATGTCCCGATGAACATGCGGCGCGTAATCGCCAAAGCCATTCATCGTTCGTCAAAACCGGATTTAGCCATTGAAGTGGCGACGGAAGCGGGGAGGCGGGGCGTGGAGGCGGTGCCGACCCTGCTGCGGAAGATGTTCTCCCGCGTGCTGTGGCTGGCACGCGGGAAAGCGGATTAGCCTTGGGTCGCCTGTTTCACCTGCTGAATCAGGCTATCCAGCAGCTCGTAGCGGCGGCGATATTCGGAACGTTTTTTGCTGGCGATCTCTTCCATTGGTTTACGCGGCATGACGAGCGGCAGCATAAAGTTACCGCTGTCCTGCTTTTCACCGCCGAGGGAGATCCAGAAACTGTCGTAATCGGCCAGCAGTTTGCCCTCTTTTTTCTTGCGGTAGCGCCAGCTGCGATAAATGTGCGTATCGTTACTGACGGCAACAATTTGCTCTACCGGGAACGCGGCGCCGAGGGTCATGGCGGCCTCGACCAGCAGACGTTTCGGGAACAGACCGTGGCAGGCTTTCGTCGCACCCTGGATCAGCTCATGAGGAACATGCGCTTTTGCGCCCTGCAAACCGCCAATGAACAGCGTTGATTTTCCCTCAAACTGGCATAGCGTAAAGGTCATCTCCGCCAGCGCCGTATTTTGACCGTCACGGAAAACGAGGGTTGCTTCTCCCTCTTTGTCCATAAACGCGTCGGCGCACAGACGAACGGTAAATTGCTGTTCATCTTTTCCGGTTAAGGTCAGCAGAGTCACGCCCTGCTTTGAAAGGTAACCCTTTGTCAGCGTCGCCGGCAGCTGGCGACACATCATCTTGTAGTGCCAGGACAGCGATTCCAGCGCACGCTGTCGATCCATATTGACCGTCAGCCACGGACGATGAAGGCGGCAGGGCAGCCCCGGCTGAACCTGGAGCATTTGCATCAGGTGCGGATGCCTGGCAAGCTCAGAAAGCAGACGCGCGGTGCTGAGCGGTGTCGCCAGTGAACGCAGCATGAACTTACGTCGGTAGGCGGTGTTTTCCCATGCCAGCCCGGGTGCGATCTCACCGAAAGCCAGGTTTTTGAAGAGCTGCCAGCCGGATTTTGGCTGCGGCAGGTTTGAAAGTGATGTATCGACGATAGAAGACATGGTAGATCCTGATCCTTTTGGAATATCGCTATTTCAACAGGGGGAATGTCAACGTCTCGTAAACAAATTAGGGCGATTTCGGAGAACAGGGGTTTCGTTGAAGAGTCGTTTAGATAGAATCAACATTTATAATTGCCAGAACATTTATTTGGAATATTTATGAACCTCAAGGGAAAACGCAGAACGTGGTTTCTGCTGCTGGCGGTCGCGGTTTTAGCCGGTGGGTACTGGCTATGGCAGGTGCTGAATGCGCCGGTGCCACAGTATCAGACGCTGATTGTTCGCCCGGGCGAACTGCAGCAAAACGTCCTCGCGACGGGCAAGCTTGACGCGCTGCGCAAGGTTGACGTCGGCGCTCAGGTCAGCGGCCAGCTGAAAACGCTGTCGGTTGAGATTGGCGACAAGGTGAAAAAAGGTCAGCTGCTCGGCGTGATCGATCCTGAGCAGGCTGAGAACCAGATCCGCGAGGTGGAAGCCACGCTGATGGAGCTGCGCGCGCAGCGTGCGCAGGCGCTGGCAGAGCGTAACCTGGCCCAGGTGACGCTGACTCGTCAGCAGGCGCTGGCCAAAACCCAGGCTATTTCAAAACAGGATTTAGATACTGCCACCACCGAACTGGCGGTGAAACAGGCGCAAATTGGCACAATTGACGCGCAAATCAAACGCAACCAGGCCTCGCTGGATACGGCCAAAACTAACCTCGATTACACCAAAATCGTCGCGCCGATGGCGGGCGAAGTGACCCAGATCACTACGCTGCAGGGCCAGACGGTGATTGCCGCGCAGCAGGCGCCAAACATTCTGACGCTGGCGGACATGAGCACTATGCTGGTCAAAGCCCAGGTTTCAGAGGCGGATGTGATCCATCTTAAGCCGGGACAGAACGCCTGGTTTACGGTGCTGGGAGACCCGCAAACGCGCTACGAAGGCGTGCTGAAGGACATTCTGCCGACGCCGGAGAAAGTTAACGACGCTATTTTTTACTATGCCCGCTTTGAGGTACCAAACCCGCAGGGCGTGCTGCGTCTGGACATGACCGCACAGGTGCATATCCAGCTGACCGGCGTGAAGAACGTGCTGACCATTCCGCTCTCTGCGCTCGGCGAGTCCGCCGGGGAGAGCCGTTATAAAGTGAAAGTGCTGCGCAACGGCGAAACGCGCGAGCGCGAGGTCGTTATCGGCGCGCGCAACGACACCGACGTGGTGGTGGTGAAAGGGCTGGAAGAGGGCGAGGAGGTTGTTGTCAGCGAAAGCCTGCCCGGAGCCGCTAAATGACGTCGCTGCTTGAGCTGAATAACATTCGTCGCAGCTATCCTTCTGGCGACGGTCCGGTGGAGGTGCTGAAGGGCATCTCCCTGCGCGTGGAAGCGGGCGAGATGGTAGCGATTGTCGGGGCATCGGGGTCCGGTAAATCGACGCTGATGAACATTCTCGGCTGCCTGGATAAGCCGACCAGCGGGACCTATCGCGTGGCCGGGATGGATGTCTCCACGCTGAACGGCGACGCGCTGGCGAAGCTGCGCCGGGAACATTTCGGCTTTATCTTCCAGCGTTACCATCTGCTTTCTCACCTTAATGCGGCGCAGAACGTGGAAGTGCCTGCGGTCTATGCGGGCGTTGAGCGGAAAAAGCGCCTTGAGCGCGCGCAGATGCTGCTGACGCGTCTGGGACTGGCGGAGCGGGTGGAGTACCAGCCCTCGCAGCTTTCCGGCGGCCAGCAGCAGCGCGTGAGTATTGCCCGTGCCCTGATGAACGGCGGGCAGGTGATCCTCGCGGATGAACCGACCGGCGCGCTCGACAGCCATTCCGGCGAAGAGGTGATGGCGATCCTGCACCAGCTTCGCGATCTGGGCCACACGGTCATCATTGTTACCCACGATCCGCAGGTGGCGGCGCAGGCGGAACGCATTATTGAGATCCACGACGGCGAGCTGGTCAGCAACCCGCCGCCGCGTGAGTCCAGGGCTGCGGCGCCGAAAGAAGCGCTGCCGGCATCAACCGGCTGGGGACAGTTTTCCAGCGGCTTTCGCGAGGCGCTGACCATGGCGTGGCTGGCGATGGCGGCCAACAAAATGCGCACTCTGCTGACGATGCTCGGCATCATTATCGGGATCGCCTCGGTGGTGTCGATCGTGGTGGTGGGCGACGCGGCCAAGCAGCTGGTGCTGGCGGATATCCGCGCTATCGGCACCAATACCATTGACGTCTATCCCGGCAAAGACTTTGGCGACGACGAGCCGCAGTATCAGCAGGCGCTGAAGTACGACGATCTGGCGGCGATTCAGAAGCAGCCGTGGGTAAACTCCGCCACGCCTGCGGTTTCGCAGAACCTGCGTCTGCGCGTGGGCAACGTTGACGTGGCCGCCAGCGCTAACGGCGTGAGCGGAGACTACTTCAACGTCTACGGCATGACCTTCAGCGAAGGTGCCACCTTCAACGCCGAGCAGCTGGCGGGCAGGGCGCAGGTGGTGGTGCTGGACGCAAACTCGCGCAGGCAGCTTTTCCCAAATAAAGCCCACGTGGTGGGCGAAGTGATTCTGGTCGGCAACATGCCTGCCACGGTCATCGGCGTGGCGGAAGAGAAGCAGTCGATGTTCGGCAGCAGCAAGATCCTGCGCGTCTGGCTGCCCTACACCACCATCTCAGGGCGGATTATGGGGCAGTCATGGCTCAACTCCATCACCGTACGCGTGAAGGAGGGCTACGACAGCGCGCTGGCCGAACAGCAGCTTGAGCGGCTGTTAACCCTGCGTCACGGGAAGAAAGATTTCTTCACCTGGAATATGGACGGCCTCTTGAAAACGGCGGAAAAGACCACACGTACTCTTCAGCTGTTCCTCACGCTGGTGGCGGTGATCTCGCTGGTCGTCGGCGGTATCGGGGTGATGAATATCATGCTGGTGTCGGTCACCGAGCGTACCCGGGAGATCGGCATCCGCATGGCGGTCGGGGCCAGGGCCAGCGACGTGCTGCAGCAGTTTTTGATTGAAGCGGTACTGGTGTGTCTGGTCGGCGGGGCGATGGGCATTGCGCTCTCGATGATGATCGCGTTTGCGCTCCAGCTCTTTTTACCCGGCTGGGAGATTGGCTTCTCGCCGGTTGCCATTATCACCGCCTTTTTGTGTTCGACCTTTACCGGCATTTTGTTTGGCTGGTTGCCCGCCCGCAACGCGGCGCGGCTGGATCCGGTGGACGCGCTGGCTCGGGAATAACTCGAAAATAAAAATGCCAGCCGATCGGGCTGGCATTTTGACTGCGGGATGTACACAATAAAACAGAGAGCTATGCAACCGTCTCTGCTTCAACGGGTACGATTAGGCTGGCATGATTGCCTTTTGGTCCCTGATGTACATCGAACCGGACGGACTGCCCGGCTTTGAGCGTTCTGTAACCATCCATCTGAATGGTGGAATAGTGAGCGAAGATATCCTCGCCGCCGCCTTCGGGGCAGATGAAGCCAAACCCTTTGGCGTTGTTGAACCACTTAACAGTACCCATTTCCATGCTTCGACATCCTTCGTAAATCTTATAAGTTAAGATGGAATGAACCGGTGGTGGAGTGGGGGCTGTTCAAAACCTCGCCATCTCACGCTTGTACAATTTAGAGAAACGAAAGAAGTCGTCAAGCGTTTGGCGCTGGAGATGGGACAATAATCAACCAAAGTTTGAAGCAGTTAACGCTATTGCAACAGTTTGTGACAGACATCGCGGATGACAGTAATAGATGATTGTTATCTAACATCTGAGGTAGATTCAAAGTGGTTATGCATAATGGGTAAGACCAACGATTGGCTGGATTTCGACCAGCTGGCGGAAGACAAAGTGCGCGATGCGCTAAAACCGCCATCTATGTATAAAGTTATGTTAATGAACGATGATTACACGCCGATGGAATTTGTTATTGACGTGCTACAAAAGTTCTTTTCTTATGATGTAGAACGTGCAACGCAACTGATGCTTACCGTTCATTATCGTGGCAAAGCTATCTGCGGCATCTTCACAGCCGAAGTGGCGGAAACCAAAGTGGCGATGGTGAACGACTATGCGAGGGAGAACGAGCATCCGTTGCTGTGTACGCTGGAAAAGGCCTGATAAGGCATAAAATTGGGGGAGGTGCCTATGCTCAATCAAGAACTGGAACTCAGTTTAAACATGGCTTTCGCCAGAGCGCGTGAGCACCGACATGAGTTTATGACCGTCGAGCATTTACTGCTCGCACTGCTTAGCAACCCATCTGCCCGCGAAGCGCTGGAAGCCTGCTCCGTGGATCTGGTGGCGCTACGTCAGGAACTCGAAGCCTTCATCGAACAAACCACACCGGTGCTGCCAGCCAGTGAAGAAGAGCGCGACACGCAGCCGACGCTCAGCTTCCAGCGCGTGCTGCAGCGCGCGGTATTCCACGTCCAGTCTTCCGGGCGTAGCGAAGTGACTGGCGCAAACGTCTTAGTCGCCATCTTCAGCGAGCAGGAGTCACAGGCTGCCTACCTGCTGCGCAAACACGAAGTCAGCCGCCTCGACGTGGTTAACTTTATTTCTCACGGAACGCGCAAAGACGAGCCTAACCAGGCATCGGATTCCAGCAATCAGGTCAATAACAATGAAGAGCAAGCAGGCGGGGAGGATCGTATGGAAAACTTCACCACCAACCTTAACCAGCTTGCTCGCGTTGGCGGTATCGACCCGCTGATTGGTCGCGATAAAGAGCTGGAGCGCGCGATCCAGGTGCTGTGCCGTCGCCGCAAGAACAACCCGCTGCTGGTGGGCGAGTCAGGCGTGGGTAAAACCGCGATTGCTGAAGGGCTTGCCTGGCGCATTGTGCAGGGCGACGTGCCGGAAGTGATTGCCGACTGCACCATCTACTCGCTGGATATCGGCTCGCTGCTGGCGGGCACCAAATACCGCGGTGATTTTGAAAAACGCTTCAAGGCGCTGTTGAAACAGCTGGAGCAGGACACCAACAGCATCCTGTTTATCGATGAGATCCACACCATCATCGGCGCAGGTGCGGCCTCCGGTGGGCAGGTGGACGCTGCAAACCTGATCAAACCGCTGCTCTCCAGCGGCAAGATCCGCGTGATTGGCTCCACGACCTACCAGGAGTTCAGCAACATCTTTGAGAAAGACCGTGCGCTGGCGCGTCGCTTCCAGAAAATCGACGTGACCGAACCGTCCGTCGAGGAAACGGTGCAGATCATCAACGGCCTGAAGCCGAAGTACGAAGCGCACCACGACGTGCGTTACACCGCGAAAGCGGTACGTGCGGCGGTGGAGCTGGCGGTGAAATACATCAATGACCGTCATCTGCCGGATAAGGCGATTGACGTGATTGATGAGGCAGGGGCGCGTGCGCGCCTGATGCCGGCCAGCAAGCGTAAGAAAACCGTTAACGTGGCGGATATTGAGTCCGTGGTGGCCCGCATCGCGCGTATTCCTGAGAAGAGCGTTTCTCAGAGCGACCGCGACACGCTGCGCACCCTCGGCAATCGCCTGAAAATGCTGGTCTTTGGTCAGGATAAAGCCATTGAGGCCTTAACCGAAGCGATCAAGATGGCCCGCGCCGGGCTGGGGCATGACCACAAGCCTGTCGGTTCCTTCCTGTTCGCTGGCCCAACCGGCGTGGGGAAAACCGAGGTGACGGTTCAGCTCTCCAAAGCGCTGGGCATTGAGCTGCTGCGCTTTGATATGTCCGAGTATATGGAGCGTCACACTGTCAGCCGTTTGATTGGTGCGCCTCCGGGCTACGTGGGCTTTGACCAGGGCGGCCTGCTCACCGACGCGGTGATCAAGCATCCGCACGCGGTTCTGCTGCTCGATGAAATCGAGAAGGCGCACCCGGACGTGTTCAACATCCTGCTGCAGGTGATGGACAACGGGACGCTGACCGACAACAACGGGCGCAAGGCGGACTTCCGCAACGTGGTGCTGGTGATGACCACCAACGCCGGGGTGCGTGAAACCGAGCGTAAATCCATCGGCCTGATCCACCAGGATAACAGCACCGATGCGATGGAGGAGATCAAGAAGATCTTCACGCCGGAGTTCCGTAACCGTCTGGACAACATTATCTGGTTCGATCACCTGTCTACCGAGGTGATCCATCAGGTTGTGGACAAGTTCATCGTCGAGCTGCAGGTTCAGCTGGATCAGAAAGGCGTGTCGCTGGAAGTGAGCCAGGAGGCTCGCAACTGGCTGGCCGAGAAAGGCTATGACCGCGCGATGGGGGCCCGTCCGATGGCGCGCGTGATTCAGGACAACCTGAAGAAACCGCTGGCGAACGAGCTGCTGTTTGGCTCGCTGGTTGACGGCGGTCAGGTGACCGTGGCGCTGGATCAGGCGAAGAACGAACTGACGTACGATTTCCAGAGTGCGGCGAAGCACAAGCCGGAAGCGGCTCACTGAGTTATAAGGTAAAAGCAAAACGGCAACTTCGGTTGCCGTTTTTTTTGTTTTCTCCCTCTCCCTGTGGGAGAGGGCCGGGGTGAGGGCATCAGGTCGCAGAGGAATTTTGCGAGGCGCTTTCCAGTTTCTGTCGAAGTCAGTTGCTGGATAAATCCACAGTAATAAAATGGCGGCGCACCTGCAAAATCAGGTGCCGGGATTGGCGTCCTGAAAGTGTGTGCACAGACAATCTTGCGTGCATAAAGGATCACATATGACTGATATTAATAGCTTCGCCCAACTCTACACCGAACTCTCCCTCAACCCCGATCTTCCAACCCTGGCCGAGCGCTGCAACCTGCTCACCGAAATCCTGCTCGACTGTCATTCGCTCCCACAAACGCAGCCCGTATGTCGTTGCCTCGGGGCTTATCTGGAAGAGGTGAAATCCGGCCTTACAGAATCCATGCGTGATTTTCAGGTGGTGGAATTTGAGAACGAAGCGGAACAGCTGCGACAAAAAGAGTGGTTGCTTGAAGATACAGAAACGAAATGCGACTACTGCCGGGCGTTAAACCACATACTGCTGGTATCGCATTTTGACCGCGATATGTTGCCGCACCTCACGGGATTACTCCACGACATGGCTCATTCTATGGCAGGGGATTTAATCGCTCCTGTACAACCGTGGATGACAATACATCTTCCGACGCAGCAACACTAAAGCCATAAATAAAAAAGGCCGGGATTATCCCGACCTTTTAAATATTCATCTGCCATTACAGGCGAAAACAATTAGCGACTACGGAAGACAATGCGGCCTTTGCTCAGGTCGTACGGGGTCAGTTCAACAGTCACTTTGTCGCCCGTCAAAATGCGGATGTAGTTTTTGCGCATTTTACCGGAGATGTGCGCAGTTACCACGTGACCGTTTTCCAGCTCTACGCGAAACATGGTATTAGGCAACGTATCAAGTACGGTACCCTGCATTTCAATATTGTCTTCTTTGGCCATCTAATCCTCTGGGGTATCACTACCAAGTTTTGAACCGGCAAGATAATGCCGAAATTCATCAATTAAGTAAAGAATTGCGCGATTAAAACGCAGCAAAACAGTTTCGGCGCATTGCCCAAGCGTCACGGTACAACCGAACAGGAAGCGCATTCGTAAAGGGGAGACAACAGGATAAACGTCAGGACGTTATCTGAAGCGAGGGTCCCAAACGGCGGCGGGGCAACAGGCAGAAGCTACTCTGCGGCATAATTATAACACCCTCACAAAAAATATGCGGAAAACATTTAGGCATTGGGCATAAAGAGCGTTCTCGGTATCCAGAAGTCGCGCGGGAGCTTCTCCTGACGGCTGGCATCCAGTTGTTCGATGTACTGGCGTCGCGGGATTTCAACAGCCCCCAGGGAGGCCGTGTGCTCGTTGAGCACCTGACAATCGATCAGGCGTCCGCCGCGCTGGGCAAACGCCTCGCAGAAGACCAGCAGCGCGGTTTTCGAGGCGTTAACCGCGCGAGAGAACATCGACTCGCCGCAAAACAGCGTGCCTTGCGCCACGCCGTACATGCCGCCGACGAGTGCTCCGCCTTCCCACACCTCAATGGAGTGGGCGTACCCAAGTTCATGAAGCTGGTGGTAGGCAGTGATGATATCGCTGGTTATCCATGTCCCTTCATAGCGGTCTTCAGCGCAGCCTTCAATGACCTGACCAAAAGCGTGGTTGAGGGTGACGCGGTAGGGTGATTTCGCATGGAAACGCTTCATGCTGCGGCTCACGTGAAACTGCGCTGGCCACAGCACGGCACGCGGATCGGGGGACCACCATAAAATCGGATCGCCGGGGGAAAACCAGGGGAAGATACCGCGCTGGTACGCCATTAAAAGCCGTGCGGGACTGAGGTCACCGCCGAGGGCCAGCAGCCCGTTGGGCTCACGCAGCGCCCCTTCCGGAGAAGGGAACGCGATGTTATGACGAGAAAGCTGGACCAGGCGCATGACAGCAAAACTCCAGTACGCGAGTAAGGACGCTACAAATATAGTCTACAGACGCTGTTTAAACTGGTAGTAGCGACCCTGTTTGGCCAACAGCTCTGCGTGACTACCTTGCTCAATAATGTGTCCGTTGTCCATCACAATTATCCGATCAAAACTCGCCAGTCCGCGCAGGCGGTGTGTGACCATCAGCACGGTTTTGCCGGTCATGACATTCGCCAGTAAATCAAGGATTTGGCTCTCGGTTGTGGCATCCAGCCCTTCGGTGGGTTCGTCGAGCAGCATCAGCGGCGCATCGTGCAGCAGCGCGCGCGCGATTGCGAGACGGCGCAGCTCACCGCCGGAGAGCTGACGGCCGCCTTCGCCCAGCCAGCTGTTCAGTCCGTCGTCCTCAAGCAGTTTTTGCAGTCCGACCTGCTCCAGCACGGCGCGAAGCGCATCATCAGAGGCCTCTGGCGCGGCCAGCAGCAGGTTATCGCGCAGGGTGGCGCTAAACAGATGCACGCGCTGCGGAACGACGCTCACCGTCTTGCGCAGGGTCTGCTCGCTGAAATCGGTCAGCAACGTGTTATTAAAACGAATTTTGCCGCGCTGCGGATCCCAGGCGCGGGTCAGCAACTGCAGCAGCGTCGATTTACCGCAGCCGGTACGGCCGAGGATCGCCATCCGCTGACCTGCACTAACAGAAAGGTTGATACCGTCCAGCGCGTTCTGCGCCTGTTTGTCATAGGCGAAGGTGACATCTTCAAGCGTCAGCGCAACCTGCTCTGGTACCGCAGTTTGCCCGGCACTGAACGTGACTTCAGGCTCCTGTTCGGCAATCTGCGTGATGCGCAGGGCAGAGGCGATCACCTGACCAAGATGCTGGAAGGCGCCCGTCACCGGGGCCAGCGCTTCAAACGCCGCCAGCGCGCAGAAGACGAACAGGGCAATAAGAGGACCCGGCTGCGTATTACCGCCAACATCGCCTGAAGCCAGCCACAGCATAGCAATCACCGCCACGCCGCCGATTAACATCATCAGCGCCTGAGAAAAGGCCGTCAGCTCCGACTGGCGGCGCTGGGCCTCATGCCAGTTAAGCTCCGTACTTTCCATCCGCGCGCGATAGCGCTTGCTGGCGCCAAAAATCGTCAGCTCTGCCTGCCCCTGAAGCCAGGAGGTCAGCTGCTGACGGTAGTCCCCGCGCAGCCGCGTCAGGTTTTCCCCGGTGGATTTCCCGGCGCGGTAAAACAGCGGCGGCAGAATGATGAGCGTCAGCAGCATGATCCCGCCCAGCGTCAGCGCAACGGAAGCATCCAGAAAAGACAGCCCCAGCGTGACCACCACAATCACCACAAACGCGCCCACGATCGGGGAAATCACGCGCAGGTAAAGGTGATCCAGCGTGTCGACATCCGCAACAACACGGTTAAGTAACTCACCCTGACGAAAACGCGCCAGCCCGGCAGGGGAGAGGGGCAGCAGTTTGCTGAAGGTGTAGATGCGCAGGTGCTGCAGCACGCGGAAAGTAGCGTCGTGGCTGACAAGACGTTCGAAATAGCGTCCGGCTGTACGGGTGATGGCGGTACCGCGAACGCCGGCAGCCGGGAGCATATAGTTGAAGCTGTATAAACCGGCAAAGCCCGCGACGGCCGAAGCCGACAGGAACCAGCCGGAAAGCGTGAGCAGGCCAATGCTGGCGAGCAGCGTGACAATCGCCAACACAATCCCCAGCGTCAGCATCCATTTGTGGCGTTTATAGAGCGCAAGATAAGGCAGCAAAGCACGCATCAGATATCCTCCTGACGGTTCGCCAGTAGGGCGGCAAACGGTCCCTGGGCGGCAACGAGAGAGGCGTAATCGCCTTGCTCAACAATACGGCCGTTCTCCATGACCCAGATCTGGTCCCAGTCGGCAATCCCTTCCAGCTGGTGGGTGACCATCAGGGTGGTTTGCTGCCGGGAGGCGGCGTTCAGGGCCTCCATTACGCGCTGTTCGCTGTGGGCATCCAGGCTGGCGGCAGGCTCATCCAGTAGCATCAGATGGCATGGGTTAAGCAGCGCGCGTGCCACGGCTACGCGCTGCGCCTGTCCGACCGACAGCCCGGCGGACTGATCGCCGACCACGGTATCTACCCCCTGCGGGAGCAGCGGCAGAAACTCGCTGACCCAGGCGCGGTCGAGCACCGATTGCAGTTCATCGTCACGCGCATCCGGGCGCGCCAGCAGGACGTTTTCACGCAGCGTAGCGGCGGGAAGCTGCGGGTTCTGGCCCACCCAGCTGAGCTGTTTACGCCAGGCGTCTGGATCGAGGTTGCGCAGTTCGGTTTTGTTGATCCGCAGTGAACCCGTGTAGGCCATAAAGCCGGATAGCGCATTCAGCAGAGAGCTTTTCCCGGAACCGCTGGTGCCGACGAGCACCACGCGTTGTCTCGCAGGTAAGGTAAAGTTCAGCGGACCGGCGAGCACTTTGCCTTCGGGCGACAGAATGGAAAAGTCCTGCGCTTCAATGGACACCGGATCTTTCGCATTCAGCGTTACGTCACCGCGCTCCGGGTGGGCCAGCGGCGTTTCCAGGAACGTTTTCAGGCTATCGGCTGCACCAACCGCCTGCGCTTTGGCGTGATAGAAGGTTCCCAGATCGCGAAGCGGCTGGAAAAACTCCGGGGCCAGGATCAGCGCCAGGAATCCGGCTGAAAGGGTCACCGCCGTGCCGTAATGGCCGAAATCCAGCGCGCCAAGATAGGAGAAGCCAAAGTAGACCGCCACGAGGGCAATCGACAGCGAGGTAAAGAATTCCAGTACGCCGGAAGACAGGAAGGCGAGGCGTAACACTTCCATGGTGCGCTGACGGAAGTCCTGTGATGCCTGGCGAATGTTTTCGGTTTCTGCTTCACCGCGGCCAAAAATGCGTAACGTCTCCATGCCGCGAAGACGATCGAGGAAATGGCCGCTAAGGCGACCCAATGCCAGGAAGTTACGGCGGTTGGCATCCGCTGCCCCCATGCCGACCAGCGCCATAAACAGCGGGATCAGCGGGGCGGTGCCCATCAGAATCAGCGCAGCCATCCAGTTCACAGGGAAGATGGCGATCACGATCAGCAGCGGAACGAAGACGGCAAGGGCCATTTGCGGCAGATAGCGCGCATAGTAGTCGTGCATATCGTCAATCTGCTCAAGGATCAGCGTCGCCCAGCTACCGGCCGGTTTACCCTGGATCCACGCGGGCCCGGCTTCCTGAAGGCGATCCAGCACCTGACGGCGGATCTCGTAGCGGATATGCTGTCCGGCGTGAAAACCGACGCGCTCACGCAGCCACACCACCCAGGCGCGCAGGATAAAAATCAGGATCAGGACAATAAAGGGCAGCAACAGCGCTTCGCGCGGGATGTTCTCCATGATCATATGATTAAGAATGCGGGCCAGCAGCCATGCCTGGGCAACAATCAACAGGCCGCTAACGAACCCCAGGAGACGGGAAATCGTAAGCCAGCGGCGGGAAATAACGCTTTGCTGTTTCAGCCAGCGTGTTAACTCTTGTTGACGGGTTTTTTCCATTGCGTACTTTGCAGGTGACGTTATTAGAAGTTGGGCAGCGCAATGTTACAACGGGGAGACAATAAAGGCGACTTATCGCCGCCTTTATTTACGTTTGTTACTGACTTGTAAAGATTATTTACCTTGTTCAGCCAGTCCATCAAGGTAGCGTTCAGCGTCCAGCGCGGCCATACAACCGGTACCCGCAGAAGTAATCGCCTGACGATAAATATGGTCCATCACGTCGCCAGCCGCGAACACGCCAGGGATGCTGGTCTGGGTCGCATTACCGTGAATGCCGGACTGCACTTTGATGTAGCCGTTTTCCAGCTCCAGCTGACCGTCGAAGATCGCGGTGTTCGGGCTGTGACCGATCGCCACAAACAGACCCGCCACTTCCAGCGTTTCGACGTTATCGGTGTTCTGGGTATCACGGATACGCAGGCCGGCAACGCCCATCTGGTCGCCCGTCACTTCTTCCAGGGTACGGTTAGTGTGCAACACGATGTTGCCGCTTGCCACTTTATCCATCAGACGCTTGATCAGGATCTTCTCCGCGCGGAAGGTTTCGCGACGGTGGATCAGGTGCACCTCAGAGGCAATGTTCGCCAGGTACAGCGCTTCTTCCACCGCGGTGTTGCCGCCGCCGATAACCGCGACTTTCTGGTTGCGATAAAAGAAACCATCACAGGTTGCGCAGGCAGAGACGCCGCGGCCTTTGAACGCTTCTTCGGATGGCAGACCAAGGTAACGGGCAGAAGCGCCGGTGGCAACGATCAGCGCGTCACAGGTGTATTCGCCGCTGTCGCCCGTCAGGCGGAACGGACGGTTCTGCAGATCGACCTTATTGATGTGGTCGAACAGAATTTCGGTTTCGAATTTAGCGGCATGCTCGTGCATGCGCTCCATCAGCAGCGGCCCGGTCAGGTCGTTCGGGTCCCCTGGCCAGTTTTCCACTTCGGTGGTGGTGGTCAGCTGACCGCCTTTTTCCATACCGGTGATGAGTACCGGGTGCAGGTTAGCGCGTGCAGCATAGACCGCTGCGGTATATCCCGCAGGTCCAGAACCAAGGATTAGCAGCTTACTGTGTTTGGCCGTGCCCATGAGATCCCCATTATTGTTGGCAGACATTTGGCTGGATTGTAGGGAATTTGTTGTCGTAAAAAAAGAGCGCAGCAATTTTGATATCAATCTGTGTAATAGTCACGGACGATGAATGGCGCGCTATAACATCACGCTTTCGCCTGAAAACCGGTCGTTTGTAAGGCAATAAAATGAGGATTAATACCCTGCCGTAATGAATATCCGGCATGTTGTACTAAAAAACGATGTTTTGCTTTGACAATCCCCTGCGCTTTTGCGAAAACATTCAAGGAAGAAAAAAAACCGCGTTAACCGTATGCCGCATAGGCATGCACGTAAATGCCATTTTTACCGGGTCAGTGAAATCTACGCATGGCGTGGACAGACGCCATACGTGATGTCGGTGACTGCCTTCGGGCAACGGTCTTCTTACCAACAGAACCCGAATCCGCATCGCGTCTAATACATAATCAGGCGATGTGATGACTAACGGGTACAGGCTCTGAACAGTGATGTGCACAGGGTCCAGGCAGGAGTAGGGAAGGAATACAGAGAGACAATAATAATGGTAGATAGCAAGAAGCGCCCTGGCAAAGATCTCGACCGTATCGATCGTAACATTCTTAATGAATTGCAAAAGGATGGGCGTATTTCCAACGTCGAGCTTTCAAAACGTGTGGGACTTTCCCCGACGCCGTGCCTTGAGCGTGTGCGCCGACTGGAAAGACAGGGTTTCATTCAGGGCTATACAGCTCTGCTGAACCCGCATTATCTGGATGCCTCACTTCTGGTATTTGTTGAGATTACTCTGAATCGTGGTGCGCCGGATGTGTTTGAGCAATTTAACGCCGCTGTACAAAAACTTGAAGAAATTCAAGAGTGTCACCTGGTGTCCGGTGATTTCGACTACCTGTTGAAAACCCGTGTGCCTGATATGTCCGCCTACCGTAAGCTGCTGGGTGAAACCCTGCTGCGTCTGCCAGGCGTGAACGACACCCGTACTTATGTGGTGATGGAAGAGGTCAAACAGAGCAATCGTCTGGTTATTAAGACGCGCTAACACGGAACAGGTGCAAAATCAGCGTAGTTTGATTACACTCCTGTTAATCCATACAGCAACAGTGCCGGGGAGTCCCGGCGCTGTTGTCCGTTTTAGCAAAAAGGCAGGATATGCCTGATACCTGGAGAGCCTTTTTTGAGCCAGGAATACACTGAAGACAAAGAAGTCACACTATCGAAGCTAAGCAGCGGACGTCGTCTCCTCGAGGCTTTGCTGATTGTTATTGCCCTTTTCGCCGTCTGGCTGATGGCAGCCTTACTCAGTTTCAACCCCTCAGATCCCAGCTGGTCACAAACTGCATGGCATGAGCCTATCCATAATTTAGGCGGTGTCCCCGGTGCCTGGCTTGCGGACACGCTGTTCTTCATTTTCGGTGTGATGGCCTACACCCTTCCCGTCATTATTATTGGCGGATGCTGGTTTGCGTGGCGTCATCGTCAGAACGATGATTACATCGACTATTTTGCCGTGTCGCTGCGCCTGATTGGCGCACTGGCGCTGATCCTCACCTCGTGCGGGCTAGCGGCGATAAATGCGGATGATATCTGGTACTTCGCCTCTGGCGGGGTGATCGGCAGCTTACTCAGTTCTGCGCTGCAGCCGATGCTGCACAGCAGCGGCGGTACGCTGGCGCTGCTGTGCATCTGGGCGGCTGGGTTGACGCTGTTTACCGGCTGGTCCTGGGTGAGCATTGCCGAGAAAATTGGCAGTTTTATCCTCACCATTCTGACCTTCGCCAGCAACCGTACCCGCCGTGACGATACGTGGGTTGATGAAGACGAGTACGAAGATGAAGAGGAAGACGACGCGCCTGTGCAGCGTCGCGAGTCTCGTCGTGCGCGTATTCTGCGCGGCGCGCTGGCACGTCGCCAGCGTGTTGCTGAGAAATTTGCCAACCCGCTGGGTCGTAAAACCGATGCGGCGCTCTTCTCCGGTAAACGCATGGATGAAGACGAGCAGGTTGCGTATCGCGCTGCAGGTGTCGCCGTCGATCCTGACGATGTGCTCTTCTCCGGCAGCCGTGCCACGCCGGGTGACTTCGACGAATACGATCCGCTGTTAAACGGCCATTCGGTTACCGAGCCGGTTGCAGCCGCCGCAGCCGCGACGACCGCTGCGCAGGCGTATGCCGCGCCTGTCGACGCCGTGACGCCATCCGCGCCGGTTTCGCCGCCGGAATCCGTTATCCAGCAGCCTCAGGTTGACTGGCAGACTGCGCCAGGCGTTCACACGCCGGAGCCGGTTATCGCGCCTGAACCTGAAAGCTACATCCCTGTGCAGCAGGAGCAGTGGCAGCAGCCTTATCAGCCGCCGCAGCCTGCGTATGAACCGCAAGATTATCCGCACTATGAACAGCCTGTGGCCCAACCTTATCAGGAGTATGTGCCTGAGTCGGTTGAACCTGTGCAGCCTTATGTAGAGCCGCAGCCTGAACCTGAAATCGTGGAAGAGGTAAAACCCTCTCGTCCACCAATGTACTATTTTGAAGAAGTCGAAGAGCGTCGTGCGCGTGAACGTGAACAGCTGGCCGCATGGTACCAGCCTGTGCCTGAACCGGTGCAGGAGCCAGTGACGAAAGCGCCTTCTGTTTCTGTTCCACCGGTCGACCCGACGCCTGCTGTTGCACCCGTAGCAGAAAGCGTGAAGCAGGCTACCGCGGCTGCTGCCGTGGCTGCACCTGTCTTTAGCCTGGCAACAGGGAGCGCGCCACGTCCTCAGGTGAAGGAGGGGATTGGCCCGCAACTGCCTCGCCCTAATCGCGTTCGCGTTCCAACCCGCCGTGAGCTTGCCTCTTATGGCATCAAGCTGCCTTCCCAGCGTATGGCCGAAGAGAAAGCGCGCGAGCCTGAGTACGAAGATGACGCCGATGAAATGCAGCAGGACGAGCTGGCCCGTCAGTTCGCCGTGCAGCAGAATCAACGCTACGGTGAAGAATATCAGCACGATGAACCGGTGCTGGAAGACGAAGAGGACGCGGCTGAAGCCGAATTGGCGCGCCAGTTTGCCGCCACCCAGCAGCAGCGCTATTCCGGTGAACAACCGGCTGGTGCAAATCCGTTCTCGCTGTCTGATTTTGAATTCTCACCGATGAAGGATCTGGTGGATGATGGCCCGAGCGAGCCTTTATTTACCCCGAGCGTGATGCCGGAAGCAGAGCCTGTGCGCCAGCAGCCAGCACCACAGGCCTACTCGCAGCCGCAACAACCTGTTCAGCAGCCGTATGCGCAGCCGCATCAATCTGTTCAGCAGCCACCACAGCCGCCGCAGTTCCAGCAGCCTGCGCCTCAGCCGCAGGAAAGTCTGATTCACCCGCTGCTGATGCGTAACGGTGACAGCCGTCCGCTGCAGCGTCCAAGCACGCCGCTGCCGTCTCTGGATCTGTTAACGCCGCCGCCGTCAGAAGTGGAACCGGTTGATACCTTCGCGCTGGAGCAGATGGCGCGTCTGGTGGAAGCGCGTCTGGCTGACTTCCGCATCAAGGCAGACGTGGTGAACTACTCGCCGGGTCCTGTTATCACACGATTTGAACTGAACCTGGCGCCTGGCGTTAAAGCCGCGCGTATTTCCAACCTGTCCCGTGACCTGGCGCGTTCTCTGTCGACCGTTGCGGTACGTGTGGTGGAAGTAATACCGGGCAAACCGTACGTTGGCCTTGAGCTGCCGAACAAGAAACGTCAGACCGTCTACCTGCGTGAAGTGCTGGATAACACCAAATTCCGCGATAACCCCTCTCCGCTGACGGTGGTGCTGGGTAAAGATATCGCTGGCGATCCGGTCGTTGCGGATCTTGCCAAAATGCCTCACCTGCTGGTAGCGGGTACTACCGGTTCCGGTAAGTCTGTCGGTGTGAACGCCATGATCCTCAGCATGCTCTATAAAGCGCAGCCGGAAGATGTGCGTTTCATCATGATCGACCCGAAAATGCTCGAACTTTCGGTCTACGAAGGCATCCCGCATCTGCTGACCGAAGTGGTCACCGATATGAAGGACGCCGCCAACGCTCTGCGCTGGAGCGTCAATGAGATGGAACGCCGCTACAAGCTGATGTCTGCGTTAGGCGTGCGTAACCTGGCCGGTTATAACGAGAAAATCGCCCAGGCGATGCGCATGGGGCGTCCGATCCCGGATCCTTACTGGAAGCCGGGTGACAGCATGGATGCCCAGCATCCGGTGCTGGAAAAACTGCCTTATATCGTCGTGCTGGTCGATGAATTCGCTGACCTGATGATGACCGTCGGTAAGAAAGTTGAAGAGCTGATTGCCCGTCTGGCGCAGAAAGCGCGTGCGGCCGGTATTCACCTTGTGCTCGCGACCCAGCGTCCTTCCGTGGACGTTATCACTGGTCTTATCAAAGCGAACATCCCGACGCGTATCGCCTTTACCGTATCCAGTAAAATTGACTCCCGTACCATTCTTGACCAGGGCGGCGCAGAGTCGCTGCTGGGTATGGGTGATATGCTCTATTCAGGCCCGAACTCTACCTCTCCGGTGCGTGTCCACGGTGCGTTCGTCCGCGATGAGGAAGTACACGCCGTCGTGCAGGACTGGAAGGCGCGCGGTCGTCCGCAATACGTTGACGGTATTACCAGCGATACGGAAAGCGAAGGCGGCGGCGGTGGCTTCGACGGCGGCGAAGAGCTGGATCCGTTATTCGATCAGGCGGTTAACTTCGTTACTGAAAAACGCAAAGCGTCCATCTCTGGCGTGCAGCGTCAGTTCCGAATTGGCTATAACCGCGCAGCGCGCATCATCGAGCAGATGGAAGCGCAGGGCATTGTGAGCGAGCAGGGGCATAACGGTAACCGCGAGGTGCTGGCGCCGCCGCCGTTTGATTAACCTTCAGCGATTGCAAAGAAGGGTAAATCAGCCAAAATTAAGCATTTTCTTCTGTCGCCTGCCTTCGGGCAGGTCCAGAATAGAAGACGGAAACCCCATATCGGGAAGACGTATTTTAAGGAATAACAATGAAAAAAATCGCCATCGCCTGTGCATTACTCACCAGTTTTGTCGCCAGCAGCGTCTGGGCTGATGCAGCCAGCGACCTTAAAAGCCGACTGGATAAAGTAAGCAGCTTCCACGCCAGCTTCACGCAAAAAGTGACGGACGGCAGCGGCAACGCGGTGCAGGAAGGTCAGGGAGATTTGTGGGTAAAACGCCCGAATCTGTTCAACTGGCACATGACCCAGCCGGATGAAAGCATCCTGGTGTCGGACGGCAAAACCTTATGGTTCTTCAACCCGTTCGTTGAGCAGGCAACGGCCACCTGGCTGAAAGATGCCACCAGCAATACGCCGTTTATGCTGATTGCCCGTAACCAGTCCAGCGACTGGCAGCAGTACAATATTAAACAGACGGGTGATGAGTTTGTCCTGACGCCGAAAGGCAGCAACGGCAACCTGAAGCAGTTCACCATTAACGTAAGCACCAACGGTACCATTAATCAGTTCGGCGCGGTTGAGCAGGACGATCAGCGCAGCAGCTACCAGCTCAAGTCTCAGCAGAACGGCGCCGTTGATGCATCGAAATTCACCTTTACCCCGCCGAAGGGCGTAACGGTGGACGACCAACGCAATAAGTAAGAGGCGTGAGTGGGCAATCTGTCGCTCGATTTTTCAGATAACGCGTTTCAACCTCTGGCCGCCCGTATGCGGCCAGAAAATTTAGCGCAGTACATCGGCCAGCAGCATCTGCTGGCTGCCGGTAAGCCATTGCCGCGCGCCATTGAGGCCGGGCATCTTCACTCCATGATCCTCTGGGGCCCCCCTGGCACCGGCAAGACCACGCTTGCAGAAGTGATCGCCCGCTATGCCAACGCGGACGTTGAACGTATCTCGGCGGTCACCTCCGGCGTGAAAGAGATCCGTGAGGCGATCGAGCGTGCGCGGCAGAACCGCAATGCCGGACGGCGCACCATCCTCTTCGTGGACGAAGTCCACCGCTTCAACAAGAGCCAGCAGGATGCCTTCCTGCCGCACATTGAAGACGGCACGATCTTCTTCATCGGCGCGACCACCGAAAACCCGTCGTTTGAACTGAACTCGGCGCTGCTTTCCCGCGCGCGCGTTTACCTGCTCAAATCGCTGACCACCGAGGATATCGAAAAGGTTCTCACCCAGGCGATGGACGACAAAGCGCGCGGCTACGGCGGGCAGGATATCGTTCTGCCTGACGACACGCGTCGTGCGATTGCCGAACTGGTTAACGGCGATGCGCGTCGGGCGCTGAACACGCTGGAAATGATGGCCGATATGGCCGAAGTCGACGATGCCGGGAAGCGTGTGCTGAAGCCGGAACTGCTCACCGAAATTGCCGGGGAGCGTAGCGCGCGGTTCGATAATAAAGGCGACCGTTTTTACGACCTGATCTCGGCGCTGCATAAGTCCGTGCGCGGCAGCGCGCCGGATGCGGCGCTTTACTGGTACGCGCGCATTATCACTGCGGGCGGCGATCCTTTATATGTCGCGCGTCGCTGTCTGGCGATTGCGTCAGAAGATGTCGGTAATGCCGATCCTCGCGCCATGCAGGTTGCACTGTCGGCCTGGGACTGCTTCACCCGCGTTGGACCCGCGGAAGGCGAACGTGCCATTGCGCAGGCGATTGTCTATCTGGCCTGTGCGCCGAAAAGCAATGCGGTTTATACCGCGTTCAAAGCGGCGATGTCCGACGCGCGCGAACGTCCGGACTACGACGTGCCGGTTCACCTGCGTAACGCGCCGACCAAACTGATGAAAGAGATGGGCTATGGGCAGGAGTATCGCTACGCTCACGACGAGCCCAATGCCTACGCCGCCGGGGAGGAATATTTCCCGCAGGAGATGGCACAAACGCGCTATTATCACCCCACAAACAGAGGTCTTGAAGGCAAGATTGGTGAAAAGCTCACCTGGCTCGCCGGACAGGATCAAAATAGCCCTATAAAACGCTACCGTTAGTTCAATCGTTGCGGTAATGTTGGCAATGTATCCTTGTGGCCGCAGGCTGTGGCCACATTTTCCTATTTTAATTCGATAAGCACAGGATAAGCATGCTCGATCCCAATCTGCTGCGTAATGAGCCAGACGCAGTCGCTGAAAAACTGGCACGCCGGGGCTTTAAGCTGGATGTAGATAAGCTGCGCGCTTTTGAAGAGCGTCGTAAAGTTCTGCAGGTACAAACTGAAAATCTGCAGGCAGAGCGTAACTCTCGATCGAAATCCATCGGCCAGGCGAAAGCGCGCGGGGAAGATATTGAGCCATTACGCCTGGAAGTGAACAAGCTGGGTGAAGAACTGGATCAGGCAAAAGCTGAGCTGGATGTTCTTCAGGCCGAGATTCGTGATATTGCCCTGGCTATCCCGAATATTCCTGACGACAGCGTGCCTGTTGGCAAAGATGAAAACGACAACGTTGAAGTGAAACGCTGGGGTACGCCTCGTGAGTTTGACTTCGAGGTGCGCGATCACGTGACGCTGGGCGAAATGCACGCGGGCCTGGACTTTGCGGCTGCGGTTAAGCTGACCGGCTCCCGTTTTGTGGTGATGAAAGGCCAGATTGCCAATCTGCACCGTGCGCTGGCGCAGTTCATGCTGGATCTGCACACCGAGCAGCATGGCTACAGCGAAACCTACGTGCCGTATCTGGTCAACCACGATACGCTGTACGGTACGGGCCAGCTGCCGAAATTTGCCGGCGATCTGTTCCATACCCGTCCGCTGGACGAGGAAGCAGACAGCAGCAACTACGCGCTGATCCCAACCGCGGAAGTGCCGCTGACTAACCTCGTGCGTGATGAGATCATCGATGAAGACGACCTGCCAATTAAGCTGACGGCACACTCTCCGTGCTTCCGTTCTGAAGCCGGTTCTTACGGTCGCGACACGCGCGGTCTGATCCGTATGCACCAGTTCGACAAGGTTGAGATGGTGCAGATCGTTCGTCCTGAAGAGTCCATGGACGCGCTGGAAGAGATGACCGGCCACGCGGAGAAAGTGCTGGAGCTGCTGGGTCTGCCGTACCGTCGTATGGCCCTGTGCACCGGTGATATGGGCTTTGGTGCCTGCAAAACCTTCGATCTGGAAGTGTGGGTGCCTGCGCAGAACACTTACCGCGAGATCTCCTCCTGCTCTAACGTCTGGGATTTCCAGGCGCGCCGCATGCAGGCTCGCTGCCGCAGCAAATCTGACAAGAAAACCCGTCTGGTGCATACCCTGAACGGTTCTGGTCTGGCTGTGGGTCGTACGCTGGTTGCCGTGCTGGAAAACTATCAGCAGGCAGACGGTCGTATTGAAATCCCTGAAGTGCTGCGTCCATACATGAAAGGCCAGCAGTACATCGGCTAATTCTTTGCCTCACAACAAAAAAGCGCCTCAGGGCGCTTTTTTTATGCCTTTGATTTGATACGACGCAATAACCCTTCCCTCTAAAGTAGTAATACTCCTCCGAATGAAAGTCAGAATAAAAATCTGATAACGAAAAAAATCGTTATATATAAAACTACATAGCGGTTTACGCCGCCTCTCTTTTCTTTGTGAGCAACCAAAGTGAGTCTCTATGAAAATCAACGCGCCTGAAGCATTAATGGCTGCCGAGGTCACTCGCCGTGGGTTGATGAAAACCACGGCAATAGGCGGCCTGGCCGTAGCCAGCAGCGCCTTCACGCTCCCTTTTACCCGACTGGCCTCAGCGGCGGATGCACTATCCCCAGCCTCAGTTCCGGAAAAAGTGGTGTGGAGTGCCTGTACCGTTAACTGCGGTAGCCGTTGTCCGCTACGTATGCATGTGGTGGATGGCGAAATTAAATATGTCGAAACCGACAATACCGGGGACGATAACTACGAAGGGTTACATCAGGTCCGTGCCTGCCTGCGTGGTCGCTCCATGCGTCGTCGCGTGTATAATCCGGACCGCCTGAAATATCCGATGAAGCGCGTCGGTAAGCGTGGGGAAGGGAAGTTCGAGCGGATTAGCTGGGATGAAGCCTACGACATCATTGCCACCAACATGCAGCGTTTGATTAAAGAGTACGGCAACGAATCCATCTACCTGAACTACGGTACCGGGACGCTTGGCGGCACGCTGACCCGCTCCTGGCCACCGGGTAAAACGCTGGTGGCACGCCTGATGAACTGCTGCGGCGGTTATCTCAATCACTACGGCGACTATTCCTCTGCGCAGATCGCAGCAGGACTGAACTACACCTACGGCGGCTGGGCTGATGGCAACAGCCCGTCCGATATTGAAAACAGTAAGCTGGTCGTGCTGTTCGGTAACAACCCGGGTGAAACCCGCATGAGCGGCGGTGGGGTAACTTACTACCTCGAACAGGCCCGCGCCAAATCCAATGCCCGCATGATCATCATCGATCCGCGCTATACCGACACCGGTGCCGGACGTGAAGACGAGTGGATCCCCATCCGTCCGGGGACCGATGCGGCGCTGGTCTCCGCGCTTGCGTGGGTAATGATCACAGAAAACCTCGTCGATCAGCCTTTCCTGGATAAATACTGCGTCGGCTATGACGAGAAAACCCTGCCGGCCAGCGCGCCTGCTAATGGTCACTACAAGGCGTATATTCTCGGGCAGGGCAATGACGGCGTGGCGAAAACGCCGCAGTGGGCATCCACCATCACCGGCATTCCGGCCGAGCGTATCGTTCAGCTGGCGCGTGAGATTGGCTCGGCCAAACCGGCCTACATCAGCCAGGGCTGGGGTCCGCAGCGTCATGCGAACGGCGAAATCGCGACCCGCGCCATCTCCATGCTCTCCATTCTGACCGGCAACGTCGGCATTCACGGCGGTAACACCGGCGCGCGTGAAGGCTCGTATGAAGTGCCGTTCGAACGCATGCCGACGCTGGATAACCCGGTTCAGACCAGCATCTCCATGTTTATGTGGACCGATGCGATTGAACGTGGTCCTGAAATGACCGCCCTGCGCGACGGCGTGCGCGGCAAGGACAAGCTGGACGTGCCGATCAAGATGATCTGGAACTATGCCGGTAACTGCCTCATCAACCAGCATTCAGAAATCAACCGCACCCACGAGATCCTCCAGGATGACAAGAAGTGCGAGATGATTGTGGTGATCGACTGCCACATGACCTCCTCGGCAAAATATGCCGATATCCTGCTGCCGGACTGCACCGCCTCTGAGCAGATGGATTTCGCGCTGGACGCCTCCTGCGGCAACATGTCCTACGTCATCTTTACTGACCAGGCCATCAAGCCGCGCTTCGAGTGCAAAACCATCTATGAGATGACCTCCGAGCTGGCGAAACGTCTTGGTGTTGAGCAGCAGTTTACCGAGGGACGCACTCAGGAAGGGTGGATGCGCCATCTGCATGAACTCTCCCGTAAGGCGATTCCTGACCTGCCGGACTTTGATACCTTCCGCAAGCAGGGGATGTACAAACAGCGCGATCCGGAAGGGCACCACGTGGCGTACAAAGCGTTCCGTGAAAATCCGCAGGCGAACCCGCTGACCACGCCATCGGGCAAAATCGAAATCTACTCCGAAGAGCTGGCAAAAATTGCGTCGACGTGGCAGCTGCCGGAAGGGGACGTTATCGATCCGCTGCCGATCTACACGCCAGGTTTTGAAAACTATAACGATCCGCTGACGGCGAAATTCCCGCTGCAGCTGACCGGTTTCCACTACAAAGCGCGCGTGCACTCCACCTACGGTAACGTCGACATACTGAAAGCCGCCTGCCGTCAGGATATGTGGATCAACCCGATGGATGCCAAAGCGCGCGGCATCAGCAATGGCGATCGCGTGCGTATCTTCAACGGTCGCGGCGAGGTCCACATCGAAGCCAAAGTGACGCCGCGCATGATGCCAGGCGTGGTGGCGCTGGGGGAAGGGGCCTGGTACAGCCCTGATGCCAACCGCATCGACCAGGCGGGCAGTATTAACGTACTGACCACGCAGCGTCCGTCGCCACTGGCGAAGGGCAACCCATCCCACACAAACCTTGTCCAGGTTGAAAAGGTTTAAGGAGTAGCCGATGACAACCCAGTATGGATTTTTTATTGATTCCAGCCGTTGCACCGGGTGCAAAACCTGCGAGCTGGCCTGTAAAGATTACAAAGACCTGACTCCTGACGTCAGCTTCCGCCGCATCTACGAATACGCCGGGGGCGACTGGCAGGAAGATAACGGCGTCTGGCATCAGAACGTCTTTGCCTATTACCTGTCGATTGCCTGCAACCACTGTGAAGATCCGGCCTGTACCAAGGTCTGTCCGAGCGGGTCAATGCACAAGCGTGAAGACGGTTTTGTGGTGGTGGATGAAGATGTCTGCATCGGCTGTCGCTACTGCCATATGGCCTGTCCGTACGGCGCACCGCAGTACAATGCTGCTAAAGGCCACATGACCAAATGCGACGGTTGCCACACCCGCGTAGCGGATGGCAAAAAGCCGATTTGCGTCGAGTCCTGCCCGCTGCGCGCGCTGGACTTCGGTCCCATCGAAGAGTTGCGTCAAAAACACGGTCAGCTTGCCGCCGTGGCACCGCTGCCGTCTGCGCACTTCACGAAGCCGAGCATTGTGATTAAACCTAACGCCAACAGCCGTCCTACTGGTGACACCACCGGCTACCTGGCAAACCCGAAGGAGGTGTGAGATGGGAAGTGGATGGCATGAATGGCCGCTGATGATCTTCACGGTCTTTGGTCAGTGCGTGGCGGGCGGCTTCATTGTGCTCGCGCTGGCGATGTTGAAAGGGAACCTCAATGCCGAACAGCAGCAGCGTTTAGTGTTGAGCATGTTTGGCCTGTGGGTGCTTATGGGGATTGGCTTTATCGCCTCTACTCTGCACCTGGGTTCGCCGATGCGCGCGTTTAACTCTCTGAACCGCGTGGGGGCCTCATCCCTCAGTAACGAGATTGCCAGCGGGGCAATTTTCTTTGCCGTCGGTGGTCTGGGCTGGCTGCTGGCCGCTTTGAAGAAATTGCCAGCGGGTCTGCGCAGCCTGTGGTTAATCGTGACCATGGTACTGGGCGTGGTGTTCGTGTGGATGATGGTACGCGTCTATAACACCATCGATACCGTCCCCACCTGGTACAGCGTCTGGACGCCAATGAGCTTCTTCCTGACGATGTTTATCGGCGGGCCGCTGCTGGGCTACCTGCTGCTGCGCGTGGCGGGTGTCGACGGATGGGCTATGCGTTTGCTGCCCGCTGTTTCGCTTCTGGCGCTGGTAGTGAGTGCGATGGTCGCCCTGATGCAGGGTTCTGAACTGGCAACCATTCACAGCTCTATCCAGCAGGCCTCTGCCCTGGTGCCGGACTACGGTGCGCTGATGGCCTGGCGTATCGTTCTGCTGGTCGCTGCGCTGGTATTCTGGATTGCTCCTCAGCTCAAAGGCTATCAGCCCGCGCTGCCGCTGCTGTCACTGGCCTTTGTGCTGGTCCTGGCGGGTGAACTGATTGGCCGCGGTGTGTTCTACGGGTTGCATATGACCGTTGGTATGGCTGTCGCCAGCTAACGTTGCATTTGGTTATATCAAGCCGGGCCAGAGTGCCCGGCTTTTCTTTTTTCGATCATGAAATTTTTCGACTGTCGTTTTGTTTTAATTTCGCCCATTAATAAATAAAAACAGACACATAATTAATATCTATAGCAGGCGTGGCATTAGCAGGATAAGTTTTTTAAATCGACAGGGAACATATTGTGCGAGGCGGCTAAATCAGTGGATTGACTTTGTTTTTGCCAGTGGCATGATGCGCACGAAATCTGAACTTCCTCACGGTTTTTAATCCATGACCACCTATACCCGCCCAGTGCTCCTGTTGCTCTGTGGCCTGCTTCTGTTGACCCTGGCGATCGCAGTGTTAAATACGCTCGTCCCGCTATGGCTCGCCCATGAAAACTTACCGACCTGGCAGGTGGGTATGGTCAGCTCGTCCTTTTTTACCGGGAACCTGCTGGGTACGCTAATGACCGGGAGCCTGATTAAGCGCTTTGGCTTTAATCGCAGCTATTATCTGGCTTCGCTGATTTTCGCCGCCGGGTGTGCAGGGCTGGGCCTGATGGTCGGATTCTGGAGCTGGATGGCATGGCGCTTTATCGCAGGCGTAGGCTGCGCGATGATTTGGGTGGTGGTTGAAAGCGCGCTGATGTGCAGCGGCACTTCGCGCAACCGTGGACGCCTGCTGGCAGCCTATATGATGGTTTATTACGTCGGCACCGTGCTGGGTCAACTGATGGTCAGCAAGCTGCCAACCGATCTGATGAGCGTTCTGCCGTGGGTAACGGGCATGGTGCTGGCCGCAATCCTGCCACTGCTCTTCACGCGTATTGTGAACCAGAACAGCGAGCATCAGGAAGCGACCCACGTCTGGCCGATGCTGAGACTGCGTCAGGCGCGCCTGGGCGTTAACGGCTGCATTATCTCGGGGATTGTACTGGGCTCGCTCTACGGCCTGATGCCGCTCTATCTGAATCATCAGGGCGTCAGCGATTCCGGAATTGGCTTCTGGATGGCGGTGATGGTGAGTGCGGGGATCGTCGGGCAGTGGCCGATTGGCCGCCTTGCGGACCGCTTCGGTCGTTTGCTGGTGCTTCGCGTTCAGGTCTTCGTGGTCATCATGGGATGCCTTGCCATGCTCAGCAACGCCGCGATGGCGCCTGCGCTGTTTATTCTCGGGGCCGCCGGCTTTACGCTCTATCCGGTCGCGATGGCCTGGGCCTGTGAGAAAGTTGAACATCACCAGCTGGTGGCAATGAACCAGGCGCTGTTACTGAGCTATACCATCGGCAGTTTATTAGGGCCGACGTTTACCGCGATGCTGATGCAGAATTATTCCGATAATTTATTGTTTATCATGATCGCCAGCGTGTCGTTTATTTATCTCTTGATGCTGCTGCGCAAAGCAGGCGAGCATCCAACGCCTGTGGCACATGCCTGATTAAATAAAAGCCTGTCGATGACAGGCTTTTTTGTCCCTGTCACAACTAAGAGTTTTACTTATTGTTTGTTTATTGCGCCAGGCGATAATTCATGTGAGTCCTACCACTATAAGGCAGCAATCATGTCTATTCGTCGTTTTTCCACTACCGCACTTGCCGTAGTGTTGTCTTTAACGTTTGCAACGGCTCCGGTCATGGCTAATCCTGGAAACGGGAATGGCGGTGGTCACGGAAACGGTGGCGGGCAAGGTAATGGCGGTAATCATGGTAACGGGAATTCTGGTAACCATGGCAATAAGCAAAATAACGGTCAGGATAACCCTGGAAAATCGGATAAAAGCTTTGAAAGCAGTAAAGATGTCGGTAACGATGTCGATGCTCGCGTGAGCTTCGATCATGCCCGCCATCTGGCGCTGAATTATGGCTTAACGGGCTATGACTCTCTGCCTCCGGGTATCGCGAAAAACCTGGCGCGCGGTAAGCCATTGCCTCCGGGCATTGCGAAGAAAACCGTGCCGGCCTCAATGCTGGGCCAGCTTCCTTCCTACCCTGGCTATGAATGGCGCGTGGTCGGAGACGACCTGGTCTTAATTGCGCTGAGTACAGCCATTGTGACGTCCGTTATTAACGGCGTCTTTAAATAGAATATAAAAAGGCCCGGTTCTCACCGGGCCTTTTCTTTAATACATCACCTTGTGGCCGTACTGTTCAAGAATACCTTTGACGCGTTCCATTGTCTCTTTTTTCGGCGGCTTCACGCCATCAAGTTTGTACTCTTCGCCCATCGCCACCCATTTATGTTTACCCAGCTCGTGATAGGGCAGAAGCTCGATTTTCTCGACGTTGCCCATGTCGCGGGTAAATTCCCCCAGGCGGTGCGCGGAGTCGTCATCATCTGACCAGCCGGGAACCACCACGTAGCGGATCCAGGTTTTGATGCCTTTATCGGCAATGTATTTGGCAAATTCCAGCGTGCGGTGGTTTGAGACGCCAACCAGGTTCTGGTGGATCTCATCGTTCATCTGTTTGAGATCGAGCATCACCAGATCGGTCACTTCAAGCAGTTCGTCGATAACCGGATCGTAACGGCGTACGAAGCCGTTGGTGTCGAGGCAGGTATGAATGCCTTCTTTATGGCAGGCGCGGAACCAGTCGCGGACAAATTCAGCCTGCAGAATGGCTTCACCGCCGGATGCGGTGACGCCGCCGCCGGACGCGTTCATAAAGTGGCGGTAGGTCACCACCTCTTTCATCAAGTCTTCAACGGTCACTTCTTTACCGCCATGGGTATCCCAGGTGTCACGGTTATGGCAGTACAGGCAGCGCATCAGGCAGCCCTGGAAAAAGGTGATGAAGCGGATACCCGGGCCATCGACGGTGCCACAGGATTCAAAGGAGTGAATGCGACCAATAATTGACATTGCGGTGATATCTCCAGCATCGGCCCGTCCGGGGCCTGAGTATGCACAGCTCAAAGCCGGCTGTGTTGAAGTCTGTTTTGGCTGATATCCATAGAGTATAGATAGCGGACAAAAGAGACTGAGGTGGAGAGGGTGCTAAAAAGGCCCCACTGACGTGGAGCCTTTATTGTACGCTTTTTAACGCGTGATTTCAGTCAATTCCACTTACATGGACTGAGTGAAAGTACGGGTGATAACGTCCTGCTGCTGTTCTTTAGTCAGGGAGTTAAAACGTACTGCGTAGCCAGATACGCGGATGGTCAGCTGAGGATATTTCTCAGGGTGTTCCATCGCGTCGAGCAGCATCTCACGGTTCATTACGTTCACGTTCAGGTGCTGACCACCTTCGATGGACGCTTCGTGGTGGAAGTAACCATCCATCAGACCCGCGAGGTTAGTTTTACGCACTTCGTCGTCTTTACCCAGCGCGTTTGGCACGATAGAGAAGGTGTATGAGATACCATCTTTCGCGTAAGCAAACGGCAGTTTAGCAACGGAGGTCAGAGAGGCAACCGCACCTTTCTGGTCACGACCGTGCATTGGGTTAGCACCTGGGCCGAATGGCGCGCCAGCACGACGACCGTCTGGGGTGTTACCGGTTTTCTTACCATACACAACGTTAGAGGTGATGGTCAGAACAGACTGAGTCGGGATAGCGTTACGGTAAGTAGTCAGTTTCTGAATTTTCTTCATGAAACGTTCTACCAGGTCAACCGCCATGTCATCAACACGAGAGTCGTTGTTACCAAACTGCGGATATTCACCTTCGATTTCGAAGTCTACAGCCAGGCCGTCTTCGTCACGAATTGGTTTAACTTTCGCATATTTGATTGCAGACAGGGAGTCAGCAGCAACGGACAGACCAGCGATACCACACGCCATGGTGCGGATAACGTCACGGTCGTGCAGCGCCATCAGAGAGGCTTCGTAGCTGTACTTGTCGTGCATGTAGTGAATAACGTTCAGCGCGGTCACGTACTGTTTAGCCAGCCAGTCCATGAAGTGATCCATGCGGTCCATCACTTCGTCGAAGTTCAGAACGTCGCCTTTGATCGGCTCAGACTTAGGACCAACCTGCATTTTCAGTTTTTCATCAACGCCGCCGTTGATTGCGTACAGCATGGTTTTCGCCAGGTTTGCACGCGCACCGAAGAACTGCATTTGTTTACCAACAACCATTGGGCTTACGCAGCAAGCGATAGCGTAATCGTCGTTGTTGAAGTCCGGACGCATCAGGTCATCGTTCTCGTACTGCAGAGAAGAGGTATCGATGGACACTTTAGCGGCGAATTTCTTGAAGTTCAGAGGCAGTTTTTCAGACCACAGAACGGTGATGTTCGGCTCCGGAGAAGGACCCATGGTGTACAGGGTGTTCAGGAAGCGGAAGCTGTTTTTGGTTACCAGAGTACGGCCGTCAACGCCCATACCACCGATTGATTCTGTTGCCCAGATTGGGTCACCAGAGAACAGCTCATCGTATTCAGGGGTACGCAGGAAGCGAACCATACGCAGTTTCATGACCAGGTGGTCAATCATTTCCTGAGCGTCTTGCTCGGTAATTTTGCCTGCTTTGATGTCGCGTTCGATGTACGCATCCAGGAAGGTGGATACGCGACCGAAGGACATTGCTGCACCGTTCTGAGACTTAACAGCGGCCAGGTAGCCGAAGTAGGTCCACTGGATAGCTTCCTGAGCGTTGGTAGCAGGACCAGAGATATCGCAGCCATATTTCGCTGCCATCTCTTTGATCTGACCCAGCGCGCGGTGCTGTTCAGCGATTTCTTCACGCAGACGGATAGTCGCTTCCAGGTTTACGCCGTTTTCCAGATCGGACTGCAGGGAAACAAACTGCGCGTACTTGTCTTTCATCAGGAAGTCGATACCGTACAGCGCAACGCGACGGTAGTCGCCGATGATACGGCCACGGCCATACGCATCTGGCAGACCAGTCAGAACGCCAGATTTACGGCAGTTCAGAATGTCTTTGGTGTAAACATCGAATACGCCCTGGTTGTGGGTTTTGCGGTATTCGGTGAAGATTTTTTTCAGCATTGGGTCCAGCTCGCGATTATACGCTTTGCAGGAACCTTCAACCATTTTGATACCACCGAACGGGATAATTGCGCGTTTCAGTGGTGCTTCAGTCTGCAGACCAACGATTTTCTCAAGGGCTTTGTTGATGTAGCCAGCATCGTGAGAAGTGATGGTGGAAGCAACGGAGGTGTCAAAATCAACTGGCGCGTGAGTGCGGTTTTCCAGTTTAACGCCTTCCATTACGCTGTCCCACAGCTTGGTGGTCGCGTCAGTTGCGCCAGCCAGGAAGGATTCGTCACCTTCATACGGGGTATAGTTTTTCTGAATGAAGTCACGTACGTTTACTTCATTCTGCCAGTCACCTTTCGCAAAACCTTCCCAGGCTGTGGCTAACTTTTCATTAAGCTCGGACATGTAACACCTACCTTCTTAAGTGGATTTTTTATTTACTGCCTGAGAAAACCATCAATGATGATCGTCGCCACGCAGGTAAATGACCCAGTATGTCAACCCAACTAACAGACCCCCACCGATAATGTTCCCGATAGTGACAGGGATCAGGTTATCAGTAATGAAATTCATAATAGTCAGGTGAGAGAAACTTTCCGGGGATGAACCAACTGCGGTCCAGAACTCCGGGCTTGCAAAGTCGCGGATGACAATGCCCATTGGGATCATGAACATATTCGCGATACTGTGCTCAAAGCCGCTGGCAACAAACATCGCAACCGGCAGAACCATAATTAAGGCTTTGTCCATCAGGCTACGACCCGAGTAGCTCATCCATACAGCCAGGCAGACCATCAGGTTAGCGAGGATGCCGAGAGCAACGGCTTCGATAAATGTGTGGTGCATTTTGTGGTCGGCGGTTTGCAGGACGTTAAGGCCCCAGCCACCGTTGGCGGTCATGTACTCGCCAGAAAGCCACATCAACAAAACAAAGAGCAGACAGCCAACCAGGTTACCCACGTAGACGTTAAGCCAGTTACGCGCCAGCTGACCCCAGGTAATTCTTCCGCTGGCCTTTGCCACGACAATCAGCACCGTTGAGGTGAAGAGGTCGGCGCCGCAGATGACGCAAAGAATCAGACCCAGTGAGAAGCAAATGCCGCCAATCAGTTTGGCCATGCCGAAAGGCATTCCGGCAGTACCGGTGGTGGCGGTGATGTAGAAGACGAAAGCGATAGAGATGAACACACCAGCCGTGATCGCCAGATAGAACGTCTTCATCGGGTGTTTCGTTGCTTTATAGACACCCGCTTCTTCGGCAACTTTGGCCATCGCAGCAGGGAGTAAAAGATCAAAAGGGTTGTCAGCTTTCACACTAACTCTCTCTTTATTAAGTCGGCGACGAGATACTAACAAAGCATTATAGAAGAGAAATTGATATAGATCATATCTCGCCTGGCTTATAGGCCCGCAGTGTGTATGGTTTTACAGCAAATGCGGAGTAAGTATTTGATTATCCGTATAAAAATAAATTTTAAAAGTTATGAAAAGAGTTGAATTTTTTCGTTCAGCCACCTCTGACACAGTTAATTAATATGGAGTATTTACCATAAAAAGTAACAGTAAAGCCCAGGTAAATATTATTATATTTACCCATGTTTAACTTTATTATTACAATCAACAGTCATTGCCGAAGAAAATAAAAAACGGGGCAATGAAATTGCCCCGTAATATAGCCCAGACGATTGAATACGCCTACTGCTGGTAATGTTATCTGCGCTTATTTTGACCAGTAAGCGGCTTTAGCTTTCTGCAGCTTTTCGTAGGCCTTCAGCAGCGACTGATGCGCCGGGAAGGCTTTCAGATCGCTATCAACAGCCTGCAGGCCATAGAACGGCTCTTCGCCGCTCAGGGCTGCGCTGGCTGCTTCTACGGCCTCAGCTCCGTACATCCGCACGAAAGCATTCAGGTATTGCAGCGGCTCGCGATCGTCTTCCTGTGCCAGCAGCAGCAGGGTTTGCAGGCAGCGGTAATAATTGGTGCGCTCGGCAGAGAAGACCGACTGGTTGAATTCCATGGTCCACTCGGTCCAGGCCAGAGCCTGATCCAAATCGCCACCCGCCAGGGCCAGCATCGCTTTCAGCTCACCGATACGCAGGGTATACCAGCCGTTGTCTTTACCGGTCGCCAGGCCCAGCAGTTCGCGTACTCGGGTAAAGTCGTCGTGGCCTTCTTCGTCCAGCTGGGCGATCAGGTTCAGATAATCTTCTTTCTCCCACTCGCTGCCCGGCAGAGCCAGCAGCGTTTCGCGCAGGTGCGCGCCCATGCTGTTATTCGCCAGCCACAGATCTTCAGCCGGGTAGATGTCGGACATGCCCGGAACGATAATGCGGCACGCGTAGACGCCAAGGTGTTCGTAGTCGGCAATGTAGACTTCCTGATCTTCGGCGTTGAAGATAGCCATCAGCGTGGCGAACTCTTCTTCCGTGGTACCGGCAAAGCTCCAGTCCACGAACGGATAGTCGGCGTCCTGCTTGAACATATCCCAGGAAATTAAACCGCTGGAGTCGATGAAGTGGGTTTCAAGGTTGGTATGCTCGGCCACTTCTTCATCGTCAAACGTTGGCGGAGTGAAGACGTCGAGATCTTTCAGGCTACGGCCCTGCAGCAGCTCGGTAACGGTACGCTCCAGCGCCACGCCGAAGTCAGGGTGTGCGCCGAAGGAGGCGAAGCAGGTGCCGTTGGCCGGGTTAAACAGCACCACGCAGATAACCGGATACTTGCCGCCCAGCGAGCCGTCGTAGGCAAAGATTGGGAAACCTTCTGCTTCCAGCTTAGCGATGGACTCCACAACGCCCGGGTAGCGCGCCAGCACGTCTGCCGGAATTTCAGGCAGGCTGATGGATTCGGCGATGATGCGGTTTTTAATGTGGCGTTCAAAGACCTCGGACAGACCCTGCACGCGCGCTTCATTGCGGGTGTTACCGGCGGACATACCGTTGGATACATACAGGTTGCCGACGATGTTCATCGGAATATACACGGTCTGCTCGTCAGACTGACGGGTGAACGGCAGGGCGCAGATCCCACGGTCTTCATTGCCAGACTGCAGATCGATCAGCATGCTGGCCGTCAGTTCGTTTTCCGGATCGTAGAAAGCACGCAGGCGCGCGTCGAGAATACCTTCCGGCAGCTCGTCATCTTCGGTCAGCGGGAACCATTTTTCATTCGGATAGTGAACGAACGGGCCGTTAGCAATAGTTTCGCCCAGCCAGAAGTCAGCGAAGAAATAGTTGGTGGACAGACGCTCAAAATACTCACCCAGCGCAGAGGCCAGTGCCGCTTTTTTTGTCGCGCCTTTACCGTTGGTAAAGCACAGGGCACAGTCTTTATCGCGAATATGCACTGACCAGACATGAGGCACCGGATTGAGCCAGGAGGCTTCTTCGATGTTAAAACCCAGGTCGGTCAGTTTCTGCTGGAAGCGAGCGATGGAATCTTCCAGAGCGGCGTCTTTGCCGGGGATAAACGTTTGAGTCATGGCGTTCACTTTTATCGTACGTAAAGCGCGCAATGATACGGGTTTTGCGTGACGGGTGCTATCTTCGGCGAAAATAAAAGGCTGGGCTATGCTTAGTGGCAGTAACTGACTGTTAAGGCATAAAAAAATGAAAGCATTTGATCTCCAGCGGATGGCGTTTGATAAAGTTCCTCCTGAATTTCTGGGCGAAGTGGCGCTGCGCAGCCTGTATACCTTCGTCCTCGTCTTCCTGTTTCTTAAAATCACCGGCCGCCGCGGCGTGCGGCAGATGTCGCTCTTTGAGGTGTTGATCATCCTGACGCTGGGGTCTGCCGCGGGGGACGTCGCCTTTTATGACGACGTGCCGATGGTGCCGGTGTTTATCGTTTTTGTCTCACTGGCGCTACTTTACCGTCTTGTCATGTGGCTGATGTCGAAAAGCGAAAAGCTGGAAGATCTGCTTGAAGGCAAGCCGGTCGTTATCGTCGAGGACGGACAGCTGGCCTGGGAAAATGTACAAAGCGCCAATATGACCGAGTTTGAGTTCTTTATGGAGCTACGCCTGAACAGCGTTGAACAGCTCGGGCAGGTGCGTCTGGCGATCATGGAAACCAACGGGCAGATCAGCGTTTATTACTATTCAGACGACGAGGTAAAACCGGGACTGTGTATCCTGCCGGATATGCTGATCGAGCGTTTCAGAACGGTACCTGAATCAGGCGAGTATGCTTGCGTAAGATGTAGCCATGTCGTCGCGATGCAGCCGGGGGATCGCCAATTATGCCCCCGCTGTGCAAATCCGGAATGGACGAAGGTTAGCCGGGCCAAACGTATCACCTGACAGCCATTTTGTCGGTTTTGACTTAGCGAGGCGGCAGATTGTTTTGTGTGACGCGGGGCACATTTCACGGGTCATAAGTTTTAGACATTGCGGCGCGTGTCACTGAATGATAAAACCGATATCCACAGTTATAACTTATGGCTTTTAGCGTGGTGAGGGGAAATGGCTCAAGTCTTTAATTTCAGTTCAGGTCCGGCAATGTTACCGGCAGACGTGCTTAAACAGGCTCAACAGGAACTTTGTGACTGGAACGGTCTCGGTACGTCGGTGATGGAAATCAGCCACCGTGGTAAAGAGTTTATTCAGGTGGCGGAAGAGGCAGAAAAGGATTTTCGCGATCTGCTGAATATTCCCTCGAATTACAAAGTATTGTTCTGTCACGGCGGTGGACGCGGCCAGTTTGCAGGCGTTCCGCTGAATATTCTCGGTGATAAAACGACGGCTGACTACGTTGATGCGGGTTACTGGGCGTCAAGCGCCGTTAAGGAAGCACATAAATACTGCACGCCGAATGTTATCGACGCCAAAGTGACCGTTGACGGTCTGCGCGCCGTGAAGCCAATGAGCGAGTGGCAGCTTTCCGATAATGCAGCGTATCTGCACTACTGCCCGAACGAAACCATTGACGGGATTGCCATCGACGAGACGCCAAACTTCGGTAGCGATGTCGTGGTTGCCGCCGACTTCTCCTCCACCATTCTGTCTGCGCCAATTGATGTCAGCCGCTACGGCGTTATCTATGCGGGCGCGCAGAAAAATATCGGCCCGGCCGGTTTGACTATCGTCGTCGTGCGTGAAGACCTGCTGGGTAAAGCGCATAAATCCTGCCCGTCGATTCTTGATTACACCGTGCTGAACGATAACGATTCGATGTTCAACACCCCACCAACGTTTGCCTGGTATCTCTCCGGCCTGGTCTTCAAATGGCTGAAGCAAAACGGCGGCGTGGCGCAGATGGACAAGGTGAATCAGCAGAAAGCTGAACTGCTGTACGGCGTAATCGACAAGAGCGATTTCTACCGCAACGATGTGGCGAAAGCGAACCGTTCCCGCATGAACGTGCCGTTCCAGCTGGCGGACAGCAGCCTGGATAAAGTGTTCCTGGAAGAGTCCTTCGCGGCAGGCCTGCATGCGCTCAAAGGTCACCGTGTCGTTGGCGGCATGCGTGCCTCCATCTATAACGCGATGCCGCTGGAAGGCGTTAAAGCCCTGACGGATTTCATGATCGACTTCGAACGTCGTCACGGTTAATTTGCTGTTTTTCACCCCCGCAGCGTCCCTGCGGGGTTTTTATTATGTTGAGTTGAGAGTTTAGTTTTCATGGAATCCCTGACGTTACAACCTATCGCGCGGGTAGATGGCACCATCAATCTGCCTGGTTCAAAAAGTGTCTCGAACCGCGCTCTGCTGCTGGCAGCTCTGGCAAACGGCACCACCGTCCTTACAAACCTGCTGGACAGCGATGACGTGCGCCATATGCTCAATGCGCTGAAAGCGTTGGGCGTTCATTACACTCTCTCCGACGATCGTACCCGCTGCGAAGTGACCGGCAACGGCGGCGCGCTTCGCTCGAGCGAAGAGCTTGAGCTGTTTCTGGGCAACGCGGGTACCGCGATGCGCCCGCTGGCGGCGGCCCTGTGTCTGGGCAGCAACAACATCGTGCTGACCGGCGAGCCGCGCATGAAAGAGCGTCCGATTGGTCACCTGGTGGATGCTCTGCGTCAGGGCGGTGCGCAGGTTGAGTATATTGAGCAGGAAAACTATCCGCCACTGCGTCTGCGCGGCGGTTTTACCGGCGGTAACGTCGAGGTGGACGGCAGCGTTTCCAGCCAGTTCCTGACGGCACTGCTGATGACCGCGCCGCTGGCACCGCAGGATACGGTTATTAGCATCAAGGGCGACCTGGTTTCTAAACCGTACATTGATATCACGCTACACCTGATGAAAACCTTCGGTGTTGAGGTGGAAAACCAGTCCTATCAGCGCTTCGTGGTACGCGGGGCACAGCAGTACCAGTCTCCGGGCAACTACCTTGTTGAGGGTGATGCGTCATCCGCGTCCTACTTCCTGGCCGCGGGTGCGATTAAAGGCGGCACGGTAAAAGTGACCGGTATTGGCCGTAACAGCGTGCAGGGCGACATCCGTTTTGCGGACGTGCTGGAAAAGATGGGCGCCATTGTCACCTGGGGCGATGACTTCATCTCCTGTACCCACGGCGAGCTGAACGCCATCGATATGGACATGAACCATATCCCGGATGCGGCGATGACCATTGCCACGGCGGCGCTGTTCGCCAAAGGCACTACCACGCTTCGTAACATCTACAACTGGCGCGTAAAAGAGACGGACCGCCTGTTCGCGATGGCGACCGAGCTGCGAAAAGTCGGTGCTGAGGTGGAAGAGGGCGAAGACTACATTCGCGTGACTCCTCCGGCAAAACTGCAGTTTGCGGAAATCGGCACCTACAACGATCACCGTATGGCTATGTGCTTCTCGCTGGTGGCGCTTTCAGACACGCCTGTAACGATTCTTGACCCGAAATGTACCGCGAAAACCTTCCCGGACTACTTCGAACAGCTGGCTCGCATTAGCACGCTGGCCTGATAACGTATTGCCGCATCACCCGATGCGGCATTTCCTTACGCTTCATTACGAACACCTCCGCTCATTTCTTCTACACTCTGCTTCAATCATTCCGTAATTTGCACGCAAAGGTAACAGTTGCGCACGTTGGCGCGTATAATGCGCGGCGTTCATGTAAACGGTATGCCTTATTTAAGGAGAAAAAGATGACGGCAGTTGCCCCGGTAATCACCATTGATGGGCCGAGTGGCGCAGGGAAAGGTACTCTGTGCAAAGCGATGGCGGAAGCATTGCAATGGCATCTTTTAGATTCGGGAGCAATCTATCGCGTGCTGGCGCTGGCCGCTCTGCATCACCATGTGGATGTCGCGTCTGAAGAAGCGCTGGTCCCGCTGGCTGCGCATCTGGATGTGCGTTTCGTATCGACTGATGGCAACCTGGAAGTCATCCTTGAAGGGGAAGACGTGAGCGGCGAAATCCGTACGCAGGAAGTGGCTAATGCGGCCTCTCAGGTCGCGGCGTTCCCGCGCGTTCGCGAGGCGCTTTTACGTCGTCAGCGCGCGTTCCGTGAAGCCCCGGGGCTGATCGCTGACGGACGCGATATGGGAACGGTGGTATTCCCTGATGCGCCAGTAAAAATTTTCCTCGACGCCTCTTCGGAAGAACGTGCTCAACGCCGCATGCTTCAGTTGCAGGAAAAGGGGTTTAGTGTTAACTTTGATCGCCTTTTATCCGAGATAAAAGAGCGCGATGACCGCGATCGTAACCGCGCCGTCGCCCCACTTGTTCCTGCAGAAGATGCATTAGTTCTGGATTCAACCAGTTTAACTATTGAGCAAGTGATTGAAAAAGCGCTACAATATGCGCGCCAAAAACTGGCACTCGCGTAATCGCGACCGATTTAGCAGTACCCCCGCTGCAATGGATTGACGGCGGGTATGTGAAACAACCCCATCCGGCACGGAGCCAGGTGGACGTTAATATTAACCTGAAGATTAAACATGACTGAATCTTTTGCTCAACTGTTTGAAGAATCCTTAAAAGAAATCGAAACCCGCCCGGGTTCCATCGTTCGCGGTGTTGTTGTTGCTATCGACAAAGACGTAGTACTGGTTGACGCCGGTCTGAAATCTGAGTCCGCCATTCCGGCAGAGCAGTTCAAAAACGCCCAGGGCGAACTGGAAATCCAGGTTGGTGACGAAGTTGACGTTGCTCTGGACGCAGTAGAAGACGGCTTCGGTGAAACCCTGCTTTCTCGTGAGAAAGCTAAACGTCACGAAGCATGGATCACGCTGGAAAAAGCTTACGAAGAAGCTGAAACTGTGGTCGGTGTTATCAACGGCAAAGTTAAAGGTGGCTTCACTGTTGAGCTGAATGGTATTCGTGCGTTCCTGCCAGGTTCTCTGGTAGACGTTCGTCCAGTTCGTGACACTCTGCACCTGGAAGGCAAAGAGCTTGAGTTCAAAGTAATCAAGCTGGACCAGAAGCGTAACAACGTTGTTGTTTCCCGTCGTGCCGTTATCGAATCCGAAAACAGCGCAGAACGCGATCAGCTGCTGGAAAACCTGCAGGAAGGCATGGAAGTCAAAGGTATCGTTAAGAACCTCACTGACTACGGCGCATTCGTTGACCTGGGCGGCGTTGATGGCCTGCTGCACATCACCGACATGGCGTGGAAACGCGTTAAACACCCAAGCGAAATCGTGAACGTGGGCGACGAAATCACTGTTAAAGTGCTGAAGTTCGACCGTGAGCGTACTCGTGTATCCCTCGGCCTGAAACAGCTGGGCGAAGATCCATGGGTAGCTATCGCTAAGCGTTACCCAGAAGGTACTAAACTGACTGGTCGCGTAACCAACCTGACTGACTACGGCTGCTTCGTTGAAATCGAAGAAGGCGTTGAAGGTCTGGTGCACGTTTCCGAAATGGACTGGACCAACAAAAACATCCACCCATCCAAAGTTGTTAACGTTGGCGATGTAGTGGAAGTGATGGTTCTGGATATCGACGAAGAACGTCGTCGTATCTCCCTGGGCCTGAAACAGTGCAAAAACAACCCATGGCAGCAGTTCGCGGAAACCCACAACAAGGGCGACCGTGTTGAAGGTAAAATCAAGTCTATCACTGACTTCGGTATCTTCATCGGCCTGGACGGCGGCATCGATGGCCTGGTTCACCTGTCTGACATCTCCTGGAACGTTGCAGGCGAAGAAGCAGTTCGTGAATACAAAAAAGGCGACGAAATCGCTGCAGTTGTTCTGCAGGTTGACGCAGAGCGTGAGCGTATCTCCCTGGGCGTTAAACAGCTCGCAGAAGATCCGTTCAACAACTGGGTTGCACTGAATAAGAAAGGCGCAATCGTAAACGGTAAAGTGACTGCAGTTGACGCTAAAGGCGCAACCGTAGAACTGGCTGACGGCGTTGAAGGTTACCTGCGCGCTTCTGAAGCTTCCCGTGACCGCGTTGAAGATGCCACTCTGGTTCTGAACGTAGGCGACGACGTTGAAGCTAAGTTCACCGGTGTTGACCGTAAGAACCGTGCAATCAGCCTGTCTGTTCGTGCTAAAGACGAAGCTGATGAGAAAGATGCAATCGCCACTGTTAACAAACAGGAAGATGCAAACTTCTCTAACAACGCAATGGCTGAAGCTTTCAAAGCAGCTAAAGGCGAGTAATATCAGGTTCTCAGCATCATTTGCGCTGTAACGCATTTACAGCCTGAAGGATGAGGAGCAAACTTGACAGATTGCAGGATTCGTCCTGTAATCAATAACAAAGGGCGGCTACGGCCGCCCTTGTTTAATGAGCTGTTCAGCTAATTGGTTTGAAAGGAACCGGAGGAATCATGACCAAGTCAGAATTGATTGAAAGACTTGCCAGTCAGCAACCGCATATCCCTGCCAAGGCAGTGGAAGATGCCGTAAAAGAGATGCTGGAGCATATGGCCTCCACTCTTGCCCAGGGCGAGCGCATTGAAATCCGCGGTTTCGGTAGTTTTTCTCTGCACTATCGTGCTCCACGTACCGGGCGTAACCCGAAAACTGGCGATAAAGTCGAGCTGGAAGGTAAGTACGTTCCACACTTTAAGCCGGGCAAAGAACTGCGCGATCGCGCCAATATTTACGGCAACTGAGTTTAGCCAGCCGGTTAAACTGGGTTCGAAAGAAAGCACCTGCGGGTGCTTTTTTTGTGTCTGTCGCTTTCATTCTGAAGATGCCCCGCATTTTCCATTTCGTTTTCTGCAAACCGATAAAAACAGCACAGTGCGCGCAGTAAAACGCACTCTTCCCATCTGACATTCCTTCTGCCTGATTACATACTGCCCCTCTGAAACAGGGAGGTAGCAATGGGAATTCCCGCGCTTAGCATCTGCGCCATTCTGGCGATAGCCCCGTTACTCTGGTTACCTGTACTGCCATCACGTCATACCGTGTGGATAATGATTGTTGGCGGGATCGTGCTGGCCGCACGGCGAAACGTACGACTGAAGTATGCGGGTATCACGCTGTTATTTTGCGTGTGGGGTATTCTGGCTGCGAAGGAGAGCGTCTGGCCGATGCAGCATTTAACCACGGGGGCCGTGCAGGCTGAGGTAGCAATTACCGCCACAGATGGCGCAACGCAGCATCAGGGAAACATTCTCCGCGTCGATGGCCAGCGCTGGTGGGCCTCTACCGGCGTAACGCTGTATGGCAATTATCTGCCACAGAAAGCGTGTGCCGGTCAGCGCTGGAGCATGACGCTCAGGCTCAGGCCTGCTCATGGCGAACTGAACGACGGCGGCTATGATTCCCAGCGCAGCGCTTTATCTCGGCACCAAACGCTGAGCGGGCGCTTCACCCGTGCGGAACTCGTCGATGGGCGCTGCAGCCTTCGATCGCAATATCTCATGTCACTGCAAAACCGCCTTTCTGCTTACCGCTGGGGGGCTGTTATCCTCGGACTGGGAATGGGTGAACGTCTGGATGTGCCCCGGGAAATACAAGACCTGATGCGTGAAACCGGGACGCTGCATCTGATGGCGATTTCGGGTCTGCATATCGCGCTGGCGGCATCCCTCGCCTGGTTACTCGCACGTGGGCTTCAGTTTTTATTACCCAGCCACCGTATCCACTGGCAAATGCCTCTCCTGGCCGGGTTATGCTTTGCCGCTTTCTACGCCTGGCTTACCGGTCTGCAACCTCCTGCGCTACGCACGGTCATCGCGCTTGCTGTGCTTGCAATGTTGCGGATCGCTGCCAGGCAATGGTCTCCATGGCAGGTATGGGGGGGCTGTATCGCAGCGATCCTGATAAGCGATCCCTTAGCCATACTCTCGCAGAGTCTGCTCTTGTCTGCATTTGCCGTCGCCGCACTGATTTTCTGGTTTCAGTGGCTGCCTCTTCCTCGCTGGCGCCGGGCACGACGTATACGGCCGCTGCTGAACCTGATCTATCTGCAGGTGGGCATGCTGATGCTGCTGATGCCACTACAGGTTCTGATTTTCCATGGCTTCAGCATCTCCTCCCTGGTCGCGAATCTCTTTGCCGTTCCCCTGGTGACGTTTGTCTCCGTGCCGCTGATCCTGCTCGGCATGCTGCTTCATCTCCTGCCGCTGGCGGCACCTGAAAGCGTCGTCTGGTTCGCAGCCGATAAGTCACTTGCGGGATTGTTCTGGCTCCTCATGCGCTTGCCTGATGGCTGGCAAAATGTCGACCAACGCTGGCAGTACATGACATTACTGCCCTGGCTTATCATCATTGGCTGGCGCTTTCGTGCCTGGAAAACCCTTCCTGCCGTTTGTCTTGCAGGGAGTGTTTTACTCACATTTCCTCTCTGGAGAACGGAAAAAAACGAGAGCTGGACGCTGCATATGCTGGATGTAGGGCAGGGGCTGGCGATGGTCGTTGAACGGCAGGGAAAAGCCATTCTCTATGATACCGGGCTTGCCTGGCCGGGCGGGGATAGCGCGCAGCGGTTAATTATCCCGTGGCTTCGCTGGCATCACCTGCGGCCTGAAGGCGTTATTCTCAGTCATGAACACCTCGACCATGCGGGAGGACTCGCATCGTTGCAAAAAGCGTGGCCGGACGTGTGGGTAAGAAGCCCATTGCGCCTAGCGGGGCATCACCCATGTTTTCGCGGGCAGAGATGGAAATGGCAGGGACTCTCCTTCACCGTACACTGGCCCCCTGAAAATTACCCGGCTCAGGGAAACAACCATTCCTGCGTGGTAAAGGTGGACGACGGTGAGCAGAGTGTTCTGCTAACGGGGGACATTGAAGCGCAGGCGGAACAGGCTATGCTTAGCCATTACTGGCGTTATCTGACGTCCACGCTCATACAGGTGCCCCATCATGGCAGCAATACTTCGTCGTCATTGCCGCTGGTACAGCGGGTGGAAGGTCAGATCGCCCTGGATTCCGCGGCCCGCTATAACGTATGGCGATTCCCGTCGGCAAAAGTTGTCCGACGCTATCGAAAAGAGGGGTACATCTGGCACGATACCCCTCATTCTGGACAAATATCGGTGACATTCTCGCAACATTACTGGCAAATCCGGCGCTTGCGTGAGCAATTTTTACCCGTTTGGTATCATCAGTGGTTTGGCGAGCCCGTCGATAACGGGTAGAATATGCGGCTATTTCAACGAATGCTGGTTTTTTGAATGCATAACGACAAAGATCTCTCCACGTGGCAAACCTTCCGCCGACTCTGGCCGATGATTGCGCCCTTTAAAACAGGCCTGATCGTGGCGGGAGTAGCGTTAATCCTCAACGCAGCCAGCGATACTTTTATGCTATCGCTTCTCAAACCGTTACTGGACGACGGTTTTGGTAAAACGGATCGCTCAGTGTTGCTATGGATGCCTCTGGTGGTTATCGGACTGATGATCTTACGCGGCATTACCAGCTATATCTCCAGCTACTGTATTTCCTGGGTATCAGGGAAAGTGGTTATGACCATGCGCCGTCGCCTGTTCAGCCACATGATGGGCATGCCGGTCTCGTTCTTTGACAAGCAGTCTACCGGGACGCTGCTGTCCCGTATTACCTACGATTCCGAGCAGGTTGCCTCTTCGTCCTCAAGCGCACTGATCACCGTTGTGCGTGAGGGCGCGTCAATCATCGGCCTGTTCGCGATGATGTTCTATTACAGCTGGCAGCTGTCGATCATCCTTATCGTTCTGGCGCCGATAGTTTCTATTGCTATCCGCGTCGTCTCAAAGCGCTTCCGCAATATCAGTAAGAATATGCAGAACACGATGGGACAGGTGACAACCAGCGCGGAACAGATGCTGAAAGGGCATAAAGAAGTTCTGATTTTCGGCGGTCAGGACGTCGAAACCAAACGCTTTGATAAAGTCAGCAATAAAATGCGCCTTCAGGGGATGAAAATGGTCTCGGCCTCTTCCATCTCTGACCCGATTATTCAGCTGATAGCGTCACTGGCGCTGGCATTCGTCCTGTATGCGGCAAGCTTCCCTAGCGTGATGGAGACGCTGACGGCGGGTACTATCACCGTGGTCTTCTCCTCGATGATCGCCCTGATGCGTCCGCTGAAATCCCTGACGAACGTGAACGCCCAGTTCCAGCGCGGGATGGCCGCCTGCCAGACCCTGTTCAGCATTCTGGATTCCGAGCAGGAAAAGGATGAAGGTAAGCGCGTGATCGAGCGTGCAAACGGAGACGTTGAATTCCGTAACGTGACCTTTACCTATCCGGGCCGCGAAGTGCCTGCCCTGCGTAATATCAACCTGTCTATTCCGGCGGGTAAAACCGTGGCGCTGGTGGGCCGTTCCGGCTCGGGTAAATCGACGATTGCCAGCCTGATGACCCGTTTCTACGACATTGATGAAGGTGAAATCCTGTTAGATGGTCACGACCTGCGGGAATATACCCTGCAGTCGCTGCGTAACCAGGTGGCGCTGGTTTCCCAGAACGTGCACCTGTTTAACGATACCGTCGCCAATAACATCGCTTATGCGCGCACGGATGAATACAGCCGCGAGCAGATTGAGAACGCCGCGCGTATGGCCTATGCAATGGACTTTATCAACAAGATGGATAACGGCCTGGATACGATAATCGGTGAGAACGGCGTGCTTCTCTCCGGTGGCCAGCGCCAGCGTATTGCGATTGCGCGTGCGCTGCTGCGCGATAGCCCAATTCTGATCCTGGACGAAGCGACCTCGGCGCTGGATACGGAATCTGAACGCGCTATCCAGTCCGCGCTGGATGAACTGCAAAAGAACCGTACCTCGCTGGTGATTGCGCACCGTCTGTCGACTATCGAGCAGGCTGATGAAATCGTCGTGGTTGAGGATGGCGTCATTGTTGAACGCGGAAGCCATGCCGATCTACTGGAACACCGTGGCGTTTATGCCCAGTTGCATAAGATGCAGTTCGGTCAACAATGATTGCACGCATCTGGTCCGGTGAATCCCCGCTGTGGCTGCTGCTTTTGCCGCTCTCCTGGCTGTATGGTCTGGTGAGCGGCATTATCCGTCTGCTTTACCGTTTAGGATTTAAGCGGGCCTGGCGTGCGCCGGTTCCGGTTGTAGTGGTCGGTAATCTCACGGCGGGCGGCAACGGTAAAACCCCGGTGGTGATCTGGCTGGTGGAGCAATTGCAAAAACGCGGTATTCGTCCGGGGGTTGTCTCTCGCGGTTATGGCGGTAAAGCGGCGCAGTATCCTCTTCTGCTCACGGCGGAAACTACAACCGCCGAAGCGGGCGATGAACCGGTCCTGATATATCAGCGTACCGGCGCGCCGGTTGCGGTTTCGCCGGTGCGCAGCGACGCCGTTCAGGCACTGCTTGCCGAACACGCGGTGCAAATCATCATTACGGATGATGGTCTGCAACATTACGCCCTGGCGCGTGATAAAGAGATTGTGGTCATCGACGGGGTTCGCCGCTTCGGTAACGGCTGGTGGCTACCGGCCGGACCCATGCGCGAACGCGCTTCGCGCCTTAAGTCCGTTGATGCGGTGATTGTTAACGGCGGTGAGGCAAAAGCGGGTGAAATCCCCATGCACCTGCAGCCGGGTCCTGCGATTAACCTGCTGACGGGGGAACGCCGGTCGGTTGCTGAGCTGCCTTCACCGGTGGCGATGGCGGGTATTGGTCATCCGCCACGCTTCTTCGCGACGCTGGAACAGTGTGGTGCCCGTCTGGAAAAGCGCGTTCCGCTGGCCGACCATCAGGCGCTGGTGGAAGGGCAGGTAGATGCCCTGACCGTACCGGGGCAGTCGCTGATCATGACCGAAAAAGATGCGGTGAAATGCCGCGCCTTTGCGAAAGATAACTGGTGGTATCTGCCGGTTGACGCCGAACTCAGCGGTGAGCAGCCGGAACGTTTGCTCAAGGAACTGATTGCGTTGGTGCACTAAAAGCTTACGCGGTTCTGGTGGCGCTTTGACTGACAGGAAAACGCATGTCTCTACCGCAACTCTCGCTCTCAGCCGCACGTAATCTCCACCTTGCCGCGCAGGGGTTGCTTAAAAAGCCCCGCCGCCGCGCGCAGCCTGCCGATATTCTCTCTACCGTCCAGCGCATGTCGCTGCTTCAAATCGACACCATTAACATAGTGGCCCGTAGCCCATACCTGGTGCTGTTTAGCCGCCTGGGGAATTATCCTTCGCAGTGGCTGGATGAGGCGCTCAGCAAGGGGGAGTTAATGGAGTACTGGGCGCACGAAGCCTGCTTCCTGCCCCGCAGCGATTTTGCCCTGGTTCGTCACCGCATGCTTGCCCCTGAAAAGATGGGCTGGAAATACCGTCAGGCGTGGATGCTGGAACATGCGGCTGAAATTGAGCAGCTTGTCGCGCATATTCAGGATAACGGTCCCGTACGCTCCGCTGATTTTGAACATCCGCGCAAAGGCACCAGCGGCTGGTGGGAGTGGAAACCGCACAAGCGTCATCTTGAAGGACTGTTCACGTCAGGTAAAGTCATGGTCATTGAACGGCGTAATTTTCAGCGCGTTTATGACCTGACGCATCGCGTGATGCCCCACTGGGACGACGAGCGTGACCTGCTTACTCAGGAGGCCGCCGAGGCCATCATGCTGGAGAACAGCGCCCGCAGTCTGGGCATTTTCCGTCCGCAATGGCTGGCAGATTATTATCGCCTTCGTCAGCCCGCGCTGAAACCGCTGATGAACATATGGCAACGCGAACAGCGCGTCATCCCCGTCACGGTGGAAACGCTGGGCGAAATGTGGCTGCATGCGGATCTCCTCCCGCTACTGCCTCTGGCCCAGGAGGGGAAACTTCAGGCAACCCACAGTGCGGTGTTGTCGCCTTTCGACCCGGTCGTCTGGGATAGAAAACGCGCCGAGCAGCTGTTCGATTTTAGCTACCGGCTGGAATGTTATACCCCGGCTCCAAAGCGCCAGTATGGTTACTTTGTTCTCCCGCTGCTGCATAAGGGGCAACTGGTCGGGCGCATGGACGCCAAAATGCACCGCAAGACCGGCACGCTTGAAATCATTGCGCTTTACCTGCAAGAGGGGGTCAGGGTGACGGCGAGCCTGGAAAAAGGGTTAACGTTCGCCATTGGCGAATTCGCGCGCTGGCAGGGTGCCCGCGAAGTGACGCTGGGCCGGGTGCCCGACGGACTGTTTACTTCCTGTCGAAGTGGCTGGGAAACAGGCACTCCCTGAAAAGGGAATGTGTTAAGCTTTAGCGATTACCCATACGGAGGAACTATGGATCACCGTTTACTTGAAATTATTGCCTGCCCGGTATGCAACGGCAAACTCTACTACAGCCAGGACAAACAGGAGCTGATTTGCAAGCTGGACAGCCTGGCTTTCCCGCTGCGTGACGGCATTCCGGTACTGCTGGAAAATGAAGCTCGTTCCCTGGTGGCAGAAGAGAGCAAACCATGAGTTTTGTTGTCATTATTCCTGCGCGCTATGCCTCAACGCGTCTGCCGGGTAAACCGCTGGTGGATATCAACGGCAAGCCGATGATTGTGCATGTCCTCGAGCGTGCGCGTGAATCCGGTGCCGATCGCGTGATTGTTGCTACCGATCATCCTGACGTCGCCCGTGCGGTTGAGGCGGCAGGCGGTGAGGTGTGCATGACCCGCGCCGATCACCAGTCCGGCACCGAGCGTCTGGCGGAAGTGGTTGAGAAATGTGGTTTCAGTGATGATACGGTTATCGTGAACGTGCAGGGTGACGAGCCGATGATCCCGGCGGTGATTATCCGTCAGGTGGCAGAAAACCTGGCTCAGCGTCAGGTCGGTATGGCGACGCTTGCGGTACCCATTCACCACGCTGAAGAGGCATTCAATCCGAATGCGGTGAAGGTGGTCATGGATGCCGAAGGCTATGCGCTCTATTTCTCCCGCGCCACGATCCCGTGGGATCGCGATCGCTTTGCGCTCTCTAAAGAGACAATCGGTGATACTTTCCTGCGTCATATTGGGATTTACGGCTATCGCGCCGGCTTTATTCGTCGATATGTTACCTGGGCGCCGAGTCCGCTGGAGCATATCGAAATGCTGGAGCAGCTTCGCGTGCTCTGGTACGGCGAAAAAATTCACGTTGCCGTTGCCAGCGAAGTGCCTGGAACGGGCGTTGATACGCCGGAAGATCTTGAGCGCGTTCGCGCCGAGCTGCGCTAATACCGCCTGCATCCCTCCTGACGGGGGGATGTCCTCTCCCCGCTAATTCCCCTTTCTTTTTCCTAATTGTTCTCTTCCGGGTGACATCTCCCTTCAGGACGCTCATTATAAAAGCAGTAGTCTTAATGGGGGTAATCTCATATGGAACAGCTGCGCGCCGAACTTAGCCATCTGCTGGGTGAGAAATTAAGCCGGGTCGAATGCGTGAGTGAAAAGGCAGATACCGCGCTTTGGTCGTTGTATGACAGTCAGGGCAACCCAATGCCGCTGATGGCCAGAAGTTTCACCTCGCCGGGCGTTGCCAGACAGCTGGCATGGAAAATGTCGATGCTGGCGCGGGAGGGAACCGTCCGTATGCCGACGGTGTATGGCGTGATGACCCACGAGGAACACCCCGGCCCGGACGTGCTGCTGATTGAGCGCTTGCGCGGCGTGCCCGTTGAAGCGCCCGCGCGCACGCCGGAACGCTGGGATCAGTTAAAAGACCAGATTGTCGAGGCGCTGCTGGCCTGGCATCGCCAGGATAGCCGCGGGCTTGTCGGTCCGGTCGACAGCACTCAGGAAAACCTGTGGCCGCTGTGGTATCGCCAGCGGGTGGAAGTGCTGTGGGGAACGCTTAACCAGTTCAGCAATACCGGTTTGACCATGCAGGATAAGCGTATTCTGTTTCGCACCCGAGAGTGCTTGCCGGCGCTGTTCGACGGTTTTAATGACAACTGCGTGCTGATTCACGGTAATTTTACCCTGCGCAGCATGCTCAAGGACTCCCGCAGCGATCAGCTTCTGGCGATGTTGGGGCCGGGGATAATGCTCTGGGCTCCGCGCGAATATGAGCTGTTCAGGCTCAGCGACAGCGGGGCGGCGGAAGGTTTACTGTGGCACTACCTTCAACGCGCGCCCGTTGCAGAAGCGTTTCTCTGGCGGCGCTGGCTTTATCTGCTCTGGGACGAAGTCGCGCAGCTGGTCAACACCGGACGCTTTAATCGCGCAAATTTCGATCTGGCGACAAAATCACTCTTGCCCTGGCTCGCCTGACGATCCTTTCAGCCACTGCCAGAGGCGTCCGAGCGTCTCATAACCGACGCGATCGCTGTGCATCAGCCACACCGGGGAGGGGATCGCCCGTTCCCACGGGTTGAGCGGCGCGTCGATGGCCATCTGGTTTGCCGGTGCGGGAAGCGGGTGCAGGCCTTGCTTCTGGAAAAAAATCATCGCGCGCGGCAGGTGTGAAGCGGAGGTCACCAGTAAGAACGGGACATCGCCAATCGCCTGCTTCACTGCGGCAGCCTCTTCCTCGGTATCTTTTGGCCTGTCCAGGGTGATAATCGAGGAGCGCGGTACGCCGAGCGATTCCGCGACCCTGGCGCCCGCTTCAGCCGTACTCACCGGGTTTGTTTTGGCTGCCGCGCCGGTGAAGATCATTTTTGATCCCGGATTTGCCAGCCAGAGGCGAATGCCTTCGTTTAGCCGTGGCAGGCTGTTGTTGATCAGATTTGAACTGGGGGCCCAGTCAGGATCCCAGGTATATCCGCCGCCCAACACTACGATGTACGCCACTTTCTGATTTCCCTGCCATGTTGGATACCTTTTTTCGATGGGGCGTAACAGCCCATCCGCGACCGGCTGCAGGCTCAGCAGCAGCAAGACCAACCAGCCGAACGTGATCAGCGTTTTTCCACTCTTCTGAAAGCGACTAAACCACACCAGCGCCAGCCCCAGGGCGATGATGATGAGCAGCAGCGGAAGGGGAAGCATCATCCCTCCAATGTATTTCTTAAGGGTAAAAAGCATCCTTTTTGGTTCCTTTTTTGACCATATAGCAGGTGTTTACCCGTGATATTACACCAGAGAGGTTCATTCTCCGCGCGGGTGTGACAAAATAGCGGTTTTGCAGTTAGCGAGTGGAACTCTCCCAATGCGGGATCGCAATTTTGATGACATCGCGGAAAAGTTTTCGCGCAACATTTATGGCACCACGAAAGGGCAGCTCCGTCAGACGATCCTCTGGCAGGATCTGGACACCATTCTGGCCACCTTTGGTGGGCAAAAGTTGCGCGTGCTGGACGCCGGTGGCGGTGAAGGGCAGACGGCGATAAAAATGGCCGAGCGCGGTCATCACGTCACGCTTTGCGATCTTTCTGCTGAAATGGTCGCCCGCGCGACGCGTGCTGCAGAAGAGAAAGGTGTGAGCGACAACATGCATTTTATACAATGCGCCGCCCAGGACATCGCACAGCATTTGGAAACCCAGGTTGATCTGATATTGTTTCATGCGGTGCTGGAGTGGGTTGCCGATCCGCAAAGCGTGTTACAAACCCTGTGGTCGATGTTGCGCCCGGGCGGCACGCTGTCGCTGATGTTTTACAATGCTAACGGCTTCCTGATGCACAACATGGTTGCAGGAAACTTCGACTATGTGCAGGTCGGGATGCCCAAAAAGAAAAAGCGCACGCTTTCCCCGGACTATCCGCGCGATCCACAGCAGGTTTATGGCTGGCTGGAAGCGATTGGCTGGCAGATCGTCGGGAAAACGGGCGTCAGGGTGTTTCATGATTATCTGCGTGAAAAACACAAACAGCGTGACTGTTTTGACACCTTAACAGAATTAGAAACGCGGTATTGCCGTCAGGAGCCTTTTATCAGCCTTGGCCGCTATATTCACGTCACCGCGCACAAGCCGCAGATGCAAGGATAACCTATGAGTGAATTTTCCCAGACAGTCCCCGAACTGGTTGCCTGGGCCAGGAAAAACGATTTCTCCATCTCGCTGCCGGTAGACAGACTCTCTTTCCTGCTGGCGGTTGCCACGCTGAACGGCGAACGGCTGGACGGTGAAATGAGCGAGGGTGAACTGGTGGATGCGTTCCGCCATGTCAGTGATGCGTTTGAGCAAACCAGCGAAACCATTAGCGTGCGTGCCAACAACGCGATCAACGATATGGTGCGTCAACGTCTGCTGAACCGCTTTACCAGCGAGCAGGCGGAAGGAAACGCCATCTATCGCCTGACGCCGCTGGGCATCGGCATCACCGATTACTATATTCGCCAGCGTGAATTTTCCACGCTGCGTCTTTCCATGCAGCTCTCGATCGTGGCGGGTGAGCTTAAGCGCGCCGCCGACGCGGCGGATGAAAACGGTGACGAATTCCACTGGCACCGTAACGTCTACGCGCCGCTGAAATATTCGGTGGCCGAGATTTTTGACAGTATCGATCTCACCCAGCGCCTGATGGACGAACAGCAGCAGCAGGTGAAAGACGATATTGCCCAGCTGTTGAATAAAGACTGGCGAGCGGCCATCTCCAGCTGTGAACTTCTGCTGTCAGAAACCTCCGGCACGCTGCGTGAGCTCCAGGATACGCTGGAAGCCGCAGGAGACAAGCTGCAGGCGAACCTGCTGCGCATTCAGGATGCGACGCTGGCGCACGACGATCTGCATTTTATCGACCGTCTGGTGTTCGATCTGCAGAGCAAACTTGACCGCATTATTAGCTGGGGCCAGCAGTCGATCGACTTGTGGATCGGCTACGACCGACACGTGCATAAATTTATCCGTACCGCGATTGATATGGATAAAAACCGCGTCTTTGCTCAGCGTCTGCGTCAGTCGGTGCAGACCTATTTCGATGCGCCGTGGGCGCTGACCTACGCCAATGCCGATCGTCTGCTGGATATGCGCGACGAAGAGATGGCGCTGCGCGATGAAGAGGTGACCGGTGAACTGCCGCCGGATCTGGAATACGAAGAATTTAACGAAATTCGCGAGCAGCTTGCGGCGATGATCGAAGAACAGCTCGCGGTCTACAAAACCAGACAAGTGCCGCTGGATCTTGGGCTCGTGGTGCGCGACTATCTGGCGCAATACCCTCGCGCGCGCCACTTCGACATTGCCCGCATTGTGGTAGACCAGGCGGTGCGTCTGGGCGTCGCGCAAGCAGATTTCACCGGACTGCCGCCGAAGTGGCAGCCAATCAACGATTACGGAGCCAAGGTACAGGCGCATGTCATTGACAAATATTGAACAAGTGATGCCGGTTAAGCTGGCACAGGCGCTGGCGAATCCGTTATTTCCGGCGCTGGACAGCCAGCTGCGTGCCGGTCGTCACATTGGATTAGACGAGCTGGATAATCACGCCTTTTTGATGGATTTCCAGGAGTACCTGGAAGAGTTTTACGCACGCTATAACGTGGAGCTTATCCGCGCGCCGGAAGGGTTTTTCTACCTGCGCCCGCGCTCCACGACGCTGATCCCGCGTTCCGTGCTCTCCGAGCTGGATATGATGGTCGGCAAAATTCTTTGCTACCTCTACCTCAGCCCGGAACGTCTGGCGAATGAAGGGATCTTCACCCAGCAGGAACTCTACGACGAGCTGTTGACGCTGGCAGATGAGAGCAAGCTGCTGAAGCTGGTGAACAACCGCTCCACGGGGTCGGATCTTGACCGTCAGAAATTACAGGAAAAGGTTCGCTCTTCCCTGAACCGTCTGCGCCGTCTGGGGATGGTCTGGTTTATGGGCCACGACAGCAGCAAATTCCGCATCACGGAATCTGTCTTCCGCTTCGGCGCAGACGTGCGCGCGGGCGATGACGCGCGTGAAGCGCAGCTTCGCATGATCCGCGACGGTGAAGCGATGCCGGTGGAAAACCATTTGCAGCTCAATGACGAGCATGAAGAGAATCTGCCGGATAGCGGGGAGGAAGAGTAATGATTGAACGCGGTAAATTTCGCTCACTGACGCTGATTAACTGGAACGGCTTCTTTGCCCGAACGTTCGATCTGGATGAGCTGGTCACGACGCTCTCCGGCGGTAACGGTGCGGGTAAATCCACCACCATGGCGGCCTTTGTCACGGCGCTGATCCCTGACCTGACGCTGCTTCACTTCCGTAACACCACCGAAGCGGGGGCAACAAGCGGCTCCCGCGATAAGGGTCTGCACGGTAAGCTGAAGGCCGGCGTCTGTTATTCGGTTCTGGACGTCATTAACTCCCGTCATCAGCGCGTGGTAGTGGGCGTGCGCCTGCAGCAGGTCGCCGGTCGCGACCGTAAAGTGGATATCAAACCGTTTGCGATTCAGGGCTTGCCAACCTCCGTGCAGCCGACGGCGCTGCTAACGGAAACCCTGAACGAACGTCAGGCGCGCGTGCTGACGCTGCAGGAGCTGAAGGACAAGCTCGAAGCTATCGAAGGCGTGCAGTTCAAGCAGTTCAACTCGATTACCGACTACCACTCGCTGATGTTCGATCTGGGCGTGGTGGCGCGTCGTCTGCGCACCGCATCAGACCGTAGCAAATACTACCGCCTGATCGAAGCGTCTCTGTACGGCGGTATCTCCAGCGCGATTACCCGCTCCCTGCGCGACTACCTGCTGCCGGAAAACAGCGGCGTGCGTAAGGCCTTCCAGGATATGGAAGCGGCGCTGCGTGAAAACCGCATGACGCTGGAAGCGATTCGCGTGACCCAGTCTGACCGCGACCTGTTTAAACACCTGATCAGCGAAGCCACCAACTACGTGGCGGCGGACTACATGCGCCACGCCAACGAGCGCCGGGTGCATCTCGATCAGGCATTAGAATACCGTCGCGAGCTGTTTACCTCCCGTAAACAGCTGGTGGCCGAGCAGTACAAGCACGTCGAAATGGCGCGCGAGCTGGGCGAGCACAACGGTGCTGAAGGCGATCTGGAAGCCGATTACCAGGCCGCCAGCGATCACCTGAACCTGGTGCAGACCGCGCTGCGTCAACAGGAAAAAATCGAGCGCTATGAAGCGGACCTCGATGAGCTGCAGATCCGTCTCGAAGAGCAGAATGAAGTGGTGGCTGAAGCCGCCGACATGCAGGAAGAGAACGAAGCCCGCGCCGAAGCGGCCGAGCTGGAAGTGGATGAGCTGAAAAGCCAGCTTGCCGATTACCAGCAGGCACTTGACGTGCAGCAGACGCGAGCGATTCAGTATAACCAGGCACTGCAGGCATTACAGCGTGCAAAAGAGCAGTGCCATCTGCCTGACCTGACGCCGGATAGCGCCGACGAGTGGCTGGATACCTTCCAAGCCAAAGAGCAGGAAGCCACCGAGAAATTGCTCTCCCTCGAACAGAAAATGAGCGTCGCGCAAACGGCGCACAGCCAGTTTGAGCAGGCTTATCAGCTGGTGGTCGCGATTAACGGCCCGCTGGCGCGTAGCGAAGCCTGGGACGTTGCTCGTGAACTGCTGCGCGACGGTGTAAACCAGCGCCATCTGGCCGAGCAGGTTCAGCCGCTGCGTATGCGTCTGAACGAGCTGGAGCAGCGCCTGCGCGAGCAGCAGGAAGCCGAGCGTCTGCTGGCCGATTTCTGTAAACGTCAGGGTAAAAATTACGATTTCGACGAGCTTGAGGCCCTGCATCAGGAGCTGGAAGCGCGTATTGCAGCTCTGTCCGATACCGTATCAAACGCCAGCGAACAGCGTATGAACCTGCGTCAGGAGCTGGAGCAGATTCAGTCCCGTTCGAAGACCCTCCTGGAGCGTGCGCCAGTCTGGCTGGCGGCGCAAAGCAGCCTGAATCAGCTCAGCGAGCAGTGCGGCGAGCAGTTCGAATCCAGCCAGGAAGTGACCGAATACCTGCAGCAGCTGCTGGAGCGCGAGCGCGAAGCCATCGTTGAGCGTGATGAAGTGGGTGCCCGCAAGCGCGACGTCGATGAAGAAATTGAGCGCTTAAGCCAGCCGGGCGGGTCAGAAGATCCGCGCCTGAATGCACTCGCCGAGCGTTTTGGCGGCGTTCTGCTGTCCGAGATTTACGACGACGTTGGCCTTGACGATGCGCCATACTTCTCCGCGCTGTACGGTCCATCCCGCAACGCGATTGTGGTTCCGGATCTGTCGCTGATTTCTGAGCAGCTTGCCGGCCTGGAAGATTGCCCGGAAGATCTCTACCTGATCGAAGGGGATCCGCAGTCGTTCGATGACAGCGTATTCAGCGTCGACGAGCTGGAAAAAGCGGTGGTAGTGAAAATTGCCGACCGTCAGTGGCGCTATTCCCGCTTCCCGGAGCTGCCGCTGTTTGGCCGCGCCGCGCGCGAAAGCCGCATTGAGAGCCTGCACGCCGAGCGTGAAACGCTGTCTGAACGTTTTGCGACCCTGTCGTTTGACGTGCAGAAAACCCAGCGTCTGCATCAGTCGTTCAGCCGCTTTATCGGCAGCCATCTCGCCGTAGCGTTTGATGCGGATCCTGAGGCCGAAATCCGCAAGCTCAATACCCGCCGTGGCGAGCTGGAACGCGCGATTGCCGCTCATGAAAATGATAACCAGCAGAGTCGCGTCCAGTTTGAACAGGCAAAAGAGGGCGTTGCGGCCCTTAACCGCATCCTGCCGCGCCTGAATCTGCTGGCGGATGACACGCTGGCTGACCGCGTGGATGAGATCCAGGAGCGTCTGGATGAAGCGCAGGAAGCCGCGCGTTTCGTTCAGCAGCATGGCAATCAGCTGGCGAAGCTGGAGCCCGTCGTGTCTGTCCTGCAGAGCGACCCGGAACAGTTCGAGCAGTTAAAAGAAGATTATGCCTGGTCGCAGCAGGTGCAGCGCGAAGCGCGTCAGCAGGCGTTTGCCCTGACGGAAGTGGTGCAGCGTCGGGCTCACTTTGGCTACTCCGATTCGGCTGAAATGCTGAGCGGTAACAGCGATCTGAACGAAAAACTGCGTCAGCGCCTTGAGCAGGCGGAGGCGGAACGTACTCGCGCCCGCGAAGCAATGCGCAGCCATTCCGCTCAGCTGAACCAGTACAACCAGGTGCTGGCCTCGCTGAAAAGCTCCTTCGACACCAAGAAAGAGCTGTTAAACGATCTGCAGAAAGAGCTTCAGGACATCGGCGTTCGTGCCGACAGCGGGGCGGAAGAGCGCGCGCGTATTCGTCGTGACGAGCTGCATTCACAGCTCAGCAATAACCGCGCGCGTCGTAATCAGCTGGAAAAAGCGCTGACCTTCTGCGAAGCGGAAATGGATAACCTGACCCGTCGCCTGCGCAAGCTGGAACGCGATTATCATGAAATGCGTGAGCAGGTCGTGACCGCCAAGGCGGGCTGGTGCGCGGTGATGCGCATGGTGAAAGACAATAACGTTGAGCGTCGTCTGCACCGCCGCGAGCTGGCGTATCTTTCTGCCGATGAGCTACGTTCCATGTCGGATAAGGCGTTGGGTGCGCTGCGTCTGGCGGTGGCGGATAACGAACACCTGCGCGACGTGCTGCGTATGTCGGAGGATCCGAAACGCCCGGAACGTAAAATTCAGTTCTTCGTGGCGGTTTACCAGCACCTGCGCGAGCGTATTCGTCAGGACATCATCCGTACCGACGATCCGGTCGAAGCCATCGAACAGATGGAAATCGAGCTGGGTCGCCTGACGGAGGAGCTGACCTCCCGCGAGCAGAAGCTGGCGATCAGCTCCCGCAGCGTGGCGAACATCATTCGTAAAACCATTCAGCGCGAGCAGAACCGTATACGCCAGCTGAACCAGGGTCTGCAGAGCGTGTCGTTTGGTCAGGTGAACAGCGTGCGCCTCAACGTCAATGTGCGTGAAGCCCACGCGACGCTGCTGGAAGTGCTCTCAGAGCAGCACGAGCAGCACCAGGATCTGTTCAACAGCAACCGTCTGACCTTCTCCGAAGCGCTGGCGAAGCTGTATCAGCGCCTGAACCCGCAGATTGATATGGGGCAGCGTACGCCGCAAACCATCGGTGAAGAGCTGCTGGACTACCGTAACTACCTGGAAATGGAAGTTGAGGTAAACCGTGGCTCAGACGGCTGGCTGCGTGCGGAATCCGGAGCGCTCTCTACCGGTGAAGCGATCGGTACCGGGATGTCAATTCTGGTGATGGTGGTACAGAGCTGGGAAGATGAAGCGCGCCGCCTGCGCGGCAAAGACATCTCGCCATGCCGACTGCTGTTCCTGGATGAGGCGGCGCGTCTTGATGCCCGTTCAATTGCCACGCTGTTCGAGCTTTGCGAACGTCTCGATATGCAGCTCATTATCGCAGCACCTGAGAACATCAGCCCCGAGAAGGGCACCACCTACAAACTGGTGCGTAAAGTGTTCCAGAACAGCGAACACGTTCACGTTGTGGGGCTGCGTGGCTTTGCGCCGCAGCCGCCGGAGTCATTGCCGGAAACCACGGCGGACGCTTCCTGAAGCGTCTTCTGACCCGAAGCGGCGCACTGGCGCCGCTTTTTTTTTAAACTTAACTTGTGCTTAGGGCTGCGTTATCTTTAAACTTCTTTACATAAGGTAAGGCAACAGCTTAGCCGTCTACCTATAATGAAAGAAAGCCCCAGCGTGATGGGCATGTCGTGAAAACAGGGGGCAAGGGATGTTGCTAAAGAAAGAATGTGGTCGTCAGCTGTCTGCGCTGAGTTTATGCCTGGCAGTGATGTTTGCTCCGCTGTTAACCGCCCAGGCCGACGAGCCTGAAATTGTGCCGACTGACAGCTCGGCAACGACAGGCGCGCAGCCAACGTCGTTGTCCCAGCCGCTGGACCAGTCTCCGGCTACGGCTATCATGGCCGGTATAAAGCCGCTGCCGGAAGGCATCGACGCCGAATCGCTCAGTCAGCAGCTGCAGTCGGGGCTGCCGTCAGGCTACACGCCTGTCTATCTCAATCAGCTCACGCTGCTCTATGCCGCCCGCGATATGAAACCGATGTGGGAAAATCGCGATGCCGTGCGCGCCTTCCAGCAGCAGCTGGCGGAGGTCGCGATTGCCGGGTTTCAGCCGCAGTTTACAAAGTGGGTTGAACTGTTAACCGATCCTGCCGTCACCGGGCAGGCGCGGGACGTGGTGCTTTCAGATGCCATGATGGGTTACCTGCAGTTCGTGGCGGGTATTCCGGTCAACGGCAACCGCTGGCTGTACAGCGATAAGCCGTACAAGCTGGCGACGCCGGCGCTGTCGGTCATTAACCAGTGGCAGCTAGCGCTTGATAATGGCGAACTGCCGCGCTTTATCGCCAGCCTCGCACCGGCGCATCCACACTATGCCACTCTGCATCAGTCGCTTCTCGCGCTGGTGGGCGACTCGCGCCCATGGCCGCAGATGCGCGGCACCGCGACGCTGCGTCCGGGGCAGTGGAGCAGCGATGTGCCTGCTCTGCGCGAGATCCTGACGCGCTCCGGTCTTCTTGATGGCGGGCCAAAGATTGCTCTCCCGGGTGATGATCCACAAAGCGTCGCCGTCAGCCCGTCAGCGCCAGTAAAAGAGAAGAAAGGCATTGCCCTGAGCAACAAACCTGCGGCTTACGATCGCGAGCTGGTTGCGGCCGTTAAACAGTTCCAGACCGCTCAGGGGCTGGGGGCCGATGGCGTCATTGGCCAGACGACGCGTGACTGGCTGAACGTATCGCCTGCGCAGCGGGCAGGCGTACTGGCGCTCAATATCCAGCGTTTGCGTCTGCTGCCGGGAACGCTCTCTACCGGAATTATGGTTAACATTCCGGCGTATTCCCTGGTCTATTATCAGGACGGTAGCGAAAAACTGGCGTCGCGCGTGATTGTCGGGCGTCCGGATCGTAAAACACCGATGATGAGCAGTGCGCTGAATAACGTGGTGGTTAACCCACCGTGGAACGTTCCGCCGACCCTGGCGCGAAAAGACATTTTGCCGAAGGTCTGGAACGATCCGGGTTATCTGGAACGTCATGGCTACACGGTGATGCGTGGATGGAACAGTAAAGAGGCCATCGATCCTTATATGGTCGACTGGTCGACGATCACGGCGTCGAATTTACCGTTTCGTTTCCAGCAGGCTCCCGGGGCGCATAACTCTTTAGGGCGTTATAAGTTCAATATGCCGAGTTCAGACGCTATCTATCTGCACGATACGCCGAACCACAACCTGTTCCAGAAAGATACGCGCGCGCTCAGTTCTGGTTGCGTGCGAGTGAACAAAGCCTCGGAACTGGCCAATATGCTGTTGCAGGATGCGGGCTGGAACGATACGCGTATCTCGGATGCTCTGAAGCAGGGGGATACGCGTTACGTGAATATTCGCCACAATATTCCTGTCAATCTTTACTACCTGACGGCATTTGTGGGTGAGGACGGGCGTACCCAGTATCGTACAGATATTTACAATTATGATCTCACCGCGCGATCCGGCGCACAAATTTTGCCAAAAGCGGAACAATTAATCAGGTAAATGAAGCAGTTCGGGAAAAATGATTGTCGTAAGTTAGGGTGAATAAGGGGCAATATCGCTGTAAGCCGCGTATTCACTGGGGTTGGGCGCCTTGACGTACCTGGTTTTGCCAGTTAAGGTGCCCTTCGTGCGCTAAGCATATTACGATTTCTTTTACCTGTAGACCTGATTATCATGGACAAATTTGACGCTAATCGCCGCAAACTGCTGGCGTTAGGTGGTGTTGCGCTTGGCGCAGCGGCCATCCTGCCGACGCCAGCATTTGCCACCCTCTCGACACCTCGTCCGCGAGTTTTAACGCTCAACAACCTGCATACCGGTGAGTCGCTAAAAGCGGAGTTTTTCGATGGCAGAGGCTATATTCAGGATGAATTAGCAAGACTTAACCATTTTTTCCGTGATTTCCGCGCGAATAAAATAAAAGCCATCGATCCAGGACTGTTTGATCAGCTTTTCCGCCTTCAGGGCCTGCTGGGCAGCAGCAAGCCGGTGCAGCTCATATCTGGCTATCGCTCGATTGATACCAATAATGAACTGCGCGCCCACAGTCGTGGGGTAGCGAAAAAAAGCTATCACACGAAGGGACAGGCAATGGATTTCCATATTGAAGGCGTTTCGTTAGCCAATATTCGCAAAGCCGCGTTATCTATGCGCGCAGGTGGTGTAGGATATTACCCCAGCAGCAACTTTGTGCATATTGATACCGGTCCGGTTCGGCACTGGTAATAACGAAACACAGGAGCAGTATGAACTATCGTATTATTCCGGTTACCGCGTTCTCCCAGAATTGTTCATTGATCTGGTGCGAACAGACTAAACTGGCCGCGCTTGTCGATCCCGGCGGTGACGCTGAGAAAATCAAGCAGGAAGTCGCAGCAAGCGGCGTCACGCTGATGCAGGTTTTGCTCACTCATGGTCATCTTGACCATGTAGGTGCTGCGGCTGAACTGGCTGAACACTACGGTGTGCCGATTATCGGTCCGGAAAAAGAAGATGAGTTCTGGCTGCAGGGGTTACCCGCCCAAAGCCGCATGTTTGGCCTTGATGAGTGTCAGCCCCTGACGCCCGATCGCTGGCTGAACGAAGGAGAGCGCGTTAACGTAGGGAATGTGACTTTACAGGTGTTGCATTGTCCTGGGCATACGCCAGGCCATATCGTCTTCTTTGATGACCAGTCCCGTCTGCTAATTTCCGGCGATGTGATTTTCAAAGGTGGCGTAGGACGCAGCGATTTTCCGCGCGGCGATCACGGGCAGTTGATTCAGTCAATTAAACAAAAGTTATTGCCGCTGGGTGATGACGTCACGTTTATCCCTGGACACGGTCCGATGTCGACGCTGGGCTACGAACGGCTCCATAACCCGTTCCTTCAGGATGAAATGCCTGTCTGGTAACCAGAATAAAAAAAGCCTGCATAACGCAGGCTTTTTTATGGGCGCAAATTACAGTACGGCGACAATCGCTTCGCACAGTGGCGCCATGTTGTCGGGCGTCATGCCAGCAACGTTCACGCGACCAGAGGCCACGGCGTAAACGCCGAACTCTTCACGCAGACGCAGAACCTGCTCTTTGGTCAGGCCGCTGAACGAGAACATGCCGTTCTGTTTGATGATAAAGCTGAAGTCGCGGTCCGCGCCTTTCTCAGCCAGGGTGTTCACAAACAGCAGGCGCATGCGCTGAATACGCTGACGCATATCGTTCAGCTCTTGTTCCCAGATAGCGCGCAGCGCATCGTTGCTCAGGATAGTGGCCACAACAGACGCACCGTGTGCCGGTGGGTTAGAGTAGTTAGCGCGGATAACCGATTTCATCTGGCTGAACGCACGATCGACGGTCTCTTCGTTAGCCGCAACCAGCGTACAGGCGCCTACGCGCTCGTTGTACAAACCGAAGTTCTTGGAATAAGAGCTTGCGACAATCAGCTCCTGATGCACGGCTGCGAACGCGCGCAGGCCTTCGGCATCTTCTTCCAGACCACGGGCGAAGCCCTGGTAGGCAAAGTCAAACAGCGGCAGCCAGCCCTTTTCAACGGACAGCTTCGCCAGGTGTTGCCACTGCTCAAGCGTCGGATCGATACCGGTTGGGTTGTGGCAGCAGCCGTGGAACAGCACCACGTCACCTGCCTGCGCTTCGCTCAGGCTTGCCAGCAGGCCGTCAAAGTCGAGAGAGTGGTTTGCCGCGTCGTAGTATGCATATTCACGCACCTCCAGACCCGCAGAGTTAAACACGCTCTTGTGGTTCGGCCAGCTTGGGTTGCTCACCCATACGCGCTTAACAGAGGTGTTTTTCGCAAGGAAATCCGCCGCCACGCGCAGCGCGCCGGTACCGCCAGGGGTCTGCGCCGTGCGCGCACGTTTGTCACTTACAATTGCGCTGCCTTTACCGAACAGCAGCTCCTGGGTGCAGCGACCAAACTCAGGGATACCATCAATACCGAGGTAGTTTTTGGTGGTTTCGTTTTCCAGCAGATACTGCTCAGCTTTCTTAACGCTGGTCAGTACCGGAGTTTTGCCGGTTTCATCTTTATATACACCAATACCCAGGTTGATTTTGCCAGGGCGGTCGTCGGCACGAAACAGATCGGCCAGGCCCAGAATAGGGTCGGCAGGAGCGGCGGTAATGTTCTCAAACATGACGAAGTTCCATTGTGATTACAGAAGTGAAATCCGCTATCAGGTTAACGGTAGATTTACAAAATGCCAACCGTTTGCGACGAAAAGCGTGCGGCTTTTCAAAAGTCGCCATTATTTTCTGTCACGCATAAAAAAACAGGGCCGAAGCCCTGTTCATTAAGCATATAACAACGTGGTGTACTGATTAGAACTGGTAGGTTACGCCAACGGTAGCCTGGTTGTCAGAGCCAACCCAGCTGGTGGACGCATCTTTGTCGTCCAGCAGGTTGAAGCGGTAGTCACCGTACACGTTGAAGTTCTTGTTGAAGTAGTAAGTCGCACCAGTGGTGATGTATTTCGCCAGGTCACGGTCGCCGATGCCGTTCAGGTCTTTACCTTTGGACTGAACGTAAGAAACGGAAGGACGCAGGCCGAAGTCGAACTGGTACTGAGCGATAACTTCAAAGTTCTGGGTCTTGTTAGCAATGTTATAAACATTACCATCATCATTCGGAACATAGTTTTCACCGCTGTTACCCAGGCGGCTCATGTTGCGAGTCTCTGCATAAACGGTCGCCAGGTAGATGTTGTTCGCGTCGTATTTCGCGCCAACAGCCCAGGATTCAGCTTTATCGCCTTTACCATCTTTTTTCTGCTCAAGCGTACGGTTAGCGGTGCTGTAGGCACCGATCAGACCGAAGCCTTCACCGAACTCGTAACCCAGTGACAGGCCAACGCCGTCGCCGTTTGCTTCATTCAGGTTTTTACGATCGTTTTTACCCTGGTATTGAACGCCAAAGTTCAGACCATCAACCAGACCGAAGAAGTTGTTGTTACGGTAGGTCAGCAGGCCAGTAGAACGGCTGGTCATGTAGTTATCAACATAGCCGCCACCCCAGGTTTCGCCAGAGAAGGACGGAGCCATATCGGTGTAGGATTCTACGTCATACACGATACCGTAGTTACGACCGTAGTCCAGAGAACCCGCGTCAGCGATTTTCAAGCCAGCGAAAGCCAGACGAGTTACGTTAGTCTGGTCACCTTCAGCTGCACCGGCGCGTGCACGGTATTCCCACTGACCGTAACCGGTCAGCTGGTCGTTGATCTGAGTTTCGCCTTTGAAGCCGATCTGGCCGTAAGAGGAGTCAGCGTTTTTGTGTACGCCAGAAGTGGTGAAGCCGTGTTCGCCCACAACTTTACCGTAGAAGTCCAGTTTGTTGCCGTTCTTGTTATAGATTTCTGCAGCGTTAGCTGCACCGGCTACCAGCAGGGCAGGGATTACCACTGCCAGAATATTGCGCTTCATCATTATTTATTACCCTCATTGGTTTTTTTATGACACTCGCCACTGCCGTCAATAAATTCTGTCAATAAATATTTCCGGAACTATTGATGAGAGTTTGGTGTCTTTATGTATCTGACAGGCATCTTTCCATTCGGCGAAGCGTTTCGCTAGCCTGAAAGTGCTACAATTCTCAAGATTAAGTAACCGAAAGAAAATATGTGTAACCAAATGTGTATTTTTCGGAACTTTGTGAACCATCTCAAACTTCAGACCAACCTGGCGAATTAAACAGCAAACCCTATCCTATATATATGAATTCCTTATGATTAATTGAGATAAAGGCGATTCGTATAAACAGACCTTAAACGGCTCGTTTTTTCTTATGACAGTGAAAGGCCTTCCGGATGGCTGTAAAATAGGTTGAAATTTGTGCTATCGGCTGAGGGTGTAATAATCGCAATAAGAATGGGGTTTATTTTTTGTGGCTGGATGTTTCGCGGAAACAAAACGTAACAGGTAGTGGTTGTGACGGGGTGAAGGTTTAAAGATGCTGACTTTGCGCTGACGAAAACTGACAATGCAGAATAAAATAATGGCCAGCAGATGCTGGCCATTTTAATTTTGTACCGATTAGAAGCTGGCGTTACGTGGAGTACGTGGGAACGGAATCACGTCGCGTACGTTCTGAACACCGGTAACGTAGGCAATCAGACGCTCGAAGCCCAGACCAAAACCGGCGTGCGGTACGGTACCGTAACGGCGCAGATCGCGGTACCAGCTGTAGTCAGCTGGGTTGAGCCCCATCTCTTCCATACGCGCGTCCAGCACGTCAAGACGTTCTTCACGCTGAGAGCCACCGATGATTTCACCAATGCCCGGCGCCAGAACGTCCATCGCTGCCACGGTTTTACCGTCTTCGTTAAGGCGCATATAGAAGGCCTTAATGTCTTTCGGGTAGTTTTTAACGACAACCGGCGCTTTGAAATGTTTCTCGGCCAGATAGCGTTCGTGTTCAGACGCCAGGTCAACGCCCCAGTAAACCGGGTTCTCGAACGTCTCACCACATTTCTCGAGGATCGCCACCGCGTCGGTATAGTCTACCTGCGCAAAGTCGGCAGACACGAAACGCTCCAGACGCGCCACAGCATCGCTGTCTACGCGTTCTGCGAAGAATTTCATGTCGTCAGGACGTTCTTCCAGCACCGCTTTGAACACATACTTCAGCATGGCTTCCGCCAGACCCGCTACATCGTCCAGGTCAGCGAACGCCACTTCAGGCTCCAGCATCCAGAATTCCGCCAGGTGACGGCTGGTGTTGGAGTTTTCGGCGCGGAAGGTTGGGCCAAAGGTGTAGATCTTAGACAGCGCACAGGCATACGTTTCGCCGTTGAGCTGGCCAGATACCGTCAGGAAGGCTTCTTTACCAAAGAAGTCTTTGTCATAGTCCACTTTACCTTCAGGCGTGCGCGGCAGGTTTTCCATATCCAGCGTCGAGACGCGGAACATCTCACCGGCACCTTCCGTATCGGACGCGGTGATCAGCGGGGTAGACACCCAGAAGTAACCCTGCTCATCGAAGAAACGATGCAGCGCCTGCGCCAGCGTATGACGCACGCGCGCCACCGCACCAATCAGGTTGGTACGCGGACGCAGGTGGGCAACTTCACGCAGATATTCGATGCTGTGACGTTTTGCCGCCATCGGATAGGTGTCCGGATCTTCAACCCAGCCGGTGACTTCAATGGCAGTAGCCTGAATTTCGAAGCTCTGGCCCTGACCCGGTGAAGCCACCACCACGCCGGTAACAATCACGGAGCAACCGGTTGTCAGGCGCAGAACGTCATCATTGTAATTGGGCAGAGAATTATTAATGACGGCCTGTACAGGATCAAAGCAGGAACCGTCATAGACGGCGAGGAAGGAGATGCCAGCTTTAGAATCTCGGCGGGTACGCACCCATCCGCGCACGGTGACTTCCTGGTCAACGGCGACACGGCCCTGGAGTACGTCGGCTACAGGCACAACGCTCATAATATTCTCTCTGTTAATAGTCGGAAAAAATAAACACTTGTCCACCCTTATGGGGGGATATCTATGTTACCTGCCATCCGCTATCAGACAAGTAAATTTCGCAGTCTAAAGAGAAGAATTGAGAAATAAATAAGAAGAGGGGAGCCATGAAGGCTCCCTTAAGCGCTTAACTGGCTTTTTTTATCTGGGGAAGATCGAAGGCTTTGCGCAACGCGCGGACAAACGCCTTGTCATGGCAGATGGTTTTACCCGGGCTGTCAGAGAGTTTCGCCACCGGCTTTCCATTACATTCCACCAGTTTGATAACAATATTCAGTGGTTTCACCTGAGGGATATCGCAGGTCAAACGGGTACCAATCCCGAAGCTCAGGTTCACCCGGGTGTTGAAATGGCGATAGAGGTCGACCGCTTTCGCCAGGTCGAGATTATCCGAGAAGACCAGCACCTTGCTCATCGGGTCAATGCCGAGTTTTTCGTAATGGGCAATGGCTTTCTCGCCCCATTCAACCGGATCCCCGGAGTCGTGGCGTAATCCCTGGTAACGTTCAGCGAACTCGGGACCAAAGTCGCGCAGGAAAGCATCCATCGTAATACAGTCGGTGAGGGCAATCCCGAGCTGATTCGGGTACTCCTCAAGCCATGCGGCCAGTGCCGCGCGCTGGCTGTTAGCCAGATCGGGGCTGATCTGCTGATGCGCCTGGAACCACTCGTGTGCCTGGGTGCCCATTGGCGTCAGGCTGAGGCGACGCGCCAGATCGTAGTTGCTGGTGCCCACGAACCACGGCTCCTGCTGCAGACGTTTAACGATGGCCTCCTGAACGTCACGCGAGAAACGGCGACGCGTGCCAAAGTCCATCAGGCGGAAGCGGGACATGTCCAGCCCTTCGGTCAGCGTAGAGAAGGCTGCGAGTTTATTTTCCAGCGCGGCGACCGCCTGCTCGACGCCTTTTTCCGGCGAACGGTAGCGGTGAGCCAGTTCACTGATCACCGCCAGAAGCGGCACTTCCCACATAATCACTTCCCGCCACGGACCTTCAAGACGAATATCCAGCTTGCCGTTCTCGTTGGTCACGGTGACCTGTTCAGGCTTATAGCGGAAGTCGCGCAGCCAGTTCAGATAGTCCGCTTTGAAGAAAGGTAGGCCAGAAAGCCACTGGTATTCGTCGTCCTGCAGCGTCAGATGCTGCATCGCATCGACCTGTTCACGAATGGCGTCTGCGTAGATACCGAGCAAGTCGTCGCCACGGCAGCGGAATTCCGCCGCGACGTGAACGTCATAGTAATGGTGGAAAACGGCTTGCTGCATATGCAGTTTATACGCGTCGGTATCCAGCAACGTATGCAGAACCGGAGAAGCGAATTGAGTCATAGGTGCGCTGTAGCATCCTCTCACGGGAGCGTTTAGTACAATAAACAACTCCGGAGTATACCTTGTTTAGTGATTTATTGAACCCCGATCACAACATAAGCGCGTTTTATGGTCGAGGGCATTTTGTGCCCCGTGTTATACAAATGTAGCAAAAAAAGGTTTTGCCCCTGAAAAGATGAACATTCTGCATAGCGCGATTTGCGCAACAGGAATATATTGAAACGTTACTCGACAAACGATGCATAAGGTTTTCTATGACACAACAGCCACAAGCCAAATACCGCCACGACTACCGTGCGCCGGATTACCTGATTAGCGAAATCGATCTGACTTTTGACCTGGATGCCACTAAAACCGTTGTCACGGCGGTAAGCCAGGTGACGCGCCACAGCGCAACTGCGGTGCCGCTGCGTCTGGATGGTGAAGACCTGACGCTGGTCTCCCTGCATATTAATGATGAAGCCTGGTCGGACTATAAAGAAGAAAACAACCAGCTGGTCATCGACAACCTGCCGGACCAGTTTACGCTGCGCATCGTGAATGAAATCAGCCCGGCCGCCAACACCGCGCTGGAAGGGCTTTACCAGTCGGGCGTGGCGCTGTGTACCCAGTGTGAAGCGGAAGGGTTCCGCCACATAACCTGGTATCTCGACCGCCCGGACGTCCTGGCGCGCTTCACCACCAAAATCATCGCCGATAAAACCCTGTATCCCTTCCTGCTATCCAACGGCAACCGCGTAGGCGAAGGCGAGCTGGAGAATGGCCGTCACTGGGTGCAGTGGCAGGATCCCTTCCCGAAACCGTGCTACCTGTTTGCACTGGTGGCGGGGGACTTCGACGTGCTGCGCGACACCTTCAAAACGCGCTCAGGCCGCGAAGTGGCGCTGGAGCTGTTTGTTGACCGCGGCAACCTGGACCGCGCGCCGTGGGCGATGACCTCCCTCATCAACTCCATGAAGTGGGACGAAGAGCGCTTTGGCCTCGAATATGATCTCGACATCTATATGATCGTCGCCGTCGATTTCTTCAATATGGGCGCAATGGAGAACAAAGGCCTTAACGTCTTTAACTCCAAATACGTGCTGGCGCGTACCGATACCGCAACGGACAAAGACTACCTTGATATCGAACGCGTTATCGGCCACGAATATTTCCACAACTGGACCGGCAACCGCGTCACCTGCCGCGACTGGTTCCAGCTGAGCCTGAAAGAGGGCCTGACCGTCTTCCGCGATCAGGAGTTCAGCTCCGACCTGGGTTCACGCGCGGTGAACCGCATCAACAACGTGCGTACCATGCGTGGCCTGCAGTTTGCGGAAGACGCCAGCCCAATGGCGCACCCGATCCGCCCGGATAAAGTCATCGAGATGAACAACTTCTACACCCTGACGGTGTACGAGAAGGGCGCTGAAATTATCCGCATGATCCACACCCTGCTGGGCGAGGAGAACTTCCAGAAAGGCATGCAGCTGTACTTCGAGCGTCATGACGGCAGCGCGGCCACCTGCGACGATTTTGTGCAGGCGATGGAAGATGCGTCCAACGTCGATCTCTCTCACTTCCGCCGCTGGTACAGCCAGGCCGGGACCCCGGTTGTCACCGTCAAAGACGATTACAATCCGGAAACCGAGCAGTATACCCTGACCATCAGCCAGCGCACGCCGCCGACGGCGGAGCAGGAAGAGAAATATCCGCTGCATATTCCGTTCAGCATTGAGCTGTACGATAACGAAGGCAAAGTCATTCCGCTCCAGAAGGGCGGCCACCCGGTACACCACGTGCTGAACGTGACTCAGGCCGAGCAGACCTTTATCTTCGATAACGTCTACTTCCAGCCGGTACCTGCGCTGCTGTGTGAATTCTCCGCGCCGGTGAAGCTGGAATACAAGTGGAGCGATCAGCAGCTGACGTTCCTGATGCGTCACGCGCGTAACGACTTCTCCCGCTGGGATGCGGCGCAAAGCCTGCTGGCGACCTATATCAAGCTCAACGTAAACCGCCATCAGCAGGGCCAGCCGCTGTCGCTGCCTGTCCATGTGGCTGACGCGTTCCGAGCGATCCTGCTGGATGAGAAGATTGACCCGGCGCTGGCTGCTGAAATTCTGACCCTGCCGTCAGCGACTGAAATCGCGGAGTTGTTCGAGATTATCGATCCGATCGCGATCGTGGCGGTGCGTGAAGCGCTGACCCGTACGCTGGCTGCTGAACTGGCGGACGAGTTCCTGGCTATTTATAACGCCAACAAGCTTGACGCTTATCGCGTTGAACATGCGGACATTGGTAAACGTTCTCTGCGCAACACCTGCCTGCGCTATCTGGCGTTTGGTGAAACCGAGCTGGCGAACACCCTGGTAAGCAAGCAGTATCACGAAGCGGATAACATGACCGACGCGCTGGCCGCGCTGGGTGCAAGCGTTGCCGCTGAACTGCCGTGCCGCGATGCGCTAATGCAGGAGTACGACGACAGGTGGCATCAGGATGGCCTGGTGATGGACAAGTGGTTCATCCTGCAGGCGACCAGCCCGGCGGCCGATGCGCTCAGCAACGTGCGCAGTCTGCTGAAGCATCGCTCCTTTACCCTGAGCAACCCAAACCGCGTGCGTTCTCTCATTGGCGCGTTTGCCAGCAGCAACCCGGCCGCGTTCCACGCCGAAGACGGCAGCGGTTATCAGTTCATGGTGGAAATGCTGACCGAGCTGAACAGCCGTAACCCGCAGGTGGCGTCGCGCCTGATTGAGCCGCTGATCCGCCTGAAACGCTACGATGCGAAGCGTCAGGCGAAGATGCGTGCCGCGCTTGAGCAGCTGAAAGGGCTGGAAAACCTGTCTGGCGATCTGTACGAGAAGATTGCTAAGGCCTTAGCGTAATAAAAGTTAACCCTCCCTCTCCCTGTGGGAGAGGGCCGGGGTGAGGGCATCAGGCATTAGCCTTGGCTCGCTCTAACTCCGTCCCCCCGCGCTTCATCACCCGATCCAATACCTCAGCCTCCAGCTCCGCCAGTCTTGTCGAGCCCACGCGACGAGGCCGCGGAAGATCCACCGTCAGATCCAGACCTATTTTCCCGTCCTCAATTAACAGCACACGATCGGCCATCGCGACGGCCTCGCTCACGTCATGCGTCACCAGCAGTACCGTAAAGCCGTGCGCCTGCCACAGGGATCCTATCAAATCCTGCATTTCGATCCGAGTCAGGGCGTCGAGCGCGCCGAGCGGTTCATCAAGCAACAGCAGGCCCGGACGGTGAATCAACGCCCGCGCCAGCGCCACGCGCTGCTTCTGCCCACCCGAGAGGGCTGCAGGCCATTCGCCCGCACGATTTTCCAGACCAACGGCGGCCAGCGCCTGGCGGGCTTCATCCCGCCAGCTGCCCCTAAGACCGAGCCCGACGTTGTCGATAACCGTTTTCCACGGCAGCAGGCGTGCATCCTGAAACATCATGCGTGTATCGTCCTGAATATTCGAAAGCGGCGTCGTTCCTGCCAGAATGTCACCGCCGTTGGGGGCTTCCAGTCCGGCCAGAAGGCGTAGCAGGGTACTCTTGCCGCCGCCGCTGCGACCAACAACGGCCACAAATTGTCCGGCGGGAATATGCAGATCCAGCCCGTTAAGAATGGTGTTTTCGCCGTAGCGTTTGGTCACGCCGTTCAGCAGTAACGGTGTTCCCTGGTTCAGTCGTGCAGTATTCATGCTTTCGCCTCCTGAAGGGTGTAGGCCGGGTTCCAGCGCAGCCAGCTGCGCTCCAGCCACTGGGCGCTAACGTCGGCGAGTTTGCCGAGCAGGGCATACAGAATGATGGCAACCACCACCACGTCCGTTTGCAGGAATTCACGGGCGTTCATCGCCAGGTAGCCAATGCCTGAGTTGGCCGAAATGGTCTCCGCCACAATTAGCGTCAGCCACATCAGGCCGAGCGCAAAACGCACCCCGACCATAATGGAGGGCAGGGCGCCCGGCAGGATCACGTGTATAAAGAGAGGAAAACCCGTTAAGCCGTAGCTGCGCGCCATCTCCACCAGACCGCGATCGATGTTGCGGATGCCGTGCCAGGTGTTGATGTAGATCGGGAACAATGTGCCCAGCGCCACGAGGAAGATCTTGGCGCTCTCATCAATACCAAACCACAGGATAACCAGCGGGATCAGCGCCAGATGCGGCACGTTGCGCAGCATCTGAATGGAGGTATCCAGCAGCCGCTCGCCCCAGCGGGAAAGGCCGCTAATCAAGCCCAGAACCAGACCGATGCTGCCGCCGATGGAAAACCCAATCACGGCGCGCCAGGAGCTGATCGCCAGATGCTGCCACAGCTCACCGCTGACGCTCAGCGACCAGAACGCTTCTACGACGCCCTCCGGAGAGGGCAGAATGCGGCTCGATAGCCAGCCGGTGGACGACGCGAGCTGCCAGAGAGCCACAATGCCGACGGGTAAAAACCACGGCGCGGCGCGCAGCAGCCATTTTTGTGAGGTGGCAGACATGGTCACTCCTTAGCTCTGCGCGGCTTTTCGTGGAATAAATTCGTTCGCCACGGCTTCGCCCTGAAGCTGGAGTTGCTGCGGCTGCGGAATTTCCGGGATGGCGACATCCAGGTGTGGGAATAACAGTTCGCCTACCTTGTAGGCCTCTTCCAGGTGCGGATAACCGGAGAGAATGAAGCTGTCGATGCCCAGCTCAGCGTATTCGTTGATACGTGCAGCTACGGTCGGTCCGTCACCGACCAGCGCCGTGCCCGCACCGCCGCGCACCAGGCCGACGCCCGCCCACAGGTTCGGGCTGATCTCCAGATTCTCGCGTTTGCCGTTGTGCAGGGACGCCATTCGGTGCTGTCCGACGGAGTCGGTTTTCGCAAACGCGGCCTGCGCCCTGGCAATGGTCTCATCGTCCAGGTGGGAAATCAGGCGGTCCGCCGCCTGCCAGGCTTCTTCATTGGTCTCGCGCACAATCACGTGCAGGCGAATGCCGAAGCGCACCTTGCGGCCATGGGCGGCCGCTTTCGCACGAACCTGGGCAATTTTTTCTTTCACCAGCTCAGGCGGTTCGCCCCAGGTCAGATAGAGATCGACCTGCTCTGCCGCCAGATCCTGGGCCACATCCGACGAGCCGCCAAAATAGAGCGGCGGGCGCGGCTGCTGCACTGGCGGGAAGTAGAGTTTCGCGTCACGAACGTGAATATGCTTTCCTTCAAAGGTGACGGTTTCCCCTTCCAGCAGACGTCGCCAGACGCGGGTGAACTCGGCGGAGGCTTCATAGCGCTCGGTATGGTCGAGGAACACCCCATCGCCCGCCAGCTCCTGCGGATCGCTACCCGTCACCAGGTTAAACAGGGCGCGACCGTTGGACAGCCTGTCCAGCGTTGCCGCCTGACGCGCCGCCACGGTGGGGGAGACTACGCTCGGGCGTAACGCAACCAGGAACTTCAGACGCTGGGTGACCGGGATCATCGACGCGGCCACCAGCCAGGCATCTTCACATGAACGTCCGGTCGGGATCAGCACCCCGGTGAAACCGATTCGGTCCGCCGCCTGCGCAATCTGCTGCAGGTAGCCGTGGTCAACCGGGCGTGAGCCCTCTTCTGTACCAAGATAGTGTCCATCACCGTGGGTAGGTAAAAACCAGAAAAGATTCAGACTCATGATTTAGCTCCTTCTTTGCCTGCGGGCTGCCAGATGCGTTCGCGAATAGTGACCTGTTTTGGCACCAGGTGGTTTTGATAGAAAAGGTCGGCCGTTTGTTGCTGAAGCGCGGCGACGTGCGCGTCCACGGGCGTAATGGTGGTCGGCGGACGGTGGTTGAGATAGCTCGCGATCACCGGCTCAGGTAAGCCCATGGTTTTCGCCAGCAGGGCAATGCTCTCCTGACGCTGGGTCTGGGTCAGCGCATCGGCCTGGGTAAAGGTATCCAGTACGGCCTGAATAAATGCGCCGTTCTTTTCCGCATAAGGACGCGCGGCCAGATAGAACGAACCGGTCTGCTTCAGCGTGGTACCGTCTTTCAGCACGCGAACGCCGCCCTGCAGCAATGCGGCGGAGTAGTACGGATCCCAGATGGCCCAGGCATCAACGTTCTTCTGCTGGAACGCTGCGCGGGCGTCGGCAGGCGTCAGGTAAACGGGCTGAATGTCAGTGAACTTGAGCCCGGCCTCTTGCAGGGCGCGCAGCAGCAGGTTGTGTGAGCTGGAACCTTTCTGGAAAGCCACTTTATGCCCTTTGAGGTCGGCGACGCTTTTAATGTCGCTGTTTTCAGGCACCAGAATCACTTCGGCCTTCGGTTTGGGCGGCTCAACGCCCACATAGACGAGGTCCGCTCCCGCCGCCTGGGCGAATATCGGCGGAATATCGCCCGTGCTGCCGAGATCGATACTGCCGACGTTCAGGGCCTCCAGCATCTGCGGGCCAGCCGGAAACTCCACCCACGAGAATTTGGTCTCCGGGAAGCGTTTTTCCAGCAGCTGGTGGCTTTTCGCCAGCACCATGCTGACGCTGCCTTTCTGATAGCCGATACGTAAGCTTTCCGGAGCCGTTTCTGCGGCATGGGCCAGCGAGGTAAGCGCCATCAGACCGGCCAGTCCGATGCGGGTTAAGGTTTTAAACATGTGCGACTCCTTGAGGCTGACCAAACGCCGGGGCCTGGATATCCCTGCGGTGCAGGGCATGCCAGAAGGTTTCCAGGGCGTTATCGAGGCGGGTTTGCAGGTTCGGCGTAAAATGAGGTTTATGTTGATAATCGATAACCTGGGAGTCATCCGCGAAAACGCCGTGGAGGATCTCCTGCGCTTTCAGCGCGTTCAGCACCGGCTTCAGGGCATAATCCACGGCCAGTAAATGGGCAACCGTACCGCCCGTTGCCAGCGGCAGCACAACTTTGCCGTCCAGGGCGCGTTCTGGAAGCAGATCGAGCAGGGTTTTCAGCGCCCCGGAAAAAGAGGCTTTATAAATAGGCGTTGCCACAATTAATCCGTCAGCGCCGTTAAGCTGCTCGATGAGCGTTTTCAGCGCAGGGCTGTCGAAACGGGCATAGAGCAGATCTTCAGGTTCGAAGTTATGCAGGTTCCAGTGGCACACTTCCACATCCAGGGCATTGAGTTTTTCGCGGGCATATTCCAGCAGGGCGCTGGAGCGCGAGGGGAATCGTGGACTTCCGGCCAGGGTAATGACGCGCATACTTCCTCCTTATAACCAATTGTTTTCTTTTATCTAACATTCATAACAATTTTCAGGAGTGTGACACCGCGCGGTTATTCCACTAAATGATTTATCTGCAATTAAAATGCGAAAAAGTGCATAAGAAATAAACTGGGAGGTAAACGATTGCGTTTTGCGCTGATTTTTTGCCGCAGGTCAATTCCCTTTCGCGCGTGGATCGCCCATAATCCCCTCCCGGTTTGCACACCGGGAATCCAGGAGAGTTCATGTACTACCCCTTCGTTCGTAAAGCCCTTTTCCAGCTCGACCCTGAGCGCGCTCATGAATTTACATTCCAGCAATTACGTCGTATTACCGGAACGCCGCTGGCCGCGCTGGTGCGTCAGAATGTGCCGGTAAAACCTGTGCAGTGCATGGGTCTGACCTTTAAAAATCCGCTGGGTCTGGCGGCCGGTCTGGACAAAAATGGCGAGTGCATTGATGCCCTGGGCGCGATGGGCTTTGGCTCCATTGAAATCGGTACCGTCACGCCGCGCCCGCAGCCGGGAAATGACAAGCCGCGCCTGTTCCGCCTGGTTGAAGCCGAAGGGCTGATCAACCGCATGGGCTTTAATAACCTCGGTGTTGATCACCTGGTTGAGAACGTAAAAAAAGCCCATTTTGACGGGATATTAGGCATCAATATCGGCAAAAATAAAGACACGCCGGTAGAGCAGGGTAAAGATGACTATCTGATTTGTATGGAAAAAGTCTACGCCTATGCCGGTTATATTGCGGTGAATATTTCTTCACCCAATACCCCGGGTCTGCGCTCTTTACAATATGGCGAAGCGCTGGACGATCTTCTGAGTGCCATTAAAAATAAACAAAATGAACTTCAGTCGATCCACCATAAATATGTTCCGGTCGCGGTTAAGATCGCCCCGGATCTTTCTCCCGAAGAATTGATCCAGGTTGCCGACAGTTTGGTTCGCCATAATATTGATGGTGTTATTGCGACCAATACTACCCTCGATCGTTCCCTCGTGCAGGGAATGAAAAACTGTGACGAAGCGGGTGGGTTAAGTGGACGTCCGGTGCAATTAAAAAGCACCGAAATTATTCGCGCCCTGTCTGCGGAATTAAAAGGACGTCTGCCGATTATTGGCGTCGGCGGTATTGACTCGGTGATTGCTGCGCGCGAGAAGATGGCGGCAGGTGCGTCACTGGTGCAAATCTATTCCGGCTTTATTTTTAAAGGACCGCCGCTGATTAAAGAAATCGTTACTCATATCTAATCTTTTCTCTTAATCAGACAACCAGGGCTTTATTTCCAGCCCTGGTTGTTTTATATTCCGTCACTGTTGCTTATTTAGTCATTATAGTCTTTTATTAATGGTGTTATAAACGAGGCGGCAAACAGGACATTTTTAGTACAGGACGTTTGGGGACGGGAGAGACACATGCGAATTAAACCTGACGATAACTGGCGCTGGTATTTTTGCGACGAGCATGACCGAATGATGCTCGATTTAGCCAATGGCATGTTGTTTCGTTCTCGTTTTGCCCGCCGAATGTTAACCCCGGACGCGTTTTCCCCGTCGGGCTTTTGCGTTGACGATGCGGCGCTTTATTTCTCCTTTGAAGAAAAATGTCGCGATCTGGTGCTCTCTAAAGAGCAGCGTGCCGAGCTGGTATTAAATGCGCTGGTGGCTATCCGCTTCCTGAAACCGCAAATGCCAAAAAGCTGGCATTTCCTGCCGCACGGCATGAACTGGACCCCGGCAACGGGTGACGCGGCCAGCGTCAATCTGAGCGATACCGCAGAAGAGGTGAGCCTGCTGGTGGTTGAGCCAGGCGAAAATGCTGCGCTCTGCCTGCTGGCGCAGCCCGGCGTAACCATTGCCGGGCGGACGATGCAGCTTGGCGATGCCATTAAAGTGATGAATGACCGGCTGAAGCCACAGCTGCGCGTGGATGCCTTCAGCCTCGAACAGGCGGTTTAAGCTTCCAGTTGTACGGACGTTTTCGGTATGCAGCTACAGCACAGAATTGTGCCGTCATTTCCAATTGCCGATTTTTTCAGCGCACTGACCTCTCCATCCACCAGCTTGATGCGACAGCATCCGCAAATGCCTGCGCGACAGGAATAGGGTACGCGAATTCCTGCCTGCTCCAGTTGCTCAAGTAATACCTGCTGGTTGTTGCCACGGATGACGTTGCCCTGCCAGTGAATATCTACCGCAGAGGCGACATTCGTCACAACGTCGACCATTTCTTCTTCCTGACCCGAGCCGTACACCCTTGCAGGCCCACGGGCAAGAATTTCGACCTCATCGCCGACGCGGATCGCGCCGCTGGAGCGCGGGATCAGGTTCTGGCCGAAATCCACATCGCCGTTGTCCTGCGCTGTGCGGAACGACTGCAGCGTCTTCAGCGGTTCACCAGAAGGGTGCTTCAGCCCTTTTTCGGGGCTCACCGTGGTGAAAATGCAGCGGCTGCAGGGTTTTACGACATCAAAGATGACGCTGCCGATGCGGATCACTTTCCAGGTGTCTTCTTCCCAGGCGTCGGCGCCCGTGACCACCAGGTTAGGACGGAACTGTTCCATCTGAACGCTGGCTTTGCAGCGGCCTTGTAAATCACGCAGCGAGGCTTCGTTAGTCAGCAGGAACGGAAAACCATCGGCGAAGGAGAGGGGAACTGCGTCATGGCGCTTCACGCGACGCGTCGGTTCAGGACCTACCCAGCGCAGCTGCACGTCGCGGGAAAAGAAACCGCTCAGCCAGCGGTTAATCTCATCCGGGGCGATGCGCGCGGTAAAATGGTTACCCCACACTTCCGTTGGCGCATCGACAGGCGCAAAATCAGCAAAGCGAATGACCGCGCTGGAACCGTCCGGCGCGGTAAGGTGCAAACCGTCATGAAGCGGGGAAGGGGTAAAGCGAACCATCTGCGGGAACTGGCGTGCGGTAATGAACGTGCCGTCAGGCTCGGTGACCATAAAAATACGATCGAAGGCGAATCCGCTCATGTCGGCCAGCGCGTGAGACACGCCGATGCCGCGCATGGATTTCACCGGATGAATAAAAAGCCTGGATAACGTCGCCACTGCACACTCCCACAAATGAAAATAAGCCTTCAACTTTATGACATACACGCCATATTAGCTATAATGCGCGACAATTTTCTAAGAGTAAAAGTGACGATATGAATTCTCTGTTTGCCAGTACGGCCCGTGGGCTGGAAGAGCTGTTAAAAACTGAACTGGAAAGCCTGGGCGCGCAAGAGTGCCAGGTGGTTCAGGGTGGTGTCCATTTTGAGGGCGACACGCGGCTTATTTACCAGAGCCTGATGTGGAGCCGTCTGGCGTCGCGCATCATGCTGCCGATGAAGGAGTGCAAGGTCTATAGCGACCTGGACCTCTATACCGGCGTACAGATGATCGACTGGACAGAGATCTTCACGCCCAACGCCACCTTTGCGGTGCATTTCAACGGCGTGAACGATGAGATCCGCAACAGCCAGTACGGTGCCCTGCGCGTCAAAGACGCCATTGTGGACTGCTTTACGCGTAAAAATAAGGAACGTCCGAACGTCGATCGCGAAAATCCGGATCTGCGTATTAACGTCTGGCTCAACGGTGACACGGCGAGTATTTCTCTCGATCTGAGCGGCGCGGGCCTTCACCTGCGTGGCTACCGCGATCGTACAGGTATGGCGCCAATTAAAGAAACGCTGGCCGCCGCCATTGTGATGCGCTCCGGCTGGCAGCCGGGCACGCCGCTGCTCGATCCGATGTGTGGTTCCGGTACGTTGCTGATTGAAGCGGCCATGTTGGCAACCGACCGCGCGCCGGGGCTGCATCGCGGCCACTGGGGTTTTAAAGGCTGGGCGCAGCACGACGAAGCGCTCTGGAAAGAGGTCAAAGACGACGCGCAGACCCGCGCGCGTAAGGGGCTGGCGGAATATACCTCCCACTTCTACGGTTCGGACAGCGACCCGCGCGTAATCGAACGCGCGCGCAGCAACGCCCGTCGCGCCGGTATCGGCGAGCTTGTCACCTTCGAGGTGAAAGACGTAGCGAACCTCACCAACCCGCTGCCGAAAGGCCCGTACGGTACGGTTATCAGCAACCCGCCATACGGCGAGCGTCTGGACAGCGAACCGGCGCTGATTGCCCTGCATAGCCTGCTGGGGCGCAATATGAAGGACTACTTCGGCGGCTGGAACCTGTCGCTGTTTAGCGCCTCGCCGGAGCTGCTGAGCTGCCTGCAGCTGCGTGCCGATCGCCAGTTTAAGGCGAAAAACGGCCCGCTGGACTGCGTGCAGAAAAACTACCATCTGGCGGAGAAGGCGGCGGACAGTAAGCCATCTGGCGTGGCGGAAGATTACGCCAATCGCCTGCGCAAGAACCTGAAAAAATACGAGAAGTGGGCGAAGCAGGAAGGGATTGAATGCTACCGCCTGTACGACGCCGATCTGCCGGAGTACAACGTGGCGGTCGACCGCTACGCGGACTGGGTGGTGATTCAGGAATATGCGCCACCGAAAACCATTGATGCGCAAAAAGCGCGTCAGCGTATGCTGGACGTTATCGCGGCCACCATCGCCGTGCTCGGCATTGCGCCAAACAAGCTGGTGCTGAAAACCCGCGAGCGTCAGAAAGGGAAAAATCAGTACCAGAAGATGGGCGAGAAGGGCGACTTCATCGAAGTGGGCGAATACAACGCCCGCCTGTGGGTGAACCTGACCGACTATCTGGATACCGGCCTGTTCCTCGACCACCGTATCGCCCGTCGCATGCTGGGTCAGATGAGCAAGGGGAAAGATTTCCTCAACCTGTTCTCCTATACCGGGAGCGCCAGCGTGCACGCCGGTCTCGGCGGCGCGCGCAGCACCACTACGGTGGATATGTCCCGCACCTATCTGGAGTGGGCCGAGCGCAACCTGCGTCTCAACGGTCTGACAGGACGTCAGCATCGCCTGATGCAGGCAGACGTGCTGGGCTGGCTGCGCGATACCGACGAGCAGTTCGACCTGATCTTTATCGATCCGCCGACCTTCTCTAACTCCAAGCGTATGGAGGATAGCTTTGACGTTCAACGCGATCACCTGCGCCTGATGACCGACCTGAAGCGCCTGCTGCGCAAAGGTGGCACCATTATGTTCTCGAACAATAAACGCGGCTTCCGTATGGATCATGACGGTTTAGCAGCCCTGGGACTGAAAGCACAAGAAATCAGCCAAAAAACGCTGTCTCAGGACTTTGCCCGTAACCGTCAAATTCATAACTGCTGGTTGATTACCGCGGCCTGAAAGGAAATATAAATGTCTTTAATTAGTATGCACGGCGCGTGGCTTTCCTTCAGCGACTCGCCGCTTCTCGATAATGCAGAGCTGCATATCGAAGATAACGAGCGCGTCTGTCTGGTGGGCCGTAACGGCGCGGGTAAATCCACGCTGATGAAAATCCTCAACCGCGAACAGGGGCTGGATGACGGCCGCATCGTTTACGAGCAGGATCTGATCGTCTCCCGCCTCCAGCAGGATCCGCCGCGTCACGTGACCGGCAGCGTTTACGATTTCGTGGCGGAAGGGATCTCTGAGCAGGCCGAATACCTGAAGCGCTATCACGAGATTTCGCATCTGGTGATGACCGACCCGAGCGACAAGAACCTCAACGAACTGGCGAAAGTGCAGGAGATGCTCGATCACCACGGTCTGTGGCAGCTTGAAAACCGCATTAACGAGGTTTTGGCCCAGCTTGGTCTGGAAGCGGACATGGAGCTGTCGGCGCTCTCCGGCGGCTGGCTGCGTAAAGCGGCTCTGGGCCGCGCGCTGGTCAGCGGGCCGAAGGTGCTGCTGCTGGACGAACCGACGAACCACCTTGATATCGAAGCGATTGACTGGCTGGAAGGCTTCCTGAAAACCTTCAGCGGCACCATCATCTTTATCTCGCACGACCGTTCGTTTATTCGCAACATGGCGACGCGTATTGTCGATCTCGACCGCGGCAAGCTGGTCACCTATCCTGGCGATTACGACACCTATCTGCTGGAGAAAGAAGAAAACCTGCGCGTGGAAGAGCTGCAGAATGCGGAGTTCGACCGCAAGCTGGCGCAGGAAGAGGTGTGGATCCGCCAGGGCATCAAGGCCCGCCGTACTCGTAACGAAGGTCGCGTGCGCGCTCTGAAGGCAATGCGCCGTGAGCGCAGCGAACGCCGTGAAGTGATGGGCAGCGCCAAAATGCAGGTGGAAGAAGCGTCCCGTTCCGGCAAGATTGTCTTCGAAATGGAAAACGTCAACTATCAGGTTGATGGCAAAGTGCTGGTGAAGGATTTCTCCGCCCAGGTTCAGCGCGGCGACAAAATTGCGCTTATCGGCCCGAACGGCTGCGGTAAAACCACGCTGCTGAAGCTGATGCTGGGCCAGCTGCAGGCCGACAGCGGCCGCATTCACTGTGGAACTAAGCTGGAAGTGGCCTACTTCGACCAGCACCGCGCGGAGCTGGATCCGGACCGCACGGTGATGGATAACCTCGCCGAAGGCAAGCAAGAGGTAATGGTAAACGGCAAACCGCGCCACGTGCTGGGCTATTTGCAGGACTTCCTGTTCCATCCGAAACGTGCGATGACCCCAGTCCGTGCGTTATCTGGCGGAGAGCGTAATCGTCTGCTGCTGGCGCGTCTGTTCCTGAAACCAAGTAACCTGTTGATTCTCGATGAACCAACGAACGACCTGGATGTCGAAACGCTGGAATTACTCGAAGAACTGATTGACGGTTATCAGGGGACCGTGATGCTGGTTAGCCACGATCGTCAGTTTGTGGATAACACCGTAACCGAGTGCTGGATCTTCGAAGGTGAAGGGCGAATTGGACAATACGTAGGCGGTTATCACGATGCAAAAGGGCAGCAATCGCAGTCTCTGGCGCAGAAACAGTCAAAGTCCAAAATAAGTTCAGAACCTACTGTAACAAAAGCAGAAACTGTCAAGAAAACCTCGGCTAAACTAAGCTATAACCTGCAGCGCGAACTGGAGGGGCTACCGCAGCGTCTTGAAGAGCTGGAGGCCGCGCTTGAGGATCTGCAAAAACAGGTTGCTGATGCGTCATTCTTTACCCAATCGCATGACTATACTCAGAAAGTACTGGCTGAACTGTCCGAGGCTGAAAAAGCCCTGGAAGAAGCATTTGAGCGCTGGGAGTACCTTGAGTCTCTGAAGAACGGCGCATAAACAGGGATAACATATGTGTGACCAGCACCATGCCGACAGGCATATTTTATGCTCGCAATGCGATATGCTCGTGGCGTTGCCAGAGCTTGGTCACGGACATAAAGCCCTGTGTCCACGTTGCGGCGCAACGTTGACAACCGAGTGGGACGCGCCGCGGCAGCGTCCCACTGCTTACGCTCTTGCAGCATTGTTCATGCTGCTGCTCTCCAATCTCTTCCCCTTCATCTATATGAAGGTGGGGGGGATAACCAGCCAGGTGGATTTGCTTGAAATCCCGGGCGTGATGTTCTCGGAAGATTACGCCAGCCTCGGCACCTTTTTTCTCCTGTTTGTCCAGATAGTCCCGGCTTTTTGCCTGGTCGTTATCCTTTTACTGGTCAACCGCGTCAGGATGCCCTCATCATTGAAAATCCGGCTCGCGCGTATCCTGTTTCAGCTCAAAAGCTGGGGTATGGCCGAAATTTTTCTGGCGGGCATTCTGGTCAGTTTCGTGAAGCTCATGGCGTACGGCGATGTGGGGATCGGCAGCAGCTTTGTTCCGTGGTGCCTGTACTGTGTCCTGCAGTTGCGTGCCTTCCAGTGCGTGGACAGGCGCTGGGCGTGGGATGATATCGCCCCGGCACCGACGCTTGCGCAGACGGTAAAAGTCGGCGTGCCCGGCATTCGCCAGGGGCTGCGTTCCTGCCCATGCTGTACCGCCGTGCTGCCCGCCGATCTCGACGTTTGTCCGCGCTGCGAAACGAAAGGTCACGTACGCCGTAAAAATAGCCTTCAGTGGACGATGGCCCTGCTGGTCACGTCCATCATGCTGTATCTGCCTGCCAATATTCTACCGATCATGATCACCGATTTGCTCGGCGATAAAATGCCCTCGACGATCCTCGCCGGGGTGATCCTGCTGTGGGGCGAAGGTTCCTATCCCGTCGCCGGCGTGATCTTTATCGCCAGTATTATGGTGCCAACCTTAAAAATGATCGCCATCGCCTGGCTCTGTTGGGATGCGAAGGGTCATGGAAAACGCGACAGCGAACGCATGCACCTGATTTATGAAGTGGTCGAGTTTGTCGGACGCTGGTCAATGATTGACGTGTTTGTCATCGCCGTTCTCTCTGCACTGGTGCGGATGGGCGGTTTGATGAATATTTATCCCGCGATGGGGGCTTTAATGTTTGCACTGGTCGTGATTATGACCATGTTTGCGGCCATGACCTTCGACCCTCGTTTATCGTGGGATCGTGAGCCTGAATCAAGCCATGAGGAAGAGTAAGAGCATGGAAAATAAGAGTGGAGAGGCGAAAGTGCAGAAGGTCAAAAACTGGTCGCCGGTGTGGATTTTCCCCATCGTGACCGCGCTGATCGGTGCATGGATCCTGTTTTATCATTACAGCCATCAGGGACCCGAAGTCACGCTGATAACCACCAATGCCGAGGGGATTGAGGGCGGTAAAACGACCATCAAAAGCCGTAGCGTGGACGTGGGCGTGGTCGAAAGTGCAACCCTGACCGACGATTTAACCCATGTGGAGATTAAGGCGCGCCTTAATGCCGGCATGGAAAAACTGCTGCATGGCGATTCTGTTTTCTGGGTCGTTAAGCCGCAGGTGGGACGTGAAGGGATCAGCGGCTTAGGGACGCTGCTCTCCGGGGCCTATATCGAACTGCAGCCGGGTGCTAAGGGTAACCAGCCAGCCCAATACCAGCTTCTGGATTCACCGCCGCTTGCACCGCCTGATGCCAAAGGCATCCGCGTGATCCTCGACAGCAAAAAAGCAGGTCAGCTCACGGCGGGTGACCCGGTCCTGTTCCGCGGTTACCGCGTCGGGTCGGTTGAGAAAAGCACGTTTGATCCGCAGAAACGCGCGATCAGCTATCAGCTCTTCATTAATGCGCCAAACGATCGCCTGGTCACCAGCAACGTCCGTTTCTGGAAAGACAGCGGGATCGCCGTGGATCTGACCTCGGCAGGTATGCGCGTTGAAATGGGTTCGCTGACCACGCTGTTTGGCGGTGGCGTGAGTTTTGACGTGCCGGAAGGGCTGGATTTGGGCCAGCCGGTTGCAGAGAACACCGCTTTCCGTCTCTTTGACGATCAAAAAAGCATTCAGGATGCGCTCTATACCGATCACGTTGACTTCCTGATGTTCTTCAAAGACTCCGTTCGCGGCCTGCAGCCGGGGGCGCCTGTTGAGTTCCGCGGCATTCGTCTCGGTACGGTTGGGCAAGTGCCGTTCTTCGTTCCGGGCCTTCAGCAGGTGCTGGACGATGATTACCGCATTCCGGTACTGATTCGCATTGAACCAGAGCGTCTGCTTAACCAGATTGGTGAAAATCAGGATATCGCTACCCATATCACCCAACTGATGGAACGCGGTTTACGCGGGTCGCTGAAAACCGGCAACCTGGTAACCGGTGCGCTGTATGTGGATATGGACTTCTACCCGAAAGCACCGCCGATTACCGGTATCCGTGAATTCGGTGGCTACAAGATCATCCCAACGGTGAGTAGCGGTCTGGCTCAGATCCAGCAGCGTCTGATGGAAACGCTGGATAAGATCAACAATCTGCCACTGAATCCGATGATTGAAGCGGCGACGAACTCTCTTAGTGAAAGCCAGGCAACGATGCGTCGCCTGCAAACCACGCTGGATAACATCAACAAGATCACGGCGAGTCAGAGCATGCAGCAGCTGCCGCAGGATATGCAGAAAACGCTGCGTGAGCTGAACCGCAGTATGCAGGGCTTCCAGCCGGGTTCAGCGGCCTACAACAAGATGGTGGCAGATATGCAGCGTCTTGATCAGGTCTTGCGTGAACTGCAGCCGGTGCTGAAAACGCTCAACGAGAAGAGCAATGCGCTGGTGTTCGAAGCGAAAGATAAAAAGGATCCTGAGCCGAAGAGGGCAAAACAATGAAAAAGTGGCTATTAATGGTTGGCGCTCTGCTGTTAACGGCGTGCAGTTCAGGGGTAGATAATAAAAGCTACTATCAGCTGCCTGTGGCTACCCACAGCGGTGGACAAAGCACGGCCAGCCAGGGAAACCGCCAGCTGTGGGTTGAGCAGGTTGCCGTGCCGGATTATCTGGCAGGGAATGGCGTGGTCTATCAGACCAGCGACGTTAAATACGTGATCGCGACGAACAACCTGTGGGCCAGCCCGTTGGATCAGCAGCTGCGCAACACGCTGGTGGCCAATCTGGGCAGTCAGCTTCCGGGCTGGGTTGTCGCGTCGCAGCCGCTGGGTAACGACCAGGATACGCTTAACGTCACGGTCACGGGCTTCCACGGCCGTTATGACGGTGCGGTGGTGATTAGCGGGGAGTGGTTGCTGAACCATCAGGGGCAGCTGATTAAGCGTCCTTTCCATCTGGAGCTGAAGCAGCAGAAAGATGGCTATGACGAAATGGTGAAAGTTCTGGCTCAGGGTTGGGCACAGGAGTCGGCCAGCATCGCCAGGGAAATTTCCCGGCTGCCATAAGTAAAATTCATCATCAAAAACCGCAGTTGGCCTGTTGCTGATTGCGGTTTTTTTTCGTTTTCACTTCAGATTGTTACTTGTGCCACGTCACAATTTTTGTACAAATGAACTTCTGGCTAGCTCACAAATATGACACCCGTATGAATTTTGAACATTGACGATGCGACTAATTCGGGGTATTCGTTATCTGTGCCTGTGCAGATAGTGCAGACACTGTTTTCTTTCCACCAGACAAAAGAATGAGGGAAACGAGGCATGAAGAGACAGAAACGAGATCGCCTGGAACGGGCTCATCAACGTGGTTATCAGGCCGGCATCGCTGGACGTTCTAAAGAAATGTGTCCTTATCAGACGATAAATCAAAGGTCACAATGGCTTGGAGGCTGGCGAGAAGCCATCGGCGACAGGGCACTCATAGCCTGATAACGTCTCTTTTAAAAAAGAAACCTCCGCAATGCGGAGGTTTCGCCTTTCTGGGGGTGCCAAAAGCACGATCAGAAAGCTGAAGTGTCCTGGAACAGGCCAACTTTCAGGTCGCTTGCGCTATAGATCAGACGACCGTCGACCAGCACTTCACCATCAGCCAGGCCCATAATCAGGCGGCGGTTAACGATGCGCTTGAAGTGAATACGATAGGTCACTTTCTTCGCCGTAGGCAGAACCTGGCCAGTGAATTTTACTTCGCCCACGCCCAGCGCGCGGCCTTTACCTTCGCCACCCAGCCAGCCCAGATAGAAGCCAACCAGCTGCCACATTGCATCGAGGCCCAGGCAGCCAGGCATTACCGGATCGCCAATAAAGTGGCAACCGAAGAACCACAGGTCCGGGTTGATATCGAGTTCTGCTTCTACGTAACCCTTATCGAAGTTACCGCCGGTTTCGGTCATTTTCACGACACGGTCCATCATCAGCATGCTTGGGGCCGGTAACTGTGGGCCTTTTGCGCCAAACAGTTCACCGCGACCAGAGGCAAGAAGATCTTCTTTTGTATAGGATTCGCGTTTATCTACCATGTTCTCAGTAAGCCTTATTTTAGTGAAGGACGCAGGATAGCTAACACGTGTACGCTGAACAAGTCCGATCAGTTCGAACTAAACCAGCCCAACCAGCGTAACGGCCATGGATAACGATGACGAGCATCCTGCTGTGTCGCCTGAGCAATGCGCTCCTGGATAGTCTGCATCAGGGTTGTTTGCCCTTCGCCATCCCAAACCAGATTTGTCAGTAAGGGTAGCGCATCCTCAATCCCTTCGATGGCCCAGATGGCGAATTGCTCTTGCTCAACTGCATCCAGAATATCCTGACTGAGGCTCAAATGGCGTGCGTTGGGAGCAGGAATAATCACACCCTGTTTGCCGTTTAAACCACGCTGCTGACAGATGGAGAAGAAGCCTTCAATTTTTTCGTTGAGGCCTCCCACTGGCTGGGCACGACCGAACTGGTCCACCGAACCGGTGATCGCGATGTTCTGATTGATGGGCACTTCCGCCAGGGCGCTGATTAAGGCGCACAGCTCGGCCATAGAGGCGCTATCGCCATCCACTTCGCTGTAGGACTGCTCAAACGTCAGCGAGGCGGAGAAGGGGATCTGTTGCTCAAGCTGCAGCTCTGACATCAAAAACGCCTGCATGATCATCATGCCTTTCGCGTGAATGTTGCCGCCCAGCTCGGCTTTCCGTTCGATATCGGTGAACTCGCCATCGCCAATGTGCACAACGCAGCTGATACGGGACGGTTCCCCGAATGCGCGCGGATGGCCGGGAAATTCAATCACCGACAGGGCGTTGATCTGCCCGACGCGTTCGCCTTCGGTCTCTACCAGAATTTGTTCCAGCAGAATTTCATCCTGCATACGGTCGGCAAGATAGCCTTCTCGCCACTCACGCTGAGCCAGCATCTGAGTGAGCTGTTCGCCGGTGAACGCTCCGTCACCGCTGATCACGCCCACTTCACGCAGCTGTTTACCGATCCAGAGCGGGCAAAGCGGCAGCGTTTCCTGGTCACCGGTGTAGCGCACGGCTTCGCGGATTAAGCCCGGCCACGCGTCAGCCGCAGGGGTTGGTAGCGCAAAACGTTCAGCAACGGCCATCACCCACTGGCACCACTGCGCCATATCGTCGGCGTCAGCAATCTGGATGTTGTCTTCGTATTCGCTATACACCGCCTGCTCAGCGAGTTCCGGCTCCATTTCCTGGAAGTCCGCCAGCGATTCGCGGTCGCCCGTCAGCACGACGGTCAGCGACAGCGGCATAGACGGAACGGAGACAGGCAGAGGACGAGACTCATCGTAGCCCACCCAGTCGAAACGCTGCTGGTGGACGATGGTTTTCAGACGCATCCACAGCAGCGGCTGCGAGAGCAGGGTACGCAGTGAGATGATGAGAACACCGCCATTTGCGCGATGTACCAGCCCCGGCTGCAGCGAAAGCTCGCCGTTAAACTGGCGCAGACAACCAAAGAGCTGTTCCGCCTCGACCCAGTTAGCGGTAATCACTTCGCCTTTAACGGCAAAACGGCCATCGGCCTGCGCCGCCGGTTCGAAAGTGACATCATGTCCTGTAATACGATACTGGCCGCCAAAAACTGCGTTCGCTTCCGGCTTCAGCTGGCGCACGGCATCTCCGAGCAGCGTCAGGTACTCCGCTTCTTCCGGGGCCTTGAGCAGCATGAAGGGCGCGGTTGCCCATGGGCTTAACACCTGCTCCAGCGCATAATGCAAACGAGGCTGCGTATCGCTAAGGATGAATTCGTGTTCTTTTGCGAGTTCGGGCTGTGCAAACAGTTCCTGGTAACTTTCGGTATCCGGAACAAGGTCACGCCATGCAAGTTTCGTAATGGTCAAAGTTGATGTTTTTTAGTCAGATGTAAAAGCGTGGAGTATACCGTAAGCGGGGGGCTGTACCCAAGCAGGATTGGGTATTTCGGCAGGGCGATTGGCTGCATTCACTCACAGGATATGATTTCTTTTCAGCAGATTGCTAAAAAACTGATATTCTGAACAGAGTTACGTGGTAACACTGAGATCGCAATGAAATATCAACAACTGGAAAATCTCGAAAGCGGCTGGAAATGGAAGTACCTGGTCAAAAAGCACCGTGAAGGGGAGCTGATCACCTGCTACGTCGAAGCCAGCGCTGCGCAAGAAGCCGTGGATATTTTGCTGACCCTCGAAAATGAACCGGTACAGGTTAACGGCTGGATTGAGAAACACATCAATCCTGCACTGTTAAACCGGATGAAGCAAACTATCCGTGCGCGACGCAAACGGCATTTTAATGCTGAGCATCAGCACACTCGCAAAAAATCAATCGACCTGGAATTTGTTGTCTGGCAGCGACTGGCCGGGCTGGCACAACGACGGGGCAAAACGCTGTCGGAAACCATCGTGCAGCTGATTGAGGATGCAGAACATAAAGAGAAATACGCCAACCAGATGTCGACACTGAAGAACGACCTTCAGGCGCTGTTGGGTAAAAAGTAGATTTGTTTACTTTTCTTCAGACAATAAAAAACCCCGCATTGCGGGGTTTTTTTATAAGACGATAACTTATGCCGCTGGCTGAGTTACAACGTCTTTGATGCCTTTAACTTCGATCTCTACGCGACGATCTGGAGCCAGGCAGTCGATCAGTGCAGCGCGAGCTTTCACGTTGTCACAGGTGTTGCCAGTAACTGGGTTAGATTCGCCCATACCACGTGGGGAGATCTTGTTAGCTGGGATACCTTTAGAGATCAGGTAATCAACAACAGACTGAGCACGTTTCTCAGACAGTTTCTGGTTGTAAGCGTCAGAACCGATACGGTCGGTGAAGCCCAGAACCACTACGGAACCGTCTTTAGGATCCAGGTTGCTCAGCTGGGTATACAGCTGATCCAGTGCCTGCTGGCCTTCTGGTTTCAGAGTCGCTTTGTTGAAGTTGAACAGAACGTCAGACTTCAGAGTGAAGTGCTTGGTCTGTACTTCTGGAGCTGGAGCCGGCGCTGGAGCAACAACTGGTGCTGCTTCTTCCTGCTGGCCGAAACGGTAGGAAACACCTACGCTCAGCATGCCGTTGTCTGGACGAACACCAACGGTGTTGCCGTCGCCGATGTTGTTAACCCACTGGTATTCCAGACGGGTAGCGATGTCACGGGTCATAGCCCACTCAACGCCACCAGCGAATACTGGGGAAACACCGGTGTCATGGTTGTCACCAGAGATGTTGTTGCTGGAGTCTGCACGCCATACCATGCCGCCCAGACGGGTGTACACGTCCAGATCGTCAGTGATTGGGTAGCCCAGTTTAGCGGTCAGTTGAACGCCCTGTGCTTTGAAAGCGCCGTTGATGGTGTCGCCTTTGTATGGCATACGACCTAACCAGTCGTAACCCATTTCAAAACCAACATACGGGTTAACCTGATAGCCACCGAACGCACCTGCACCAAGCTGGCTCTCGTGAGTAGGGCCATCATTGTTCAGGCTGCTGTTGTACCAGCCGGTGTCGTGGAACTGAGACCAGCCCAGTTTACCACCTGCATACCAGGTATTATCTTTCGGAGCGGCCTGCGCTACGGTAGCGAAGCCAGCCAGTGCCACTGCAATCGCGATAGCTGTCTTTTTCATTTTTTGCGCCTCGTTATCATCCAAAATTCGCCATGAAAGTCTCAGGAGAGAATCACGGTTAAATCCTTCACCGGGGGGCGTGGTCAAATATAAATCTACCGATATCTTCGGCTTAGGCCGAGCACCCCTGGCGATGTAAAGTCTACAACGTAGCTGAAAACTTACAAGTGTGAAGTCCGTCAGGCATATGAAAAAAAAAGTTCCGTATACCGATTATTTAACATTTTTCGAACGAATTTTGTGCAATAAAATTAAGGAGAACCGCACCAGACAAGCCTTGCCGCAATTTTCAGACCGGGAACTTTAATGCCATCTTGTGGTCAAAAAAAATTCCAGGAAAAATCTTAATTTCACTCAATGATACAAATTTGAGTGAATTTTTAGCCCAGAAAGTTGTCCTCTGCGGTAAGAATCCGATCGAACCGGACGCATAATGAACCCGATTGCATTCCCTTCTTCAGCTGCTTCAGTCAGACGGAAATGTTCCTCTTCCGTCAATTCTTCCGGTAACCATCCAATCACCACGCTGTAATTTCCGGTGCGTAACGCGCGGATCATCGACTCAACGGTATCGCACGGCGGAAGCTGGTTAATTTGCATCACCTTAGTTAGAGGAAGGCCTGCGGACTGAACCCACTCACGGCTCAGTTTTTGCTGAGGCGTGAGCCAGAGCTGCCAGCGCGATTGCTGACCAAGCTGTTGCAATAACGGCAACAACAGAAGTTGCGTCAACAGGGACTGGTCTTCACGATAAACCACTTCACTGATAAGCCCCGTGGAAACACGCTCGACGGAATTCTGCGCGACATTGCCTGCGGTAGAAGAGAGAGAGGTTGAGCGATTTGCATAGCCTGAAGTGTGCATATTCATTCCAGCCCTGTAGTTACTGTATGGATATACAGTAACCCCTGTATGCATAAAGATCAACCTCATTTTCGGAAAGCGACTCGCAAAATTCATTCAATGTTGATGTCCCTCGAAAAATCATCTTGCTCATCGGCGATAAGTTGCCTATTTTCCTGCTAACGGATCCGCTAGTAAGAAATTTCGTTGTTACTTTATGATTTTGAAGGGAAATATCATGAAAAAGATATCTTATGAACGGATTTATAAATCCCAGGAATACCTCTCCCCGTTGGGCGAAATTCATCACCGGGCTCTGTTTGGAGGCTATACCCTGGCGGTAGATGATGCGGTGTTTGCCATGGTGTCAGACGGCGAACTTTATCTTCGCGCCTGTGAGGAGAGTGCGAAATACTGTGTAAAAAATGCCTCCTCTTTTTTGACGTTGATGAAGCGAGGCCGCCCGGTGCTGCTCAACTACTATCGTGTGGATGACGGATTATGGCAGGACAGGGAGCGGTTGCTTCAGCTCTCCTCGTTTGCGCTTAGTGCGGCAAGAAAAGAGCGCTATCAGCGCCATCAACGAAACCGCTTAAAGGATCTGCCAAACCTGACCTTTCAGCTTGAAGTCTTGCTCTTTGAAGCAGGCATCACTAATGAGGAAACGCTGCGTGCGCTGGGTGCCAGAGCGAGCTGGCTAAAGATGCGGGCAAAAAACAAAGCGCTCAGTATTAAGGTTCTCTTTGCGCTGGAAGGGGCTATCGAGGGGCTGCATGAGGCGGCACTCCCGGCAGGCATTCGCCGGGAGCTGACGGAGTGGTTTAATGCGCTACCTGAGCCACAGGAGAATCACTCCTCCAGGTAGCGATTTGCTGTTGCAGCCGGCAAATTTCAGGCAGCAGAGCGATAAGCAGGCCTATCTGCTGAAGTACCAGCGGCGCTTTGCTGTCGTTTCCAGGGTCAAGATGCGCAATGCGTTGAGCCAGTTCATCCAGCGCCTGTTGAACGCGCGGCTCATCGGCCGGTCGGTGATGAAGCGCGTCATCGACATAACAGACGGCGTCATCGAGCAGATTGAGAATACCCGGGTTGGTGAGTTTCTCGCGGTGGGCACCGAGCGTCGAAATATAGCTGGTGAACGTATGGTTCAGGCAGAGCAGGCGGAACGCCGTCTCACGAATCTCTGCCGTAGCGCGAGGCTCCGTTGACATATTAGAGACAACGGAGGCCAGTTCTGCGTCACTGTTATGCGCGTCGCGACGGGCTATCCGGTAAGCCAGGCGGTTATCGCGCCCCTGGTGGTACTGCTCCAGGATTGCGTCAAGATATCGACAGTTGGCGTTCATCGCCCTGTCTACCACGCGCGGCAAATTGCGGAAACGCCAGTCCGGCCAGATAAAGCTGACCGCGGCCCAGGCAATCGCACAGCCAATCAGGGTATCGATCACGCGGGGCAGGGCAACTTCAAACCCTTCACCCAGCAGGTTAAAGCAGAGCAGCACCAGCAGCGTGATGAACATGGTGGCATGGGCGTACTGCACGTTGCGAAACGCGAAGAACAACACGCCGGTGATTACAATCAGGATCAGTTGACCTTCAACGGAGGGCACAAAATAGAGCACCGGAAGGCCGATCGCGACGCCGACCAGCGTGCCGATAATGCGCAGCGCAAGACGGTGTCGGGTGGCGTTATAGTTCGGCTGGCAGACGAACAGGCTGGTCAGCAGGATCCAGTAGCCGTGGTGCAGCCCGGTTATCTGGATAAAGGCATACCCCACGCACAGCACCAGCGACATTCTCACCGCGTGGCGAAAGAGTGCCGACTCCGGCGTAAAGTTGCGGCTCAGCCGTAGCCACATATCGCTAACGCTGTGCACGCTGTCATCAGCAAGCTGATTTTCCACCTCACTGCCCGGCAGCGCCATCGCCTGTTCGGACTCGATTGTCGCCAGCTGAGCATCAATTGCCCGCAGGTTATTCAGCAGAAAGCCCAGCGCTTTGATGTGCTCCGGTGACGTTCCGCTGGCCTGAACGCGGTCGAGCGCCGCATCAAGGTGGCTGAATACGCGTTCAAAGCGGGGGTCATGCTGATAGGGCGTGCGCAGCAGAATGGAACGAGAGAGCTGCTGGCACGCCTGAGACTGCATGGACAGCAGGCGCTGGAAGCGGAACATCACGTCGCTATAGCGGAACTTCTCGCGCAGGGCAGCATACTGAACGTGCGAGGAGCTGGCACGTTCGTGAATATCCTGGGCGGCAAAATAGTAGTGTAAGGTCCTTCGTGTTCCGCGCTGACCGCGATCGCCGCGCAGACGGGTAAGCAGAGAGGCTTTTGTCTGGTTAAGGGTGGCGACCAGCTGGCCGTTTGCCAGCGCCAGATCGTAGAGCGGAGCCTGGCTTTCTTCCTCAATATCCGGGTCGAACAGCCGGGATTTCAGTTCCAGATAGTGGGCTAACTGCTCAAAGCTGCGGGCAAGATTATCCTGCAGCGGGCGAACGGGGAAGATCAGATGACCGGTTAGCGTCAGCAGGTTATACCAGATGGCGCCCAGCAGCAGGAGAACCGGCTGCTGGTACCACTGGTCGTACAGGGAAACGCCCAGCATGGTGTAGATGGCAATCAGCAATGCACCAAACGCGATGGTGGCATAGCGCTGCCCGAGGCCGCCCAGCAAAATAAACCCGCTGGTTGAGAGCGTAAGACCCAGAGCAAACAGCCAGGGCCACGGAAAAAGCAGCTCAACGGACGCTGACGCAATGAAAAAGCAGACGAGCGTAATGACCAGGTTACGTAAGCGCCCGGCCAGACGATCGTCCAGGTCCGCCAGCGCCCCGGCCACCACCCCCAGCGTAAGCGGAATGGTGAGCTTGACATCATTCAGCCACCAGGGCAGGGCAACCGTGCCGCAAAGCGCGATAAATATCCTGACGTTGTATAGCCAGGTGCTGTTCCAGGTATAACGGCGAAGCAGTGGGCTTAGCATAAACGCGGCCGGTCCTTATTTACTGAAAACGACGACGCGCGTTTGCTTCACGCGCCGCCTGGGCCACTTCTACCGGAACAACCCTGCGACCGACTGGCCAAAGAGCGATAGCGGCGATCTTAAAATTCGCGATCCCCACCGGAATACCAATAATCGTGATGCACTGTGCAATACCGGCAAAAATATGCATGATGCAGAGCCACCAGCCGAAGAAAATCAGCCACAGTATGTTCAGCAGGGTTCCGCCCGTATTCATCAGGGCGTTTTTGCTCTCCGGATTCAGCTCGTCAACGTGGATGGCTTCATTCCCGTAGGGGATTAAGGAGAGTTTTGTGATTTCCCAGCAGGAGCGGGTCAGGGGAAGCGTGAAAATCAGGACGATGCTCACCAGCGTGGCAAAAAGCCAGGAAAGGGTGGTGGCAAAACCGCCCAGCACAAAATTCAACACATTCAGAACGGTACGCATAAACCCTCACTTCCTTTCGATAAAATTAACGCCCAATGATTGTAACGTTTTTTTAGGCTGGAGCACCTTAAAACTGGCAGTTAAACTGTCTGGTAAATTATCTCTTCGTGGATTTGGCGGAACATGGAACTGAAAGCAACCTCGTTAGGCAAACGCCTGGCGCAACACCCTTACGACAGGGTGGTTCTCCTTAATGCCGGGGTGAAAGTCTCCGGGGAACGCCACGAATACCTTATTCCGTTTAATCAGCTTCTGGCTATCCACTGTAAACGCGGGCTGGTGTGGGGCGAGCTGGAGTTCGTTCTGCCTGACGATAAAGTCGTGCGTCTTCATGGCACTGAGTGGGCGGAAACCCAGCGTTTCCATCATCACCTGAACGCACTCTGGCAGCAGTGGAGCCAGGATATGAGCGTGATTGCCGCCCAGGTGCTCCAGCAGGTGCTGGACGATATCGCGCAAAGCAACGCGCAACACGCGTGGCTGACCCGTCAGCAGACTGCCGGGCTGCAGCAAAAGATTCTACAGGCACTCTCGGCGCTGCCGCTCTCCGTGACGCGTCTCGACGAATTTGACAACTGTCGCGACGCCTGGCGCCAGTGTCAGGCCTGGCTGAATGATAAGAATAAAAGCCGTCTCGCCCATAACCAGGCGTGGACGGACGCCATGCTCACCCAATATGCCGACTTTTTCAGTACGGTGGAATCTTCACCGCTCAATCCGGCCCAGGCGCGCGCGGTGGTCAACGGCGAGCAGTCGCTGCTGGTGCTGGCGGGGGCCGGTAGCGGTAAAACGTCGGTGCTGGTGGCGCGTGCCGGCTGGCTGCTGACGACCGGGGAAGCGGTAGCCGATCAAATTCTGCTTCTGGCCTTTGGCCGTAAGGCTGCTCAGGAGATGGACGAACGCATCCAGGAGCGCCTGCACACCCGGGACATCACGGCCAGAACCTTCCATGCCCTTGCGCTGCATATTATTCAGCAGGGCAGTAAAAAAGTGCCTTCCATCAGTAAGCTGGAAAACGACGCGCAGGCGCGTCAGGCGCTGTTCATCAAAACGTGGCGCCAGCAGTGCAGCGAGAAAAAGGCGCAGGCGAAAGGGTGGCGTCAGTGGCTGGAAGAGGAGCTCAGTTGGGAGGTGCCAGAGGGCAGCTTCTGGCAGGATGACAAACTGGCGCGTCGGCTGGGTACGCGACTTGACCGCTGGGTCAGCCTGATGCGAATGCACGGTGGATCGCAGGCAGAGATGATTGAAAGCGCGCCGGAGGCGATCCGCGATCTGTTTTCGAAGCGGGTCAAGCTGATGGCTCCGCTGCTGAAAGCCTGGAAAACCGCGCTGAAAGAGGAAAATGCCGTCGATTTCTCCGGTTTAATCCATCAGGCCATCATCATTCTTGAGAAGGGACGTTTTGTCAGTCCGTGGAAACATATTCTGGTGGATGAGTTCCAGGATATCTCACCGCAGCGTGCTGCATTGCTCTCGGCGCTACGGGCGCAAAATAAACATACCTCGCTGTTTGCGGTAGGGGACGACTGGCAGGCCATCTATCGCTTCAGCGGGGCGCAGCTCTCCCTGACGACCGCGTTCCACCACTATTTTGGCGAAGGGGATCGCAGCGATCTGGACACCACCTACCGCTTCAATTCACGCATTGGTGAGATCGCCAACCGCTTTATCCAGCAGAACCCGCATCAGCTGGCCAAGCCGCTCAATAGCCTGCGCCCTGGGGATAAAAAAGCGGTCACCCTGCTGGCGGATGACCAGCTGGAACCGCTGCTGGACAAGCTCAGCGGCTACGCGAAGCCCGATGAACGTATTCTGGTGCTGGCGCGCTACCATCATCTTAAGCCCGCGGCGCTGGAAAAAGCCGCCACCCGCTGGCCGAAACTGCAGCTTGAATTTATGACCATTCACGCCAGCAAAGGGCAGCAGGCTGACTATGTGATTGTGGTGGGGCTGAAAGAGGGGAGCGACGGTTTCCCGGCCCCGGCCCGCGAGTCGGTGATGGAAGAGGCCCTGCTGCCGGTGCCGGAAGACTTCCCGGATGCCGAAGAGCGGCGTTTGCTGTATGTGGCTATCACCCGCGCGCGGCATCGCGTGTGGCTGCTGTTCAATAAAGAGGAGCCATCCGTGTTTGTCGATATCCTGAAGAATATTGATGTACCGGTGGCGCGGAAGCCATAACGCCGCCGGGCAAGGATGGGTAGGCCGGGTAAGGCGTCGCCGCCACCCGGCAAAAAAGCTACTTCAGTCTGTCGGAAAGATAACGCTGATAGTCCGGAATAAGGATATCAACCGGCGAGTTAAACTGCGGCGACTCGATGATGAAATCCGCCGTCGACAGGTTTGTCGCCACCGGAATATTCCACACCGTCGCCAGACGCAGCAGCGCTTTGACATCCGGATCGTGCGGAACCGCGTTCAGCGGGTCCCAGAAGAAGATCAGCACATCAATTTTCCCTTCGGAGATCTGCGCGCCGACCTGCTGATCGCCGCCCATCGGGCCGCTCAGCATGGCATTCACCTGCAGACCCGTTTCGCGCTGGATCAGGTTACCGGTTGTGCCGGTTGCCGACAGGGCGTGCTTTTCCAGCGAAGGCTGATGGCGGCGAACCCAGTTAAGCAGCATTTGTTTACAGTGATCGTGCGCCACAAGAGCAATGTGTTTGCGCTCAGGCAGCGTGCGTGTTGTCAGTTCCATAATCATATCCATCAGGTTAACTGCCTACACGATGACGGGAACCGTCTGACGCTGCAAGAGAAAGGCGTAAAAAATGTGGCTTATGATGAAGGTTGTTGTTTTGCCCACTGTAAAAAACGGGCCCGCGTGTCGGGATCGGCCTGCTGGAACCAGAATTTAAGGCGCTGTTCCGTCAGGGTTTGGGATTGGGGAGGAATAACGTCCAGTTCAGAGACGCCGGATAAAAGCGTACTGTCGTCCGCCATCATGGTGGCAAACTGCGGAAGCGATGCGCGTTTTCCCGCTTTGTTATAGGTCTGGGTCGCTGCCTCGTAATCCGGGCCTTTCGGCGAGGTCGTTAACGCCAGAATATCCAGCTTCACCGGAATAGGCATCGCATTCCCGTCCAGCAGTTCAACGCGGGGTGAAGCGTCGAAGGCCGCAGATTCCTTCTCCGTTTCAAGGCGAGGCAGGGTGATGTTCACCTGACTGATTTGCCGGGTATTAAAGCTGACGATTAGCGGCGGGGAGATGTACATGCGTTGCTCGTGATTCGCCAGACCGATCGACTTTTCTACCCGGAAGACCAGCTGATGAGGCCCGTTATCCAGCTCGATGCTGTCTGCACCGCGCAATAAAGAGCTGGAGACCTTTTTTCCGTCCAGTACAAGAAGATCTATGTCGGTAGAGAGCCGGAGCGTGGTAGCAAAAACGCAGACCGGCATCACTAACGCAATCAGGGCAGTGGCAATACCGGTTTTCATAGAAGGCTCCCGTCAGAAATCCTGTCGCCGCATTAATGTATCTAAATTTTTCGATAATCACGTTTACTAACATATAGACATATTTCGCCGTTTTGCCCTCATGCATCTGTATGGGATGGATGGTTGAGATGTGCGGTTTGGCGTACACTTTTAAAAAAGCCAGGAGAAAAACCATGAAAGAGAACGATATTGCCGAGATTCTGACATCCACGCGTACTATTGCGCTGGTGGGCGCGAGCGATAAACCCGATCGTCCAAGCTATCGGGTGATGAAATACCTTCTCGATCAGGGCTATCACGTTATCCCGGTCTCGCCAAAAGTGGCGGGGAAAACCTTACTGGGTCAGCAGGGTTACGCCACGCTCGCCGACGTGCCGGAAAAAATTGATATGGTCGATGTCTTCCGCAATTCCGAGGCGGCGTGGGAAGTGGCGCAGGACGCTATTGCCGTAGGGGCGAAAACGCTGTGGATGCAGCTGGGCGTGATTAACGAGCAGGCCGCCGTGCTGGCGCGGGATGCGGGATTGAACGTCGTCATGGACCGCTGTCCGGCGATCGATATCCCCCGTCTGGGGCTGGCGAAGTAATAAAAAAAAAGCCCGTTCATCGGGCTTTTTTTACACGCTTAGTTCCGCAGGCGCGGAGCCTGTAACTGTTTGCGGATAGTCTGAGCAAGCTCATCCATTGTGGGTTGCTCCGGATGCTCTTCCTGCAGCTCGCTACTCAGCTGCGCTTCGGCCAGATAGGTGTGAACGGGTTGTCCATCATCACCTTCCATTACCACATGGTACCAGGGCGCGGCGCGAAGCTCTGCGTTCACCGCCAGCTCGTCTGCTGACGGTTCATCAAGGGAATACTCCGGGTCGATATCCACGACCACACCCAAATACCCTAGCAAAGTGTGGCGGACCTGCTGGCCGATACCGAATTTGCTGGCAATCATAGTCACCTCCCGGGAAATACGACTTACACGTTATGTGCGGGCAATATTTCTCTTTTCAAGTTACATGACGCGACAGGCAAACCCTTTCAGATACAGTCCTTCCGGGTAGGTAGCAATCACGGGGTGATCGGCTGCCTGACGGAACTGCTCTATAAATTGTACATCACGGCCAGCATCTATTGCGGCATCGGCGATGATTTTCTGAAATAAATCTGTGGTCATCAGGCCGGAGCAGGAGAAGGTGAGCAGAACTCCGCCCGGGTTCAGCAGCTGGATAGCCAGCATGTTGATATCTTTATACCCACGGCACGCGCCCATCAGCTGGCTTTTGTTTTCCACAAACTTCGGCGGATCCATCACGATGACGTCGAACTTCTCGCCCTGATCGCGATATTTACGCAGCAGCTTGAAGACGTCATCGCGGACAAACTCCGCTTTGCTCAAGTCCAGCTTGTTGAGCTCGACGTTCTGTTTCGCCACGTCCAGCGCTTCCTGTGACGTGTCCACGCTCACCACCTGGGCACAGCCACCCATCAGCGCCGAAACGGCAAAACCGCCGGTATAGGAGAAGCAGTTCAGCACGCGTTTGTCGGCAACGTACTGACGCGTAGCCAGACGGCTGTCGCGCTGGTCGAGGTAGTAACCCGTTTTGTGCCCGCCCTGAATATCCACCAGCAGCTTCATGCCGTGCTCTTCAATCGGCAGCAGGGCCGGTGGCAGTTCGCCCGTTACGGGCCCCTGAGTCAGCTCCATGCCTTCTTTTTTGCGCACCGCCACATCGCTGCGGTCGTAAATGGCACATTCCGGGAACAGCGTTTGCAGCGCGCCGATCAGCGCGGCACGCTGGTATTCCGCTCCGGCGCTCAGGAGCTGCAGCACCAGGAAGTTACCGAAGCGATCGATGGTCACGCCCGGCAGGCCATCGGACTCACCGGCAATCAGGCGGTAGCTGTCCAGCCCGTCGCGTTTTGCCAGCCAGTCGCGCCACTGCTGCGCCTGCTGCAGACGGCGAACGAAGAAGTCGATGTCGATGGTTTCATCTTTATCAAACGTCCAGACGCGAGCACGGATCTGGGACGCTGGCGAGTAGGCGCCTCGCGCTAACCATTTCCCCTGATGGTCAACGATATCAATGGTTTCACCGAGGCTGGCTTTGCCTTCCATACGGGCAACCGCGCCGGAAAAGACCCAGGGATGACGGCGCAGTAATGATTTCTCGCGCCCTTTGGCTAACACTAAACGTACACTCATAATTTGCTGTTCTGTCGATTTCAGGAAATGGCGCGTAGATTACCACATTCAGCAAGGCGCAATCATCTGCGGATGCCGTTGAGCGTTTCGGCACAAAATCAAATCGCTTAGGCACATTACGGTATTGCAGCAGGCTTTACAGTAGGGCTTCCGGTTCAGCAAAGGGAGCACCCATGAAAAAGCGCAGTGTGATAGCCATAGCCGCTCTGGCGGCGATGAGTTTTCAGGTTTTAGCAACAACGCCTTTCGGCATCACCAGCCGGGATATTTCCGGCGAAAAGCGGCTGGCGCAACAGCAGGTATTTGAGGGGTTTGGCTGCCACGGTGGGAATATTTCTCCGCAGCTGGCATGGAAAAATCCGCCCGCCGGTACGAAAAGTTTTGCCGTCACGGTATATGACCCGGATGCCCCCACCGGCAGCGGCTGGTGGCACTGGACCGTAGCCAATATTCCGGCGAAGACAATGACGCTGCCCGCTGATGCCGGTAACCCGAACGGCGAGAAATTACCTGCCGGCGTTGTGCAGGGGCGTAATGATTTCGGCTATTCTGGATTCGGCGGCGCATGTCCACCCGAAGGGGACAAGCCTCATCGCTATCAGATTACCGTCTGGGCCCTGAACGTGGATAAACTGCCCGTTGACAGCAATGCCAGCGGCGCGCTGGTCGGCTTTATGCTCAATAGTCACGTTCTTGCAAAGGCTCAGTTAACAGCAACCTACAGCAGATAAGGATGGCAGGGTGCAGGAGTTTCATTTTCGACATAACCATCTTACCGCGGGTGAAGTGACCGCCAGCAAAATGCATCGCCTGCACCAGGTTAAGCTCTTTTTTCCGGCGATTTGTCATATCACTCACGGCAGTAAGGTGATTGTTCAGGATGATAACCGCCTGGAGGCGACACGGGATGAGCTCATCATTATCCCGGCCAATACGACGATGGAGATTATCAATCAGCCTGTAAACGGTCTGTTTCACTCGGATTTGCTGATGTTATCCCCGGAAATTGTCGCCGAGTTTAAAGCGCATTACCTGAAATCCTGGCCGCGCACGACGCTGCATTCGCTCTGCGCCCCGCTGAGCGAGGGGTTGGCGTTTATGTGGGACAATCTGCTGCACGCCGTGCGTCAGGATTTACCGGAGGCGCTACAAAAGCATCAGGCTTTCGGCCTTTTGCTGGCCCTGCTGCATGATGGCGTGGCGGGTCCGCTGCTTGTTGAGCGAAACAGTAACCTGACCGAGCAGGTGCGGCAGTTCATTATGCTGTCGCCCGCCAGAGCCTGGACCGCCCAGGACGTCGCCAGCCGCCTCGCATTAAGCGTACCGACGTTGCGCAGACGCTTACGTGAAGAGTCGCAGAGTTTTCGCCAGATCGTGGAGGAGGTGAGGATGGCCGTTGCTTTGTCACAGCTACAGTCAACCCGATTACCAATTGGCGAAATCGCATTACAATGTGGGTATCTTTCCAGCTCTCGTTTCACCGCCCGTTTTCGGCAGCACTATGGCTGTTTGCCGAAAACGCTACGTTAAGGAGAAGAAAAATGTCAAAAGTCTGCACCATTGCCTGGGTTCACGGCGTTGTTCAGGGCGTCGGGTTCCGCTACAGCACCCAGCGCGAAGCGGTTGAGCTTGGGCTAACGGGATACGCGCGAAATAGGGATGACGGCAGCGTTGAGGTGGTCGCCTGCGGCGAAGCGGAGCAGGTCGACAAGCTGGTGGCGTGGCTGAAAGCGGGCGGGCCGCGCAGCGCGCGGGTTGATAAGGTCTTAACGGAACCGCATCAACCCGGGCGAGAATACGTAAACTTCGGTATTCGCTATTAAATACACTTCACCGGCTTAGGCAGGCCGGCAATTTTGGTGGCCTGTTTTGCCGGGCCTTTCGGGAACAGACGATACAGATAGCGGCTGTTGCCTTTCTCTTCGCCGAACTTATTGGCCATGGCTTTAACCAGCATGCGGATCGCCGGAGAGGTGTTGAATTCAAGATAGAACTCGCGAACAAAACGCACCACTTCCCAGTGTTCGGGGGAGAGGGTAATCCCTTCGTTTTCCGCAATTTTCTCCGCCAGCGGCTCGCTCCATAGCGTCGTATCTTTCAGATAGCCTTCGCTATCGGTCTCAATTTCCTGGCCTGCAAAAATGAACATAATCTTCTGTCGTCTGTGAAAAAAACGGCGACAGTGTAGCAAAAAAGCCGCCGCAGGATAAGCCGTGCCCTACAGGAGTAGCTGCAGCAGATTGTTGGCATTAAGCTTTTTCAGTGCGTTGCATTTATGGGTCGAAACCTGTTTCTCAGACATACGCGTCACGATGGCTATGTGGCGTACCGGCAACCCGGTAAGCATCAGATCGAGCACGTTGAATTCAAGGCCGGTAAGACAGCAGTCAAGACTTCGGACGCGGCGAGGCTCTTTTGCCAGCAAATATGCCGCATCGGCAACGGCGATTCTGTCGTCGATAATATAAAGGGTTAACGTACTGAAACGCTTGCGTAAGTGCGTCGCCAGCGCCCACCCCTTTTCATTGCAGACCAGATACAGGCTGCCTTGCCAGCGGGCGGCTTCCAGTCTGAGCAAAATGTTAATCAGTGCCTGATGCGTAGCGGCCACGGAAAAACGACAGCGTACGACAACCACACGGCGGGTAAGCAGCGCTGGCTGCCATTGCACGGTGTCGCTTTGGACCTCTGGCTGAACGCCCCGACGCAGCAGCGCGTAGCGCAACCCTTCGGCGTAAAATCGATTATTGTCGAGAATAGCGTAACTCACGGTGACCTCGTTATAACGTGCTGGGCGTATAGATAACGCGCAGCGTGCCGGTATAGTCGCCCGCGTTTTTGCTGCTGGCGGCAAACGCGGGGGTTTTCAGGATAATAGGGGCAGGGATGCACAGTACGCTCTCGCGTCCGCCGGGCAGCACGACCTGACGCAGATACTGCGGATCGTTTGTGCCTTGCCAGACCAGGGTTTTACCGTTCGCGACGGCTTCGGTTGCGCCTGTTATTGGGTTGGTGACGGAGACCCGGTAATCGAGACGATCCCGCGCATCGGTCTGGCTACCGCCGCGTCGCCTGATAGAAAACGCGCCTTCGGCACGATCCGCTGAGGGGAGTCCGTCATCCTCAAAGCGAAGATAGGCGCGGGTGCTGGTGCTGTTTTTGCCGTCGTACAGGCACATATCCAGCGAGTTTTCACCCTGGATCTCACTACCTCCCGGCCGCCCCGGGAAGTTGGTCAGGTTGAGGTTAACGATGGGCGTCGAGTGCGGAAATGCCGGCAGATAAATCTGCTGATTACCCGGATCGACCACCTCAATGCGAATGTTTGCCTGCCACCTGGCGATGGTGAGGTAGCCAGGGCATCCGACGTTTACGTCATTGAAGTTTCCGCCACAGTCGGCGCTCCCCCATTGACGCAGGTTCTGCTTCAGCGTTGCGGTCCAGATCCCCGGCAGGGCGAGCTTATCCAGTTCGCTTTTCACAATATAGAAATCAAAATACGGCTCTCTGTTCCAGTCAGCGATTGTGGCCGTTCCCCCTGTCACAAAGCTGGCAAAGGTAAACACTTTATTGTTGATAAACATGTAGTGATCGCCATACACCTTGATATCCACCGTCTTGCTGGTGAGGGCATGCGTGAAACGTAAATTGATGGCATAGGGCGCGGCCGGGTTACCCGAGAACCAGACCGGAGAGTTCATGCAGGCCCCGTACGTGGCGTCAGTCCGGGACTGACAGGTCAGGGTATTACGTCCCCACTTTTGCGGGTCGGCGGCGTCAAAGCCGCCCGATTCATGAAACCAGATATCGAAACGCGCAGGCGGTGCCGTGCGATCGAAGCTGATCCCAACGCTGGTGTTTCGTCCCGCAGGGGCGCCCGCCAGCGTCTGGCCTGTCCACAGGCTTAAGAACAGTAAAATAAAGAAGCACTTAATCACATCATTTCCCTTTAGTGAGGTTGTCAGCGTTCATGGCAGTCGGACCGGTAGGTACCGATCGTCCGGCGAGCATCAGCTGCGCCTGCTGCTGGACGGCATCCGGCAGGGCGGAGAAGGTTAATTCCCGGCAAGGAATGGAACCGACATAGCGCACCACGTCGCGCATACTTTTCACGTTGAGTTCGCACTGATAGAACTGCTGCTGGCGCACCAGGTAGAGGTTATGCAGCAGGGCATCGCTCTGGGCGCTGAATCCGCCGTTGCCGAGATCGCTCCAGCCGTTAACGTTCAGCGGCACGCCGCCGATAAACGGCGAATGACGCTCGTCGGTTAACTGGCCGAGCCAGGTGTAGCTTGCGGTGGTTTGCACGTCCCGACGCAGCAGTTTGCCAGGCACCATAAACAGCGTTCTGCTGCCTGAACCTTGCGTGATCTCACTGCTGGCCCCCCGGGATACATCCAGCGATTCGTTAATCGTCAACGTTGTCTGCTGGTAGCCCGGCACTGCGAAGAGGGCGCGGCTATTGCCCGGAATGTCTGCGCTCCCGCTGTTATCCAGCGACACGGCAACGCTCGGAGCCTGGGTATCTTCCGGTGTGGCAACGTTAACCGCGACGGCGGAAGCAGGACGACCGTCGCCCCAGCGGCCCAGCCACAGGCCAGAACGCGACAGCGCAAGGGTCGAGCCGTAGTTGCCGCTGCTGCTCAGCGTATGGCGCCTGTCCTGACGATCCCAGGCGTCACTGACGGTCAGGCTGCCGTTGCCATAACGCCCGCCCTGTCGCGTATAGGCTGAAGTATTCAGCGAATCGCTGTTAATGCCCGACGCGCTCAGACCATACTCGTTTTCGCCGCGTGCATCGGCGTACCAGTTATGCGCCACGTTGTAGCTCAGCTGATTTTTTTCACGCTGCTGGTGCTGCCATGTCGCGCCCATAGAGGTATAGCTCGACGCATCACCCTGACGGCTATGCGCCATGGAAAGGCTCACGCTCAGGTAGCCGCCTTTGTCCCTGCCGTCGCGGGCGTCATCGTTACGCATGAACAGGTTAATGCTGCTGTTAATGTTCAGGCCTCGGGTGCTAAAGGCATTGCTCAGGCCTCCCTGCCATGCGCGCGAGCGCGAGCGGGTCATATAGACCGATTCCCACGGCAACCCCGCATCGTGGCGATCGTCACTGTCCGGCAGCTCCCGGCGTGAAACGTACCGTCCTTCGTTGCGGTTATCCGAATATCCGAGGCTCGCATACCAGGCACCGACCGGGACGGAAAACATCACCGAGAGGGTGCGATAACAGCCGTTCACGGCGTCAAACCCCGCGCTTCGGGTATTGCAGTTTTCCGCTGATAGCGCGTTGCGATAGAGGCTCAGTGAAAAACCGTCGTTGTAGCTGATTTGCTGAATATTGCCGCGCTGGCCTTCGCTGCCGTAAAGGTAGCTAAACCGGGTACTCAGCACGCCGTCGATCGGGCCCGCGTTGAAGCCCCGGCTCCAGTCGAGCGCATTTTCCAGGAAACGCTGGTTTTTCTTTATCGTTGCTCCGCTGGTCAGCGCCAGGGTCGGGGTGACGGGCAGGCGTACGCCCGCCTGCGCAACCGCGCGACGTTCTTCATTTTGATCGCTATTGTCGGTTTCACCCGCCTGCAGGAACCACTCGACGCGGTCAAATGGCGTAATGCCGGTTCGGGTAAACGGCACCTGCTCGGTACGCGTCAGCCGGTTATTTTCATAGACAGACAGCGTGACGGTGTAGCTCCCGTCCGGAAACGATCGCGTGTCGAGGGTTTGCGCCCCGGCATTCAGGTAAAAGCTGGCAAGCAGCTGATTGCCACGGCGGGCGTCGATACGCGCGTCATGGGAAAGCAGCACGGTGACAGGTGTTCCCTTTGTCTGCTGAACCGGGTTAATCCATGCCCGTGTTGAACCCGTGCGCAGACCACGAATTTTGCCCAGCGGCAGCTGGCTGAGGTTGATATTCCCGCCGGCATTACTGAACAGATCGCGGGTATCCATCTCGCCCAGCTGGACATAGTACTGACGCAAGATATCCTGGCGGAACCAGGCGTTGTTGACGGTGATTTCCTGTTGCTGCTGGCGCCGTGAACGCTGTCCCAGCCAGGTCCAGTCGAGGTTAACATAGCCGTCCTGGGTAAGCGCCAGCGCGCCATTGCCCTGTACGGTGGCTGACTGATAGTCCCTGTCGGCAACGAAGTTAATATTCTGCTGATGGATCAGCGCATTTTCGGTGTTCTGCGTGGGCTGATACCACTTATTTTCCGCGGTGGCTTTAGGCAGATATTTCTTGTCCAAAAACAGGCTAATACGGGCGTTATTCTCGTCATAGATAATGGCCGTGCGGTCGGTATCAATGTAATCGCAGCCCGCTGCGGAGCCGTTGCTGCTGCAGGCCAGGTTGCCGTTACGTTCAAGCGGAACGGCCAGCGCGGCAGACACGGTGCCAACGAGAGCAGGGTCGTCGTTAAACCGGCGTTTGATGGCCGCCACAACGGTTTCAGGTGCGACAAAACTGACCGTTTCAAGCGTGATATCCGTTTCAAAAAGTCCAAGCGACTCGCCGTAGAGGTTGACCTCTGTCCACAGGCGCTGCGTTTTCGCCAGATCTTCAAAACCTGCCGGGACGGCCATCCCGGCGCAGGCGAGTTGGATGGATGCGGGTAACAAAGCAACAAAGAGGAGAGTATTTCTGTGAAACGCCATGAACGAGCCTCGACATCATCCTGACGTCAGAGGGTGGGCACCCTCTGACGTTATTCCTTAGGTGCTGTGGTGTTACGCACCGCCTTCCGTGGTCGTCGCCTGCGTCAGCATTAGGCTGACAACGCCGCTGTACTGACCGGTTTTCAAAATGCCTTTGGTGGTCTGAGAAATGGTGAGCGGCAGTACCGCTGAACCGTTTTCGATGCTCCCCGGGAACAGTTCAGTACCGGTATATTCCACATCGGCGGTAGAGAGGGTTTTATCGCCCAGCTTCACCGTCATTGGGATGGTCTCAGCGCCGTCGGCATTTGCCAGCTTCGCGGCGCTCACCAGACGAACTTTCACATTGCTGGTGGCGGAGTTAGACCACACCTTGGTATTCAGGCGATAGCTTTCAAGACCGCGGCCAGGCAGGTACTGCATATCGATGCTTGCCGGCAGCGGCGTGTTATCGGCCTGGGTCATATCGAGCTGTGAATCAACGCTGGCGTTGACGGTAATATCTTTTTGGATCGCCAGCGCGCTAACGGACGTGGTCATCGCGGCAACAATCATCAGAGGTTTAAAGTACTTACGCATTGATATCTCCATATTTACAAATGAGCACCCTGGCTCTTTAAACAAACCCTTTGGGGTCTTTACGGTAACGTCGTGTTATTGCACGACGGGTAAATCAGCTTCTTCAGCGGTTTTATTCACCCAGTTGAAGTAGCGGAATTTATATTTCTGGCCTTGTGTCTTTGTGAGCGTTTTTAATTTCCGTTCGGTGTCCGGATAAATCGTCGCGTCTTCTTTAATCCATTTACACGCCGAATCTGCGTCACAAATACCGATCTCTCTCAGCGGCACGCGCAGCGTACCGTTGTTTTTTAACGTGCCCCTGCGAGGGTCTATCGAGAGTGAAACCACACTTTTTTCCGGGGCGAGGTGGATCAGGGCGCCCCAGATCACATTGACGCCCAATGTCGCCGTCGCAGCCGGGCTTTCTGCCTTGCCCGGAATAATGCTGTCAGGCTGCTTTACTCCTTCAAAATAGACGCGCCAGGTGGTCTCTTTTTCCGGTGGCGTAAGCGATACCAGACGAACGACGCGCATTGCGCCTGCCGCGAGGGCAAATTTTTCGGGCGTGACAACAACGCCGCCTTCTTTCCACGAGGCCACATCAACCTCTTTTTCCTGGGCGGTGCCGGGATTAAGAATTTTCTTTTGCCTCACCCGAATGAACTGAATATCATCCGTTTTCGACGCTACCTTAATTTGCGCCGCACCGGACCTGTCCACATTCAGTTCCATCGGGTACACGCTCATATTGGCCATTGCCATTTCTGAGAAAAATGGCAATGACAGCGCGGCGACATAAAAGGCGGTTGTCATGTTCACTCTATTTTTCTGTTTCACATTCAGTCTGCCTGCTCTGAGTTCATCGGCGGCGCGTTAACACCAGGACACCGTCTGCTTTCGTATTGCTTCAGGGCAGGGAAACTTTAACCAGAACAGCGGTTTGTGAAAATTTGTATTAATTAACTCGTTAAATACAGGTTTTTATCCTGCTTTTCTGGCTTTAAGGTTGTATAGTTAAGCGAAAATACCGCGACCAGGGATAGGAAGAAAATTCCTTCTGACGAAAAAATAAGCAGGTCAGGAGGCGGTTTTCATGTCGATGTACCAGGGATTAAAAAAGCATGCGGTAACAGCCGAGAATAAAAGATGTTTTTTATATGCAATAATTCGTTGTTATTCGATCCTGAAGCACATTCAATAAGTCTTGTTGGACAACCAGAATCTGTATTAACGCTTTCGGCCCCAGCCGTGCGGCTTTTGCAGGAATTTATAAAACACAAAGGATGCGACCTGAGTCGGGAGGAATTAATCACTCGCGTGTGGGAGGAATTTGGCTTTACGCCCTCAGGAAATAATCTCAATAAAGCGGTTAGCGAATTACGTAAAAGCTTCCAGTCTCTGGGAGAGGGGCACGAATTTATCGTGACCGTGCCCCGTTACGGATTTCGTTTTGATGCTGAGGTGATTTTTCAGCCCGGAGAGAAAACTCCATCCGTCGATCCGCAGCCTTCGTTCGCACCGCAAGAAGTAAAGCCTCAACGCGGCTCCATGAAAAAATGGGCGATTGTGGCCGTATTGATCGTCGCTGCGCTGGGGACGAGTCTCTACTTTAGCCGACAGCAGGGGATTTTCATTCAGGCGAAACTCAAGCCGGTTAAGGAAAAAATCGCGCTTTGCAGCATCTGGATTGTCAACGATCACGGACGACCGCTGGTGCTATCGAAATTAGCGGAGCGGCTGGAGGCTAATAATGTGGCGTGCGAACGTGAGGCGTACGACATTTATTATTTCAGCGCCCGTTTTACTATTTCCGCTGCAGATGAGGTGTTTATTGGTGCCTGTCCGGTCAGCCAAACCAGCCTGTGTAAAACCATACGTTATAAAAGCGGGGCACAAAAATGAAAATAAAACTTCTTTTTGGCGTGGGCGGTGTCCTGGTTGGTTGTTCGCTGGCATTTTTTTACTTTTCCGGCAGCGTGGGTAAAAAGGATGTGCTGGCCTGCAGCACTGAATTTAATTTCACGCGCAATGAGGGAAAACCCAGTGAAGTAAAGGTCAATACCGTTGCCCAGTTCTTTTTCCATCGGGACGGGACCGGGTTGACCACCTATAAAGGGGCGGCAATAGCTGGCGGGCAATGTTTGATCGTTGACAGGGATGTGGACTTTACCTGGCAGCAGCGGGACGATGATAACGTGATTGTATTGAGCTACACCAAAACCTGGCGTCGGCACAATGACAATACGCCTGATGCTCAGTGGGGTAGCTTCGCCAATCCGACCGCACGGTACTATCTGACGATCTCTGAGCTCGCGCCTTCCGTGTGGCTGATTCAGGACCGGCGTTATCCCACCTATATTTGCCGGGGTGAGTAGGGCATAAAAAAAGGAGAATGCCAGAGGCATTCTCCTTTTTCGTATCCGTTGTGCTTAATCGCGGCTGGCGAAGCCCAGGATGCTCAACAGGCTGACGAAGATGTTGTACAGCGACACGTACAGGCTCACGGTGGCGCGGATATAGTTCGTCTCACCGCCGCGAATGATGTTGCTGGTTTCAAACAGGATCGCGCCGGAAGAAATCAGAATAAACACGGCGCTGATTGCCAGATGCAGGGCAGGCAGCTGCAGGAAGATGTTTGCCACCATGCCCACCAGCACCACCACGACACCCGCCATCAGCATACCGCCGAGGAAGGACATGTCCTTACGCGTGGTCAGCACGTAGGCCGAGCAGCAGAAGAACACCAGCGCGGTACCGCCCAGCGCCAAGCCGATAAGGTCACCCATACCGGCAGACAGATACGCATTCAGCATCGGCCCCAGGATGTAGCCCAGGAAGCCGGTGAAGGCAAACGCGGACAGAATACCAACGGGCTTGTCAGCGGTTTTGTAGGTCAGGAACATCAGACCATACATACCCACCAGCGTCAGGATCAGCCCCGGAGACGGCAGCATCAGCACGGTGCTGGCGGTTGCGGTGATCGCTGAAAATGCCAGCGTCAGGCTGAGCATGAAATAGGTATTGCGCAGCACCTTGTGGGTGCTGAGTAGCGATGTGCGGTCGCGTGAAGAAGTAATTATACGATCCATGAGTCACTCTCTTATGACAGATGTAATTAGTGGAAAGAATAGGAAACGGCACGCCAGTCTCAAAGTGGTTTTACCCATCTTTACTCAGCACGTTAGCGCCGGAGGTGGTTATTTCTTCTGCAGAAATCCGTTTCGCCAGTATGAACAGCGGTTTGCGACAATTTACCAGATCAAGCTCTTATAGGTTACTGAAAAATATTGCGTTATTACCGTTCGGGCGCTAAGAGTTATTTCCGGATCGTCATAAAACAGACAATAAGGCGAAGGAAATGAAACCACAAACACGCACGAACTTTACGCTCTCTTTACTCACCGCCGGGATCCTGTGCGCCAGCACGGCAGCCTGGGCGGCTAACGTGCCGGCAGGAACCGCGCTGGCCGACAAACAGGAACTGGTCAGAAACAACGGCAGTGAACCGGCTTCGCTCGACCCGCATAAAGTCGAAAGCGATGTCGAATTCAATATTATCAGTGATTTATTCGAAGGGCTGGTGGGCGTTTCCCCGACAGGAGAAGTCCAACCCCGACTGGCGGAAAAATGGGAGAACAAAGACAACACCGTCTGGACGTTCCATTTGCGCCCGGGCATCACCTGGAGCGACGGCACGGCGATCACCGCAGAGGATGTAGTCTGGAGCTGGCAGCGCCTGATCGATCCGAAAACGGCTTCGCCGTATGCCAGCTATCCGGGCAATATGCATATCGCCAACGCGGCCGATATCGCCCAGGGGAAAAAAGCGCCCGATACGCTGGGCGTAAAAGCGATTAACGACACCACGCTGGAAGTGACGCTCACGCAGCCAAACGCGGCGTTCCTCGCGATGCTGGCGCACCCGTCGCTGGTGCCGGTGGATAAAGTGCTGATTGGCCGTTTCGGCGATAAGTGGACCAAACCGGAACATTTCGTCAGCAGCGGGGCGTATAAGCTGTCGCAGTGGGTGGTCAACGAACGCATCGTGGCGGAGCGCAACCCGCGCTACTGGGATAACGCGCATACCGTGATTAACAAGGTCACCTACCTGCCCATCACCTCCGAGGCCTCGGATGTGAACCGCTATAAGGCGGGCGAAATTGACATCGTGTACACGGTGCCGATTAACCAGTTTGCCCAGCTCAAGAAAACCCTGGGCAGCGAACTGGACGTTTCACCTCAGCTGGCGACCTATTACTACGAATTCAATACCACCCGACCGCCGTTCAACGACGCGCGCGTGCGTAAGGCGCTGAACATGGCGCTGGATAAAGACATCATTGCCGGAAAAGTATTAGGGCAGGGGCAGCGGCCGGCGTGGCTCATCAGCCAGCCGGATATTGGCGGCGTGAAGCTACAGAACCCGGATTACGCCAGCTGGCCGCTGGACAAGCGCATCGCGGAGGCGAAAAAGCTGCTGAACGAGGCCGGATATAACGCCAGCCATCCTCTGAGCTTTAACCTGCTCTACAACACCTCTGAATCGCACCAGCGCATCGCGATTGCGGCCAGCTCCATGTGGAAGAAAAACCTTGGCGTGGAGGCAAAGCTGCAAAACCAGGAGTGGAAAACCATGCTGGATACCATGCACACCCACAACTTTGACGCGGTGCGGTACGCGTGGATTGCCGATTACGACGATGCGGCGACCTTCCTGAACAACTTCCGCACGGGCGACAGCGAAAACACCAGCCAGTACAGCAATCCGGACTACGATCGGGCGCTGATCGATGCCGCGAAAGCCAAATCAGCGGAAGAGCGGGGTAAGTACTACCAGCAGGCGGAAGATCTGCTGGGACGCGATGTGCCGGCCATTCCGGTTTATCACTACGTGCGTACGCACCTGGTGAAACCGTGGGTGGGCGGATTTACGCCGGATAAGCTGGGGTACTATTTCACGAAAGACATGTACATCAAAAAACACTAGGCCTGTGCTGATAAAATCGTCGATGTGTCGTCAGTTCAACCGATTAAACACGTTTTGACTATTTTTACAGCGAACGAGTGCAGCCACTCTTTACAGCACGCGGTGAGGTGTTTATAGTTCGCCTCACTCAGGAAGTGTGGCCGAGCGGTTGAAGGCACCGGTCTTGAAAACCGGCGACCCGAAAGGGTTCCAGAGTTCGAATCTCTGCGCTTCCGCCAGATATAAACCCCAGGTTACTCGTGAACCTGGGGTTTTTCTTTTTACGTGAATCTCAAACCTGACGTTTATGAGCGGATAAAGGCCAGGATGTCCGCGTTGATGGTATCCGCGTGCGTGGTATGCATCCCGTGCGGGAAGCCCGGATAAATTTTCAGTACGCTGTTCGCCAGCAGCTTGTCCTGCAGCAGGGCAGCATTCTTATACGGCACGACCTGATCGTCGTCGCCCTGCATCACCAGAACGGGAACCGTGATGGTTTTTAAATCCTCCGTCTGATCGGTTTCAGAAAACGCCTTAATCCCCTCATAGTGGGCCTTGGCGCTGCCGATCATGCCCTGACGCCACCAGTTCTGAATCGTACCCTGTGAAACCTCTGCTCCCTCACGGTTAAAACCGTAGAAAGGACCGCTGGCGACGTCGAGGTAAAACTGGGCGCGGTTAGCCGCCAGCGCTTTGCGGAAGCCGTCGAAAACATCGATGGGCGTTCCGCCGGGATTACTGTCCGTTTTGACCATCAGCGGCGGCACGGCGCTGACGAGCACCGCTTTGGCGACGCGCCCCTGCGGTTGCCCATACTGCGCAACATAGCGGGCGACCTGGCCGCCGCCGGTGGAGTGACCGACGTGCACGGCATTGCGCAGATCCAGGCTTTCTACCACGGCTGACGCGTCGGCCGCATAATGATCCATATCGTGCCCTTCACTCACCTGGTCCGAACGCCCGTGACCACGACGATCGATAGCGATAACGCGATAGCCTTCTGCGAGGAAGAAGAGCATCTGGTTATCCCAGTCATCGGCACTTAGCGGCCAGCCGTGGTGGAAAACAATGGGTTGAGCCTCTTTTGGGCCCCAGTCTTTGTAGTAAATATTGACGCCGTCTTTCGTTGTTACGAATGCCATACCGCAGACTCCTCTGTTAAAGGCAAAACGTTCCCCGGCTGAGCGCTCAGCGAATCATTAATGCCTTAATTAAGTTGGCTTTTTTCTGTTTCCCGTACCGACAGTACTCCTAAAGTGTAGGAGAAATAGTAAAAGCAGTCGGTTTCATTCCTGTGAAAGGGTGCGGAACAGCGTTCAGGCGGCAGAGGGAGAACGAATGAAGGCTCTGGCGAGATCCTCCAGAGCCTTCAGGGCAGCATTAACAGCAGGGGCGTTTAGCGGTTTTCTTCAATATAGCGAGCCAGGTCCGCCGGGGTTTTCAGCACCGTCGCCACGTCAGTTGGCGGGATCATGCAGCCGTAAACGTCCTGCACTTCCAGCACCATATCGACCGCCAGGATGGAGTCGAGAATGTCGGATTCAATCAGTTCATCGTGAAAGCCCACCTTACGGGATAACACTTTTTCGAACAGGGCGAGAATTTCTTGTTCCATAATTTTTCCTGGAGTCATTAATTTGTGCGGGCGTAAGCGTCCAGCAGCTTGCGGTCAATTTTGCCATTAGGATTCAGCGGCAAAGCGTCTTTTACGATAATTTGTGAAGGCACCATATAGTGCGGTACCACCTTCGACAGCGATATTTTGATGGTGTCCGGCGCCATATCCGTCACGCAGAACGCGGCAATGCGCAGCACGCTGCCGCAGGATTTCATCAGCGGCAGGACCACCGCTTCGTTAATGCCTGACATCGCCAGCAGGCGGTTCTCGATCTCGTTGATTTCGATACGGTAACCGTTCAGTTTGACCTGGCTGTCGTTGCGGCCCTGGCAGTAAATCAGCCCCGCTTCATAGCCCAGATCGCCGGTCCGGTAGCCGCGAAACGCTTCATCTTCACGACGGAGTAATTTCGCCGCGTTCTCCTGCGGCAGGCCGAGATAGCCGCGCATGACGTTTTTACCCCAGATAATCAGCTCGCCGTCGGCGGAAATTTCCATTTTGCTCTCAGGCATCATGACTCCGACCGGCAGCACGGCGCTGTCGCTGTTCAGGATCTCATCCGTGATTTCAACCACGGTCGTCGCAATCGTCGCTTCCGTAGGGCCATAGGAGTTAATGATTTTGGCCTGCGGGAAGCGGCGGCGGAGCTGTTTAACCAGCGCCTTATTTAACACTTCACCAATGAAGATAAAGACGCTCAGCGCTGGCAAATACTCGCTGTTGAACTGCGGGGAAAGCAGCTGCTGGTATGCAAAAGAGGGGGTCGAAACCCAGGCGGAGACCGCGCTGCTTTTCAGTCGTTCCAGCCAGTTCTCTTTCTGAATGTCCTCTTTGGCGTTCAGCACGATGTGCCCGCCCATCGCCAGATTGGCCAGCAAAGGGATCAGGGAGAGGTCAAAGCTGAATACCGCGTGGTTCATCAGGACCGGTTTTTCCGGCAGTGAAAAGTCCTGGCTGACCCATTTCATGAAGTGCCAGACGCTTTCACGCCCAATCTGCACGCCTTTAGGTTTACCGGTACTGCCTGAAGTAAACATGATGTAGGCCAGATCCTGCTCCTCCAGCACCTTGCCCGCTTCGCCGGTGGCGATAAACTGCCGGGTCGCGACGTCGTAATAGTAAGGGGCGCTGGCCAGATGGCAGATCTCCCGCAGGCGCTCCTGCGGATAGATGCAGTCCACCGGGATGTACGGAATGTTGTGCAGCAGGCAGCTATAAATCGCCACCGCGAATTCGGCCTGCTGGTGTCCGTACAATACGACCGGCGTACCGGCAACAGGCTGGCAGCGCTGATAGCGCTGCGCCCAGTCCGTCACGGCAGCGGAAAGCTGCAGCCAGCTTAAGGCTTCGTCGCTGCCGCTGATGGCCAGCTGCTGCGGGGAGGCGGGATCGCATAATGCCGCACGTAAGAAATCCTGCAGTTCCTGAAGATCGGAGTGATTTTTCATAGAGGTGACATTCCACTAAAGATGTAAAGGGATCCCGCGGCGCTTCCCAGCGTCAGAATTCGCCCTAAAAACGCAACGGCCGGATACTGCAAGCCGCGGTGCAATGCCGGGCTGCGTTTGGCTGACCACAGCAGCATGTTGTGAGCGACGGAAATCGCGCCAAACAGCGCGCCGCTGATGACGTAATGGCGTTCCAGACCATTCCATGCCCCCATGCAGAATAAGGTGCAAAAAATACCGATATTTTGCGCCAGCGTTTTGTTCTGACGGAAAAAGTTGAACTTCATCAGGTTCATATAAACGGGCATAAAGACCACATCGCGCAGCCATTCAGACAGGCTGATGTGGAAGCGGCGCCAGAAATCCTGTGGGTTCTTTGCCAGAAGCGGCATGTTAAAGTTTGCCGGAATGTTGAGCCCAAACAGGCGGCCTGCGCCGATGGCCATATTGCTGTAGCCCGCAAAATCAAAGTACAGGTAGGCGCTGTAGGCAATCGACATCACCACGCCCACGGTCAGCGTAAACGGCTTATGGCTCCAGGGCTGCACGACAAGCGAATCAATCAGCATGGCAAACAGGAACTTCTGGACAATCCCGGTAATGATTTGCTCTAACGCGACTAAAAACTGTTCACGGTTAAGGGCAAATACGGGCTTGCTGACGTCACTCATCCATGTCCGCCAGCGGTACATTGGGCCGGCCAGGATAATAAAGGGCATAAACAGATAACAGAAATAGTGCAGGAAATTCTGACCTTCTTTTTTACTGCGATAGAGCAGTACGTCCAGCGCGCGGAACGTCATAAAAGAGAGGCCGATCATGCCCCAGTGGTTATTTAAATGTAATTTCACCAGCAGCAGCGGCAATAATGTCAGAACGACCGCCTGCCACGTTTTTAACCATCCCTTCTCTTTTAGCGTGGCAAAAACATAAAAGCTGAAAAAAACGGCGGCGGGGACAATATAATCGCCCTGAAATATATATCCCCATCCCAGCGCCGTCAGCACCGATAGCGCAGATAACCAGGTCAGACGATGGCGTAATATGCGATTAACCAGCGCAAACGCCAGCGCGGATGAAAACAAATAAACAAAAAACATCCCTGAGCTGTACATCATTCGGCCTCAGAACTTTTGATATTCAAAATGCAGCTGCATACTCATGCTGTCATCGACAGAGGTCCACGCGACGATGGTGATCGCCAGCAGGAGATAAAGAAAAAAAAGACGGATCGCGATTTTCATCATTTAAAACTCTGTGCAATAAAGCGAATCATAGGAACCCAGGCCAGTTCGGAAGGGTGCAAACGATCCCAGTTCCAGCCATTCTGATAAGGCATGGCGTACATATCTAAATAAGGGATCTGGTTCTTTTCCAGAATGGTTTTAATTTGCTTATCCACCGGGCGGAAGGTATCGGTATTGTAAAGCGCCCAGGGATTAACCGGGTCGACGATAGCAATCACCTGCACGTGACGTTCTTTTAGCAGCTGGACGGTTTTACTGAACGCGGCGATTTGCGCAGGCACGACCGGCGTGTCATCCCACTGTTGCCGCGAACCGTCCTCTTCGTAAATCGTTTTGTCCATCCACAGCGTAGCCGGGCTCTGCTGGCGTTTTTTATTTAACTCGCGCGCATTCGCCAGCTCTTTATCCCAGTCGGGGGCAACGTGGGTGGTTGGCTGCTGCGGCCAGGGATGTACCGTCTGGGGCGTGACGTTGAGCAGCGCCAGCCAGTCGTTTTTTATCAGGGTGCAGACGTTGGCAAACTGGAAGCTCAGCTCGTCCCACATCAGATCGGGGTGCCAGCCAAAGACCCGCATTTGGCCAAAGGTTAAATGGCTTATTTCTTTACTATCAATATGCTTTAAATAATTAACCAGCAGCGGGCGCGCCTGCGGATCCTTCATCAAAGGATTAAAAATAGAGCCCGGGAAATTATCGGCATAGATAGCCGGTGGCAGTCCTTTTGAGTAAAAACTGTCAGGAGCCAAAAGTAAAACAACTTTACTGTTTGCGTTAAGGCTATTTTTAAAACGTGAGAACAGTAAAAATTGCGTTTCATCATCGACGAACGCATCGCCATACGCCACGACGGGTTTGTGCAATTGCTTATTAAAGTAATTATATACGGCGTAATGTTCATCCTCTGAGGTGGCAACCTCAGACGCGCCAATGAAGAAAATAGCATTCCCTTCTAAGGCATGGGAAATAGTCGCAATTTTTTCCGCCTGTTCTTTAGGCGTGCCCGCCATTGATTTAATCAGCGGCTGGAAGGTGAGGGGCGGATTGAAGCTCGTCACCAGCGGGTGAACACAAAGGAACAAAATGGCCAGGGTCGCCATCAGGATATGTAAGCAAAGCGTATTTTTGATTTTCATCATCAACCCGTAACACTGCATGGCAGTAATGTCTAAAATCTGCGGGAATTCAGATTTATAACAATTACACAACAAATGACCTTCTATTTTTGAGGCATTCTATACCAGAGCGATTTAAAAGGATGAGCGTTGCTATGTTACGGTATGTACAAGGTCGAGCTGAGTGACGTGAGAGCAGCGTATGGGTGATTTTTGCGCAGTCAAACGCCGGCAGGTCAAAATAGAAAAATTCCTGCTTTACAAGGGGCTAATAGATGTTTATAGTGCGCCTCACTTTGGAAGCGTGGCCGAGCGGTTGAAGGCACCGGTCTTGAAAACCGGCGACCCGAAAGGGTTCTAGAGTTCGAATCTCTACGCTTCCGCCAAATTCGAAACCCAGGTCGTTATGCGACCTGGGTTTTTTTATGCACAGAATCCCCTCCTTTTGATTGGTTAAAAATTTCTTAACGGGGAATCCTGGTGCAGCGGATACTGCGCCGATACTGCAGTGGCGTCTGACGCATCATCTTTTTAAAGCAGGTAATGAAATAGGTCACCTCGCTAAACCCGACTGCCAGAGCAATGGCGTCAACAGGCTCATCGCCGTACCGTAACAGCTCGCAGCTGCTTTTTATTCGCCGGGTCAGCAAATATTCATGGAGGGTACCGCCGGTCTGCTGGCGGAAAATTCGTGAGGTATAGCTGCGCGAAAGCCCCAGGTCGTGGGCTAGCTGGTCGAGCGAAAACTTGCTGGCATAGTGGGCTTCGACCCAGCTCATAATCCGCGAGGCGACTGTCTGCTGGCGCGGCGGGTAGGGCTGCGGCTGCTCGGGCAGAAACGTCATGAGCTGCATCACCAGAAATGCCACCTCGCAGGCCTCGGTCTGCTCGTAGCCCTCCAGGCGCTGAAACTCTTCAAGGATCCTCTCGATAAACGCCGCGTGCTCGCTGAGATCGTAAACCTGCGCCGCCAGATTGCTGGCGGCCAGCGCGGCGAACCGGGCCTGATGGCGCGGAAAGGCGCCGAGCGCGCTGTCGACGACCGATTGTTCAATGTGCATGGTCGTGCGGTGATAAGGGTTCTTATCGCTATGATCGACCTGCACTTTGTGCAAACGGAAGGGCGGGAAGATAAACAATCGCCCCGGACGGGCGGTGTAGTGCTGATTATCCACCACCACGATGCCGTAGCCGCTGGAAATATAGAGCAATTCAACGCATTGATGCCAGTGGTAGTACATCGCGCTGGTGGCGTTCAAGCGGTTAAATGAAATGGCCTGCCGATCGAGCGTAATGCGTTCCAGCAGTTGCGTTTCACCCATATTACCTCCAGAACAACAGATTTAAATTCTTAGGCCATCATTTGTAATTTATCCCCCTCGCGGCCGACAAAATCCAGTGAAAATGAAATGGCGGTTTAATTTTGTGAGTCTGCTCACTCAGCGCCGGGAATAAAAGCAGTTACTCTTCGTTCAGACGTCGCACTCGTGGCTTTAAAAAGCCTAATAACAATAGCTTATCTCTACCCTCGTGTAATGCGGGAGGACCCTATGCAACCTGAAAATATTCATCTGGATAATCCACTGACAAGCCGGGAAGAGGTGCTACGGCTGGTCAACGACATGCTGAACGCGGTGACGCCTTATTTTAAAAAAGACGCCAGCCGCATTGATTTAGCGAACTTTACCGCTCACTACGGTCAGCAGGTGGCGAGCATGGAAACGTTTTCCCGCCTGCTGTGGGGCGTGACGCCGCTGTTGGCTGGCGGCAGCGAGCCGCAGCACTTCTCATTCTATTTACAGGCGATAAAAAACGGCACCGATCCGCAGCATGCCGATTACTGGGGCGACGTCGGGTCTTACGATCAGCGAATCGTCGAGATGGCGGCCTACGGGCTGCTGCTGGCGCTGGCGGGTGAAACCGTACTGGCACACTTCACTGAGACGGAGAAAGAGCATTTATGGCGCTGGCTAAAGCAGTGCGAGACCCAGGAAATCCCCGATAACAACTGGCACTTCTTCCCGATTCTGGTGCAGGTCGGCTTCCATTATTGCGGCATGCCGACCAACCCGCAGGCGCTGGAAGATCATTTTGCTGCCATGGAGCACTACTATCTCGGCGATGGCTGGTACGCCGATGGTCCGGGACGGCCGCGCGACTATTACATCTCGATGGGGTTCCATTTCTATGGCCTGATTTACGCGAAGCTCATGGCCGGGGTCGATCCACAGCGCTGTGCTACGCTGAGTGACCGGGCCGCGCGTTTCTCCTCTGACTTCATCCATTTCTTTGCCGAAAACGGCGCGGCGATCCCGTTTGGCCGTAGCCTGACCTACCGCTTTGCCGAGGCGGCGTTCTGGAGTGCGGCGGCCTTCGCCGGGCTGGAAGTCTTTTCGCCCGGCGTGATGAAGGGCATCGTCCTGCGCCATCTGCGCTGGTGGCTGAAGCAGCCGATATTCGACCGCGACGGCATACTGAGCGTCGGTTACAGCTATCCGAACCTGGCGATGGCGGAAGACTACAACGCGCCGGGGTCGCCGTACTGGGGCCTGAAGACCCTGCTGGTGCTGGCATTAGATGAGGGCGATGCCTTCTGGCAGGCGGCTGAGCTGCCGCTGCCGCCGTTGCCCGCGCAGCACACGATAGCCCACGCGGATCAGGTGGTGGTACATCAGGCCGACCACCTGTGGATGCTGACGTCCGGCCAGCTGGAGCTGAACAACTTCGTGAACACCGAAGCGAAATACTGCAAATTTGCCTATTCCACCCGCTTTGGCTTTTCCATCGAACGCGGCCGCTACGGCCTGAACCATGCCGCGCCCGATTCGATGCTGCTGCTGGCCGAAAAGGATAACTACTGGCGTGGCCGCCGCGAGTGCCAGCACGTGGTCACCGCTGACGGCACTATTTACAGCCGCTGGCTGCCGTGGCGCGACGTGGTGATTGATAGCTGGCTGCTGGCGCTGGGCGACTGGCAGCTGCGCGTTCATCGTATCAATACCCGGCGCGCGCTGGACTGCGCGGAAGGCGGCTTTAGCCTGGCAAACCGCCCGCAGCCGCAGGTCCACGAGAGCGACAGCGCCTGCTGGTTACGCAATGCCCGGGATGTCTCAGCCATTTTCTGTTTACATCCGCACGCTCGCCGCGGCGAGACGGTGGTGACGCCGCCAAACAGTAATCTGCTGTTCGCCGAGCGCGCAGCGGTGCCAGTGCTGCGCGGCGAGCTCGACCCCGGTAAGCATGTGTTAATCAGCGCGGTATGGGCAGGAAATGCCGCCGACTTCGATCCGCAACGCTGCCCGCAGGCCTTCATTAGCGATGACGCGGTACGCTTCGTGACGGCACGACAGGAAACGACGCTCGTTCAGGCTCCGGAGGCATCGCTATGAGCACATCATCGTCCGTACGCGTCGCGCAGTACAAAATGAGTACCTTTATTTTCCTTTACTTCTTCACGTGGTCATCCAGCTTTGGCCTGTACGCCCTGTGGCTGAGCCAGAAAGTGGGCCTCGATAGCGTCACCATCGGCAGCGTGTTCGCTATTAATGGCGTCTTCGCGGTGGTCCTGAAGCCGGTGTACGGCTACATCATGGACAAAATCGGCATGAGCAAGTGGCTGCTCTATTTTGTCTGCGCCATTTCTGCGCTGATGGCGCCGTTTTTTGCGCTGGTGTACCAGCCGCTGCTGCAAAGCCATGCGATGGCGGGGATTATCATCGGCGCGCTGTATCTGAGCCTGGGCTGGTACGCCGGCGTGGCGGCGTCTGAATCTTACGCCGACCGCTTTAGCCGCCTGTACGGACTGGAGTTTGGCCGCATCAGAATGTGGGGTTCACTGGGCTGGGCGATGGCGGCGTCGGTCTCCGGGCTGTTGTTTAACGTCACCCCACTGGCAAACTTTCTCCTCAGCAGCGGTACCTCGATACTGATGCTGCTGGTGCTGATTAGCCTCAAAATCGGGGATGAACAGCTGAGCAATAACAGCGTCATTTCCGCTAATAAGATCGTCTTCGCCGATGTGCTGATGCTCCTGAAAAACCGCAAATTCTGGATGTTCAGCCTCTATGTCGCCGGGGTGGCGTGGATGATGTTTATCGCCGAACAGCAGTTCCCCCGCTACTTCGTCTCGTTCTTCGCCACCAAAGAGCAGGGGAATGCCTGGTACGGCTACCTGAGTACCGTCCAGTCGGGGATGGAGTTCGTGATGATGATGTTTATCCCGTGGCTGGTGAACCACTACGGCGCTAAGCGCGGCCTGCTGTTCTGCGGCTGCGTGGTCGGGGCACGGTTGATAGCCTCCGGGCTGACCAGTGACCCGATTGTTATCTCCATCATCAAACCGTTTTATGGCGTCGAGATCGCGCTGCTGCTCATCTCGGTCTTCAAATACATCGCCGAACATTTCCATCGTCGGGTTAACGCCACGATGTACCTGCTGGGCTACCAGGCGATGATTTACGTGGGTTCGATTGTGGTCGCCCCACCTGCCGGCTATCTGTACGACAGGATAGGCTTTGAGCATACCTATCTGCTGATGGGCAGCAGCGCCCTGGTATTTACGCTGATTTCCGCCTTTACGCTGTCGCGCTGCCAGTCGAAGCGCGATGACTCACGATCCTTTGCTCCGGCTTTAGATACCGCCCCGGTTGAACCGGCCAAACATTAATTCAGGAGTTGTTATGACCAAATCTGTTATCACCGAAGCGCTGCGGCCGATCGAACTGCATCAGGTCGATCGCCTGGCGCTGAGCCAGAAGCTGGAAGCGGCGTTAACCCGCATCACGCGCAAGCTCGACAAAAATATTGTCGCCTTCGGCGATAAGTTCCCCGGTGAGGCCTGTGAGAAGGGCGTCTGGCCGCGCACCGATAACGTGGAATGGACCACCAGCTTTTGGCCAGGCCAGCTGTGGCTGGCGTGGGAGATGACCGGCAAAGCGCATTATCGTGAAGCCGCCGAACGCTATTTACCGTCGTTCGCCCGGCGTATTGAGCAGCGCATCGACACCGCAACGCACGATCTCGGGTTCCTCTATTCGCTCTCCTGCATCAGCGCCTGGCGCCTCACCGGCAACGAAGCCGCTCGCCAGTCGGCGCTGCTGGCAGCCGAGCGCCTGATGGAGCGTTTTAACCCGACGGCCAACATTATTCAGGCGTGGGGTGATTTAAACGACCCGGAGCAGCAGGGGCGAATGATCATCGACTGCAATATGAACCTGCCGCTGCTGTACTGGGCCAGCGAACAGACCGGGGATCCGCGCTATGCGCAGGCGGCGACGGCTCATGCCGGACAGGCCGCGCACTATATCGTGCGTGAAGATGCCTCGACTTATCACACTTACTATATGGATGTGCAGACGGGTGAGCCGCGCTTTGGCAACACCCATCAGGGCTACAGCGATACCTCGTGCTGGTCACGCGGCCAGGCATGGGGCATTTACGGCTTCCTGCTCAGCTATCAGCACACCGGCGATAAGCAGATGGTGGAGCTGTCACGCAGCCTGGCGCACTACTTCCTCAACCGTCTGCCGGAAGATGATGTTTGCCACTGGGATCTGGCCCTGCTCGGTACCGACGCTGTGCGCGACAGTTCAGCGGCGGCGATTGCCGCCTGTGGCCTGCTGGAGCTGGTCAAGGCGCTGCCGACGCTCGACGCAAACCGTGCGTATTATGAAGAGATGGCGCTGCGTATTGCGCTGTCGCTGACCGATAACTACCTTGCTCACGACGACGATCCGACCGAAGGGCTGCTGCAGCACTCGGTTTATCATATGGGCAGCGGTAAGGGCGTCGATCAGTGCTGTAGCTGGGGAGACTATTTCTATCTTGAACTGCTGGCGCGGCTGCGACAGATTTGGCACCCGTACTGGTAACCCTTAAGCAATGGAGAGCAAAATGAAAAGCGTAGCCGTGCTATTAGCCCCTGGTTTTGAAGAAGGGGAAGCGATTGTCACTATCGATATCCTGCGCCGCCTGAATATTACGGTGCAGACGATTGCCTGCGGCGAGAGTCGCGAAGTGGTGAGCTATCACGCCATCCCTATGGTGGCGGACAGTACTCTGCAGGCCAGTCTCGATCGGACTTTTGACGCCGTGGTGTTACCGGGTGGCCCGCAAGGCAGCGTTAACCTTGCTAATAGCGCGGAGGTCATTGCCTTCGTCCGCCGCCACGATGAAGCGGGCAAGTATATCTGCCCGATTTGCTCCGCAGCCGCCCGCGTGCTGGGCGGCAATGGACTGCTGAAGGGACGTCGCTATGTCTGCTCCGGCGATCTGTGGAAAACAGTCAGCGATGGCATCTACGTCGATGCCGACGTGGTGGAAGACGGCAATCTGCTGAGCGGCCGTGGGCTGGGTAAAGTATTTGATTTCGCCTTTACCCTGGCGGCGCGATTGCAGGGCGATGACGCGTTGGCGCGCGAGCAGGCCAGCCATATTGATTATGCGTGGCAGCCGGGAGGCGTCTGATAACAAAGCCTTACTGGCATATCTGAAAAACCTCCGGCTGTGCCGGAGGATATTTATGGCGTTTTACAGCCCGATCACCAGCTCCCCGGAATGGCTCCGCGAACAGCAGAGCGCCACCTGCTGGTCTGCCGCGCTTTTTTCCGCCTCCGACTGCACGCTATCCCGATGATCCGCCACGCCGTCAATCACCGGCGTCAGGCACGCCCCGCAGATCCCCATCTCGCAGGAAAGCGGCACGTCCACGCCGTTTTCCTGTAATACCTGAGCGATGGTCTTATCCGCAGGCACCGGCCAGCGCTCCCCGGTGGAGGCGAGTTTGACCGTAAAGATCTCGCCCGCGTCACCGCCTGCGGCAGGCGCTGCGGGCTGGAACGCCTCGCTGTGAAGATGGGCGTCATCCCATCCCTTCGCCGTGGCGACCTCACGCACTTTTTCCATAAACCCTGCCGGGCCGCAGCTCCAGGCTTGAAGGCCTGCCTCAGCCGCCGGGAGATGCTCTGCCAGCGCCGAGCGCGGGCTGATGGTATGAATGTGGCACTCACCGAACCGGGAGAGTTCGCGCGCAAACGCCGCGCTTTCGCGGTTTCTGACGTAATAGTGCAGCGTAAACGGCGTTCCGGCCGCCTTCAGCTGCAGGGCCATCGCATACAGCGGCGTAATGCCAATGCCTGCCGCCAGCAGCAACACCCGCTCAGCCTGATGCAGCGGAAACAGATTGCGCGGGGTGGAGATCGCTAATTTCTGCCCGGGTCGCAGCGTCTCGTGAACGTAGCGCGATCCTCCGCGCGAGGCGGTTTCCCGCCCCACGCAGATAAGATAGCTCTCGTCTCCACACGCACCGGTCAGGGAATACTGGCGCACCGCGCCGCAGGGCAAGTGCACATCAACGTGCGCGCCGGGCTGCCACGCCGGCAGCGCGTTACCGTCTTCAGCCACCAGCCTGACGGCGAGGCTTTTATCACCCTCGCGCCACAGTCCGTCAACAATTACGCTCTGCATATCGGCCTCCGTCACACGAGGAAAAATTCGCCAAAGCCCATCTTCTTCAGTCCCCGACGGTAGGCAATTGAGCTTTTATCGGCGGGAATATGGGCTTCCAGCGTCAGATCCAGCGGCAGACTTTCCGGGCGCTGGGTTTCGACCATCAGGCGATCCTCTTCAAAAATGCGCAGATTGAAGGCATGTACATCCTCCACCGGAATATGCAGGTCAAAGTTACGCGCGATCGGCGCGAACATGCGGGTAACCCGTGACGAGACGGGCGATGCGGCGTTCATAATGACCAGTCTCGATTCTCCCGGAAAATGAATCGTCAGGGTGGCGGTAAACGGCAGGTGCATTTCAAAATGGCGCAGCCACTGGAATCCTTCCGGCGCCTGTATATCCGAACTGGCGGGATAGTTGCTCACGGAGCTCCAGTAATCTGCGACGAAGCCAAACGGCGTCTCCTGCGGCTGATAGGCGGGCACAAGCTGATTATTGGGATCGGCAAAGGTATCGGTGTGGATCCACGCAAAGTGCGCCACGTCCAGAAACCCCTCCACCTGACGCCCGGCAAAGCCGTTCACCTCAAACGCCGGGCAGTTGATCTGCTGAAATCCGTCGTCATCCCAGTGCGGCATGGTGGGCAGCGGCACAGGATTGTCCGGGTCAAACGCCAGGCAGGTCCAGATCAGGCCGAAGCGCTCCTCCACGGCGTAGTTAATCAGGTTCAGCTTCGCCGGAACGGGCTGGTCGGGGCTGGACGGAATACGGTTGCAGCGCCCGTCTTCTCCAAAGCGTAAGCCGTGGTAAGGACAGATTATCCCGTGCTCGTCGTGAAAGCCGAGCGTCAGCGGCACGCCGCGGTGCGGGCAGACGTCACGGGCGACCACGACCTGGTCGTGGATCCGGTAAATGACCAGCTGTTCGTCCAGCAGGGTCGCCTTGACCGGCGCCGGGCCGACGTCACAGGCGCGCGCGACGGGATGCCAGCATTTCGCCAGACGCAGCCAGTCCTCTGGCTCAAACGTGCAGTGGGCGGGTGGAGTCGGTTCTCTTTTCATGGTTATCCCTCCTACGTTCAGCCCAACGGGCCGCCCTGAATGGTCTCGCACAGGCCGTTTATGATGCGCTCTCCGGTCTCCTCTTTGAGCTCCTGATACCAGGCCTGCGTCAACGCCATGTCTTTCCCGTGGGTGACGTCGCAGCGCTTACGCGCCTTCAGCACCAGGTCGCGTACCCGGTCGCAGCGCAGCGCCTCGTACTGCCGCAGCGCCAGCGTAATGCTGTGGTTTTCGCGCAGGCATTCACCCAGCACCACGGCGTCTTCCATCGCCGCACAGCCGCCCTGGCCGATATCCGGCGTGGTGCTGTGCGCGGCATCGCCGAGCAGCGCGACGTTGCCGCGCACCAGGCTGTCGAACGGCTCGATATCGTGGATTTCAATGCGGTTGGTCGTTTCCGGATCCAGCGCCGCGATAAGTTTCTGCACCGGCGGCGCCCAGCCGCGGAAGTAGCCCGTGAGATCGGCGCGCAGGGTGGTGCGATCTTCCGCCAGGCCTGCGGGCAGCGGCACGTCAAAAAAGAAGTAGAAGCGTCCGCCGGAGACGGGCATCAGCGACACGCGTTTGCCTTCGCCAACGAAGGTGGTCCACTGGTGCGCCGGGGCGATCTCTTCGTCAATCTTCACCAGCCCGTTCCAGTTCACGTACCCGGCGTAGCGGCGCTCCGGGGTATACCCCAGCACGTAAGGGCGAACCGCCGAGTGGCTGCCGTCGGCGGCAATCAGAAAATCACCGGCTGCCGTGGTGCCGTCGGTGAAGATCACGCTTACGCCCGCGTCGTCTTCGCTTACGCGTTCGACGCGTTTGCCGAACTGCACCCTGTCGCGCCCCCAGAAGTCCAGCATTTCGCGCTGAAGCTCAGCGCGCGAGACGGGGCAGGGACGCCCGCCGGTACGCTCAACCAGCGGGGCAAGGCTAAAGCGGGTCAGGGTATCGCCGCGCCGGTAATCCTTGTAGGCCATAAAACGCATCGGACCGCCGTAGGTCTCGATGATGTCGCCCATGCCGAGGTGCTGCATGCATTTCACGCCGTTCGGCCAGATGGAGATGGCCGCCCCGACGGGCCTGATCTCTTTGACGGCTTCAAACACGGTACAGTCGATGCCCGCTTTCTTCAGCGCGACGGCGGCGCTCAGGCCGCCAATACCCGCACCAATGACGATTGCTCTCATGCTTCTCTCCTTTTGCAGGGTGTAATGACATTCAGCAATTTGCGTACCAGGCTGCAGAGTGGCGAAAACGGCGTTGTGAGAGAGACGGTTGCACTGCTAAGGTGCGTAAACGCGGTGAGCATGCCTTTTTTTGAATCAAAAATTTCCTGTTGAGCTACAGGGAATCGACTGTTTCACGCCCGCGCTCAGAGTGGCGTGGTTTGTGCAACAGCCCGGAGGAAGACAATAAAGGAGACACTATGATCGCACTGCACGACTTCAATCATCTTCCCCACGAAAAGGCGTTAGCGCTGATTCACCCCTGCGTGGCGCTCCCCGGCTGGGCCGATGCGCTGGCGCTGGGGCGGCCATACGACAGCCGGGACAAATTGTTCAGTACGGCAAACGCGCTGACGCAAAACTGGGACGAAGCGGCGCTGGCGCAGGCCCTGAGCGCCCATCCGCGTATCGGGGAAAAACCTGCAGGTTCACAGGCGGAGGCGGCGCTGTCGCGCCAGGAGCAGGGTGCGGTGAACGATCGCGATGCTGCCCTTGCCCGGGCGCTGCGCGAAGGCAATGCCCGCTACGAGGCCCGCTTCGGACGCGTGTTTCTGATCCGCGCGAAGGGCCGCAGCGGCGAGGAGATTTTACAGGCGCTGCACGCGCGGCTGGAGAACAGCGACGCGCAGGAAATCCGTGCCGCGCTGGAACAGCTACGGGAAATTACGCTGCTACGGCTGGAAGGAGTTATTAGCGAATGAGCACACTTAGCACCCATATTCTCGATATTTCGACGGGCAAACCCGCAGAGGGCGTGACGGTTCATCTGCAACAGGACGGGAACACGCTGGCCACAGGCGTGACCAACGCCCAGGGGCGCATCGCCGCGTTCATTCCCTCTCTGCCCGCAGGCAGTTACCGGCTGGTGGCGGAGATCGGCGAATGGTTTAGCGAAACCGGTCGCGACACGCTATACCCCTGCGCGCAAATTGATTTTGTGACGGGAGAAACGGCAGACGAGCATTTCCACCTGCCGTTTGTGATTGCGCCCGGCGGGTGGTCAACCTACCGGGGAAGTTGACCACACCCGCTCGCCGTTGACCCAGGTCTCGCTGATGTTGCGCTCGTCGCCGAGGGTCATCAGCACAAAAAGCTGCTCGTAGATATCCTGGCAGCGGCGATTGCGCAGGCGCTGCAGCGGCGTCACGTCAGGGTCGATCACCACGAAATCCGCCTCTTTGCCGGGCGCGAAGTTGCCAATCTTATCGTCCAGCCGAAGGGCGTGCGCGCCGCCCAGCGTGGCGTGGTAAAAGGCCTCGCTGGCGCGCAGGCGGTAGCTCTGAAGCTGGCCGACCTTGTAGGCTTCCCCCAGGGTGCGCAGCATGCTGAAGGTGGTACCCGCGCCGACGTCGGTGCCGATGCCCATTCGCACCCTGTGCTGCCAGCAGGCGGGCAGGCGAAACAGCCCGCTGCCGAGAAACAGGTTAGAGGTAGGGCAAAACGCCACCGCCGAACCGGTGTCATGCAGGCACTGCCACTCGCTGTGGTGAAGATGAATCGCGTGGGCAAATACGCTGCGCTCTCCGGTCAGGCCGTAGTGGTGATACACGTCCAGATAGCGCTCGTGCTCCGGCCAGAGGTCGCTCACCCAGGCCACTTCGTTGGGGTTTTCGCTCAGGTGGGTCTGCATCCAGGTATCCGGAAACTCCTCTCTGAGCAGGCTGACCGCCGCAAGCAGCTCGGGGGATGACGTCGGGGCAAAGCGCGGGGTAATGGCGTAGCCAAGGCGTCCCCGATGGTGCCAGCGCTGGATCAGCTCCCGCGTCTGCCGGTAGCTCTGCTTCGCGTCTTCGCTCAGGTAGTCCGGCGTGTGTCTGTCCATCATCACCTTTCCGGCGATCAGGCGCATGTTCAGGCGCAGGGCTTCGGTAAACAGCGCCTCGACCGATTCCGGATGCAGCGTACAAAACACCAGCGCGGTGGTGGTGCCGTTGCTCACCAGCTGGCTAATGAAAAATTCGGCGATCTCTTTCGCGTAGGTTTCATCGGAAAACTGGCTCTCCACCGGGAAGGTGTAGGTGGTCAGCCACTCCAGCAGCTGCTCGCCAAAAGCCCCGATCATCTCCGTTTGCGGATAATGGACGTGGGTATCGACAAAACCGGGCAGCAGCAGCCTGCCGCGCAGGTCGGTGTAGCCCTTGTGGGGGTCGAGATACTGCTCGCCCTCCTGCCACGGCATCTGCGCCAGAATTTTTCCGTTCTGTATAAACAGCACCCCGTCCTCAAGATAGCGCGCGTGTTGGGCAATCGCGTCTGCGCTGTCGCAGACCCGGGCAATATCAAAAAATGCGCCGCGGATTGCTGTCTGATAATCCATCATGGTTCCTGCCTTAGTGTTTGCGTAGCGGGGTGATAAGGCGCAGCAAGAACGGTGCCAGAATGAACGGGCCGCAGATAGGCTGCGGCCCGAGGAGGGGTTACTCTTTTTGCGTTGCCACGCGGGAGCTGAACGACGTCGCGCCCGCCGTCTCGCGATCTTCCCGCGCCAGCCAGCGGTAGGTCACGCCGCCAAGGAAGACGCCGATGAACCAGCTGAAGTTCGCCACCTCATGCAGGGCCGGGATGAAGCTAATCACCAGGCCCACGGCAACGGACGGGATCAGCGCGCCAATGGCTTTCGGGTTGAAGCCGTTGCGGTACCAGTATTTGCCCTTTGGCGTGTCGTCGAACAGATCGTCAACCGACACCTTGCCGCGCTTAATCAGGTAGAAGTCGGCAATCAGAATGCCGAACAGCGGGCCGATAAACGCCCCGAGCACGTCGAGAGTGTAGTGGATAAGCTCCGGCGAGTTGAACAGGTTCCACGGGGTTAACAGAATAGAGCCGACGGCGGCAATCATTCCCCCGGTGCGGAAGCTGATTTTCTGCGGCGAGCAGTTAGAGAAATCAAACGCCGGGGAGACGAAGTTCGCGACGATGTTGATCCCGATGGTAGCGGTGATCATCGTCAGCAGGCCAATCGCCACGGCCAGATCGTTGCCCACGCGGCTGACGGTTTCGATCGGGTCGGTGATCATGCGGCCAAACAGCGACTGGGTGCCGGAGACAATCACCACGGTGACGATGGAGAACAGCAGGAAGTTAAACGGCAGCCCCCAGCGGTTGCCGCGGCGGATCTCGCCCATGCTTTTGCCGTAGCGGGAGAAATCGCCAAAGTTGAGCAGCGGGCCGGAGAAGTAAGATACCACCAGCGCGGTCGCGGTAATCATCTGCCAGGTCTGCTCGCCCGCGCTCAGGGATTTGCTGGCGAGGGTGAAGGAGATCCCGTCAAAGCCGGTCTTGTATACAATCCAGCCTGCAAGGGCCAGCATCACCACGTAGACCGCCGGACCGGCGATATCAATAAAGCGCTTGATGGCGCTCATGCCGTGCCAGAAAACCATCGCCTGCAGTACCCACATAATGGCAAAGCAGATCCAGCCGAGATGCGACAGGCCCAGGAATGCGCCGGTAGTGAGCGAAGAGAGCGACGGCCAGAACTTCAGCGCCACCAGCATCAGGGCGTTGGCGGCCAGATAGGTCTGAATGCCGTACCACGCGAAGGCAATCAGCCCGCGGATCACCGCCGGAATATTGGCTCCAAACACGCCAAACGCCTGACGGCTGATCACCGCGTAGGGCACGCCCGCCATCTGGCTCGGTTTGGCCACCAGGTTGGCGCACAGCTGCACGATGCAAATCCCCACCAGCAGGCAGAGCAGCACCTGCCAGCTTGCCAGCCCGAGCGTAAAGAAGCTCGCGGCGACAACATAACCCCCCATGCTGTGTACGTCCGACATCCAGAAAGAAAAGATGTTGTACCAGCTCCAGTTCTGGTCACGCGTCGGTGCCAGATCCTCATTGCAAAGACGTGGGCTGTAAACCGCACCGGAATCAGCGGCCGTACCCTGCTGCGCGTTTTGACTGTTTGGCATGAAACCTGCTCCTGTGAATGAAAACCCGTTGAGTGGGAGTGCAAACGGTGTTGCAGGATCCAGGCCAAAATAATAAATCTTGTATGCAATATTTTATTTTTATGTATACGATTCGATAACGAAGAGTAAAAGACGGAGTGGTGAATGAACAACATAAACGCCCTGCAGACCGCGCCAGACCTGCATGACAAAGACGAATCGATCTTTCTGGCGCTGATGACCGCGATTGTCGAACATCAGCTGCTGCCGGGGAGCAAACTGCCGGAGGAGGCGCTGGCCGAGGTGTTTGGGGTAAGCCGCACGGGCATCCGCAAGGTGCTTCAACGACTCGCCGCTGTGCAAATGGTCACCTTAACGCCCAAGCGTGGTGCACACGTTGCCAGCCCGACGGTGGAAGAGGCGCAGCACATCTTCCGCACCCGCGCCCTGCTGGAGGTCGCCAACCTGCCGGACGTGCTGGCCCGCTGCCAGCCGCCGCACCTTGCCGCGCTGGACGCCATCATTCGCCAGGAGCAGCAGGCGCACGAGGCCTACGACGGCCCGGCGGCGATTCGCCACTCCGCCAATTTCCACATTCAGCTGCAGGCCATCTCCGGCAACCAGGTGCTGACGGAGATGGTGACCGGCCTGAGCCAGCGCTCCTCGCTGGTGATTGCCACCTGGGGCGCGCCGTGGCGTCAGGGGTGCCGCTGCAACGATCACGAACAGCTGGTGGATCTGCTGCGCCAGAAGGCGCTCCAGCCGCTAAGTGATGCCTTAATGCACCATTTTGAACATATCGTCGCCAGCCTCTGCTTCGAGCGTGCGGGCGAGTGCCTGCCTGATTTTGCCCGGCTGTTTGCCGGCCACAAGGAGTCGTAATGTCTGTCTGTATACAAGTGATCAACCCCAACACCAGCCTCGCCATGACGGAAACCATCGGCGCGGCGGCCCGCGCGGTGGCGGCGCCGGGGACGGAGATCCTCGCGGTCTGCCCGAGCGCGGGCGTGCCGTCTATAGAGGGCCACTTTGATGAAGCCATCGCCGCCGTCGGCGTCCTCGAACAAATCAAAAAAGGCAGAGAGCAGGGCGTGGACGGTCACGTGATTGCCTGCTTTGGCGATCCGGGCCTGCTGGCGGCGCGCGAGCTGGCGCAGGGGCCGGTGGTCGGCATCGCCGAAGCCGCCATGCATATGGCGACGCTGGTGGCGACGCGCTTTTCGGTGGTGACCACGCTGCCGCGCACGCTGATTATTGCCCGCCATCTGCTGCACCAGTATGGCTTTCACGATCGCTGCGCGGCGCTGCACGCTATCGATCTCCCGGTGCTGGCGCTGGAGGACGGCAGCGGTCTGGCGCAGGAGAAGGTGCGCGCGCGCTGTATACAGGCGCTGAAAGAGGACGGCTGCGGCGCCATCGTGCTGGGCTGCGGCGGCATGGCGACCCTAGCGCAGGAGCTGACCCTCGAGCTGCGCGTGCCGGTCATCGACGGCGTCAGCGCGGCGGTGAAGATGGTGGAATCGCTGGTGGCGCTGGGGCTGTCGACCAGCAAGCACGGGGATCTGGCTTTCCCGGAGAAAAAAGCGTTAAGCGGACATTTTCAGGCACTGAATCCATTTTAATTTTTGGGGGTGGCAATGGGGCTTTTTGAACAGAATTACCCGCGGGATCTGCGCGGCTACGCGGGCAACCCGCCGCACGCGCGGTGGCCGAATCAGGCGCGCGTCGCCGTACAGTTTGTGCTCAATTATGAGGAAGGGGCGGAAAACCACGTTCTGCACGGCGATGCTGGATCCGAGCAGTTCCTCTCGGACATTATCGGCGCGGCCAGTTACCCGGATAAGCACATGTCGATGGACTCCCTCTACGAATACGGCAGCCGCGCCGGGTTCTGGCGGATCCACAATGAATTTCAAAAGCGCGGCCTGCCGCTGACGGTGTTTGGCGTGGCGATGGCGCTGGCGCGTCACCCTGAGATCGTCGAGGCAATCAAGGGAGCGGATTACGACGTAGTCAGCCACGGCTGGCGCTGGATCCACTACCAGAGCATGAATATCAGCCAGGAGCGCGAACACCTGCACAAGGCGGTGCACGTGTTGACCGACATGTTCGGCAAGCCGCCAACGGGCTGGTACACCGGGCGCGACAGCCCCAACACGCGCCAGCTGGTGGTAGAGCACGGCGGCTTCGACTACGACAGCGACTACTACGGCGACGATCTGCCCTTCTGGACGGAAGTGGCCTGCAGCGACGGCTCCCGCAAGCCGCACCTGATCGTGCCGTATACGCTGGATGCGAACGACATGCGCTTCGCCACCGCGCAGGGGTTTAACACCGCCGAGCAGTTTTACACCTATCTGAAGGACAGTTTTGACGTGCTGTACGAAGAGGGGGACAGCGCGCCGAAGATGATGTCCATCGGCATGCACTGCCGCCTGCTGGGGCGGCCGGGGCGTTTTCGCGCGCTGCAGCGTTTCCTGGATTATGTGCAGCAGCACGAGCGGGTGTGGGTCTGTACCCGCCAGCAGATTTCCGACCACTGGCGGGAGGTGCATCCGTTTCAGAAATAACTGAGCCGTGTTTTGCCGGGTGGCGGCTGCGCCTTACCCGGCCTACGACTACGACATCAAACTCACCTGCGCCGCCACGATCCGCCACCCGTAGGCAAACCGCACCCACGTCTGCTGCTGGCGGCCAATGCGTTCCGTGCTCTCGCGGGTAAACTCGGTGCTGCACACCGCGTAATCCTCACCGAAGGTGGTAATCACGGTATGGCGCAGCGTCCGCTGCAGCCCGGAGGCGGGGCGCGCGGCGCGGAAGGCGCGGATTTCATCAATCCCATACAGGTTTTCACCCGCCCCCAGACGCACCGTATTTTTGTCGTGCCAGAACAGCTCGTCCAGCACCGCAACGTTGTTGCTCACCAGCGCGTCTTCATAGCGGTAAAACGCGGCGGTCACCTCGGCAACCACCCACGGGAGGTTAATGTCATCATGATTCATCATGCGGCCACCTCCGCCGGGCGGGCATCGGTGATGCCGCTCTCTTCCAGCACGCGCGCAACGCGCAGGCAGGCCTGCTCGTTAAACGGCGCGGCAATCAGCTGCAGGCCAATCGGCGCACCCTGCGCGGTGCGCAGCGGAACGGTGGTCACGGGCAGGCCCAGAAATGATATCGGCTGGGTCAGCATCCCCATGCTGGCGCGGATGGGGAGCGGCTGACCGTTAATCTCCATGGTCTGCTCACCCGCGAGCGTCGCGCTACGCGGCGTTGCCGGGGCGATCAGCACGTCGGCCTGCGCGAACAGGGTTTTAAACGCCTGCCGGGCATGCGCGCGAAACCGCTGGGCCTGAATGTACCAGGCGGAAGGGATCATCGCGCCCGCCAGGAGGCGTTCCCGGGAGTGCGGCTCAAAACGCTCGGGCTCGCGGCGAAGCGCGGGCAGGTACTGATTTCCCCCTTCGGAGGCACTGATGATAAACGCTGCGGAGCGCGCCAGCTCTGCGTCCGGGAACTTCAGCTCATCCTGCACGTCGAGCGCCTTCGCCACCCGCGCCACGGCGTCTCTGGCATCCGCGTCGCACCAGGTGGTGAAGTAGCCGCCGAGCACCGCGCAGCGCAGGTCGTCAAGCCCGCGGTCGAGCAGGGGACGCGTCTGCTCGCGCGAGCTCTCTGCCTGGAAAGCGTCGCTGCTGTCCCGGCCCTGCAGCGCGTCGTACACGGACGCCAGATCGCACACGCGGCGGGCAAAGGGGCCGATATGATCCAGGCTCGCGACAAACGGATGGCTGCCGGATCGCGACAGGCGGCCAAAGGTGGGCTTCAGGCCGTAGATGCCGCACAGGGAGGCCGGAACGCGAATCGAGCCGTTGGTGTCGGTGCCGAGCGAAAAGTGCACCAGCCCGGCGGCCACGGCGGCCGCTGAACCGCCGGACGACCCGCCCGCAATGCGCGCCAGATCGTGCGGGTTACGCGTCGTGCCGTAGTGGCTGTTTTCGGTGGTAAAACCGTAGGCGTAGGCGTCCATGTTCACCATCCCGGTCAGCAGCCCGCCCGCGCTGCGCAGCTGGCGCACCGCGAAGCTGTCAGCGGCCGCGGCAGGGCGCTGGCTGAACAGCTCTGCCCCGGCGAGGGTGGTGTGGCCGGCAACGTCGAACAGATTTTTTACCGCGTAGGGCACGCCCGCCAGCGGCGGCAGGGGGCGCTTTTCGCGGCGCAGGGTATCGATGCTCTCGGCTTCGGCGAGCATGCGTGCTTCCGTCACGGCGGTCCAGGCATTGATCTGCGGGTTAACGCGCGCAATTGCCTCCAGCGTCTGGCGGGCTATCTCCTGGGCGCTCAGCTCGCCCGCGCCCAGCGCATGCTGGATTGCGCTGATACTCATCTCGTGTGGCCTCATGCTTTATACACTCCTGCGATCTCCAGACGGTCGTCGAGCGGCAGCGCCATCAGCGGGGCGGCCATATTTGCTATACGGCTGAACTGCAGCTGCAGCTCGGCGCGGCGGGCATCGTCCAGCGTCACGCCGAGCACGGACTCCATTTGCGCCAGATACGCCTGCCAGTCGGGTTGTTGTGTTGTCATGGTTTTCTCCTCAGAATCCGGCGGCCGCGCCGTTGCTGCGCGGATCAAATGCCCCTTCGAACAGTCCGTTGGGGTGGCGGACAATCGCGCCCGCGTGGCCCATCGCTTCACTGAAATCAGGGAACATTTCCACCTCGTGTCCGAGTGCCTGAAGCCGTGAGACCGTCTCAGCGGTAAAGCGTCCCTCCAGCTTTAAGGTGTCCGAGGTTTGTCCCCATGTGCGCCCCAGCAGCCAGCGCGGGCGGGATATGCTTTCCTGTAAAGGCACGCCCTGAATCGCGTAGCGGGTAAAGAGCGCGGCCTGGGTTTGCGGCTGCCCGTCGCCGCCCATGGAGCCGTAGACCATCACGCGTCCGTCGTTCAGACGCGCAGCGGCCGGGTTCAGGGTATGGAATGGCTGTTTGCCCGGCGCGAGGGCCAGAAGATGGGCGGGATCGAGGCTGAACGATGCGCCGCGGTTCTGCCAGACGATGCCGGTGTCGGGCAGCACTACGCCGCTGCCGAACTCGTGATAGATACTCTGGATAAACGACACGGCAAGCCCGCTGCTGTCCATCACCCCCATCCACACCGTATCGCCGGGGCCTTTTCCGGTGCCCCACGGCGCGGCGCGGCCGTCGTCAACCCTGTCGGCAAGCGCCTGCAGGGCGGCGGGATCCAGCAGACCCTGAATATCGGTTTTCAGCTCGCGCGGGTCGGTGATGTGGGCATCGCGCAGGCCAAAGGCCAGCTTGGTGGCTTCAACGATGCGGTGAATGGTGTCGGCGTCGTCGGCCTCGGCCATGTTCAGGCGGTCGGTGATGCCGAGTATCGCCAGCGAGACCAGCCCCTGCGTCGGTGGGGCGTGGTTAAAGATCTCCCCCTGCTGATGCTGCAGCTTCAGCGGCGCGGTGCGCCGGGCAGCGTGCGCGTTGAGATCGGCCAGCGTCACGGGCAGGCCCAGCGTCTCCATGCCGTGCGCCAGCACGTCCGCCAGCGGGCCGCGGTAAAAGCTGTCCAGACCGTCTTCCACCAGGCGCGTCAACGTCGTGGCCATGGCGGGCTGGTAAAAACGGCTCCCGACCTGCGGCGGCTTACCGTCGACCAGCCAGGTTTCCGCGAAGCCGGGCACGTCCTTCAGCTCGTCGAATTTGCTGGCCGTAGCATTGGCCTGTGAGGCCGTGACCGGCGTGCCGTTTTGCGCATAGTCAATGGCGTCGGCCAGCAGGCGGGCCAGCGGCAGCGCCTTGCCGGTCAACTCGCGCGAGACCTTCAGCGCCTCGTCCCAGCCGCTCACCGTACCGGCGACGGTCAGCGCCGCGCGGGGCCCGCGATGAGGGATATGCGCCAGACCGTCGTAGGCGGCGAGCGTCGCGCGCGATCCCGCCGCGCCGCTGGCATCAATGGCGACAGGTTCGCCTTCCGGCGGCACGATAAGCCAGAAGCCATCGCCGCCCAGCCCGTTCATGTGCGGATAAACCACGGCAATGGTGGCCGCGGCCGCGACCATCGCTTCTATCGCGCTGCCGCCTTCGCGCAGCACCGCCAGCGCGCTCTGGCTGGCAAGATGGTGGGGCGCAACGGCCATGCCGTGCGTGGAGACATTACTTTGCATGAAGAGTCCTCGTAACCCTGAAAGTCACAAGGTGCTGCAAAAGCTGTTCCAGTTCTGAAAGAAAAGTTTCAGTAAACTGGCACGTATAATGAATACCTAGAATAAAAGGTACAATGTGATGAAACAAAAGTTACAGAGGCGCTATGGAACAACTGGATGAACGTCTGAAAGCACAGTATCCGTCGCTGTCGCCGCAGGAGCAGCGGGTGGCGGACTTTATTTTCGATCATTTTGACGATCTCATTAGCTACAACAGCGCCGAGCTGGCGCAGCTGAGCGGAGTGTCGAAAGCCACGGTCAGCCGCCTGTTTAAGCGGCTGGGCTATGAGAAATATAAGGACATGCGCGACGAGCTGCGCACCCTGCGCCAGAGCGGGATGCCGCTCACCGATAACCGCGACGCGGTGCAGGGCAACACGCTGCTGGCGCGCCACTACAAGCAGGAGATGGCGAACCTGACCCAGTGGGTCAATGCCCTCGACGCGCAGCAATTTGCCGACGCCATGGCCTGCATGGTGAAGGCGCGGCGGATCGTGATTATCGGCATGCGTAACGCCTATCCGGCGGCGCTGCACCTGCGCCAGCAGCTGCTGCAGGCGCGCGGTCAGGTGCTGGTCCTGCCGCAGCCGGGGCAGAGCCTGAGCGAAGAGCTGGTGGATTTAACGCCGGACGATCTGGTGGTCATGATGGCCTTTCGCCGCCGTCCGCGCATCATCCGCCCGCTGATGGAGCAGCTTCAGAGCAGCGGTATTCCAGTGCTGCTGATGTGCGAGCCGCAGGCGCACAGCCTGTTCCCGCTGGCAAGCTGGCAGCTCTGCGCCCCGCTGGACAGCGTCTCGGCCTATGACAGCTATTCCTCGGTTAACAGTCTGATCAACCTGCTGGCGAATGCCTTTCTGCATGAGATCCTCGATAAAGGCCGTCCGCGCATTCACGAGATTGCCTCCCTCTACCAGCAGCTGGACGAACTCGAACAACGATAATGGGGCATCAGGCTGGTGCTTTGCATTAAAATGGTGCATTTGGTGGGTCGGGAAAACGCTCGTTTTTTCGACCCGCCCCCCTTTTATCAGGCTTCACAAGAATATTTCCCGCTTCGCCTTATCTGGCACATTAGTTGCAAAATCACATTCAAAGAATCTTTTGTTTCATGTTAACGTTACGGGGAAGCACCATGAAAAAATTGTTGATTGCACTGGCCGGGGCCGCATGTCTCTTCACACAGCTGCCGGCAAAGGCTGACCAGCTTCAGGATATCGAGAAGCGCGGCACCATTCGCATTGCCGTTCCGCAGGACTTCCCGCCGTTTGGCTCGGTGGGGACCGACCTGCAGCCGCAGGGCTATGACATCGACATGGCGCGCTATCTGGCCAAACAGATGAAGCTCAAGCTGCAGCTGGTGCCGGTGACCAGCGCCAACCGCGTGCCGTACCTGCAAACCGATAAGGTGGATCTGGTCATTTCCAGCCTCGGTAAAAACCCTGAGCGCGAGAAGGTGATCGACTTCAGCCGAGCCTACGCGCCGTTCTTCCTCGGCGTGTTTGGCCCGAAAGGCGCTGAGCTGAAGGACGCCGCCGCGCTGAGCGGAAAAACCATCGGCGTGACGCGAGGGGCGGTGGAGGACATGGTGCTGACCAGCCTGGCGCCGAAAGACGCGGACGTGAAGCGCTACGAAGATAACAACACCACGCTCTCCGCCTATCTCTCCGGACAGGTGCAGTACGTGGCAACCGGCAACCTCGTGGTGGCGGCCATTTCGCGCCAGAACGCGGATAAAGCCCCGGTGCCGAGCTTTATGCTGAAAGATTCGCCGTGCTTTATTGGCCTGAAGAAAAACGAACCGGCCCTGAAGGCAAAAGTGGACGCGCTGATTGAGCAGGGCATCAAGGACGGCACGCTGAACGGCCTGTCTGAACAGTGGCTGAAGGCCCCGCTGCCGGCCAACCTTGGCGCCTGAGCCGATGACTGAGCAACTTGATTTCTCCGCGCTCTGGCCGTACTGGCCGGAGCTGCTGGCGGGGCTGTGGATCACCGTTCAGCTGACGGTGATGGCCACCGTCGGCGGGCTGGCGATAGGGATCTTCGGGGCGGCGATCCGCAGCGGACGCACCACCTGGTTCAGTCGGATCTGGGGCGGCTACGTGGAAATTATCCGCAACACGCCGTTTGTGGTGCAGCTGTTTTTCATCGTCTTCGGCCTGCCGAATCTTGGGCTGAAGATGACGGCGGGGGAAGCGGCGCTGCTGGCCATGGTGGTAAACCTGGGCGCATACAGCACCGAGATTATCCGCGCGGGCATTCAGGTCACGCCGAAAGGGCAGTGGGAGGCCGGACGCGTGCTGGGGCTGACCCGCCTGCAGACCTTTATTCGCGTGGTGCTGCCGCCCGCGCTGCAGCGCATTTACCCGGCGCTGGTGAGCCAGTGCATCATCGTGATGCTCGGCTCGTCGGTGGTGTCGCAGGTCTCGTATGAAGAGCTGACCTTCGCCGCCAACCTGATCCAGTCCAGAACGTTTTTGAGCTTTGAGGTGTATCTGGTGACAACCGGCATTTACTTAGCGCTGTCGATAACCCTGCGCCAGCTGATGATGGCGGCGGGACGCAAATGGCTGGGGGTGCAGGCATGATGACCACCTTTACCGACTGGGACATTATTCGCAACCTGCTGCTGGCCGGACGCTGGACGGTGCTGCTGTCGCTGGTGGCGTTTGTCGGCGGAGCGGTGGTGACGCTGCCGCTCCTGCTGCTGCGCCTGACGGGCGGGCGCACGGTGAAGCGCATCATCCGCGGCTACATTGAGCTGTTTCAGGGTACGCCGCTGCTGATGCAGCTGTTCCTGGCCTTTTTCGGCGTGGCGCTGTTCGGCATCGACGTTTCGCCGTGGACCGCCGCCTCGCTGGCCCTGACGTTTTACACCAGCGCGTTTCTGCTCGATATCTGGTTTGGCAGCATTCGCGCCCTGCCGAAGGGGCAGTGGGAAGCGTCGCGCTGTCTGGGGCTGACCTTCGGCCAGACCCTTTTTCGCGTGGTCGCCCCGCAGGCGCTGCGCATCGGCATCGCCCCGACGGTCGGCTTTGCGGTGCAGGTTATCAAAGGCACCGCGCTGGCGTCGATTATCGGCTTTATCGAGCTGACCAAGGCCGGGACCATGTTGACCAACGTGACGTATCAGCCGTTTAAGGTCTTTGCGCTGGTGGCGCTCGGCTACTTTATTCTGTGTTATCCGCTGTCGCGCTACAGCCGCTATCTGGAGACGAAATTCAATGCCTCTCATCACCATTAATCAGGTGCAGAAGTACTACGGCGATAACCACGTGCTCAAGGGCGTCGATCTGGATATCGACATGGGCCAGGTAATCTCCATTATCGGGCGCAGCGGATCGGGCAAAAGCACGCTGCTGCGCTGCATTAACGGCCTGGAAGGCTATCAGGACGGCAGCATCAAGCTGGGTGGCATGACCATTACCGACCGGGATTCCCAGGCGCGTGAAATCAGCCGCTCGGTCGGGATGGTGTTCCAGAGCTTCAACCTGTTCCCGCACATGACGGCGCTGGAGAACGTGATGCTCGCCCCGCGTCGGGTGCTGAAGAAAAGCGCCGCCGAATGCCGCGAGCTGGCGGAGCGTATGCTGGAGAAAGTGGGGCTCGGCGATCGTCTGGATTACTACCCGTCGAGCCTCTCCGGCGGCCAGCAGCAGCGCGTGGCGATCGCCCGCGCGCTGGCGATGTCGCCTAAGGTTTTACTCTGTGACGAGATCACTTCCGCGCTGGACCCGGAGCTGGTGGGCGAAGTGCTCAAGGTGCTGGAGCAGCTGGCGGCCGAGGGGATGACCCTGATTCTCGTGACGCATGAAATGAATTTTGCCCGCGAAGTGGGCGACCGCGTGGTGTTTATGCACCAGGGGAAAGTCTGGGAGCAGGGCGACAGCAAAACGCTGTTCGCCAACCCGCAGACCACGGAACTGAAGCAGTTCATCTCCTCCGTGCGCGGCCTCAACTGATAAGGACTTAACAATGGATATCGCAGACTTTCCGCAAATCAACCCGCCCCAGCGCCTGCTGATGGGGCCGGGCCCGATCAACGCCGACCCGCGCGTGCTGCGCGCCATGTCGAGCCAGCTGATCGGCCAGTACGACCCGGCGATGACCCACTACATGAACGAGGTGATGGCGCTCTATCGCGGGGTGTTCCGCACCGAAAACCGCTGGACGATGCTGGTGGACGGCACCTCCCGCGCGGGGATTGAAGCGATACTGGTCTCCGCCATCCGCCCGGGAGATAAGGTGCTGGTACCGGTGTTTGGCCGCTTTGGTCATCTGCTGTGCGAAATTGCCCGCCGCTGCCGCGCCGAGGTGCATACCATCGAGGTACCTTGGGGCGAGGTGTTTACCCCGGACCAGGTCGAGGATGCGATTAAACGTATTCGTCCGCGCCTGCTGCTGACCGTACAGGGCGACACCTCCACCACCATGCTGCAGCCGCTCGCGGAGCTGGGTGCTATCTGCCGTCGCTACGACGTGCTGTTTTACACCGACGCCACCGCGTCGCTCGGCGGCAACGCGCTGGAGACCGACGCCTGGGGGCTGGATGCCGTCTCGGCCGGGATGCAGAAGTGCCTCGGCGGCCCGTCGGGCACCTCGCCGATCACCCTGAGCGCGCGCATGGAGGAGGCGATCCGCCGCCGCAAGTGCGTGGAGGAGGGCATTCGCACCGACGCCCACCGCGACGGCGACGAGGAGATGATCTACTCCAACTACTTCGATCTCGGCATGGTGATGGACTACTGGGGGCCGGAACGCCTGAACCACCATACCGAAGCCACGACCGCGCTGTTTGGCGCCCGCGAGTGCGCGCGGCTGATCCTGCAGGAAGGGCTGGATAACGGCATCGCGCGTCATAAGCTGCACGGCGAGGCGCTGCTGAAGGGCATTCAGGCGATGGGGCTGGAGACCTTTGGCGACCTGAAGCACAAGATGAACAACGTGCTGGGCGTGGCGATCCCGCAGGGCGTCAACGGCGACCAGGTGCGTAAGCTGATGCTGGAGGATTTCGGGATTGAAATCGGCACCTCGTTTGGCCCGCTGCACGGCAAAGTGTGGCGTATCGGCACGATGGGCTACAACGCGCGCAAGGACTGCGTGATGACCACCCTGAGCGCGCTGGAGTCGGTGCTGAACTACCTGCAATTCACCACCACGCAGGGGGCCGCCATGCAGGCCGCGTGGGACCACTATCGCCGCGAGACGCCGCAATGAGCCCGGCGGCAGAACGGGTGATGGCCCGCGCCGACGCGCTGGCCGCCATCAGCGAAAGCCCGGATGCGCTGACGAGGGTTTATCTCTCAACCCAGCATCTGCAGGCCAACCAGCTGGTGGGGCAGTGGATGAGCCAGGCGGGAATGACCGTCTGGCAGGACAGCGTGGGCAACATCTGTGGACGCTATGAGGGCGCGCAGGAAGGGGCGCAGGCGGTGCTGCTCGGCTCGCATCTCGATACCGTGCGCAATGCCGGGCGCTACGACGGCATGCTTGGGGTGCTCACCGCCATTGAGGTGGTGGACAGCCTGCACCAGCAGGGTGTGCATCTGGCGCAGGCCATCGAGATTGTCGGCTTTTGTGACGAAGAGGGGACCCGCTTCGGCATTACGCTGTTAGGCAGCCGGGGTATCACCGGCACCTGGCCGCAGGGCTGGCTGGAGAAAGCTGACGCCAGCGGAACCAGCGTGGCGCAGGCGATGACCCTGGTGGGGCTCGATCCTGCCCGCGTGCTCCATGCCGCGCGCCGTCAGGAGGATTTCAGCGCCTATCTGGAACTGCATATTGAGCAGGGGCCATGCCTTGAGCAGGAGGCGCTCGCCCTTGGCGTGGTGGAGGCCATTAACGGCGCGCGCCGGCTGAACTGCCGCTTTACCGGCGAGGCCGGGCACGCGGGAACCGTGCCGATGCACCACCGCAGGGACGCGCTGGCCGCCGCCGCCGAGTGGATGGTTATCATTGAAAATGCAACCCGACAGCAGGGCGGTAACCTGGTGGCGACGGTTGGCGAGCTGCGCTGCCTGCCGGGGGCGGTGAACGTGATCCCCGGCGAGGTTCAGCTCTCGCTGGATATTCGCGGGCCGCAGGATGCGCCGCTGGATCGGTTGCTTAACGACCTGCTGGAACATGCGCAGGCGATCGCCTCGCGCCGCGGTCTGGACTTCAGCGCCGAGGAGTTTTACCGCATTGCCGCCACGCCGTGCGATTTCCACCTGCAAAACGTGCTGGGGGAGGCGGTCACATCGGTACAGGGGCGTTCGCTTTCGCTGCCCAGCGGTGCGGGCCACGACGCGATTGCCATCGCGGAACGCTGGCCGGTCGGCATGCTGTTTGTGCGCTGCAAAGGAGGCGTCAGCCACCATCCGGCGGAATCGGTGATGGCTGAGGATGTCGCCCTGGCGATTGAGGCGTTTTCGCGTGCGGTGATTCAGCTGGCGGAGAGCGTTACTCCAGCCCCAGCGTATATTGCGCGATCTTGAAGTAAATAATCAGCCCGGTGCCGTCGATAAGCGTCGCGATAAACGGCGCGGAGACGACCGCCGGGTCAATCCCGCAGCGCTTGAGCACCATCGGAATGACCGACGACACGATCGCGCTCCAGAGCGTAATGCACACCAGCGTCAGGCTGACGATAAGCGTGATTTCCAGCCCAATCCCCATCATCCAGGCGCGAATGCACCCAGCAAGACCCAGCGTGGCGGCAATCATCAGCGAGGTGGTCATCTCTTTACGCAGCACGCGGCCAACGTCGCGCAGACGGACTTCCCCCAGCGCCATGGCGCGCACCAGCGTGGAGGTGATCTGCGTCCCGCTGTTGCCGCCCGTGCCAATCAGCAGCGGAATAAAGAACGCCAGCGCGATGGCGGACTCCAGCGCCTCCTCGAAATGCTGGATCACCGAGCTGGTGTAGGCTTCCGCGACAAAAAGCAGCAGCAGCCAGACGGAGCGTTTCTTCCACAGGCTATACGGGCTGGTGTCAAGATAGGGCTTCTCCAGCGGCAGCGTCGCCCCCTGAAGCTGGGCGTCTTCGGTGACGTCATCTTCCAGCAGATGGGCGATTTCGCGCTCGGTCAGGCAGCCGACGAGCTTGCCGTGGGTGACCACGGGCACCACATCCGCGCCGCCGTGCGCCAGCAGTCCGGCAACGTCGGCACGTTCATCCTCCGGTTTGACCTGCAAAAACTGCGAAATCATCAGCGATTTCACCGGCTGGACCGTGTCGGCGGTCTGCAGCAATTTGCGCACGGCAATCATGCCCGCCAGGCGGCCATTGTCTTCAATAAAAATATGCGACGGAATATCGTCGTCTTTTAATTTTTCGAAGAACTGCTCGCGCGCCAGCGCCACGCATAATGCAATATCGAGGACAATAAAGTCGGTATTCATATATTGCGCGATGGCGCTGTCATTGAATGCCGGGTTTTGGTTGTGAATAGCGTAAGACATAGTGAATTCCCTTTGAATAATAACATCTCTCAGGGGCGAGCAAGACAGGGCATGTCGAAGAGGAGATCCCCACGTCCTGGGTTCAGCACTGTACACCGTATCCCGCGAGGGAAGTTATACTGACAAAGCCTTGATTCGACAGTGCCTGTTTTACCCTGTGTCGGTTCTCTCGAACCCACCAGAGCGATAACGTGTATTTGTACAGGAGCCTCGCCATAACGAGATCGTTGTAAAATCAGAGGAATAATACGCTTATTTAAATTTACCGCGCAGGAAATTAAATAATGTTTAAGAACGGTTTAGAAGATTTTTATTAATAAAATGTTGAGGGTTTATTTAAGTTAATTCATTTCTAATGGAGGATTAATAATTAACGGAGGAGAGGATAATGGCGTGGTTTGATAATCTGCTGAATCATTTTGCGCTGTATCCGGCACATCTTTTCGCGCTGTTATTTGTGATGGCGCTGAGTAAATCGACGGTGCTTATCTCCTCCGTGCTGCCGCCCGCCTCGGTGATGCTGCTGGCGGGCATTACCGTCAGCCAGACGAGCATGCATCCTGCGCTGGCCTGGCTGGCCGTGGTGTTGGGCGCTGCTGCGGGTTCGGTGCTGAACTACCATATCGGCCAGCTGATGGGGCACGCGCGATGGATGACCCGCTTCACGGCTAAACACGCCGGTAAAATGTTGCGGGTGCAGCATCAGCTCCAGAAAAACGGGGTGCTGGTGCTGTTTACCGCGCGTTTCCTGGCGGTGCTACGCTACATCGTGCCGCTGGCGGCGGGGATGCTCAGGCTGAATGCAGTCAAGGTCTACGCCGTCAGCCTGCTTTCCGCCTGCGTCTGGGCGGCGCTGTATGTCGGTGTAGTCACCGGCATCAGCGCATTTAATCTTATCATTTAGCGTAGCGCGGTGCCGGTATGCCGGTGCGCGCGCTGTTGAACAGCTCAAGACGCGCCGCTTCGTAGCGATCCCACAGGCCGACGTCATGCATCGGCGGGATGGTGATCGGTTCACCCTGATCCAGACCCGCCAGCGATGCATCCACCATATCGTCGGTGGTCATCACCGAGCCTTCCGGCAGATCGTTCACCGTGACGCCCGAATGGCTCCAGATTTCTGTCGCCGTGGCGGCGGGCAGCACGGCCTGAATGCGCACGCTGCTGTCGGCAAATTCTTCCTGTAACCCGCGGGTAAAGCTCAACACCCACGCCTTGGTGGCGCTGTAGAGCGCGCTGCCCGCCCGGACGTGCAGGGCCAGCACGGACGCGATATTGATCAGCGTGCCGCGATTGTTCTGCGCCAGGCGCGGCAGGATGGCGTAGGTCAGACGCATCAGCGCCGTGGTGTTCAGGGTGTTAATGGCCTGATGCTGCGCCACATCGCCCGCGAGGAACGGCGCCATCTGCGCGGTGCCCGCGTTGTTAACGAGCGTATCAATGGCGGTATTGCTGCGCAGCTCCTCTTCCACGGCGCGGATCCCGGCTTCATCGGTAAGATCGGCCACCAGAATATCGACGGCCACGCCGTAGCGCGCGCGAAGGTCGGCGGCAAGGGTTTTCAGGCGATCCTCGCGACGGGCGACCAGCACCAGGTTAGCGCCGCGCGCGGCAAGACGGTCGGCATAAACGGCACCAATCCCCGAAGAGGCACCCGTAATCAGGGCGGTGGTGATTTGCGTAGTCATCGTGTGTTACCTCAAGGCAAAGTGGGTTGTTTGGTTTCAAGATGAAACTGAATTAACTCTCTGCTATTTGGTTTTATAATGCAACCATTTTGCTGAGCATTTTGTGCTTTTGCCGTCGGAAACGATCAGGAGGGGAGTTTAGCCACGATCTCTTCAGGCGTCAGTTCGCGCCCATCGTCGGCGATAAGCGCCAGTTTGCGCAGGGGTTTGCGCTGTTCGGCATCGACCAGCACGGTGCCGCATTCGTTTTCAGCAAACAAAAATTCATTGCCCCACTGGGAGAGGGCAACCAGCACTGTTTGCAGGGCGCGCCCTTTATCGGTCAGGACATACTCCTGCCAGGCGCTGCCGTCGGACGCGGGCTGAAGCCGGAGGATGCCTTCGTCGACCAGCAGTTTCAGCCGCGTGGTCAGCATGTTTTTCGCGATGCCGAGGCTTTTCTGGAACTCGCCGAAGCGTTTTATCCCGCGCAGCGCGTCGCGCACGATCAGCAGCGACCACCAGTCGCCGATGATATCCAGCGAACGGGCGACGGGGCAGGTGCTCTCTTCGAGGCGGGTACGTTTCACGGTCAATTCTCCGGTAGGGTGTAGTTTTATTATAAAACTTATTTGCCCACACCGTAAGCACGTTAATCATCAGTTTGAGAAATGCTTCCCGGAAAATTGTCACGAATATGTCACACTGAATGCGACATTTTAAAACGAGTGAGGAATTAGGGATGAGAAAAGCACTACTCGCGCTGGCAGTCGCCGGTTCCATTTCAGCAACGTTTGGCGTGCAGGCGCAAGAGACGCCGGAAGGCTATCAGCTGGAGCAAGTTTTAATCATGAGTCGCCATAACCTGCGCGCGCCGCTCGCCAATAACGGCAGCGTGCTGGAGCAGTCCACGCCGAAGCAGTGGCCGGAGTGGGAGGTGCCGGGCGGTCAGCTCACCACCAAGGGTGGCGTGCTGGAAGTCTATATGGGCCATTATATGCGCGAGTGGCTGGCGCAGCAGGGGATGGTGAAGACGGGAGAATGTCCGGCGGCGGATAGCGTTTATGCTTACGCCAACAGCCTGCAGCGTACCGTCGCCACCGCGCAGTTCTTTATCACCGGCGCGTTCCCGGGTTGCGATGTTCCCGTGCACCATCAGGACAAAATGGGCACTATGGATCCGACCTTCAATCCGGTGATTACCGATAACTCGCCGGAATTCAGTGAAAAAGCGCTGAAGGCGATGGAGACCGAGCGGCAGAAAATGCAGCTTGGCGAAAGCTATAAGCTGCTCGAGCAGATGACGAACTACGCGGATTCCCCGTCCTGCAAGGAGAAAAAGGTCTGCTCGCTGGCGGACGCGAAAGATACCTTCAGCGCCGACTATGAAAAAGAGCCTGGCGTATCCGGGCCGCTGAAGGTGGGTAACTCGCTGGTGGACGCGTTCACGCTGCAGTATTACGAAGGCTTCCCGGCCGACCAGGTGGCCTGGGGAGAAATCAAAACCGACCAGCAGTGGCGCGTGCTGTCGAAGCTCAAGAACGGCTATCAGGACTCGCTGTTTACCTCCACCGAAGTGGCGCAAAACGTGGCGAAGCCGCTGGTGAAGTACATTGATAAAACGCTGGTCACCGAACAGGCAAAAGCGCCGAAAATCACCCTGCTGGTGGGGCACGACTCGAACATTGCTTCTCTGCTGACGGCCCTGGATTTCAAACCGTATCAGCTGCACGACCAGCAGGAACGCACCCCGATTGGCGGCAAGATTGTCTTCCAGCGCTGGCATGACAAAAATGCCAACCAGGAGCTGATGAAAATTGAGTATGTCTACCAGAGCTCAGAGCAGCTGCGTAACGCCAGCGTGCTGTCGCTGCAGTCTCCCGCGCAGCGCGTGACGCTGGAGCTGAAGGGCTGCCCGGTGGATGCGAACGGCTTCTGTCCTGTCGATAAATTCAATGCGGTGATGAATAACGCGGCGAAGTAAAGGAGAACCCCCCGCTGCGGCGGGGGGAAACGCTTAGACGTTTTTACGTTCGATGGTTTGCTCGCCCCAGAAGAGCGAGTCTTTATCCGTTTTTTCGAAGGCGCGCACCAGCACCTCATCGTTACCTTCCTCCCAAATCTGCTCGGCCAGCTTTTCATCGTACTTCGCGACTTCAAAGATAGCTTCGGCAATCTCCGGAGAGGTGTTGCGTAAACTTGCCCATTCGCCCACGTGGTGAGCTTTGGATTCTTGAGTTGGCATGCTTGTCCTCCTGTTGGGTGTTAGCCGTTCAGTTTTTTGGCCAGACCCGCGACGTATTCACCCTGATAGCGGGCGATAGACAGTTCTTCATTGCTTGGCTGACGTGAGCCATCCCCACCGGCAATGGTGGTAGCGCCGTACGGCGTACCGCCGCGCACCTGGGAAATGTCAAACAGCTCCTGGGCGCCGTAGCCAATCGGCACAATCACCATCCCGTGATGAGCAAGGGTAGTCCAGGTTGAGGTAATCGTCTGCTCCTGACCGCCGCCGGTGCCGGTAGAGCTGAATACGCTGGCGAGTTTGCCGTAGAGCGCCCCGGATGCCCAAAGTCCGCCGGTTTGATCGAGGAAGGTGCGCATCTGGCCTGACATATTGCCGAAGCGGGTCGGGGTGCCGAAGATAATGGCGTCATAATCCGCCAGCTCCTGCGGGGTAGCGACCGGGGCGTTTTGCGTTTTCCCCCCGGCTTTCAGGAAGGCTTCCGCCTGCATGGTTTCCGGTACGCGTTTCACCACAACCTCAACGCCATCAACTCTGTTCGCACCTTCTGCGACCGCGTGAGCCATGGTTTCAATGTGTCCATACATGGAATAATAGAGCACCAGAACTTTTGCCATTTTGCATCACTCCTCGTTTGTATTTTCTGACAGCGGATCGCTGCGCTCATTTAAAGATATGCCATCACGGCCAGACTGCAAAAATGAACGGCATTTCTTTGATTTATAACAATATGGTTACAAAAAGGCTTTGTAGCAAAATGAAACAACTTTTTGGCGGTAGTTTTTTGAAATGATAAGAAAGGCTTATGAATTGCCGTCGCGTCATCTCACCCGAAAGGCTGAGTTCTTGTTGCAGAATATTACCTGCGGCTTGCCGGATAGCGGCATTCCACTAAGCTTAGTTTCACGCGGCACAGATAAAGGCACTGTCCTTGTGTTGCGAGGTGAAAGATTCCTCTTTTACTGAATGCAATATGATGTCTAATGTTTCACATTCTGGAGGTTAGAGATGGCAAACCATCGTGGTGGTTCAGGTAATTTCGCAGAAGACCGTGAAAGAGCATCAGAAGCAGGCCGTAAAGGTGGCCAGCATAGCGGGGGCAACTTCAAGAATGACCCGCAACGCGCATCTGAAGCTGGCAAGAAAGGGGGTAAAAACAGCCACGGCAGCAGTAAGTAACACGCCGGGTTGAACCCCTGCCGCCGGGATCTCCCGGCGGTTTTTTTATTTCTGCAACATTGAACTGTAACCAAAGGCAACGCACACTACAGAATTGTTTTCTCTTTCTGGTGCCGCATGTCTGTCTCACGCTTCAAATTTTCCGTTAAACCGCAGGAAGCCATCCTCATTCTCATCACCATGTTCTGGGGTGGGACGTTTCTGGCCGTTCAGTACGCGGTGACCCTCAGCGATCCGTTCTTTTTTGTTGGCCTGCGCTTTGCGACGGCGGCGCTTGCCGTGGGGCTGATTTCGCTTAAAACGCTGAGGGGGCTGACGCTGAAAGAGCTTAAGGCCGGCGTGGCGATTGGGGTGGCGATAGCGATGGGCTACAGCCTGCAGACGTGGGGATTGCAGACCATCTCCAGCAGCAAATCCGCGTTTATCACCGCCATGTATGTGCCCCTGGTGCCGCTACTGCAGTGGTTGTGCCTGGGTCGGCTGCCGGGGCTGATGTCCTGTATTGGCATCGGGCTGGCGTTTATCGGCCTGATCTTACTGGCCGGGCCGGAAAACAACCTGCTGGCGCTGGGGCCGGGCGAAATCATCACCCTGATTGGGGCGATTGCCATTGCGGCGGAAATTATTCTGATTAGCGCCTGGGCGGGCAAGGTCGACGTCAAACGGGTGACGGTGGTGCAGCTTGCCACGGCGTCGCTGGTGGCGTTTGCGACGATGGTGCCGGCAGGGGAATCCGTGCCGCCGATGTCCACCGGCCTGGTGGTGGTCGCACTGGGGCTGGGGATTTTCAGCGCCATTATTCAGGTCACCATGAACTGGGCGCAGCGCAGCGTATCGCCAACCCGCGCGACGGTGATTTATACCGGCGAACCGGTTTGGGCGGGGATTTTCGGACGCATTGCAGGTGAGCGTTTGCCGCTTCTGGCGCTGGTGGGCGCGGCATTTATTGTCGCCGGGGTACTGGTGAGCGAGTTAAAGCTCAAACGGAAGAAAAACGCGCTGCCAGAAAATGACAGCGCGACGTTAAATCACGAATCCTGATGCACCACGGCGCCCTGCGGCGCGGCGTCCATCCGGCGGCTCAGCAGGGCGTTAAGCAGGATCGCGCCGAAGGTCGCCGTGCCAATCCCGCCAATCGTAAACCCGCCCAGCGTCAGGGCAAAATCGCCTGCGCCCAGCACCAGCGTAACGGCAACCATAATCAGGTTGCCATTCTGGCTGAGATCGACGCGATGCTGTACCCAGATGCGCGCGCCGGCTACGGCGATCAGCCCAAACACCACAATCGATGCCCCGCCGATGACCGGGGACGGAATGGTGTGGATCAGCGCGCCGAACTTCGGTGAGAAGCCGAGCAGCATCGCCATTACTGCCGCCGCCACGAAGACCAGCGTCGAGTAGACCTTGGTCACCGCCATCACGCCGATGTTCTCGGCATAGGTGGTGACGCCGCTGCCGCCCACGGAACCGGAGAGCATGGTCGCCAGACCGTCGCCGACGAACGCCCGGCCCATGTACGGGTCCATACTGCGCCCGGTCATTCCCGCCACGGCCTTCAGGTGGCCCAGGTTCTCTGCCACCAGAATCACCGCCACCGGTGCGATAAGCATCATCGCCTGGGTGTTAAAGGTGGGTGAGGTCACCTTCGGCAGGCCGAACCAGGCGGCCTGATGGAGCAGCGTAAAGTCAACCGGCTTGCCCAGACCGAAAACGTTGGCCAGCAGGGCGTAGACCAGACAGGCGACAATCAGCCCAACCAGGATCAGAAGACGCTGGATCATGCCGCGCGTGAACACCGCCACCAGGCCGATGCACAGCACCGTGATCACCGCCATCCAGCTTTCAAACGGCGAGGCGGAGACGCTCCTGACCGCAATTGGCGCGAGGTTGAGGCCAATCGCCATCACCACGGCCCCCGTCACGACGGGAGGCATCATTCGCTCGATCCAGCGCGTGCCGATTTTCATCACCACCAGACCAATCAGGGTGTACACCAGACCGCAGGCGATGATGCCGCCAAGGGCCACGCTCAGGTTGGGGTTGATCCCCTGGCCGTTAAACCCGGTGGTGGCGATGACCACCCCGACAAAGGCGGCGCTGGAGCCGAGATAGCTGGGCACGCGCCCGCCGGTGACGAAAAAGAACAGCAGCGTGCCGATACCCGACATCAGAATAGACAGGTTGGGATCGAGTCCCATCAGCATCGGCATCAGCACCGTGGCGCCAAACATCGCGACCGCGTGCTGAACGCCCATCACCATCGTCTGCCCGAGCGGGAGACGTTCATCCGGCGCGACCACGCCTGTTTCTGTGGAGGTCGATTTCAACTGCCAGTGGGGAAATCCGAACATGGTCTGTCTCCTTAGGGCGGGTTAACAGGCGGGTCGCATAAGCGCGTGGTAGCCGCGGTCAAACCACACCAGACCTTGCGGCGCGGGGTGGCGAATGATCGAAATAATGTCGCAAAACAGAATGTCGTGGGTGCCGACGCTCACCACCTGGCTGATGCGGCAGTCAAACGAGGCCAGCGCATCTTCCAGGCGCGGGCAGCCCGTGTCGCCCGTCTGCCAGCGTGCGGCGGCAAAGCGTTCCTCCATCGGCGTTTTCCCGCCAAACAGGTTAGATAAAGGCTCCTGTCCGGCGCTCAGGGTATTCACGCAAAGGGTGCGGTTTTCGCTAAAGGTTTGCCAGACGGACGCGCCGCGGTTCAGGCACACCAGCAGGGTAGGCGGTGAATCCGTGACGCTGCACACCGCGCTGGCTGTGAAGCCTGCCAGCCCCGCCGGGCCGTCGGTGGTGATGATATTGACCGCCGCGCCAACGCAGGCCATGGCGTCGCGAAAGGTTTGTTTATCCGGTGTCGTCATGATGGCTCCTTACGCCAGCCCGCAGGCATCGTCGAAGGTCAGGCGCGGCAGACGCCCGTACAGTTTGTTCGTGTCGCCGTAGCCAATGTTGATCAGCAGATTGCTTTTAAGCGTCGTGCCGGTGAAAAAGGCCTCGTCGACCTTTTGGCGGTCAAAGCCCGACATCGGGCCGGTGTCCAGCCCCAGCGCGCGACAGGCGAAGATCAGGTATGCAGCCTGCAGCGAGCTGTTGCGAAAGGCGGTCTCTTCCGCCAGCGCGGGGCTGGAGGTAAACCAGCTCTTCGCATCGCCGTGCGGGAAGAGCTCGGGCAGACGCTCGTAGAATTCTCCGTCCCAGGCCACAATCGCCGTGACCGGGGCGGCGAGCGTTTTCTCAAGGTTGCCGCTGGACAGCGCCGGGCGCAGCTTCTCTTTTCCCTCCGCGCTTCGCACAAACACAATCCGCGCCGGGGAGCAGTTGGCGGACGTTGGCCCCCATTTCATCAGGTCGTAGATTTCGCGCAGCGTTTCGTCGCTGACGGATATATCCTGCCAGCCGTTATGGGTGCGGGCGCCGGTGAACAGCGTTTCCAGCGCGGCGGGGGTAATGGCTTCGCTCATTAAAGCTCCTTATAAAGCGGGTTCCGGGCTGTGCAGCAGGCTGGCAAGCCCGTTCAGCAGCAGGGTGTTAAAGGTATCCGGCTCGGTGACGTTGCAGGCGTGCCCGCCCTGGCGCATCACCACGCTGTGGCTGTGCGGAATTGCCGCCTGCAGTTCAGACGAACAAACAGCGGGCACCAGCATGTCGTCGGCGGAACAGATGATCTGGACCGGGCAGCGAATGCGCGCCGCATGGCGGCTGAAGTCGGCCTTTTTCAGGGCGCTGAGCCTGTGTAGCAGGTTGGCTTTTCCCTGGAAATGGGCCAGCGCCAGCGCTTCTTCGGCCTCCAGACGGGGCGCGCGGGCGGCCATCCAGTCCGCAGGGTAGAGAAACAGCGGCTGCGCCTCGACCCACGCCTGTGCGCCACCGTAATGCAGCAGGCGCTCGCGGATCTGAAAGCAGCGGCGGGTGTGGGCGTTGAGGGTCAACCAGCCGTTGACGCACACCAGCGCGGTGAGGGCGTCGGGCCTGTCGAGGGCCAGCTGCAGGCCGACCAGCGCCCCCAGCGCGTGACCCACGACGCTGTAGCGGACAATCCCGGCTTCAGCCAGCGCCTGAGCCAGTTCGTTCGCCATCTCTGCAAGGCTATACCCTTCCGGCAGGGTAGCGGGGTTATTGCCCGTTCCCCGCTGGTCATAGCACACCACCTGATACTCCGGCTCCAGCGCGGCCAACTGGGGCAGCCAGTAGCTGCCGCTGCCGCCGAGACCGGAAATAAAGACCACCACGGGCGCGCCTTCATACGGGGGCGGCGAGACGGAAAGTTTCATACCTGCCTCACTTCGCGATGTGCGCAACGGTGGCGATCTCAACCAGCGCCTCTGGCTTCACCAGCCCGCACTGAATGCAGAACCGCGCCGGCTTATCGCCGGGGAAGAACTCGGCGTAGATCTCGTTAATCGCGGCGTAGTTTTTCCAGTCGGTGATAAAGATGCTGTTGAAGGTCACATCCTCCATCGTGCCACCCGCCGTTTCGATCACGGTTTTGATCGTCTCCAGCACGTGACGGGTTTGCGCCTTTGGGTCGTTGATAAACACCACGTTGTTGTCTTTATCAAACGGCAGCGTGCCGGAGACATACACCACGCCGTCGGCGAGGGTGCCGGGAACGAACGGGGCAATCGGCGTGCTGGTACCGGGCGGGATGATTACGGATTTCGGCATCAGGTGTCTCCTCAGGCGATACGGGCAAGCGGGGGATTCAGGGCGTCGCAGAAATCATTGACGTTACTGACCCAGCCAAAAAAGGTTTCAATATTGAACAGGGCCGCCTTCTGGGCGAATTCCGGCCCGGCCTGATGGGTCGCATCTTCCAGCACCACGCCAAAATACTCGAGGAAAAAGCCGTCGCGCAGGGTCGACTCCACGCAGACGTTGGTGGCGATGCCGGTGAACACCAGATGGCGAATGCCCCGGCTGCGCAGCAGGCTGTCGAGCGGCGTGTTGAAAAAGCCGCTGTAGCGCGGTTTGGGCAGGACAATATCGCCCGCCTGCGGGACCAGCTCATCCACCAGCTGATAGTCCCAGCCGCCTTTCGCCAGCAGCTTACCCTGCAGTTCGGGCCGTTTACGCATGGTTTTCAGGGCGTTCGACTTGTGGAAGTTGGGCGAGCCGGGGCCGCCTGCCTCAACATACTGGTCATCCCAGCCGTTCTGGAACCAGATGATGAGCATGCCCGCGGCGCGCGCGGCGGCGACGGCGGTTTTAATGTTCTCGATCACCGGCCGGGTGGCGGAGACGTCGAACCCCGCCAGATCCAGATAACCGCCCTGGCTGGCGTAGGCGTTTTGCATGTCCACCACGATCAGCGCGCTCTGCTCCGGCGCAAAGGTGATGGCTTCCGGGCGTGCGTTAAGGGTCGTCATTACGCCACCTCCTTCGTGACGGCAGGGATGTGGGCGCGGCACTGCATCAGCGGCTGGATGCGCTCGCCGAAGGTCTCCACGCCGGTGAGGAAATCGTCGAAGGTCAGCAGGACGCCTTCCGCACCGGGCACGGCCGCCACTTCGTCCAGCATTCTGGCGACGCTGGCGTACGAGCCGACCAGCGTGCCCATGTTGATATTGACGGCGGAGGTCGGGTCTGCCATCTGACGAACGTTGGTATCCGCCCCGGAGCGGGTATCCTTCTGGCTCTGTTCGGTGAGCCAGCTCAGGGCCTCCTCGTCGGCGCCGTCCTTATAGCGCTCCCATTTGGCGCGCGCGGCGTCGTCGGTTTCGTCGGCAATGACCATAAACAGCACGTAGGAGCCCACGTCGCGCCCGGTTTTGTCGGCGGCCTCTTTCATGCGCGCGGCGGTCGGGGCGAAGGCGGCAGGCGTGTTAACGCCTTTACCGAAGCAGAAGTTGAAGTCGGCGTATTTCGCCGAGAACTCCATTCCCGCGTCGCTCTGCCCGGCGCAAATCACCTTCATTGGCTCCGAGGGCTGCGGGCTGACGCGGCAGTCGTTCATGGTGAAGAAATCACCCTTGAAATCGCTTTTGCCGGTCCCCCACAGGTCGCGCAGAACCTGTACGTATTCGGTCAGGTAGTCGTAGCGACGCGAGAAGTAATCGTCACCCGGCCAGAGCCCCATCTGCTCGTACTCGGGTTTTTGCCAGCCGGTGACCAGGTTGACGCCAAAGCGCCCGCCGGAGATGGAGTCGATGGTGGAGGCCATGCGCGCCACGATCGCCGGGGGCAGGGTGAGCGTGGCGGCGGTGGCGTAGATCTGGATCCGCGAGGTGACCGCGGCCAGCCCGGCCATCAGGGTAAAGGACTCCAGGTTGTGGTCCCAGAATTCGGTTTTGCCGCCAAAGCCGCGCAGCTTGATCATCGAAAGCGCAAAGTCGAAATGGTAGTGCTCCGCTTTCTGCACGATGGCTTTATTGAGCTCAAAGGTCGGCATGTATTGCGGTGCAGTGGTCGAGATAAGCCAGCCGTTGTTGCCGATGGGTACAAATACGCCAATTTTCATCACGAACCTCTCTTCATAACGTCGCAGGTGTAACGGTGTTTTTGCAAAGGCAGTGCCAGTTTTGAAAATAGCTGTGTTATTAATGTGTTAATCAGAAGTTGGTGGATTGACGCGGCTAAATGTGGACTAACTGGTCAAAAACATTGCACAGAAAACAGGCATTCATGCGCGATGGGAGTGCAGAATGTCGTGGCGAGTCGGGGGTTTTGCTATGCTGAGGGCAACGCAGAATAAGGAGAGCGGGAATGACACAAGGCGCAGTGAAAACACCAGGTAAACGTTCGCAGGCGGTGAGCGCCAAGAAGCAGGCGATCCTCAGCGCGGCGCTGGAGACCTTTTCGCAGTTTGGTATTCACGGCACGCGCCTGGAGCAGGTGGCGGAGCAGTCCGGAGTATCCAAAACCAATCTGCTTTACTACTACCCGTCGAAAGAGGCGCTCTATGTGGCGGTGATGCAGCAGATCCTCGATATCTGGCTGGCGCCCCTCAAAGCGTTCCGCGCAGAGCTGGCCCCGCTGGTGGCGATCAAAGAGTACATTCGCCTGAAGCTGGAGGTGTCGCGCGATTACCCGCAGGCATCAAGGCTGTTTTGTCTTGAGATGCTGCAGGGCGCGCCGCTGCTGCAGGCGGAATTAACCGGCGATCTTAAACAGCTGGTGGACGATAAGTCGGCAATTATTGCCGGATGGGTCGCCAGCGGAAAGCTGGCCCCGGTCGACCCGCATCATCTGATCTTTATGATTTGGGCCTCCACCCAGCATTACGCTGACTTTGCGGCCCAGGTTGAGGCGGTGACCGGTAAAACGCTCCAGGACGAGGCGTTTTTCCACAGCACTCTGGAAAACGTGCAGCGGATGATTATCGAAGGGATCCGCCTGCGCTAGTTTCCCGGCGGGAGAGGGCAGCTTAAGTCGCCCTCTTCACACTGCATCAGCGAGGCCAGAAACGCTTCGCGCTCCACGGTTTTTTCCGCCAGGCACTGGTTAACAATCATTGGCTGGACGCTCCCGCCTTCTGTCCCCGAACCGATAAACGCGCAGTCCGCATCGCGCAGAGTAATCCACGCCTGCTGCGCTTTTTTCAGCAGGTCGCGCTGGGGTGCCGCTGCGCGCTTAACGGCGGCCTGATACGTCTGATTAAGCTTTTTATCGGCAGCCTGGTACTGCTGCGCGCTACAGGTATTCAGTTCAAGCTGGGTGGTCGCGTTGTCGCACTCGTCGGCCAGCGCGCTGGCGCTCAGCAGCAGTGCCGCACTGGCGATAAGATATCGTTTCATATACTCCCCAATAAAATAAGGCTCCGTCTCCGGAGCCTTATTAGCACAGCGTTAGCCTATTGTCATCAGGCTGGCGTTACCGCCTGCCGCCGCGGTGTTGACGCTGAGCGAGCGCTCCACGTACAGACGCTCAAGCAGCAGGTTAGTTTCCCCGCGGGCAAAGCCCTGCACCGAAACAATCGCCCCGCTGCGGGCCGCAACCTGCTCGCTCAGTTCGCGCAGCTGATCGGAATCACCGTGGTAGATCACTGCATCAAACGGCTGGGTCAGCAGGTTATCGGCTTTCGCGAAGCGAATGCGGGCTGAGACTGCTTTAGGCAGCTGTTTGGCGAGATCGCGATGCAGGGCATCTTCCGGCCACAGCACTTCACAACCGGTTGCCATCGCGGCAGCCAGCTGCACCAGCGCGTCCTGCTCGTTATCGGCCACGCACAGCACGCGCTCGCGCGGCATCAGCGTCCAGGTGTTGCGCTCGCCGGTTGGCCCCGGCAGCAGACGCTGGGTACCGGCCTGCGCCAGCTCGCCGTACTGCTTCGCGACGGCACGCAGTTCAGGACGTTTTTCTGCCCATGTAATGAGCGCCTCCAGCGGCTGGGTCAGTACGGTTTTCAGCTGCGCATCCACCGGATAGTCCGCATCCTGGCGTGCCAGGGTGACGCCCAGCGCGTTCTCAGGACGGTTCGCCAGCAGACGGTACAGGTAGAGCGGACCGCCCGCTTTCGGACCGGTGCCGGAAAGGCCTTCACCGCCGAACGGCTGCACGCCCACGACCGCGCCAACCATGTTGCGGTTAACGTACAGGTTGCCCACTTTGGCGCTGCCGGTGACCTGCGCGATAGTCTCGTCGATGCGGGTATGCACGCCGAGCGTCAGGCCATAGCCGGAGGCGTTGATCTGCTCAACCAGCTCGTTGAGGTTGTTACGGTTGTAGCGCACCACGTGCAGCACCGGGCCGAAGACCTCTTTTTTCAGCTCGTCGAAGCTTGCCAGCTCAATCAGCGTTGGCGGCACAAAGGTGCCGGTCCGCCATTCGCGGGCATCTTCGCTGTTCTCGCGCACCGCCTGGAACACCGGACGGCCTTTCGCGCGCATGGTCTGAATGTGGTTTTCGATGTTGGCTTTGGCTTCCGCGTCAATCACCGGCCCGATGTCGGTGGTGAGACGGCCCGGGTTGCCCATGCGGCATTCGGCCATCGCGCCGCGCAGCATCTTCAGCGTGTGGTCCGCCACGTCGTCCTGCAGGCACAGCACGCGCAGGGCGGAGCAGCGCTGACCGGCGCTGTCGAACGCAGAGGCCAGCACGTCGACTACCACCTGCTCGGTGAGCGCGGAGGAGTCGACGATCATGGCGTTCATCCCGCCGGTTTCCGCGATGAGCGGCGTAGGACGGCCCTGCGCATCCAGACGGGTGGCAATATTGCGCTGCAGCAGAGACGCCACTTCGGTCGAACCGGTGAACATCACGCCGCGCACGCGGTTATCGGAGGTCAGTTTGGCGCCCACGGTTTCACCGCGGCCCGGCAGCAGCTGAACCACGCCCGCCGGCACGCCGGCTTCCAGAAGAATGTTGATGCCCTGCGCGGCAATCAGCGGGGTCTGCTCTGCCGGTTTTGCCAGCACGCTGTTGCCAGAGGCCAGCGCGGCGGCAATCTGGCCGGTGAAGATCGCCAGCGGGAAGTTCCACGGGCTGATACAGACGACCGGGCCGAGCGGACGGTGGGTTTCGTTATCGAAATCATCGCGCACCTGACCGGCATAGTAGTGCAGGAAGTCGACGGCCTCGCGCACTTCGGCGATGGCGTTGCTGAAGGTTTTACCCGCCTCGCGCACCAGAATGCCGATGAGCGACTGCATCTGATCTTCCATCAGCACCGCGGCGCGTTCCAGAATGGCGGCACGCTCCTGCGGCGGCGTGGCGAACCATATAGGGGCGTTGTTCACCGCGCTCTCCATCGCCTGATCCACTTCCGCTTCGGTCGCTTCACGCGCGTAGCCGACGATATCCTTCGGCTCGGCCGGGTTGATCACCGGCTGCATTTCGCCGTCAGCAACCGGCTGCTCCAGCATCGGTTTCGCCTGCCACTTCTGCAGCGCGCTGTTGAGCAGGGCAGAGGAGAGAGAGGCCAGACGGTGTTCGTTGGCGAGATCCAGACCCGCCGAGTTGACGCGGCCTTTGCCGTACAGCTCGCGCGGCAGGGCAATCTTCGGATGAGGCAGGCCAATCTGGCCTTCCTGCGCCGCCATCTTCTCAACGGCCTGCACCGGATCGGCCACCAGCTCGTCCAGCGGCAGCGTGGTATCGGCGATGCGGTTAACGAAGGAGGTGTTCGCACCGTTTTCCAGCAGACGACGCACCAGGTACGCCAGCAGGGTTTCGTGCGTTCCCACCGGAGCATAGATTCGGCACGGGCGGTTCAGCTTGCCGTCCGCTACTTTACCGGTCACCTGCTCGTACAGCGGTTCGCCCATGCCGTGCAGGCACTGGAACTCGTACTGGCCCGGATAGTAGTTTTGCCCGGCCAGGCTGTAGATTGCCGCCAGGGTGTGGGCGTTGTGGGTAGCGAACTGCGGATAGATCAGATTCGGCACGCCGAGCAGCTTTTTCGCACAGGCGAGGTAAGAGACGTCGGTGTAAACCTTGCGGGTATAGACCGGATAGCCTTCCAGCCCTTCCATCTGGGCGCGTTTGATTTCGCTGTCCCAGTAGGCACCTTTCACCAGACGGATCATCAGGCGACGGCGGCTGCGGCTTGCCAGGTCAATCAGGTAATCAATGACGAACGGGCAGCGCTTCTGGTAGGCCTGGATCACGAAGCCAATGCCGTTCCAGCCAGCCAGCTCCGGCTCGAAGCACAGTTTTTCCAGCAGATCGAGGGAGATCTCCAGACGGTCGGCCTCTTCGGCGTCGATGTTGATGCCGATGTCATACTGGCGCGCCAGCAGGGTTAGCGACTTCAGGCGCGGATAAAGTTCTTCCATCACGCGGTCGTACTGCGCGCGGCTGTAGCGCGGGTGCAGGGCGGAGAGCTTGATAGAGATGCCCGGGCCTTCATAAATACCGCGACCGTTGGACGCTTTACCGATGGCGTGGATCGCCTGCTGGTAAGAGACCATGTAGGCCTGCGCGTCGGCGGCGGTCAGGGCCGCTTCGCCCAGCATGTCGTACGAATAGCGGAAACCTTTATCCTCCAGCTTGCGGGCGTTCGCCAGCGCTTCGGCAATGGTTTCTCCGGTCACAAACTGTTCGCCCATCAGGCGCATCGCCATGTCCACGCCTTTGCGGATCAGCGGCTCGCCGCTCTTGCCGATGATGCGGTTCAGGGAGCGGGAGAGGTTGGCTTCGTTATGGGTCGAGACCAGCTTGCCTGTAAACAGCAGGCCCCAGGTTGCCGCGTTGACGAACAGCGACGGGCTGCGGCCAATGTGGGAATGCCAGTTGCCGTTGCTGATCTTGTCGCGGATCAGCGCGTCGCGGGTGGCTTTATCCGGAATACGCAGCAGCGCTTCCGCGAGGCACATCAGCGCCACGCCTTCCTGTGAAGAGAGGGAAAACTCCTGCAGCAGGCCCTGAACCATCCCGGCGCGGCCGGTGGCGGTTTTCTGGTTGCGCAGCTTGTCGGCTAACTGATACGCCAGACTGTGCGCCTGCGCGGCAATGGCTTCCGGCAGGCGGGCCTGCTCCAGCAGCATCGGCACGGCGTCGGTTTCGGCACGGCGCCAGGCGCCGGTAATGGCGGCACGGCTGACGGACTGCGGCAGGATCTGCTCGGCGAATTCAAGGAACGGCTGATGGTTCTCGTCGCCAGTGGCCGGGGCTTCTTCACTTTCGTTCGCCGCGCCGGCCAGCAGGGCAGGCAGCTCCGGCAGGCCCTCATCGCTCTCGAGTCTTTCGAGATAGTTAAAAATCGCCTGCTTGATTAACCAGTGCGGCGTGCGGTCAATGCGGGTTGCTGCGGTCTTAATCCGTTCGCGGGTTGCGTCATCCAGCTTAACCCCCATGGTGGTCATACCCATGCCAAAGCTCCTGTTGTTCTGTAATAGCGTTCTGTTGATAGCGTGAAATATCCCCCATGTTGCAACTTTGTGCAACCGTGTTAAATGTGACCTGGTTTGCAACCCGGAAAATGAATGGATTGTTAACGAATGGTTAGCTGGAAAAACGCGCTGGCTTTTGCGCGGGAAGCCTGGTTTTATGCGGTAGTTAACACTTTTCAAAGGTGCAACCCGTAAAAGCGTGAGCGAGTGCAACCTATAGGAAACTCGTATCAAACCGGGGATGAAATTGATGTAAATGCAGTGTTAAATCGTTTGTCAGCGGAAGGCGCATACGGCAGGATAGCGCGCCCAACCGAAACACAAGATACATTCACCTCGTTCCGGTGATCATATAACAAGGCAGCCCGGATGGTTGTCGCTCGACATTTTGGAGAATTTGAATGGCTATTAGCACACCGATGCTGGTGACATTTCTCGTTTATATTTTTGGCATGATCCTGATAGGGTTTTTGGCGTGGCGTTCTACAAAGAACTTTGACGACTACATTCTGGGCGGACGCAGTTTAGGCCCGATGGTGACCGCACTCTCTGCGGGCGCATCCGACATGAGCGGCTGGCTGCTGATGGGGCTGCCCGGCGCGATTTTCATCTCCGGTATTTCTGAAAGCTGGATCGCCATCGGTCTGACCGTGGGTGCGTGGATCAACTGGAAACTGGTGGCAGGCCGTCTGCGCGTGCATACCGAGGCCAACAACAACGCCCTGACGCTGCCGGATTACTTCACCGGACGCTTTGAAGATAACAGCCGCGTTCTGCGCATTATCTCTGCGGTGGTTATCCTGCTGTTCTTCACCATCTACTGCGCCTCCGGCATCGTGGCCGGCGCGCGTCTGTTCGAAAGCACCTTCGGCATGAGCTACGAAACCGCCCTGTGGGCCGGTGCGGCGGCGACCATCCTCTATACCTTCGTGGGCGGATTCCTGGCCGTGAGCTGGACCGACACCGTGCAGGCGAGCCTGATGATTTTCGCCCTGATCCTGACCCCGGTGATTGTGATTTTCACCGTTGGCGGCTTTGGCGAATCGCTGGAAGTGATCAAGCAGAAGAGCATCGAAAACGTCGACATGCTGAAAGGGCTGAACTTCGTGGCCATCGTCTCCCTGATGGGCTGGGGTCTGGGCTACTTCGGTCAGCCGCATATCCTGGCGCGCTTTATGGCGGCGGATTCCCACCACACCATCGTTCATGCCCGTCGCATCAGCATGACGTGGATGATCCTGTGTCTGGCGGGGGCGTGTGCGGTCGGCTTCTTCGGCATCGCGTACTTCAACAACAACCCGGCGCAGGCGGGCGCGGTCAACCAGAACGCCGAGCGCGTGTTCATCGAGCTGGCGCAAATTCTGTTTAACCCGTGGATTGCCGGTATTCTGCTCTCCGCAATCCTGGCGGCGGTGATGTCTACCCTGAGCTGCCAGCTGCTGGTCTGCTCCAGCGCAATCACCGAAGACCTCTACAAAGCCTTCCTGCGTAAAAACGCGAGCCAGAAAGAGCTGGTGTGGGTAGGGCGCTTTATGGTGCTGGTGGTGGCGCTGGTAGCCATTGCGCTGGCGGCCAACCCGGAGAACCGCGTGCTGGGCCTGGTGAGCTACGCGTGGGCGGGCTTTGGTGCGGCATTTGGTCCGGTAGTGCTGTTCTCCGTCATGTGGTCACGTATGACCCGTAACGGCGCGCTGGCGGGGATGATTATCGGTGCGGTGACCGTTATCGTCTGGAAACAGTTCGCGTGGCTGGGCCTGTACGAAATCATTCCGGGCTTCATCTTCGGCAGCATCGGCATCGTGGTGTTCAGCCTGCTGGGTAAAGCCCCTTCTGCCTCCATGCAGAAACGCTTTGCTGAGGCCGACGCGCATTACCATACTGCGCCGCCGTCTAAGCTCCAGGCAGAATAATTATTCTCGCTGCACAACGCAGGCCGGGTGAGCGCAAGCGCACCCGGCTTTTTTCTTGCCAAAATCCGTAATTTCCTGTGATATCCATGTGCTTATAACAATGAGGATAGCGAAGCATGACAATCAAAACAGGGGTAATGGCAGCGGCATTCTTGATGCTCGCTGGCTGCACGGCGCCGTCACAGCACGCGGCGGTGGAGACCTGCAAAGCGGATAACCAGATGCAGCAAACCACGCTCTATTTCGGCTTAAATCGTCCTGCCGGGGCGCAGATCACCAGCAACGAGTGGCAGCAGTTTGTCGATCAGGACGTGACGCCGCGTTTCCGCGATGGCTTAACGGTGTTTGACGCGCGCGGGCAGTGGCTGGGGAACGACGGGAAAGTGGCGCGAGAACCCAGCAAAGCGCTGATGCTGATCCACGGTAAAGATGCGCAGAGCGAGAAGAACATCGAAGCGTTACGCGGGATTTACAAGTCACGCTTCGCGCAGGAGTCGGTGATGCGGGTCGATCAGCCGGTGTGCGTGCAGTTCTGATAAAAACGGCGGGATAACCCGCCGTTCTCACTTACAGCACCAAACCCGCAAAGCTCGCCGACAGCAGGCTCACCAGCGTCGCGCCGTACACCAGACGCAAACCGAAACGCGATACCACGTTCCCCTGCTGTTCGTTCAGGCCCTTAATCGCCCCGGCCACGATGCCGATGGACGCGAAGTTCGCGAAGGATACCAGGAAAACGGATAAAATCCCCAGCCCGCGCGGGGACATCTGATGCGCGATTTTTTGCAGCTCAATCATCGCCACAAATTCATTCGCCACCAGCTTGGTTGCCATTATACTGCCCGCGTTCAGGGCATCGCTCAGCGGAATCCCCACCAGCCACGCCAGGGGATAAAATACGTAACCCAGGATCTGCTGGAAGCTCATGCCAAATACGCTGGAGAAGAGGGCGTTAACGGCGCTAATAAGCGCGATAAAGCCAATCAGCATCGCCAGAATAATCATCGCCACCTTAAAACCGGCCAGAATATACTCGCCGAGCATCTCAAAGAAGCTCTGCGATTCGTGCAGTTTTTCCAGCTTGATATCCGGCTCCGCTTCCGGGCGCGCCGGGTTGATGACGGAGAGAATAATAAAGGTGCTGAACATGTTCAGAATCAGCGCGGCGACGACAAATTTGGCGTCAAGCATGGTCATATAGGCGCCGACAATCGACAGGGAGACCGTCGACATGGCCGTGGCCGCCATGGTGAAGAGACGACGAGAGGAGAGATCGCCCAGCACGCCTTTGTAGGCAATGAAGTTTTCCGACTGGCCGAGGATCAGCGAACTCACCGCGTTAAAGGATTCCAGCTTGCCCATACCGTTCAGTTTCGACAGCAGCGTACCGATGACCCGAATAAAAATCGGCAGGATCCGCCAGTGCTGAAGAATACCAATCAGTGCGGAAATAAAAATAATCGGGCAAAGCACGCCGAGGAAAATGAACGCCAGCCCTTTCTCCCCCATTCCGCCAAAGACGAAATTGGTACCTTCGCCGGCAAATTTGAGCAGTGACTCAAAGAATCCGGAGACGTATTTAATCAGGAATAACCCACTTTCGGCGTGCAGGAAAAAGAACGCCAGCGCAATTTCAATAATAATCAGCTGTAAAACATAACGAATGCGAATTTTTCGGCGGTCGAAACTTACCAGCCAGGCAAGCGCGAGAATAATGACCAGCGCCAGCAGGAAATGGACAATTTTAAACATAATTAATTTTCACCAGGTTTTTGAGGCGGATATTTAGCCACAGCCCCGTACCAGCGTAAATGGGCATTTTCGTTATAACTTATAAATCTGAACGTAACGTATGTAACTATTACCAGGCTCGGCGTTTACAACTCGTCATCAAAACACCGCACATTTCGCTTGTGTTTATTTTCGCCGTAATGATAATCACTATCACAAGAATTTACCTTTCTTTGCATCAGTTGACCGCGATAAACATTTAAGGTGTCGGCATGTTTGTTCCATTTCTCATTATGTTACGTGAAGGGCTTGAAGCTGCCCTTATCGTGAGCCTCATCGCCAGTTATCTGAAGCGAACCCAGCGCGGACGCTGGATTGGCGTCATGTGGGTCGGGGTATTCCTTGCTGCAGCACTCTGTCTGGGCCTCGGTATCCTCATCAACGAAACCACCGGGGAGTTCCCGCAGAAAGAGCAGGAGCTGTTTGAGGGGATAGTCGCCGTAATTGCGGTGGTGATCCTCACCTGGATGGTGTTCTGGATGCGTAAAGTCTCCCGTAACGTGAAGGTGCAGCTGGAGCAGGCGGTGGATAACGCCCTGCAAAAGGGGAACAACCACGGCTGGGCGCTTATTATGATGGTCTTTTTCGCCGTCGCGCGTGAAGGCCTTGAGTCTGTTTTCTTCCTGCTGGCGGCGTTTCAGCAGGATGTGGGGATCTGGCCGCCGCTGGGAGCCGTGCTGGGTCTTGCCACCGCCGTTGTGCTCGGTTTCCTGATCTACTGGGGCGGTATCCGCCTTAACCTGGGCGCGTTCTTCAAGTGGACCAGCCTGTTTATTCTGCTGGTGGCTGCGGGGCTGGCGGCGGGGGCGATACGCGCCTTCCACGAGGCGGGCCTGTGGAACCATTTCCAGGACGTGGCGTTTGACCTCAGCAACGTGCTCTCCACCCATTCTCTGACCGGCACCCTGCTCGAAGGTATCTTCGGCTATCAGGAAACGCCGAGCGTCAGCGAAGTGGCGATGTACTTTATTTATCTGGTTCCGGCGCTGGTGCTGTTCGCTATGCCGCCGCGTACCGGCAAGCAGGCGTCGCGCGTGACGCCGTAATCTTTGATTTAGTTACAACATACTTATAAAGGGAAGAGTCATGGCAATTCAGTTCCGTCGTAGTGCGTTATGCGCAGGCATTGCCGCGCTGTTCGCTTCTGCATTCTCCGCCTGGGGCGCGGATGTTCCTCAGGTTAAAGTCACCGTCAATGATAAGCAGTGCGAGCCGATGACCCTCACGGTCAACAGCGGCAAAACCCAGTTCATCATTCAGAACCATAGCCAGAAGTCGCTGGAGTGGGAGATCCTCAAAGGCGTTCTGGTGGTGGAGGAGCGCGAAAACATCGCCCCTGGCTTCAGCCAGAAGATGACCGCCAACCTGCAGCCGGGGGAGTATGAGATGACCTGCGGCCTGCTGACTAATCCGAAAGGCAAGCTGATCGTCAAGGGCAACGCCACGAAGGATGCCGCGAAGGGCGAAGCGCTGCTGAGCCTGGGCGAGGCCATCACCGCCTATAAAGCCTACGTCACTAAAGAGACTGCAGATCTGGTCGCGGGCACCAAAGCCTTTACCGATGCGGTGAAAGCGGGCGATATCGAAAAGGCGAAATCCCTGTATGCGCCAACCCGTCAGCACTACGAGCGTATTGAGCCAATTGCGGAGCTGTTCTCCGATCTTGATGGCAGCATTGATGCCCGTGAAGACGATTACGAGCAGAAAGCGGCCGATCCAAAATTCACCGGCTTCCACCGTCTTGAGAAAGCCCTGTTTGGCGACAACTCTACCAAAGGGATGGAGAAATACGCCGAGCAGCTGAACGGCGACGTGCTGGAGCTGCAAAAGCGCATCAGCGAGCTGGCCTTCCCGCCGTCAAAAGTGGTGGGCGGCGCGGCCGGCCTGATTGAAGAAGTGGCCGCGAGCAAAATCAGCGGCGAAGAAGATCGCTACAGCCATACCGATCTGTGGGACTTCCAGGCCAACGTAGACGGCGCGCAGAAAATTGTTAACCTGCTGCGTCCTCAGCTGCAGAAAGAGAACAGCGAGCTGCTGGCGAAAGTGGATGCCAACTTTAAGAAAGTCGATACCATCCTGGCGAAGTATCGCACTAAAGACGGGTTTGAAACTTACGACAAGCTGACCGATGCCGACCGTAACGCGCTGAAAGGCCCGATTACCGCCCTGGCGGAAGATCTCTCTCTGCTGCGCGGCGTACTGGGTCTGGACTAAGCACGATGAACAAGCATGACGAATACGACGTGGCGGAACCTTCACGTCGTCGATTGTTAAAAGGGGTGGGGGCGCTGGGGGGCGCTCTTGCTCTGGCCGGTGGCTGTCCGGTAGCGCATGCGGCGAAACCGCAAAGCGCGCCCGGTACGCTGTCACCCAATGCCCGCATGGAAACGCAGCCGTTTTATGGCGAGCATCAGTCGGGCATCCTGACGCCGCAGCAGGCGTCCATGATGCTGGTGGCCTTTGATTCACTGGCGAGCGATAAAGCCGATCTTGAGCGCCTGTTCCGCCTGCTGACGACGCGCATCGCGTTTCTCACCGCCGGTGGACCGGCGCCCGATACGCCGAACCCGCGTCTGCCGCCAATGGACTCCGGTATTCTGGGGCCGTTTATCGCCCCGGATAACCTGACCATTACCGTTTCGCTCGGTGAAACGCTGTTTGATGCGCGCTACGGGCTGGCAAAACAGAAGCCGAAATCGCTGCAGAAAATGACGCGTTTCCCGAATGACTCCCTGGACGCGGCGCTGTGTCATGGCGACCTGCTCCTGCAGATTTGTGCCAATACCCAGGACACGGTGATCCACGCCCTGCGCGATATTATCAAGCACACGCCGGATCTGCTGAGCGTGCGCTGGAAGCGGGAAGGGTTTATCTCTGACCACGCCGCCCGCAGCAAAGGCAAAGAGACGCCGGTTAACCTGCTGGGCTTTAAGGACGGCACGGCCAACCCGGACAGCAGCGATGCGGCGTTGATGAAAGACGTGGTATGGGTGACGGCAGATCAGGGCGAACCGGCGTGGGCGGTGGGCGGCAGCTATCAGGCGGTGCGCATTATCCAGTTCCACGTGGAGTTCTGGGACCGCACGCCGCTCAAGGAGCAGCAGACGATCTTTGGTCGCGATAAGCAAAGCGGCGCGCCGCTTGGCATGAAGAACGAGCATGATGTGCCTGACTACGCGAGCGATCCGAATGGCGACGTCATCGCGCTCGACAGCCATATCCGCCTTGCTAACCCGCGCACTAAAGAGACGCAATCCAGCCTGATGATGCGTCGTGGCTACAGCTATTCGCTCGGCGTGACCAACGCCGGCCAGCTCGATATGGGGCTGCTGTTCGTTTGCTATCAGCACGATCTGGAAAAAGGCTTCCTGACCGTGCAGAAGCGGCTCAACGGCGAAGCGCTGGAAGAGTACATTAAGCCCATCGGCGGCGGCTATTTCTTTGCCCTGCCGGGCGTGCGCGACAGCAACGCGTATCTCGCTCAGGGTCTTATTGAAGCCTGATAATTGTCCCCGCAACCGTTCGCGGGGACATTATTTTTTCATATGACTATCTTGTTGTTATATTTCTGTAATATTCATATATGAGACTGATTCCGCTGCAGGAGCAGTCTTAAAAGTTGCGCTCAGGTAAAATAAATGTTGCATTTATGATAACTCCTGATGTACTTAAGATAAGACAGCGGTAGTTCCCGGCAGTGATGCTGAATCACTATGGAGATCGCGAATGGTTGCGTCCTGTACTGGACAAGGTAAACATAAAAACCGCAGCACCCGGCGCGGAGGCTCAGACTCCGGCAGCGATTTCCTCACCACTAAATTTTCCCCCCTTCCTCAAGAATCTGATTCGACCGACGTGCAGAACGGTGCGCGTAGCTGTTCCGTATCGTTATCCGATAAAGCAAGCAATGGCTTACAAGGAAGCCAACCCTCTGATGTTCGTGCGCATAATCGTGCCGAAGCTGGCGCGTGTGATGAATACCAACAACTCAAGGTGCTATCCATGGGAAGACAAAAAGCAGTGATCAAAGCTCGTCGCGAAGCAAAACGTGTGCTGAGACGGGATTCACGTAGCCATAAACAGCGTGAAGAAGAATCGGTCACCTCGCTTGTGCAGATGAGTGGCGTAGAAGCAATTGGCATGGCCCGAGACAGCCGTGATAATTCTCCAATTGTTGCGCGCAATGAGGCTCAGGCGCACTACCTGAATGCTATCGAGAGTAAACAGCTCATCTTTGCAACCGGTGAAGCCGGATGCGGGAAAACCTGGATCAGTGCAGCCAAAGCGGCGGAAGCGCTGATCCATAAGGACGTGGAGAGAATTATTGTTACCCGTCCTGTACTGCAGGCTGATGAAGATCTCGGCTTCCTGCCCGGGGATATTTCGGAGAAGTTTGCTCCGTACTTCAGGCCCGTCTATGACGTGCTGGTGAAGCGACTGGGTGCATCCTTTATGCAGTACTGCCTGCGACCAGAGATTGGCAAGGTGGAAATCGCGCCGTTCGCCTATATGCGCGGACGTACATTTGAAAATGCGGTCGTCATTCTTGACGAGGCTCAGAACGTGACCGCTGCGCAAATGAAGATGTTTTTAACGCGCCTCGGGGAGAACGTGACGGTTATCGTTAACGGCGATATTACCCAGTGTGACCTGCCATCCGGCGTGAAATCCGGGCTGAGCGACGCCATGTCACGTTTTGAGGAAGATGAGATGATTGGGGTGGTACGCTTCACTAAAGAGGACTGTGTGCGTTCAGCGCTCTGTCAGCGCACGCTGCAAGTCTATTCCGACTAAAGATAAAGCATTATCGTTTTGCCTCTTTCCTGTAATGTCTTCCCGGCGTAATGCCGGGAAGCGTCGTTTATACTCCGCAGAAATTCCCCTTATTTAAGCACTGTGTTGCTGGAACAATAATGTCGATTATTAAGTGGGTGGGCGTTTTTATTCTTTTTTGCAGAAGTGTGATATGAAGTGATAATACCCACAAAATACCTGTAAATATAATGAGTGCGCTAATTGTTAGTTAAAAATTAAACGTGAATGTTGTCACAGAACATGATTACGAAGTAAAAATTAAGTTGGTGTCTTCAGGTGAGTTATCTATGTTTCGTACTTGTTCGAACAAAATTCTAAGAAGAAACACAACAGGGGCACCTTTCCCCGAAACATCACGCTGAGGGTCATACATGAACGAACTGGTCGGTGCTATTAATGGTGTAATCTGGAGCCCTGCGTTAATATTCTTATGTCTGGGTGTCGGCCTCTATTTCTCGCTGCGTAGTCGCTTCCTGCAATTACGCCATATCAAACATATGATTACCCTGATGTTCCAGGGGCGTCCTACCGATGCAGGCGTATCGTCATTTCAGGCGCTGACGATGACGCTGGCAGGCCGCGTGGGGACAGGGAATATCGCCGGTGTGGCCACGGCAATTACCTTTGGCGGTCCGGGCGCGCTTTTCTGGATGTGGATAGTCGCTTTTTTAGGTGCCAGCTCTGCATTTGTCGAATCCACCCTGGGACAAGTTTATAAAGAAAAAATTAACGGCGAATATCGCGGTGGTCCTGCCTTTTATATTGAAAAAGGTTTAGGCGTGAAGTGGTACGCATGGTTATTTGCTATTGTGACTATTTTCTCCTGCGGATTATTACTTCCGGGCGTGCAGGCAAACTCGATTGGGGCGAGCCTGGATATTGCGTTTGGCCTGAGTCCGAACGTTACGGCGGCATTACTTGCGGTACTGTTAAGTTTTATTATTTTCGGCGGTGTGAAAAGGATCGCCAGCTTTAGCAGTATGGTCGTTCCATTTATGGCGCTGGGGTATATTATTGTCGCCTGCGTGATTATCGCCATTAATATTAACCAGCTTCCTTCGGTTATTCTGCTGATCTGGAAAAGTGCGTTCGGCCTTGAAGCAGGTTTCGGTGCCATCCTGGGTCAGGCCATCATGTGGGGCGTTAAGCGCGGCGTCTATTCCAACGAGGCCGCGCAGGGGACCGGGCCGCATGCATCCTCTGCGGCGGCAGTAAGCCATCCGGTGAAGCAGGGGCTGGTTCAGGCATTCTCGGTCTACATTGACACGCTGTTTGTCTGCTCCGCGACCGGGTTTATGCTGCTGATCACCGGGCTGTATAACGTCCAGGGCGTCGACGGCGCAGCGCTTTATACCGGGATTACAGGCGTTGCCGCGGGTCCTGGCTATGTGCAGACGGCGATGGAAAGTATGATGCCAGGCTTTGGTAATTACTTTGTTGCCATTGCGTTGTTCTTCTTTGCCTTCACAACGATTATTGCCTACTACTATATTGCCGAAACCAATATCGCCTTCATTAACCGCAAAATTCACCGTCCATGGCTGACATTTCTGCTCAAGTTATGCCTGATGGCCTCCACGGTATATGGCACGGTTCGCACCGCGGATCTGGCATGGGGACTGGGGGATATTGGGGTAGGGCTGATGGCGTGGCTCAACATTATTGCCATTGTTCTGTTGCATAAAAAAGCGTTTGCCAGCCTTAAGGATTATGAAATCCAGAATGCGCAGGGGCTGGATCCTCAGTTTGACCCGATTCGGCTGGGGATTAAAAATGCGGATTACTGGCTTGATGGGCGTAAGGATGAGGATGGTGTTCAGCCTGAGCCGGTTTCATCGCTTGAAAGTAAGCAGCCGGCAGGGAAGTTGAATAGCTGAGGAATCGAATAAAAAAGCCCGGGCATTAGTTCGGGCTTTTTATATAGCTGAGGCGGCTCAGTCCGCACCGGGGGGGATTGACTCGCTTCGCTCGCCCTACGGGCAGCCTGTTCGCTGCGCTCTCAGTCTGTCCAACTGGCTGCCGCCAGTTGTCGAACCCCGGTCGGGGGTTCTCATCCCCCCCTTTACGGAGAATATAAAAGAAAAAAGCCCGTACTTTCGTACGAGCTCTCATCTTAAATATGGCGGTGAGGGGGGGATTCGAACCCCCGATACGTTGCCGTATACACACTTTCCAGGCGTGCTCCTTCAGCCACTCGGACACCTCACCATATTGTTTTGCTGCCTGACCGCTTGGGGGGCAACGGGGCGCTACTATAGGGAGTTGCGCTAACACGGTCAAGCAGATTTTCAGCTTTAGTGCCTGTTCGGTTAAGCATTAATCAGCTCCACGGTTTTTACGTCGTGGCACAGGGGACTAACGCTGTGAATCGAGCACTTCGCTGTTTATAACCACTTCCTGGGCTTTGCCGTAGCTTTCGATCAGCAGCCGGTAAGCCGGGAAGATGTGGGTGTACACCTCAGCCCACTGAGCCGCGTCCTCACGGTTCCAGTTCTCTGGATCTCGGAGGCCACCGCCGCCGTATCCATGGGCTGGGGCCAACGCAGGCTTTGTTCAAAAACGCTCCCGGCGTTTTTGTGCGGGCAGCCTGTTCGCTGCGCTCTCAGTCTGTCCAACTGGCTGTCGCCAGTTGTCGAACCCCGGTCGGGGGTTTTCATCCCCCCCTTTACGGAGAATATAAAAGAAAAAAGCCCGTACTTTCGTACGAGCTCTCATCTCGAATATGGCGGTGAGGGGGGGATTCGAACCCCCGATACGTTGCCGTATACACACTTTCCAGGCGTGCTCCTTCAGCCACTCGGACACCTCACCATATTGTCATCCCATTGTTGCCGGGACGGGCGCTAATGTAAGGAAAAGCCGAACTGCCGTCAACTCACTTTTTCAGTAATTTAGCGCGTTTAGACAAACTTCAGGCAACATGATTCTTAAATGTGCTGAAAGCGTCTTTTTTATCAGCAACACAGTTGCGCTATAAATTTGTTATGCTGACCGTCCAGTGAAAAAGCAAACTAAATCAGCGCAATAAAAGGCAGGAATGACTATGGATATACTTTTCTATCACCCCACTTTTGATACGGCATACTGGATCAAGGCGCTTTCGACTGCGTTACCCGGCGCACGCGTTCGCGAGTGGAAGCGTGGCGATAATGAACATGCTGACTATGCGCTGGTCTGGCATCCCCCGGTAGAAATGCTCCAGGGCCGCAAGCTGAAGGCCGTTTTTGCCCTGGGAGCCGGCGTGGATTCCATTCTGAGCAAACTGAAGGCACACCCTGAAATGCTGCCGGAAGACGTCCCACTCTTCCGCCTGGAAGATACCGGAATGGGGCAGCAGATGCAGGAGTATGCCGTGAGCCAGGTACTGCACTGGTTCCGCCGCTTCGATGACTATCAGGCCTTTAAACAGCGAGCCCACTGGGAGCCGCTGCCGGAGTACCATCGCGAAGACTTTACCATCGGCATCCTCGGTGCGGGCGTGCTGGGCTCAAAAGTGGCCGAAGCGCTTGCCCCGTGGGGATTCCCGCTGCGCTGCTGGAGCCGCAGCCGCAAGAATTATCCGGGCGTAGAGAGCTTTGCCGGAACGGATGAGCTTCTGGCCTTTCTGAAAGGCACGCGTGTGCTCATAAACCTGCTGCCAAACACGGCGGAAACGGTGGGGATCATCAATGCAGCCCTGCTCAATCAGCTTGCCGACCAGAGCTACCTGATGAACCTCGCGCGCGGGGTTCATGTCGTGGAAGGCGATCTGCTGAAGGTGCTGGACAGCGGAAAGCTAAAAGGCGCCATGCTGGATGTCTATAGCAGTGAGCCACTGCCCGCGGAAAGCCCGCTGTGGTCGCATCCACGCGTCGCCATGACCCCGCACGTGGCTGCCGTGACGCGTCCGGCAGAAGCGGTGGCGTATATATCCCATACCATCAGCGAAATGGAAAAGGGTAACGCGGTCACCGGACAGGTCGACAGACAGCGCGGCTACTGAGAGAAACCCGGCGTTCGCCGGGTTTTTGCTAATATTCGCCGCTGATAACTGCTATCCTTTGGAAAAACCGCAGAGGAGAGAGAGATGTATCCCGTTGACCTGCATATGCACACCGTCGCCAGCACCCACGCGTATAGCAACCTCCATGATTATATCGCCCAGGCGAAGCTTAAAGGCATCAAGCTGTTCGCGATCACCGATCATGGCCCGGACATGGCGGATGCGCCGCACTACTGGCATTTTGTGAATATGCGGATCTGGCCACGCCTGGTGGACGGTATTGGGATACTGCGCGGCATTGAGGCGAACATCAAAAATACCGACGGTGAGATCGACTGCACCGGCCCGATGCTGACGTCTCTTGACCTTATCCTCGCCGGTTTCCATGAGCCGGTTTTCCCTCCTCAGGATAAAGACACCAACACCGCGGCGATGATTGCCACCATTGCCAGCGGCAATGTGCATATCATTAGCCATCCCGGTAACCCAAAGTATCCAATTGATATTCAGGCTGTCGCGCAGGCGGCAGCGAAGCACCGCGTGGCGCTGGAGATTAATAATTCCTCCTTTGTGCACTCGCGTAAGGGCAGTGAAGCCAACTGTCGCGAAGTGGCTGCCGCCGTGCGTGACGCAGGTGGCATGGTGGCGCTGGGCTCAGATTCTCATACCGCGTTTACGCTGGGCGATTTCAGCGAGTGCCTGAAAGTGCTGAATGATGTTAACTTCCCGGAAGCGCAAATCCTGAACGTGACCCCACGCCGCATGCTCGATTTCCTCGAGTCACGCGGCATGGAGCCGATTGCCGAATTTGACGATCTTTAATTGTGTAATGGAATCATAAAAATGAACGAGTTTTCCATCCTCTGCCGCGTGCTGGGTACGCTCTATTATCGCCAGCCGCAAGACCCGCTGTTGGTTCCGCTCTTTACGTTAATTCGTGAAGGCAAACTGGCGCAGAACTGGCCGCTGGAACAGGATGATTTACTGGAACGTCTGCAAAAAAGCTGCGACATGCAGCAGATTGCGACGGACTACAATGCGCTGTTCGTCGGCGATGAGTGCCGCGTTTCGCCATACCGTTCAGCCTGGCAGGAAGGGGCAACGGAAGCGGAAGTCTGCGCGTTCCTCTCCACGCGCGGTATGCCGCTGAGCGATACGCCGGCCGATCATATCGGTACGCTGCTGCTGGCGGCATCCTGGATCGAAGATAACGCTGGTGATGATGAGAACGAAGCCATCGAAACCCTCTTCGAAACGTACCTGCTGCCGTGGGTTGGGACATTCCTGGGTAAAGTCGAAGCGCATGCCACCTCGCCGTTCTGGAGAACGCTGGCGCCGCTGACCCGCGACGCTATCGCGGCAATGTGGGACGAGCTGGAAGAAGAGAACGAAGAGTGATTTAGATCACATAAATTCTGCAACTCAACATTCTAACTTGCACGTAATGTGCTTCTGATCTCATTTCTATGGTGCGCATCTGCTAAGATGCGCACCATGAACATATTACTTTGTATCGCACTAACGACAGGTATTCTCTCCGGGCTCTGGGGATGGGTGGCCGCGTCTCTTGGTCTGCTCAGTTGGGCCGGGTTCCTCGGCTGCACCGCCTATTTCGCCTGTCCGCAGGGGGGCGTCAAAGGGCTCTTTATCTCTGGCTGCACGCTGATGAGCGGTGTTATCTGGGCGCTGGTGATCGTTAAAGGCAGCGCGCTGGCGCCGCATCTGGAGCTGCTGGGGTACGTCATGACGGGTGTCGTTGCCTTTTTAATGTGCATCCAGGCTAAGCATCTGCTGCTTTCATTTGTGCCGGGAACCTTTATGGGGGCGTGCGCGACCTTTGCAGGGCAGGGTGACTGGAAGCTGGTGGTTCCCTCCCTGGCGCTGGGGTTGCTGTTTGGCTATGCCATGAAAAACAGCGGTCTGTGGCTGGCGTCGCGGCGGGAAAAATCGCAAAACATCACGGCGGTGAGCGAATAAAAAAAGGCGAGATATTCATCTCGCCTTTTTTATGCGCTTCCTGTCAGGATTCCGGAGGGACTGACATATCGCGGTATTTCACCAGGATCGGGTTCTGCACGTCTGCTTTGTTTTGCAGATCCCACAGCCCGCGGTCGATACCGTCGTTGATTAAGAAGATCACGCCGGTTTCAATGGCTGACATCAGGCACATCATGACCGGCTCGTTAGAGGTGTAGCCAATTTCACCCTCCAGCAAACGCTGGTAATCGATGAAGCGGAATACCCCAGCCTGAACTTCATAAGACAGAATGGTTTTGCTGGTGTTCACCGAAGAGAGCACTTCGCCTGTACTGACGTTAACCACACGCAGGTTAACGGCGATTTGGTCAAGCTGATACTGGGTATCGGCACCGATACCGAAGTAACGTGCTCCCGCACCACCCGATTTAACGTTACTTTCGTAGCCAATAATCGATCCTTCAATCATCACGTTCGCTGCCGCCAGAGATTGCAGAGGCATGCGGTTATTGTCCGCGACGGTGCCATTTTCCTGGGCGGCACGAATGATTTTGCGTTCATTCAACAGGTTCTGGAGCCCCTGGCGTTCCAGAGGAATAAACCAGTGCGAATCCTTGAGCGCGGTAACCAGCATGGCGGTGGCACTTTGCGGCACGGCCGTGGAGAAGTTACTTGCCGGGTAAGGTTTAAATTGCCCGGTTTCATCCTGAATGTTGTATACGGAGACAAATATTTTCCCCGTAGGTGAAGGTAAATGCGTTAAATCACGATAACTCTGGGCCCGAGGCATTAATGTAGGTTTTGCAGCTTCTTTAGGTGGAGCAGTTAAACAACCGCTCAATAAGCACACTGCAACAAATATCAGGAAGCGCTGCATGATCGTTGTCCTTATTTAGCTATTGTTTAAAAGTCAGTTGAATTACTTTGTAGACCAGAAACCTGAATGGTGGAGATTCTTCCGGTTTTACGATCGGTCACGTTCAACTGAAGCTGTCCGTCGGTATTGGCGATATCAACGATAAAGTCGTTGGTCACCATCCGGCCGGGTTTACCGGTATTAATGTTGGTCAGTAACCCACCTAAAATCTGCGACTGAATAGCCTGAGTGAAGTTGTCCAGTGCGGACGGGGTATCAACGCTAAAATCCTTTAAGCTGGGATCCTTATAGGAGTTTTGCGCCTGAGCTTCATTCAGCAGGAACGCGCCATTGTTAGGGTTACCGCCAAAGTTAGGGTTACGGAACTGAAACGTCATGTTTCCGGCCCAGCTTATGGGTGTTATCAGCATTATCGAAACAACTGCATATGCAATACGCATGACAGCCTCCGCATATCGGTTCGCTAGAACTCGTCTTTTGCTAAATCGCTGGTGCTTAATAGGGCTTTATCTATTTGCAGGCGATTAATAGCGTCTTCTGATTGTGCCAGTGCTAAGGCTACGTTTTTATCGAAGTCTATTTTTGTGGGGAATAAAAACGTTTGATAAATAACGTACTGATTAGCCGTTATTGTTATCCAACTTCCCCATCGTGCACTGGGCCGCTCGTTGATTGTTATATTTCCGGTATAAGCACTGTCCCATTTATCACTAAAGGCTCGGTAAAAACTGTGCCCGACCGATGAGACAGTGTGGTCTGTTAACAATCCGGGAACTTCGACCTCGACGGCCTTCAGATTCCCGGCAGCGAGCAGGAAACTCGCTGCGGCGATCCAACTCAACGTGCGCTTCATGTGATTAACGCCTGAGGTTATCGTTTGCCCACGAAACAGCCTGAGTTCGGTTTTTCACAGCTATCTTCTTGAAAAGATTATAAAGGTGCGTCTTTACCGTATTTTCGCTGATAAATAACGAACGGGCGATTTCAATATTTGAAGCACCAATGCGTAACTTGTTCAGGATCTCTTTCTCACGGTGCGTGAGCAGTGCGGACTCTGAACTGTTATAGCGATAATTTCCGGAGTGCGTGATGAGATAGCTGGCAAGCTTTTGCGAAAAATAACACTCTCCGCGCAATATACCTTGCAGGCCCTCTACTACCCGGTCTTCTTCTTCCGTGACGTAGAATACGCCATTGATATGCGGCCAGCTTTCAATATCTCTGAAAGGATATTCATCAGGCGTATTCAACAATAGCACGCGGATATTATTGTTTTTCCTGCTTAAAATATCTTGCCAGTAATGGATAAGCTTTTTATCAGCTTCCATCATATCGAAAAGAATGATGCTGCCAGGTGCAATATCATCAAAAGAACGTTGAATATTATGCAATTTCCCGTTCAGTGATAAAGATTGCTTTAAATGTTGTAATAAAGCTGTCGCTTGCAAAGATGGTTTTGTGATCAACAGTAATGTATGACCATGTAAACTATGGACTTCATTATACATGATGAAACCCCACTTTTTTTAGGCACCTGGCAGCTGTCCTCCTGTTTATAAGAGGACACCAGAAGTACTGACAGATGTTGCACTGCTGTGTGTAGAATCAGACCATAACCCCCCCACAGGGAGGAAAATATAAAACCAATTTCGTACATCTAATTTCAATCTAGCTTTTACGAAGTTTAAAGCAAGTGTTAAACATGTAACAGAATGTAAAAATCAATATTAATTTGTGAAAAACGCTTATTGTTAATGGTAATAATTGATGAAAAAGTTGTACATATAAATAGACGTGCACAGATTTTAAAAATCATACAAATATTTTTATATAATTGATTTTTAATCTTATTTGTTATTTTTACGTCGCACTAATTAAGTATGAGTTTCAGATTATTTCTAAGCCCGTGAATGGGCAGCTGCCTGGCTTAAGAAAACAGGCGTCGTGTCACGCACTGAGAAAAATCATCTCCAGCCGTTACGTTTAAACAACGCGGGATGACGCCTGGACAGCCTTCATCCCGTTGTACAACCCGATCGCAAGACCTGCTTAATAAAAAATATAAGCTGACCTAATTAAAGTGATTTTTGATGTAAATTACGACTTTGTGATGAGCCGATAAATAAAAATAAGTCGCGCGGGTGAGATATTTAAAATGTTTCAGCGGACATACTCTTCACCGTAACGACGCGTTAACACAATACGAGTCGTTTTAACAAGTAGCATTGGTAAAGGTTTATGGCGTGATTAAATAGCCAGGTCCAGGGTGACAACATGAAAAACACATCGTTAATTATGATGTTTACATTACTTGGTGCGCCTGGATTTGTGACCGCAGCGAATTCAGATTTGGCAAATGCTGAATATAACTTTGCGGTTAACGAATTAAGTCTTTCATCACTCAATCAGGCAGCCATTATTGGTCAGCGGGGCGTTTTCAATAACGCTGAGGTTAGCCAGGACGGTTCAAGACTCTTAGCCATTGTATCTCAGGATGGGGCGGGTAACAGAGCGAGAGTTGATCAATCAGGGAGTTACAATTTAGCCTGGGTCGATCAAAGCGGTAACGGGAATGATGCAGGTATTACGCAAGATGGATACGGTAATAGCGCGAAAATTATCCAGAAAGGGTCGGGTAATAGAGCAAATATTACGCAGTACGGTACGCAGAAAACCGCAGTTGTAGTGCAGAAACAGTCGCAAATGGCGATTAACGTTATTCAACATTAGCGCTTTCGCGACGACTTTAATCAATCCGATGGGGGTTTACCATGAAATTTATCAAAGTGGCAGCACTTGCAGCAATCGTAGTTTCTGGTAGTGCTATGGCGGGTTCTATCAATCAGGGTGGATGGGGTCATGGCCATGGTCACGGTGGATACAGTGGCCCAAATTCAACGCTGAATATTTATCAGAACGGTGGCGGTAACTCCGCGGTTGCACTGCAGACTGACGCCAGAAATTCCGTTCTGAATATTAGCCAGACCGGTGGCTTTAACGGTGCTGACGTAGGTCAGGGTTCCGATGACAGTAAAATCAACCTGACCCAGAAAGGTTTTGGCAACAGTGCAACACTTGATCAGTGGAACAGTAAAAAATCTGTTATGAACGTTAGTCAGTCCGGCGGCTTTAACGGTGCCCTCGTAGACCAGACTGCTTCTAACTCTACTGTCAACGTTACCCAAATCGGCTTTGGTAACCACGCGACAGCTCATCAGTACTGATACTGAAATCTGTGCTACAAAAAAACAGGGCTGATGCCCTGTTTTTTTTCGGGAGTTCATCATGAATACCTTAATTCTACTCGCCGCGCTTTCCAGCCAGATAACCTTCAAAACGTCGCAGCAGGAAAATATGACCACCATTATCCCGCAGGTCACTCTGGCGCAGCCGTGTGATTGTCAGGTTCAGATTGTTTCTCTGCGAGAAGGGCAAGGGGGACAAAGTTCGTCCAGGCAGCAAAACACACTTTTTATACCCGCTAATCAGACGATTGATTTGATGCGCCTGAGTTTAAATATAAGCGCGGGAGACACGGTAAAAATCGTTGTCACCGTTTCAGATGGAAAATCGCTTCATTTATCAAAACAGTGGTCGCCAGCGGGAAGTTCGATCTAAATATTCATGAAATCAATGTATTGCGAATATGGCGGGTCTTCGCCGTTGAGCTATGCTGATATCACGGACCAGGTCGTTATGTTCCGTAACGTGAAACTTCGTTTGTCATAATAAATGAAGCGCGTTTACCCCTCATGGACGATTTTCATTGAGGAGTACCTATAATGAACAACTATTTTGCTCGACTCGTGGCAGGTCTGGGTCTGGTCGTTTCGGCTTTAAGTATCCCGGCTTATTCGGCCACGGTTGTTGACGGTGGCGTCATTCATTTTCGCGGTGCCATTGTTGCCGACCCCTGTGAAGTCGCCCCCCAGAAGCAACAGATTGCAATGTCATGTCCAGATAATAACCGTATGCAAACGCGTATGATCAGCTATAAAGAGGCGCTTAACGGGAAAGTGAGCGACTCAAACCTGGCAACGCTCAATATGAAATACCTTAATCCTGAAAAAACGCTCGCGGTTGTCGAAATCCAGTATCGCTAGTGCGCGTTCTCGCGCCCTGCGGTGAAAGAGGATTTTTTCTGATAGTTTTTTCTCCCGGTCTCCTCTGCGATACACTTAAGAAAATGGCGGGTTGCAGAGGGGCTTTATGAAACCGCAAATTGAAATTATTCATGGCGATATTACGACAGTGCACGTCGACGTCATCGTCAATGCGGCCAATCCATCCCTGATGGGGGGAGGCGGCGTGGATGGGGCTATCCATCGGGCTGCCGGACCGCAGCTGCTGGAAGCCTGTAAAACCGTGCGCCAACAGCAGGGCGAATGTCCTCCCGGTCACGCGGTGATTACGCTGGCGGGCAATCTGCCTGCGAGAGCGGTAATTCACGCCGTAGGGCCTGTCTGGCATGGCGGGGATCGGCACGAAGCGAGTATTCTGGAAGAGGCTTACCGGAACTGTCTGCGACTGGCCGCCGACAACGGTTATAAAACGATGGCGTTTCCGGCCATCAGCACCGGCGTGTATGGTTACCCTAAGGCCGCTGCCGCAACGATCGCCGTAGAAACGGTTTACCGCTATTTGTCGCTAAAACCGCTGCCAGAGAAGGTGATTTTTGTCTGTTTCGACGACGATACCACGCATCTTTATCAGCGGCTTCTTACCCAGCGCAGACAAGAGCTGGAGAGCTGAAGCAAACGCGGCGCATCGGGTGCGCCGCGTGATTTATGAGGCTTTTGCCTGCGGTTTTCCTGAAAAGAGGAAACGCAGGAGCGGGATCCGCAGATGGATTTCGTAGAGTACGATTGCCACCCCTACAACAAACACCAGTCCGGTAAAGAAGCCCAGCGTGTTGGAGGCGATGTGCGGTGTGATGTAAGCCCCGAAGAAAAGCGTCAACGGATGATGCACCAGGTAGATAAACAGTGACGCATTAACGAAGTAGGTCACGCGGCTCGACTTAAAGTTCAGCAAGCGGTGGCCCAGCGCGAATACCACGTTCACCATCCACAGGCCCAGCAGCATAGTGATCACGCTTTCCGTTTCATACATCCAGGCGTCGCCGCTGCCGTAGCGCTGATTCAGCAGATAGGCCGCGAACGCGAGGCTTGCCCCCAGAGCGCACCACGGTGACGGGGTGACAAACAGCGATTTAAGCTTCGGATGAATAAAAGCCAGCGCGCCGATTAAAAAGAACGGAATGTAGAACAGGGACTGCATCACTACAAAATTAAATAACCCGTCGCTCAAAATCGGCGGATAGACGATGAGCAGCGTCCGTCGCACGGCGGCATAGGCAATCCCCAACAGCAAGAAGAGCACTGACAGTTTGCCCATCGTAACGTTGGCGAAGAAGGTGTCGGCTTTTGTACTCAGATGATGGTGCAGTCGGCTGAAAATCAACAGGCTCACCGTTGTGAGCACCACCAGGACCAGCAGGAACCACAGGTGAGACACCAGCTCCCAGACCAGCGTATTGTACTTTTCATACAGCGACAGATTCGGCCAGTTCTCCGCCTTGCCCTTCACGTACTGCAACATAATGAACTGAGGCAGCGTCAGCAGGGGAATGGCGGTCAGCATGGGGATCCCCACGCGCTCTACGCGCACTTTCCACCAGCGTTTGAGCGGGTATCGCAGAAATAACATGTAGGAAAAATAGCCGGATATGACGAAGAACACCTGCATACGGAAGGCGTGAATAAAGTCATTAAACAGCGTCAGCCACCAGGAGGGCATCTGGCTATTCACATGCCAGGTGTGGCTGGAGTAAATCAATGAAATGTGAAAGGGGATCCCCAATAGCATCAGCCAGGCCCTGATCGAGTCGAGGAAATATTCACGTTCTGTTAGTGTTGTGCTCATATAACGTTGTGCATTCTCAGACTTTTCGTCTTATCCCTAAGACTCATAATGGTTACATTCGAAGCCAACCCTACACCAAGACCGACACCCTGTCTCCAGGATAAGCACGCAAAGTGAATAGCGGGTTCTTTCATTTGCTTATTCCATGAGCCAGCAGCTGAACAAAGCAGTGATAATGTTGTCGGATTGCCTGAGTTTCCATTAAAATGGATCGGATCGATATAAGCACACAAAGGGGGAAGTGCTTACTTATTATGAAACATAAACCACAGATGATGAAAATGCGTTGGTTGGGTGCTGCAGTGGTGTTATCACTGTATACCTCATCGGCACTGGCCTTTAACATCGACGATGTCGCAAAACAGGCAAAATCGATGGCAGGCAAGAGCTACGAAGCGCCGAAAAGTAACTTGCCCTCCGTTTTCCGCGACATGAAGTATGCGGACTATCAGCAGATCCAGTTCAATCACGACAAAGCGTACTGGAGCAATATTAAAACCCCGTTCAAGCTTGAATTTTATCATCAGGGTATGTACTTCGACACGCCTGTTGCCATCAATGAAGTGACGGCAACCGCGGTACGTAAGATCAAGTACAGCCCGGATTACTTCAATTTTGGCAATGTGCAACACGACAAAGATACGGTGAAAGACCTGGGTTTCGCAGGCTTTAAGGTGCTTTACCCGATCAACAGCAAAGATAAAAACGACGAAATCGTCAGCATGCTTGGAGCCAGCTATTTCCGCGTTATCGGCGCGGGGCAGGTGTACGGGCTTTCTGCGCGTGGTCTGGCAATTGATACCGCGCTGCCATCAGGTGAAGAGTTCCCACGTTTCCGTGAGTTCTGGATTGAACGTCCAAAACCAACGGATAAGCGTCTGACCATTTATGCGCTGCTGGATTCCCCGCGTGCAACCGGTGCCTATCGCTTTGTGATTATGCCGGGTCGTGACACGGTGGTTGACGTACAGTCTAAGGTTTACCTGCGTGATAAAGTGGGCAAGCTGGGCGTTGCGCCGTTGACCAGTATGTTCCTGTTTGGGCCGAACCAGCCGTCACCGGCAACCAATTTCCGTCCGGAACTGCACGACTCCAACGGTCTGTCTATTCATGCCGGCAACGGTGAGTGGATCTGGCGTCCGCTGAATAACCCGAAACATCTGGCAGTAAGCAGCTTTGCAATGGAAAACCCGCAAGGCTTTGGCCTGCTGCAGCGTGGTCGTCAGTTCTCCCGCTTTGAAGATTTGGACGATCGCTATGACCAGCGTCCAAGCGCCTGGGTCACGCCAAACGGTGACTGGGGTAAAGGCAAGGTCGAGCTGGTAGAAATTCCAACCAACGACGAAACCAACGATAACATCGTCGCTTACTGGACGCCGGACCAGCTTCCGGAAGCCGGTAAAGAGATGAACTTCAAGTACACCATTACCTTCAGCCGCGACGAAGATAAGCTGCATGCGCCGGATAACGCGTATGTGATGCAGACTCGCCGCTCAACGGGTGATGTGAAGCAGTCTAATCTTATCCGTCAGCCTGACGGTACCGTGGCGTTTGTCGTGGACTTCACAGGCCAGGATATGAAGAAACTGTCGCCGGACACCGCCGTTGCCGCTCAGGCCAGCATCGGTGATAACGGTGAAATCGTTGAGAATACCGTGCGTTACAACCCGGTAACCAAAGGCTGGCGTCTGACCCTGCGCGTGAAAGTGAAAGATCCGAAACAGACCACTGAAATGCGTGCTGCGCTGGTCAGTAACGATCAGCCGCTGAGTGAAACCTGGAGCTATCAGCTACCTGCCAATGAATAATACATCTGAATATATTGATGCCATGCCGCTAACGGATATCGAAAAAGCGGCACTGCCAAAGAGCGACATCCGCGCGGTTCACACCGCGCTGGATGGTGAACATCATACGTTTTCCCGTGATGATGATACGCCGCTCGGGTCAGTCAAGGCACGTCTGGAGCAGGCCTGGCCGGACTCGCTGGCGGAAGGGCAGTTGATTAAAGACGATGAAGGACGCGCTCAGCTTCAGGCGATGCCGAAGGCTACGCGTTCCTCTATGTTCCCCGATCCGTGGCGCACCAACCCGGTGGGTCGCTTCTGGGATCGCCTGCGCGGGCGTGATGTGACGCCGCGCTATCTGTCACGCCTGACAAAAGAAGAGCAGGCGTCCGAACAGAAATGGCGTACCGTGGGGACAATCCGTCGCTATATCCTGCTGCTTCTGACGCTGGCGCAGACCGTCGTCGCGACCTGGTACATGAAAACTATCCTGCCTTACCAGGGCTGGGCGTTTATCAATCCGACGGACATGATGGGCCAGGATCTCTGGGTCTCCTTCATGCAGCTGCTGCCGTATATCCTGCAGAGCGGCATTCTCCTGCTGTTCGCGGTCCTCTTCTGCTGGGTCTCGGCCGGTTTCTGGACCGCGCTGATGGGCTTCCTGCAATTGCTCATGGGGCGTGACAAATACAGCATTTCAGCGTCAACGGTCGGGGATGAACCCCTCAATCCTGAGCACCGTACCGCGCTGATTATGCCTATCTGTAACGAAGACGTTGACCGCGTATTTGCGGGCCTGCGTGCGACCTGGGAGTCCGTTAAGGCGACCGGCAACGCGGAGCATTTCGACGTTTACATCCTGAGCGACAGCTACAACCCGGATATCTGCGTGGCGGAACAAAAAGCGTGGATGGAGCTGATTGCAGAAGTGCAGGGCGAAGGCCAGATCTTCTACCGCCGCCGCCGCCGTCGCGTGAAGCGTAAAAGCGGTAACATCGATGACTTCTGCCGTCGCTGGGGTAATCAGTACAGCTACATGGTGGTGCTGGACGCTGACTCCGTCATGAGCGGTGACTGCCTGAGCGGTCTGGTGCGTCTGATGGAGGCCAACCCGAACGCGGGTATCATTCAGTCTTCGCCGAAAGCGTCCGGTATGGACACGCTGTATGCGCGCTGCCAGCAGTTCGCCACCCGGGTTTACGGGCCGCTGTTTACGGCGGGTCTGCACTTCTGGCAGCTGGGTGAGTCGCACTACTGGGGCCACAACGCCATTATTCGCGTGAAGCCGTTCATCGAACACTGTGCGCTGGCACCGCTGCCGGGTGAGGGGTCGTTTGCCGGTTCTATCCTGTCGCATGACTTCGTAGAAGCGGCGCTGATGCGTCGTGCTGGCTGGGGCGTCTGGATTGCCTACGACCTGCCGGGATCGTACGAAGAGCTGCCGCCGAACCTGCTGGACGAGCTCAAGCGTGACCGCCGCTGGTGTCACGGTAACCTGATGAACTTCCGCCTGTTCCTTGTTAAAGGGATGCACCCGGTTCACCGCGCGGTGTTCCTTACGGGCGTGATGTCTTATCTTTCCGCGCCGCTGTGGTTTATGTTCCTCGCACTTTCCACTGCGCTGCAGGTCGTCCATGCCCTGACGGAGCCGCAATACTTCCTGCAACCGCGCCAGCTGTTCCCGGTGTGGCCGCAGTGGCGTCCGGAGCTGGCGATTGCGCTGTTTGCCTCCACCATGGTGCTGCTGTTCCTGCCTAAGCTGCTCAGCATCATCCTGATCTGGTGCAAAGGCTCGAAAGAGTACGGCGGTTTCTTCCGCGTGACCCTTTCACTGCTGCTGGAAGTGCTGTTCTCCGTCCTGCTGGCGCCGGTACGTATGCTGTTCCACACCGTGTTTGTGGTCAGTGCGTTCCTGGGCTGGGAAGTGGTCTGGAACTCACCGCAGCGTGATGACGACTCCACACCGTGGGGTGAAGCCTTTATGCGCCACGGTTCTCAGCTGCTGCTGGGTCTGGTATGGGCGGCCGGGATGGCGTGGCTGGATCTGCGCTTCCTGTTCTGGCTGGCGCCGATTGTCTTCTCGCTGATCCTGTCGCCGTTTGTGTCCGTGATTTCCAGCCGTTCAACGGTGGGTCTGCGAACCAAACGCTGGAAACTGTTCCTGATCCCGGAAGAGTATTCCCCGCCGCAGGTGCTGGTGGATACCGATCGTTACCTGGAACAGAACCGCAGTCGCTCGCTGGATGACGGCTTCATGCACGCCGTGTTTAACCCGTCATTCAACGCCCTGGCGACGGCAATGGCGACCGCGCGTCACCGCGCCAGCCAGGTGCTGGAGATTGCCCGCGATCGTCACGTTGAGCAGGCGCTTAACGAGACCCCGGAAAAACTCAACCGCGACCGTCGTCTGGTGCTGTTGAGCGACCCGGTGACAATGGCGCGTCTTCACTACCGCGTGTGGTCTGCTCCGGAGAAATACTCTTCGTGGGTGAACTACTATAAGGACGTGAAGCTGAATCCGCTTGCGCTGAAGTCGAAGTAAGCCTTCTCCGTAATAAACAAAATACCGGCTGTGAGGCCGGTATTTTTTTAGAGGTTAGAGATGAGAATCATCATCATCATCATGATGGCATGCCTGCTCAGCGGCTGCGGCAGTATCATCAGTCGCACCATTCCAGGGCAAGGCCACGGAAATCAGTATTACCCGGGCGTGAAATGGGATCTCCGTGATTCCGCGTGGCGCTACCTGACCGTGCTCGATCTGCCGTTTTCGCTGATTTTCGACACGCTGTTGCTGCCGATCGATGCCAGCCACGGCCCTTACGAATAGCGTAAATTAACGCTCGTCCCACTCATCGGCTGCGGTTTGACCTTCTTCCGTATCCAGCGGCGGCTCGAGCTGAAACTCACCCTCATCCCACTCGTGCAGGGTGTTCTCTTCCAGCCATTCCTGCCGAAGTTCTATTTCGTCATAGTCGCCATCAAAGACGGCCTGCGCACCTTCACCACTTAATATCGGCAAACATTCCCCTTCTTCACCTTCATCGGCAAAGAATTCGGCCTGCCACATAATATCCCCATCCTGCAGAACGTATTTTTGGATATTAAGCTGTTGCACGTCAGCATCTTCTTCTTCAACGCCGGGGTTGTCGGCGAGGAACTCTTCACGAGCGGCATCAATAGCTTCTTCCAGCGTGGCGTACATGGTCATTGGTGTCTCCCTGTTTTCCAGAAGGTTTCAGGGAAAGAATAGCTGAATATAAGATTCTGCAAGTATGAATGCGAAAATAAGCTGTCAGGCGTTCGTCTTATTCCGTCACGGGCCGCAGCGCGCGGGATAAACTGAACCATGAATAAATGGCATTGAACAACACGACGCCCGCCGTCACGATAAAGACGGCGCGAAAACCGAAGCTGGCGGAGATCCCGGCCCCGAGCAGCGGTCCGGTGACGTTACCGATATCGCGGAATGACTGGTTATAGCTGAAAATACGCCCGGCAATCTGGTTCGTGGAGTTGTAAACCAGCAGGGTCTGTACGGCGGGCAGCAACGCGCCGTCGGCGGCACCCAGCAAAAAGCGAAGTAAGCCCAGCTGCCACGGAGACTGCACCATCGACATCGGGATAAGCAGCAGGACGGAGATCGCCAGCGCGCAGATCAGGATTTTCTCGGGACCCACCCGGTCCCCCAGTTTACCAAGCCTCGGGGCGCTCAGCAGCGCCGCCACGCCGGGTACGGAGGCAATCAGCCCGCTGATGAACGCAATACTGCTGACGTTACCTGCCAGGTCGCGAACGTACAGCGTCAGAATAGGGGCAATCGACCCGGTAGCCACCTGGATAATCATTGTCGTCACGAACAGGCTCAGCACCAGTCTGGGATTTTTGAGCGAGGTCAGCACCTCCCTGGCGTGGAGCATCTCTTTTTTGGCGACAGGCGTGAAGTTTTCCCGGATACAGACCAGGGTGACGATAAAGCACAGGAACAACACGCTGGCGGTGATAAAGAACACCGGGCGTAGGCCGTAGTTATCCGCCAGTAATCCCCCGGCCAGCGGTCCCAGCAGAGCACCGCTCACGCCGCCGGTAGAGAGCGTCCCGAGCGCCCAGCCGCTCTTATGGCGGGGAATTTGCGTGGCAATCAGCGCATTCGCGTTGGGAATGAATCCCCCCAGCAGGCCCAGCAGCGCGCGCAGGATCAGAAACTGCCAGACGTTCTGCGCCACGCCCATCAGCGCCATGATAATGGCCATCCCCAGCGCCGAACGCAGCAGCATGATTTTACGTCCCTTGCGGTCGGCAAGGCCGCCCCAGAAGGGCGAGGCCATCGCGGAAAAGAGAAACGTGATGCTGAATACCAGACCGGACCACATATTGAGCGCGCTGTGGCCCGTCACGCCAAGCTGTTCGACGTAGAGCGGCAGGAAGGGCATGACCAGGCTAAACGCAGCGCCAGTGAGAAAACAGCCAAGCCACGCAACCGTGAGGTTACGCTTCCAGTTTATGGGGGCATCTGAGGGTGACATAACTATCCGCATAATGAGGTGCAGAGCACCTGAAGCATAAAGTAATAAGCCTGCTAATTATGCGCCTGGGTTATGATTGCCGCAATGACGAGGAGCTTTTAAAGCTAAAACGGCATGCGGCCCTGAGGACCGCATGAGGATTAATAGCGGGACGGCGTGCCTTGTGGCCGCGTTTTAAAACGGCGGTGCAGCCACATATACTGCTCGGGCGCCAGCATGATGCACTTCTCCACAACGCTGTTCATCCAGCGCGCGGTGGTTTCCGCATCGTCAAGCGGTGGCGCAAGCTCCGGTTCCAGCATCATTAGCTCGTAGCCTGAACCATCCTGCTTACGGCGAGGGACGAAAGGCACGATGGCGGCTTTAGACATCCGCGCCAGCATCCAGGTACCGGTCGTTGTGGCGGCCTCTTCAACGGCGAAGAAGGGAACAAATACGCTGGCCTGCGGGCCATAGTCGTGGTCGGGGGCGTACCAGACCACTTCACCGGATTTCAGCGCGCGGATCATCCCCTTCAGATCCTTACGGTCGATCATGCTTTTGTTGGAACGCATGCGGCCGTTGGTCTGGATTAAATCAATGACCGGGTTATCGTTAGGACGATAAACGCCAATGCCCGGCGCCTGCATGCCGAACATGCGTGCCCCGATTTCCAGCGTCAGGAAATGGACGCCAATCAGCAAAACGCCCGTCTGGTTGGCCTGAAGCGTATGCACAGGCTCCATGCCGGTTCCCGTTACCTCGCTCCAGCGGGCCATGCGTTTGTCCGGCCAGAACCACGCCATGCCGGTCTCCATGAGCCCCATCCCGACGGATTCGAAATTCTTCGCGACCATATCGTGACGCTCTGACTCGCTCATCTGCGGAAAACAGAGCTCAAGATTGCGGTACGCGATTCTGGCGCGACGCTTCATAAACAGCTGTGCGAAACGGCCCAGAAATTTACCCAACCGAAAAATAACAGGGTAGGGAAGCTGTACCAGAAGCCATAAAAAGCCGATGCCAAGCCAGGTCAACCAATAGCGGGGATGCAAAAGGGCGGCAGTAAATTTTGGTAACTGGGTCATGTCTTTCCTGTGTTCAAACGTCCTGTTTTGCTAGTGTCTCATTTTTTGAGACATAGCCAAAATATCTGCTTTCGAAGCGTACACGAATACAGCAATTGTTAAGCCTGATTAATCAGGGTGTGTGAAATGTAGCGTAAATTGTGGGGATGTAAATTGGTTTTGTTTGCTATATGATGCCGACCGATTTTTCATTCTCTCTAACGATCCCAGGACTGTACACCATGCCAGTGTTACACAACCGCGTGTCGAATGAGATGTTGAAAGCGCGTATGTTGGCTGAAACCGAACCGCGCACAACCATCTCTTTCTATAAATACTTCACGATCGACGATCCGCAGGCGACCCGCGATGCGCTTTATCAGGCGTTCACGGCGCTGAACGTCTTCGGACGCGTCTACCTTGCCCGTGAAGGCATCAACGCGCAGATTAGCGTACCGGAAAGTAAAGTCAGCGCCTTCCGTGACGTACTTTATCAATTTGACCCTGCCCTTAACGGCTTGCGCCTGAACATTGCCCTGGATGATGACGGGAAATCCTTCTGGGTGCTGCGCATGAAGGTGCGTGAACGCATCGTGGCGGACGGTATCGACGATCCCGAGTTTAACGCGGCGGATGTCGGTGAATATCTCAAGGCTGCGGAAGTGAATGCGATGCTGGACGATCCGGATGCCGTGTTCATTGATATGCGTAACCACTATGAGTACGAAGTGGGGCATTTTGAGAACGCGATGGAAATCCCGGCCGATACCTTCCGCGAGCAGCTGCCCAAAGCGGTTGAGATGATGCAGGAACATAAAGATAAAAAGATCGTTATGTACTGCACCGGCGGTATCCGCTGTGAGAAAGCCAGCGCGTGGATGAAGCACAACGGCTTTAATAAGGTCTGGCATATTGAAGGCGGCATTATCGAGTACGCCCGCCGCGCCCGTGAGCAGGGTTTACCGGTACGCTTTATCGGGAAAAACTTTGTCTTTGACGAGCGGATGGGTGAGCGTATCTCGGAAGACGTTATTGCCCAGTGCCACCAGTGCGGCGCACCGTGTGATACCCACACCAACTGCAAAAACGACGGGTGTCATCTGCTATTTATTCAGTGCCCGGCCTGTGCCGAGAAGTTTAACGGCTGCTGTAGCGAACTGTGCAGCGAAGAGAGCATCCTGCCGGAAGAAGAGCAGCGTCGCCGTCGCGCAGGACGTGAAAACGGCAACAAGATTTTTAATAAATCACGCGGCCGTCTGAACACCAAACTGGGTATCCCTGATCCGGAATGATAATAACGCCCGGCACGGCGAAAGCCTGCCGGGCGAATCTATTATGATTTCTGCTGTATACCTTCAACGGATATAATCAGCTCAACGTCCTGAGACGCCGGGCCTAAATCCGTTGTGATATTAAAATCTTTCAGGTGAATTTTACCCACCGCTTCAAAACCTGCGCGTTTACCGCCCCACGGATCGTCACCCTGACCCAGTAATTTAGCATCAAGCGTGACCGGTTTGGTTACGCCATTAAGCGTCAGATTGCCGGTAATATTTAGCTTATCACCGTCTTTCTTCACCTCAGTTGAAGTGAAGGTCGCCTGCGGGAATTTCGCGACGTTGAGGAACTCCCCACTGCGCAGGTGTTTATCGCGCTCTGCGTGGTTCGTGTCGACGCTGTTCGTATTAATCGTCACATTGACTTTATCGGCCGCGGGATTTTTTTCGTCAAAGGTGAACGAGCCGTCAAAATCCTTAAAGGTGCCGTACAGCCAGCTATATCCCAGGTGCTGAATACGGAAATTGACGAAAGCGTGCTGACCTTCTTTATCAATTTTATAATCAGCCGCCACGGCGGAACCGGTGGTGAATAACAGAGAACCCAGGGCGATACCCAGCAGGTGTTTTTTCATTTTATGCTCCAGAGTCAACTGACGAGCGGCCAAGCATGCGCTTTAGCGTATCGTCTTTATCAATAAAATGGTGTTTGAGGGCGGCAAGCCCGTGCAGCACGGACAGGATCACCACGCTCCAGGCAAGCCAGAGGTGAATGACGCCCGCCGTGTCGGCCTGCGCCCCGGCATCGCTAAATGTTGCCGGAACCTCGAACAGGCCAAAGACGTTAATCGGCTTACCGTCAGCCGTCGAAATGAGATAGCCGCTAATCAGGATGCCAAACAGCAGTGCATAGAGGGCAATATGCGCGGCGACTGCACTGACGCGGGTAAATTTGCTGTGGGTCTTTGGCGCGGCGGGCGGCGGGGAAATATGTCGCCAGATCACGCGGAAGACCAGCCCCAACATCAGGAGAACGCCAATGCTTTTATGTAACTCCGGTGCCTGGTGATACCAGCCGTCATAATAGCTGAGCGTGACCATCCAGAGGCCAAGGCCAAACATACCGTAGACGGCAAGAGCAAATATCCAGTGCAAACCTATGGATATTATTCCGTAGCGCCGGGAGGAGTTACGCAGTTGCATCAGAATGTCCATTTTCAAATTAACCGAAGGGTAAAAATGAACGGGAAGATGTGATATTGCAACTGAAATAATTGTCTATTGATTTTTATTTTATTTATTTCAGCGCTTTTGAACAGGATTGATAAAGGTAATTCAATGTCTTCGTGCAAGATGGAGTTGAGAGTTTCAGTAAAGCTAAATAAATGTCAATTATTGTCAATCGGGGCTTTCAATAAAATACAATGTAAATAAAATCAATAATGGCCAGCAGCGCCCACAGTAAGATATAGAGCATAAAATGCTCGCGAATATTATTCATCAGAAAGCTAACGATCCTGCGCATAATGACCCGTAATGCAGTGTGAGTGAAATGGGCTCCGGTACCTCCGGAGCCCGTGGCGGATTATCCGTTAAAACGCGAGAGGGAGAAGGGCGTCAGATCAAACTGCGGCGTGATGCCCTGGGCAAACTGCGCGGCGATTTCACCTAGCACGGAAGCAAATTTAAAGCCGTGGCCGCTTAGCCCGGTGATCAGCAGAACGTTGTCATGCCCCGGCAGCGTATCAATGATAAAGTCTTCATCCGGCGTGTTGTCGTAGGTACAGGCCGCGCCATACAGCAAGCCGCCAACGCCTGGAAGAATATTGCGCAGAAACGAGAAGGCTTCTGAACCATCCTGTGGCCAGGCACCGAAGGGTTTACGCTCTTCAGGGGAGGAGATAACCTGGCCCCCGTTGTGTTTACCGATTTTCAGCGCGTCTTTCTCGGAAGGGAAACCGTAGAACTGATCGCCATTCGGCAATTCGCCGGTGAAGGCCGGGAATTTATTCTGCGCGCTGTAGCGCCCATCCGACTGGAACCAGGAGAAGACCTTACGTACCGGCTGGATTGGCAGTTTCGGCAGCAGGCGAGTAACCCAGGTTCCTGCGCTGACGAGCAGGCGGGACGCTGAATAGTCACCGTCAAGGGTCGTTACCGTGACGCCATTCACGTCATGGGTGATAGCCTCTACCGGACAGTTAAACAGCTGCGCACAGCCAGCTTTCGCGGCAAGATCGATCCAGGTTTTGATCGCCGTTTCACAATGCAGCACGCCAGAGTGGGCTTCAAAGAGGCCGATGTAATCATCCGGGACGGTAATTTCAGGCCAGCGCGCGGTAATGCCCGTCGCGTCCAGCTTCTCGACATCAAGATTATAGGCTTTTGCGCTGCGCTCGACGCTGGCGAGAAAATCAGAATGGGCAGGGCCAAGGTTGATGACGCCGGTACGCTCAAAAATACGCTCTTCGGTCTGCTTCGCCAGCTCGTCCCACAGCGTCTGGGCGCGAAGCACCAGCGGTACATAGCGCTCGCCTTCTCCATACGCATGGCGCATGAGGCGGGTATCGCCATGATGGCTACCCTCCGCATGGGGAGGAAGGTGGGCATCGATCATCAGGACCTTCAGACCTGCCTGCGTTGCGTAATAACCGGCAGCGGAACCCACGGAGCCGCTACCAATAATGATTAAGTCGTATCTCATATGCATCTCGTAAACTGATGTTTTGTTAGCAGAGTAATTAACAACGCGGGGTTAGACAAGGGAGAAATAAATAAGGCACCGCGAGGGTGCCTGTAGAGAGAAAAGTGGGCATAAGCTTAGTGCCGTTTATACTCATTTTCCTGATAGTCGCCAGATTCTATTTTTGCAATACCTGCCTCTAAAATAGAAATAAACTGACGGGCGACGTCTGTTGTTAGCCACAGCGTCTGTCCAACTTCCGCTTCTTCACGGTTGAGTTGATTCGGGGTCTGGTAGTGCAAACGCAGCATCAGCGCATCGTAGCTATCTACGGTACTGATATCCCAGCCAACCAGTGGATGGGTCTGGATCACTTCACTATTCTTTTCCATTATAACCCCCTTAATGCGTGTTAGAAGACAACGGCTTTGAGGTTCAATGCATGTTTTTCTGAAAGCAACTTCAGTATACCAAGTAATAAGGGTTCCAACGGGAAAAATAAACAGGTGGCAACACATTTTTCTGCTTTTTAGGATTGTTCGAACAATAAAACACCATCTCGTTCACGATTTTTAAAGAAGATGCCGAATTAATTTGAACTTGCAGGATTTTTAGACAAAAAAAAGCCGGGGCGACCCGGCAAAAAAACACAATGAGGGAGCAGTGTTAATCTGTGATAAACCAGTCGTCTGCGCTTTCCCACGTTTCCTGCAGGATTTCGCTGATGCGATCTTTATCTTCTTTCGCAGCACCAATGACGGAGAGGTTGTTCGCCGCGGCGTAACGCACCGTTACGGCACCCGCGTTGTCGGGAAAGGTGTTGTTAATACGGCGGGATAATTCGCCTGCCAGTGCATCAAGCGCGCCGGCAGGCAGAACAGTTGTTTTGGCTATGGTGACTTCAATACGCATAAATGCCCCCTGTGTAATATACTGTTTATTTATACAGGTATATTATCGGTTTGACAACAAGGGGCATTGATTTTTTAACGTTTTACCGTCCAGTTAACGGTTTCACCCGCCAGGAACGGGATCAGCGTGTCATCCGTCAGCGCAATGGACTCCTCAACGTGGCTCGCTTTACGCTCCAGTTCGATGAAAGTGTCGTTGACCGGCAGGCCGTAGAAGCGCGGGCCGTTAAGGGAGCAGAAGGCTTCAAAATGTTCGAGCGCGTTCATCTCTTCAAAGACGGTCGCGTAGCTGGCCAGTGCCGTTGGAGCGTTGAAGCAGCCTGCACAGCCGCAGCTTGCCTCTTTGCGGTGGCGGGCGTGAGGTGCGGAATCGGTGCCAAGGAACGCGCGGGTGAATCCGCTGGCGACCAGCTCGCGCAGCGCCTGCTGGTGGATGTTGCGCTTGAGAATCGGCAGACAGTACAGGTGAGGACGCACCCCACCCACCAGCATGTGGTTACGGTTAAACATCAGGTGCTGCGGCGTAATGGTAGCGGCGATGAGATCGTTGCCGTCGCGCACGTACTCTGCCGCGTCTTTGGTGGTGATATGCTCAAAGACCACTTTAAGCGCGGGCAGGCGCTGGCGCAGAGGCTCCATTACGGTCTCGATAAAGCGGGCTTCACGGTCGAAGATGTCAATCTCGGCATGCGTGACTTCACCATGGACCAGCAGCGGCATGCCCAGTTTTTGCATGCGTTCCAGAACCGGCATGATGGCATCAATGCTGGTAACGCCGTGGCTGGAGTTGGTGGTGGCATTCGCCGGGTAGAGTTTCGCCGCCGTAAATACGCCTTCGTTAAACCCGCGCTCCACTTCGTTCGGGTCCAGCGAGTCGGTAAGATAGCAGGTCATCAACGGGGTAAAATCGTGTCCCGCAGGAACGGCATCCAGGATGCGCTGGCGATAGGCCTTAGCGGCATCGACGGTGGTGACTGGTGGAACCAGGTTAGGCATGACAATCGCGCGGCCATAAATTTCGCTGGTATAAGGCACGACGGTTTTCAGCATATCGCCATCACGCAGATGGATATGCCAGTCGTCAGGGCGGCGGATTTTAAGAACCTGGGGTTGTGCAGTCATGGAAGCTCCGGCTTGTCAGGAATCAGTCATAAGGATGGCTGTTTTTGCCGGACACAAATCATAAGCGGAAACGTTTTCGTTTGCACACTTTTCCGTAAAAAAAAGGGCGCCGTAGCGCCCTTCAGGTTAATCGGTGAAAGGAATGATAATTTCTCCTGGTTTCACCTCTATACCTTTTGCATATTTTTTCGCCAGAGCTTCACCCTTGCTTTTGTCTTCGCTTAAGACGTACGCGGGCTGCTGGTTAAAGTAATTACGCAGCGACTGGTTGAGATAGGGCATTAGGGTTTGCAGAACCGGCGCCATCTTGTCCGGCGACACCTGCGCATCGACGACTTCCATCTCCTGCAGGAAAATTGCCCCTTTCTCTTTGTTGAAAACAGGGAGCGCCTTCAGCTTGAGCTTGATGTTGGCCTTCTGATTGCCAAAAAGGGATGACATATCGAGATCCGCATCACCGGCCAGGGTGACTTTGTTTGGCTCTTCACGTCCAATCTGGCTGGTCAGGTTTGTGAGCACGATATGGGCGTCCGCCAGCCCCGGTACGCCAATGTCTTTCGAGAAATTGTTATGTTTTTCCAGCGCCTGATTAATTTCCTGTTCACTGACGGTATATTGCGTGAGCTGGTTACAGCCAACCAGCAGACCGCTGACAACTAATGCCGCGGCTAAGACAATTTTCTTCATAGTGTTCCTCAACGAAAAATCGGCGCTTCTGTCCTGTTGCGCCAGTATGTCAGCGTGAATGGGCAGAAACCAGCAGAAAAAACTGAGAAGTGGGGCGGGAGGAGCTCCCGCCCGAGGGAAAGGCTACGCGCCTGGCTCGAGCATGCCGCTCGCGCTGCGTTTCGGGCTGAACTGCCACCACAGGGCAAGGAGCGTCATAAAGCCCACCGCGCCGAGCATCATCCACGGGAGTTCGGGCTGGTTAAACGCTTTGCCGGCATCAAACAACCAGCCGCCACCGGCGTAACCTAATGCGCCGCCAAGCGCCAGCCCCAGCCGGCTGAACCCCATATAGCTGCCGCGCGCACGCGCATCCGCAAGTGAGGCGCTCAGCGTTTCACGGGCAGGCTCGGCGATGATCGAGCCAATATAGAACGTGCAAATCAGCGTAAACAACTGCTGGAGAGAGTTCACCAGGCCGATCGGCATCATGCTCAGCGTCATCAGGAACAGCCCGGCCATCAGGCGATGCTCCAGACGAAAACGCCGCTCGCTCCAGCGGGCAATCGGATAGAGCAGCGTTAACGACAGGCAGGCTTCGATGGCGTACATCCATTTAACGGCTGCAGGGGTCCCCGCGATGTCGTTAACCATGATCGGCAGCATCAGCATGACCTGTACAGCCAGCATGTAATATCCCGTCAGGGTCAACACATAGGTGACAAAACGTTTATCGCGCAGGACGCGGCCAAGCCCTTCCCGGACCGGCGCTTTGACCGTCGACAGTTTCCAGGCGGGCAGGAACAGGCCATTAAACAGCGCGCACAGAATAAAGAGCACCGCACCGGCGGCGCAGACCAGACGGAAGTCATACTGCAGCAGCCAGCTTCCCAGCAGGGCGCCGACAACTGCCCCGGCACTGTCCTGCATCATCAGAATCGAGAAGAAACGGCCGCGGTGCTGAGGGCGAATAAGCTTCACCACCAGCGCGGTGCGTGGAGGATCGAACAGCGTGCCCCCGATACCGGAGAGGAAACAGGAGAACCAGAGCAGCCAGGGCTCCTGGGCGACCGCCATCGTGGCAAAGCCTGCCGCGCGCAGCAGCATGCCGGTAACGATCATCGGTTTAGCGCCAAAGCGGTCGGCAATGGCCCCGCCAAAGACGCCCAGCCCCTGCTGGACAAACTGGCGTAACCCCAGCGCAATACCGACCACTAATGCCGCCCAGCCCATTTGATCGACGAAGCGAATCGAGATGAGAGGGAACACGACAAAAAAGCCCAGCACGACCAGCATGTTATCGACGAGCAGGAAATATTTACCCAGGCTCCTGGCCTGTGATACGCGGGACATTTTCCCTCCAGGGAAAATAAGAAGGTGAGCACGCTAACATTCTGCGGTGTCGCCGCGTTTTTTCCCACCCCCAGAGGTGACAATATTTTTTTATCAAAAGGGTGCTTTGATAGAGAGTTCTCATCGAAAAATGTGAAAAGAGGTGAAAATGGTATGTCACTGTTTTCACAGACGGCAAAGGCACAGGTATAGTAAAGCTAATGGGTAAGCAGAAGTGACGGGAAGGAGTGGTATCGATGTTTGGCTATCGCAGTAATGTGCCAAAAGTGCGTCTGACAACGGACCGGCTGGTCGTTCGTCTGGTGCATGAGCGTGATGCCTGGCGTCTGGCGGATTATTACGCCGAGAATCGCCAGTTTTTAAAACCCTGGGAACCCGTTCGGGATGAGAGCCATTGTTACCCTTCCGGCTGGCAGGCGCGCCTCAGCATGATTACGGAATTTCACAAGCAGGGCAGCGCGTTTTATTTCGCGCTGCTGGATCCTGAAGAGAAAGAGATTATCGGGATCGCCAATTTTTCAAACGTGGTGCGTGGGTCTTTTCACGCCTGCTACCTTGGCTACTCCATCGGCCAGAAATGGCAGGGGCAGGGGCTGATGTACGAGGCGTTAACGGTGGCGATCCGCTATATGCAACGCACGCAGCATATCCATCGCATCATGGCGAACTATATGCCGCACAATCAGCGCAGCGGCAATTTGCTGGCGCGCTTAGGGTTCGAGAAAGAGGGTTACGCCAAAGACTATCTGCTGATAGACGGAGAGTGGCGCGACCACGTTCTGACGGCGTTAACCACCCGGGACTGGACCGCAGGTCGTTAAGGAGAAAAGATGAAGTATCAGCTAAACGGTACCGAAGCGCGCGTAATTGGGTGCTTACTCGAAAAACAGGTCACCACGCCGGAGCAGTATCCGCTCTCCGTTAACGCCGTAACCATGGCCTGCAACCAGAAGACCAACCGCGAGCCGGTGATGAACCTCAGCGAGCATGAGGTTCAGGACGTGCTGGATGCGCTGGTAAAACGCCACTATCTGCGCACCGTCAGCGGCTTTGGCAACCGCGTGACCAAATACGAACAGCGCTTTTGTAACTCCGAATTTGGCGACCTGAAGCTGAGCAGTGCGGAAGTGGCGGTCATCACTACGCTGTTGCTGCGCGGAGCGCAGACGCCGGGAGAACTGCGCACGCGCGCTTCCCGTATGCATGAGTTCAACGATATGCAGGAAGTTGAGCAGACCCTGGAAGGGCTGGCCTCACGCGAAGACGGCCCATACGTGGCGCGTCTGGCGCGCGAGCCGGGCAAACGTGAAAGCCGCTATATGCACCTGTTCAGCGGCGACGTCGATGTCGCAACCGTGGAGAGCGACGCGGGATCCTCAGCAAGCAATGACACTCTTGCCGCGCGCGTAGAGGCGCTGGAAGAAGAGGTCGCCGGGCTGAAACAGCGTCTGGACGCATTGCTGGCACATCTGGGAGACTGACGGTGAAAAAATTACGCGTAGGCGTGGTGGGGCTCGGCGGCATCGCGCAAAAAGCCTGGCTGCCTGTATTAGGTGCGGCGACGGACTGGACCCTGCAAGGGGCATGGTCACCCACCCGAGAAAAGGCAGAACGTATCTGCGAAACCTGGCGCATTCCGTATGCCGCCTCACTGCAGGATCTGGCCCGCGAGTGTGATGCGGTTTTTGTGCATACCTCAACGGCAACCCACTATCAGGTGGTGAGCGAACTGCTCAATGCGGGGGTTCACGTCTGCGTGGATAAGCCGCTGGCGGAAAATGTTCAGGATGCCGAACGGCTGATTGAGCTGGCGGCGCGCAAAAAACTGACGCTGATGGTGGGCTTCAACCGCCGCTTCGCACCGCTTTACCAGCAGCTGAAGGCACAGTCGGGCACGCTTGCCTCGCTGCGGATGGATAAGCACCGCACCGACAGCATTGGGCCAAACGATCTGCGCTTCACCCTTCTGGATGATTATCTGCACGTTGTGGATACGGCGCTGTGGCTGAGCAACGGCGAAGCGCTGCTGAAAAGCGGTACCCTGTTAACGAATGACCAGGGGGAGATGGTCTACGCGGAGCACCACTTTGCCGTTGAGCATCTTCAGATTACCACCAGCATGCACCGTCGGGCGGGAAGCCAGCGTGAATCCGTGCAGGCGGTGACCGACGGCGCGCTGTACGACATTACGGACATGCGCGAGTGGCGGGAAGAGAAGGGCAACGGCGTGGTGACGCTGCCGGCGCCAGGCTGGCAGAGCACCCTCGAGCAGCGCGGTTTCGCAGGATGCGCCCGTCACTTTATCACCTGCGTGCAAAATCAGACGGTTCCTGAAACGTCCGGCGAGCAGGCCATTATGGCGCAGCGCATTGTGGAAAGGCTCTGGCGCGAGGCCATGAGCGAATAACTCGCTGTAACATCTGCGGATAGTAATTCGTTGAAATCCGGGTAGACTAAGCGCCGCTTGTAGGCTTTGCCGGGTGGCGCTTACGCTTGCCCGTCCTGGAAATCCGTATGGTTCTGGAAATTCACGTTAATGAACTTATTAAAATCGCTGGCGGCCGTCAGCTCGATGACCATGTTTTCCCGCGTGCTGGGTTTCGCGCGCGACGCCATTGTGGCAAGGGTATTTGGTGCAGGGATGGCCACGGACGCCTTTTTCGTCGCGTTCAAACTGCCGAACCTGCTGCGTCGTATTTTTGCTGAAGGGGCGTTTTCCCAGGCATTCGTGCCCATTCTGGCGGAATATAAAAGCAAGCAGGGTGAAGACGCGACGCGCGTCTTTGTTTCTTATGTCTCCGGGCTGCTGACGCTGGCTTTGGCGGTGGTGACCGTCCTCGGGATGCTGGCCGCGCCGTGGGTGATTATGGTGACCGCGCCCGGATTTGCCGATACGGCCGACAAGTTTGCCCTGACCTCGCAGCTGCTGCGCATTACTTTCCCCTATATTCTGCTGATCTCGCTGGCCTCGCTGGTGGGGGCGATCCTCAACACCTGGAACCGCTTCTCTGTTCCGGCGTTTGCGCCGACGTTTCTCAACGTCAGCATGATCGGCTTTGCCCTATTCGCCGCGCCGAACTTCAATCCGCCGGTGCTGGCGCTGGCCTGGGCGGTCACCGTCGGCGGCGTGCTGCAGCTGGCGTATCAGCTGCCGCATCTGAAAAAAATCGGCATGCTGGTGCTGCCGCGCATCAACCTCAAAGATGCCGGGGCGATGCGCGTGATCAGGCAGATGGGGCCCGCCATTCTCGGCGTCTCCGTCAGCCAGATCTCGCTTATCATTAACACCATCTTTGCCTCTTTCCTCGTGTCCGGCTCGGTTTCCTGGATGTACTATGCCGACCGCCTGATGGAGTTCCCGTCCGGGGTGCTGGGCGTAGCGCTGGGGACCATCCTGCTGCCGTCGCTGTCGAAAAGCTTTGCCAGCGGCAATCACGATGAGTATTGCCGCCTGATGGACTGGGGGTTACGTCTCTGCTTCCTGCTGGCCCTGCCGAGCGCGGTGGCGCTGGGTATTCTGGCCAAACCGCTGACGGTGTCGCTCTTCCAGTACGGGAAATTCACCGCCTTTGATGCCGCCATGACCCAGCGCGCGCTGATTGCCTACTCGGTCGGATTGATGGGGCTGATCGTCGTCAAGGTGCTGGCGCCAGGGTTCTACTCGCGTCAGGACATTAAAACGCCGGTGAAAATTGCCATTGTGACGCTGATTATGACGCAGCTGATGAACCTGGCATTTATTGGTCCGCTGAAGCATGCCGGCCTGTCGCTGTCTATTGGTCTGGCGGCCTGTCTGAATGCCGGGCTGTTGTACTGGCAGCTGCGCAAGCAGGATATCTTTACGCCGCAGCCGGGGTGGGGAAGTTTCCTGGTACGTCTGATCGTTGCGGTACTGGTGATGTCAGCCGCGCTGCTCGGCATGATGTACGTGATGCCGGAGTGGTCCCTCGGCACCATGCCTTATCGTCTGATGCGGCTTATGGCCGTGGTAGGCGTCGGGGTGGTGGCTTATTTTGCCACGCTGGCGGTGCTGGGGTTCAAAGTGAAAGAGTTTGCCCGCCGTACGGCATAAACGCCAAAAGGGGAGTTCACCTTATGGTGCTCCCCGCTGCATGATTTGTCGCCCAGGCGTCAAATCGAAATCTTTTTAACTCCCGCAATACGCGCAGTCGCTGTTTGACCATCCGCACCGTACAGTCCGGTTTCTTTATGCGGTTTCAATACCTCAAGCGCCTGCTGATTACGCTCAATCTGACCTTCCAGTAGCCAGCCGTTGTGCTGGTTTAGGTCGCGCAGGTGCTGGGTTTTTTCGGTAATGGTTTGCCAGCGCTCAATAATATCGTCATTGGCGCTACGCTTAGGATCCTGCTCAGCGCGGCGCTGCTGCTCCAGATAATCCAGCGTCGCCAGTAGCGAACTCTTATCTTCAGTAATACGCTGCAGCGCGCTGCCGTTGATGTGACCGGAAGAGAGATGCTGCTGTTCAGCGTCCATTACCGTTTTCAGGTCGTTAAGAACAACCGTCATTTGATCCAGTATTTCTGACAGTCGACTCATACGGTTAGTTACTCTGTAAGAAACTCTGTGCTTCCTGAATCAGGGCGTCAGCGATTTTGCTGGTGTCCATTTTCAGCTCACCGTTACGAATAGCCGTTTTCAGCGCTTCAACACGTTCCATATTGATATCGTTGCTGCCTGGCTGCATCAGTTTTGCCTGCGCGTCGCTCAGGGTCACGCTGGTGCTGTTGGACGTTGACGGTTTTTCCAGACGCGTTTTCTGCGCAGGAGCGTCATTCGTTTCGCGAGGTTGTACAGTGCTTACCGGCTTCAGGGCTGATGTACGATCAATGCTCATAGTGTTGTCCTCATCGAGGGTTCGCGGCGTTTGCGCCTGACATCATCATTAGTGAAATATTTATCGGCACGCGCCGCGAAATCTTTAAAAAGATTACAGGTTAATCAGAATATTCCCATCAGCATCGACGGTTCCGCTCACCACCTGGCCTGAGGACATTCTGACGCGGGCGTTTTGCGCCACCGCGGCATTGTTTAACGCTTTCCCTTCACTGTTGATGCTAAAGCCATCTCCGTTGGCCACCACTATCACCTGTTGGCCCGCTTTTACCCGCCACGACTGACGCAGCATTGAGAGCTGCATCGGCTGGCCGGGGGCGACATCACGCAGGCTGACGGCGTCCTGTGCCTGGTTTAATTCCAGCATGGTGCGTGGAGGCAGCTGATCCAGACGGCCGCGTTTTAACGTCACGCTGTTCGTCTGCAGCACGCTGCCGCGCGCAATGGGCACGGCGGCGACAACATAATTGCCCATCGCCTGAACTGCAACCTGTAAATAGCGTTTTTCGTTGGCGCAGCGGGCCAGCACGTTCACGTTCCCCCACAGCCGTGTGGTTCCCGTCACGCTGAATGACGGTTGGTCACAGGTCGGGTACAGATTCGGTGGGGTACGTAGGGTAACGGTAACGTCATCGCTAAAGCCCGCCAGCTTTTCAGCAAAAAAAGCCGTCAGCCGCTCCTGTAAGCCTTCAGCCTGCACCAGAGGGCTAAACAGCAAGAAAGTTGCCATCAGGGCACGTTTTAACGTTTGCATCGCAAGTTCCACCGTTTCCAGAGTTGAATGAATTCTACCTGCAGTGGTTTTGCATCAACGCAATAAATAGCGACGCATTTTGCGCTTATTCCGTCGATAGGGGAGACCGGGTGAGATTTAAGCTGTGAACTGAAATTTTGCCATCAGCGGAGGAGACATGCTCGATAAACTCGACGCCGCGTTACGTTTTCAGCAGGAAGCGCTCAATTTACGCGCCCAGCGGCAGGAGATTTTAGCCGCCAACATCGCTAACGCCGATACCCCAGGGTTTCAGGCGCGCGATATTGATTTTTCCAGTGAGCTCAAAAAGGTGATGGAGCGTGGACGTGCCGAAGGAACGGGTGTTGCACTTGCCATGACATCCTCTCGCCATATTCCTGCTCAGGCGATGACCGCGCCAGCGACCGATTTACTTTACCGTATTCCCGATCAGCCCTCACTCGACGGTAACACCGTGGATATGGACCGGGAGCGTACCCAGTTTGCCGATAACAGCCTGAAATACCAGACGGGCCTGACCGTACTCGGCGGACAAATCAAAGGCATGATGAACGTCCTGCAGGGGGGGAACTGATAGATGGCCTTGTTGAATATTTTTGATATTGCCGGTTCGGCGTTAACCGCGCAGTCCAAACGCCTGAACGTGGCTGCCAGTAACCTGGCGAACGCCGACAGCGTAACCGGACCCGACGGCCAGCCTTATCGTGCCAAACAGGTTGTCTTTCAGGTCGATGCTGCGCCGGGCGCGGCAACGGGCGGCGTGAAGGTCTCTGATGTGGTAGAGAGCCAGGCGCCGGACAGGCTGGTGTATGAGCCGGGTAACCCGCTCGCGGATGCCAGCGGATACGTGAAGATGCCAAACGTGGATGTGGTGGGTGAGATGGTGAACTCCATGTCGGCATCCCGTAGTTACCAGGCCAACGTCGAAGTGCTTAATACCGTGAAGAGCATGATGCTCAAAACGCTCACTCTCGGCCAGTAAAGGAGACATGCATGTCCATCGCCGTAAATGTGAATGATCCTACGAACTCGGGTGTTAATAACACGAAGAGTACAACGGGTTCTAACTCCCTCACCGGGAGCAATGCCGCCGATCTTCAGGGCAGCTTTCTGACGCTGCTGGTGGCGCAGCTTAAGAACCAGGATCCCACCAACCCAATGCAGAACAACGAACTGACCACGCAGCTTGCGCAGATCAGCACCGTGAGCGGCATTGAGAAACTTAACACCACCCTCGGCTCCGTCTCCGGGCAGATTAACAGCGCCCAGTCTCTGCAGGCGGCAAGCCTGATTGGCCACGGGGTGATGATCCCGGGAACCACGATTCTGGCAGGCTCCAGCACCACCGAAGGCAACACCACAACGACCACCACGCCGTTTGGCGTTGAACTCCAGCAGGCAGCGGAAAAAGTTACTGCCACGATCACGGATTCCACCGGCGCGGTAGTGCGCACCATTGATATCGGCGAGCTGAAGGCGGGCGTTCACACCTTTACGTGGGATGGCAGTCTGACCGACGGCACGAAAGCACCAAACGGTTCCTACAAAGTGGCGATCAGCGCCAGCAACGGGACGACCCAGCTGGTGGCGCAGCCGCTGCAGTTCGCGCTGGTCCAGGGCGTGATTAAAGGAAGCGACGGCAACAAACTGGATTTGGGAACCTCTGGTTCCACCACACTCGACGAAGTTCGGCAGATTATCTAAGCCTTAACACTTATCAGGAGTAAGTCATGGCCTTTTCTCAAGCGGTCAGCGGCCTGAATGCTGCGGCCACCAACCTGGACGTCATTGGCAACAACATCGCCAACTCCGCGACCTATGGTTTTAAATCCGGTTCTGCTTCATTTGCGGACATGTTTGCCGGTTCCAAAGTCGGCCTGGGCGTGAAAGTTGCGGGCATCACGCAGGACTTTAGCGACGGCACCACCACCAACACCGGTCGTGGTCTGGACGTTGCCATCAGCCAGAACGGTTTCTTCCGTATGGTCGACTCCAACGGCTCTGTGTTCTACAGCCGTAACGGCCAGTTCAAACTGGATGAAAACCGTACGCTGGTTAACATGCAGGGCATGCAGCTGACGGGCTACCCGGCAGCAGGAACGCCTCCAACCGTTCAGACCGGCGCGAACCCTCAGGCGATTACTATTCCGAATACACTGATGGCGGCGAAATCAACCACCACCGCGACGCAGCAGATCAACCTGAACTCAACCGATCCTGTTCAAACTGCCCCGTTCGATGCCACCAACCCGGATACCTATAACAAAAAAGGGACCGTGACCGTATTCGACAGTCAGGGGAACGCCCATAACATGTACGTCTACTACGTGAAGACGGCCAACAATAAATGGGATCTCTACACTCAGGACGGCAGCGCTGCGGGTTCTGTCGCCACGAAAGCGGCGCAGATGAACTTTGATGCGAACGGTAACCTGGCGGGTGTTTATAACTACGACGCTGCGGGTGTACTGAGCGGAACGGCAAACCCTACGCCGGCCATTAACATCACCACGGGGTCCGTCAGCGGTGCGACGGCGGCGACCTTCTCCCTGAGCTTCCTGAACTCCATGCAGCAGAACACAGGCGCGAACAGCGTTGTGGCAACCACTCAGAACGGCTACAAGCCTGGCGATCTGGTGAGCTACCAGATCAACGACGATGGCACCGTGGTGGGAAGCTACTCTAACGAACAGTCTCAGGTTTTGGGCCAGATTGTGCTGGCAAACTTCGCGAACAACGAAGGTCTGAAATCTGAAGGCGACAACGTCTGGTCTGCCACTCAGTCCTCCGGCGTGGCGCTGCTGGGTACCGCAGGCACCGGTAACTTCGGCAAGCTGACCAACGGCGCGCTGGAAGCCTCCAACGTGGATATGAGTAAAGAACTGGTGAACATGATCGTCGCGCAGCGTAACTATCAGTCGAACGCGCAGACCATCAAAACCCAGGACCAGATCCTCAATACGCTGGTTAACCTGCGTTAAGCGGCTAACAGGAAGGCGCAATGGATCACGCAATATATACCGCGATGGGCGCGGCAAGTCAGACGCTCAATCAGCAGGCCGTTACCGCCAGCAACCTGGCAAACGCCTCAACGCCGGGCTTTCGCGCGCAGCTTAATGCGCTGCGCGCGGTGCCGGTAGAAGGGCTTTCCCTGCCGACCCGTACGCTGGTGACGGCATCAACCCCTGGCGCCGATATGACGCCAGGGCAGATGGACTATACCTCACGCCCGCTGGACGTTGCCCTGCAGCAGGACGGCTGGCTGGCGGTGCAAACTGCCGACGGTAGCGAAGGCTATACCCGTAACGGGAACATCCAGGTGAGCGCGACGGGCCAGCTGACGATTCAGGGGCATCCGGTGATGGGGGAAGCGGGTCCGCTGACCGTACCGGAAGGCTCTGAGCTGACTATCGCTGCGGACGGCACCATTTCGGCGCTCAACCCGGGCGACCCGGCCAACACCGTTGCGCCCGTCGGACGTCTGAAGCTGGTGAAAGCGGAAGCCAAAGAGGTGCAGCGCGGCGACGACGGTATGTTCCGTCTGACCCAGGCGGCGCAGGCGACGCGTGGTGCCACGTTACAGGCCGATCCGAGCATCCGCGTGATGTCCGGCGTTCTGGAAGGCAGTAACGTCAAGCCGGTCGAAGCCATGACCGACATGATCGCCAGCGCCCGTCGTTTTGAAATGCAGATGAAGATCATCAGCAGCGTGGACGAAAACGCGGGCAAGGCTAACCAACTTCTGGCTATGAGTTAACAGGACTCCTTATGATCAGTTCTTTATGGATCGCGAAAACTGGCCTGGACGCCCAGCAAACCAATATGGACGTGATTGCCAACAACCTGGCAAACGTGAGCACCAATGGTTTCAAGCGTCAGCGTGCCGTTTTCGAAGATTTGCTTTATCAAACCATCCGCCAGCCGGGCGCGCAGTCTTCTGAACAGACAACGCTGCCGTCGGGCCTGCAGATCGGTACCGGTGTTCGTCCGGTGGCCACCGAGCGTCTGCACAGCCAGGGCAACCTGTCTCAGACCAACAACAGCAAAGACGTGGCGATCAAAGGCCAGGGCTTCTTCCAGGTGCAGCTGCCTGACGGGACCTCGGCCTATACCCGTGACGGTTCGTTCCAGGTCGATCAGAACGGCCAGCTGGTGACGGCGGGCGGTTTCCAGGTTCAGCCTGCGATTACTATCCCGGCGAACGCCCTGAGCATCACCATCGGACGTGACGGTGTGGTCAGCGTGACCCAGCAGGGACAGGCCGCGCCGGTTCAGGTCGGGCAGCTCAACCTGACCACCTTCATGAACGATACCGGTCTGGAAAGCATTGGTGAGAACCTCTACACCGAAACGCAATCCTCCGGTACGCCGAATGAGAGCACTCCGGGCCTGAACGGTGCGGGTCTGCTGTACCAGGGTTATGTTGAAACGTCCAACGTGAACGTGGCGGAAGAGCTGGTGAATATGATCCAGGTCCAGCGCGCGTATGAAATTAACAGTAAAGCAGTGTCGACGACCGACCAGATGCTGCAGAAGCTGACGCAACTCTAAGGTGTAGCCCGGTGCGGTAAACGCCGCACCGGCTCCCTGTTTTCGAAGATGAAGGCAATGCAAAAAAACGCGGCGTTTCGTTATCCGATACTGACTGTTCTGGCTGTCACCCTCAGCGGGTGTGCTTTGATCCCGTCTAAACCATTGGTCCAGGGTGCGACGACTGCCCAACCCGTTCCTGGCCCCGCGCCAGTGGTAAACGGCTCCATTTTCCAGACCGCGCAGCCGATTAATTACGGCTATCAGCCGCTGTTTGAAGATCGCCGCCCGCGTAACGTCGGCGATACGTTGACCATTGTGCTGCAGGAAAACGTCAGCGCGAGCAAGAGCTCGTCGGCGAACGCCAGCCGCGATGGCAAAACCAATTTTGGCTTCGATACCGTTCCGCGCTATCTACAGGGACTGTTCGGCAATGCCCGTGCGGATGTTGAGGCGTCCGGCGGCAATACCTTTAACGGTAAAGGTGGCGCGAACGCCAGCAACACCTTCAGCGGTACGCTGACGGTCACGGTTGACCAGGTACTGGTTAACGGCAACTTGCACGTTGTGGGTGAAAAACAGATCGCCATCAACCAGGGCACTGAATTCATTCGCTTCTCGGGCGTGGTTAACCCTCGCACCATCAGCGGCACCAACACCGTTCCGTCCACCCAGGTGGCGGATGCGCGCATTGAGTACGTCGGGAACGGCTATATCAATGAAGCGCAAAATATGGGTTGGCTGCAGCGCTTCTTCCTTAATTTATCGCCGATGTAAGCGAGGTGACCCATGTTTAAATCGATCTTCGCCGTGGCGCTCGCGCTGGTGGCAACGTTTGCCCAGGCTGACCGTATTCGCGACCTCACCAGCGTTCAGGGTGTGCGTGAAAACTCACTGATTGGCTACGGCCTGGTGGTTGGTCTGGATGGTACCGGTGACCAGACGACCCAGACGCCGTTCACCACCCAAAGCCTGAACAACATGCTTTCCCAGCTCGGCATTACCGTGCCGGCGGGAACCAACATGCAGCTGAAAAACGTGGCCGCGGTAATGGTCACCGCGTCCTACCCGGCGTTTGCGCGTCAGGGGCAGACCATTGATGTGGTGGTCTCCTCAATGGGTAACGCCAAAAGCCTGCGCGGCGGTACGCTGCTGATGACTCCGCTGAAAGGCGTTGACAGCCAGGTCTATGCGCTGGCGCAGGGGAACATTCTGGTTGGCGGTGCGGGCGCATCCGCAGGCGGAAGCAGCGTGCAGGTGAACCAGCTGAACGGTGGACGTATCACCAACGGGGCGATCATTGAGCGTGAACTGCCGACCCAGTTTGGTGCGGGCAACACTATCAACCTGCAGCTCAATAATGAAGATTTCACCATGGCGCAGCAAATTGCCGATACCATCAATCGCAGCCGTGGTTACGGTAACGCAACGGCACTCGACGCGCGCACCGTGCAGATCCGCACCTCCACCGGCAGCAGCAACCAGGTGCGCATGCTGGCGGATATCCAGAATATGGAAGTGAACGTTCCGATCCAGGATGCGAAAGTGATCATCAACTCCCGCACCGGCTCGGTGGTGATGAACCGGGAAGTGTCGCTCGACAGCTGTGCCGTGGCGCAGGGGAATCTCTCCGTGACGGTAAACCGCTCCGCGAACGTGAGCCAGCCGAATACGCCATTTGGTGGCGGTCAGACGGTGGTGACGCCGCAAACGCAGATTGATATGCGTCAGAGCGGCGGGTCGCTGCAGAGCGTTCGCTCCAGCGCCAACCTGAACAGCGTGGTGCGTGCCCTGAACGCCCTGGGCGCAACGCCGATGGATCTGATGTCCATCCTGCAATCGATGCAAAGCGCGGGCTGCCTGCGCGCCAAACTGGAAATCATCTAATGCTGACCGATAGCAAACTGTTGACCAGTGCAGCCTGGGACGCCCAGTCGCTCAACGAACTGAAAACCAAAGCAGGCAAAGACCCGGCGGCGAACATCCGCCCGGTCGCCCGCCAGGTGGAAGGGATGTTTGTACAGATGATGCTGAAAAGCATGCGCGAAACCCTGCCGAAAGACGGGATGTTCAGCAGTGATTCAACGCGTCTCTACACCAGCATGTATGACCAGCAGATTGCGCAGCAGATGACCGCCGGTAAAGGCCTCGGTCTGGCTGACATGATTGTGAAACAGACCGAAGCCGCGCAGGGCATTCAGCCTCAGGATCAGACGCAGCAGGTGCCGATGAAGTTCGACCTGGAAACGGTGACCAGTTATCAGAATCAGGCTCTGACGCAAATGGTGCGTAAAGCGATGCCAAAAGCCACGGGCAGCGGCGATGAGCCGCTCTCCGGTGACAGTAAAGACTTCCTGGCGCAGCTTTCTCTGCCCGCGCGCCTTGCCAGCGAACAGAGCGGCGTGCCGCATCACCTGATTCTGGCGCAGGCCGCGCTGGAGTCGGGCTGGGGTCAGCGTCAGATCCGCAAGGAAAACGGCGAGCCGAGCTTCAACATCTTCGGCGTGAAGGCCTCCTCCAGCTGGAAGGGGCCGACGACGGAGATCACGACCACCGAATACGAGAACGGTGCGGCGGTGAAGGTCAAAGCCAAATTCCGCGTCTACAGCTCGTATCTGGAAGCCTTGTCCGACTACGTTGGCCTGCTGAGCCGAAATCCGCGCTATACCGCCGTAACGCAGGCGGCGACGGCGGAGCAGGGCGCTCAGGCCTTGCAAAACGCGGGCTACGCTACTGACCCGAACTATGCGCGCAAGCTCACCAGCATGATCCAGCAGCTGAAATCCATGGGCGAGAAGGTCAGCAAAGCCTATAGCACAGATATTGAAAATCTGTTCTGAAAGTTCTCAAGTCCCGGTGGAGGTTGCCGATAACCTTCATCAGGACTCGTGTCTGAACGTATAAAAGGAACCCCCATGTCCAGTTTGATTAACAGCGCCATGAGTGGCCTCAGTGCCGCGCAGTCGGCACTCAATACCGTCAGTAATAATATTTCAAGCTATAACGTGGCAGGCTATACCCGCCAGACCACGGTGCTGGGCGCATCTAACAGCACGCTGACCGGCGGCGGCTGGGTGGGTAACGGGGTGTATGTCTCCGGTGTCCAGCGTGAGTATGATGCCTTCATCACCAACCAGCTGCGCGCCGCGCAGACGCAGAGCAGCGGTCTGACGACGCGCTATCAGCAGATGTCAAAAATTGACGATGTGCTCTCCGATACCACCAACTCGCTCTCCACCACCCTGCAGGACTTCTTTAAAAGCCTGCAAACCCTGGTGAGCAATGCGGAAGACCCGGCAGCACGTCAGACGGTGCTGGGTAAAGCCGGTGGCCTGGTGAATCAGTTTAAAACCAACGATCAGTATCTCCGCGATCAGGATACTCAGGTCAATACCGCAATTTCGACCAGCGTTGCGCAGATCAACAACTATGCCAAACAGATTGCCAATCTGAACGATCAGATTTCTCGTCTGACCGGCGTCGGTGCGGGTGCTTCGCCTAACGAACTGCTTGACCAGCGCGATCAGCTTGTCAGCGAGCTGAACAAAATCGTGGGTGTGGAAGTGTCTGTTCAGGATAGCGGTACGTTTAACATCTCTTTCGGCAACGGTTACAGCCTGGTCCAGGGTAGCAAAGCCAACCAGCTGGCTGCCGTTAAGTCCAGCGCCGATCCTACTCGTACTACCGTGGCCTATGTCGACGACGTGGCAGGTAATGTTGAGATCCCGGAAAAGATGATCACCACCGGTTCTTTGGGCGGTTTGCTGACCTTCCGCGCTGAAGATTTGGATAAAGCCCGTAACAGCCTGAATCAGATGGCGCTGGCCTTTGCCGATGCGATGAACACGCAGCATGAAGCCGGTTTTGACGCTAACGGTGACGCTGGCGGTAAGCTGTTTAACTTTGGTTCTCCGGCTGTCTTGTCCAACAGCAAGAACGGTGGTTCTGCCGTTGTCACGGCGTCTGTGGCGGACAGTAAACAGGTCCAGGCGACAGACTATAAGCTGCAGTTTAATGGTACCGACTGGACAATCACCCGTACGTCAGACAAAACCAGCTTCACGATGAGCCCGGACGCCAGCGGTAATCTGTCGTTTGATGGTCTTAACGTCAACGTGAGCGGCACGGCAAATACCAAAGACAGCTTTACCGTGAAGCCGGTTTCCAACGTCATCATGAACATGGATCTGGCGATCAGCGACGAGTCCAAACTGGCGATGGCGTCGGTGCAGACCGGCGGTGAGAGCGACAACCGCAATGGCCAGAAAATGCTCGAACTGCAAAACAGCAAAGTGGTAGGCGGGAACAAAAGCTTCAACGATGCGTATGCCTCGCTGGTAAGTACCGTGGGTAGCTCAACGGCTTCACTGAAGGTGAGCAGCCAGACGAAAGCCAACGTGGAAACCCAGTTAATCAAGCAGCAGCAGACCATCTCTGGGGTAAACCTCGACGAAGAGTATGGCAATTTGCAGCGTTATCAGCAGTATTACCTGGCGAACGCCCAGGTTCTCCAGACTGCCAGTACGCTCTTCGATGCAATTATCAACATTCGTTAAGGTTGAGGTGAACAATGCGTATTAGCACCCAGATGATGTACGAGCAGAACATGCGTGGGATCACCGACTCCCAGAGCAGATGGCTGAACTACGGTGAGCAGATGTCCACCGGCAAGCGCGTCAATCGTCCTTCGGACGATCCTATCGCCGCATCGCAGGCCATCGTTCTGTCACAGTCACAGTCGCAAAACAGCCAGTTTGCGCTCGCGCGTACCTTTGCAACGCAGAAGGTCTCGCTGGAAGATAACGTGTTAACCCAGGTGAACACCGCCATCTCAAGCGTGCGGGAGAAACTGGTCTACGCGTCAAACGGCACATTAAACGATGACGATCGTCTTGCTCTGGCGACCGATATTCAGGGGATCCGCGATCAGCTTATGAACCTGGCCAACACGACGGATGGTAATGGTCGCTTTATCTTTGCCGGGTACAAAACCGAGAGCGCACCGTTTGATTCCGTAACCGGCGACTACAGGGGTGGCGCTGAAGCCATCACCCAGCAGGTAGATACGGCGCGAAATATGGCGATTAGTCATACCGGCCAGCAGATTTTCGAGAGCATTACCAGTAATGCGGAGCAATTGCCGGGTGGTGGCTATGGCGAGACAAACATGTTCAAAATCCTTGATTCTGCCGTCGCTGCGCTGAAGACGCCGATTGAGAACGATTCGGCTGCAGCTGCAGTCCAAAACCAGGTGATTGCCAATGCGCAGATCGGTATTCAGAACACTGAGAACAATATTCTGACGGTCGTCGCGGATGTGGGAACCAAGATGAACGAGCTGGAAAAACTCGATACGCTGGGCGATGACCGCGCGCTGGGTCAGACCAAGCAGATGAGTGACCTGGTTGATGTTGACTGGAACGAAGCGATTTCCTCTTACACCATGCAGCAGGCGGCCTTGCAGGCGTCTTATAAAGCGTTTAGCGATATGCAGGGCATGTCTCTGTTCCAGCTGAACAAATAACACCTTGACCTCTTGGAACATGTCTTGAAACTGGGCATGTTTTACTGCCCAATCCGTCTGGATTGGGCATTTTTTTTATGCAATTTCCGCCGGCGCGGAGGCGACTCGTGCGCTTTCTATCAGACGGATTGCCAGCGCAATGACGCCACAGACCGTCGCCAGCGCGACCACGCCCGTCCAGCCGGCCAGCGAGTAGATATTGCTGCCTAACGCGGAACCCAGCGCCATCCCGATAAAGACCACCGTAAAGAGCAGGGCGTTAAGACGACCCCGCGCCTGTGGTTCAAGGCTATATACCAGATTCTGATGAGCGACCAGGCTGGACTGCAGCCCCAGGTCGAACCCGACGGCAGAGATGGCGATCAGAATCAGCTGTCCATGAACGCCCAGCGCGGGCATCAGGAACATCAGGGCAAATGAGACGGTCACAAGAACGGCACCAAGCTGCGTGACTTTTCCTGCGCCCATTTTATCCGCCAGACCCCCTGCCAGCGGGGCAGCTAACGCACCGGCGGCACCTGCAATACCAAAACCACCCGCTACGGCACTCCCCAGGTGATAGCGTTCGAGCAGCATGACCGCAAGCGTAGACCAGAAGGCGCTAAAGGCAACCGACAGGAAACCCTGAGCCAGCGCCGCACGGCGCAGCGCCGGGTAACGACGCCACAGATGTTCCATTGAGCGCATCAGCGCGGGGTAGCTCAGCGTGGAGTGAATGGCAAAACGCGGAAGCACAAACCACATCATCACCCCGACAAACGCAATGCTCGCCGCCGCCAGCTGGTACATGACGCGCCAGCCAAACGCTTCACCCACCACGCCGCTCACGGTTCTGGATAATAAGATACCCATCAGCAGCCCGGTCATTACCGTGCCCACGGTTTTCCCCTGTTTACCTTCCGGCGCAAGGATGGCCGCGGCAGGGACGATATCCTGTGCCATGGTGGCGGCCATACCGATGAGCAGGCTTGCCAGCAGCAGAGAATGGATCTGCCCGGTCAGGCTACAGCCGAGAAGAAACAGCGCCAGCGCCGCGCTTTTGATCAAAATTAACGTCCTGCGGTCGTGGCGATCGCCGAGCGGGAGCAGGAACAGGATCCCCAGGGCATAACCCGCCTGGGTGAGCGTTGGGACCAACCCCATTCCTTCGATGCTCAGGTGAAGGTCTGCGCCCATCAGCGGCAGCAGAGGCTGGGCATAATAGATAGATGCCACGCTGAAACCTGCACCGATCGCCAGCATTAAGATTACCCAGCGGCTCACGGCATGGGCGGCGGTTGTTGTGTTCATAAGATGTTCCTCATTCGTCGTGTGAGGCTATTTTTTATCAGTACGCCTTGCGACGGTAGCGGGCCCGGTGGTAAAACGCTTATACGTTGAACGTATAAATGAAAATGCGATGAAAAGAGTTGAGCGTATAGACAGGGTGGAGTTAATGCGGACGTTTGTTCGCATTGTGGAGGCGGGCTCCCTCTCAGCGGCGGCACGGCAACTGGCCACCACACAGGCCACGGTGAGCAGACGGTTACAGTCGCTGGAGACCATGCTGGGCGTGCGCCTGATATTGCGCACCACCCACACGACGCGGCTGACGGATGACGGCGAGCGCTGCTATCAGCACGCCCGTCGGGTGATCGACAGCTGGCTGGCGTTGGAAGATGAGGTGGGGCAGACGGAAGATGAGCCCGTAGGCGTGCTGCGGGTGCGAGCTCCCCACGCGTTTGGTCAGGACCAGCTTCTGAAACCCGTAACCGAATTTTTGCAACGCTATCCCCAGCTTTCGATTGAGTGGATGCTCAACGATCGGTCGGCAGATTTTCTCGGCGACAATCTTGACTGCGCTATTCGGGTGGGTGTGGAGGTCGATCCGGCGACCGTATCCGTGCTGCTGGCGGAAGTGCCTCGCTCGGTGGTGGCCGCGCCAGCGCTGCTGGCCCGCTTCCCGGCGGTGAATACGCCGGAGGATTTGCAGCAGTTTCCCTGGATAGCCATCAGCTCTTTCTACCAGCGCCACGTGGAGCTTTTTCACGATGCCTCGCCTGCTACCGCGCGGATTGCTATTACGCCACGCCTAAGCACCGACAGCCTGTATGTCGCACGCAATACGGCGCTCACCGGCCTTGGCGTGGCGGTGGTCTCCAGCTGGACGGTACAGGATGATATTCGGGAAGGGCGGCTGGTGCATTTGCTGCCGGAGTGGCAGCCAGCGGCGTTACCGGTGCATCTTGTTTACCCCTGGTCCCGCTATTATCCGGCACGCTTGCGGCGTTTTCTGGAGCTGATGCGGCAGGTCATGCCGGAAGTCACCGGAATGAGAAAGCCCGTGCAGCAGCCATAAAAAAAGCCGACCCGAAGGTCGGCTTTTTACTTTCAGCGTCGTTATTCGACAGACTGCGGACGCGTTGCCGGTGCAGTCGCCTGATGCGTTGCACTATGGCCGCCTGCAGCGCCTTTACCTTCGAAGTTGAATTCCGGGCGTACCCAGTCGCTGTGACGCGGGGCTTCAGGCACGTAATCCGGCGCCGGGGCGCGCGTCATTGGTGCTGTCGCCACGTGGGCTGCGGCTGGTGCAGAAACAACCGGCTCAGGTTTCACCTCAGGCGCTTTCGGTTCTTCAACAACCGGTTCAACCTCAATCTCAACGTCCTGAACGACTTCTTCAGTGGTGGTTTCAACCAGGGTTTCAGCGGTGTCTTCCACTGCGGCTACAGGTTCAGCCACTTCAGCGATTTCCTCAGCCACCACGGCATCTTCTTCAGCAATAAGCTGCGGTGCGGCATCAACCGGCGCGGCAATCACTTCCGGATGAGTGGTTTCGACTTCAACTGCCTGAGGTGCTTCCGTTTCAACAATCTGAGGTTCAACCACGGTTGCCGCTTCAGTCACAACGTCTTCTACCGCTGCCACAGGTGCAATCACCTCTTCGGTTACAGGCTGTTCTTCAACAACCTGCTCCGGGCGAGCAACCGGGTAGCGGATCCAGACTTTGCCGGACGCCATTTCTGGCGAAGCACAGGCAATGGTCAGCGGCATTGGCGACTGAGTCGGGTAACGCTCGTCACGATAGCGACGACGGCGCTGGCCGCTGACGCGCAGATGACGTGGAGAACGGCGTGAACGGCGCGGCATACCGGCGTTATCACGGTTTTCGCCGTTATCATCCTGCTCAACGTTGTTTTCAACGACCGCTGGCAGATCAACTTTCGCCAACTGCGTACCGGTTGTGCTCTCGCTGGTTTCAACTGCGACAACGGCTGACTCTTCTGTTACTTCTGAGGCGAAGCGAACTTTCTGAGAAAGCTGGCGCTGCTTACGACGCGGCATTACCTGAGTGCGCTCTTCCTGCTCGCCGTCCTGCTGTTCAACAGGCTCTTCGCGGTTCAGGTTTTTGACTTCCTGCTGTGCCTGACGCTTCTCGTCGTTACGGCGACGGCTGCGTTCACGGCGCGGCTGCTGGTCGTCACGCTGTTTGCTCTTCTCAGTCTCATCGCCCGCCTGCTGGCGAATTTCACGATCTTCAACATTCGACTGCTGTTTCTCGCGACGGTTGCGACGGTTGTCTTCGCGTTGCTCACGGCCTTCGCTATTCTCAGAGCGGTTGTCACGGTTGTCACGACGCTCGCTACGGTCATTACGGTCATTACGGTCGTTGCGGTCATTACGATCGCGGCGGTTGTTCTGACGCTTGCGGCGGTCTTGCTGCCGCTCTGGCTTGGCTGCTTTAGGCTCTTCTTTCGGCTGCTCTGGCTGAACTTCTTCTTCAGCAAACATCTTCTTCAGCGCGCCAAAGAAGCGGCTCAGCAGACCCGGCTGTGCCGGCTGGGCTTTCGCTACCGCGGCTTCTGGTTTCTGCGCTGCAGGTTTGGCCGCAGGTTTTTCCAGGGCTGCTTCCGGTGGTGCTTCAGGCATGATGAAGGTCGCTAACGCAGGCTGCTCTGGCAGTTTGCGCTCGGCTGGCTCTTCATCGGAAGGCAGGGACATCTCTTCTTCATGCAGCTTCGGCAGCAGGTAGCTGAGGGTGGTCGTCTCTTCGCCCTTACGCACGCGCAGTACGTGATAGTGCGGGGTCTGCATCTGGTCGTTTGGCACGATGATGCAGCGAACGCCGCCCTGACGCGCTTCAATTGCACTTACCGCTGCACGTTTTTCGTTAAGCAGGTAAGAGGCAACGGGAACCGGCACAATGGCGTGAACCTCTTTGGTGTTCTCTTTCAGCGCTTCTTCTTCAATCAGACGCAGAATGGAGAGAGACAGAGATTCGTTATCACGTACGGTACCGGTGCCGGAGCAGCGCGGACAAACGTGATGGCTGGACTCGCCGAGAGACGGGCTCAGACGCTGACGGGACATCTCCAGCAGGCCAAAGCGTGAGATATGGCTAATCTGGATACGCGCTCGGTCCTGACGCACCGCTTCGCGCAGACGGTTTTCAACCGCACGCTGGTGGCGAACAGGGGTCATGTCGATGAAGTCGATAACGATCAGACCACCCAGGTCGCGCAGGCGGAGCTGGCGGGCGATTTCATCAGCGGCTTCGAGGTTCGTGTTATAGGCGGTCTCTTCGATATCGCCACCGCGCGTTGCACGCGCGGAGTTGATGTCGATAGCGGTCAGCGCTTCAGTGGTATCGATAACGATAGAACCGCCGGATGGCAGACGCACTTCACGCTGGAAGGCGGACTCAATCTGGGATTCGATCTGATAGTGGCTGAACAGCGGGATTTCACCGGTGTACAGTTTAATTTTGCTGGTGAAATCCGGACGACCCAGCGCGGCGATGTGCTGGCGCGCCAGCTCAAGCACTTTTGGGTTATCGATCAGAATCTCACCGATGTCCTGACGCAGATAATCACGGAAGGCACGCACGATAACGTTGCTTTCCTGGTGGATCAGGAACGGAGCAGGGCGGCTTTCCGCTGCTTTCTGTATGGCTTCCCAGTGCTTCAGACGGAAGCTCAGGTCCCACTGCAGCGCTTCGGCTGATTTGCCAACGCCTGCGGTACGCACGATAAGCCCCATGCCATCAGGCAGTTCGAGGCTTGCCAGCGCTTCTTTCAGCTCGGTACGGTCATCACCTTCGATACGGCGAGAGATGCCACCCGCACGCGGGTTGTTAGGCATCAGAACCAGATAGCTCCCTGCGAGGCTGATAAAGGTGGTCAGTGCGGCACCTTTGTTGCCGCGCTCTTCTTTATCAATCTGAACGATAACTTCCTGACCTTCACGCAGAACATCTTTGATGTTTGGGCGGCCATGGGCGTTGTAGTTTGCGGGGAAATATTCGCGGGCGATTTCTTTCAGAGGGAGGAAACCATGACGCTCAGCACCGTAATCGACAAATGCAGCTTCAAGGCTTGGTTCAATGCGGGTGATTTTACCTTTGTAAATGTTCGCTTTTTTCTGTTCGTGTCCAGGACTTTCGATATCCAGATCGTACAGGCGCTGCCCATCCACAAGGGCGACACGCAACTCTTCTTGCTGAGTTGCGTTGATTAACATTCTTTTCATCGTAACTTACTCGTTATTCTTACATTGACGACAAAGCTGCGGGCAAGGTGACGCTTTCCGGGGTATGAACCGATGGCCTCGTGTCTGTTCACGTCGCCAACCTCACGGTTGTCGCTCGCTTAAGAGGCGCAGAGTGTCGGTTGCCTGTGTTTCATACGGAAACACAGCGCAATTATCAGGGGAATTGCCTGGGTAGAACTCTCCAGAGAACAATCCTTATACCGGGAAGTACTGCAACCCGCAGCCCGCTAACTGCCTGAAAGATCAATACGTCTTACGCCATTGCTGCGTGGATGATCGGTCAGACAAAATTGGTCATTCCGTCAACATCCTTACTTAACCAGGATTTAACACGGAAAACAGCCTCATTATTCCACTGCTCGCCGGGTTATAGCAAGATGACTTTTACCATTTATCACCCGGTTACTCACAGTTTCTTCACTTCTGAATGGCGATTGGTTTAATAACCACCAAATCGGTTGCGCGAAACGGGGGACAGGCCGGATAAAAGTAAATATAAGCATAGAAAAATGAGTGGCGCTAATGGCTGTCGATATTTAGAATCGCCAACCATGAAAACAGAGACTCCAGCCGTAAAAATGGTTGCCATCGCCGAAGATGACGCGGGGCAACGTATCGATAACTTTTTGCGCACACAGTTGAAAGGTGTGCCAAAGAGCATGATTTACCGCATCCTGCGTAAGGGCGAGGTGCGGGTTAACAAAAAACGCGTGAAGCCTGAGTACAAACTCGAGGCGGGCGATGAAGTGCGTATTCCGCCGGTGCGCGTTGCAGAGCGTGAAGAAGAGACCGTTTCACCGAAGCTACAGAAAGTGGCGGCCCTGAGCGATGTCATCCTTTATGAAGACGACCATATTCTGGTGCTGAATAAACCGTCAGGGACGGCTGTTCATGGCGGTAGCGGTCTGAGCTTCGGCGTGATTGAAGGGTTGCGAGCCCTGCGCCCGGAAGCGCGCTTCCTTGAACTCGTGCACCGTCTTGACCGTGATACCTCTGGCGTACTGCTGGTGGCGAAAAAGCGTTCTGCGCTGCGTTCGCTGCATGAACAGCTGCGTGAGAAAGGGATGCAGAAAGACTATCTGGCGCTGGTGCGTGGTCAATGGCAGTCCCATGTAAAAGTGGTGCAGGCGCCACTGCTCAAGAACATTCTGCAAAGCGGCGAACGTATTGTCCGCGTAAGCCAGGAAGGGAAACCGTCTGAAACGCGCTTTAAAGTTGAAGAGCGCTATGAGTTTGCGACGCTGGTGCGCTGCAGTCCTGTCACCGGTCGTACCCACCAAATCCGCGTCCATACGCAGTTTGCAGGGCACCCAATTGCCTTTGATGACCGCTATGGCGACCGTGAGTTTGATAAGCAGCTGGCTGGGACGGGGCTGTCGCGTCTGTTCCTGCATGCGGCAGCGCTGAAGTTTACCCATCCTAATACGGGTGAAGCCATCCGTATTGAAGCGCCGCTGGATGAGCAGCTGAAACGCTGTCTTAAGGTTCTGCGCGGCTGAGTTTGCTTTCCTCCCTCTCCCTGTGGGAGAGGGCATCAGGCCGCAACGTTTCAGTCACATGGTCAGCGGATTATACTCTTCTCGTCTTAACATCTGACACAAAGCAATCAGCGGTAACCCCACCAGCGTGTTGGGATCGCGACCATCCAGCTTGTCGAACAGCGCAATCCCCAATCCTTCACTCTTAAAGCTTCCCGCACAGTTCAGCGGACGTTCCCGCCGCACATAATCCACGATCTCTTGCTCGCTGAGATGACGGAAGTGTACGTCGAACGGCTCGCACTCCGTTTGCAGATGACCGGAGGCGGAGTTATAGAGCGCCAGGCCGGTATAAAAGGTCACGATCGTGCCTCGCGCACGCAGAAGCTGCTGGCAGGCGTTCTCCTCCGTATGGGGCTTGCCGGTTATTTCCCCGTCCAGCACGCAAACCTGATCGGAGCCTATAATCAAATGTGCGGGGTAACGTGCGGCCAGCGACTGCGCTTTCTCCTTAGCAAGACGCATCACCAGATGACGAGGTGATTCGCCCGGCTGTGGAGTCTCATCAACTTCTGGCGCGGCGCATTCAAACGGGATCCCGAGCTTTTCCAGCAGCATTCGGCGGTAGGGAGATGTGGAAGCAAGGACGAGATTTGGCATATTTTTATCACCAGATATAGCGTATCGATGCCAGCCATTTTAAACTACAGGCCGCAATGTGTGCGAATAATTGGCAAAAGGCAGCTCTGGTTGCCTTTTTCTTTGACTCTATGACGTTACAAAGTTAATATGCGCGCCCTATGCAAAAGGTAAAATTACCCCTGACTCTTGATCCGGTTCGTACGGCTCAAAAACGCCTCGATTACGAAGGTATCTATACTTCCGATCAGGCTGAGCGTATTGCCGAATCCGTAGTCAGTGTGGACAGTGATGTAGAATGCTCCATGTCGTTCGCTATCGACAACCAGCGTCTCGCCGTTTTAACCGGTGATGCAAAGGTGACGGTAACGCTCGAGTGTCAGCGTTGCGGGAAACCGTTTGTACAGCATGTTCACACAACGTATTGTTTCAGTCCGGTTCGTTCTGACGAACAGGCTGAAGCACTCCCGGAAGCGTATGAGCCGATTGAGGTTAACGAATTCGGTGAAATCGATCTTCTGGCTCTGGTTGAAGATGAAATCATCCTCACCTTGCCAGTGGTTCCGGTGCATGATTCTGAACACTGTGAAGTGTCCGAGGCGGACATGGTCTTTGGGGAACTGCCTGATGAAGCGCAAAAACCAAACCCATTTGCCGTATTAGCCAGCTTAAAGCGTAAGTAATTGAGGAGTAAGGTCCATGGCCGTACAACAGAATAAACCAACCCGTTCCAAACGTGGCATGCGTCGTTCCCATGACGCGCTGACTGCAGTTACCAGCCTGTCTGTAGACAAGACTTCTGGTGAGAAACACCTGCGTCACCACATCACCGCTGACGGTTTCTACCGCGGCCGCAAGGTTATCACTAAGTAATCACGCGCAAGCGTGATTAGGCTTAGTGAGGATTTCCCCGTGCAAACGGGGAATTTACCGAACCAGGCTGCGACGATACCTTGACACGTCTAACCCTGGCGTTAGATGTCATGGGGGGAGATTTTGGCCCTTCCGTGACAGTGCCTGCAGCATTGCAGGCACTGAATTCTAATTCGCAACTCACACTTCTTTTAGTCGGCAATCCCGACACAATCACGCCATTACTCGCAAAAGCTGACTTTGAACAACGTTCGCGTCTGCAGATTATTCCTGCGCAGTCAGTTATTGCCAGTGATGCCCGACCCTCGCAGGCCATTCGCAATAGTCGTGGCAGCTCTATGCGGATAGCGCTGGAGCTGGTGAAAGAAGGGCGAGCTCAGGCTTGCGTCAGCGCGGGAAATACCGGCGCGCTGATGGGCCTGTCGAAATTGCTGCTCAAACCTATTGAAGGTATTGAGCGCCCGGCGCTGGTGACGGTATTACCGCATCAGCAGAAGGGCAAGACGGTGGTGCTCGATTTAGGCGCTAACGTCGACTGTGATAGTACTATGCTGGCTCAGTTTGCCGTGATGGGATCGGTGCTGGCAGAAGAAGTTGTCGGGATCAACACTCCCCGTGTTGCGTTACTGAACATTGGTGAAGAAGAGACCAAAGGCCTGGACAGCATTCGCGAAGCGGCTGAATTGCTCAAACAGGTTCCCTCCATCAACTATATTGGTTATCTCGAAGCCAATGAGTTGTTGACGGGTAAAACGGATGTTCTGGTGTGCGATGGCTTCACCGGAAACGTCACGTTGAAGACCATGGAAGGGGTCGTACGCATGTTTCTTTCTCTGCTGAAATCTCAGGGAGAAGGTAAAAAAAGCGCCTGGTGGCTGATTTTATTGAAGCGTTGGTTACAAAAGAGCCTGACGCGGCGATTCAGTCACCTCAACCCCGACCAGTATAATGGCGCCTGTCTGTTAGGATTGCGCGGCATCGTGATTAAGAGTCATGGCGCCGCCAATCAGCGAGCATTTGCTGTCGCGATTGAACAGGCAGTGCAGGCGGTGCAGCGACAAGTCCCTCAGCGGATTGCCGCTCGCCTGGAATCTGTATTAGCTAAAAGTGACTGAGCGTACATGTATACGAAGATTTTAGGTACCGGCAGCTACCTGCCAAAACAAGTGCGAACCAACGCCGATCTGGAAAAAATGGTAGATACGTCTGACGAGTGGATTGTCACGCGCACAGGTATCCGTGAACGTCGTATTGCCGCGCCAGACGAAACCGTGTCGACCATGGGTTACGAAGCCGCACAGCGTGCTATCGAAATGGCCGGCATTGATAAAGAACAGATTGGTTTGATCGTGGTCGCCACGACGTCTGCCACGCATGCTTTCCCAAGCGCGGCGTGCCAGGTGCAGAACATGCTCGGCATTAAAGGCTGTCCGGCGTTTGACGTCGCTGCCGCGTGCGCAGGCTTCACCTATGCGCTGAGCGTCGCCGATCAATACGTGAAATCCGGTGCCGTTAAATATGCGCTGGTGATCGGTGCTGACGTGCTGGCGCGTACCTGCGATCCAACCGATCGTGGAACGATCATTATTTTTGGTGATGGTGCGGGTGCGGTGCTGCTGGGGCAGTCCGAAGAGCCGGGTATCATCTCGACGCATCTGCATGCTGATGGCAGCTACGGCGAACTGTTGACTCTGCCTAACGCCGATCGCGTTAATCCGGACAACTCGATTTACCTGACCATGGCAGGGAACGAGGTGTTCAAGGTGGCGGTAACCGAGCTTGCGCACATCGTTGATGAAACGCTGGAAGCGAATAACCTTGAGCGTTCCGCCCTCGACTGGTTGGTGCCGCATCAGGCGAACCTGCGTATCATCAGCGCGACCGCGAAAAAGCTGGGCATGTCGATGGATAACGTTGTAGTGACGCTGGATCGTCATGGCAACACCTCTGCGGCGTCGGTACCGTGCGCATTTGATGAAGCGGTACGCGATGGACGAATCAAACGGGGCCAGCTGGTCTTGCTTGAAGCCTTCGGTGGCGGGTTCACCTGGGGTTCCGCGCTGGTTCGTTTCTAGTATAAGGAATAAAAAATGACGCAATTTGCTTTTGTGTTCCCGGGCCAGGGCTCTCAAACCGTTGGGATGTTGTCTGAAATGGCAGCAACCTATCCGGTTATTGAAGAGACTTTCCGTGAAGCTTCTGATGCACTGGGTTATGATTTATGGGCGCTGACCCAGCAGGGTCCGGCCGAAGAACTGAACAAAACCTGGCAGACCCAGCCAGCGCTGCTGACCGCGTCCGTTGCGCTGTGGCGCGTCTGGCAGCAGCAGGGCGGTAAAGCTCCAGCGCTGCTCGCGGGTCATAGCCTGGGTGAATACTCTGCGCTGGTGTGTGCTGGCGTGATCGCGTTTGCTGACGCGGTACGTCTGGTTGAACTGCGCGGTAAATTCATGCAGGAAGCGGTGCCTGAAGGCACGGGCGGCATGTCTGCCATCATCGGTCTGGATGACGCTGCAATTGCAAAAGCGTGTGAAGAATCTGCTGAAGGCCAGGTTGTCTCTCCGGTAAACTTCAACTCGCCGGGCCAGGTAGTTATTGCCGGTCATAAAGAAGCGGTTGAACGCGCGGGTGCGGCCTGTAAAGCAGCGGGTGCTAAGCGTGCGCTGCCGCTGCCGGTCAGCGTGCCGTCTCACTGTGCGCTGATGAAGCCTGCTGCTGAGAAACTGGCGGTTGAGCTGGAAAAAATTACGTTTAACGCACCGACGATTTCCGTTGTGAATAACGTCGATGTGAAATGCGAAACCACGCCGGAAGCTATCCGTGACGCACTGGTTCGTCAGCTCTACAGCCCGGTGCAGTGGACCAAAACCGTTGAGTTTATGGCAGCGGAGGGCGTTGAGCATCTGTATGAAGTCGGCCCAGGTAAAGTCCTCACCGGTCTGACAAAACGTATTGTTGACACCCTGACAGCCTCGGCGATTAACGAGCCGGAAGCGATGTCAGCGGCACTCTCGCAATAAAAGAGGAATACCATGAGTTTTGAAGGAAAAATCGCCCTGGTCACTGGCGCAAGCCGTGGTATCGGGCGTGCAATTGCTGAAACACTGGTTGCGCGCGGCGCGAAGGTGATTGGTACAGCAACCAGCGAGAATGGCGCTCAGGCCATCAGCGAGTATCTGGGTGCAAACGGTAAAGGTCTGGTACTGAATGTGACCGAACCTGCATCTATCGAATCTGTTCTGGAAAATATTCGCGCAGAGTTTGGCGAAGTGGATATTCTGGTAAACAATGCCGGGATCACTCGCGATAACCTGTTAATGCGAATGAAAGACGACGAGTGGAACGATATCATCGAAACCAACCTGTCATCTGTATTCCGTCTGTCAAAAGCGGTAATGCGCGCTATGATGAAAAAGCGTCATGGACGTATTATCACTGTCGGTTCTGTGGTTGGTACCATGGGAAATGCTGGTCAGGCTAACTACGCTGCGGCGAAAGCAGGTCTGATTGGTTTCAGTAAGTCGCTGGCGCGTGAAGTCGCGTCCCGCGGTATTACGGTAAACGTTGTTGCTCCGGGCTTTATTGAAACGGACATGACGCGTGCGCTGACTGATGAGCAGCGTGCGGGTACGCTGGCGGCAGTTCCGGCGGGTCGTCTTGGCGACCCTAAAGAAATCGCCAGTGCGGTTGCATTTTTAGCCTCTGACGAAGCGGGTTACATCACTGGTGAGACCCTCCACGTCAACGGCGGGATGTATATGGTTTAACCACGATGAAAAATATTTGCGTTATTAGGGCGAATGGCCTCAAAATAACGTAAAATCGTGGTAAGAACTGCCGGGATTTAGTTGCAAATTTTTCAACATTTTATACACTACGAAAACCATCGCGAAAGCGAGTTTTGATAGGAAATTTAAGAGTATGAGCACTATCGAAGAACGCGTTAAGAAAATTATCGGCGAACAGCTGGGCGTTAAGCAGGAAGAAGTTGTGAACTCCGCTTCCTTCGTTGAAGACCTGGGCGCAGATTCTCTTGACACCGTTGAGCTGGTAATGGCTCTGGAAGAAGAGTTTGATACTGAGATTCCGGACGAAGAAGCTGAGAAGATCACCACCGTTCAGGCTGCCATTGATTACATCAACGGTCACCAGGCGTAAGTGAACATCTCCAGGCGGTCATTCGACCGCCTGAGTTTTATCTTTTTTAGTCCCACGAATCTCTTTTTTTATCCCTCCCTGGAGGACAAACGTGTCTAAGCGTCGTGTAGTTGTGACCGGACTTGGCATGTTGTCTCCTGTCGGCAATACCGTAGAGTCCACCTGGAAAGCTCTCCTTGCCGGTCAGAGCGGCATCAGCCTAATCGACCATTTCGATACTAGCGCCTATGCAACGAAATTTGCTGGCTTAGTAAAGGATTTTAACTGTGAAGAGATCATCTCGCGCAAAGAACAGCGCAAGATGGATGCCTTCATTCAATATGGAATTGTCGCTGGCGTTCAGGCCATGCAGGATTCTGGCCTTGAGATTACGGAAGAGAACGCAACCCGTATCGGCGCCGCTATCGGCTCCGGGATTGGCGGTCTTGGCCTGATCGAGGAAAACCATACATCTCTGATGAATGGCGGCCCGCGTAAAATCAGCCCGTTCTTCGTTCCGTCCACGATTGTTAACATGGTGGCGGGTCACCTGACCATCATGTTCGGCCTGCGTGGGCCAAGCATTTCTATCGCGACCGCCTGTACGTCTGGCGTACATAACATCGGCCAGGCCGCGCGCATTATTGCGTACGGCGATGCAGATGTTATGGTTGCGGGCGGTGCTGAAAAAGCCAGTACCCCACTGGGTGTCGGCGGCTTTGGTGCGGCGCGTGCGCTGTCTACCCGCAATGATAACCCGCAGGCAGCGAGCCGTCCGTGGGATAAAGACCGTGACGGCTTCGTGCTGGGCGACGGGGCGGGCATGATCGTACTGGAAGAGTACGAACACGCGAAAAAACGCGGTGCGAAAATTTATGCTGAAATCGTTGGTTTCGGCATGAGCAGCGATGCTTACCACATGACGTCTCCTCCTGAGAACGGCGCGGGTGCTGCGCTGGCGATGGAAAACGCGATTCGTGATGCGGGTATTACCCCAGCACAAATTGGCTACGTGAACGCGCACGGTACTTCTACACCTGCAGGCGATAAAGCTGAAGCTCAGGCGGTTAAGTCTATCTTCGGCGAATCTGCCAGCCGCGTAATGGTGAGCTCCACCAAGTCCATGACCGGGCACCTGCTGGGTGCGGCGGGTGCGGTAGAGTCAATCTACTCCATCCTTGCGCTGCGCGATCAGGCTGTTCCGCCAACCATCAACCTGGATAATCCGGATGAAGGTTGCGATCTGGACTTCGTTCCTCACGAAGCGCGTCAGGTTAGCGGTATGGAGTACACCCTGTGTAATTCCTTCGGCTTCGGCGGCACCAACGGTTCTCTGATCTTCAAAAAGATCTGATCCTGACGTCCCGATAGCATTTAAAAAGGTCCGCTTGCCGGGCCTTTTTTATTAAGCCTAATCTTCTTGTCGGCTGCATGACATCCTGCCAGACTAAATGCCCACGCATAAGGAGCCACCATGTTTTTAATCAATGGCCTTGAGCAGGACACGCTGCCTGCCAGCGACAGGGCGATACAGTTCGGTGATGGTTGCTTTACGACGGCGCGCATTCTGGACGGCGATGTCTGCCTGCTGGAGGCGCACATTCGACGTCTGCAGCATGGCTGTGAAAAGCTCATGATCCCCTTTACGCACTGGGAAACGTTGCGTCAGGAAATGTGCCAACTGGCTACGGGGAAGGACAGCGGCGTACTCAAAGTGATCATCAGCCGCGGCAGTGGTGGCCGGGGTTACAGCGCCGCATCGTGTATTAACCCTACGCGTATTCTCTCCGTTTCTGCTTATCCCGCGCATTACACTCGCTGGCGAGAAGACGGCGTCACGCTGACGCTGAGCCCGGTACGGCTGGGACGAAACCCGATGCTGGCCGGGCTTAAGCATCTCAACCGCCTCGAGCAGGTGCTCATTCGTACTCATCTTGAACAGACGGACGCCGATGAGGCGCTGGTTCTTGACAGCGAAGGGTTCATTACGGAATGCTGTGCGGCTAATTTACTCTGGCGGCAGGGGGAAGAGGTGTTCACTCCGTCGCTGGAACACGCTGGCGTAAATGGGTTAATGCGCCAGTTTTGTCTGGAACAGCTGGCACGCTCTGGCTTTCGCGTTGTCGAAGTTAGTGCAGGAGAAACCTCGCTACAGACCGCAGATGAAGTCATCATCTGCAATGCGCTGATGCCTGTTGTACCCGTCCGTGCGTATGGCCAACAACGCTGGTCTTCGCGCGAACTGTTTCAGTTTTTAGCCCCGATATGTGAGCAAACCAGATAGTCATGAAAAAAATGTTGCGCTTTGTCCTTATCCTCATCGTTGCGCTGGGCGTCGCTGGCGGAGCTGGCGTATGGAAAGTTCGCCAGCTGGCGAACAGCAAGATCCTGGTTAAAGACGAAACGATCTTTACCCTGAAAGCGGGAACCGGCCGTCAGGCGCTTGGGGAACAGCTCTATGGCGACAAGATTATTAATCGTCCAAGGGTATTCCAGTGGCTATTGCGCGTGGAGCCTGAGCTGTCACATTTCAAAGCCGGCACCTATCGCTTTACGCCGGGAATGACCGTCAGAGAGATGCTGCAGCTGTTGGAAAGCGGCAAAGAAGCCCAGTTCCCCCTGCGGTTTGTGGAAGGGATGCGCCTTAGCGATTACCTCAAACAGCTGCGTGACGCGCCGTATATCAAACATACCTTAAAAGACGATAGCTATCAGACGGTGGCAGAAGCGCTGAAGCTGGAACATCCGGAATGGGTGGAAGGCTGGTTCTGGCCAGACACCTGGATGTACACGGCAGGCACGACCGATGTGGCTATCCTGAAGCGGGCGCATAAAAAAATGGTCGCCGCCGTAGATGCCGCCTGGGAAGGGCGAATGGAAGGATTGCCTTACAGCGATCCGAACCAGTTCGTCACCATGGCCTCGATCGTTGAGAAAGAGACGGCCGTCGCTGCTGAGCGCGATCGGGTGGCGTCGGTATTTATTAACCGTCTGCGCATCGGCATGCGTCTGCAAACCGACCCTACGGTTATCTACGGCATGGGCGAGAGCTACAGTGGCAAGATCTCACGAAAAGATCTGGAGACGCCAACGGCGTATAATACCTACGTGATTAGCGGTTTACCGCCAGGCCCGATTGCCACGCCGAGCGAGGCGTCGCTTAAAGCCGCCGCGCATCCGGCTAAAACACCGTATCTCTATTTTGTGGCTGATGGAAAAGGGGGGCATACCTTTAATACCAACCTTGCCAGCCACAATCGCTCTGTTCAGGACTATCTGAAGGCACTTAAGGAAAAAAATGCGCAGTAAATACATTGTCATTGAGGGACTCGAAGGGGCGGGTAAAACCACTGCCCGCAACGTGGTGGTGGATACGCTCAAAACGCTTGGCGTGGCGGACATGGTATTTACCCGCGAGCCGGGCGGTACGCAGCTGGCTGAAAAGCTGCGCAGCCTGGTGCTGGATATTAAATCCGTCGGCGACGAAGTTATCACTGACAAAGCCGAAGTGCTGATGTTCTACGCGGCGCGCGTTCAGCTGGTTGAGACGGTGATCAAACCCGCCCTGGCCGGGGGCAAGTGGGTGATCGGCGACCGTCACGATCTGTCGACTCAGGCGTATCAGGGGGGAGGACGCGGCATCGACCAGACAATGCTCGCCACGCTGCGTAATGCCGTACTGGGGGATTTTCGCCCCGACCTGACGCTGTATCTGGATGTGACCCCGGAAGTGGGTCTCAAGCGTGCCCGCGCGCGCGGCGAGCTGGACCGCATTGAACAAGAGTCGTTTGATTTCTTTAACCGCACCCGTGCGCGCTATCTTGAACTGGCCGCACAGGACAGCTCAATTTGTACCATCGATGCGACGCAGTCCCTCGACGACGTCACGCGCGACATTCAGCACACCATTACGCAGTGGGTGCAGGAGCAGCAGGCATGAAATGGTATCCATGGTTGCGCCCACACTTTGAACAGCTGATCGGCAGCTATCAGGCGGGTCGGGGGCATCATGCGTTACTGATTCAGGCGTTGCCAGGAATGGGTGATGATGCGTTGATTTATGCCATCACCCGTTTTCTGATGTGTCAGCAGCCGGAAGGGCACAAGAGCTGTGGTAAATGTCGTGGCTGCCAGCTGATGCAGGCGGGCACGCACCCTGACTACTACACCCTTGAGCCTGAGAAGGGCAAAAGCGCGCTCGGTATTGATGCCGTGCGTGAAGTCAGTGAAAAATTGTATGAACATGCGCGACTGGGCGGCGCAAAAGTGGTGTGGCTTAAAGACGCCACGCTGCTCACCGAAGCGGCGGCTAACGCCCTGCTAAAAACCCTGGAAGAGCCGCCGGTTAAAACGTGGTTTTTCCTCTCATGCCGTGACCCGGGACGATTACTGGCGACGTTGCGCAGCCGTTGTCGTCTTCATCACCTTGCAGCACCTCAGGAATCGTGGGCGCTGAGCTGGCTTGAACGAGAGGTGACAACGTCACCTGAAAGCGCGCTGTCCGCCTTGCGCCTGAGCAGCGGCGCGCCCGCGGCGGCGCTGGCATTACTGCAGCCTGACGTCTGGTCAGAGCGAGAAACGCTCTGCCGGGCCGTAGATGCGTCGCTGAACAGTCACGACTGGCTGAGTTTACTGCCTGCGCTTAACAGCGATCGGGCCGTTGATCGTCTGCACTGGCTGGCCTCCCTAATGCTGGATGCGCTCAAAATCCAGCAAGGGGCTACGCTTCTGACCAACCCGGACGCGTTGTCGCTGGTGAATACGCTGGCGAACCGCCTCTCAGGGAAGATTCTTCACGCGATGCTCCATGATATCTGCCAGAGCCGTGAACAGCTTTTAACCGTGACGGGTCTTAATCGCGAGCTTTTACTGACCGACCAGTTACTGCGTATCGAACATTACCTGCAACCCGGCGTCACACCGCCAGTTTCCCATCTCTGAGAGAGACATTATGTTTTTAGTCGACTCACACTGCCATCTTGATGGCCTGGATTATCAATCCCTGCATAAGAACGTGGATGACGTGCTGGCAAAAGCCGCTGCCCGCGATGTGAAATTCTGTCTTGCGGTGGCGACGACGCTGCCGGGCTATCGCTCCATGCGTGAGCTGGTGGGCGTTCGCGATAACGTGGTGTTCTCCTGCGGCGTACATCCGTTGAATCAGGACGAGGCCTACGACGTTGAGGATCTGCGCCGGCTGGCAGCCGAAGAGGGCGTGGTGGCGATGGGCGAGACCGGGCTGGACTATTTTTACACGCCGGAAACCAAACCGCGCCAGCAGGAGTCCTTCCGCAACCATATTCGCATTGGCCGGGAACTGAACAAGCCGGTTATCGTCCACACCCGCGATGCGCGTGCGGATACCCTGGCGATCCTCCGGGAAGAAAACGTGACGGATTGCGGTGGCGTACTACACTGTTTCACAGAAGACAGAGAAACGGCGGGGAAGCTGCTTGATTTGGGGTTTTATATCTCGTTTTCGGGGATCGTGACGTTCCGTAACGCTGAGCAGCTGCGTGATGCTGCACGTTATGTTCCGCTCGATCGCATTCTGGTGGAGACGGATTCTCCGTACCTGGCACCGGTACCGCATCGCGGTAAAGAGAACCAGCCCGCTATGACGAGAGATGTGGCTGAGTACATGGCCGTACTGAAGGGCGTCAGCATCGACGAGCTGGCCCGCGTGACGACGGAAAACTTCTCCACGCTGTTCCATATCGACCCCGCCCGCCTGCAATCTGTTTGATACACCTGTTTTTTTTAGGCTCGTAATTAATAAGTAAAGCGAGTAAAGTTCACCGCCTCATTTGGGGCGGTGAGGGTGTTTTTAGACACATCCGGACATGCTTTTTGTAAATAACTGAAAGTTTTTCGACCGCCTTAAGCTGAAACGTGATAGCCGTCAAACAAACTCAGAGGGAATTATTTTACTCTGTGTAATAAATAAAGGGCGCTTAGATGTCCTGTCCACGGCACGGTACTCCCCCCGGGCCAATGCGTGAAAGCGTAAAAAAAGCACAAATACTCAGGAGCACTCTCAATTATGTTTAAGAATGCATTTGCTAACCTGCAAAAGGTCGGTAAATCGCTGATGCTGCCAGTATCCGTACTGCCTATCGCAGGTATCCTGCTGGGTGTCGGTTCTGCTAACTTCAGCTGGCTGCCAGCCGTAGTGTCCCACGTGATGGCCGAAGCAGGCGGTTCTGTCTTTGCTAACATGCCACTGATCTTCGCGATCGGTGTGGCTCTGGGCTTCACCAATAACGACGGCGTTTCTGCGCTGGCTGCAGTGGTTGCCTACGGCATCATGGTGAAAACCATGGCTGTGGTTGCGCCGCTGGTTCTGCATTTACCGGCAGAAGAGATCGCCGCGAAACACCTGGCGGACACCGGTGTTCTGGGCGGTATCATCTCCGGTGCGATTGCAGCGTATATGTTTAACCGCTTCTATCGCATCAAGCTGCCTGAGTACCTGGGCTTCTTCGCGGGCAAGCGTTTCGTTCCGATCATCTCTGGTCTGGCAGCGATTTTCACTGGCGTGATCCTGTCCTTCATCTGGCCACCAATCGGCTCTGCTATCCAGACCTTCTCTCAGTGGGCTGCTTACCAGAACCCGGTTGTGGCGTTTGGTATCTACGGCTTCATCGAGCGTTGCCTGGTGCCATTTGGTCTGCACCACATCTGGAACGTTCCATTCCAGATGCAGATTGGTGAATTCACCAACGCAGCAGGTCAGGTGTTCCACGGCGATATCCCACGTTACATGGCGGGCGACCCAACTGCAGGTAAACTGTCTGGTGGCTTCCTGTTCAAAATGTACGGTCTGCCAGCAGCGGCGATTGCTATCTGGCACTCTGCTAAGCCAGAGAACCGTGCAAAAGTGGGCGGTATCATGATCTCCGCAGCGCTGACCTCGTTCCTGACCGGTATCACCGAGCCGATCGAGTTCTCCTTCATGTTCGTTGCGCCGATCCTGTACATTATCCACGCGATTCTGGCGGGCCTGGCGTTCCCAATCTGTATCCTGCTGGGTATGCGTGACGGTACGTCCTTCTCTCACGGTCTGATCGACTTCATCGTTCTGTCCGGTAACAGCAGCAAACTGTGGCTGTTCCCAATCGTGGGCGCGTGCTATGCCGTTGTTTACTACACTATCTTCCGCGTGCTGATTAAAGCACTGGACCTGAAAACTCCGGGTCGTGAAGATGCGACAGAAGACAGCAAAGCTGGCGCTACCAGCGAAATGGCTCCGGCACTGGTCGCAGCGTTCGGCGGTAAAGAGAACATCACTAACCTGGACGCGTGCATCACTCGTCTGCGTGTGAGCGTTGCCGACGTGGCGAAAGTAGACCAGCCGGGTCTGAAAAAGCTGGGCGCAGCGGGCGTAGTTGTTGCAGGTTCTGGTGTACAGGCAATTTTCGGTACCAAATCCGATAACCTGAAAACCGAAATGGATGAGTACATCCGCAGCAACTAAGTTGTGACCTGGGGAGACTAAGGCAGCCGAATGGCTGCCTTTTTTATTTGTGTGATGTGTAGTGCCAATACTCAGAAATCGTAGCTCGCGCTTACCGAGACGTTCAGCGGTGCGCCATAAACCACATAAGAGCCGACATAATCGTAATACTCTTTGTCGAACAGGTTGTTGACGTTCGCCTGAACAGCAAAATCGTTGGTGACCTGATAACGGCTGAACAGGTTAACCAGCCCGTAGCTGCCTTGCTCCGCGCGGGAACGTCCTGCCGGGCCGCCTTCCACGTCCGTCCACATTTTGTTCTGCCAGTTTACGCCACCGCCCACGGTCAGTTCCGGCAGCTTTGGCAGTTGATAACGGGTGAACAGCTTCATGGTTGTGCGAGGCTGATCGGAGCTTACGGCGTTGCCATTCTTATCTTCAGCAATGTAGCGGGTCGCGCCGAAGGTCAGCTGCCAGTTATCGGTCAGGGCACCGTTGAGTTCGAACTCAATACCTTTGCTCACTACACCGTCCAGCGATTGATAAATCGACTCACCGCTCGGCATGTAGGTATACGTATTGCTTGCTACGTTATCCTGCTCAATGCGGAAAATCGCCAGCGAGGTGGTAAGACGGGTATTGAACCAGTCTGCTTTCACACCGGCTTCGTAGCTTTTGCCCGTAGTGGGGTCGAGATAGCGTCCGCTGGCGTCCCGCTTGTCCTGGGGCTGGAAAATGGAGGTATAGCTGACGTAGGTCGACCAGTCTTCATTGATGTCGTAGACCAAGCCCGCGTAGGGCGTCACGTCATCTTTGGTGCTTTCCAGACGGGTGTCCGGGGAGCCCGCCGGGTTATAGCGAATGTTGTAGTTGGTATAACGCGCGCCGAGGATCAGATGCAGCGGATCGGCCAGCGAGAAGCGGGCGGAGGTATACGCTGAGGACTGGCGAATGTCGTCCTGGCTGTAGAGTTTCCACGGCGTCCACTGCGGGTCGGCAATGTTACCGTTCCAGTTCTTAAAGTTACCCACATCAACCATGCCGTAAACCGCGTCAGGCATTGAGTTGTCGTAATGGTTACGCTGACGACTGAAGCTGCCGCCGAACATTATTTCGTGCTGACGGCCTAAGAGATCGAAATCGCCGCGCAGGAAAGCGTCTAAGGCATCCTGTTTACGTTCGCCACGGTTCCAGCCGCCGTAGCCTACCATGCCCGCACCAGTCTCTTTATCCGGATAGCCGGACATATACATCAGCTTAGAATCGAAGTTGGTTTCAGCATGCATGCCGTTAATATGCGCTTCCCAGCCATTATCGAAACGCTGCGTCAGGTTAGCGAAGATGCGGGTGCTGTCCTTGTCCGAGTAGGCCCAGTCAGGCGCTACGGTCTGGCTGCGATTGTAATCGGTTTTGCTCCCGTCGCTGTACCAGGTCGGCAGCCCGCCCCAGGTTGGGTCGGCGGTGTTACTTTCCTGATACTCATACCCCACAGAGAGGGTAGTGCTGTCGGTGACGTCCGCATCCATCACGCCATAGAGGAATTTCTTTCGGTAGTGATAGTTATCCATGAAGCTGTCATTGTCCTGATAACCCGTGATCAGACGGCCCCGTACCTTGCCTGACTCCACCAGCGGCGCCTGAAGATCCAGCACGTAGCGCTGTTTATCCCAGCTGCCGTAGCTGGCCGAGACGTTACCTTTGAATTCATTGCTGTCCGCATGTTTGCGCACCATATTGACGTACGCCGCCGGGTTGCCCGTTCCGGACATCAGGCCGGTGGCACCGCGGACCACTTCGATGCGGTCATAAATCGCCGTATCGGCGGCGGTATCACCAAAGTTCCATACCTCGCTGATGGAGGTTGGCAGGTCGTCATAGGCATAGTTGCTGACGAAGAACCCGCGTGAGTAAAACACGGTACGGTCACTGTCTTGCACCTGCGCCGTTACGCCCGTGGTGTTGGTTAATACCTGACCGATTGACTGCAGGTTCTGATCGACCATGCGCTGCTGGCTAATCACGCTGACGGACTGTGGGATATCACGGGGAACCAGCAACAGCTTCGTACCGGTGGTGGTGGTTTTTACGCTGTAATCCCGTTCCTGACTTGCTGAAGGATCCTGCGTTTGCTCAAAACCGCCGTCAACAACGACGGTATCTTCGGCTGTTGATGCAGCGAATGCGGCGGCTGGCGTCAATGCCATAGTAATGCATACTGCCAGCAACGAAGGCGTTGCGACAGGCTTACGTTTCCCATCCCGGGTGTGATGAATGAAAGACATGATTAAACCCTTATGAACGATGAAGAGGGTATGCGTCAGTCCCGCGGACACGGGCTGGCGTCGTTTTCTATGTTAAAAATGCGCATGAAAATGCAAATGCGAAATATACGCATTGCTATTAATGCTGTAAACAGATGTGTCGACCGGAACTGAAATAATGTTTCAGCCCGTTAAAGCCTGCGAGCGGTCACTCTTCAGTCAGCTGATGAACATTCAGGAAAGAAATCGGGGGAGGAGGTTGAAAGGACAGGAGAAACTCGCTCATACTCTTGAATTGTGTCACACACCGATGCCGGGAGTGTGTTTACAGCGGACGCATTGCGCCAGATTAAATAAAAAAGGAAAAGGTCATGGCTGAAGAAACGATTTTCAGTAAAATTATCCGTCGCGAAATTCCGTCGGATATCGTCTATCAGGATGAACTGGTGACGGCTTTCCGGGATATTTCCCCTCAGGCCCCGACGCACATCCTTATCATTCCCAATATTCTGATTCCGACTGTAAACGACGTAAAAACCGAGCATGAAGTGGCGTTAGGTCGTATGCTGACGGTGGCTGCCAAAATCGCTGAACAGGAAGGGATTGCAGAAGACGGTTACCGTCTGATCATGAACTGCAACCGTCATGGTGGGCAGGAAGTTTATCATATTCACATGCATCTGCTGGGTGGACGTCCTCTGGGGCCGATGCTGGCACATAAAGGTCTTTGACATGCTTAAAGGGCGTATTACAGCGCTGGTAATGGCGATGATGATTGTGGGGTGCAGCTCGCGTCCGGCGATCCCCGTGAACGATGAGCAGACGCTGGTCATGGAGTCCTCCGTGCTTGCCGCGGGGATCACGGCGCAACAGCCCGCGTTGACCATCAGTGAAATCAACTCATCTGCCTCCTCTACGCTCTTTAATGAAAGACATGAGCCAGTGACGGTCCACTACCGTTTTTTCTGGTATGACGTAAGAGGTCTTGAAATGCATCCGCTGGAGGCGCCGCGCAGCGTCACCATTCCGGCCAGGTCGTCGGTAACGCTCTATGGCAGCGCCAACTATCTGGGTGCGCATAAGGTGAGACTTTATCTTTATCTCTGAGGGGTGAACCTTGATTAAAAATTTGAGCCGCTATGCGCTCGTGACAGCTTTCGCTCTGTTTCTTGCAGGGTGTGTGACCCGAACTGAACAGCCTGCGCCTGTGGAAGAGGCTAAACCGGGTACTGAACAGCCGACACCGCCAACGCAGCAGCAGCCAACCGTGCCGTCTGTGCCGTCTATCCCGGCGCAGCCAGGCCCGATTGAACATCCGGACCAGACGTCACAGCCCACGCCGCGCGTGCGCCATTACGACTGGAACGGGGCAATGCAGCCGATGGTAGGCAAAATGCTGCAGGCCCAGGGCGTGACGGCGGGCAGCGTGTTGCTGGTCGACAGCGTGAACAACCGTACCAACGGTTCGCTGAACGCGGGTGAAGCCACGGAAACCCTGCGTAATGCTCTGGCTAACAACGGCAAGTTTACGCTGGTCTCGGCTCAGCAGCTCGCCGTCGCCAAACAGCAGCTGGGCCTGTCGCCGCAGGATAGCCTCGGTACCCGCAGCAAGGCGATAGGCATTGCCCGTAACGTTGGCGCACAGTATGTGCTTTATTCTAACGCCACCGGTAACGTGAATACCCCAGCCCTGCAGATGCAGCTGATGCTGGTTCAGACAGGCGAAATTATCTGGTCAGGTAAAGGTGCGGTTACGCAACAATGACGGCACGCGTGAAGAGATTCTGACGCGCTATTTTCCTCAGTACCGCCTTATCGCGCCGCAGGCCCACTCCGGGCTTGGCGGCGCGAGTTGCATTATAGAGCAGGGCGAACGACGTCTGGTCTTGCGGCAAAATCACGACCCCGACGCGCCTGCCTCCCATTTTCGTCGTCAGTTTCGCGCTCTGAAACGTCTTCCGTCAGATCTCGTGCCTGCCCCTCGTTTTTTCAGACAGGGCTGGATGGCCGTCGACTATCTGGAAGGTGACGTTAAAAGCGCGCTGCCGGACACGCCTGTGCTTGCGGCGATGCTGTATCATCTGCACCGGCAGCCACGTCTGGGATGGCGAATTACGTTATTCCCGCTGCTTGAGCATTACTGGCAGCAAGCCCTGCCTGACAGGCGTACTCCAGTGTGGCTGGCACATCTCAAACGGCTGCGTAAAACGGGCGAGCCGCAGCCGATTAGGCTCGCGCCGTTGCATATGGATGTTCATGCCGGGAATATTGTTCATACGCCAGCGGGCATCAGGCTCATCGACTGGGAATATGCCGGAGATGGCGATGTGGCGCTGGAGCTGGCGGCCGTCTGGACGGAGAGTGAAGCCGCGCGGCAGGCGCTTATCAGGGACTACGCCGAGTCGGCACACATTGACGTCGACGCGCTGAGGCGGCAGGTCAAACGCTGGCGACCGTGGGTCATCATGTTAATGGCGGGCTGGTTTGAAATGCGCTATCGGCAGTCCAGAGACAAACAATTTATTGCGCTGGCAGACGATGCCTGGCGTCAGTTACAAACTAAAGGATAAGAGAGGTGGATGTGGGTCCAGTCATGTTGGATGTAGAAGGGTTTGAGCTGGATGCGGAGGAGCGTGAAATTCTGGCGCATCCGCTGGTGGGTGGCCTGATCCTGTTTACCCGCAACTATCACGATCCGGCGCAGCTGCGTGAGCTGGTGCGTCAGATCCGCGCCGCGTCGCGCAATCATCTGGTGGTGGCCGTCGATCAGGAAGGCGGACGCGTGCAGCGTTTCCGCGACGGTTTTACCCGCCTGCCCGCAGCCCAGTCTTTTGCCGCGCTGCTCGGCACGGAAGAGGGTGGAAAACTGGCGCAGGAGGCCGGCTGGCTGATGGCCAGCGAAATGATTGCCATGGATATCGACATCAGCTTTGCCCCGGTGCTGGATGTAGGGCATATCAGCGCTGCCATTGGCGAGCGCTCATATCATGAAGACCCGCGTATTGCGCTGGCAATGGCGACCCGGTTCATCGACGGCATGCACGATGCAGGCATGAAAACCACCGGGAAACACTTCCCGGGGCACGGGGCGGTGACGGCGGACTCCCACAAAGAGACGCCGTGCGATCCGCGTCCGGAAGCGGAGATTCGCGCCAAAGATATGTCGGTTTTCCAGTCGCTTATCACCGATAACAAGCTGGATGCCATTATGCCCGCGCACGTGATTTACAGCGACGTCGACCCGCGTCCGGCCAGCGGCTCTCCGCACTGGCTGAAAACCGTTCTGCGCCAGGAGCTGGGCTTCAACGGCGTGATTTTCTCTGACGATTTGTCGATGGAAGGTGCCGCGATCATGGGCAGCTACGCTGAACGCGGTCAGGCATCATTGGATGCAGGTTGCGATATGATCCTGGTCTGCAATAATCGTAAAGGTGCCGTTAGCGTGCTGGATAACCTGTCGCCGATCAAAGCAGAGCGTGTTACACAATTGTATCATAAAGGTTCATTTAGCCGTCAGGAGCTGATGGATTCGGCGCGCTGGAAGACGGTCAACGCCCGGCTTGAAGACCTGAATGAGCGCTGGCAGGCACATAAAGCCAGCCTGTAAACCCTCCCGGAAGGCGTAGCGTGGTGAGAAGACGATGATCATCTATTTACACGGTTTTGACTCAAACAGTCCTGGTAATCATGAGAAGGTGCTGCAGCTGCAGTTTATCGATCCGGATGTACGGTTGATCAGCTACAGCACGCGCCATCCGAAGCATGATATGCAGCATCTGCTCAAAGAGGTGGACAAGATGTTGCAGCTCAACGTCGACGATCGCCCGTTGATTTGCGGCGTGGGGCTGGGCGGCTACTGGGCGGAGCGGATTGGCTTCCTGTGCGACATTCGCCAGGTGGTGTTCAATCCTAACCTGTTCCCGAACGAGAACATGGAAGGCAAAATTGACCGTCCGGAAGAGTATGTCGATATTGCGACCAAGTGCGTGAGCAATTTCCGTGAGAAAAACCGCGACCGCTGCCTGGCGATCCTTTCCCGTAATGATGAAGCGCTCAACAGCCATCGGGCAGCTGAATTGCTGCACCATTACTATGAGATCGTCTGGGACGAAGAACAGACCCACAAGTTCAAAAACATCTCCCCGCATCTGCAGCGAATCAAAGCGTTTAAAACGCTGGGTTAACCCTATTCCCGCAGGCATCAAAGCCCGGCCGCGAAAGCGTACCGGGCTTTCTTTTTGTCCAGAATTGTCTACTTTTAAGCCATCAAAACTTGATGCATATCAATTTTGGTATGACCAATGCGCCTGACGTGGTATTCTCAATGCACCTGAATGGTTTCAGTGCTGTAACCTGTTGTTAATTAAGGGTTATTTTTATAACTTTTAATTAACAATTGGTTAATAATTTGAGGGGGTCACGTTGACTACGCCATTGAAAAAGATAGTGATTGTCGGCGGTGGTGCTGGCGGGCTGGAGCTGGCTACACAGCTGGGCAAGAAGCTGGGTCGCGGTAAAAAAGCCAAAATTACGCTGGTGGATCGTAACCACAGCCACCTGTGGAAACCGCTGCTGCACGAAGTGGCGACCGGTTCTCTGGATGAGGGCGTGGACGCGCTCAGCTATCTGGCGCACGCGCGCAACCATCATTTCCAGTTCCAACTGGGCTCGGTGGTCGACATCAACCGTGAAAGCAAAACCATCACCCTGGCAGAGCTGCGCGATGAAAAAGGGGAGCTGCTGGTTCCCGAGCGTAAACTGGCGTACGACACGCTGGTCATGGCGCTGGGCAGTACCTCCAACGACTTCAACACGCCGGGCGTGAAAGAGCACTGTATCTTCCTCGATAATCCGCACCAGGCGCGTCGTTTCCATCAGGAAATGCTGAACCTGTTCCTGAAGTACACCAATAACATGGGTGCGAACGGCAAGGTCAATATCGCGATTGTCGGCGGCGGCGCGACGGGCGTTGAGCTGTCTGCGGAGCTGCACAATGCGGTGAAGCAGCTGCACAGCTACGGTTACAAAGGGTTAACTAACGAAGCGCTGAACGTGACGCTGGTTGAAGCCGGTGAACGCATCCTGCCTGCGCTGCCTCCGCGTATTTCCGGTGCGGCGCACAATGAGCTCACCAAACTGGGCGTGCGGGTGCTGACGCAAACCATGGTGACCAGCGCCGACGAAGGCGGCCTGCACACCAAAGACGGCGAGTATATCAAAGCGGATCTGATGGTCTGGGCGGCTGGTATCAAAGCGCCTGACTTTATGAAAGAGATCGGCGGTCTGGAAACGAACCGCATTAACCAGCTGGTCACAGAGCCAACGCTGCAAACCACGCGTGACCCTGAAATCTTTGCTATCGGTGACTGTGCCTCCTGCGCGCGTCCTGAAGGTGGATTCGTGCCGCCGCGCGCGCAGGCCGCTCACCAGATGGCAAGCCTGGTGCTGCACAATATTCTGGCGCAGTACAAAGGCAAGCCAATGAAAGCCTATGTCTACAAAGACCATGGTTCACTGGTGTCACTTTCAAACTTCTCTACCGTCGGCAGCCTGATGGGCAACCTGATGCGCGGCTCAATGATGGTAGAGGGGCGTATTGCCCGCTTCGTGTATATCTCCCTGTACCGCATGCACCAGATTGCGCTGCACGGCTACTTCAAAACCGGACTGATGATGCTGGTGGGCAGAATCAACCGCGTGATCCGTCCGCGTCTGAAGCTGCACTAATCTTTCACTCCCTCCGGGCCCTCCGGAGGGATTTTTTAGCATATCATGCTGCGCATCACAGAATGAGTGCTTAAGAGTTCTCCTAAATACAATATATCTCCTCTCAACGCTCCTTTTTTGATCCTTTATCTGATTGGCGAAGTGCGGCCTCCATTGCAGAATTGTTACCAATAGCAACAAAGGAGGAAGTCCCGTGAATAAATCAATGTTGGCGGGTATAGGGATTGGCGTCGCGGCTGCGTTAGGTGTGGCTGCCGTTGCCAGTCTCAACGTATTAGATCGCGGCCCGCAGTATGCACAGGTGGTTTCTGCTACACCGATTAAAGAAACCGTGAAAACCCCTCGTCAGGAGTGCCGCAACGTCTCCGTGACGCACCGTCGTCCGGTGCAGGATGAAAACCGCATTGCCGGTTCTGTTCTGGGTGCGGTAGCGGGTGGCGTGATTGGTCACCAGTTTGGCGGCGGCCGGGGTAAAGACGTAGCGACCGTGGTCGGCGCGCTGGGTGGCGGCTATGCCGGTAACCAGGTGCAGGGCGCGATGCAGGATAATGATACCTACACCACGACTCAGCAACGCTGCAAAACCGTCTATGACAAGTCGGAAAAAATGCTGGGCTATGACGTGACGTACAAAATTGGCGATCAGCAGGGCAAAATCCGCATGGATAAAGACCCGGGCACGCAAATTCCACTGGATGGAAACGGCCAGCTGGTTCTGAATAACAAAGTGTAAAAAAGAAGTTCTCTGAATTTAGCTCCTCATGCGCTCAGGCTGAGGAGCTTTTTTTGCGTCAGATTTTCAGTAGCTCGGGCCACAGCCGCAGCGTGGTTTCGCTAATATTCTGCAGTTTTTCCAGCGTGGCCCCTTCACGGGCGCTGATTGACATCCCCTGCAAAATACAGCTCAGGTATTGCGCCAGAAGCTGAGGATTGCATTGCGCGGGGATTTCACCGCGCTGCTGGCGCTGAGCCAGAAATGCGCTGAGGGTCTCCTCCTGCATCGCATGCCGCGACTTCACCGTATTGGCAATCTCTTTGGAGGACGCCGCAAGGGTGGCAGAGGTGTTAATCATAAAGCAGCCCGCAGGCGTATCTTTACTGGTGAAGCAGGTCGCGACGGCGGTGAAATAGTCCCGAAGCGCCTGTTCAACGCTTTTCTCTTCGCAGAACAGCTGGGCTTCGTGTTTCGCCGCAAAGCGCGAAATGTATCTGTCCAGAACCGCCCTGAACAGCCCCTCTTTATTGGTAAATTCGGCATACAGCGTCGGCGCTTTGGCTCCGGTGGCTTCTACCAGATCGGAAAGCGAGGTTGCTTCATACCCATGTTGCCAGAAGAGAGTCATGGCCTTATCAAGCGCTGCATCCCTGTCAAACACTTTTGGTCGGCCACGGCTTTTCTTCGCACAACTCGTGACGTCGGTTGTCATTTGCCGTTGGTCCTCTGTTGGTTTGGTGAATGACCATTATAAAAATAAACGCAACCCACCACCAGTGCAGAATGCTTAAAAATAAATTAATCATATATGTATGAAAAATAACAATTTTAAAATTAAGTTAACGCTCGTTATAAAATTATGTTGACGTGTGACCTGTATCACATTTATGATTTACCTATCGATCGTTAACTAAATGATTAACGACCTCCAAATTCATCTGCTAAAGGTAAACATCATGAAAAACGTAAAAACTCTCATCGCTGCCGCTGTCCTGAGTTCACTCTCTTTCGCAAGCTTTGCTGCTGTACAGGTGCAATCCACCCCTGCTGACCAGCACAAAGTCGGGACAATCTCTGCCTCTGCCGGTACTAACCTGGGTTCCCTGGAAGATCAGCTGGCGCAAAAAGCGCAAGAGATGGGTGCAAAATCTTACCGCATCACCTCAGTGACCGGTCCTAACACTCTGCACGGCACTGCGGTCATCTACAAATAAGCCGCGCATAAACCCTCATTTATGCCACTGCAATAAAAAACGCCCTGCTGAGCAGGGCGTTTTTTTATTTCTGATTTACATCGACTGCTGGACGACATCGTGATGCCGGGTGACATCGGTCGGCATACCTGACCGGGCTTCCATCGCACGTTCCATCACCACGCTGTTGGTATTCGCATTCGTTTTGAAGCTTACCATCGCGGCATTTAGATTAATGGGCAGCGTCTGCGGATCGTCGCCAATGTTTTTTGATAACGGCTGATGAATCTCAACCAGCCGCACGCCGCCCGGCTCCTCAGAAACCTTAATCGGCGTATTGATAATATTCACTTTGGTACCCGGCGTAACGACGTTAAACAGCGTTTTGATATCGTCATCGCGCAGACGAATACAGCCGGAGCTGACGCGCATGCCGATGCCAAAGTCCGCATTCGTTCCGTGCAGCAGGTAGACGCCGCCGTATGCCGCGAGGCGTATCGCGTGGTGCCCCATCGGGTTATCCGGACCAGCCGGCACCACGGCAGGAAGATCGATCCCCTGGGCCTTATAGCGGGCGCGAATGTTGGCCGTCGGGGTCCACGTTGGATTCGCACGTTTATCCGAGACGGTGGTGACCATCGTCGGCGTCAGGGTGTCGCCGCCCAGCTGACCAATACCGATAGGGTAGACGGTGACTTCATTTTTACCCGGCGGGTAATAGTACAGACGCAGTTCGGCCAGGTTTATCACCATCCCCTCGCGCGGGGCGTCCGGCAGGATGGTCTGTAACGGGATGGTCAGTACGCTCCCCGCGCGCGGGACATACGGATCGACGCCGGGGTTCGCCTGCAGCAAGGCCAGAAAACCGACGTTATATTTTTTGGCAATCGCTTCCAGTGAACCACCATTATTTTCAACGACATGAAAGCGGTTTTCACCCACCACCTTGCTGCCGGGAGGGGGAAGGGGCCAGGTATTTGCCCGGGCGGGAAGCGCAACCGCGACGGTGGCTGCCAGCGCAAACAGGGTCATCCAGCGAGTAAAACGCGAAGAGGTCATCATCACCATAATCCATATAAATGATAAGGTTATTGTTTTATAAGACGTTAAACATAATTATGGCGAATGGGTATGTCGGGAAGATCGGGTGAAGTGCAAAGAGTTTGTAAATTGTCCCCCCGTAGCGCTGGGCTAACGGGGGGAAGGGAGGTTATGCGATCGCGTTCTCTTCCAGCTGGCGCATAAAGTTACGCACCCAGTCCATACGGGTTTTGCGCTCCGTCAGCTCCTGGGTAAATTTCAGACGGGTTGGACCATCCAGACGGAAATGCTGCGGCTGTTTTTGCAGCAGGCCGATCAGCCACATCGGGTTGACGTGATTCTTCTCGCCGAATTCAATCACGCCGCCTTTTTCATTGCCTTCGAGCTTGCGGATCCCCAGCTTTTGCGCCTGCTGGCGCAGCCTCGCGATATCCAGCAGATTTCGCGCCGCATCGGGCAGCAGGCCAAAGCGGTCGATCAGCTCCACCTTAATCTCTTCCAGCTCATTCTCCTTCTTCGCGCTGGCGATGCGCTTGTAGAACGACAGTCGGGTATTCACGTCCGGAATGAAATCGTCCGGCAGCAGGGAAGGCATACGCAGCTCAACCTCGGTCTGCTGGCTGGTGAGATCTTCCAGCGACGGCTCGCGTCCGGCCTTCAGGGCATCAACCGCGTTTTCCAGCAGCTCCATATAGAGCGAGAAGCCAATGGTCTCCATGGAGCCGCTCTGGTCTTCACCCAGCAGCTCGCCGGCACCGCGGATCTCGAGATCGTGCGTGGCCAGCGCAAAGCCTGCGCCGAGGTCTTCCAGCGAGGCGATGGCTTCCAGACGCTTTTGCGCGTCGGTGGTCATCGCTTTCGGATGCGGCGTCAGCAGCCAGGCGTATGCCTGATGGTGCGAACGCCCGACGCGGCCGCGCAGCTGGTGAAGCTGAGCCAGACCAAAGTGATCCGCACGCTCAATGATGATGGTGTTCGCCGTCGGAATGTCGATCCCGGTTTCAATGATGGTGGTGCACACCAGCACGTTAAAGCGCTGGTGGTGGAAGTCGTTCATCACCCGTTCCAGCTCGCGCTCGCGCATCTGCCCGTGACCGATAGCGATGCGTGCTTCCGGCACCAGCTCCGCCAGCCTGTCCGCCGCTTTCTGGATGTTTTCCACATCATTATAGAGATAGTAGACCTGACCTCCGCGCAGCACTTCACGCAGAATAGCTTCCCGCACCACCAGATTATCGTACTCGCGGACGAAGGTTTTCACCGCCAGACGGCGCGCCGGCGGCGTGGCGATAATCGACAGATCGCGCATGCCGCTCATCGCCATGTTTAGGGTTCGCGGGATCGGCGTCGCGGTCAGGGTCAGGATATCGACGTCGGCGCGCATCGCTTTGATGCGCTCTTTATGACGCACCCCGAAGCGGTGCTCTTCATCGACGATCAGCAGCCCCAAATCTTTCCACTTCACGTCGCTTTGCAGCAGCTTGTGGGTGCCGATCAGAATATCGATTTTGCCCTCGCTGGCCTGTTCGAGGATCTGCGTCTGCTCTTTGGTGCTGCGAAAACGCGACAGCATCTCGATGCGTACCGGCCAGTTGGCGAAGCGGTCGCGGAAGTTGTCGAAGTGCTGCTGAGCGAGCAGGGTGGTCGGCACCAGCACCGCCACCTGCTTGTTGTTTTCCACTGCAAGGAAGGCGGCGCGCATCGCCACTTCGGTTTTGCCGAAGCCGACGTCCCCGCAGACTAAGCGGTCCATTGCCAGCGGCTGGCACATGTCGCTCAGCACGGCGTTGATGGCCTGGGCCTGATCCGGCGTGGTTTCAAACGGGAAGCTGTCGCAGAACAGCTGGTACTGTTCTTTATCGTGCTTAAAGGCGAAGCCCTGTTTGGCCGCGCGCTGGGCGTAGATATCCAGCAGCTCGGCCGCCACGTCGCGCACTTTTTCCGCCGCCTTCTGGCGCGCGCGCGCCCAGGCATCGCCGCCCAGCTTGTGCAGCGGCGCATTCTCTTCGGCACCGCCCGCGTAGCGGCTGATCAGATGCAGGGAGGAGACCGGAACATACAGTTTGGCGTCGTTGGCGTAGGTCAGCATCAGGTATTCACCTTTAATGCCGCCCGCTTCCAGCGTGGTCATCCCCTGATAGCGCCCAACGCCGTGTTCCAGGTGAACAATCGGCTGGCCCGGGTGCAGCTCGGCCAGGTTACGGATCAGCGTGTCCGGGTTGATGGTCCGACGGCTGTCCTGACGGCGGCGCGCGACGCGCTCACCCAGCAGGTCGCTTTCGCAAATCAGCGCCAGGTTGTTGAGCGTGTCGATGAACCCGTGCTCGGCGGCGCCAATCATCAGGTAACGACCGTTTCCGGTCGCTTCGCTCAGACGCAGGATGCGCTTCGGCGCTACCTTAATGCGTCCCAGCAGCTCACCTAACGCTTCGCGGCGGCCTTCACTCTCAACGGAGAACACCACCGGGCCGGTAAAGGACTCGAGGAACTTGCGCAGATTATCCAGCGGGGACTTCTGCTGCGCCTGAACGGCCAGGTCCGGCAGCGTCCGGAAGGCGAGGTTGGTGTTGGCGGCCTTATCGGCAAGCGAATCGGTTTTCAGCTGCATGCGCGGCCAGCGCTTCAGCTCGGCGTTGAGCTCGTCGGTGCGCAGCCACAGCGCTTCCGGTGGCAGCAGCGGACGCATCGGGTCAACGCCGCGATTTTCGAAACGGGCGCGGGTTTCGCTTTCAAAGCGGCTGGCGCTGGCGTCGATATCCCCGGTGTTAACAATCAGCGTATTCGCCGGGAAGTAGCTGAACAGGGCAGGCAGCGGCTCGTTGAAGAACAGCGGCTGCCAGTATTCGATCCCGGCAGGCAGCGTGCCTTTGCTGACCTGCTGATAAATATGTTCCGCGTCGCGCTTCACCTCGAACCTATCGCGCCACTGGCTGCGGAACAGCTCGATAGCGGTTTTGTCCGTGGGGAACTCATGCGCGGGCAGTAAATTGATGGACTCCACTTCCTCCAGCGTGCGCTGCGTGTCGGCGTCGAATACGCGCAGGCTGTCGATTTCATCATCAAAGAAATCCAGACGATACGGCTGGTCGCTGCCCATCGGGTAAAGGTCGAGCAGCGCGCCGCGGGTCGCGTATTCCCCGTGCTCCATCACCTGGTCGACGTGGCGATAGCCGACACCGTCGAGCTGCGCGCGCAGGGCGTCACGGGACAGGCGCTGGCCTTTTTTCATCACCAGCGCGTGACCGTGCAGGTAGCTGTGCGGACAGACGCGCTGCATCAGGGTATTCACCGGCACAATCAGCACGCCGCGCTGCATGGTCGGCAGCTGATAGAGCGTCGACAGGCGCGAGGAGATGATCTCCTGATGCGGAGAGAAGCTGTCATAGGGCAGCGTCTCCCAGTCGGCCAGGCTGAACACCAGGCTATCGGTGAACTGGCGAATTTCGTCGTGCAGGCGCAGGGCGTTTTGCATATCCGGGGCAACCAGAATTACCGGGCCTGGGTGACGCTCGGCGATTTCCGCCACCAGCGTGGCGCACGCCGCGCCCGTGAGTTCACCCAGCTGGCGCTGGTCGCCCGCTTTGACAGGCAAGGAATAACGATAGTGTTCAGGCATGGCTATGTCAGAGTCTCTTATGGATATACCAACAGTATTGGGGCATATCACTGATACGCAATGTCTTTATTATCCTCGATCGTTTTACATAAGCAAATCGTAACCGCACGGCAGGACTAAACGCCCCCAAAACGGGGGCGGAGAGGGCTTAACGCGTTGAAGGTAACAGTGTCTGCGTAGACGGAGGAGAGAAGAAAACGTCCCCAAACAGCGCGGTGGAGATTTTACGCACCCCGAGCCCGGCAAGGGTACAGATCAGCAGGCTGACAAACGGGTAGATCAGAATTAAGGACAGCTCGGCCCAGACTGGCCAGTACGCGGCATTCATCTCGCCGATCAGGAACAGGCTAAAGGCCTCAATTAAGATGCGGTGGGTGGTATAAATTGCAATGGTATTGGAGCCAATCACGTTCAGCAGATTGTTCGGGTGAACGGCATAGCGCTGCTCAAGGCTGTAGAACAGCTTCATGATCAGCACAATCGACAGCAATGAGAGCAGCAGCGGAACGTTAGCAAACCACAGCGCCACTGAGACAGCGGCGAAAGCCCCGGTTGCCAGCCAGATGCGGCGCAGGTTGACGCTTTTCATCCACGCCATCAGCTCTGCGCCATACCACGCCCCGAGGCTGTAGTAGATCATGTTGCGCACCACGCTGTTCATCCCCCACCACGGCAGCGGCAGGAAGTTGATCGCGATGCTCGCCAGCGCCAGCAGTCCCAGAACCGGCAGCTTCCAGCGGCTCAGCAGTTTACACAGCGTGAAGTAGACCACCAGGGCATACAGATACCACAGGCTGGTGCTGGCGGTGATCATCCCCAGTACAAACCCTGAGAGCGAGTCGGCGTAGGCCGCGTTCGACGCGGTGGCAAGCTCACGCCCGGGTGCCAGCCAGGCGTTCAGGTGGGTCAGCGCCTGCCATTGCAGGACGCCCCACAGCGCCAGGACCCAGACAATGCTCCAGATCCGTTTGTCGAGACTGGTTCGCCAGTCAACTTCGTCAATATAACGACGGATCAGATAGCCGGAAATAAAGAAGAAGACCGGCATACGAAACGGTGCGAGATAGAGGTTAAAATAGACCCAGCATTTGGCGAGAAGGCCGGAGAGCGGGTGTTGCAGCCCGATCAGATGCGGATAAAACGTGATAACCGAATGATAGATAACCACCAGGCAGATACACAGCCCTTTTATCTGGTTAATCCATAATGCTTTTTGCTTCATTGTTCGCCACTACCTTATTGCCATAAACGAACGAGCAATTGTTGTAAAACGAAGCCGGGATGTAATGGGTAACAGTCTGTATCCGGCGGTTTTTCGGAAAAGGTGGAGGTTGCGAGGTGAGTATTCAGACAATAGCATCCTGATTTATCTGAATTTTTCGGAAAAATGATTACCAAAGCTTACGGTTTCAGTCATTTACGCTTAACGGATTCGCTTATATACTCGTGGGTCTGCTATCAGCAAACAGACGGATTTCATGTATCAACCTGTCGCACTCTTCATAGGCTTACGTTACATGCGTGGGCGCGCCGCGGACCGCTTCGGTCGCTTTGTCTCCTGGCTTTCGACTATTGGCATTACGCTTGGCGTGATGGCACTGGTGACGGTGCTTTCCGTCATGAATGGCTTCGAACGCGAGCTGCAAAACAACATCCTGGGGCTGATGCCGCAGGCCGTTCTCTCATCATCCAACGGTTCGGTTAACCCGCAACAGCTGCCGGAAAGCGCGGCGAAGTTACAGGGCGTCACGCGCGTCGCGCCGTTGACGACCGGCGACGTGGTGCTGCAAAGCGCCCGCAGCGTGGCGGTCGGCGTGATGCTGGGTATTGACCCGGCGCAAAACGATCCGCTGACGCCGTATCTGGTTAACGTGAAGCAGACCGATCTGGAAGCCGGAAAATACAACGTGATTCTGGGTGAACAGCTTGCCGGACAGCTTGGCGTCAACCGTGGCGATCAGCTGCGCGTGATGGTGCCTTCTGCCAGCCAGTTTACGCCGATGGGGCGCCTGCCAAGCCAGCGCCTGTTTAACGTGATTGGTACCTTTGCCGCCAACAGCGAAGTCGATGGCTATCAGATGCTGGTGAACATTCAGGACGCGTCGCGCCTGATGCGCTACCCGGCAGGAAATATCACCGGCTGGCGCCTGTGGCTCGACGCGCCGCTGAAGGTCGATACCCTCAGCCAGCAAAAACTGCCGGACGGCACTAAATGGCAGGACTGGCGCGAGCGTAAAGGCGAACTGTTCCAGGCTGTGCGGATGGAAAAAAACATGATGGGGCTGCTGCTGAGCCTGATCGTGGCCGTGGCCGCCTTTAACATCATCACCTCGCTGGGCCTGATGGTGATGGAGAAGCAGGGCGAAGTCGCTATTCTGCAAACCCAGGGGCTCACGCCGCGCCAGATCATGGCGGTGTTTATGGTGCAGGGGGCCAGCGCAGGCATCATCGGCGCGCTGCTCGGCGCCGTGCTGGGGGTCTTGCTTGCCAGCCAGCTTAATAACTTAATGCCGATCATCGGCGCGCTGCTCGACGGCGCGGCGCTGCCGGTGGCTATTGAGCCGCTGCAGGTGGTCGGTATTGCGCTGGCCGCGATGGCCATTGCGCTGCTTTCTACGCTTTATCCTTCCTGGCGCGCTGCCGCCACTCAACCCGCTGAGGCTTTACGTTATGAATAAGATCCTGTTGCAATGCGACAACCTGTCCAAACGCTATCAGGAAGGCACTGTGCAAACCGACGTGCTGCACAATGTGAGTTTTAGCGTGGGTGAAGGCGAGATGATGGCGATTGTCGGCAGCTCCGGCTCGGGCAAAAGTACGCTGCTGCATCTGCTGGGCGGACTGGATACGCCAACCGAGGGCGACGTGATCTTCTCCGGCCAGCCGATGAGCAAAATGTCCTCCGCGGCGAAGGCCGAGCTGCGCAACCGCGAGCTGGGCTTTATTTACCAGTTCCACCACCTGCTGCCGGATTTCACGGCGCTGGAAAACGTCGCGATGCCGCTGCTGATTGGTAAAAAGAAACCGGCAGAAATTAACGCCCGCGCCAGCGACATGCTGAAAGCGGTAGGCCTGGGCCATCGCGGTAACCATCGTCCCTCCGAGCTTTCCGGCGGCGAGCGCCAGCGCGTGGCGATTGCCCGTGCGCTGGTCAACAACCCGCGTCTGGTGCTGGCGGATGAGCCTACCGGTAACCTGGATGCTCGCAATGCGGACAGTATTTTCCAGCTTCTGGGCGAGCTGAACGCCTCGCAGGGCACCGCGTTTCTGGTCGTAACCCACGATCTGCAGCTGGCAAAACGCATGGGGCGTCAGCTTGAGATGCGCGACGGCCATCTGAACGCGGAACTGACCCTGATGGGAGCTGAGTAATGGCGTCACCGTTATCGTTACTTATTGGGTTACGCTTTAGCCGCGGCCGCCGTCGCGGCGGCATGGTGTCGCTGATCTCCGTCATCTCGACCATCGGTATTGCGCTGGGCGTGGCGGTGCTGATTGTCGGCTTGAGCGCCATGAACGGCTTTGAGCGCGAGCTGAATAACCGCATTCTGGCGGTTGTGCCGCACGGGGAGATTGAGCCGGTTAACCAGCCGTGGACGAACTGGAGCGATGCGCTCGCCAAAGTCGAAAAGGTGCCGGGCATTGCCGCGGCCGCGCCCTACATCAACTTTACCGGGCTGGTGGAGAGCGGGGTAAACCTGCGCGCCATTCAGGTAAAAGGGGTCAACCCCGCCCAGGAAGCGCGTCTCAGCGCGCTGCCAAACTATGTGCAGAACGGCGCGTGGGCCAACTTTAAGGCCGGCGAGCAGCAGATCATCATGGGTAAAGGCGTGGCCGATGCCCTGAAGGTGAAGCAGGGCGACTGGGTATCGATCATGATCCCCAACGCCAGCGCCGACCACAAACTGCAGCAGCCTAAGCGCGTGCGCCTGCACGTCACCGGTATTCTTCAGCTGAGCGGTCAGCTCGATCACAGCTTTGCGATGGTGCCGATGGAGGATGCGCGCCAGTATCTCGATATGGGCGACAGCGTGACGGGCATTGCTATTAAGGTCAACGACGTCTTTAACGCCAACAAGCTGGTCCGCGACGCGGGCTTGGTGACCAATAACTATGTCCACATCAAAAGCTGGATCGGCACTTACGGGTATATGTACCGTGATATCCAGATGATCCGCGCCATTATGTATCTGGCGATGGTGCTGGTGATTGGTGTAGCGTGCTTTAATATCGTCTCGACGCTGGTGATGGCGGTCAAGGATAAGAGCGGTGATATCGCCGTGCTTCGTACCCTCGGGGCGAAAGACGGCCTTATTCGCGCCATCTTCGTCTGGTACGGTTTGCTGGCGGGGCTGTTCGGCAGCCTGTGCGGCGTGGTGATTGGCGTGGTGGTTTCCCTGCAGCTGACGCCGATTATCAACGGAATTGAAAAGCTTATCGGCCACCAGTTCCTGTCGGGTGATATCTATTTTATTGACTTCCTGCCGTCTGAACTGCACTGGCTGGATGTTTTTTATGTGCTGGTTACAGCACTTTTACTGAGTCTGCTGGCAAGCTGGTATCCGGCGCGTCGCGCAAGCCGAATTGATCCGGCGAGGGTATTAAGTGGCCAGTAATTACGTCATGATCTAGCGGCTTTCGGGCCGCCAGGTTAAAAGAGGAATGCGTTATGTATTACGGATTTGATATTGGCGGCACCAAGATTGCGCTCGGCGTGTTTGATAAAGACCTCAGGCTGCAGTGGGAAACCCGCGTTCCCACGCCGCGCGAAAGTTACGACGAATTTTTAACCGCGATTGCCGCGCTGGTGGCGCAGGCCGATGAACGCTTTGGCGTCAAAGGCAGCGTCGGCATCGGCATTCCGGGGATGCCCGAAACCGACGACGGCACGCTGTATGCCGCCAACGTGCCTGCCGCCAGCGGTAAACCGCTCCGCGCCGATCTCTCTGCTCTCCTTGAACGCGACGTGCGTTTAGACAATGATGCTAACTGCTTTGCGCTCTCCGAAGCCTGGGACGATGAGTTCCGTCAGTATCCGCTGGTAATGGGGCTGATCCTCGGTACCGGCGTCGGCGGGGGGATTGTGATCAGCGGGAAGCCCATCACCGGGCGCAGCTACATCACCGGCGAGTTTGGCCATATCCGTCTGTCGGTGGACGCGCTGGAAGTGGTGGGGCGTGATTTCCCGCTGACCCGCTGCGGCTGCGGCCAGCACGGCTGCATCGAGAACTATCTCTCCGGCCGCGGGTTTGCATGGCTTTACGAACACTTCTATCATCAGAAACTTGAGGCCCCTCAAATCATTACCCTGTGGGAGCAAGGGGATGCGCAGGCGCGTGAGCACGTCGAGCGCTATCTGGATCTGCTGGCGGTGTGTCTGGGAAATATTCTCACCATCGTCGACCCGGATCTGCTTGTGATCGGGGGAGGGCTTTCAAACTTTACCGCGATTACGGAACGGTTGTCCGGGCGTTTGCCCCGACACTTATTGCCGGTTGCCCGCGTGCCGCGTATTGAACGCGCGCGACACGGGGACGCAGGAGGCATGCGCGGAGCCGCATTCCTTCATCTCACCGATTAGTTTACGAGGTTTCTATGCTGTCGCGTCGCCAGGGTCGACTCAGCCGTTTTCGCAAAAACAAACGCCGCTTGCGTGAGCGCTTGCGCCAGCGGATCTTTTTCAGAGACAGAATGATGCCAGAAGCAATGGATAAACCCAGAGTGGTGGTGCTGACCGGGGCGGGGATCTCCGCTGAGTCAGGCATTCGAACCTTTCGCGCGGCGGACGGGCTGTGGGAAGAGCACCGCGTGGAGGATGTCGCCACGCCGGAAGGCTTTGCCCGCGACCCGGATCTCGTCCAGGCGTTTTATAACGCCCGCCGTCGTCAGCTTCAGCAGCCTGACGTTGCGCCGAATGCGGCGCATCTGGCGCTGGCGAAGCTGGAAGAGGCGCTGGGCGATCGTTTTCTGCTGGTAACGCAGAATATCGACAACCTGCACGAACGGGCCGGTAACAAGAACATCATCCACATGCACGGCGAGCTGCTCAAGGTTCGCTGCGCCTGGAGCGGTCAGGTGCTGGACTGGCAAGAAGACGTGCTGCCAGAGGATAAGTGCCACTGCTGCCAGTTCCCGTCGCGCCTGCGTCCGCACGTGGTCTGGTTCGGTGAAATGCCGCTGGGAATGGATGAGATCTACAGCGCGCTGGCGATGGCAGACGTGTTTATCGCCATCGGCACATCCGGTCATGTTTATCCGGCGGCGGGCTTTGTCCACGAAGCGCGACTGCACGGTGCGCATACGGTAGAACTCAATCTTGAGCCAAGCCAGGTGGGCAGCGAGTTTGAAGAGAAACACTACGGTCTGGCAAGCACGGTCGTCCCGGAGTTTGTCGACAAGCTGCTGAAAGGGCTGTAACGGCAATCGCGTGAAAAGGCACCCGTCCAGCGGGTGCCTTTTTATTTATGAATGGAAGAACGCCAGCGTCTTCTCGAGCGATTTAGCCTGCTCATCCAGCGAGAGCGCCGCCGCAGAGATCTGCTGAACCAGCGAGGCGTTCTGCTGGGTTGTACTGTCCATCTGGTTAACGGCGGTGCTGACCTGGCTAATCCCCCGATTCTGCTCGTCCAGCGCCTGTACGATATCGTTGATGACCAGATGCACATGCGACACCGCTTCAATCACCTGTTTCATCATCACGCCGGTTTCATTGACCAGCTCAACGCCTTTGCTCACGCGCCCTGAAGACTCGGCAATCAGCTGAGAGATCTCTTTCGCTGCGTTAGCGCTTCGTTGGGCAAGATTACGTACTTCACCTGCGACCACCGCGAAGCCGCGCCCCTGTTCGCCTGCCCGTGCCGCTTCAACGGCAGCATTCAGCGCCAGGATATTGGTCTGGAAGGCGATGCCGTCGACGATGCTGTTAATCTCGCCGATCTTACGCGCGCTCTCATCAATTTCCCCAATCACCACGACCACGTCGTTCACCAGCGTTTCGCCATGCCCGGCGAGGCTCGCGGCGCGATCGGTCAGCGTGGTGGCCTTGTGGGCGTTGTCGGCGTTATTTTTCACCGTGACCGAAATCTCTTCCATGCTGGCTGCTGTTTCAACAATCGCAGCCGCCTGTTCCTCGGTTCGCGAGGCGAGGTCAAGATTGCCCGCCGAAATTTCGCTGGTGCCGCCGTGCACGGAGTGGCTGGCTTCGCTGATATTGTCGACGATGCGCTTGAGCTGCATCTGCATGGTGTGCAGGGCGTAAAAAATGCTGTGGGTATCTCCGGAACGCACCGGGATAGTTTTGTTCAGATCTCCCCGGGCAACGGCCAGGGCGATCCCGGCGGCCTCTGAAGGTTCCCCCCCAACCGGACGGTCAACCTTGCGGGTAAAGATCTGGGCCATCACCAGGCTGACCGCCACGATGCTTAACACCATCATGATGATGGCTTTCAGTAAAAATGCCCGCGCTTCGGCCATCACTTCGCTGACCGGGGTGATAATGGCGAGTTTCCACGGCGTCTGGCTATTACCGACGGCGATGTCCTGCCAGGTGATGAACACGTCCTCCTTCAGCAGCGGATCGTTTACCCGGGTGACGTCATGACCGGCAATCTGACCGGCGTAAGGCTTGCCTGCCGCGCGTTTGTCCGGGCTGGACACCACGTTATTACCTGCGGAGAGGAGCAGGGCATAGCCTGTGCCGTTCCACGGTTTGATCGCGCCGATCGTCGATTGCAGCGTGGCGAGGGAGAAGTCAGAGGTAACCGAGCCCAGAAACTGACCGTCACGCATGATGGGGGCGGCAATCGAGGTGAGCATCACGTCCACCCCGTTGTAGGGATAGATATAGGGTTCGATGATCACATCTTTATGCCTTTGTTTCGGCAGAAGATAATAATCGCCGCTGCCGGGCGTTTCGATGTCCGTCAGCAGGTGTAATGCCGGTTTGCCGGCGGCGTCGCGGTCGACGTAGCGGGCGTAGCGCCCGGCAGGATCCTCACCGCTTTGACCGGCCCAGACGGCATCTTTATCGTCAAACGCGTTAGGCTCAAAGGCCATCGACATGGAGAGAAACGATGGATGAGCCGAGAGGTAGTGGATGAGCAGCTGGTTCAGGCTCTGACGATCGGTCACGCCCGCCTCGCGCAGCGCCAGGGCGCTGTTGCCCATATCCCTCGCGGCAGTCAGGGCAGAATCCAGCTGTTTGCTGACCTGCAACGCTTGCACCTCGGCAATCTGGCGGATATGTTTTTTGGCCAGCACCTCCTGCTGCGCCATCCACTGCCACATCATAAACCCGATCGTTGCCGTAAAGCCCACCGTTACGGTGAGGAAAATGGACAACAGCATCAACGTCTTGACGCTTATTTTTTGTCTTCGGACCATGGCGTCTTTCATTCTCATTTCCCCTAAAGTCGTGCATGTCGGGCAGGCACAAAGTACTTATCGGATATTTCATCCTCTTTCTGTAGAGCTCCGGGTATATTTAATTTAAATACCTGAATATAAAATCCTGTTAATTAGTGTGGATGCTTTTATTTTGTGCATTCAATCAAAATAGCGCTCGATAAAACTCGTTATCGTGGTGTAGAAAGAGGATGCTAATAAATATAAAGTTGTAGAGGAGGATGGGATATGTACGGATTTATTGCGCGACAACCCATTTTTAACCCTGAGATGAAGACGGTGGCCTACGAGCTGCTCTTCAGAGATGGGATGACAAACCGTTTTCCGGATGTGTCGGCGGAATATGCCACCTCCAGGATGATATCAGATCAGTTTTTATGCGTGCCGTCCCAGCGCATCGCCGGAGCACATACGTCGTTTATTAATTTCCCATCGCGAATGGTCATAGACCGCAGTGGAGAAGCGCTGGATAAAGAGAGCGTGGTCATTGAGATCCTGGAAGATGCTGTACCGGGAGCGGAGCTGTTGCAGGCCGTCAGGGAGATGAGTGCGGATGGTTATCAGTTTGCACTTGATGATTTTACCCTTGCGCCAGAATGGGATGCTTTTTTACCCTATATTTCAATACTGAAATTTGACGTCAGAAATTATACCTTAGCGCAAATTAAACAGTATCTGAAAGATCGTAAACATTTAACCGGGCATATTAAATATCTCGCTGAAAAAATTGAGACTAAAGAGGAATTCAGCCAATACCGGGAAGAGGGATTCTCGCTGTTTCAGGGCTATTTTTTCTGCCGTCCGGAGGTTATTAAATATAAACGGCTATCGCAAAATCAGCTGGCAATTTTTCGGCTGCAAATGGAGGTCGGACGCAATAAACCCGATTTTCGGATCGTCGAGTCGTTGATTAAAACCGATCTCACGCTGTCCTGGAAAATCATGCGCTATATGAAGCATACGGCGTTTAAGCATGTCGGCGCCTGTAATTTCAGCAAGTTAACCCTGAGCGAAGTCCTCAGATACCTTGGAGAAAATCAGCTGAGACGGTTTGTTGCCGTCGTGGTCCTGGCAAGCGCGGGCAATGACACCGTCAGCGAGCTTTACCCGCTGAGCATGATGCGCGGTAAGTTCTGCGAGCTGATAGCCGAGACGATGAACGAACCGATGCTGGCTGAAAATGCCTTTATGTGCGGCCTGTTTTCGCTGCTCGATACCCTCCTTGAACAGCCGATGGCCGAGTTGATGAAGCAAATTGCGGTGCCGCAGAGCGTGAGCAACGCGCTGTGCCATCAGGAGGGGCAGTTAGCCGACATGATTAACCTGTGCCGTTATTATGAACAGCAGCAATGGGACGAGGCGACCCGGGTTCGTCAGGCGCTTGGTCTGTCGGATGAGGACGTGGTTGAGGCGATGAGAAAGGCGACAATTTGGGCAGGGGAGAATGCGGTCAGTTAATCCTCCTCACGCCGTACGGGCGGCGTGAGGAAGAACGCGATACCGTTTATCGGCCCGCTTTTAATTTCTGGTAATACTCTTCGTAGAGACGGCTGGCGTCACCGACGTCATTCTGCCATTCACCTTTGCTGATGGTTTCGGCATCCGGGTAGAGCGATTTATCGTTAGCTACCTCAGGCTTCAGCAGCTTGCGTGCGGCGAGGTTTGGCGTCGGGTAGCCAATCGTCTCGGCAACCTGTTTCGCCACGTCCGGGCGCAGCAGGAAGTTAATCAGCTTATGCGCCCCTTCAACGTTTTTCGCATTGGCAGGAATGGCGAGGCTATCCATCCAGAAGATCCCGCCTTCTTTCGGCCAGACCACTTCAAGCGGCGTACCGGCCTGGCGGGCGACATACGCGGAGCCGTTCCACACCATCCCCAGATTCACTTCGCCTTCCATATACGGGTTTGCCGGGTTATCTGAGTTGAATGCCGCCACGTTAGGCATCAGCTTTTTCAGCTCGTTATACGCCGCTTCAATCTCTTTCGGATCCGTCGTGTTGCCCGAGTAGCCCAGCTTGCGCAGCGCGACCTGGAACACCTCACGCGCGTCGTCGGTTAACAGCAGGCTACCCTTGTATTCTGGTTTCCACAGATCCGCCCAGCTTGTCACCGTTTTCGGATCGACGGCCTCGCTGTTCACGCCAATCGCGGTCGCTCCCCAGATGTACGGAATGGAGTAGTCGTTATTCGGGTCGAACGGCTTGTTGAGCATCTCAGGGTCGAGGTTTGAAAAATTGGTTAGCTTCGTTTTGTCGATCTTCTGAATCATGCCCTCTTTGCGCATTTTGTCGACAAAGTAGGTGGAAGGCACGACCAGATCGTACGCGCCGTCTTTGTAGGTTTTCAGCTTGGCGTACATGGTTTCATTCGACTCGTAGGTCGAGTAGATAACCTTGATGCCCGTCTCCTTCGTGAACTGTTCCAGCAGGCCCGGCGGCACGTATTCGGTCCAGTTGTAGAAGTAGAGCGTTTTACCGTCATCAGCGTGTGCGGCACCCATGCCAAGCACCAGTGCCGCAGCGGCGAGCATTTTTTTCATTTCATTGTCCCCTGAGATTTTGTTTTATCACGAGCAATAACCTGGCTGGCGATCACCAGAACCAGCGAAAACACCAGCAGAATGGTCGCCAGCGCGTTCACCTCCGGTGAGACGCCGACTTTCACCATGGAATAGATCTTCAACGGCAGAATTTCATAGCTCGGACCGGTGACGAAGGAGGACACGACCACGTCATCCATCGACAGGGTGAAGCTAAGTAGCCATCCGGCCGCCACGGCAGGCATCGCCAGCGGCAGGATGATTTTGCGCAGGATGATCATCTCGCTGGCGCCCAGATCTTTCGCCGCCTCCAGCATGCGCACGTCGAACCCTTTCAGGCGCGCGAAAACGGTCACCACCACAAACGGCAGGCAGAAGGTGATGTGCGAGAACAGCAGCGACCAGAAGCCAAGCTGTACCCCCAGCAGCATAAACAGCACCAGCAGCGAAATGGCCATAACGATGTCCGGCGACATCATCACCACAAACAGCATGCCGCTGACGAACGGTTTGCCGCGAAAGCGATAGCGGTAGAGCGCCACGGCGGTGAGCGAGCCAATCAGCGTCGCGAAGGTGGCGGAGAAGATCGCCATCGTCAGCGAGTGCTGCGCGGCCTGCAGGAGGCTATCGTTGTTCACCAGCAGGCTGTACCAGTCGGTGGTAAAGCCCTGCCAGTTAATCCCGAAGCGCGAGCTGTTAAACGAGTTCACGATCAAAATGATAATCGGGATATAAAGGTAAGCGTAAATGGCGGTCATAAAACCGCCGCGAAGCAGTCGACCGATCATTCGAGTTCCACCTTCTTGTTCAGCAAGCGTGAGGCGCGCCAGTAGACCAGCAGCATCAGCCCCATGACCACCGTCAGCGTAATGCTGGTCGCGGATCCGAACGGCCAGTCGCGAATGTTCAGGAACTGGCTTTTGATCACGTTACCGATCAGCAGGTTTTTCGCGCCGCCCATCAGATCCGACACGTAGAACAAGCCCATCGCCGGGAGCATCACCAGCAGACAGCCCGCGATAATGCCGGGCATGGTCAGCGGGATAATAATGCGGATGAAGGTCTGGAGCCTGTTGGCACCCAAATCTTTTGCCGCTTCCAGCAGCGGTTTATCCAGCTTTTCGATGCTGGAGTAGAGCGGCATCACCATAAACGGCAGCAGGATATAGACCAGGCCGACAATCACCGCGCTCGGGGTAAACATGATGCGGATCGGCGTATCAATCACTCCCAGCCACAGCAGAAACTCGTTGAGATAGCCCTTTGTGCTGAGGAAGATCTTCAGGCCATAAATACGGATGAGCGAGTTGGTCCAGAAGGGAACAATCAGTAAAAACAGCAGCAGGGGCCGCACCTTTTGCGGCAGGCCCGCGAGGAACCATGCGAAAGGATAGCCCAGCACCAGACAGGCAAGGGTGGCGATCAGCGCCATATTGAGCGAGTGCAGCAGCACGTCAAAATAGAGCGGATCGAGCAGGCGCGCGTAGTTGTCCAGCGTAAAGACCAGCGAAACGAAATTAGCGTCGTCGCGGGTCAGGAAGCTGGTGGCAACGATCATCAGGTTGGGTAAAAAGACAAACAGCACAAGCCAACCGACGATCGTGGCAATCACCACATTCTGGAATTTACTTGTGTTCTTCATCAGCCAGCACAACCTCCCAGCTTTCTACCCAGTTGATAACCATTTTCTGGTCGAGAGAGTGGTCGAAGTCAGGGTCGTCTTCGTTAAAGAACTCGCTGACCATCACCATTTTGCCGTTCTCCAGTTCGACAACGGACTCCAGCGTCATTCCTTTGTAGTTGCGCTCGCGGATATAGCCGATTAACCCTTCGGCCTCAGCATTGCCGTGAATTTCATCGACGCGCAGATCTTCCGGGCGCAGCAGAACGCTGAGCTTTTGTCCCTTTTCGACGGGGAAAGTCACCGTGATATTGCACTCGCGTCCTTCGACGCTGGCGCGCACGCGCTGGTCGTCCAGACGCTCAATCACCGTGGCGTCGAAGATATTAATCTCCCCGATGAAGCTGGCGACAAACAGATTCTTCGGCTCTTCGTAGATTTCACGCGGCGTGCCGTCCTGCTCGATTTTGCCGTCGCGCATCACCACGATGCGGTCGGACATGGTCAGGGCCTCTTCCTGATCGTGGGTGACGAAGACAAAGGTAATGCCGAGCTTGCGCTGCAGGGCTTTGAGCTCATTCTGCATCTGCTTGCGCAGCTTGTAATCCAGCGCGGAGAGGGATTCATCCAGCAGGAGCAGGCGCGGCTTATTGACGACGGCGCGGGCGATGGCCACGCGCTGCTGCTGGCCGCCGGAAAGCTGATGGGGTTTACGCTGGGCAAACGTCTCAAGCTGCACCATGCGCAGGGCGTCGGTGACGCGCGGTTCGATCTCATTCGCCGGCGTTTTTTGCATCTGCAGGCCAAACGCCACGTTTTCAAACACGGTCATGTGCGGGAACAGGGCGTAGCTCTGAAAGACGGTATTGACGTGGCGATCTTCGGCAGGAACTCGGGTGATGTCCTGGTTTTCAAGATGGATATGGCCGTTATCGACGCTTTCCAGCCCGGCGATAAGGCGCAGTACGGTTGTTTTGCCGCAGCCAGAGGGGCCAAGCAGCGTCAGAAACTCACCGTCATTGATGGTCAGAGTGAAGTCGGAGATAACGTCTTTACCATCAAAACTTTTACGAATTCGTTCCAGTTGCACCAGCGGTGAACGTGAACGGGATTGTGTATTCAATTTTTGCGCTGTCCCATATAGACGCCTCAGGCAGCAGACTGAAGCGGGGTTTGTGTGTAACCACCTTGGTGACTCGTAATGAGGGCGGACATTCTACGGCAATCCCCTGCAATCGCCAATCCTTGTCACTGATTCATAAGCTACATTAACTAACGCATAACGATATAAACGGAAAATATTCTCGTTTGCGGGATAAAAGTGACCTGACGCAATATTTGCGTTTTGATGCTTATTGATAATGTTGTCACAAAAAGTGAGGGTGACTGCATGGATAAATTACTTGAGCGTTTTTTACAGTACGTTTCGCTGGATACCCAATCTAAGCCGGGTGTTCGCCAGGTGCCGAGCACCGAAGGCCAGTGGAAGTTGTTAAACCTGCTTAAAGAGCAGCTTGACGCCATGGGGCTGGTCAACGTCACGTTAAGCGAAAAAGGCACTGTGATGGGAACGCTGCCGGCGAATGTCCAGGGTGACATTCCGGCGATTGGCTTTATCTCTCATGTCGACACCTCTCCGGATTTTAGCGGCAAACATGTGAACCCGCAGATTGTGGAAAATTACCGCGGCGGCGACATTGCGCTGGGCATTGGTGACGAAGTGCTCTCGCCGGTGATGTTCCCGGTACTGCACCAGCTGCTGGGCCAGACGCTGATCACCACCGACGGGAAGACGCTGCTGGGGGCAGATGATAAGGCGGGGATCGCGGAGATCATGACGGCGCTGGCGGTGCTGAAGGGCAAAAATATCCCGCACGGGGATATCCGCGTGGCCTTTACGCCGGATGAAGAGGTCGGCAAGGGCGCGAAGCATTTCGACGTGGAAGCCTTTAACGCGCAGTGGGCCTATACCGTCGACGGCGGTGGCGTCGGTGAACTGGAGTATGAAAACTTCAATGCCGCGTCCGTCACGATTAAAATTGTCGGCAACAACGTTCATCCCGGCTCGGCGAAAGGCGTCATGGTAAACGCGCTGTCGCTGGCGTCCAGAATTCATGCAGAAGTCCCGGCGGAAGAGAGCCCTGAACAGACCGAAGGGTATGAAGGTTTCTATCACCTGACCAGCATCAAAGGCACCGTAGATAGCGCGCAGATGCACTACATCATCCGCGATTTCGACCGCAAAGCCTTTGAGGCGCGCAAGCGCAAGATGATGGAGATCGCGAAGAAGGTCGGTAAAGGGTTACACCCTGATTGCTATATTGAGCTGATCATTGAAGACAGCTATTACAACATGCGCGAGAAGGTGATGGCGCATCCGCATATTCTCGATATCGCCCAGCAGGCGATGCGCGACTGCGATATTGAACCGCAGCTGAAGCCGATTCGCGGCGGCACCGACGGTTCTCAGCTGTCGTTTATGGGGCTGCCGTGCCCGAACCTGTTTACCGGTGGCTATAACTATCATGGTAAGCATGAGTTTGTGACGCTGGAAGGGATGGAAAAAGCGGTGAAGGTGATAGTGCGGATAGCGGAGTTAACCGCTAAACGCTAAGAAAAAGCCCGGTGGCGAAGCGCCGCCGGGCATGAGAGCGACTCAGTCCTCAAAGAACCAGTACCCGCTGTTGACCAGCGCGGCCAGCATCGCGAGGAAGGAAGGATCTTCCAGCGCATCGCCAAAGGTGTCAGCAGTCAGCACCAGATGGCTGGCAATGGCTTCCAGCGCCGGACGGTGCGGAGAGTCCAGCCTCTCGCCGTTGACGAACACCTCCTCACCAATGCGCAGCACGCGCAAACCGCCCAGACGCGTCAGCTTGTCGCCCTGCTGAAGCGCATCATAAATCTCGTCAGCCTGATAAGGTGGCTCCGGCGGCGCAACGTCCAGCTCATGACGAGACTGGCTGATAAACTCCCCAAACCACTGTTTGAAATGTTCCGGCTCGTTGATCAGATCCAGCATCATGCCGCGCAGCTTATCCAGCTCTGCGGGCAGGATATCGGCCGGATGCTCGCGCGCAGGCACACCAGGGTCGCTGTAACGATAGCTGCCCAGCTCGCGCTGCAGAACGTAGTCGGCAAATCCGCTGATCATCTCGCGGCCGCTTGGCGCGCGGAACCCCACGGAGTAGTTGAGTGAGTTTTCCAGGGAGTAGCCTTCGTGAGGGAATCCCGGCGGAATGTAGAGAATATCACCCGGTTCCAGCTCTTCGTCGATAATCCCTTCAAACGGGTCAACCTGAAGCAGATCCGGATGCGGGCAGTGCTGTTTCATTGGCACTTTTTCGCCCACGCGCCAGCGGCGGCGGCCCGTACCCTGAATGATGAACACGTCGTACTGGTCAAGATGTGGACCTACGCCGCCGCCCGGCACGGAGAAGGAGATCATCAGATCGTCCATGCGCCAGTCGGGCAGGGCGCGGAACGGGCGCATTAATGCGGCAGTGGGCTCATGCCAGTGGTTGACCGCCTGCACCAGCAGCGACCAGTTGTTTTCACCGAGGTGATCGTAGCTTTCGAAAGGACCGTGGCTAACCTGCCATTTCCCGTCCTGGTGGCTGACCAGACGGCTGTCGACTTCGTTTTCCATGGCCAGACCTGCCAGCTCGTCAGGCGAGATAGGGTCGACAAAATTGCTGAATCCGCGTTTCAGAACCACCGGGCGTTTTTGCCAGTAACGTTCAATAAACTCGGGCCAGTTAAGCGTTAAGTGATAATCCATATTTTTTTATTCCGCAGGCTCTTACTGACTCGGATTATAACGGAAGCTCAGCCCCCAGGCTGCGAGATCCTCGCATTTTTCACATAACGGGTTAACTATCGTTCAATGTGGGCTGCTGGCGACCCAAAATAACCTCCATTCTGGCGCCGCCCAGCAAGCTCTCACTGGTTTCTATTTTCCCGTCGTACTGGTCGACAATCTCGCGGGCGACGGCCAATCCTACGCCCTGGCCAGGACGTAGCGTATCGGCTCGCTGACCGCGATCGAACACCACGTCACGCTTATTGCTTGGGATCCCCGGGCCATCATCCTCAACGATAATATGCAGTTCGGTTTCCGTCTGACGCGCAGACACTTCCACGAACTCCAGACAGTATTTGCAGGCGTTATCCAGCAAATTACCCATCACTTCCATGAAGTCATTTTTTTCACCCACAAAGCTAATCTCTGGCGAGATATCGAGGCTGATGTTCACCCCTTTACGCTGATACACCTTGTTGAGGGCGGACGTGAGGTTATCCAGAAGCGGGGCTACCGGGTGCAGCTCGCGGCTCAGAAGCGCGCTGCCGGAACGCATGCTGGCGCGGTGCAGGTAATAGCCAATTTGCTGGGAAATACGGCTGATCTGCTCCAGCATCACCGGCTCGGCATCATCGACGCTCAGCTTCGAGCTGCGCATTGAACGCAGGGTACTTTGCATGACGGCCAGGGGAGTTTTCAGGCTGTGGGTCAGGTCGGTAAGGGTGGTACGGTATTTATCGTAGCGTTCGCGTTCACTTTTCAGCAGGCGGTTGAGGTTACGCACCAGGCTGGTGAGCTCACGGGTGGTTTCCGGGTTCAGCTTCTCGCGATGATGTTCTTCCAGCTCACGAACCTCTTTCGCCAGTGATTCAATGGGGCGCAAGCTCCACCACGCCGCCACCCACAGCAGTGGGATCACCAGCAGGAGATTCGCAGCCAGAACGTAGATGAACCAGCTCCAGACCATATAAGAGCGCTTCAGCTCGACCGGAATGGTGTCGATCACCACGATGGTCAGCTGCGGCATGTTCAGCGTCGCTGGATAGAGGTTGATCGCGACGGAGTGCGTCATCTCCGTCTCGGCGTTGTCGGCGCGGATCTCGTTCAGCTTTTGCTGCAGGGAGCGATCTTCATGGATCAGCGAGCTGGTGGTGTTGAGATCGGCTTCAATTTCGTGAAATCCGTTGGTTTTGAGCCATTCCGGACGAATGCTTTTGACCAGCCAGGGAATATCACGCTGCGCCCACAGTAATTTCCCCTTTTCGTTATAAATCAGGGCTAGCGTCGGGCTCTGCTGGTTGAGGTTTTCCGGCATTTCGACGGTAATTTGATTGTTTTCCCACTTCGCCAGGGTATAAAACAGATTGCTTTCGCCACGTAACAGCCGAAAGGTGGTTTTATCAAAGCTGACGCTGTAGCCTACCAGGGCGACCATGCCGTAGGAGAGCGACAGCACCAGCACGACGGCAGCCGTGGCCAGTAAGAAACGAACCCGCAGCGAGAGGGGCAGAATGTGGCGTAAAATCCGTCTCATTTAGCGTAATTCGAACAGATAGCCCTGGCCACGGACGGTGGTAATCACATCCTGCGGATACTGCGCCTGAATTTTCTTACGCAAACGTCCCATCAGCACGTCAATGGTATGGCTCTCGCGCAGTTCAGCATCAGGGTAAAGCTGGAGCATTAAGGAATCTTTGCTCACCACTTTGCCATTGTTGCGGATCAGCGTTTCCATGATGGTGTATTCGAAGGCGGTGAGCTTAATCACTTCATCATTGATCGCTAATTCCCGGCGGGAGAGATCGACCTGGAATGGCGGAATGGAAATAACCTGTGAAGCCAGCCCGCTGTTGCGGCGTAACAGCGCCTGCATGCGCGCCGCCACCTCTTCAATATGAAACGGCTTGGTGACGTAATCGTCGGCACCCGCGCTGAGCACTTCAACCTTATCCTGCCAGCCTTCACGGGCGGTCAGAACCAGAACCGGTAGAGAGACATCGTGGCTGCGCCAGCGACGAATTAACGACAGACCATCTTCGTCAGGCAACCCTAAATCGACAATGGCGATATCCGGCAGATGTTCATTGAGATAATAATCGGCTTCTTTCGCATCTTCAGCATCGTCCACCTGATGTCCCATCTCCTGAAGCTGAACCTTCAGGTGATGGCGTAGCAATGCGTTATCCTCAACAACCAGTACGCGCATCATCTCTTCTCCCTAAATAATTGGTATGAATAGTTTAACGCTGATTATGTTGTTGTGGGGATAAACATTGAGTAAACCGGGAAAAAGCATCCCCCTTTTCGGGCGAAGAGGGGGAGAAGGGCGTTACTTCAGCTCGTCGACCATGGTGATGGCGCGGCCAATGTAGTTCGCCGGGGTCATCGCCTTCAGGCGCGTTTTCTCTTCTTCCGGCAGCGCCAGACCGTCGATAAACTGCTTCATGCCTTCGGCGTCAACGCGTTTCCCGCGGGTCAGCTCTTTCAGCTTCTCGTACGGTTTTTCGATACCGTAACGACGCATCACGGTCTGGATTGGCTCCGCCAGCACTTCCCAGTTGTGATCCAGCTCGTCCAGCAGACGGTCACGGTTCACTTCCAGTTTGCTCACGCCTTTCAGGGTGGACTGGTACGCGATCAGCGCGTAGCCAATGCCCACGCCCAGGTTACGCAGTACGGTGGAGTCGGTCAGGTCGCGCTGCCAGCGGGATACCGGCAGTTTGCTTGCCATATGCTGCAGCACGGCGTTCGCCAGGCCCAGGTTGCCTTCGGAGTTTTCGAAGTCGATTGGGTTTACCTTGTGCGGCATGGTGGAAGAGCCGATTTCACCGGCGATGGTTTTCTGCTTGAAGTGGTTCAGGGCGATGTAGCCCCACACGTCACGATCGAAGTCGATCAGGATGGTGTTAAAGCGCGCGATGCAGTCAAACAGTTCGGCGATATAGTCGTGCGGCTCAATCTGCGTGGTGTACGGGTTCCACTGAATGCCCAGAGAGGTCACGAACTCTTCGCTGAACTGGTGCCAGTCCACTTCCGGATAAGCGGCGATGTGGGCGTTATAGTTACCGACCGCGCCGTTGATTTTGCCAAGAATTTCAACCTGTTCCAGCTGACGGTACTGGCGCTCCATGCGGTACGCGACGTTCGCCATCTCTTTACCCATCGTGGATGGCGTGGCTGGCTGGCCGTGGGTACGGGAGAGCAGCGGAATGTCGCGGTATTCCACGGACAGCGCTTTTACCGCGTCGATGATTTTACGCCAGTAAGGCAGCACCACCTCTTTGCGCGCGGTGGAGAGCATCAGCGCATGAGACAGGTTGTTGATGTCTTCAGAGGTACAGGCGAAGTGAATGAATTCAGACACGGCGTGCAGGGCAGGAACGCTTTCCACTTTCTCTTTCAGGAAGTACTCAACCGCTTTCACGTCGTGGTTGGTGGTGCGTTCGATGGTTTTAATGCGCGCGGCGTCTTGTTCGCTAAACTCGGCAACGATTTTATCAAGGTAATCGTTTGCCTTTTCGTCAAAAGCAGGAACTTCCTTGATTGCTGCCTGGGCGGCCAGCTTTTGCAGCCAGCGTACTTCAACCTGAACACGGAACTTCAGCAAACCATATTCGCTGAAGATCCCGCGCAGCGCGCTGACTTTATCGCCGTAGCGTCCATCGACAGGGGATACGGCGGTCAGTGAGGATAATTCCATAATTCGCAACTCCGGGAGGTTAACAATGAGCAAGAATTTGTTTTGCCTGAGTGGTCAGGCGATTACGAGAAAACATTAACTGCAGGCGGCCACCGCCCACCTGGTGCCACAGTACGGCTGCGCGGATCCCTGCCAGCAGGGACGCGCGCACTTTTGCCTGTACCTGCGGACTTTGCAGCACGGCAGGGGAGCCGGTGACCTGAATACGCGGCCCGAGCGGGCTGATGACGTCAACATAAATGCCGGCCATGGCGCTCAGCAGCGTTTCCGACTGCAGGTCAAAATGATCGAGCTGACGCTGTAATCCGGCAATACGATCGCCCAGGGTATTGAGCGCGCCTTTTGCGGCGCTCAGCTTACGCTCCAGCACCATCAGGCTCAACGTGTAGCGGGTCAGCTCCGCGTTTAATCCCTGACGGCTGCTGGCGTTAAGCACGCCGAGCAGGGTTTCAAGACCGAGACGAAGATTGGTTTCACTGCCGCCGAACACGCCCAGGGTCGAGCCGGGGTTGAGATCGATAACGCTGTTCAATGAAACGTGCAGGGCATCTGCGTCGCAATGACCCTGATGCGCCAGCTGTTGCACCAGACGGGCTGACTGGCAAATCCCCGCCAGCGCCAGGGTGATGTCATAGTAGTTCTTCGCCACACGGTCTCCTTTATGTGTGAATCGTATTAAACAGCAGGCAGCGGCAGGCGCTGTTCAATGATCCCGCCGCCCAGACAGATTTCGCCGCTGTAGAAGACAGCAGACTGACCCGGGGTGACGGCGGCCACCGGCTCGTCGAAACGCACGTCAATGCGATCGTCATCAAGCGCGGTAATGGTGCAAGGAATATCGGTCTGACGGTAGCGCGTTTTCACCGTGCAGCGCAGCGTGCCTTTCAGCGGCTCACGATCGACCCAGTGCAGCTGCTGCGCGATAAGGCCAACGGACATCAGACGCGGATGATCGTGGCCCTGGGCAACAACCAGAATATTGTTTTCGACGTCTTTGTCGACAACATACCATGGATCTTCGCTACCTTCTTTGGTCCCGCCAATACCCAGGCCTTTGCGCTGGCCGAGCGTGTGGTACATCAGCCCCTGATGCTGGCCAATCTCTTCCCCGTCGACGGTGACAATTTTACCCGGCTGAGCAGGCAGGTAACGTCCCAGGAAATCGCGGAATTTGCGCTCGCCGATGAAGCAGATGCCGGTAGAGTCTTTTTTCTTCGCGGTGATGAGGTCCAGCTCTTCGGCGATTTTACGCACCTGCGGCTTTTCCAGCTCGCCGACCGGGAACAGGCTCTGGGCGATTTGCTCATGGCTCAGCGTATAGAGGAAGTAGCTTTGATCTTTGTTGCCGTCCAGACCGCGCAGCAGCTGGCTTTTGCCATTCACGTCTGCACGGCGCACGTAGTGACCGGTCGCGATGTAGTCAGCGCCCAGATCTTCCGCAGCGAATTCCAGGAAGGCCTTAAATTTGATCTCTTTGTTGCACAGAATATCCGGGTTCGGCGTGCGGCCCGCTTTGTACTCTTCCAGGAACAGTTCAAAAACGTTGTCCCAGTATTCTGCGGCAAAGTTAACGGTGTGCAGTTCAATGCCGAGCTTGTCGCACACGGCCTGCGCATCGGCGAGATCCGCTGCGGCGGTGCAGTATTCCTCGCCATCATCTTCCTCCCAGTTCTTCATGAACAGGCCCTCCACCTTATAGCCCTGTTGCTGCAACAGGTAGGCGGAAACGGAGGAATCGACACCGCCGGACATGCCGACGATCACTTTTTTCTGGCTGTTATCTGACATGGAATACTCACGACATTGAACTTCAAGGCGGCGTATTCTATCACGCCCCCCCACCATTGACACCCTCTGTAAACGGCCAGTTAAATGCGCCGATGACATCCAGCGGCAGGCGTGCGCCTGACTGCCAGCAGCGAATGCTTTCCGCAACCAGCGGCGAGCGCAGGTTTGGCGCGTTCAGGATCTCGTCGGCGGTCACCCACAGACAGCGGTCGATATCGTCATCCTGCGGCTCAGTGGCGCACGTTTCGCTAAGCTCAACGGCAAATAAAAAGCGCAGGAACGGGGTGTGATCGGGTGCGATCCACTGATGCATGCGGATGAAGTACTGAGGCTCAGCGTGAATGCCGGTCTCTTCCCACAGCTCGCGTTTGGCTGCCTGCAGCAAGGTTTCATTGGCTTCAAGGTGTCCGGCAGGCTGGTTCCACAGCGCTTTGCCGTTAATGCTCTCTTCGACGACAAGGAATTTACCCCGGGCGTGGACCACGCAGGCAACCGTGACATGAGGTTTAAACATAGTGACTCCTTAAGGGGTAACGTCGCGCCATTCGCCGTTTGCCAGCGTTTCCAGGGTGTAGCTGCCCATGGCGTAGCGAATCAGACGCAGGGTAGGGAAGCCAACGTGCGCGGTCATGCGCCGAACCTGGCGGTTGCGGCCTTCATAAAGGGTTATTTTTAGCCAGCTTGTTGGGATGGATTTGCGTTCGCGAATCGGCGGGTTGCGCGGCCAAAGCCACTCCGGTTCATTCACGCGCTCAATACCTGCGGGCAGGGTTGGGCCGTCGTTCAACGTCACGCCGCTGCGTAGCGCTGCCAGCGTCGCGTCATCCGGCTCGCCTTCCACCTGGACGAAGTAAATTTTACCGGTGCGTTTGCCCGGCTGCGTGAGCTTCGCCTGCAACGCGCCGTCGTTGGTTAAGACCAGAAGGCCTTCGCTATCGCGGTCCAGGCGCCCGGCTGCGTAGACCCCCTGAACAGGGATGTAGTCCTTCAGCGTGCTGCGCCCGGCTTCATCGGTAAACTGCGGCAAAACATCGTAGGGTTTATTGAACAAAATAACCCGCTTCGGCTGGGTTTCTTGCGGTCTTCTGGCGGCTTGTCGCGAGCTGAATCGCTCAACCCGGTGTTTTGTAAAAGAAGTTTTCTTCATGGTATTTTCAGGCGTTATCAATTGCCGCATTATAGCCTAATAACGAAGACCTTTCATGGCGCAGGACAATCAGGTACTATCGAAGGGCTCATTACAATTTATTAACATAAGATCAGTAACAACCAGAAGCGCTCGAAGGAGAGGTTAATGGAAAGCAAAGTAGTTGTTCCGGCGGAAGGTAAAAAGATCACCCTGCAAAACGGCAAGATTAACGTTCCTCACAATCCGATTATCCCGTTCATCGAAGGTGACGGAATCGGTGTAGACGTTACCCCGGCAATGCTGAAAGTGGTTGATGCCGCTGTTGAGAAAGCCTACAAAGGCGAGCGTAAAATTTCCTGGATGGAAATTTACACCGGTGAGAAATCTACTCAAGTTTATGGCCAGGACGTCTGGCTGCCAGCAGAAACGCTGGACCTGATCCGCGACTACCGCGTTGCTATTAAAGGCCCACTGACGACGCCAGTTGGCGGCGGTATCCGTTCCCTGAACGTGGCACTGCGTCAGGAGCTGGACCTGTACGTGTGTCTGCGTCCGGTTCGTTACTATCAGGGCACCCCAAGCCCGGTTAAGCACCCTGAACTGACCGATATGGTTATCTTCCGCGAAAACTCAGAAGACATCTACGCGGGTATCGAATGGAAAGCGGACTCTGCTGACGCAGAGAAAGTGATCAAATTCCTGCGCGAAGAGATGGGCGTGAAGAAAATTCGCTTCCCTGAGCATTGCGGTATCGGCATCAAGCCATGCTCTGAAGACGGTACTAAACGTCTGGTGCGTGCGGCCATCGAATACGCGATCACCAACGACCGTGACTCTGTGACCCTGGTTCACAAAGGCAACATCATGAAGTTCACCGAAGGCGCGTTCAAAGACTGGGGCTACCAGTTGGCGAAAGAAGAGTTCGGTGGTGAGCTGATCGACGGTGGCCCATGGCAGAAGATTAAGAACCCGAACACCGGCAAAGAAATCATCATTAAAGATGTGATCGCCGATGCGTTCCTGCAGCAGATCCTGCTGCGTCCTGCAGAATACGACGTGATTGCCTGTATGAACCTGAACGGTGACTACATCTCTGACGCCCTGGCAGCACAGGTTGGCGGTATCGGTATCGCCCCTGGCGCGAACATCGGTGACGAGTGCGCCCTGTTCGAAGCGACCCACGGTACTGCACCTAAATATGCAGGCCAGGACAAAGTGAACCCAGGCTCTATCATCCTGTCCGCAGAGATGATGCTGCGTCATATGGAATGGTTCGAAGCCGCAGACCTGATTGTCAAAGGTATGGAAGGCGCGATTAACGCGAAAACCGTCACCTATGACTTCGAACGTCTGATGGAAGGCGCTAAGCTGCTGAAATGCTCAGAGTTTGGCGACGCGATTATCGCGAACATGTAATCCAGATTCTGGGTTAAACTGGAACGGGAGCCGATTGGTTCCCGTTTTTATTATTAGTTTTCGAATGGTTATCAACAATTTATCAAAATAGATTATCAAAACCCTCTCTTAATCAGATGTTTTTTCCTATTATTTCCGCATTGGCCATAACAATTTACCGGACGGCATACAGGTTGCTATAAGCATATAATATGTATTCGGGCGTTGTAGTCTCCAAACTATCAGAAATGTATACAAACTCGGTTCTCATATCCTTTTGCTATTTTATCTGGGAATCACTGGTTCCTGCTGGTTTCCTTAGTCAATGTACAAAAATATACATTTCATTGTGTGATTATAACTTTTTTTTGCGTATTTATATGCTGGTAACACAATTTTATCTCTGTATATTTAAGAGAAATTTTTGGAGGATCTATGCATAAAATTAAGCTTGCAGTGATATTTCTTTTTATTTGCGTTTTTAACACGACTGTATCTGCTAGTAATTCAATGTCTATGAATTATGCTATAGGCAAGAAAAATGGGGCGGAAAATATGCATGGATTGAATATCATGTTTAGACACGATATGAATGATTTCGCACTGGTCGCATCAGGCACTTATATACAGAATACCAGCGGCTCTGGATATTCTTATTTAAAGAATAAATATGCATCTATTATGCCGGGTATAGCATTTAACATTACGCAAGATATAAACTTATATGGGCTTGCTGGTCTTGCTTCTGGCTCAAAAATGAAACCTAATCAAACACATGAGGTTTACGGAGCTGCTTTTGGTGCTGGTTTTTTTTACAATTTAACAGACAACATTCAATTAAATTCAGGATATGAATTGGGAATTATTGATAACAAAGAAATAAATACTTTCATCATTGGGATAGGATATTTGTTTTGATTTTGAAGGTGAATAAAATGATCTCTAAAAAATTATTAAGAATATACGTTATTACTGACAATTATTTTTTATATCACGGCATCAGGGAACTTATTGAAGATTCAAAAGTTTTTGAATCTTATACATATAACGTTGAGCAAACCACAAAGCTTCCAACACTTATTTTTTATCATAAGTATCATACTCAAGATATTATTATTACAGATAACTTTTTACATTGTTATGCAGTTTCAAAATACAGACCAGAAAAAACTTTGATTTTACCATGTAATTACGACTTGGATAAATACATTGAGTGTTTTAATGATTTAACAGACCAAAATGACTTTCATGATATGCTTCATTTTAAAAAACTATCATCACAAGAGACTCTTTTGTTCACTTTGTTTTCTGAAGGAACAACAGATGACAACATTGCAATTATTCTTAACATAACAAAAAAGACAATAAGCACACATCGACGTAATATTTTGCAAAAGTTGAATTTAAAAAATAGACATGAACTTTATATGTATGCTCTGGCAACAAAGGAGGGGGTTTATGAGCATGTATAATACAATATCTATTTTATCGATAATGGTATTGATTCCATTCTCAATCTATTGTCTTTATGCTAATTATCGCATAAACGAAAAGAAGAGTATTGCATCAGAAACAACACCATTATGGAGAAAGATTTTTCTGCCGCCTAAGTGATTAGTATTTTAGCGGTAGATTTTTAATGTTTAAAAGTTTTCCTCTGTGAATTTTAATATACCCCCCATCATTGAGGTCTTTTAGAACTTTATTTAAGGAGCTACGAGATATTGTACTTCTAGATAAAATAAATTTGAAAACTGAAATTTGAGATCTTTCATTTTCTGGTAATTCCCATATAGCTTCTAAGTTGTTTTTTATAATATCGTAGGCATTTTTTGATGAAAATCTTTGATCCCTTTTGAAAAAGTTTGAAGCGATTTCACAAGTCATTAAGAAAAAATGTTTCCACAAATTATTACTATCAGCTAGGCAGTTCAGTTCTATAGTTGGTATTGCTGTAAAGGCTGCATCCGTCGAAGCTCTGAAATAATGATAATCATTCTTTTCGAACATAAAAAATAACCCTAAAATATAAGGTGCATATACAGTGAAAATTAAAATATCGTCTGTTTTCCTATAAATATCTACTCTACCTTCGGTGAGAAAGTAAACATGTGGTTTATTATTGAGTGTGCTGTGTATCTGCTGTCCATTTGACGCATAAATGCGTATAAATTTGTTAGAAGCTTCAACAATCTCTAAGATATGGTCAAACATGATTTAATGCCTCTGCTATTATTTTCATTCTTAAAGTTTGATGTTAGGCAATCATATGATCTTTTTAGGAGATGGCAAGTTTAAATTTAAATATGTTCTTGTGTAATTATACATAATTTATTTATGAGTTAAATTAGCAGCAGTTAGTGCTGGGTTCGTCAAATATTATCAACCTATCATTCTCAATATTCATGAGGATGTGTGTTTTGTGTTAGTTGATTGTTTGGTAGGGTGCTAACAATTTATTTTATAACTATTTATAATATATAGTTTGCATACTAATGTTTTCCATGCTTGAGTTTTGCTAAAAAACACTTCTGCAATTCTATTTTTTGCGATATTTATACTAGTCTACTCATTCTGCTTTGAATTATATTGGTTTTGAATTCAATGTTAAAAAGAGGATTGAATATGTTATTTCTACTTTCATGTATTGTCTTGTTGATACTGATAGTTGCTGTTGTTTACGTTATGCTATTTAATAAAGATAGCATGGATATTACGCAATTCATAGATTTACTATATAAAGATAATGAAGAGAAATAAATATATAAAAGAGGTTGAGTAGGTGTTAACTAAAACTCAAAAAAATATCATTTGGATGATTACAGAAAAATCAATAGGCATAATTGGTCTTTTCTTTATAAACGCTTTAGTAGCTAAATACTTGGGGCCTGTAGTAATTGGGCAAATAGCAATCGCAACTGCGATTTTTCAAATTATTCAAGTTGCCGCGGTTTTTGGTAGCGATAGTATTTTCTATAAAAGAATAACCACAAACTTACTGGGCGGCATTCAATTAATGTTGCCTATATTCATATTGAGGAGTGCGGTATTTATATTTTTTGCATGTACTTGCATCATGATTTTAAATGTGCAAATGGATTTAACAGGTATGGTGTTAGTGCTGTCAATATGTTTGGCATATTACTTTTACACAATTGATACATATACAAGCTTTAATGAGTCATTGCTGAACTCTAGAATGAATGCTCTTGCAAACGTAACCGGACTTATTTTCGGTTTAGTAGTCAGAGCATTAATGGTTAAATATAAAGCTCCGGTTATCTTATTTGGACTGCCTCTTATAATTATAAGCGCTACCCCTTACTTTTTGAAGTTATTTATATTCCGGAAGGAATATAAAAGTAAAGTGACAATAAAATATAAAGCATTAAGAAAAAGATTTTTTTACCTGAGTTATGCGGGTAGTATTCTCGTTGTTCCTTCTGTTATTGCATCAATCTATCCGAGATTGAATTTACTTGTAATATCATTTTTGTATGGGGATCATGATGTCGGCATATATTCAGTTTCTCAAACTCTTGCTACTAGTTGGAATTTCATTTTGTTATCGTTGCTAACCTCTTGTCTACCGGCAATATTTCGAGAGAAAAACAAATCAAAAATAATCAATCTTGGTGCAAGACTGCATTTGAATATCATTTTACTGTCAATTCCGGTAATATTTCTGATGACGTTTTTGATAAGCTATGTAATCTTCTACATATATGGTGGTGAGTATAATGAATCTATAGCGCCCTGCATTTTATTATGTTTTGCAACATTATTATCTACACTTGGAATGGCTTCATCGAAAATAATTGTTAAGCTTTCTGGATATAGATTTTTGCTATATAAAACTATATTTGTTTTGGTTTTTAGTTTGGTGCTTTCTTATTTTTTTTCTCTAAGGTTCGGATTGATTGGTGCTGCCTTAGCGGTTATCATTACTGAAATTTTTTCTCTAACAATTTTCAACTACTTGTTCATGCAAGGTTTTATGTTGTTAGTGCATGTCGAAATAATCAAGGTTATTTGCGGATGCGTTCGGAAATTATTTAAAAAAAGCGTTAGATAAAGGTTAATAAAATGCAATCTTTATCTGAATGGGTTAAGATAAAAGTTTAAGTCTAAAATCTATTCTTTATAAAAGATATTAATCGTTATGTTTAATTAATTGGTAAGATGTTTTGCAATCCGATGGGGTTTTAAAAAAATAAATATAAAGGAGTGCATGCTCCTTTATATAAGTATTTTAATCCAATCTTTACCCCGATCATCATGATATCGAGCCGTTTGATTCGGTGACTTATGACCTAGCAACTTCTGAGTATCTATCCCTTGAATCTCATATAGTCTTTCCGCTAACGAGCGTTGTTCATGGAAAGTAGCTGGCGTGCCATCCCCCCAATTTATGTCTGATTTATCACGAGCCTTACTGAAGTTCATTGTTATTGTGTTCGACTTTACCTGGGCACCTCGTTCTGCCATTGAGGTTGCCCGAAAGAAGTGGATTAGGTATGGACTCACTGCATAGTCACGGCAACGTGCAACTACATCCCTCAAACTCCAGTCAATCGCGTTAAGCCTTAGGGATAGAGGGAGCGCTAGCTTGCTCCCTGTTTTCTCCTGAACGACATGCAGATGGTCATCCCAAATATCGCAAAACTTCATGTTGGAAATATCCCCAAGGCGTTGACCTGTAACGAGCGCCAATAGCATTGCATTGCCCATGTATTGATGGCGGGCATCAGCTATCGCGAAAATCTTTTGCCATTCGTCGAGGTTTAGACGTTGTCGGGTAACTCGCCGGCGCGGTTGTTTTGTCGCAAGAGCCGGGTTATAACCCGGCGGTACCTCGCCATAATGCTGGGCTTCCTTGAATACATCGATCAAAACAGAGCGGATTACCTGGGCCATCCTCGGTTGACCTTCTGCAACATAGGACTCCAGTATCTGGGCAACATCCCGAACATCGACGGATGAAATCAATTTCATTCCCACGCTCTCACGAAGTAGGGCTACTGGTTTAGCCTTTTGTTTATGAGTGTTCGGCTTGATATCACCATTCTCCAGTCTTTCATCCTGAATTTTCCAATAACGATCTAACCACGTATTTGTTGTTATCGCCTTTCCTTTGCTGGTGGCGATCTTGTCACTGAGAGCCAAAACCTGCCTGGTGCGCTGTTCAGCTAGTCGCTCATTAGCTTCGATTGCTATTGCTGTTGCTTCAGCCTCGTTAGTTCCGAGGCTGTGAAATTTACCAGTAACAGGATGCTTATAACGCCAGTAGATTTTATTTACCTTCCGACTGTATAGCGGATAGAGATTAGGTATCTTGACGTTGTTTTTACGTGGTCGAGCAGCCATCAGACAGTATCCTTTGAAGCATAGGAGAATCAGATTTTTTAATAACGGGCTGGGTTAAATTACCTGTAATCTCGGCATCTTCTCTTACCCGCCAGTATCTTCCTTCTTTGGTGGCCGGGGGAGTGAACATGCTCTCTTTGGCGTATCGGCGTAAAGTATTCAGACTTGGAGGATTACTCCGGTATTTTTCCGCAGCCCATTCTTCTAAAGTCAGCATTTGAAGCATGTGATTTACCTCATAATGGCCCATATCAGGGCCATTTTCTGATATTAAAAAATCAGTGTTCAGTCAGACGCTGCCAGATTGCTGACACGTATTTGACCTGATGAAGAGCATCCGAAATAGCCTTGTGAGGTTCTCCCTCAAATGGGATCTCATAGCGAGGCTTGCAGCCAACGGCTTTACCCAACTCGACAATGGTTCTTACATCCCGGTTATTCCAGAATTTCCATGGGCAGGGGATCCCCGTACGGTCATAAGATGCCTCAAGCAGGACATTGTCATAAGTGGCACCATTACCCCAGACCTGAACAGAATCAGGGCCGTTAACCGCATTCTCGCCTATAAACTCATTTAGCTGCAGTAATGCATCATCGAGCGGAATAGCGTCATCCATTACCAACTCAGAGCGCGCTTCGGGCGAAGCTTTTAGCCAGAAGATAATGGTAGATGCATCCGGAACTCCGCCGCTGGCCATGGCTGATTCCAGGCTAATAACTTTGTAAAATTCCGATCCGGTATTACCTGTAGATGGATCAAAGAACACGGCCCCGATAGATACGACTGGTGAATCAGCTTTTTTACCAAAAGCTTCAATGTCGATCATAAGGTGTGTATAGAGCATTTCAGGGTCGGTATAATTATGATGACCGGAATCATTATTTATGGCAGTTGTGCTGCTATAAGTCTCAGTAGTGCTTGCGCCTGAGATAGTTTCTTCCGTGCCTTCTGATAACGCAGCACCGTCCGGGGTTTCATCATTGCCAGTTTCTTCCATCTGCACATTATCAACGTACTCCGCCGCGGTATTTTGTTGGACATTTACAGCGTTGCTGGTGGCCAGCCCTTCAATAGAAAAAAGACCATTACCAACTTTTTCGAGAACCGGCAGCGTGCCGCCGTCGACTTGCGCACCTTCATTCTGGCCGCCAGTTTCAAAAGCAGAATCAGTCACTATCTCGTTTGTCCAGCTCACCTCCGGGTTATGGCGTGCCGCAACAAGAGTTTCGTCTGATGGTGCAGAATGATCGCTTTCAGTCAGGTTCGCGTTAATGAATCCGCTGAGACGTGCCGGATACAGATAATGTTCTGGGTGAGCGCTACGGATAAGTGCAAAGATAGCCGCACGCGAGTAATCCAAAACTCCCGGGGTTGCACGAAGGGCTTTAGACCATTCCTTGAACGGACTTTCTTTCTTACTAACAATCTCTTTAGCCCGACGGAAAACACCACCAGGGATATCGTAAATGTTGAAATCCATTGGTAACGTGGCCAGCGCAATCTCTAAATCGAGAGTGTCGAGATCATGTTTAAGGTCAGGGTTTCTGTCGGTCTTGTTGCCTCCGCCAGCATTCGTACCGCTTTCAGTACGCTGTATTTCTGCAACGCGATTGCCTTTGGCCCATTCTTTTACCAGCAGGCCGCGGTCAATGTAATCAGTCGCCGCCCAGATTCTGGTGAATCGGAGAACCAAAGCGAGTTCGTGACGCTTTTCCTGGCTGAACACTTTGCGAATGGCGTCGGTATAGCGCCACAGGTCTTTGGTGTCGTAACCCTTAACCTGTTCGCAGTTTTCTGCCGCCAGCAGCAGGTTCTGGACATAGCTATTGTCAGTGTCCATCTCCAGCGCGCTGATACCTTCGTATTCTTCGCGGGTTAAGTGGTGGCGCAGTTCGTCGCAGGTGAACTGGGCGAGTACCTGCTTGCGGAAGGGCATGCGAACGACTGGATAACGTGTGGTTTCGTCATCATTCTTGTCAATCTGGATACCGTTATCAGCTTCAAGACCCTGACCTGCTATAACCCCGGTGTCACTGGTGCTTTCAGATTTCAGAGGGGTAAATTTGCCACTGCGCCAGTCTTCAACTAATTGGTTGTGAACGCTGGCATCTGCTTTAGCCCAGTCAGCCATGAATGCAGCGATATCTTCAGTTTCGTGCGCTTCATCTGGCGCGAATACCTGCTTAATCGCCTGAACCAGTTTCCACTCAGCGTTCAGGCTGAGTTCGGCAACTTCAGGGATGTTGTTCTTCGCCAGCAGCATGTTCTGAAGATAGGTATTGCCTTCATCCAGTGACATTTCGCTGGCAGCCAGCTGCTGCTCTTTAGTGATATGTGACTGGTATTTTTCGCTGGTCATGTGGACGGCAAAACGGACCGCTGGAGTGCGGTTTTCAAGAGGAACACTCTCGACGGTACTTTCGACTTTAACGGTCGGTTCCGGTGCGGCAGTGTTGTCCACGGCTTCAGTTGATCCAGCACCAGCCTTTGGCAGCCAGGTGCGTCCATCGTCCTGCAGTTCGTAGCGTTTGCACCAGGTGTAATCTACTGTGCTTTCTTCCGGCAGGTCGTTGTAAACAGGGAAATCGGTACGGACAGGCTTGCTATAATCCTTGCCCCGGCCGGTTTCAATGCCAGCATCTTCCAGCTCTACATCCAGCTGCAAATTGGCTCGTGCTTCTGATTTAGCCGTGAACCAGATAACGGCATCTTCTTTGCCGGATTTCTGCGTTGCCTTGATTAAATGAAAGAATTCCATATCGGGTCCTTAATTTTGGTTGTAAGATACCCGCAGCTAGTGATTGCCGCCTTGGGTAGTGGTCATTGGTCAAAACTCGATTCCGGAAAGCTTTGGTCGGCTGACCGGGTACTTAACCCGCCTTACGCGGGTTTTGTGCTTTTAGGGGCTGGTAGCAGCCATTGGTCATAACTCGATTAAAACTTGAAAGCAGGCTGTTGGTCTCCAGCCGGTTTATATGGGTAACACACTCCTTTAATGTGCTGCTCTTTGGCAGCTGCATCACAGCCAGATTCGGTTTTGTATACACCGAGCATGATGTCTGAGCATTCCCCGGTGAGGGCACAGACGGTAACGATCAGGGCAAAGAACGAGCTCATGCTTTTAGCTCTGGATTGCCTTTTTGGACCAGTAAATAGCAAAGTTTACGGACCAGAACTTCAAACAGATTTAAGCGAACGGCTTGGCAGCCAGCTTTTTTGCGTGCGAAATCGATCATGGTTAACTCCTGTGTGCCTTTAACGCCAGGCTGGCGGAACGGTAAACCTGCTGCGCGATTGTCTTGTCATCTCATCCGGTGTTTCGTATGCCGCCGGCAGCTACTTCGTGGGCGTCCTGCCTCGATGACACGTTTCGATAGAAATATTATTATCAATTCAATCGATACATGTCAATTTAAATCGATAGCATGGTGCGAAAGAACGCCTGGTCATTGATGACCCGAGCAGGAGAGTTAATTAAAAGAAAGGCTATTTGGTAGGCGGTATCAGATTACGTTTCTGCAGATAAGTCTTTGCAAAATTATCGAGCTCTTCAAGTCTGAGGTCTATAATCTTGATAATTCGTTCTTTTTCATCATCTGTTGGCAATTGTTCGAATGCTTCTAGAAGTCTTTCTTCAAGTTCTGTTGAAGGTTTAACTTGTGGTTTTGGTGACCAGGGATCGTGCTCTTCGAGGGTCTCACCATCTTCCATGAAGAACCATGAGAGTGGATACCCAGTCGCAGCGGGAAGAAGATTCAGTATTTCAGATCTGGGTAAAATGTCAGAATTGCACCAGCCATTAACAGATTGAGCTTTGACTCCCAGTCTGCGCGCCAGCTCAGATTGTGATATTTCGAGATCTTTTATGGCCTTTTGCAATCTCTTACCGAAGTTCATCTCTTCATCCAATTCATCTAGTTATCAGCAATTATACAGATTTTTTCTGTAGCTCTTACTATCGAAATAATTTGACGATATCGATTTAATTTGTTTTATTGTCACTCATCGTTAACTACTGAGAACAAATGATGAAGACATCAATTCAAAAAAAGCTCTTATCGATTTGCAGTCAGGCTGAACTAGGACGCCGGATGAAAAGGAGAGCCCAAACTGTAAACGGCTGGTTCAAAAACAAAATTCCCGGAGAACTGGTGCTCAAAGTGAGTAAGGCCGTCGATTGGCAAGTTACTCCTAATGAATTACGACCTGATCTTTATCCCAATCCAAAAGATGGTTTACCTCAGAAGGAGGCTTAATCATGCAGTCAGCTACATATCAACATCATAACCAACGCCTGGCCGGACCGCTGAAAACTCAAAATCAATTTATGGCGCATCGGCGAGATTGCTTTAAGCACCGTTCAATACAGGTTGCAGTTCGGGAGTGGGAATCCACTTTGCCCGGCCAGGCGCAGGAGAAAATCGCTCAGATGGTGGCTGAGCAGTGGGCGAAGGAAGGGGGCCGCGGTATCGCGGTCAACAAGCAGAATTTATTCCGGTATCTGAAAAACGAAGGTGGTTCGGAAAAATACACCGCATACATCATGCAACTGTCGGGGGCAATCGTCGCCGCTATGCCCATTGAGATCGCCAGAAAGCATGGACTCAGTAACGCCAGAACGGAAGCCGAGCTGGTGGCGAGCGCTATCAAAGAATGCAGTGAGGCACATCAGGCGAAGTTGCTGGGCGCACCGCTGCAAAAGCTTGAGAAGGAGATCCGCGAAGCGGCAATCGCTTTATTCAACATGTTACCTGCTGACGCGGCGGGACCACTACTGGCGAGCATCAGCGCCGTAGCGCCGCAATTTTTTTAATCGAGTTTTGACCAATGAATTCAACCCGGAGGCTTCATGAGCATTGATGCAATGCGGTGGGCCAAGAAAGTTAAGACCGGAAAATCCTCCAGTAAGGCGATCCTGACCTGGCTGGCTGATATGTGCGGCGCTGACTTGTGCGCTTACCCGTCCGTCGCTGCGCTTGCAGAGGCTACTGAGATGGACAGAAAGACGGTGCTTGCAGGCTTGCAGCATCTGCAGGAAATCGGCCTGGTTGTCGACACAGGTGAACGGCGCGGCAGGACAAAGCAAATTCCTGTGTACAAGCTGGTTGGTGTTGAGGAAAGCATACCCGATGCCGAACAGATCCAAAACCGGAACTCTTTAAAGGATCCCAAAAACGGGACGGTTAATTTGAACCGTACCGAAAACGGAACTGTTAATACAAACAGTGCCATTAACGGGACTATTTCAGGAAATAAGGGTACCAAAAACGGGATTGTTAACAGTTCATATTTTAACCAAAGAGTGCCGTTTTTCCCTTTAAACAGTCCCAAAAACGGGACACGGAATCTACCAAGGAACCATAAAGATCTAAACCCCACACATAGAGAACTGGTCGAACCTGTTATTCCTGATTATCCGGATCAGCCAGGTATCGGAATTGGGCAACAGCAGCCATTCGGCAAATTCCGGATGTTTGAAGACTGGAAGCCAACAGCCGACTTTGCACGACAGGCAAACCTGTGGGGCATGCCGCTCAAGGCAGGCATAAATATCGAAGCCGAGCTGAGCAGTTTCATCGCTTACTGGCAAGCCGAAGGGAAAGTGTTTCATCAAATTCAGTGGGAGCAGAAGTTCTCTCGCCACCTGGATCGCGCAAAGGTTCTGAAAGCACCACAAACGGGAGGTACCGAGAATGCATCAGTTAGACCACAGCCAGCAGCATCCCGAGCTGTTCAGCAAATACAGTCAGCACACGCAGAGTGGCGACGCCGGAACGGACTTGATGGCGGCAGAGACAGCGTGGCGGTTATGGCAGGTGATGGGGGAAATCTTCTCGAACCGCTGGACGCAGAAGAATGGGGCAGAACCCACGGCCCTGTGGATAGCTCAGATAGGTTCGATGACTGAGAGCCAGATCAAACTGGTTTGTCAGCAATGCATGGACCGTTGCGCGGTAGGTAACACATGGCCCCCGGATCTTGCTGAGTTCGTTTCGCTGGTTTCAGATAGTGGTGCAAATCCGTTCGGGCTGACATCTGACCGGGTGATGAGTGAATACCGTCGCTGGCGTAACGAGTCGTATCGTTTTTCGGGTAGTGACAAATATCCCTGGCCCCAGCCGGTGCTCTATCACATCTGTATCGAAATGCGCAGAACTGGTGTTGAGCGTCAGATGACCGAGGGGGAACTTAAAAAACTGGCAGAGAAGTTATTAACCAAATGGACGAAGCACGTAAGCAACGGGCTTTCAGTTCCACCAATCCGTCGGCAGCTAGCTGCACCGCAGCATCCGGCAGGGCCAACTCCGGCACAGCTACTGATGGAAGAGTACCAACGCCGTAAAGCGGCAGGTTTAACCAACTAATCGAGTATTGACCAATGACCAAAACATTAACCCAAAAAGAACAGGTAGCGGTATTCGTGCGCTACCAACCGAACTGCGCCGTAGGCGATGTTTCCGATGCGTTGGACTTGGCTGGCGGCACAGCTGGCAGATTGCTGCGTGAGCTCAGTGACGAAGGCGTGATCATTCGATCACGTAACAGCGTTCAGTACACATACAGGGCGGTACCGCACGCAGATATTCCAGACGTAATCCTCCCGTGCATGGTTGAAAAAAGTGATCCGGTCAGGATGCAGGCCGCCGAGCAGAAAGCGAAGGAGCTAGAGGAGAGGGGGCTTTGGCGAAGAGCAGCAGCAGTATATTCGGACATGTTTGGTATCGCCGGTAGCGCTGTTGAAGTAGCCCGTATTGCCAAGCGCCGTAAAGACTGTCTGCGCCAGGCGGGGAGGGTATGACTATGGCGAGCAATAAGCTCAGGATTATCCTTCGCGCGATTCAGCACGGCGGCGAGATCACCCCGCGGCAAGTTCGCCAGTTGCTGGGCTGCGACAGCAAAAAGGCCTGTCGCCTACTGGAGCATCTCGTTTCTGCTGGCGCCGCGAAGAACATCGGTCAGCGACACCACCCGGTGTACGTGATGCAGCCAGGCGGGGAAACATGCATTAAGCCATCACCGGTGGTTCGCAAGAAGTCCGGTATCATCGAAGTTTGCCGCCAGAACTGGCGGGATTATCAGATCCACAAAGTCATTGGGAGCACCCGCGCATAAACCAACCTCTAAATGCTGGTGGCATCCGGCATTAAACAGTCGCAAAACTCTATTGAGAAAGAGATATTATTTTGGTATCAATATACTTAATCAAGAGTTCGAGACTTACGGAGCTCCTGTTAGTGGTACTTGGGCACTGGTTTTAGGTGTGTTCTCATCCTTAGTAACGATCGGTGATTGGCTTAACCGTCTGATCATTAGCTTTTTCAACATTGAGGATGTGAATATGAAAAAAAACTGTGGAACACTTGTGTTCATCCTAGCTGTGTGCGGTGCGGCGCTGTGGGAACATCATCAGTAACCGATAAACCCAAGGAACACTATCAGCCGTAAGCCTTTAACAGTCGCCGGGAGTAGCCTCCTAACCCACACCAAATCAATGGCCTCGTTATGCGAGGCCATAACTTAAAAATTAATTGTATCGAATGCTATCAATTTAGCTTCCAGAGGACGCAATTTATGACAATGAGAAAAGTAACATTCAAAAAAGGTAATGAAGAAATAAGTTGCGATTGCTTCTAACTCGCTGATACCGCTGATTCGCAAGGGTATTTTGGTTATTTTTCTAAAGATAATTTCGGTATGTTCGAAAATAAATTTTCATACCCTGTGGAGAAAATTGGAGAAGAATATATCGTTTTTCTTCCGCAATAATATAAGCTCCTCAGCGTAATTTTAAATTTGATTTCTTCTGGCGCTTTAATTTCTCTCTTATAAAATCACTCTCGCCATTCCGCCCGTTAACTAAATAATGTACTTCACAAAAGACTCGATAATTCGAAAAGAAATCAGAAAGTGCCGCTTGTAAGTCTTTTGCCCATTGTATACGATTAACTTCTGCATCAAAAAATTGACGCACGGATTCTGTGTTTTCTCTGAGATGAAAAACATTATTTCTAAAAATTCTGAGTGAATTCGAATTTTCTTTCATCAACTTTCCAATTTTGTCTGAAATTGATATAAGTTCTTTAAATTCATTGGGGCGCTCTTTAGCCAATAAGATTCGCATGTTTAGGTTACGAAAGCCCTCGCAGACCACACCTAAGAAACCTAACCAAGTAAAAAGATAAACTCGCATGTCAAATTCATCACGATGAATTAATGATCCATTTTTTTTCATTTTTTGTTTGAGTTTATTGTAATTTCGCAACATAAGTTCAGCCGTTTCGAAATAATGAATCTGCAGTGTTAAAACATGATCTTGATTACGGCTAGGAAGTTTATCCTCAGGGGCGCGAGCGTCTATATCTAAAGCATATTTTAATGGAGCGTTAGCAATGTAATACAGACCTTGATTCAAAGGCGATAAATGTCCTTTTTCTAATTCTTGCTTTAAGTGATCATCTACATCATTATAATTACTAAAGCCATATATGGGTAATCTACTACCTGCAAATGCAGTTAACCACCAAGAGTTAAATCCACCTATCTCACCATGTTCACCGAAATCAAAATCAACAGTTCCAGAGTTTAAATCTACTCGACATCCAGCACCATGTTTAAAATATTTCACACCATCTGTTAACTCACCTGAAAATGGAATGTCATAATCAATCCATTCATTGCAAGAGGACGGCATTTGAATACCGGAGCGATACATTAGTTTTAGAGCGTCCTCAACATGGCTTTGAAAGTCTATAATCAAATGATAGAGGTTTACATTCACAGCTCACACTCACTTCTGGTTTCTTTAAAAAGAATACTATGTGTCCCGGACGAACAAGTAGTTTACCACTTTGCCTTAAAAGCGCGACAAGTATACATGTTTATCAGTATCGTCGCGAAATGAATCAAATTATTGATATATATTATTTTTCATGTGGTTCTTGATGTGGTTATTTTTTGATTAGATCCTTTTTGTTTACCATTTCGTGCGGTTAAAGCGTTGATCAAAACTATCTTGCGATGTACTGTATGGATATACAGTTATCGCGGTGGAGACAACGATGAAAATAGAATTACCCATTGATCTTGCTCAAGAACTTCCTCAGAGCGTGGTTCCGACACTGGAAAAAGAACTGTTAAACGGCTCCAGAATCAGTTCGCTGAGTGCAGCCTGGTCATACGCCGTGCAGGCTCCAATTGGTTAAATGTTTACGGTGGTGAGAAAGAAGCTGAGCAGATGGTTGATGAAATCATCCAGAAGACTTGGGAAAGTGCAGACAACTGGTTTTATTGATACAGCATGCAATGACTTTCCAGTGTGGAGGGATAGTGTTGAAACGGATAAAAGAATTACCTAGTAAGGGCTACGCGGTTATTAGATGCCACGATGGGGTTATTGTTGCGAGACTGCACTCATTTCCTGACAGTGGGCGCGCACTCATGTACCGACGAGGCGACGAGGTGTCGTTCATGCCGTTACAAGATGATGAGATGGTAGGAACACCGACACTCTTTACGCAGATGCTTGAGCGGGCTGGTTATCGAATAGCAAAAAGTGGGTATCATTGAGCTAGTATTCATAGCAACGGACTGCGCCCTCACTTAAGTGATGGCGCAGAAAGTAAAGGTATCTGAATTGAAATTTATATCACTCCCAAACATTGTTATTCAAACTCAATCTTTATTATTATGTTCAACAATCGGCAGTTTATTGGTTACTATCTCATCAAGAGTACCATAAAGCATTGAGTTATTGATGTTATGTAAGCCCCTCTTTGCCCTTTTCGTCAGTTCTACATGTGGAATGTTATCAACTATACTAATTTCAAAAATACCTTGGTATTCATGAGCTAGTGTTGTTAATTGGTCACTTAAGTTTTCATTTTTCTTAACTAGTGCTTCTTTCTCAATGCGAAGTTCAGATACGTCTTTGGTAAGAATTTTGATGTCACTTTTTGCGTGCTCGATACTCTGTTCAAGTTCCTTTATGGTTGAGTTTAAATTTAGGTTTATATCTGAAAGTTGCTTGCGAACATTTTCACTCTGCGCAACAGACTCTTTTTCTGAGCGAAGTAATGTTCGCAGGCTATTTTCCTCCGCCTTACTGTCACTCAACCTAGCCTGAAGATCTTTAACTTCAACCTCATATGATAAGACTTGGTCGTTTAATTTGCTATTCTCATTTTTTATTGACTCTATGCTTTCCTCAATAAATCTTTCTTCTTTTTTATCAGCTAATTTTTTTCTTGCTTCAATTTCTGCTATTGATTGTTGCAATTCTGCTACTCTGATTTTTGATGATAGAGTTAGTTCAATTGTTTCAGAATTGGGCTTGTCTTGGATTTTAGTAATTATTTTATTTATTTGTGGTAATAAGAAAGCTATTAAAACAGAGGTGCAAAGAGGTGCAAGCAAGTATGAGCCTATTTCAAAATTAGAATTTATAAATTCAATTCTAGATTCAATTTCTTTTTTACTGAAAAATAAAATGGCAAGCATTGGCCAATTAAATGCAATCCAAGAAAAAACAAACACCCCTAAAAAAGGGCTTTTTACTCTCTCAAGAGAAGTTTGTCGAAAAGAAGCGAAGAGGTCGCGAATAAACTCCAACATGTCACATTCCTTGGTAGGCATTCCGATTATGATAGATAAGGGGTGATAATCGCTATCAAGCATACTACTCCGACTCATCTCAAGAAAGATGCTTGAGTAGGTATAACATAACTTAGTAAACCGTGTTAATCTCTTTAAAGGTCTGAACAACCTAGCCTGCTGCGCCACTGGAGAGAAACCATGGCGCAAAAATCAAACCAGAATGAACCCTTACTGACCCCTCAAAGGGCCAGCAATTTTCTTTTGATGTCACTCCTGCAGGAGGCGGCATGAAGAAAAGCTGGTTCACTCACACCGGGCTGACAACCGAAGAAGCCAATGAACTGGTGGCTCGCTACAAGTCTAAAGGCGTCCCCGTCGAGAAAAGCCTCGATATTGACCCTCGTCTTTGGATAGTCAGCGCATTACTACCTCAGCAAAAATCCTCAGCTAAGACAGCGCAAAGTATGCGTTCCCGGGCATGGGGGTGATCGTGACAGTCTACAACATCCTCCCGATGGGTAAGCCACGCATGACGCGTTCAGACAAATGGAAGAAGCGCCCTGAAGTTATGCGTTACAGGGCCTTTTGCGATCACGTCCGGTTCCTGGGCATTTGTATGCCTGAATCAAATTCACACGTTACCTTCGTTCTTCCGATGCCGAAGAGCTGGAGCAAAAAGAAGCGCACAGAAATGAACGGGCAGCCCCATCAGGGTAAACCCGATCTCGATAACCTGATGAAGTCTCTGATGGATGCGCTCTTCGAGGACGACACGCATATCTGGGATTCAAGGATAACAAAGCTCTGGGGCGAAAATGGGCAAATTATTATCAGGGAGAGCGAGTGATGCGTGCTCTTCTTCAACCTGTTATTGCGAGAGAGTTGGGTGTCGTTCTGTTGAAGCCGGGCAGAGAGCTGATGGAGTTGTTCACCGCAGGAAGAGTGTTGATCGAGCGCCAGCCTGAAAGCATGGCCGGGTGTCAAACTGGTCGTGTTTCGGATGCGCGGCAGCCACTGGCTGAAAACGAGCAGCTGCGAAGCTTCTTTTTGAATGAACAGGTTCTGGCTGCTGCTGGTGGTATAAGCGGGCTTGATTACTGGTTGCTGAAGTACGGCGGCGGCGATTGCCAATACGCTCATAGCGATTACCACTACCACGAACTAACCATTATGCACCATGAGCCTGGCTCCATCCTGCTTTGTGGCTATTGTGATAACCACTTGCGAGAGCAGCGTACCGAAGCACTGGCAGAGCTGGCACGCAGAAATGTAATTGCCTTTGTTCTGGATTCGGTTCGTATTTCACTCGCTATCGACAAAAGCCGCGAGATTTCCCTCGCTGAACTCTGCTGGTGGGCAGTTCGTAAAGGGGTTACGGATGCACTTCCAGAATCCTGCGTTCGTGAAGCGCTTCGTTTACCTCAAGAAAGCAGGATTGGTCGTGAAAGCGATATTACGCCTTCAGTATCGGCCACCAGCATCCTCGGGGAATTAGTTTCATCCGCTGACCTGCCTGATGCGCTGACCGAACCTCTGGTGGGGGTGATGGTGGATCCGGCGCCGCCTCAGTCTTTCATGCGTCGACCAAAGCGTCTTCGCTGGGAAAGTCGCGATTATCTGAATTGGGTGAAAACACAGCCCTGTGAATGCTGCCAGCAGCAATCAGACGACCCACATCACTTAATCGGATGGGGGCAGGGTGGCATGGCGACAAAAGCGCATGACATCTTCTCCATACCACTTTGCCGAAAGCATCACACCGAACTGCATAACGACCGACTGGCATTCGAGCGCAAATATGGCTCGCAGCTGGAAATGATCATTAGAGTGCTGGACCGGGCCTACGCGCTCGGCGTTCTGGCGTAAGGAGCGAACAGGATGACACCACGTCAACGCCGTAATCATATTGAAGCGCTGGGTAAAGCAGCGAGTGCGCCGCGTAAAAGCTGGCTGGGTAAAAGCATGCTTCTTACAAGTATTCAGTCGGCATGGATTAAATCATTGCTGACAACATGGGGCGAGGGGGTAAGCGGTGGAACAGCCCCACGATTGCCTCGCGCTCATGCATGCTGGGATGTTCTTAAGGGCGGGCGATGGTCGGATAAGGCATTGTCTCGCTTTACAGCTGCACTGGAACAAGCTCGAGCAGAGGGATTCAGAGGGCCGCAGGCGTTAAATCGTGCTCACGCCATTTTGTGGCCACAGCCCGCCACCAGCATCATTGATGAAGCTATGCAAAATGATGACGTTGATTTTGTCGAGCAGTCAGTGCTACAGGCGCTTGATGTAAATGACCCGGTTTATATCGTCGGTCTGCAGTATTACACCACACGCAAAAAAATCTCAGACATTACGCGGGAACTACAGTCTATCGCACCGTGGCTAACGGATTGGGAGGCCAGAAAACGAGTTCGCTGGTGCCTGGAGATATTCAGGGCGAAGGTCTTTTTATCTACGCGGAAACTCATGGCTGAGCAGAGCTGAATGATTGGTTTTTGACTTTTCGTGCTCTACTTCTATTTATATATTGAAAACTAGCCAGGGATTTAGATAATTCATTCATGCTTGGCAGAGCTGCGCCGCGATGGCAGCGAACATAAGCGACAATTTGAACATGACGAGAGCCCCGCCAGTCGGGGCTTTTGCTTTACGGCGATACGACAGGGGTATTCGCGAGGTGCATTGCATCAATACCCCTGTCATATCGTCGTTTGTATCCCTTCACTCAATACCGAAGCATAAGAAAAATGTTATGAACTGCTAAAAAAGAAGATGCTGTGTTTTTTGCGACTGGTGGAATCGGCATATTTTTTATAGATTATCTCTTGCACCACACAGCTGAAAATTCAAAACAGGGGATAAAAATGCATTTTTTAAATGGATTCAATGGTTTTTTTCATTCCGGTGAGGCTACAACTCCATCTGTCATGAGCAATAACCCTTCAAAAATCGTAGGGAAAATTGAACCAAATCAAACATTAGCAATGGGTTATTATTCCTTCACGAAACCGGATGATTTCGAACCTTACGAGCAAGAATGCTATTATAACGTTGCAAAAATGATTGAAATCAATGGTGGGGAGCCTGTTTATGGCTGGGTTCTGTGGGAAAGTAGTTCAATGATCGAGGCAGAGGCACATTGCCTGTACAGGAATGTTGATGGGGTCGTTTTGGATATCACGCCACGTGTGTCTGGCGAAGATAAGATTCTTTTCGTTCCAGACTCACGAATTAAAATCTCCTTGAAACATCTTGGCGGAACATCTTTTTCGATGACCCAACACACTAATCCACAACTAATGATTTCATCAAATCAATTCGTACCCTCGAGGGCAGTAGAATTAAAATTTGACCAAAGTGAAATCAGGGTTATTAAATTAGGTGATTACAAAAATAGCTTCTTGTTTGAATAAATCGAAATAGTCCTTAATAAGGCTGCCATCTGGCGGCCTTTTTTATTTCCACATACACCCGCTATTCAGCGAGGTGAGAGTATGTATCGAATGGAAAAAATCACGACAGGTATTGCATACGGCGCATCTGGAGGGGGAACCGGATTCTGGTTACTTCAGCTCCTCGATAAAGTCTCACCATCTCAATGGGCTGCCATTGGTGTGCTCGGTAGCCTCATGTTTGGTTTGCTGACGTGGTTATCCACCCGGGAAGCCGGGCGACAAACTACGCTGCAGCGTCTCAGCGAAAGCTATTCGTACACCCCTCAGGCGCAGCAAAAGGTTCTGGAAGAGCAAAGGGCGACGTTCGAGGCTGAAGATGCCCTGCGCGCAAACTGGCTGGCCGGGGCTAAACAGGGCTGGGCCGAATATCAGGATTCTGCGACAAACGTTTTCAGCTCGGTACAGCAGATTTCGCAGGCAACGTTCAGCGGGATGGCGGGTCAGCTTACCAGCCTGACGACAACCGGGAAGGCGAGCTTCAGGGACTTCACCAGCTCGATCCTTAAAATGATTGTCTCCGTTATCAACCAGTTGCTGGTGGCCTACACCATCCAGAGCGCAATGGGCTGGGTGCGTGGCGGTACCAATACAGCATCTGCAGGTCAGTCATTTTCGGTACCGTCTTTCCGCCCTACGGGCTTTGACGCAGGCGGCTTTACCGGGCACGGCGGCAAGTACGAGCCAGCCGGTATCGTTCACCGCGGGGAGTTCGTCTTCACCAAAGAGTCAACCAGCCGCATCGGTGTGGCCAATCTTTATCGGCTGATGCGAGGGTATGCCTCCGGTGGTCTGGTCGGCGGGGGGAGCGCAGCAGCTTCTGGTATCGGTGGGATTAACGTTTACGCACCCGTTTCAGTGACTACAACGCAGTCTAACGATACGAAGCAGCAACAGAGTGGCGATGGTGCACTTGCTCAGGCTTATCAGAAAGTTGTTGATCGTTCGGTCCGCGAAGGCATCGCACGCGAAACAAGGCCTGGGGGAATCATCTGGAATGCCACTAAACAGAGGTAAATGATGGCTATAGAGCATTTTGCATGGAAGATTCAGGCAGCAAGCCAGCCCACTCTGAGCAGCAAAGATACAGTCAGAACGGCGCAGTTCGGTGATGGGTACAAGCAGGTATGTGGTTCTGGCCTGAACGATGAGGTTCTAAATTATGCCTTTTCTTTCACCGGCGATCCGGTAATAGCCAGAGAGATTCATTCATTTCTGCGGAGGCATAAAACCAAGTCTTTCACATTCACTCCACCTGGTGGTGATTTAGCCCTCTGGCGTGTTGAGGCTGACAGCCTTCAGCGAGTCACCCTGAATAAAAAAGTGGAAACCGTAACCGCAACGTTTGAACAGGCATTTACACCATGAGCCTTAATGCTGATTATCAAAAACTCGAGCCGGGCAATGAAGTCCGGCTTTTTTCTGTCGATGGTACGGCCTTCGGAATGTCAGATGTGCTTTTCTTCCATGCGCATAATATCGCGCATACACCAGAAGAGATTGATGCTGCTGGTGGGGATGAAAGTAAACTGCCTGCGAAATCCATCTGGTGGCAGGGGCAGGAATATAAAGCGTGGCCCTGCCAGATTGAGGGGATTGAGGTTTCCACCAGTGGGAGCAGTGCGCAGCCTAAATTATCGGTTGCTAACCTCGACAGCTCTATAACTGCGCTCTGTCTTGCCTATGATGATCTGCTGCAGGCGAAGGTCACGATCCATGATACGTTGGCCAGCTACCTTGATGCCCGAAATTTTCCAGGCGGGAACCCCACGGCAGACCCTACGCAGGAAAAGGTGAAAGTATTTTACATTGATGCCAAAAGCGCAGAGACAAACGAGGCCGTGGAATTCACACTTTCAAGTCCGATGGACCTGCAGGGACTGATGATTCCGACGCGTCAGCTGCATTCGCTCTGTACCTGGTGCATCCGGAACAAGTATCGCACCGGCGACGGCTGCGACTATGCCGGGACCAACTATTTCGACAAAAACAATAACCCGGTCAGCGATCCGTCCCTGGATGAATGCAGCGGCACTCTGACGGCCTGCAAACTTCGGTTCGGCGAAAATAATGAACTCTCGTTTGGTGGCTTCCCGGGCACGTCTTTGATCAGGAGATGATATGCGTCAGAAAACCATTGATGCCATTATGGCGCATGCTGCAGCTGAATATCCTCGTGAGTGCTGTGGCGTCGTGGTTCAGAAAAGCCGCGTTGAACGTTATTTCCCGTGCCGTAATCTTGCAGCGATGCCAGAGGACAATTTTGTCCTTTGTCCGGAAGACTACGCAGCAGCTGAAGACTGGGGAACTGTGATCGCCATCACTCACAGCCACCCTGATGCCACGACGCAACCAAGCGAACTGGATAAAGCGCAATGCGATGCATCACTTTTACCCTGGCACATCGTGAGCTGGCCGGAGGGGGATTTACGTACCATCCAGCCGCGCGGAGAACTGCCGCTGCTGGAACGTCCATTTGTGCTTGGTCACTTTGACTGCTGGGGTCTGGTCATGAGCTATTTCCGCCAAAACCACGGTATAGAGCTCCATGATTACCGCGTCGATTATCCCTGGTGGGAAAACAATTATCCGGACAACTTCTATCAGGATTGCTGGTACGAGTGCGGTTTCAGAGAGTTCGACGGACCGCCGAGGCAAGGCGATATGGTGATCATGCAGGTCCAGGCCGATAAGTGGAATCACGCGGGGATCCTGCTTGAGGGCAACATGCTGCTGCACCACCTTTACGGACATCTGAGCCAGCGTGTGCCGTACGGCGGTTACTGGCAGGAACGGACAATGAAAGTCGTTCGCTATAAAGATTTGAGGGGCGTTGAAGTATGCAGGAAGTCATGAGTCGTATCGAGCTAGGTGGCGTGCTCGGTAAAACCTTCGGTAAAGTTCACCATCGCCTGATTTCCCGTGTGAGCGAGGCCGGTGTCGCACTCGCGAAGACCATTCCCGGATTTGAGGAGTTTATGATTTCCAGCCAGCGTCGCGGGCTTACATACTCTGTATTTAAGGGTAAAAGAAACATTGGTGAGGATGATCTTGGCTTTCCGGTTACCGGTGACGTTATCCGCATCGTTCCGGTAATCATTGGTAGTAAAAAAGCTGGGTTATTACAAACAATCCTTGGCGCAGTGCTGGTCGTTGTCGGAGTGGCTGTTGGCTATTTTTCTGCAGGTACGTTATCTGCAGCCGGGTATGGTGTCGCACAATTTGGTGCAGCGATGATGGTCGGCGGGGTTGTGCAAATGCTTTCTCCTCAGCCAACCGGGCTGGCCAGCAAACAGAGTGCAGATAACCGCGCTTCATACGCTTTCGGTGGCGTGACAAACACCGCGGCTCAGGGTTACCCGGTACCACTTCTCTACGGTCGCAGGCGAATCGGCGGAGCGATTATTTCTGCCGGAATTTATGTCGAAGATCAGCAGTAGATAACATACCTTTTTTCTGGCCACCTTCGGGTGGCTTTTTTTATGGGCGCAATATGGCTACTGAAAAAGTGTTAAAGGGCCGCAAGGGCGGCAGCTCCAGTTCCCGAACTCCTACCGAACAGCCAGATGATCTGCAGTCAGTAGCCAAGGCGAAAATCCTTCTCGCGCTTGGAGAGGGGGAGTTTGCTGGTGGCCTCACTGCGCGTGATATTTATCTCGATGGCACCGCACTTGAGAACGCAGATGGTTCACAGAACTTCAGCGGTGTGGCGTGGGAGTTTCGCGCGGGAACGCAGGCGCAAAATTACATTCAGGGCATTCCCGGTACCGAAAACGAAATCAGCGTGGGTACTGAAGTTTCCAGTGTTACCGCATGGACACGTACTTTCACTAACACCCAGCTATCGGCAGTGCGCCTGCGTCTGAAATGGCCGTCTCTGTTTAAACAGGAAGATGACGGGGATTTGGTCGGCTATTCGATCAACTATGCGATTGACCTGCAGACTGACGGCGGAACATTGCAGACGGTACTCAATACCAGCGTGACCGGGAAAACAACCTCTGGTTACGAGCGTAGCCACCGAATTGATTTACCTCAGGCTGGCAGTACCTGGACCATCAGACTGCGTAAAATTACAGCCGATGCTAACAGCGCGAAGACTGGCGACACGATGACACTGCAGAGCTTCACTGAGGTGATCGACGCCAAGTTGCGCTATCCGAACACCGCGCTGCTGTACATTGAATTCGACTCCAGCCAGTTTAACGGCTCAATCCCGCAGATCTCCTGTGAGCCTCGCGGTCGTGTCATCCGCGTTCCTGATAATTATGACGTTGAAACCCGAACCTACAGCGGTACTTGGACCGGGGCGTTTAAATGGGCATGGACGGATAACCCGGCGTGGATTTTTTACGATCTGGTGGTTACCGACCGTTTCGGCCTTGGTAACCGACTTACTGCGGCTAACATCGATAAATGGACGTTGTATCAGGTCGCTCAGTATTGCGATCAGCAGGTATCGGACGGGAAAGGCGGAAGCGGTACCGAACCACGTTATACCTGCAACGTCTATATTCAGGACCGTAACGACGCTTACACTGTGTTGCGTGATTTTGCCGCTATCTTCCGCGGCATGACTTACTGGGGCGGGGATCAGATCGTTGCCCTGGCTGACATGCCACGTGATGTTGATTACAGCTATACGCGCGCGAACGTTATTGACGGTCGCTTCAGCTATTCGAGCAGCACCACGAAAACCCGATACACCACAGCGCTGGTATCCTGGTCCGATCCGGATAACGCCTACGCTGACGCGATGGAGCCCGTATTTGAGCAGGCGCTGGTGGCACGTTACGGCTTTAATCAACTGGAGATGACGGCTATCGGATGCACCCGGCAATCAGAAGCAAACCGAAAAGGCCGCTGGGGCATCCTCACCAACAATAAAGACCGTGTTGTTTCGTTCGATGTCGGCCTGGATGGAAACATACCACAGCCGGGCTACATCATCGCCGTGGCAGACGAACTGCTTTCCGGAAAGGTTATGGGCGGCCGCATCAGCGCCGTTAACGGTCGCGTTATCAAACTTGACCGCGTGGCAGATGCGGCAGCAGGTGATCGCCTTATTCTCAACCTACCTTCCGGAGCGTCGCAGAGCAGGACCATTCAGGCCGTGAACGGTGAATCAGTCACAGTCACCACGGCATACAGTGAGACGCCACAGGCCGAAGCTGTTTGGGTGGTGGAATCTGACGAGCTTTACGCTCAGCAGTACCGCGTTGTCAGCGTAAGCGATAACGATAATGGCACCTTCTCGATCACCGCTGCATGGCACGATCCGGATAAATATGCCCGTATCGATACTGGCGCAATTATCGACCAGCGGCCAATAAGTGTAATACCTCCTGGTAATCAGTCACCGCCAGCTAACATCGTGATCAGCTCGTTTTCTGTGGTTCAGCAGAATATCAGCGTCGAAACGATGCGCGTCAGCTGGGACCAGGCGCAGAATGCTATCGCCTATGAGGGGCAGTGGCGCCGCAATGATGGAAACTGGGTGAACATGCCGCGCAGCTCCACCACGTCATTTGACGTCCCGGGGATTTATTCCGGTCGCTACCTGGTGCGCGTGCGCGCAATTAATGCCGCTGAAATTTCCTCAGGATGGGGATATTCAGAGGAGAAGATCCTGACCGGCAAAGTAGGTAATCCGCCTAAGCCAGTAGGATTCACGGCCACGGGCATTAACTGGGGGATCCGTCTGAACTGGGGTTTTCCGGCAAACACCGGCGATACCATCAAAACAGAAATCCAGTACACGGCCAACAGTGACTTTTCAAATCCACTCTTGCTCTCAGATGTGCCTTATCCATCTGCGGAATACACCCAGCTCGGCCTTAAAGCAGGGCAGGAATTCTGGTACCGCGCGCAGCTGGTTGACAGAACGGGTAACGAGTCCGGGTATACCGACTGGATCAGGGGGATGTCTAACGATAACGCCGATGATTATCTGGGTGATATTGCAGACGATTTCCTTACCTCGGCCGACGGTGACCGCCTGACCAGCGATATTGATACCAATCTTGAAGCTGCAATGCAGAACGCGCTGGCCAATCATGGAACCTTTGAACATCAATGGGCGCAATACGGAGAGGTACGTGCCGATATCCTGGTTGTGAAAACGACTATTGCAGAGGTGGATAAGGCAATGGCCGAACTATCAACGCAGGTACAGGCGCGGATAGAGGACGTCACTGCTTCACTGGAAGACAAACTTACAGCCGTCGTCGATGCCTCCGGTGCTTCTGCAATCTACACCCTCAAAACAGGCGTGAGGATAAACGGTGTGATGTACAACGCCGGGATGTCGATTGCCGTGCTTGCTGAGGCCGGGAAGCCGGTAGTTACCCGTGTTGGTTTTAACGCTAATCAGTTCGTGCTGATGAGTGGCAGTAGTAATACGCAATATTCACCGTTCGCGGTGGTTAATGGCCAGGTCTTTATCAGTTCAGGTTTTATTCAGGATGGGACTATCACCAATGCCAAAATCGGCAACTTTATCCAGTCCAACAATTACGTCCCAGGACAGGCCGGATGGAAACTGGACAAAGGGGGGGCCTGGGAAAACTACGGCAGTGACGGGCAGGGCGCAAGAAAGACCACGAACGTTACTGACAGCATCAGGGATGCGAACGGCGTCCTCCGCGTACAGATTGGTAAACTTACAGGGGTATTTTAATGACGTGGGGCATTCAGACATGGGATGCCAATGGTAACCCGAATAATTACGGTATTAAGCCAGTATCTGTGGTCGGACGTATTCAACTTTCTGAGGGGCAAAACTCCGGAAGCTGGTCGTTTACCATTCCGGCAGGAATGAAGGTCGGGTTTGTCGTTTCTCTGGATAGGGGAGCGGTCTCGGTGGGGCGCCGTATCGTCGCCAGCGGAAATACGATAACTCTTGGCGCGGCAAACAGCGTTGGGATTGGAAACTATCCAGCCTCTGAATGTGAGCTCGTAGTTTTTGTGGAGAAGGCATAATGGCAGATTATGGCGCACTGATAGCTCTGGATAATGGAAATCCCTTTATTACGCCTCAGTCCACGCCATTTTGTCTCTACAGGAGGGTAGTGGTTAACTCAGTAGCAAGCGGGGCATATCACGGTGCATCTGCAACAATAGCTCTGGACGTTTCTTATCCGGCGATGGTTTTTTGCAAAACGAGTGATACTGCTCAGCCTACTGTGGTTACTACAGCCAGATCAGGAGGAAATATTCTTGTTGGATCAAGCAATGCCTATGGACAGGCACATACATTAACGGCTTACATCTTTGCTATTTATCCTCAGACATTGCCAAAATGGGGATTTGCTATCTGGGATGCCACCGGGAAGTTGGTTCTGACAAACGAGAGTCGGATATTGAGTGACCTTGTGACTGTTGGGACGCCTGGAGCTACGACAGGTGGAATTAATATTGACATCACTCTGCCTGGTAGTTATGCGGTGGCACCCGCTATTCTTGGCTCCCAGATCATCCAGAACAATAACACTAAACCACCCACTATTGTGAATATCACAGCCTACTCTGGATGTCGGTTTAATGGTTCATCAACCAGAATTAATGCCGCGCCCTCGACAACGGCTACCGGTTCTGCTGCGGGTGGGACAACGACTGGAATAGCTTTGACGGCTATCAACACCGCCGCCTATGATTGATCGTTTTAAGCGATCAAATTCACTTAATTGATCTGTTATATCTATTTTATATTTCAGTACCGCTGCGTTAGTTTTCACTTAATAAAAACTAATCAAGGTGTGAAATGACGAAAATAATGTTAGCGATGGCATTTTGCCTATTTCTTTCTGCTTGCTCTGGTTCAGTTCTGCAAAAGCAAAAGCCATTATGCGAGGCAGAAGCACTTATTGGAGGTCAGGTTCTGTCGGTACAGATTTACGATGTGCGCAAAGTAGCCAATCAGACAGAATATAGGGCAGGCTACCCCTTCAATTGGCGATGGGTGAGCAAAAATAACTTCACCAGGTCGACCTGTTCAAAGTGAACAAAACAAGAACCCGCTTCGGCGGGTTTTTTATTATCTGCACTCAGGAGTCTTTTATGTCGGCAGGTACCCTCACCCTGACAAATGGATCCGCTATTGTTGGCGGTTCCGGAACCTCTTTTACTACCGAACTTGCCGTAGGTGACTTCATTGTCTCTACTGTGGGCGGCGTTCCGTACACGTTACCAGTAAAAACGGTAGATAGTGATACCCAACTGATACTGGTCAGCAACTTTACCGGGCCAACGCAATCTGGCGCGGCCTGGTCAGCGGTCCCGCGCGTGGCGCTGAACATGGTCACTGCTGCGCTGGTGGCGCAAAGTGCTGAAGCGCTGCGTGGACTGAATTACGACAAACAGAACTGGCAAAGTATTTTTTCTGGAACCGGAAATGTAACGGTAACCCTGCCAGATGGCACAACATGGACGGGCCCAGCCTGGAATAGCATTACAACATCACTTTCAGGCAAGGCGGCAAAAGGTGCAAACCGCGACATCACCTCTCTCAGCGGACTTACGACAGCGCTATCTGTAGAACAGGGCGGTACCGGTTCGACAACGGTATCAGGCGCTCGCACAAACCTCGGTTTAGGAAACAGCTCTACCAGGGATGTTGGAACAGCAGCGGGAACAGTGGCCGCTGGTAACGATTCACGATTAAATTCCGTCGATCAGAAAGCGGGTGGGAAAATCACGAGCCCAATTACAGTCCAGCCCGGCGTAGGCGGTAATCCCGGATTTGCCATCAGTTCAGGAGATAATGGTGGCGGTGGTTTGATGAATAACGGAATCAGCCTGATCGTTGCCAATGGGTATAACCCAAATACAGGAAATTATGTCAACATTCTTAGAGGAACCTGGTATACAGGGGAATGGACATTCGGGGGGGCCCGTGGCGGCGGGGCTAATTTTGATAACGTGACATTGGGCCTGAAAGGGTCTGATCAGGAAGGACTTGTTGCATGGGTATTCCATTCAAATGGCGCTGCCACAGGCAATTGGGTAACAGCATCTGACAAGCGCATCAAAGAAAATGTAACGGTAATCGCAGAGCCGCTTATGAAAATGCAGCAACTTCGAGGCGTCGAATGGGACCGCCTCGATACTCCTGCGCACGGGTATGGCTTCATAGCTCAGGAAGTCGAGAAGGTTTTTCCTGAAGCAGTCAAATCATATGGAAAAACAACGTTACGAGATGGCTCAGAAATAGAGGATGTAAAATCAGTCGATACCTTCGGTGTGGCCGCCGCCCTTCACCATGAAGCCATCCTTGCTCTAATGGATGAAGTTAGTTGCATCAAAAGGCTAATCAAAGAACTGCATGTAGGGGCTTTGGATTAAAACTACTCAATTGGAGTTTGAAGCGAATAATTTACAAAAGTCATAATTTGAAACGAGAGAGAAACTTAGAAGCGAAACGGCGAACCATGTCTGGATCTGGAGGAGTTTGCACCAGCTAAACAGGAAATCGTCTGCAGCCGGTCATTCGGCGAACGCGTTACTGAGTATGAACAGATGCGCCAGGCTATCTGCAGCTATGCTGCCCGTGGTGCTGAAAAACTGCGGGGTGAACATCAGTACTGCCGCTTTATCTCTGCGTTCGTGAAAACCTCTCCCTTTGCGCTTAACGAGCCGTATTATGGTAACAGTGCGTCCATGAAGCTTCTTACCCCCACTCAGGATTCACGCGACATCATTAACGCCGCGGTAAAGTGCCTGGACAAAATCTGGAAGGATGGCCACCGGTACCAGAAGGCAGGGATCATGCTTGGGGATTTTTTCAGCCAAGGCGTGGCCCAGCTCAACCTGTTCGATGAGAACGCGCCGCGTGCTGGTAGCGAGAGGTTGATGGAAGTTCTGGATTATCTGAACGGGAAAGATGGAAAGGGAACGCTTTATTTTGCCGGGCAGGGCATACAGCAGCAGTGGCAAATGAAGCGAGAAATGTTGTCGCCTCGATATACGACGAGATATTCAGACCTGCTTAGGGTCCGATAAATTTTCCTGATGTCTTGGGCCGCGTCAGGAGGAAAATTATTGCCGAACGTCTAGCCCTTCTGCCTCCTGTCAACAAGCTTAGCTTTCTGAGATACGCCAGGCGCTAGGAAATCAATATTAACATCAAACGATTAATGCAACAAAAATACGATTAAAGATATTTTATTGCGTGCCGATAGTGCTTTTTTAAAAGGAGAAATCTATGTCTGTCACAATTCAGGGGAATGCCTCAACTGCCATTTTAAACAACTCCGCCCCGGAAGGAACATCAAAAATAGCCAAAATCATGAGACAAATTCAAGTGCTGACTGAAAAGCTTGGGAAAATCTCATCGGAAGAGGGGATGACGCCAGAGCAGAAAAAAGAAATGGCTGCACTAGTACAGAAGCAAATTGAAAGCCTCAGAGTTCAACTTGAACAGTTGTTACGGCAGCAGGCAGAGAAACAGAATAAGGATGCGAAAGTTCAGCCTGATAACAAAGTAGAGAGAAAGGACGATACAAATACTGCCGGCACCATTGATATTTACGTCTGAGTGGTTGCCGTCTCGACACGCGCATTAATCAGTGGCGTATTATCCCACCATTCGGGCGCGTAAGACCACAGGACTGGATCAAGATGCAGCTGCTCGTTGCGTTTGCTCAGGAGCAGCACCTTGGTACCGGGCGAGACGTTGTTCCTGCCTATAGGTTCCGGGTCGTATGGAATGTCGCGATCGACTTCATCGGCCAGATAGGTCAGATATTCTTCACGCGTTTGAGCTTGTGCAAAACGTCCGCACATAGAAACCTCCAGCCAAGTCTCAAACTCAAATTATAGAGCAGGGAGAGAAGGAGGAGCGTAGCGAACCCATTAAGAGATTAATCAATAAAACCAAAAAGTGGTTATCAAAACCCAAAAATCATCGTAACTAATCAATAGGTTAGCTTGTGGTCAAAAAAGTGTGATGAACGCGCCAATTATGAGTTTTTGATTGAAAAATCAATGCATCATGATTGATTTAATGAAATACTGCTGCGTCATATGGAATGGTTCGAAGCCGCAGACCTGATCGTTAAAGGTATGGAAGGCGCGATCAACGCGAAAACCGTTACCTATGACTTCGAACGTCTGATGGAAGGCGCTAAGCTGCTGAAATGTTCAGAGTTTGGCGACGCGATTATCGCGAACATGTAATCCAGTTTCTGGGTTAAACAAGAGCGGGGGCCTGAGGGTTCCCGTTTTTTTTGCCTCTGCCTGCGGGAGACAACACGATGTTAGCCACTGTCCTTATCGCTGTCGTTGCTTTCATTCATCTCTACATTCTTGTGCTGGAAATGTTTCTGTGGAATACCAAAACAGGGCACAAGGCCTTTAATCTGCGCCCCGACTTTGCGCGCGACACCCGCGTGCTGGCCGCGAATCAGGGACTGTATAACGGTTTTCTGGCGGCTGGTCTGCTCTGGAGCCTCTGGCTCGGTGAAAAGGGTATTCAGGTGGCCATCTTCTTCCTGACCTGCGTGCTGATCGCCGGGCTCTTTGGCGCAGCCACCGCCAGCCGAAAAATTTTGTATGTACAGGCCGCGCCCGCTCTCGCAGCGCTGCTTGCGTTACTCCTCTGAAGCAATGCTTTGGTTGAGATAAGGCGTCCGATATACTGATGGCTTTACCCGTAAAGATTAGCGACGAGACAGTTATGAACAACGATATCCCACTGAAATATTATGACATTGCCGATGAGTACGCGACGGAAGCCGCAGAGCAGGTCGCTGAGTCAGAGCGTGACGCGCTGGCTCATTATTTCCAGCTGCTGCTCACCCGTTTATCGAATAATGAGGAAATTAGCGAGGAAGCCCAGCAGGAGATGGCCACTGAGGCCGGGATCCGTGCGGGTCGCATCGATGATATTGCGAATTTCCTCAATCAGTGGGGAAATGAATAGTCTGCTTCAAAAGCCGTTATGCTGATGCTTTGCGATACAGCTCAGCATCACGCTATCGGACCACATACATTTTTTCCGCAGAATATGCGAAGCGGGGGCGTCGATAAACAACGCGAAAATAACGGTCAGACAAAAGAGTACTACTGGGAATAGTAAGGATAATTTCACGTTTTTAACCAAAATATGAGTGTGCTTCAGGGTAATCTACCGTCTGATTGTGACGACTATATGTTTTTGCGTAAAAAAATGGAAACGTCGGAGCGAAAAAAACGGATACGCCGGGCTTTGGGTTACGGTGCGACCCCGGTGAGTCGCTTCGCCAGCTCGCTCCGGGTGAGTGCTTTTGAAAAATACCATCCCTGAATCAGCGCATCGGGATATCTGTCCGCAATAAAGCGATATTGAATTTCATTTTCCACGCCCTCGAAAACAAGCGTTTTATTTAATTTTGCAAGGGCATCGCAGAAGATTGCAAAGATGTTTTGCTTATAATGCTCGCTGATGCCGTCCACCAGCGATTTATCAATTTTAATTTCATCATATTCAAGCAGAGACAGACGGGCGAGATTCGAATTTTGTACGCCAAAATCATCTATTGATATTTTAACACCGAGCGATTTCAACTCCTGACAGAATCCCTCGAGGATATCTGCCGTGGAAACGGCTTTCTCAGAGAGTTCGACCTTCATCAGCGAAAGGGGAAGGTGATTGGCAAAACACGCACGACGCAAAATGGTAATGAACTGTCCATCTTCAATTTCCTTGTGCCCAACGTTTATTGAGACTATCAGCTGGTGTTTTATCGCCAGAGGGGCAATTTCGGAAAGGGATTTTTCGATAATATTACTGTAATATTTTTTATACAGACCGATCTTCTTAATTAATGGGATAAACAGCTCTGGAGAGACGTCCCCGTGCTTTTGATCGCGCCATCTCGACAGAATTTCTACACCTACTATTTTTTGATCGTGAATGCGGATAATGGGCTGATAGTTAACGCTGATGGTATTCGTGATAACGGCTTTTATCAGCGTACGTTCCAGAGAAAAACGGTCTTCATAGATACGGAAGATAAATAACGTTATCGCGATCCAGATAAAACAGAGAATAACCGCGAGAAGCGCAAAGATAAACGGAGGTAACGAGGCCAGCCCGGCGTCGTGATGCTTCACGATGACGCACAGGTCCCAGAAGGCGCTGCACTGTGTCAGAGTCAGAGTAAACAATGTCGAATGCAGCCAGCTCTGCTGATTTAGCTCCGTGGCGGCCGAAAAAAAGACTCTGCCGAAGTCTTTGGTGGTTGCACTGAGCGAATAGCTTGCGGTAACCGGGGTGAATTTATCGTAAGCATAGCGTGAGGTGAAGATAATAATATTGTTATAAATTGCCGCATTGCCCGTGAAAAAGTCTTTTCTCGAAAACTGAGCCAGGAGAAAGCCCCTCGGCGTTTTATGCAGTTCTGCAGGAAGTGCAACGGGCGTCGCGAGTTTCCCCCAAAAAGCGGTACAGACAATTTTTCCCTTCTCAATAAAACCAATATCGGCGAAATAAAGATTATTAAGCTTAATTTGTCTGTAGCGATCGAGGCTGGATTTATCGCATCCCTGCGTCGTGATGCTTTTGAGACCCAGTGCCACGCTTTGGGACACGTCTTCTGAATAATGTAAAAGGGTACGGGATATTTCAAGCTGTTTGCTCTTCTGCTGACCGATGATTACAGCATTGACCACATAAAGAGACAGGAAGACCAGAAGCGTTGAAACGATAGCAACGGCAATGAGCTTTTTCATTTTCCAGATATCCAGTCCGCTCCCTGATTGCACAAATCTTAACACAGCCAGGGCATGGAACAAGCCTGATAGTAACGTCATGTGAGTAAATGCTGGCAGGTGAACTCATACGAAAGCATCAGTTTTTTAAGATAATTCTTAGCTAAGCTATTTTCATTGTTATAAGCAATACCGGGTTAGCACAGGCTCTTCTTTCAGAACATCGATGTTTGTTTTTTTTATTAAGGAAAACATCGTGCGCAACGTGATGATCCCTATTCTTAGTGCTCTGTTTCTTTTTCTGAGCGGTATTCTGATTATTAACTGGCAGCTATGGCAGATGGAGAAGCTGAGTTACACTTCCCTTCCCTGGAACGCCGTGTTGATTATACCGCTGACCAAAGGGTTGATGGCAAAAGTGGTGACCCAGCTTAAGTCGCTTTTGCCTAAGCTACCGGACGGGTTTCATATCGGGGTGAACATCAGCGCCAGACACATCAATGCGCCTTCATTTATCGGTGACTGTCGCGTCTTCGGGAACGGGTTTCAGGGTAAAGAGGTCAAACTGGCTCTCGAGGTGACCGAGCGTGAACCGCTGATCGATAATCCTCACCTCGTGGAAAACCTCAACATGCTGCATAACGCCGGTTTTGTTATTGCCCTGGACGATTTTGGTACGGGTTATTCCGGGCTGTCATGCCTTAATGCACTTGCCATTGATTATATTAAAATTGATAAAAGCTTTGTGAACCGGGTTTCAGATGAAAAGGACTCAACGATCCTGCAGGACTGCGTCATTGACCTGGCGAAAAAACTCTCCTTGCGCATTGTGGCTGAAGGCGTAGAAACGAAAGCGCAGCTGGAGTATCTCAACCGTAATGAGATTACTTTGTTGCAGGGGTATTATTTTGGTAAGCCCGTCTCCTGTATCGATTTTATTAAAGTCATTTTATCTAAGCCCCGGGAGACGGTCAGTCTGTAAAACGAAATTAAGACGAGCTTCTGTTGTACGCTTAAGTGCAATTCATTTTCCTCTTATCCTGAGCTTTGTTACAGTGACACGAGTTGTCAGCCAGGGATGTCAGGCGTGATAAGGTGGAAAAGCTCGTGCATGTGAAAAATACTTTTTACACAACAACCATTACCGTCATCATTGTCTCATTGATCATCTCGCTGTCGCTTGCCGTCCAAATTGCCACGTCCAGACAGCAGTCAATCCAGCAAATTAATACCAGCGTCGCCAACCTGAGCCATACCCTTGATGTCTACACCGAGGGGATCATGCGCCAAAGTGAAATGTTAATTACTACCGTTTCCGACATAATCGAAATTTATGGCATGACGCCGCAACAGGCGAACCATATTCAGCGAATGATAAATAATCAGGATAATCTTCTTACCCAGATTAATAACGTGGTTGTTTACAATGCGCAGGGCGATATCTTCACCGCGCTGCAGGAAAGTTTTACGGGGCCACGCAAAGGCTCTGACAGAGAGTTTTTTATCTACCACAAGGAAAATAAAAATCAGCAGATTTTTATTGGCGAGCCCGTAGTCAGCAGAACCAATGGTAAATGGGTCATCACCATTAGTCGGCGCCTTGAAACCCACACGGGGGCATTTAATGGTGTCGTGGTGGTGACGCTGGGTATCGAGAATTTTCTCGCGCTCTACGGGCAGATTAATATTGGTCATGCGGGGGTCATTGGCTTAACAACCGAGTCAGGCGTGCTGCTGGTCCGTTATCCTTTTAAAAATACCTATATCGGCACGATTGTTTCTGATTCACCGCTCTTCAGGAAATACCTCAAGGTACAAAATACCGGGATAGCCAGTTCCATTTCGCGGTTTGATAAAATCGAACGCATTTATGCCTATGAGAAAAACCGACGCTACGGACTGGTCACCACCGTGGCCGTCAGCATTGATGAAGCCCTCGCACCGTGGCGTAAGCAGGCCATTCAACTGGCGCTACTCATTTTCGTTTTCACTGCGATACTCATCGTCGCGTCATACTTCCTGTATTCCGACTTATCCAGAAAAACCAGAGATAATAAGGCGCTGAAGATTATCGCCTCTGAGGATGCGCTAACCGGGCTTTACAACCGTCGCATTTTTGATGAAAAAATCCTCTCGGAAATTGCGCTTTGTGCCGCGCATGATGCTGCAATTTCGATATTGATAGTGGATGTGGACTACTTCAAAAAATACAACGATAACTACGGGCATCCGGAAGGGGACCGGTGTCTGGCTCTGCTGGCAAACAGTCTCAGGGAGAGCCTTACCCGTGATAATCAGATTGTGGCGCGCTACGGCGGAGAGGAATTTGCGCTGATATTACCTGATACGGATATCCAGGAGGCGCTTCGACTGGCGCAGACGATTATTCGCAACGTGTTTTCCCTGCAAATCTCGCATGCTTTTAGCCCCTTCGGGCGGGTGACGGTAAGCGTTGGGATTTCCACCGCGCGTGCGGTCGACATCGCGGGCAGCCAGCAGAATATTATTATTGCCGCCGACCAGGCGCTCTATCAGGCAAAGCGTGCAGGACGTAACCGGTACGCGTTTGTTGGGGTATGAACTAAAAAAAAGCCCACTCAGGAGTGGGCAAGAAATACTGGAAGCAATGTGAGCAATGTCGTACTGAATACCTGAGTGTTTCGCTCAACTATTCAGTGTTGAGAAAGATAATCTTTCTCAACAAAAGATGCAACCCCACAGTTTATGTGGCCCGTTCTTTTTGTTGATGAATAATTGCGCACTCTCTCTTTGTGATGCCTATCACAAATTTCCTTTCTGAAATCCTGTGCTATTCTTTTTTGTGTCGTTGATTTAATGACAAAAACCATACAGAGAGGAAAGTTATGGGAATTTTATCCTGGATTATCTTTGGGCTTATTGCGGGTATTCTGGCGAAGTGGATTATGCCGGGCAAAGATGGCGGTGGTTTTATCGTTACCGTAATACTGGGTATTATCGGCGCGGTAGTCGGCGGCTGGATCAGTACGCTGTTCGGTTTTGGTAAAGTCGATGGCTTTAACTTCGGCAGCTTTGCCGTCGCGGTGATCGGTGCGCTGGTTGTTCTGTTTATCTACAGAAAAATCAAAAGCTAAGGCTTACAAGCGTTAAAAAAAGGCTGCCAGATGGCGGCCTTTTTACGTAGTGGCGTTTACCACCAGCCAAGCTGTGTGCCGGCAAACGCCGCGATGGCAACGATCAGCATAACGAGGGTCGTTTTTCTCATTTATGCCCCAGGCGCCGCGTAACCACCGACAAAAAACCATGCTAAAAAAATCACCGCCGTTATAAAAATAACGACCGGGAAGAGGATCCCTATTCTCATATCATCACCTGTTTCGGTTTTTGTAACGCCGTAGAGTGTACGGGGTTAATCCATAGTGAGAAAGCGTGTTTTGCTTTTTCCTTTCTTATCCTGATACATCGCGACATCCGCGTCGCGTAATGCGCTGTCCGGATCGGTTACCTCAGGGTCCACTTCGATAACGCCGAGACTTGCTCCGGGATAAATGAGGTTGACGCTACCCAGCCAGTATTCACCGGCAATGCAGGCGCTGAGGCGCGTTTTGAGCAGAGTGACCTGCGCGTTATCTCCGTCGCTGTGATATGCGCTTAGTGAAGCCACCAGAAACTCATCGCCGCCCAGCCGGCCAATGATATCGTCCTGCTGTTTTTCTTTCGTCAGACGCTTGCCCACTTCTATCAGGAACTGGTCACCAGCCTCGTGTCCGTAGCGATCGTTAATCAGCTTGAAATCATCCAGATCGATGAACGCGATGACGGTGTTACGTTTAAGGTGGCGCGCCAGGGAAAACAGCGTGGTCAGATCTTCAAAAATGGCGCGACGGTTGGGTAAACCGGTAAGGGCATCCGTGTAAGAGTGCGCGATGAGGGCCGCATTGGCTTCGCGAAGCTGAGTCATCAGCGACTCTTTCTGAATGGACTGGGCAATCAGCCCGGCGAATAACTTCAGAACCTGTTCACCGCGCTCGCTAAGCGGCTTTCTGGCCGTGCTGGTGGCGCAGAGCGTTCCGTAGAGTGAACCATCCGCAAGATGGACAGGAATACTCATGTAGGTCGTAATGCCGAGTGCTTTCGCCGCCTCGCACTCCGGCCAGCGTTCGGGAACGTCGTTGCTGAATACGGTGCCGCTATCCAGCGCGCGCTTGCACAGTGTTTCATCCCATGGGACGCTCAGCCCCTCAGGGATTGTCATCTGCTTGCTGTTGCGGGCGTAGAGGATATGCTGCAGTCGGGCTTCGATATCCACCTTGGTGAGGTAAGTCGACTCCATGTCAGTCACTATTTCCAGCATCTCCAGCAGCTGGCGAACGAGACCTTCAAGGGATTGTTCAGTGGCGAGGGTTTCAGAAACACGGGCAAGGATAATATCCGACATGACGTAGAATGACTCCCATGCAGAAGACGTCTGCATCTGCATGTTATGCTGAATTTTTAGGCTTCAGGCATAGTAAAACATGAATATAAAAAATTTAATATATGCAGGGAGGGGGCTGCAGCAGAGAAAAAAAGCCCCGTTGTTGAGACCGGGGCAAAGACATATTGATTACGGAATGATGTTCTCTGGTCATATCGAGAACATGGCACACTATAGTGTTGAAAAGTGCAGTTAAAATGGAGAAATCATGGAGAACGCGGCGATGAACCGTTACCCTTAGACTGTAATGATGTCACAAGGATCAATGAGATGAGATTTCTGCTTCTGGCGCTGGCGCTTCCCCTGGCTGCCTGCACCGCGAAAACAACCCCACCCGATGCCCCGAAACCGCCGCACGCTATCGGTATGGCGAACCCGGCCTCCGTGTACTGCCTGGATAAAGGCGGGGAACAGATCCCGGTTCAAAGCCCGCAGGGCGTACGCACGGAGTGCAAACTACCGGGGGGTGAAGTGATAGATGAATGGACGCTTTACCGTCGCGATCATCCGCAACCCGCCAGGTGACAGACCTATATTGCCTGCGATACACTTCTCTTTAGGATTAATCTTAGCCAGTTTCTGGCGTGAGTTTCTGCGAGAGAAGTATGTTCCAGCTTAAACCGGGCAGCATGGCGATGATCGTGGGTGCCCGCACGGCGTCAGGCCGTCGCAATATTGGTAAATCTGTTGAGCTGTTTGGCCTCTGCGAGCCTGGCCTGCGTTTCGTGAACCCGGTCAACGGCGTGATGACGCAACTTCCCGCAACTGCGGATCGCGCGCTTTGGCTGGTGACGGGTGATGTTTACGCCTTTGACAATCAGCACGGCTTTGCGTTTGTCCGCGCCGAACATCTGATGCCGCTCACCCCCGATGAAGCACCGCAAATTCTCGATGAGCTGGCGATCGGCTGATCAGAGATGGCGCAGCCAGTCGGCTAATACCAGGGCGTGATTTTGCTCCGTGTTTTTGGCAGCAAAGAGCAGGGTGACGGTCTGCCTGTTCGCCAGCGTTGCCAGACGCCTTCCCTCATCAGCATGCTGCGCCAGTTCTTCCCGATAGGCCTTACTGAAGGCGGTGAAATCAATGGTTTTGCTATGAAAGGCCTTGCGTAATTCATTCGAGGGCGTGAGCGCTTTGCACCATTCATCATACGCGAGGTCCGTTTTTTTGACCCCGCGCGGCCACAGCTTGTCCACCAGCACCCGATAGCCGTCGTCCGGAGCTGCCTGCTCGTATACGCGTTTGCATTGGATCATGATTCCACCCTCCCAATTTAAGGTATTGTGATAATTGCAGAAGATCGGTAGTCTGAGGTTCCTTATGTTATCTGATAATACTCTGGCATAAGGAACCTTTCATGGAACACCTCCCGGTTAAAACGACGCTGCGCATTGCTCTGGTTGGCGATTACAATCCCAGTGTTATTGCGCATCAGGCGATCCCGCTGGCCATTGACGACGCCGCCGCAGTCCTTGACCTCACCGCCGATTACGACTGGCTTGCCACCACGGAGCTGACGAGCCCTGAAGATCTGGTGGGCTATGATGCCATCTGGTTGGTGCCTGCCAGCCCCTATAAAAACACCGAGGCGGCCTTTATCGCCGCGCGTTACGCCCGTGAAAACGGCGTACCGTTCCTTGGCACCTGCGGCGGATTCCAGCACGCGCTGATTGAGTATGCCCGAAACGTGCTGGGCTGGGCTGATGCGGCCCATGCCGAGACGGATACCGAAGGCACCATGGTGATTGCGCCGCTGACCTGCTCGCTGGTGGAAAAAACCGATGCGATTGAGCTGCGCAAAAATACGCTGATCGCAAAAGCGTACGGCAAGCCGGAAATTGAAGAGGGATATCACTGTAACTATGGCGTGTCGCCGGCGTTTGCACAGGCGCTGGAAAGCGGTGATATGCACGTTACGGGCTGGGACGAACAGGGGGAAATTCGCGCCGCGGAGCTGGTTACGCACCCGTTCTTCGTGATCACCTTATTCCAGCATGAACGTAGTGCGCTGGAGGGACGCCCGGTCGTGCTGGTGCAGGCGATGCTGCGCGCGGCGCGCGGGTAAGAAAAGGCAGACCCAATGGTCTGCCACAGTCTTTAACGGGGCGCGATCTCCCGGTCTCGCCCGGCGAGCACGCCGCAAATAGCCATTATCACGGCGGCCAGGGCGCAGCCCAGAAGCGGGATCCGCCAGTCTCCCGCGCTGTCGTGAATTTTCCCCATCAGCGGAGGGCCGCAGGCGGCGAGCAGATAGCCAATCGACTGCGCCATGCCGGACAGGGCCGCAGCCTGATGCGCAGAGCTGGCGCGCAGACCGATGAACGTCAGGCCGAGGATCATCGTTGCTCCGGAGCCGAAGCCAAACACCAGCGTCCACATCACCGCCATATCAGGCATAAACCACAGCCCCGCCGCGCTAACCGCGCACATCAGTGCAACCGCACCGGCGATCCCCCGCTGATCTTTCAGACGGTGGAGGATCAGCGGAACGGCAAGCCCCGGCACGGCCGTGGCCAGCTGCAACAGCCCGTGCACCGAGCCGGCCTGAGCTTCGCTGTAGCCGTGGCTGAGCAATATCGCCGGCAGCCAGCCAATGATGACGTAGTAAATCAGCGAGTTAATCCCCAAAAAGAGCGTCACCTGCCAGGCGAGTGCCGAGCGCCAGATGGCGCGATTATGCAGCGCGCCAGCGCCCGTTACCGTCGCAACGTGTTTCTGACGCCACTGCGGCAGCCAGAGCAGCAGCGCGACCAGCGGAAACGCCATCAGCATCAGCAGCGCGCCGTGCCAGCCCGCATTACCCTGCGCCAGGGGAACAATCAGCGCCGAGCCAAGCGCCGCCGACACGCCCATCGTCAGGGAGTAGGCACCGGTGAGTTTCGCCACCTGGCCCGGAAAGTCACGTTTAATTAATCCGGGTAACAGCACGTTCCCTAGCGCAATCCCGCAGCCTATGACCGCCGTTCCGATGAAAAGCAGCACGGCGGAAGGCAGAGAGCGAAGTGCAATTCCGATGCAAATCAGCAGTAGGGCGACAAACAGGCTGCGCTCCATGCCGATAAGTCGGGCAACGCCTGCGGCGAGCGGCGAGATAAGGGCGAAAGCCAGCAGGGGCAGGGTGGTCAGCAGACCGGTTTGCGCCGTGCTTAAGCCATAATCAAGACGAATAGTGTCGAGCAGCGGGGCTGCCCCGGTAAAGGTGACGCGAAGCGTAGTGGCAATCATCAGGATGCCTGCAATCAACAGCGCGCCGTGTTTTCCTGAGGTGCGAATAGCAGTAGTCATTATGTTCTCATACGTTCAAGCGAGCGCCCACAATACCGATTTTCCCGGCGGTTTAAATCAGGCTAAAATGACAGTTTATCGCTAATATCGGACAAACTGATGATTGGTCTGGGACTGGACGGCTATGATCCCGATAGCCAGCACGATGCGGCCGTCGCATTTCGCATTCGCGTGGTGGCGGAGGAACAGTATATTCCCCGACATCATCACCGTAAGGGGCAGTTGATTCTGGCCCTCGGCGGCGCGATCACCTGCGAAGTGGAAAATGCCATGCTGATGGTTCCGCCCCAGTACGCCGTCTGGATCCCCGGCCAGATGCCGCACAGCAACAGGGCCACCCCGGGCGCGCAGCTCTGCTTTTTGTTCATTGAACCGGGGGCGGCAAGCTTGCCCGACCGCTGCTGCACCCTGAAAATCTCCCCTCTGGTGCGGGAGCTGATTTTATCCCTGGCGGAAAAATCGCCTGAACAACTCACTCTTGCGGCCACCTCGCGCCTGGTGGACGTTCTGTTTGACGAGCTGCCGCTCCAGCGTCAGGAGCATCTGCAGCTGCCCGTCTCGCCTCATCCTAAAATTCGGCTGATGAGCGAGAAAATGGCGGAAGAGCCCGCCGCCTGGCAGACGCTGACGCAGTGGGCGAGCCACTTTGCCATGAGCGAACGCAACCTGGCGCGGCTGGTGGTGAAAGAGACCGGCTTAAGCTTTCGCCGCTGGCGTCACCAGCTGCAGCTGATCGTGGCGTTACAGCATTTGATCGGTGGGAAATCGGTACAGCAGGTGGCACAGACACTCGGCTATGACTCGACCACCGCGTTTATCACCATGTTCAGAAAGGGACTGGGCCAGACGCCGGCGCGTTATATGGCCAGCCTGACTACGACTTCCCAATAAACAGAGAGACAAGGCCTGCCGCAATCAGCGGCCCCACCGGAACGCCGCGAAAGAGCGCCACGCCCAGCACGGTGCCCACCAGCAGACCCGCCACCAGCGAGGGCTGGCTGCTCATCAGCGTAACGCCGCGTCCGCCCAGCCACGAAACAAAAATCCCCACCGCGATCGCCACCAGCGATTTCCAGTTTACAAACGAGTGCAGCAGCGTTGAGGCGGGAAGCGTGCCGCTGGCGATGGGCGCCATTACCCCGATGGTTAAAATGATGATCCCGATGGTGAGGCCTTGTTTTTCTATCCACGGGAAAAAGGTATTTAACGGGGTCACGCGAACAATAATCAGCACCAGAATCGAGATGGCGACGGTGGTGTTATGGCTAACAAAGCCGAGCGCGGCCAGTGCCAGAAGAATGAGCAGAGTAGGGTCAAACATAGGGAATCCTTGCCAGAAAAATTGTTCTGTTTACTGTACGCGCAAACGCGGCAGAGAACAGTTTTAAAAAGATTTTGTCGTTGTCATAACCTTGTCATTTACGCGGATTAAAACGAAGGCAGATATCGCAAAAGGGGTCGCCATCATGAACGATCACATGTTTGTTGAAACGCTGATTATCTCCTCATCGTTTTTCGCTATTGCCGTTATTCTCGTTGCCTCCGTGCTTTTTCTGGAACGAAAAGGCTGACAGGAGCGCCAGCCATCGCAGTTACGCTTTGTGGAAGGTGACGAGCTCAGGACGGGCGATGCGCAGGTAATCCTGGGTATCCATAATCACGGATTTCTCCAGTAAACCGGCGTTAAAGGCGATTTCGTCAAAGCGCTCGAACAGCAGCGGGTCGGCAACCAGCGCCAGGTCAGGATGGAAGCTAAAGGGCGGGATCGCGCCGAAAACGCAGGCGGTCAGGGTATCGACCTCGGCCGGGCTGGCGAGGGAGGCCTTCAGCCCGCCAAAATGGCTGGCAAGCTGGCTCAGGTCTGCCTGCAGATCGGCGGCGAGGATCGCCAGAACGTGTTTTTTTACGCCGTTTCCCTTCACCTTGCAGACCAGGGCTTTTGCGCCTTGCCGCAGATCGGTCCCGCGAATTTCACTTACCGCTTCGCATTTCCCAACCGCCTCATGCTCCATGACGCGAAACCGCGCGCCCTGCTCGGTGAGTAAGGTAATCAGCTGCTGGTGGGTTCCTGCCCCAATAACGTCGTCAGTCATAACCATTTCCCGGTGATAATCCTGTATGCAGGGTTCTACATTAGCACGGGATGAACGGGGTCGAAAGAAAACAGCCAGCGCGTTCGCTGGCTGTTGGATTATGCGTTGCTGGTAGCAGATTGCTTGTGGAACAGCTCCCTGAACACCGGATAAATATCATCCTGGTCACGGATATGCTGCATGGCAAAATTATCGAACATTGCCTGCAGATGTTCATACTCCCGCCACAGGGTCTGGTGCGCGCGACGGGTAATTTCGATATAGCTGTAGTAACGCACCACCGGCAGAATTTTCTTCGCCAGAATCTCGTGACACAGCGGTGAGTCATCGGCCCAGTTGTCGCCATCGGACGCCTGCGCGGCATAAATGTTCCACTGCGCCGGGTCGTAACGCTCTTTGACCACTTCATCCATCAGCTTCAGAGCGCTTGATACGATGGTCCCACCGGTCTCCTGCGAGTAGAAGAACTCATGTTCATCTACTTCTTTCGCCTGAGTGTGGTGGCGGATATAGACCACCTCCACGTTCTTATAGGTTCTGCTCAGGAACAGGTAGAGCAGAATATAAAAACGCTTCGCCATATCCTTGGTGGCCTGGTCCATCGAGCCGGAAACGTCCATCAGACAGAACATCACCGCCTGGCTGGAGGGCTCAGGGCGTTTTTCGTAATTCTTGTAGCGCAGGTCGAAGGTGTCGATAAACGGTACCCGTTCAATCTTCGCCCTCAGCTCGGCAATTTCTTTACGCAGACGCTCCTCTTCCAGCAGTTGCGCCGGTTCCGTGTTTTCCACGACCTTCAGGCTGCTCTCCAGTTCGCGCAGTTCGCGCCGTTTGCCCGCCGTCATGGCCGTTCGTCGCGCCAGCGAATTCTGCAACGAACGCACGACGCTGATATTGGCGGGCACGCCGTTGGCGGTATAGCCCGCGCGATGGGTTTTATATTCGTTAAGCTGACGATGCTGATTTTTTTTCAGATTCGGCAGCGCCAGGTCTTCAAACAGCAGGTCGAGATATTCGTCTTTCGAAATCTGGAAGACAAATTCGTCCTGACCCTCACCGTCCTGGCTGGCTTGTCCCTGACCGCTTCCTGAACCACCGCCGCCGCCCTGAGGACGCTCAATTCTGTCGTTCTGAACGAAGTGGTCATTACCTGGGTGTACGCGATGGCGCAGGCCGCCACGCCCCTGATGAAACATCGGTTCGCTGATGTCATCGGTGGGGATGGAGACAGACTCGCCGCTGTCGACGTCGGTCACCGAGCGTTTGTTGATGGCCTCGGAGATAGACTGTTTAATTTGCGCTTTATAACGACGCAAGAAGCGCTGGCGGTTCACCGTGCTCTTGTTTTTGCCGTTAAGACGCCGGTCAATAAACCAGGTCATATACCCCCCGTACTGCATTTGCCAACTTGCATTTTGTAGGCCCGGTCAGCGCTAACCGCCACCGGGCACTTGTTTTTAAGACGATTTACGCACGCGCAGATACCATTCGCAGAGCAGGCGGACCTGCTTGCGGGTGTAGCCTTTTTCCATCATACGGTCGACAAAATCGTCGTGCTTTTTCTGCTCATCGGTTGAGGTTTTGGCGTTAAACGAGATCACCGGCAGCAGCTCTTCGGTATTGGAGAACATTTTCTTCTCAATGACCGTGCGCAGTTTCTCGTAGCTGGTCCAGTTCGGATTGCGCCCGTTGTTATGCGCTCTGGCGCGCAGGACAAAGTTCACAATCTCGTTACGGAAGTCTTTCGGGTTGCTGATCCCGGCAGGCTTCTCAATTTTTTCCAGCTCCGCGTTCAGGGACTCACGGTCAAACAACTGGCCGGTATCCGGGTCGCGGTACTCCTGATCCTGGATCCAGAAGTCAGCATAGGTGACATAACGGTCGAAAATGTTCTGCCCGTATTCTGAATAGGATTCCAGGTAGGCCGTCTGGATCTCTTTGCCAATGAACTCGGCGTATTTCGGGATCAGGTAACCTTTGAGGAATTCAAGATAGCGTTCAGCCTGCTCCTGCGGGAACTGCTCGCGTTCGATTTGCTGCTCCAGCACGTAGAACAGATGAACCGGGTTGGCCGCCACTTCCGCATGGTCGAAGTTAAAGACGCGGGAGAGGATCTTAAACGCGAAACGCGTGGACAGACCGTTCATCCCCTCATCAACCCCGGCATAGTCGCGGTATTCCTGATATGACTTCGCTTTCGGGTCGGTATCTTTCAGGCTTTCACCGTCATAGACGCGCATTTTCGAATAGATGCTGGAGTTTTCCGGCTCTTTCAGACGCGAAAGGATGGAGAAGCGCGACAGCGTTTCCAGCGTGCCGGGCGCGCAGGGTGCATGCACCAGCTCGCTGTGGTTAAGCAGTTTCTCGTAAATTTTGATCTCTTCGGAGATCCGCAGGCAATAAGGCACCTTGACGATGTACACGCGGTCAAGGAAGGCCTCATTGTTTTTATTATTACGGAAGGTCACCCATTCAGATTCGTTCGAGTGGGCGAGGATAATCCCGTTAAACGGCAGGGCGGAAATACCTTCCGTCCCGTTGTAGTTGCCTTCCTGGGTAGCCGTCAGCAGTGGATGCAGCACTTTAATCGGTGCTTTAAACATCTCGACGAATTCCATTATCCCCTGGTTAGCACGGCACAGCGCGCCGGAGTAACCGTAGGCATCCGGATCGTTTTGCGCGAAGTTTTCCAGCTTACGGATATCGACTTTACCCACCAGAGCCGAGATATCCTGGTTGTTCTCATCACCGGGTTCCGTTTTGGCGATGGCGATCTGCTCAAGGATAGACGGCCAGACCTTCACCACGCGGAATTTGGTGATGTCGCCACCAAACTCGTGCAGGCGTTTTGCCGCCCACGGCGACATAATGGTGCCGAGGTAGCGACGTGGGATGCCATACTCTTTATCCAGAATCTGCGCGTCTTCCTGCGGATTGAACAGGCACAGCGGATGGTCGTTCACCGGGCTGCGTTCACCGTTGGCGCTCAGCACATAGATAGGGACGCGCTGCATCAGCGACTTCAGGCGTTCAGCCAGCGAGGATTTACCGCCACCCACCGGGCCGAGTAAATAGAGGATCTGTTTCTTCTCTTCCAGACCCTGAGCGGCATGCTTCAGATAGGAGACAATCTGTTCGATGGCATCTTCCATACCATAGAACTCTTCAAACGCCGGGTATCGGGCGACCACCCGATTCGAAAAGAGACGGGAAAGCCGAGGCTCCAGGGCAGTGTCAACCATGTTTGGCTCACCAATAGCCATCAATAGCCGTTCTGCCGCATTGGCATAGGCACTGCGATCTTGCCGACAGATGGTAAGAAACTCCTGCAGTGTGAACTCTTCGTCCTTGGCAGCTTCATAGCGCTGGCGATAGTGATCGAATATATTCATGGCATGCCGTCCTTTCGTTTTTTAGCACAGGATAAGAGCCGTTCGTATGAGTAGTGGAGGCTCCCGGAAGAGAATCTCTCGCACCTCACTGCCAGAGCAGCAACCTGTGTGCCAGGTCAGACGCTAAGAACCGCAGGGTGTTCAGGAAAACTCTTCTTAAATTAAAGCGTAGATGGCATTTGCAAAACTTGCATGCCCAGAAAATCTACTTTCAATGACATATCAATAACTCATCCAAAAATTTCCACTGTCGCTATAAGACAAATGCACGTTTTTCATTCAGTGGTCATATAAATGAAAGCGTGTTGTCATCTGAAAAGTTAAAAATAATGGGTTAATCAGACTGATTAGCAGGCAAAAAATTTTGGGATGTACGGGAATGGCGGTTACACTTCACCCGCTGATTATTTGACTACAGGAAAGAATGGATTGTGACCAAACTCAAACTTCTGGCATTAGGCATCCTTGCCGCGACCGCAGTAAGCACCGCACAGGCGGAAAGTCAGTGGACGGTTGGCGCGGGTGTTGGCGTCATTAACAGCCCGTATAAACAGTATGACCGTGATGTTTATCCTGTTCCCGTTATCACTTATGAAGGCGATAACGTCTGGTTCCGCGGGCTCGGCGGCGGCTACTATCTCTGGAACGATAAGGCCGATAAGCTCTCCATCATGGCCTACTACGACCCAACGCACTTCAAGCCGGGTGACAGCGACAGCCACGCGCTTCGCCAGCTCGACAAGCGTAAAAGTACCATGATGGCCGGACTCTCCTATGTACATAACACCGAGTATGGTTTCCTGCGTACTGCCCTGGCGGGTGACACGCTGGATAACAGCAACGGTTTTATCTGGGATCTGGCATGGTTGTACCGCTACACCAACGGTGGGCTCACCCTGACGCCGGGTATCGGTGTGCAGTACAACAGCGAGAACTACAACGACTACTACTACGGCGTCTCTAAAAACGAGTCCCGTCGCAGTGGTCTGAAAAGCTACAGTGCAGATGACGGCTGGGATCCTTACCTGGAGCTGACCGCGACCTACAACTTCCTTGGCGACTGGAGCGTGTACGGTACCGGTCGCTATGAGCGTCTGAGCGATGAAGTGAAGGACAGCCCGATGGTCGATAAGTCCTGGGCAGGCATCTTCTCTGTGGGTGTGAGCTACAAGTTCTGATTGCGCACTAATATCGTGCAATTGATGCATTAAAACGGGGCGCTTGCGCCCCGTTTGCTTTAGCGTGGTGCAGCGAATTTATCGCTTAACAATGCGGATCGTCTGCCCTAAACGAGACGGTTTTTCTTCACTCGCTTTCTGCGGGGTGGTCACGCAGGCGGTTTCCACGCAGACAAACGTTTTATACCCTTCATCCGTCATGTCGGCCATGCTGGCGGAAAGGGCAGGGCCCGGGTTCCAGCCCACCACGTCGCTGTGATGATGATGGACCACTTCAATGCCGCGGTTGAGGGCGCCGTCGTGGATCACGCTGCACGCTTCCGGGTGCAGGTAAACGCGGTCAGTACGGTCAGGGAATGCCTGAACGCCGTCGCTCAGTTTGCCTTCTTTCGCGTTATCCACTTTGTCGATATAGGTATCGCCCAGGCCGCTCACCTTCACTGCGCTGATATCACCCACGTTGAAATAGGTGTGCAGGGCAGAGGTGGTTTCGAACTCGCCATGGGCTTCCAGTTCGATTTCACAGGTTTTACCCAGCTTAAATCGGGCGTACAGGGTGAAATCGTGCGGCCAGAGGGCGCGGGTTTCATCATTAGCCTGCAGCTCAAAGGTCAGCACTGCGCCGTTGTCATCTTCATTATGCGCTTTTAACGTCCACTGCTGGTTACGGGCAAAACCGTGAGAAGGCAAACCCGGCTGGGCGGACGGGCCGAACCATGGCCAGCAGATCGGCACGCCGCCGCGAATCGCTCCCCCTTTTTTGAAGGAGGTCGCATCGCTCAGCCATAAGCCTTCAGCTTCGCCTTCCGGTTTCCAGGAAAGCAGGTGGGCGCCGTTCAGCGCCACGGAGGCCTTAACGCGCGGGTGGTCAACGACGATGATATCAGCGCCGTCAATCTGACGGCGGGAGAGCACAGGGGTAAGTTGTTCGACTACCGGAAGTGCAAAAATTTTATTAATCATTAAGCAATCCTCTGTCTTATAAATAAAAAAAGGCGACCGAAGTCGCCTTTTTGGATCAAGCACTCATCTCAACTTATTTGGAGATGTGAGCGATCAGGTCCAGTACTTTGTTAGAGTAGCCAGTTTCGTTGTCGTACCAGGAAACCAGTTTCACAAAGTTGTCGTTCAGTGCGATACCTGCTTTAGCATCGAATACTGAAGTGCAAATTTCGCCGTTGAAATCGGTAGATACAACGTCGTCTTCGGTGTAGCCCAGAACGCCTTTCATTGCGCCTTCGGAAGCAGCTTTGATTGCTTTCTTAATTTCTTCATAAGAAGCAGCTTTTTCCAGACGAACGGTCAGGTCAACAACGGATACGTTAGGAGTTGGAACGCGGAACGCCATACCAGTCAGTTTGCCATTCAGTTCTGGCAGTACTTTACCTACAGCTTTAGCCGCACCGGTAGAGGATGGGATGATGTTCTGAGCCGCGCCACGGCCGCCGCGCCAGTCTTTGTGAGACGGGCCATCAACGGTTTTCTGAGTAGCGGTGGTCGCGTGAACGGTAGTCATCAGACCTTCGATGATGCCGAAGTTGTCGTTGATAACTTTAGCCAGCGGTGCCAGGCAGTTGGTGGTGCAGGATGCGTTAGACACGATATCCTGGCCAGCGTAAGTTTCGAAGTTTGCACCACGAACGAACATTGGGGTGTTGTCTTTGGAAGGACCAGTCAGAACAACTTTCTTCGCACCAGCGGTGATGTGTTTACGCGCAGTTTCGTCGGTCAGGAAGATACCGGTTGCTTCAGCAACAACGTCAACACCGATTTCGTTCCATTTCAGGTTAGCTGGGTCTTTTTCAGCAGTAACGCGGATGGTTTTGCCATTAACAACCAGGTGGCCGTCTTTCACTTCAACGGTGCCGTCGAAACGACCGTGAGTTGAGTCGTACTTCAGCATGTACGCCATGTATTCAGCGTCCAGGAGATCGTTGATACCAACGATTTCGATGTCAGAACGTTTCTGAGCAGCACGGAAAACAATACGGCCGATACGGCCAAAACCGTTGATACCTACTTTGATAGTCATATATTCCACCAGCTATTTGTTAGTGAATAAAAGGTTGCCTGTAAAATTACAAAAACCTTACGCAGCGTCAAGCGGAATCGTGTCAATCATTGCGACAAATCAATCCTGTGACTAACGTTTGTGCGACTGACTCGCCTCACTTTCCCTTTGAGCTTGCACCCATATGGGGGCTGCGCCGGGATTTTAAAGTCCTCGCAGGATAAAAATGTGAACGTGATCACAATTGCCTGACCGCTTATTCGCGACACATAAGTTTAGAACAAAAGTGCACGCAAGGGTGTTAATGTTTTGTTAGAATCGGGGTTAAAAGATGTCTGTTTCTACAGCGAGATGTAAGCATATGTCGAACCAACGTAACCCTGACGATTTGAAAAAAAACCTCACAGAAATGCAGTTTTACGTGACGCAGAATCACGGAACGGAACCGCCGTTCACCGGGCGTTTACTGCACAACAAGCGGGACGGCGTCTACCACTGTCTGGTCTGTGATGCCCCGCTGTTCAATTCACAAACGAAATTTGATTCTGGCTGCGGCTGGCCGAGTTTCTACGAGCCGGTGAGCGATGAGGCCATCCGCTACCTGACCGACTCGTCGCACGGCATGGTGCGTACGGAAATTCGCTGCGGCAACTGCGATGCGCACCTTGGGCACGTCTTCCCGGATGGCCCACAGCCTACCGGCGAGCGTTTCTGCGTAAATTCAGCCTCAATGAGCTTCACCGATGATGAAAACGGTGACCAGATTAAGGGTTGAAAAAACGATTCAGCAAATTATTCCTTTGAAAGGGCGCGAGTGTGAATATTGATGACATGATTAGCGGCATGACGCCGGAGATTTATCAGCGTCTGGTGACCGCCGTAGAACTGGGAAAATGGCCCGACGGCGTTGCGCTGACGCCGGAGCAAAAAGAGAACAGCCTGCAGCTGGTAATGCTGTGGCAGGCGCGCCATAACACCGACGCGCAGCATATGACCATCGACACCCAGGGCCAGATGGTGATGAAGAGCAAGCGCGAGCTGAAAGAAGATTTTGGCATCACGCCGAAGCCGATTGCGACGATGAAAATGCAATAACGGTGCAGCTTGATACCCTCTCCCACAGGGAGAGGGTGTAAAAGACTACGCCTGCGTTTCCAGCCAGTCTTCGAGCGTATACAGCGTTGCGCCTTCCGCAGCCATATCCATAAACGCCTGAGCGCTGTCCTGCGGTTGAATGTTCACTCCGCGGCAGCCGTCGGTGATGACGCTGACGGTATACCCCAACTGGAGCGCGTCCAGCACGGTAAACTTCACGCAGTAATCCGTCGCCAGGCCCAGCACGATCAGCTCCGTGATTTCATGGTGACGTAACCACGCGTCCAGCGCCGTTTTCTGGCGATGCCCGTTATCAAAAAACGCGCTATAGCTGTCGATAGCCGGGTTTTCACCTTTATGGAACACCGCGTCGATGGCTTTCTGGTTCAGGAGCGGATGCAGCTCCGCGCCTTCCGTCTGCTGTACGCAGTGATCCGGCCAGAAGGTTTGCGCCAGCCCGTCGAGTTTCCCCTGAGTGAACGGCTCGACGTCGTGCTGGCTGGCAAAGCTGCCGTGGTTCGTCGGGTGCCAATCCTGGCTTGCGACAACCGCTTCACCGCGGGCTTTGCACCAGTCAATCAGCGTGTTGGCCACGTCAACGGTACTATCACCTTCGGCGACGGCCAGCGCACCGCCCGCACAGAAATCATTTTGCAAATCGACCAGTAGCAGGGCGCGTTGCTTCATGAGCACTCCTTATTCGTCCGGGGTCAGCTCGCCGCGCAGGTTTTGCATCATCGCGCTGCGAATGGACTGAATGTCCAAATCCTGACTCAGTAAATAGTGAAGTTTAGTCAGCGTTGCCTCAACGGTCATATCGAAGCCGCTAATAACCCCTGCATGCGCCAGCGCGTTGCCGGTGGCATAGCCGCCCATATTCACTTTACCGGACATACACTGGGTCAGGTTCACGACCACAATTCCGCGCTCGCTGGCTTCCTGGAGCTCTTTCAGGAATTCGCCGTTCTGCGGCGCGTTGCCTACGCCATAGGAGCGCAGAATCAGCGCTTTCACCGGCTGGCGCAGGAAGTTACGCACCACGTCAGCGGAGATACCCGGGTAAATAGTGACCACGCCAATCGGTTGCGGAGTGATCGGATGCACGATCAGCTCGCCGGCGGTGTTCGGCGCAGGCGGCGTGCCCAGACGACGGATATGAATCCCGGCCTCCAGCAGCGGCTGCAGGTTAGGGGAGGCGAAGGCGTCAAAGCCGTCGGCATGGGCTTTGGTGGTGCGGTTGCCGCGATACAGACGGTTGTTGAAAAACAGCGACACTTCGTTAATCGGGTAATTCGCCGCCACGTACAGGGAGTTCAGCAGGTTGATCTGCCCGTCCGAGCGCAGCTCCGCCAGGGGGATTTGCGACCCGGTGACGATAACCGGCTTGCTCAGGTTCTCCAGCATGAAGGAGAGCGCCGAGGCGGTAAACGCCATGGTGTCGGTGCCGTGCAGGATCACGAAGCCGTCGTACTGGTCGTAATGGGCTTTAATGTCATCCGCGATGTGCTGCCAGTCTTCCGGCGTCATGTCGGAGGAGTCCATCAGCGGCTCGTATTCGTGGATGGTGAAGTCTGGCATTTCCGGACGGTGGAATTCTGGCATCAGCGCAAGCTGACGCTGCAGGTGGCCGGAGACAGGGATATAGCCGTTTTCAGAGCGCTGCATACCGATGGTACCGCCAGTGTAGGCTACATAAATCGATTTCTTCTGCATGGTAGTGAGTTCTTGTTCTTCAAAAGAAAAAAATCCCCTCTTCGCGGGAAGAGGGGACGGTTTTTAACGGACGTTAGCGCAGGTCAGGCAAAACGCGTAACGACTCTGTGGATCGTTAAAGGCCGCGAGCTTATCGCTCTCTGCCTTCATCGCTTTCGCCGCCGTGGCGACCGGCGCAGGCAGGTAAGCCTGCATCGCCTCCGGCAGCATGGCGCGTACCGACCCGGACATGCTGTCCATGACCATATCGAAGAACGACGGTTCGTCCTGGTAATACTCGATATGCCACTGCTTCAGCTTCGCCAGCTCGGCGGCTTTCTTCACCGCGTCATCGAAATCGCCCAGGCTGTCGACCAGACCGTTGCTCTTCGCATCCTGGCCGGTCCAGACGTGGCCCTGCGCAATCTGGTCGATCTGCTCAGGCGTCTTTTTACGCGAGTCCGCCACCAGGGTGATAAAGCGCTTATAGCCGTTCTCAATGCTGAGCTGCATCATCTCAGAGACTTCCGGCGGCAGGGATTTGGTCACCGACACATCCGCCAGCGGAGAGGTCGCTACGCCATCGGTATGTACGCCCAGAGAATCCAGGCTGTTCTCTACGGTGTTGATCACCCCGAAGATACCGATCGAGCCGGTCAGCGTGCTTGGGTTAGCCACGATGTAGTTGGCTGGCGTTGAGATCCAGTAACCTCCGGAGGCGGCCATTCCGCCCATGGATACAACCACCGGCTTGCCGGCGGCGCGTGCCGCGGCCAGTTCAGCGCGGATCACCTCGGAGGCGGTGACGCTGCCGCCAGGGCTGTTCACGCGCAGGACGATCGCTTTCACTTTTGGATCCAGGCGAGCATCGCGGATTTGTGACGCGGTAGTATCGCCGCCCACGTTGCCTGGGGTCTCCTGACCGTCCATGATAGCGCCGTTGGCAAACACCACCGCGACGCTGTCACCGCTGTCATCCGGCTTTTTCGTCGAGTAATCATACATGCTGATGGCGCTGTAATTTTTGTCCTCTTTGCTCCAGCCAAACTGTTTGCTCAGGGATTTTTCAATCTCGGCGCTGGTGCCCAGGGCATCAACCAGTTTGTTATCCAGCGCATATTTCGCGGTATCACCGTCAACCTTACGCAGGCCATCCAGCACGCCCTTCGCGCCAGGGAACGCCTGCTCAGGCGTAATCTGGCGGTTAGCGGCAACGGTGCCGAGATAGTTCTGCCACAGCTCGCCAATCCAGCGGCTGTCCGCTTCACGGGCGGCAGGAGACATGTCGTCGCGGATAAACGGCTCGACGGCTGATTTATACGTGCCGACGCGGAAGACGTGGGTGGTGACCTTCAGCTTGTCGAGCAAGGATTTGTAGTACAGGCCGTTGGTGGCAAAGCCGTGCAGATCGACCGTACCCTGCGGGGAGAGCCAGATTTTATTGGCGAAGCTCGCCAGATAATATTGCCCCTGGCTGTAGCTGTCGCCCACGGCAATCACCGGCTTGCCGCTGTCGCGGAATTCGCGCAGCGCTTTACCGATGTACTGCATTGAAGGCTGATCGCCTCCGGCAAAATCTTTCAGATCCAGCACGATTCCGGTGATGTTGCGGTCGTCTTTGGCCTGGCGGATGGTATCGACGATATCGAACAGGGAGTTTTCCTGCAGGCGGTCTGACGTCGCGCCAAACAGCTGGCGGCTGATTGCCCCCAGTCGGTTGCTGGCGGACGGTTTATCAACGATAACGCCGGTGATATCGAGTAACAGGGCCCCGCGAGTTGAATGCTGCGCCTGATTCGCGTTGCTGATGTGCATCCAGATGCCCGCGCAAACCAGAACCAACAGGATGAAGAAGATGTTCATCACCAGGTTGCGGACGAAGTTGAGCAGTCGCCACGTCCATTTAAAGAAACCGGCAATGATTCGCCAAAGGGTTCGCATATATTCTCCCTAACCAGAAAATGACTGTTTCCGTCGCCACTGGACGGTAATGTTGGGTTATCGTAATGACCCAACCGCCACTTGTCAGCAGGAATCGCCTGCCAGGCTGTAACAAAATCTGCCGTCGTGTTAATTTTGTGAGTAAATTTCAAGAAAGGAGTTAACCAATGGACGCACTCGAACTGCTTGTTAACCGCCGTAGCGCTTCCCGTCTGGCCGAACCTGCCCCGGCAGGCGAGCAGCTGGAGAACATTCTGCGTGCCGGCATGCGTGCCCCCGATCACGGTACGCTGCAGCCGTGGCACTTCTTTGTGATTGAAGGCGAAGGCCGCGATCGTTTCAGCCAGCTGCTGGAGCAGGGCGCGGTTGCCGCCGGTCAGGATGAGAAGGGTATCGACAAGGCGCGCAATGCCCCGTTCCGCGCCCCGATGATTATCGCCGTCGTGGCAAAATGCCAGGCCGACCATAAGGTGCCGGTCTGGGAACAGGAAATGTCCGCGGGCTGTGCGGTTATGGCGATGCAAATGGCCGCCGTCGCGCAGGGCTTTAACGGTATCTGGCGTACCGGGCCGTTGACGGAGAGCGCAGCCGTGCGGGCAGGATTTTCCTGTGGCGAACATGACAAAATTGTCGGTTTCCTTTATCTCGGCACCCCGCAGCTTAAAGCCTCCAGCACCATAAGCATTCCGGACACCACGCCTTTCGTCAGCCGTTTCTGATCACGCACGCTAAACTGTCTGGATTCTGAGCATCTGCCGCAGAATTCAGACAGTCATACTTACCTCTTTATGGAATGAGCGCTACCATAGCGCGATTGAGATGACAGGAGACGTCCATGAGCGAGCAAACCATTCGTTTAACGCAGTACAGCCACGGAGCCGGTTGCGGTTGTAAAATTTCCCCGAAAGTGCTGGAGACCATCCTGCACAGTGAACAGGCGAAGTTTGTCGACCCGAACCTGCTTGTCGGCAACGAAACGCGTGACGATGCTGCAGTTTATGACTTAGGTAACGGCACCAGCATTATCAGTACTACCGACTTCTTTATGCCAATTGTCGACAACCCGTTCGACTTTGGGCGCATTGCGGCCACCAACGCCATCAGCGATATCTTCGCGATGGGCGGTAAGCCGATCATGGCGATTGCCATTCTGGGCTGGCCGATCAACACCATCCCGCCGGAAGTGGCCCGTGAGGTGATTGATGGCGGTCGTTTTGCCTGCCAGCAGGCGGGGATTGCCCTGGCCGGTGGTCACTCTATCGATGCGCCGGAGCCTATCTTCGGCCTGGCCGTCACCGGCGTGGTGCCGACCGAGCGCGTGAAGCGCAACAGCACCGCGCAGGCGGGCTGCAAGCTGTTCCTTACCAAGCCGCTGGGCATTGGCGTGCTGACCACCGCCGAGAAAAAATCCCTGCTGAAACCGGAGCACAAAGGCCTGGCAACCGAAGTCATGTGCCAGATGAACCTCGCCGGTGCGGCGTTTGCCAATATCGACGGCGTGAAGGCGATGACCGACGTCACCGGTTTTGGTCTGCTGGGACACCTCTCTGAAGTGTGTCAGGGTGCGGGCGTTCAGGCGCAGGTCTGGTATCAGGACGTGCCGAAGCTGCCGGGCGTGGAGGAGTACATTGCTCAGGGCGCGATCCCGGGCGGTACCCAGCGCAACTTCGCCAGCTACGGTCACCTGATGGGCGAAATGCCTGAAGAGTGGCGCAACCTGCTGTGCGATCCGCAAACTTCCGGCGGCCTGCTGCTGGCGGTGACGCCGGAATCCGAAGCCGAGGTTCAGGCCACGGCCGCCGAGTTCGGCATCACCCTGACGGCGATCGGCGAGCTGGTGACCGCGCGCGGCGGTCGTCCGATGATTGAGATCCGTTAATTCGATGCGGTTGTTTATTGCCGAAAAGCCGAGCCTGGCCCGTGCCATCGCCGACGTGCTGCCTAAGCCGCATCGCAAGGGCGACGGCTTTATCGAATGCGGTAACGGGCAGGTGGTCACCTGGTGTATCGGTCACCTGCTTGAGCAGGCGCAGCCGGATGTCTACGACAGCCGCTACGCCCGCTGGAATTTGAACGATCTGCCCATCGTGCCGGAAAAATGGCGGCTGCAGCCCCGTCCCTCCGTCACTAAACAGCTCAACGTGATCAAGCGCTTCCTGCATGAAGCCGAAGAAATCGTGCACGCGGGTGACCCGGACAGGGAAGGACAGCTGCTGGTCGATGAAGTGCTGGACTATCTTGAGCTGGCGCCGGAAAAGCGCCAGCAGGTGCAGCGCTGCCTGATCAACGACCTCAACCCGCAGGCGGTCGAGCGGGCGATTTCGCGCCTGCGCGCCAACAGCGAGTTTATCCCGCTGTGCGTCTCGGCATTAGCCCGCGCCCGCGCCGACTGGCTGTACGGCATCAATATGACCCGCGCCTACACCATTCTTGGGCGCAACGCGGGCTATCAGGGCGTGCTTTCCGTGGGGCGCGTGCAGACGCCGGTGCTGGGGCTGGTCGTGCGTCGCGATGAAGAGATTGAAAACTTCGTCGCTAAAGATTTCTTTGAGGTGAAAGCGCATATCGTCACGCCTAAAGACGAGCGCTTCACCGCCGTCTGGCAGCCGAGCGATGCCTGCGAGTCGTATCAGGATGAAGAGGGGCGCTTGCTGCATCGTCCGCTGGCGGATCATGTGGTTAACCGCATTACCGGCCAGCCGGCTATCGTCACCAGCTATAACGATAAACGGGAATCAGAACCTGCGCCGCTGCCGTTTTCGCTTTCTGCACTTCAGATTGAGGCGGCCAAAAAGTTTGGCTTGAGCGCGCAGAACGTGCTGGATATCTGCCAGAAGCTCTACGAAACCCATAAGCTCATCACCTATCCGCGTTCGGACAGCCGCTATCTGCCGGAAGAGCACTTTGCCGGACGCCATTCGGTGATGAACGCCATCGGCGTACACGCGCCGGATCTGCTCCCGCAGCCGGCGGTGAACCCGGACACCCATAACCGCTGCTGGGACGACAAAAAGGTCGATGCCCACCACGCGATTATTCCGACTGCGCGCGCCAGCAGCGTCAACCTGACCGACAACGAAGCGAAGGTCTATAACCTGATCGCCCGTCAGTACCTGATGCAGTTCTGCCCGGACGCGGTATTCCGTAAGTGCGTGATTGAGCTTGAGATTGCCAAAGGCAAGTTTATCGCCAAAGCGCGTTTCCTTGCGGAAGCGGGCTGGCGCACGCTGCTCGGTAACAAAGAGCGCGACGAGGAGAACGACGGCACGCCGCTGCCGGTGGTCGCCAAAGATGACGAACTGCTGTGCGAGAAGGGCGAAGTGGTTGAACGTCAGACCCAGCCGCCGCGCCATTTCACTGATGCGACGCTGCTGTCGGCGATGACCGGTATCGCCCGGTTTGTGCAGGATAAAGATCTGAAGAAGATCCTGCGCGCCACCGACGGTCTGGGGACGGAAGCGACGCGAGCGGGGATCATCGAGCTGCTCTTTAAGCGCGGTTTCCTGGAGAAAAAAGGGCGCTATATCCACTCAACGGAACCGGGCCGGGCGCTAATCCACTCTCTGCCGGAGCTGGCCGCCAGGCCGGACATGACCGCGCACTGGGAATCGGTGCTGACGCAGATCAGCGAGAAGCAGTGTCGCTATCAGGACTTTATGCAGCCGCTGGTCGGGACGCTTTACCAGCTGATCGATCAGGCCCGCAGCACGCCGGTGAAAACGTTCAGAGGGATGGTTGCCCCCGGTGGCGGCGCGAAGAAACCGTTTAAAAAGAAAAAGAGCGCGGCCTGATACGCCCGGTTTTCTCCCCCACCCCGTGGGAGAGGGCCGGGGTGAGGGCACCCGGCCACACGCGATAAACCTTAAATCACGCCCTGCCCAATCATCGCATCCGCGACCTTCACGAACCCGGCGATATTCGCGCCGCGCACGTAGTTGGTTTGCGACGCCTCGCCGCCGTACTCCACGCAGGCATGGTGAATATCCAGCATGATGTGGTGCAGGCGCGCATCCACTTTCTCCGCCTTCCAGCCGAGACGCGCAGCGTTTTGCGCCATTTCGAGGCCGGAGGTCGCCACGCCGCCCGCGTTAGCGGCCTTGCCCGGCGCAAACAGCACGCCCGCTTCCAGGAACAGGTCCGTCGCATCGATGGTGGTCGGCATATTTGCCCCTTCGGCCACCGCTTTTACGCCGTTGCTAATCAGGGTACGCGCGGCGTCCGCATCCAGCTCGTTCTGCGTGGCGCACGGCAGGGCGATATCCACCGGAACGCTCCACGGCTGTTTCCCTTCCTGGTAGGTCAGGCCAAACTCCCGGGCATAATCCGCCACGCGGCCATCGCGGCTGGCTTTGATTTCACACAGGCGCGCCAGCTTCTCTGCCGTGAAGCCCGCTTCATCCACCACCGTGCCGCTGGAATCAGAGGCGGTCACCACGCGAGCGCCAAGCTGCATCGCTTTCTCAATAGCGTACTGCGCCACGTTACCGGAGCCGGACACCGCGACGCGCATACCTTCAAAGCCTAAACCGTGACGCTTGAGCATCGCCTCGGTGAAGTAAACCAGGCCGTATCCTGTCGCTTCCGGGCGGATCAGGCTCCCGCCAAACGACAGTCCCTTGCCGGTAAAGACGCAGGCGCTGTTGTTGGAGAGCTTTTTCATCATCCCGGCCATAAAGCCCACTTCACGTCCGCCCACGCCGATATCACCGGCAGGAACGTCGGTATCCGGGCCGAGGTGACGGTAGAGTTCGGTCATCAGCGCCTGGCAGAAGCGCATGACTTCGCCTTCGCTTTTGCCTTTCGGGTCGAAATCGCTGCCGCCTTTGCCGCCGCCCATCGGCAGCGTGGTGAGGGCGTTTTTAAAGGTCTGCTCGAAGCCGAGGAATTTCAGAATCGACAGGTTCACGGACGGATGAAAACGCATGCCGCCCTTAAACGGGCCAATCGCCGAGTTAAACTGAACGCGCCAGGCGCGGTTAACCTGTACCTGGTTGCGATCGTCAACCCACGTCACGCGGAACTGGATCACGCGCTCTGGCTCGACAAGGCGTTCAAGCAGCGACATCTGGCGATAACGCGGGTTTTGTTCAAGGAAGGGCCACAGGGTGGTCATAACTTCACGCACGGCCTGCGCGAACTCGCTTTGGTGCGGGTCGCGCTGCTGAACATGGGCAAGGAAACTTTCCAGAGAGCGTGTCTGATCCATAGATATAAGAACCTCTTATCGTATTTTATGTGTATTACTTATGCGATTTGTGTTGTTTTTTTGACTATACCACCCGTACCGCTTTGTGAGGCAAGCAGAAATTTATGACGAAAGGGAAATTAATGAGAGGACGGGCGTCATAACGAAAAGCGATGAAGAGATAAATTAAAGGTTCCGCTCTGGTTTACCGTTATAGTCAATATCAGGACACAACAGGAAGACAAGTCGATGAACCGTTATGTGATGACCGCGTTATGTTTGATGTTTACCGCTGGCGCTCAGGCTGACCGCATTCGTCCGGATGTGGAAGTGAATGTGCCGCCGGAAGTGTTTAGCTCCAGCGGCCAGAATCAAACGGTGCAGCCCTGTAATCAGTGCTGTATCTATCAGAATCAGAACTACTCGGAAGGGGCCGTTGTGAAAGCGGACGGCATTCTGCTGCAGTGCCAGCGCGACGAGCGCGCCATCAGTACGAACCCGCTGGTCTGGCGTCGCGTAAAACAATAAACGCTTCCAGCAGCGGAATATCCGCGGGGGCTAAGGCGTAGCCAAACGCCTCTTCCGGCGTACACCACGCGAGCGCGCTGTGGTAGTGCGCCGTGAGCTCGCCGAGAAAAGCAGGAACGTGCCAGGCATGCAGGTTAATCAACCGCTGCGAGACTTCGCGCTGGTGGCTTGCCACGTATTGTGCAGGCTGCGCTTCAATACCCAGCTCTTCACGCAGCTCGCGGATAAGCGCTTCTGGCTGGGTTTCTCCGGCCTCGACTTTACCGCCTGCAAACTCCCACATTCCTGGCTGATCGGCATGGGCAGGGCGCTGCGCCAGTAAAATGTTGCCGTCTTTTTCGATGATGGCGGCAACGACATCGAGTGTTTTCAGCATGGTCGTCAATAATTGATAGTGAAAAAATAAATGCGCCCGGAAGGGCGCACAGGAAAAGGATTTTTAAAAGGCTTACGCGTCATTACAGCTTGAATTTAGCCCACACCGGCGCGTGGTCAGACGGTTTTTCCATGCTGCGGATCTCGTAGTCGATCCCGGTTTCGATGCAGCGCTCGGCCAGCGGCGAACTGGCGAGCAGCAGGTCGATACGCAGGCCGCGGTTGTCGTCAAAGCCTTTTGAGCGGTAGTCAAACCACGAGAAGCGGTCCTGCGTTTCCGGGTTGGCGGTACGGAAGGTATCCACCAGCCCCCAGTCCAGCAGGCGCTGCATCCACTCGCGCTCTTCCGGCAGGAAGGAGCATTTGCCGGTACGCAGCCAGCGTTTGCGGCTGTCTTCACCGATGCCAATATCCAGATCGGTCGGGCTGATATTCACATCACCCATGATCAGCACCGGATTGTCTTTGTTCAGTTCGGTGGTTAGATAGTCCTGCAGATCCTGATAAAACTTGGCTTTAGCCGGGAATTTGGTCGGATGGTCGCGGCTCTCGCCCTGGGGAAAGTAACCATTAATCACGGTGATGTTCCCCAGCGGGGAAGGCAGTTCCGCCATGATGATGCGGCGCTGCGCTTCTTCGTCATCGCCGGGAAACCCACGGCGGACTGAAACTGGCGTCTCTTTGGTCAACAGCGCAACGCCATAGTGACCTTTCTGCCCATGATAAAAGACGTTGTAACCGAGCTTCGCCACCTCTTCGAGGGGGAACATGTCATCGTGAACCTTGGTCTCCTGCAGGCCGATCACATCTGGCTGATGTTGCTCAACAATGGCTTCAAGCTGATGGGGGCGGGCGCGCAGGCCGTTGATATTAAAAGAGACAAATTTCATAGTCGCTGCCAGTGCAAGGTGAATAGTGCATGGATGGTAGCAGAATTTGCGTCAACTGTTACCGGCTTCGACCAATAACTGCGACAGATAATGCCGGTGGTGCAATATTTGCACCATTCTGACGCGACTCGCCCTCAAACAGGGCGTAAATGACCGATAAATTTCGCGAGCGATCACAATTCCAGAATTATATTTGGCCTGTGCATACTCTTTCTGATTTTCATGCGGCAAAGCGCCGCTTGTCGTAAAAATATTCACTTTTTATGCACTAACAGTGAATAACTCCATATTGTAACTTGTTGATATTCTGTTACCCCAACCCGTTTATGCAATTTTATCGCTGGCTGGCACGAAGGCTGCAATCTACATTCACAGTGCAAACACTCAATTATTTAACATTCAAATAACTTTTTATTTACCGGATGAGGTCGCTATGTCTCTGTCAATTACGCGTGAAAATTTCGATGAATGGATGATGCCGGTTTACGCTCCGGCGGCTTTTATTCCGGTTCGTGGGGAAGGCTCGCGCCTGTGGGATCAGCAGGGTAAAGAGTATATCGACTTTGCAGGTGGGATTGCGGTCAACGCGCTGGGTCACGCGCACCCGGCGCTGCGTCAGGCGCTGAATGACCAGGCGGCGAAGTTCTGGCATACCGGCAACGGCTTTACTAACGAGCCCGCGCTGCGCCTGGCCAAAAAACTGATCGACGCGACGTTTGCCGAAAAAGTCTTTTTCTGTAACTCGGGGGCGGAAGCCAACGAAGCGGCGCTGAAGCTGGCGCGCAAATATGCGCACGATAAATTTGGAACCCACAAGAGCGGCATCGTGGCGTTTAAAAATGCCTTCCACGGGCGCACGCTCTTTACCGTCAGCGCGGGCGGCCAGCCTTCCTACTCGCAGGATTTCGCCCCGCTGCCGCCGGATATCCGTCACGGCATCTATAACGATCTGCAGTCCGCCAGCGAGCTGATTAACGACACCACCTGCGCGGTGATCGTCGAGCCGATGCAGGGCGAGGGCGGCGTGCTTCCGGCGCAAAAAGCGTTTCTGCAGGGGCTGCGCGAGCTGTGCGATCGCCACAACGCGGTCCTGATTTTCGACGAAGTGCAGACCGGCGTGGGCCGCACCGGCGAGCTGTATGCCTATATGCACTATGGCGTAACGCCGGACGTGCTTTCGACTGCCAAAGCGCTGGGGGGCGGCTTCCCGATTGGCGCGACGTTGACCACCGATAAATTCGCCAGCGTGATGACCGTGGGTACCCACGGCACCACCTACGGCGGCAACCCGCTGGCCACCGCCGTCGCCGGGCAGGTTCTCGACATCATTAACACGCCTGAGGTGCTGAAAGGCGTTAAGCAGCGTCACGACTGGTTTGTTGAACGTCTGAACGCCATCAACGGCAAAACGGGGCTGTTTAAAGAAATTCGCGGTCTGGGGCTGTTAATCGGCTGCGAGCTCACCGCTGAGTTTGCCGGAAAAGCTAAACTTATTTCACAGGAAGCGGCAAAAGTGGGCGTGATGGTGCTGATTGCCGGTGCCAACGTGGTGCGTTTTGCGCCGGCGCTGATCGTCAGCGAGGAAGAGGTGCAAACCGGTCTCGACCGTTTTGCGCTGGCGTGTGAAAAAGTGAAATCCGGGGTGTCATCATGATGGTCATCCGTCCCGTTGAGCGCGGCGATCTCGCCGGGCTCATGCAGCTTGCCGGTAAGACGGGAGGCGGGCTGACCTCGCTTCCTGCCGATGAAAAAACGCTGTCGGCGCGCATCGAGCGCGCCCTGCAAACCTGGCAGGGGACGTTGCCAAAAAGCGAACAGGGTTATGTGTTCGTGCTGGAAGACATCGACACGGGGACCGTGGCCGGGATCTGCGCCATCGAAGTGGCCGTCGGGCTTAACGACCCGTGGTACAACTATCGCGTCGGCACCATGGTTCACGCCTCGAAAGAGCTGAACGTCTATAACGCGCTGCCTACGCTGTTTCTCTGCAATGACCACACGGGCGCCAGCGAGCTCTGCACGCTGTTCCTCGATCCGGCGTGGCGCAAAGAGGGCAACGGCTATCTGCTCTCTAAGTCGCGCTTTATGTTTATGGCCGCCTTCCGCGATCGCTTTAACGAAAAAGTGGTCGCCGAGATGCGCGGCGTAATCGACGACACCGGCTACTCGCCGTTCTGGGAGAGCCTGGGCGAGCGCTTCTTCTCGATGGAGTTCAGCCGGGCGGACTATCTCTGCGGCACTGGCCAGAAAGCCTTTATTGCCGAACTGATGCCGAAGCATCCTATCTATACCCATTTCCTCAGCCCGGAAGCGCAGGCGGTGATTGGCGAAGTCCATCCGCAAACCGCGCCCGCCCGCGCGGTGCTGGAGAAAGAGGGCTTCCGCTACCGGAACTATGTCGACATCTTTGACGGCGGCCCAACGCTTGAGTGCGATATCGACCGCGTGCGCGCGATCCGTAAGAGCCGTCTGGTTGAGGTCTCTGAAGGTCAGCCCGCGCCGGGTGACTGGCCCGCCTGTCTGGTGTCGAACGAAAATTACGCCAACTTCCGCGCCATGCTGGTGCGTACCAACCCGAAATGCGAACGTCTGGTGCTGACGGCTGCAGAACTGGATGCCCTGAAATGTAACGCCGGCGATACGGTTCGCCTGGTGCGTCTCTGCCCTGAGGAGAAAACAGCATGACATTATGGATTAACGGTGACTGGGTCACGGGCGAAGGCGAAGAGCGCGTAAAGACCAATCCGGTTGGAAAAGAGGTGCTATGGAAGGGGCTTGACGCCAGCGCCGCTCAGGTGGAACAAGCCTGCCGTGCCGCGCGCCGCGCGTTTCCGGCGTGGGCAAAACAGCCTTTCGCCGTGCGCCAGGAAATTGTTGAAAAGTTCGCCGGCCTGCTGGAGGCAAACAGGGCCGAACTGACGCGCATCATCGCGTCTGAAACCAGTAAACCGCGATGGGAAGCGGCAACCGAAGTGACGGCCATGATCAACAAAATCGCTATTTCGGTGAAGGCGTATCACACCCGCACCGGCGAACAGCACACCGACATGCCGGACGGCGCGGCCACGCTGCGCCACCGGCCGCACGGCGTCCTGGCGGTGTTTGGCCCCTATAACTTCCCGGGACACCTGCCAAATGGTCACATTGTGCCCGCGCTGCTGGCGGGCAATACCGTCATCTTTAAACCGAGCGAGCTCACGCCATTCATCGGCGAGGCGGTGGTTAAGCTGTGGGAACAGGCCGGCCTGCCCCCGGGCGTGCTGAACCTGGTGCAGGGCGGGCGGGAAACCGGTCAGGCGCTGAGCGCGCTGAGCGATATCGACGGCCTGCTGTTTACCGGCAGTGCCGGTACGGGCTATCAGCTACATCGCCAGCTGGCAGGGCAGCCGGAGAAAATCCTGGCGCTGGAGATGGGCGGCAACAATCCGCTGATTGTGGAAGACCCTGACGATATCGACGCCGCGGTGCACCTGACGATCCAGTCCGCCTTTATTACCGCCGGACAGCGCTGCACCTGTGCCCGCCGCCTGCTGGTGAAACGGGGCGCACAGGGGGATGTCTTCCTGAAACGTCTGGTAGAGGTGAGCGCGCGTCTGGTGCCAGCCGCGTGGGATGCCGACCCGCAGCCGTTTATCGGCGGACTGATTTCCGAACAGGCCGCGCTGAACGTGCTGAAGGCCTGGCAGGACCACGTCGCGCGCGGCGCGAAAACCCTGCTGGAGCCGAAGCAGGTTCAGGCGGGTGCTTCGCTGCTGACGCCGGGCATCGTAGAGATGAGCGGCGCAAGCAACGTGCCGGATGAAGAGGTCTTTGGCCCGCTGCTGTGCGTCTGGCGTTACGACGATTTCGATGCGGCCATTGCGATGGCGAACAACACCCGCTACGGCCTGTCGAGCGGGCTGATTTCGCCGCATCGCGAGAAGTTTGATCGGCTGCTGCTGGAAGCGCGCGCCGGGATTGTTAACTGGAATAAACCGCTGACCGGGGCCGCGAGCACCGCGCCGTTCGGCGGCGTGGGCGCGTCGGGCAACCATCGCGCCAGCGCATGGTATGCCGCCGATTACTGCGCGTGGCCGATGGCGAGCCTGGAGACCCCGGCGCTGACGCTGCCGGAGACGCTTAATCCGGGGCTGGATTTTACCGGAGGGGATCGTCATGAAAGCGCGTGAGGTTAACTTTGACGGGCTGGTGGGGCTGACGCACCACTATGCCGGTCTCTCTTTTGGTAATGAAGCCTCGACGAAGCACCGTTTTCAGGTGTCGAACCCGAAGCTGGCGGCGAAGCAGGGGCTGCTGAAGATGAAGGCGCTGGCGGATGCCGGTTTCCCGCAGGCGGTGATCCCGCCGCAGGAACGCCCGAACGTGGCTGTCCTTCGTCAGCTCGGCTTTAGCGGTACCGATGAGCAGGTGGTAGAAAAAGCGGGTACGCAGACGCCGCACCTGCTCTCCGCGGCAAGCTCTGCCTCCTCTATGTGGGTGGCAAACGCGGCGACCGTCGCGCCGTCAGCCGACACGCTGGATGGCAAAGTTCATCTGACGGTGGCGAACCTGAACAATAAATTCCACCGCGCCACCGAAGCGGATACCACCGAGCGCGTTCTGCGCGCCATTTTCAATCATGACGCCCATTTTGAGGTGCATCAGGCTCTGCCGCAGGTGGCGATGTTTGGCGACGAAGGCGCGGCCAACCATAACCGCCTGGGGGGCGATTATGGCGACCCGGGCCTGCAGCTGTTTATCTACGGGCGAGAAGAGGGGGGCCACGCCGCGCCAACCCGTTATCCTGCGCGTCAGACGCTGGCGGCCAGCCAGGCGGTTGCCCGCCTGAACCAGGTCAATCCTTCGCAGGTGGTTTTTGCCCAGCAAAACCCGCACGTGATTGACCAGGGCGTGTTCCATAACGACGTGATTGCCGTTTCTAACCGTCAGGTGCTGTTCTGTCACGAGCAGGCGTTTGCCCATCAGGAGAAGCTGCTCGCCACGCTGCATGAGCGCGTGCGCGGCTTCACGCCTATCCAGGTGCCAACGGAGGCGGTGAGCGTGCAGGACGCGGTAGAAACCTATCTGTTCAATAGCCAGCTGCTGAGCCGTGACGATGGCAGCATGATGCTGGTCCTGCCGCAGGAGTCCCGGGATCATAAAGGCGTGTGGCGCTACCTGACGGAGCTGGTCAAGGCCGATAACCCGATTGACGAACTGCGCGTGTTTGACCTGCGCGAAAGCATGGCCAACGGCGGTGGTCCCGCCTGTTTACGTCTGCGCGTGGTCTTGACTCAGGACGAAATGCAGGCGGTGAACCCCGCGGTAATGATGAACGATACGCTCTTTACGCGGCTGAATGACTGGGTCGATCGCTACTATCGGGATAGTCTGACGCAGGCGGATCTGGTTGACCCGCAGCTTCTGCGTGAAGGGCGCGAGGCGCTGGACGCGTTATCGACAATCCTGCAACTGGGATCGGTTTACCCGTTCCAGCGCTAAAGGAGTGGATATGGAAAATTTACTGGCGCTGACCCTGGCCGATGAGACGCCGGAACAGAAAGAGGGGGATGGCCCCTCATTTCGCTGGCGGTGGCTGGGGCGCGGGGTGCTTGAGCTGACGCCGACCGTAAAAAGCGATCTGTCGCTGCTGCTTTCAACGGGTCTCCACGGGAATGAAACCGCACCCGTTGAGATTGTCGATCTGCTGCTGCGTGCGCTGTACCGCAATGAGATCGCCCTGAAGTGCCGCGTGCTGGTGGTGCTCGGCAATCCTCCTGCGCTGGCGCAAAACAAACGGTATCTGGTGAGCGACATTAACCGCATGTTCGGCGGCCGCTGGTCGCAGTTTCCCCAGAGCGATGAAACGGCGCGGGCCGAGTGGCTGGAGAACGTCGTGACCGCGTTTTTTGCCGCTGCGGGGCCCGTGCGCTGGCATCTGGATCTGCATACGGCAATCCGCGCGTCTTACCACGTCCGCTTCGGCGTTCTGCCGCAGCGCAGTCAGCCGTGGGATGAAGCGTTCCTGAGCTGGCTGGGAGACGCCGGGCTGGAGGCGCTGGTCTTTCATCAGTCGCCGGGCGGAACGTTTACCCATTTCACCTGTGAACGTTTCGCTGCGCTGTCCTGCACGCTGGAGCTGGGAAAAGCGCTGCCGTTTGGCCAGAACGATCTCACTCGCTTTGCGCCAACGCATCTCGCCCTTCGGGCGCTGCTGGGAGGAACGGCTCCTGAACATGCGCATCAGCCCGTCGAGCGGTATCGGGTCGTACAGCAGATCACGCGGCGCAGCGACGCCTTCCTGCTCCATATGGCCGCGCATACTCTGAACTTCACGCCGTTTCGCAAAGGGGCGCTGCTGGCCGAGGATGGCGAGGAGCGTTACGAGGTGCAGAACACCACCGAGTATGTTTTATTCCCTAACCCGAGCGTGGCGTTTGGCCTGCGGGCCGGGCTGATGCTGGAAAAAATATCCTGAACCTTTCCCCTCTCATCCGGGAGGGGGAGGTAAAAAACTTTTCTTAACGATTAAAGCGCTTGCACTTGTTTTGCAGAATATTCCTGGTGAATTGCTTTATTATTGATCTTTACTTCGCTATACTCCTGCTTAATCTCTTTAAAATCATCGCATTGAATATTTCTTGTTGCAACTCTCCACGCTTTATCCTTATTTCCTCCACATTTGGCGAAAATTTGTTTTTTACACTTTCATTGTTTTACCGTTGCTCTGACTAATTGACGATAAACCCCGTAAAGTTAATCTCGTCAACACGGCATAGCGCCGAAGAATAACTGAAAGAAAGGAAATAAATTATGCGTAAGTTTACTGCACTGTTTGTTGCTTCTACCCTGGCTCTGGGCGCTACCAGCATGGCGTTCGCCGCAGATACTGCGACCACTGCACCTGCCGCGCCTGCTGAAGGCAAAATGATGATGCATCATAAAGGTCCGGGTATGCACAACGAGATGATGATGTTTAAGGATCTCAACCTGACGGATGCGCAGAAGCAGCAGATCCGCGACATCAGAAAAGGTGAACGCGACCAGATGAAACGTCCTCCGCTTGAAGAGCGCCGTGCGATGCATGACATCATCGCCAGCGACAGCTTCGATAAGGCGAAAGCCGAAGCGCAGATCGACAAAATGGCCGAGCAGCACAAAGCCCGCATGCTGGCTCACATGGAAACCCAGAACAAGATCTACAACATTCTGACCCCGGAACAGAAAAAACAATTTAATGCGAATTTTGAGAAGCGTCTGACAGAACGTCCGGCGATGGAAGGTAAAATGCCAGCACCAACCGAATAATCGGTTCACTCTCTTAAGACCGCCGGGATCCTGTCCACAAAAGCGCAACCGCTGTGGACAGGACCGGCGGTTTTTCTTTCCTGCCCTCTTGCCTGCCGCCGCCAGCGCGGTATCCTCCTGTAGTCGCGTCAGAGAATGTTTGCAGAGTCATGGCGTTAGAATTTTTATTAACGTTCCGCTAAGGCCTGCCCGCTCTGCTGCCGATACTGTTTCTGTGAATACCCAACGATAACAAACAAGACAGCAACGATAGCGATATCCTTGCCCTGGCACGGGTTGTGCCATTCAGGAGTGGTGATGGAGTTCTTTGATATCCGTAAGATGCCGGTCAGCCTCTGGCGCAATGGTGCTGGCGAAACGCGTGAGATTTGCTGCTTCCCTCCCGCGACGCGCGATTTTCACTGGCGTGCCAGTATCGCGACGATTGCCAGCAACGGCGAATTCTCCTCGTTTCCCGGTGTTGACCGGGTGATTACCTTGCTGGAAGGGGGAGAGGTGACGCTGGATGCGGGACAGGCATTCTTCCATACCTTGAAGCACCACCAGCCCTATAGTTTTGCCGGCGATCTGCCGGTGAAAGCGCTGCTGTCCGATGGGCGGATGGCGATGGACTTTAACATCATGACCCGGCGCGACTGCTGCAAGGCGAAGGTACGCGTTGCTGACCGAACCTTTACCACCTTTGGCTCACGCGGGGGCGTGGTGTTCGTGCTAAGCGGGGCGTGGCAGCTGGGTGATAAATTGCTGACGGCCGATCAGGGCGCCAGCTGGGAGGAGGGTACCCATACGCTGCGCCTGCTGGAGGCTCAGGGCACCTTATTGTTCAGCGAAATCACGTGGCTGCCGGGTCATTGAGCACAATGATCTCAAACTTTCCGGCCAGGACCGGTTTACAGAGAATTTTGTAGCCATCGTGGTCAAATCCGGCGGGCGTGCGCAGCAGGGTTGCCGCGTCGTTGATGTCGTCTACAGCGCCCAGCCAGAGCCAGTTGTTGACGATGTGATACTGGGTCATTGCCTCACCCACTTCTTTTAGCGCAACGGCGCTTTCCCAGGGCCAGCAGTTCACGCTGATGGCCGCCAGACCGGTGAGAAGCCGGGCGTGATGAGCCTCAACGCTCTCTTTCCCGCAGCACGCTCCGGCGCAGCGCTTCAGCGCGGATCGAAAACAGGCGCGTCCGCGGGTGGTTGCCTCAAGACCTAAAAGGCTGTAGCAAAGCTGTAAATCGTCCGCCAGCGTCTGCAGCGCCTGGAGCGCGGCGCGTTTATTGGCGAACAGCCCATAGAGATTCGGGGCATGAGAAAAATCGACGTCGCGCGCGTAGACGACCTCCGGTTTGCCATCGTTTATCTGCAGGGAGCAAAGCTGACGGTTGCGGCGCAGGCGCTTGTTGAACAGCGGCTGTTGTTCTTTTATCAACCGCGCCTCCAGCAACAGCGCGCCCATTTCTCCCGCGGTCTGGAACCAGGTAATGCGTCGCGACTGGCGCAGCATGGCGGCCTCGTCCGGCGTACGGAGATGGGATAACACCCGACTGCGAATGTTAACGCTCTTGCCGATATAGAGCGGCAGGGTGTCGCTTTCACCGTGAAAGATGTACACGCCCGGCTGTTTAGGCAGCGCCTCAAGCCAGGGGCGAAGGTGTTCGGGATATTCGTAGATAGCCGCCGCTTCAAACTCAAGACGCGGGGCGGATTGACGCCTGCTCACATACTGCTCCATATACTGTTCAGACATACAGTGTAGCAGGAGTGTGATGGTTAAAAAAGAGCCGGGTGGCGACTAAGCCTTACCCGGCCTACAAAAGCGGGTTACCGTTTTGCGTTTATTTCCAGAAGTCGTCAAACACCGTAATTGGCGTGTGGCGCTTGTGCTCGGTTTTCAGATACCAGCCTTCAATGATTTTCGCGGTCCGTTCATCCAGCTTTTTGCCTTCCAGATAATCATCGATGTTGTCATAGGTAACGCCAAGGGCCGCTTCATCCGGCAGGGAAGGGCGATCGTCTTCAAGGTCCGCTGTCGGCGCTTTCTTATACAGATGCTCAGGACAGCCCAGCGCGGCCAGCAGCTGCTTACCCTGACGCTTGTTGAGACGGAAGATCGGGTTAATGTCGGTGCCGCCGTCGCCATATTTGGTGAAGAAACCGGTGATCGCTTCTGCCGCATGGTCGGTGCCGACGACAACGCCTTTGGTCATCCCGGCGATGCTGTACTGCGCTTTCATGCGCTCGCGGGCTTTCTCGTTGCCGCGGACAAAATCGCTCAGCTCAATGCCCGCTTCGCGAAGCGCCTGCTCGCTTGCAAGCACCGAGCCCTTAATATTCACGGTCAGCACGCGGTCTGGCTGAATGAAGGCAATGGCATCCTGGCAATCCTGCTCGTCCGCCTGTACGCCATAAGGAAGACGCACCGCGATAAACTGCAGTTTCTCATCGCCCGTCTCTTCGCGAAGCTCTGAAATCGCCATCTGGCAGAGTTTACCGGTCAGGGTAGAGTCCTGCCCGCCGCTGATGCCCAGCACCAGGGATTTCAGGAAAGCGTTCTTTTTTAAGTACGATTTTAAAAAATCCACGCTGCGGCGGATCTCTTCATGTGCATCTACCGTAGGCTTCGCGCCCAGTGCCTGAATAATCTCTTGTTGCAGAGCCATCACGCCCTCCATATGCAGTACATAAACAGAATGTGTTAGCTGTTAAAACTAACCCTTTGGGCGAGAAACGACAAGGATCACAGTTTCGAGTGCGCTAATTTGCGCCGATTTAGCAGGTTATCGTTGTTTTATTAGAATTTTCCGAAATTCGTCTGGCGTAACTCACAAAGTTGAACAATAGTACTTTTTATCCCATGCTTAGATAACACGCTGATAAACAAGAGGACGGAATATGAACAAGAACGTAGCAGGAATTCTTAGCGCAGCGGCGGTACTGACTATGCTGGCAGGGTGTACGGCTTACGATCGCACTAAGGATCAGTTTACGCAGCCCGTAGTAAAAGACGTTAAAAAAGGGATGACCCGTTCGCAGGTGGCTGCGATTGCCGGTAAACCTTCTTCTGAAGTGACCATGATTCATGCGAAAGGGACCTGCCAGACCTATATCCTGGGTCAACGTGATGGTAAGGCAGAAACCTACTTCGTCGCCCTGGATGATACCGGTCATGTGATCAACTCCGGCTATCAGACCTGTGCTGAATACGACACCGATCCACAGGCACCTAAGGCGCAGTAACCCTGCTTGCCTGAGGATGTTAACAAACCGGCCCATGGGCCGGTTTTTTTTTGCATCAGAAAATCTTATTTCTTTGCGCGAATTATTTGCCCGAAATGTGAAGGGAGTCAACAAGCCAGGTCAATGAGAGACAATTTGAGCCTATCCAGAATTATCCCCTGTCTGTACCATTGCGTATACTCACTCCAACGATAAACAACAGTACGCAAGCTACCTGTCTGCCGGGACAGCGAGTCGAGTGATAGCGCGATGGCAGGTAGTTATACAAGAGGGAAATCACGATGGAAAAGAAACATATCTACCTGTTCTGCTCAGCGGGCATGTCAACGTCGCTTCTGGTGTCAAAGATGCGTGCGCAGGCTGAAAAGTATGAAGTCCCTGTGGTGATTGAAGCGTTTCCAGAGACGCTGGCGGGCGAAAAAGGCCAGACAGCCGATGTTGTTTTACTGGGGCCGCAAATTGCCTATATGTTGCCCGAAATTCAACGACTGTTACCGAATAAACCGGTCGAAGTGATCGACTCGGGGCTGTACGGCAAGATTGATGGTTTAGGTGTTCTTAAAGCTGCTGTGGCAGCCATTAAAAAAGCGGCTAATTAATTTTTATTTTTCCCGTCAAAGAGTTATTTCACACACAATACGCCGTAACATGCGTTACGGCATTTAAGGGTATTTTCCTATGAGTAAAGTCATCGCTTCACTTGAAAAGGTACTCCTTCCTTTTGCTGTTAAAATAGGAAAGCAGCCTCACGTTAACGCCATCAAAAACGGCTTTATTAAATTAATGCCGTTGACGCTGGCCGGGGCCATGTTCGTTTTAATTAACAACGTTTTTCTGAGCTTTGGTGAAGGTTCCTTCTTTTATTCATTAGGAATCCGGTTAGACGCATCCACTATTGAAACCCTTAATGGTTTTAAAGCCATCGGCGGCAACGTCTATAACGGTACGTTAGGGATTATGTCGCTGATGGCGCCTTTCTTTATTGGGATGGCGCTGGCAGAAGAGCGTAAAGTGGATCCGCTGGCTGCCGGGTTATTATCGGTTGCCGCCTTTATGACCGTAACGCCTTATAGCGTGGGTGAAGCCTACGCCGTTGGCGCCAACTGGCTGGGCGGGGCCAACATTATCTCCGGTATTGTTATCGGCCTGGTGGTGGCAGAAATGTTCACCTTTATTATCCGCCGCAACTGGGTTATCCGCCTGCCGGATAGCGTACCGGCTTCCGTTTCTCGTTCATTTTCCGCGTTGATTCCAGGCTTCATTATTCTTTCCGTCATGGGGATTATCGCCTGGGCGCTCTCCCACTGGGGCACAAACTTCCACCAGATCATCATGGACTCTATCTCTACGCCGCTGGCGTCGATGGGTGGCGTGGTCGGTTGGGCGTATGTGATTTTCACCTCTCTGCTGTGGTTCTTTGGCGTGCATGGTTCACTGGCACTGGCCGCGCTGGACAGCGGGATTATGACCCCCTGGGCACTGGAAAACGTTGCGCTTTACCAGCAGTACGGCTCCGTTGACGCGGCGCTGGCAGCGGGTAAAACCTTCCATGTGTGGGCGAAGCCGATGCTTGACTCCTATATCTTCCTGGGCGGTACCGGGGCGACCTTGGGTCTGATCATCGCGGTCTTTATTGTCTCTCGTCGTGCTGACTACCGTCAGGTCGCGAAGCTGGCGCTGCCATCCGGCATCTTCCAGATTAACGAACCGATTCTGTTCGGTCTGCCAATCATCATGAACCCGGTAATGTTCATTCCGTTCATCCTGATTCAGCCGCTGCTGGCCGCGATCACCCTGACGGCGTATTACATGGGCATCATTCCACCGGTCACCAACATTGCGCCTTGGACCATGCCGGCGGGTCTGGGCGCCTTCTTCAACACCAACGGCAGCGTTGCGGCCTTCCTGCTGGCGATATTCAACCTCGGGGTCGCTACCCTGCTGTACATGCCGTTCGTGGCGATTGCCAACAAAGCCGCCACCATTATTGATGAAGAAGAGAGCGAAGAGGATATTGCCCTCTCACTGAAATTCTAAGATTGACCGGCGCGGGGAAGCCCGCGCCAGCCACAAGGAGCTTAAACATGTTAGATTTGGATAGTATTGTCGCAGACGAAGCCGTCGAGAACGATCTCGAAGAAGTGGTGATGGGGCTTATCATCAACTCCGGACAGGCCCGCAGCCTGGCCTATGCCGCACTGAAGCAGGCCAAGCAGGGGGATTTCGCCGCTGCGAAAACCATGATGGAACAGTCCCGCACGGCGCTGAACGAAGCGCATCTGGTACAGACAAAGCTGATTGAAGGCGACCAGGGCGAAGGGAAGATGAAGGTCAGCCTGGTGCTGGTCCACGCGCAGGATCACCTGATGACCTCGATGCTGGCGCGTGAGCTGGTGGCGGAGCTTATCGAGCTTCACGAGAAAATGCACTGAGTCGGATTTCGCAGCAGGAGGTCAGCACGATGGAAATTAAAACCGCACTTGAACAGCAGCTGTTTAACGGCAAAAATTTTCACGTGGTTATCTACAACAAGACGGAGAGCGCCAGTGGTCTGCACCAGCATGATTACTACGAGTTCACGATTGTTCTGACCGGCCGCTACTACCAGGAGATCAACGGTAAGCGCGTCCTGCTTGAGCGAGGAGATTTTGTCTTCCTGCCAATGGGGTCCTATCATCAGAGCTTTTATGAATTTGGTGCCACCCGCATTCTGAACGTGGGCGTCAGCAGACGCTTCTTTGAGAAGCACTATCTGCCGCTGGTGCCGTTCTGCTTTGTGGCCTCCCAGGTCTATCGGGTAAAAAACGAGTTCATGACCTGGATTGAAACGGTTATCGCCTCGCTTAACTTCCGCGACAATGAATTTGATGAGTTTATTGAAACGGTGACCTTCTACGTGATGAACCGGCTGCGCCATCATCGTGAGGAGCAGCAGGTGACGGATGATATTCCACAGTGGCTGCGCAGCACCGTTGAGCTGATGCACGATAAAGGCCAGTTCAGCGAAAATGCGCTGGAAAATATGGTGTCACTGTCGGGAAAATCCCAGGAATATCTGACTCGCGCGACGCAACGCTATTATCGTAAAACACCCGTGCAAATTATTAATGAAATCCGCATTAACTTTGCCAAAAAACAGCTGGAAATTACCAACTACTCTGTCACCGATATTGCGTACGAGTCAGGATACAGCAGTCCCAGCCTGTTTATTAAGACCTTTAAAAAATTGACTTCATTTACACCGAACAGTTACCGGAAGAATTTGACGGTAATTAATTAACTTTCGGCGGATTACCCGCCACAAATATTGCTTTAATGGCTTGCCCAAATAGCGGGAAGAGTACGCTATACCTTGCAGGCGATTAACCTGATACGCTAAGGGAGATATTATGCAGAAGAAATTAAAAGTCGTAACCATTGGTGGCGGCAGCAGCTATACCCCGGAATTACTGGAAGGTTTCCTGAAACGTTATCATGAATTACCGGTCAGCGAATTATGGCTGGTGGACGTGGAGGAAGGTCAGGAAAAGCTGAATATTATTTTCGACCTGTGCAAGCGCATGGTGGAGAAAGCGGGCGTGCCTCTGACCGTGCATAAAACTCTCGATCGCCGTCTGGCGCTGAAAGATGCGGATTTCGTGACCACCCAGCTGCGCGTCGGCCAGCTAAAGGCGCGCGAGCTGGACGAACGTATCCCGCTGAGCCACGGCTATCTCGGGCAGGAGACCAACGGCGCGGGCGGCCTGTTCAAAGGCCTGCGTACCATCCCGGTGATTTTCGACATCGTCAAAGACGTGCAGGAGGTCTGCCCGAACGCGTGGGTGATTAACTTCACCAACCCGGCCGGGATGGTGACCGAGGCGGTCTATCGTCATACCGGCTTCAAACGCTTTATCGGCGTCTGTAACATTCCGATCGGCATGAAGATGTTTATCCGCGACGTGCTGGCGCTGACCGACAGCGACGATCTCTCCATCGACCTGTTCGGCCTGAACCACATGGTGTTCATTAAAGACGTTATCGTGAACGGTAAATCGCGCTTTGCCGAACTGCTGGACGGCGTGGCTTCCGGTCGCCTGACGGCAGCATCGGTGAAAAACATCTTTGACCTGCCGTTCAGCGAAGGGCTGATCCGCTCGCTGAACCTGCTGCCGTGCTCGTACCTGCTTTACTACTTCAAGCAGAAAGAGATGCTGGCCATCGAAATGGGCGAGTACTATAAGGGCGGCGCGCGCGCGCAGATCGTTCAGAAGGTTGAGAAGCAGCTGTTCGATTTGTATAAAGATCCGAACCTGAACGTCAAACCGAAAGAGCTGGAGCAGCGCGGCGGGGCCTACTACTCCGATGCGGCGTGTGAAGTGATTAATGCTATCTACAACGACAAGCAGGCGGAACACTATGTCAACGTGCCGCACCACGGCCATATCGACAATATCCCGGCGGACTGGGCCGTTGAGATGACCTGCATCCTGGGACGCGATGGCGCTAAACCGCATCCACGCATCACCCACTTCGATGATAAGGTCATGGGGCTGATCCACACCATCAAAGGCTTTGAAGTGGCGGCAAGCAACGCGGCGCTGAGCGGCGAGCTCAATGACGTGCTGCTGGCGCTGAACCTCAGCCCGCTGGTGCATTCCGACCGCGACGCGGAGAAGCTGGCCAGCGAGATGATCCTGGCGCATGAAAAGTGGTTGCCGAACTTTGCCGCCACGATCGAGAAGCTGAAGTTCAAACAGCAATAAGAGGACGCACAATGGAAAACCTGCTGATCGTTAATGCTGATGATTTTGGCCTCTCGAAAGGCCAGAACTACGGCATTATTGAAGCCTGTCGCCGGGGTGTTGTGACCTCGACCACGGCACTGGTGAATGGTGAGGCGGTTGAACACGCGGCGCAGCTGAGCAGCGAGGTGCCGGAGCTGGGCGTCGGCATGCATTTTGTGCTGACGCTCGGGATGCCGCTTTCGCCAATGCCGGGTCTGACGCGCGACGGCCAGTTGGGCAAATGGATTTGGGAACTGGCGGAGCAGGGCGCTCTGCCGCTCGAAGAGATTGCCCGCGAGCTGGAGCGTCAGTTCAACCGCTTTGTTGACGCCTTTGGTAAGGCACCGACGCACATCGACAGCCATCACCACGTGCATATGATCCCGGCGATTTTCCCGATAGTGGCTGAGTTTGCACAGCGTAAAGGTGTGGCGATGCGCGTGGATCGGGAGGCGCGCGGCGTGCCTGACTGCGCCGCGACCACCACTGAGGGGTTCAGCAGCGCATTTTACGGCGACGAGATCGACGAAGCGCTGTTCCTGAAGGTGCTGGATGATTCCGCCGCGCGGGGGGAACGGTCGCTGGAGGTCATGGCGCATCCTGCCTTTGTCGATAATACCGTGCGGAAAAGCGCCTACTGCTGGCCGCGCCTGGCGGAGCTGGACGTGCTGACGTCGGCATCGCTGAAGTATGCGATTGCCGAGCGTGGGTATCGGTTGGGGACGTTCGGGAATCTTTAAAGACAAAGCAAAGTAGAAATGTAGGCCGGGTAAGCGCAAGCGCCACCCGGCTTTTTTTACGCCGGAATCTGATCGATCTTACTGCTGCGCGACCAGACGCGGTGCGCGGCGAGCAAATCAAACAGCTTCGTCATAAATGCATCGTCAACGTTATCGCCCTCGACAATGCCGTCCTCCCCCTGATCGGCCACCTTCAGCTGCGGCTTAAACCGTCGCGCGTCGCCGGACAGCGCGATCGGTTTCAGGTGCTTGTAGGCTTCCAGCAGATAATAGACGGCGTCACCGTTGCTCAGCAGGCTGTCTATATCTCCGCATGGCACAATCACCGCATCGACGGTCAGCGATGGCGCCCCGGCAAAGGTTGCCGCCACCGGCAGCACGGAGCCGTCATCGGCGGTCACTTCCCCCATGCGGGAATAAAGCAGTTTCGCATGCACGCCCTGGGTTTTCAGCGCCTGCATAATCCCCAGCACGTCGCTGGCGCGGGTTTTGTCGTTCAGCAGAATGGCGACCACGCGGCCTTTAATCGAGCCACCCGGCACGGCATACAGGCTCAGCGACGGATCTTTCTTGACGCCGTTAACCTCTTTCGGCGGGGCAAGGTTGCGCTGTTCGTCGGTCAGCGTAATGCCCAGGTTATCCGCAACGCTCTGGGCGAGCTGAATATCAATGCGCGCCAGCTGATCGACCACCCGCTCGCGGATGTAGGTGCGCACCACTTTGCTCAGCTCAAAGCTGAAGCCGCCGATAATGTGCTGTTGCTCAATCGGCGTCTGGCTGTTCCAGAACAGGCGAGGGTGGGCGTAATACTCGCCGAACGACGGGCTGCGCTCGCGAATTTTGTTGCCATCGATTCGCTCCTGGTACGATTCGAATCCACCGCGTTTCGGCGCCGGAGGCGTTTCGCGCGGCCAGTTATCGTTGATGGAGTTCGGCTCATAGTTCGCCGGGTTGGTATCAATATCCTGACGGTGCATCCCGTCGCGCTGGAAATTGTGGTACGGGCAGGTTGGGCGGTTAATCGGGATTTCGTGGAAGTTCGGCCCGCCAAGACGGCTGATCTGCGTATCGGTATACGAGAACAAGCGACCCTGCAGGAGCGGATCGTTGGTGAAGTCCAGCCCCGGCACGATATGCCCCGGGTGGAACGCGGCCTGCTCGTTTTCGGCAAAGAAGTTATCCGGGTTACGGTTGAGCACCATTTTGCCCACCAGTTGAACCGGCACCAGCTCTTCCGGGATCAGCTTCGTCGGGTCAAGCAGGTCGAAATCGAACCTAAATTCGTCCTCTTCCGGAATGAGCTGCAGACCCAGTTCGTATTCCGGGAAGTCGCCCGCTTCAATGGACTCCCATAGCTCGCGGCGATGGAAGTCCGGATCGCGTCCGGTCAGCTTCTGCGCCTCGTCCCACACCAGCGAGGCTTTGCCCGCTACCGGCTTCCAGTGAAAGCGCACAAACGTGGCTTTCCCCTCGGTGTTGATCATCCGGAAGGTGTGGATGCCAAACCCTTCCATGGTGCGGTAGCTGCGTGGAATGCCGCGGTCTGACATCGCCCACATCACGTTGTGTAAGGTTTCAGGCTGCAGGGAGACATAGTCCCAGAAGGTGTCGTGCGCACTTTGTCCCTGCGGTATGGCCCAGTGGGGCTCCGGTTTTACCGCATGGACAAAGTCAGGAAATTTATGCGCATCCTGAATGAAGAACACCGGGGTGTTATTGCCCACCAGATCGAAAATACCCTCTTCGGTATAAAACTTGGTGGCAAAGCCGCGGATATCTCGAACCGTGTCCGCCGACCCTGCGCCGCCCTGCACGGTGGAGAAGCGCACAAATACCGGAGTGATTTTGTCCGGGTCGGAGAGGAAGTCCGCTTTGGTGATGTCTTTCAGGCTCTTGTAGGGCTGGAAGTAGCCGTGCGCAGCCGAGCCGCGCGCGTGGACGATGCGTTCCGGTATCCGCTCGTGGTCAAAATGGGTGATTTTTTCCCGCAGGATAAAGTCTTCCAGCAGGGTTGGCCCGCGCGCGCCTGCGCGAAGGGAGTTCTGATCGTCAGCAATGCGTACGCCCTGATTGGTGGTGAGCGCAAAACCTTCGCCGCCTTTACGGTGTGGCTCAAGCGATTTCAGCTTCTCGTTTCCCGTGTCCGGCGATTTCATGCTTCCCGGTGCGGTAGGCTGTTCGCCCGGTGCGGAAGGGCCAGGGGAGGGGCGGTGAGAGCCGTCAGCAGGGGCGAGAGAGTCCATACCCGGTTGAGATTCTTCAGTGCCATGAATCGGTGATTGATGTGTTTTATCTTTGTTCGACATTGCACGCTTCTCCTTTATCCATTGCTAAAAACCCTATTAAGGATAGAACAATGTCGCGGGATGGCTCGCGAACTAAGAGTTTTCACATGCCGTCATTGACGAAAGGAGCCTTCTCGTCCACTCGGGGCGCGACGGAAGGCAGCAGGATCGGCTATCATAGAATTTTCCTGCTTCAAGAATTTGCTTTAGTGAACCAGTCGCTTATGAAACCTCTTCGTCAACAAAACCGCCAGGTTATTAGCTATGTGCCCCGCGTTGAGCCCGCGCCGCCTGACCATGCCCTGAAAGTGGAGGGCTTTCGCGATGTCTGGCAGCTGCGGGGGAAATATGTGGCCTTTGTGCTGATCGGCGAACACTTCCGTCGTTCACCCACGTTTACGGTGCCGGAATCGGCGCAGCGGTGGGCGATGCAGATCCGCCAGGATGAAGAGGTTGAAGAATAACAGCCATAAAAAAACCGCCATCAGGCGGTTTTTTTATTTCAAAGTGATTAACGGTGCGCCAGCTCGGCGTCGTCTTCACTTTCCAGAATCGCTTTGTCGGTCTGCTTCAGCCACTGGCTGGTCAGCGTACCGGCGGTCATGGAGCCGCTCACGTTCAGCGCGGTACGGCCCATGTCGATCAGCGGCTCAACGGAGATCAGCAGGGCGACCAGCGTCACCGGCAGACCCAGCGCAGGCAGAACAATCAGCGCAGCAAAGGTTGCGCCGCCACCAACGCCCGCAACGCCTGCGGAGCTTATGGTAACAATTCCGACCAGCGTGGCGATCCAGACCGGATCCAGCGGGTTGATCCCAACCGTTGGGGCAACCATCACCGCCAGCATCGCCGGGTAGAGTCCCGCACAGCCGTTCTGACCAATGGTGGCACCAAAGGAGGCAGAGAAGCTGGCGATGGATTCAGGCACGCCCAGACGACGGGTCTGCGCTTCAACGTTCAGCGGAATAGACGCGGCGCTGGAACGGCTGGTGAAGGCAAAGGTCAGTACCGGCCAGACTTTACGGAAGTATTTCAGCGGGCTGACGCCGTTCACGCCCAGCAGGATGCCGTGCACCACGAACATGATGCCCAGGCCCAGATAAGAGGCGACAACGAAGCTGCCCAGCTTAATGATGTCCTGCAGGTTAGAGCCGGCAACCACTTTGGTCATCAGCGCCAGCACGCCGTAAGGGGTGAGCTGCATGACCAGACGAACCAGCTTCATTACCCAGCTTTGCAGGGTGTCAATTGCGGTCAGCACGCGCTCGCCTTTTGGCGCGTCGTCTTTCAGCAGCTTCAGCGCCGCTACGCCCAGGAACGCGGCGAAGATAACCACGCTGATGATCGAGGTTGGGCTCGCACCGGTCAGGTCAGCAAAAGGGTTCTTCGGAATGAAGGAGAGCACCATCTGCGGCACGGTCAGGTCAGCCACTTTACCAACGTAGTTGGTTTGAATCGCGGTAAGACGCGCCGTTTCAGCGGTACCCTGAACCAGACCCTCTGCGGTCAGGCCAAACAGGTTTGTGACCAGCACACCCACCAGCGCGGCAATCAGCGTGGTGAAAAGCAGCGTACCAATGGTCAGGAAGCTGATTTTTCCCAGCTGAGTCGCGTTATGCAGGCGAGCAACGGCGCTCAGAATAGAGGCGAACACCAGCGGCATAACGATCATCTGCAGCAGCTGAACATAGCCGTTACCGACGATGTTGAACCACTGAATGGAATCTTTCAGAACTGGATTATCGGAGCCATAAATTGCCTGTAATGCCAGACCAAATACGACACCCATGGCCAGACCAACCAGCACTTTTTTCGCCAGGCTCCACTGCTTGTGGCGCGCCTGCGCGAGAAGCAATAGCAATACAACGAACACAACGACGTTCGCGATGAGTGGAAAATTCATCCCCGTTCTCCTGATTTATTATTGGGTCGGTTTTTACCGATCCTGTTGGCGGAAGGTTAGCAGAAGTGTGATGCAGCGCTTATATCCAAATGGAATGGGTTATGACAAATGGGATAATTTTGTCGGTTTACTGTTCAATCTGGTGATGAATAAAGCGATTGAACTGAAATTGCAGCGAATTAATCATCTGGGATGACCAGCGAACTGCACTGTTTTCGGGCAAGGTTTGCGGCATCCAGACGGCGTAAGCAAACAGCGCCATGCACAATACGCGCTCAAGCTGGTTGCCTTTCTGCGGTGCGAGGATCGGAAAACGGAAACGCCAGCGGCAGGGCCAAAGCAGCGGCACGCCCGCAGGCGTCAGCATATCGGCGAGAATATGGCTTAAATAGCCCAGCACCATCCCCTGGATGGCATCAGCGGGGACTATCCAGCTTTCGGGCACTTTTAAATAGAAAAGCGTCAGCAGGCCAAACACGGCCAGCAGGCTGTGCGTAAACCCCCGGTGGCCGAACGCGCGGGCGATGGGTTTCGACACCCACTTCAGGCGTTGTCCGAGAAAGGATTTAGGATGGTCAATGTCGGGCAGCAGACAGGTCAATACGGCGGAAGGGACAATATGCCACCAGTCCCCCTGTGCCAGCACGGGGGTGAGTTCAGCGTTTTTGGCAAATACTGCGCACGCAATAGAAAAAAGCAGGTGGCCTTCCGCCGTCATGATAAAACCCACAAAACTGTCAATTCATACAGTATAGGGTTTTTATACAGTAGGCGGAAGAGGTGACGGTGTAACTGTTTGTCACAAACTAGAGAAGGGCGTTAACCGCCCTGCAGATGATGCGCCGTGAGTTCTGCCAGTGAATTAAGCTTCACGTCGGCAAGAGCAAACCGGGGATCGTGACGGCCTTCTTCAGCGGGCACCACAATGGAACGCATCCGTGCAGCCTTCGACGCCACCATACCGTTAACGGAATCTTCCAGCGCAACGCAGTTGAGGGGATCCAGGCCAAGCTTTGCGGCACAGTCCAGATAGACCTGCGGGTGCGGCTTGCTGTAAGGCAATTTTTCAGCGGACGCCAGCGCGTCGAAGCTGTCGCGCAGTTCAAACATCGTGAGCACTTTTTCAAGCATATGCAGCGGTGAAGCCGAGGCCAGGCCAACCTTCAGCCCCTGGGCTTTACACAGCGCGACAGCCTCGCGTACGCCGGGCAGCAGCGGCCTGTTCTCTTCCACCAGAGAAATGGCGCGGCTGATAATGCGTGCGGTCACCTCATCGCGATTGGGCCCTACCCACGGCTGTTGGGCAAACCACAGGTCAACCACCATATCGATGCGCAGACCCAGGGTATCGGGAAGTTCATTACGGCGGCTGATATCCACGCCCAGGCTGGCCATCACATCCAGTTCGGCGCGATCCCACAGCGGTTCGGAATCGATCAGCAATCCATCCATGTCAAAAATTGCGGCAAGAATTTTGCGCGGTGTCGACATCACAACGTCTCCTTATCCAGGGTGTTCGACAGACGATACGTGCTAAGCACAATCTGCAATTTAGCATATTGCTTTTAAAGAGCGGGCGAAATTGATGACCAGCAGGTAGACTTAGGCACAAATAACGCGTCTTTATGAAGAGGAACTGATGACGTATCAACAAGCTGGACGCATTGCGGTCTTAAAACGTATTGCTGGCTGGGTGATTTTTATTCCTGCCGTCATTTCTACGCTGATTTCTGTACTTAAATTTATGTACGACCACAGCGAAAAACAGCCGGGTATCAATGCGGTAATGCTTGATTTTGCTCATGTCATGATTGAGATGATGCGTTTTAATACGCCATTTTTGAATGTCTTCTGGTTTAACTCACCGACCCCGGATTTTCATCAACAGCTGAATATCGGTTTTTGGGTGATATATGCCCTGATCTTTGTCGCGCTGGCACTGCAGGCCTCTGGCGCGAGAATGAGTCGCCAGACCCGCTTTTTACGCGAAGGCGTTGAGGATCAGTTGATTCTGGAGCAGGCCAAGGGCCCGGAAGGCATGAGCCGGGAGCAGATTGAATCCCGCATCGTTGTGCCGCGTCACACCATTTTCCTGCAAATTTTCCCGCTCTATATCCTTCCCGTGATTATCATTGTGGCGGGATACTTCTTCTTCTCACTGCTCGGTTTTCTGTAAGCGATAGGGGTGGCGGCAAGGCCACCCGTCTCTTCTCAGGCGGCAAGCATGCGCTCGAGTGCCCGCTGCGCGTTAACAATGTGTTCTCCGCCAAAAAGAATGGCACGATTCATCAGCGTATAAAGCTGATACACCGGCTGGCGGTCGAGAAAACCGGGCGGCAGGGGGGAAACAGACTGGTATCCGTCGTATATCTGCGGCGGCTGCTCAGGATGAAGCGGCAGCATGGCTAGATCGCACTCTCTGTCACCCCAGTAGCAGGCCGGGTCAAAGATGTACGGGCCGTTGGGACCCAGCGCGCAGTTATTGGACCACAAATCGCCGTGAAGCAGCGACGCCTGAGGCTGGTGGGATGCCAGACGCTGCTGGACGTGCTCGACGATGGCGTCGATATTGCCAAACTCCAGCCCTTTCTCGGCGGCCAGCTCAAGCTGCCAGCCAATGCGCTGCTCGGCAAAAAACGTCGACCAGCGACGCTGCCAGGCATTGGGCTGTGGCGTGGTGGAGAGATCGTTGTCAAAGTCGAGACCAAACTGCGGCTGGTCGCTCCATTGATGCAGGCGCGCTAGCTGTTGGCCGAGAATGAACGCATTATGGGCATCCAGTGGGCGGGCGGGGAGATATTCCATCACCAGGAAGCTGTAGTCACGATCGCTCCCCACGGCCAGAACCTGCGGGGCAGTGACCGTTTTACTGCGCGACAACAGCTCCAGCTGGTCGGCTTCGGCGGTAAATATTGGAAGCAGCTCTCGCTCATCGCACTTAACGAAAAGATCGCGCCCTGCGTAGCGTAAATGCCACGCGGCGTGGATCTCACCGCCTGGCAGTTCGTTACGCAGTTCAATTTCACCTTCACCCAGCTGCTCACGTAAAAGATGACTGATAGCCTGCCACATGTTGTCTCTCCCATGTTGTCTGCCAGATCATAAAGTTAGCGCATAACTGCGGTAAAAAAATACGAACTAACGCACACCTGAGCGGTTTAAATTCATACAGCGCACTTATTGTTCTTTTTTCCGCCAGCTTTCCCAGGTATCCACGTCGATTTCGGCAGGCTTGTCGGTCACGCTCTCCACCAGACTGGCGGCCAGCGCATGAACCTCTTCCTGGCTCAGGGCGGTGATCAGACCAAATGCCAGGGTGCCTAAATCATGAATATTGCCCTCGTCATCTGTCAGGGTGAGGAGAAAATTAGCCCGGGTGAAAGCATTGTTGAGCTCATTTAGCTCGGTCAGCGATGCTTCATGAAGGTTGATGATCACGACGTAGCGTGTGATGTCACCACTGCTCATAATTCACCTCATTGTTATCATGGAAGTTTTCTTAGCATAGTCGATAGTTTGCGTTTGGCGACTCAGAGACGACCTTCCCCTCCGTAAAGACGAAGGGGAAAAGGCGTTAATTTCGGGACAGGTAATCGACGATTTTTTGCGTATCGGCAAGCGAACAGAGACGCGTGCCCTGGTTGATGGTGGCGGCACTACCCGCCGCCACGCCGTAGCGTGTCATTTCGAGCAGAGACGCACCCTGCGCCAGTTTTAGCGTCATCGCACCCACCATACTATCGCCCGCGCCAACCGTGCTTTGGCTCTTCATCGGCGGTGGGACAACCTGAACGGACGACGATTCATCGACTGCCAGTGCCCCCTGAGGGCCAAGGGAGACGACTACGCGCCGCGCTTTGCCGCTGCGCACCAGCTCCTGTGCGGCGGTGCGCACATCATCAGGCTGCGTCAGTTCGCGGTTGACCAGCGCGCTTAACTCTTTCTGGTTGGGTTTGACCAGCTCAAGATTGCCCGGCACCAGAGCCGCCTGCAGGGCCTCGCCGCTGCTGTCGACAATGCAGCGGATGCCGCGCTGCTGTGCCGCCTGAATCAGCGCCGTCAATTTTTCCGTGCTGACGCCGGGCGGCAGGCTGCCGCTTACCACCAGCAGCGCGCCGCTTTCTATCGTCAACACTTTCTCTTCAAGCTGACGAAACTCGTCATCGCTGAGCTTCGCGCCCGGCATGACAAAACGGTACTGCTCGCCGCTCGATTCCACGTGAACATGCAGGTTTTGCCGCGTCCAGTCTTTGGCCTCAACGGTTTCAACGGCTACCTGTTCATCGGCCAGCAGAGAGACCAGGTGTTCACCGGTAGCACCGCCTGCAGGGAAAATGGCCGTGGCTTTGCCGCCGAGATGTGTAATGGCGCGCGCCACGTTGATCCCGCCGCCGCCGGGCTCAAAGACCGGGGCGCTACAGCGCAATTTACCTTCCGGGTAAATTTGCGGCGTCAGGGTGGCGGAATCCAGGGAAGGGGAGAGCGTCAGAGTATAGATAGAAACCATCATTACCTCCTTTTAGCATGGGTTCTTATTAGCCTGGCATCATTTGTCAGGAAGGCAATGTAAATAACAGTATGATTTTAAATATGAATACTGACGAAAAATGAGGCGGGGGATATATAAAATAAAACGCTTTTTGAGATCGTTCTTATTCAAAAAATGAAATAAGAAAACATTGCTATGTTATTTGCGGCTTTTTATAATTTGTTACCTTTCTCTGGACGCCTTGTCATTGATCCTCAAGAAAGATTCCGGGACCGTGTGGTCTCTTTTTTTGTTGTACGGACTCCTTAATAAAATGAAGCTTTTAAAGACAGTGCCCGCTGCACTGATGCTGGCGGGTGGCGTGTTTGCGGCTATGAACGCGACCGCTGATGATACCGTTTTTACTGTCATGGACGATCCTTCCACCGCGAAAAAACCGTTTGAAGGTAACCTGAACGCCGGGTACCTGGCACAATCCGGTAACACGAAAAGCTCTTCTCTGACGGCGGACAGTACGCTCACCTGGTACGGCAACACCACCGCCTGGTCTCTTTGGGGTAATGCCAGCAACACTTCCGCTAACGACGAACGTTCTTCCGAGAAGTATGCGGTAGGCGGACGTAGCCGTTACAACATGACCGACTATGACTACCTGTTTGGTCAGGCTAGCTGGTTAACCGACCGTTACAATGGTTATCGCCAGCGCGACGTGTTCACCGCCGGTTATGGTCGCCAGTTCCTGAACGGTCCGGTACACAGCCTCCGTTTTGAATTCGGTCCGGGTGTGCGTTATGACGAGTACACCAATGGCGATACCAAGACCCAACCGCTCGGTTACGCTTCCGGTACCTATGCCTGGCAGATGACTGACAACACCAAATTTACCCAGGGTGTTTCTGTATTTGGTGCCGACGATACGACGCTGAACTCTGAGACGGCGCTGAACGTGGCTATCAACGAACACTTTGGCCTGAAAGTCGCCTACAACGTGACCTGGAACTCTTCACCACCAGAATCTGCGCCGGATCATACCGACCGCAGAACCACGGTTTCACTGGGTTATAGAATGTAATAAAAGCGGGCCGATGATAATGTCGGCCCGTTTATTGTCTGCGGTCTTTTGACGTCCCTTCTGATGACTTGTCTTCGCCCCTAGCCCCAAATCATTGCCGCCCAACGGAGTAGCAGCATTGCGCCGCAGATGGCAATCAGCACCAGCACCATTTTCCAGTGTTTTGCGGCAAATCGTTTAGTTGGCATAACCTAATCCTTGTTGGTTGATATTCCCAGTCTACCAAACAGGGCCGAAAAATGCCCCTTCTCAGGTTCGATTGGGTTATGCCAGCGTAGGGTTCGGCTCAGAACCAGTGGAATCGCTCGGCGAGAATCAACAATAAACCTGTGGCGGAAAGGATGTTCAATATCACAACCGTTCTACTGGATACGTTCATGGTATGCACCTTTGGGTTTAAAGACCTGTTCAAGAGTAGCCCAGCATCTTCGAAATGCGAGCGCAGGGGAGAAGCAACCTGCAAATTCGTGCGAAAGTGCCAGCCCATCAATCTGGCCGCAGAGGGTGCAATCTCCTTGCCGTTAGTGTTAACATTACGTCGCTTGCCGTAAATCCACATTAATCTGAATTCGGCAGGTGAATGATGACGAACCAATTTGACGATTGTTGGTCAGATGGTGTCGTAATCTATTGTCAAATCACGATTATTTTCTTTGTATATGCTCTTATGTGTGGGGCATCACTGCAAATAAGGATATAAAATGCCTGTAATTACTCTTCCTGATGGCAGCCAACGCCATTTCGACCGTGCTGTTAGCCCAATGGATGTTGCCCTGGACATTGGTCCTGGCCTCGCGAAAGCGACTATCGCTGGCCGCGTTAACGGTGAGTTGGTGGACGCCTCCGATCTGATCGAAAACGATGCGACGCTTGCAATCATCACCGCAAAAGACGAAGAAGGTCTGGAGATCATTCGTCACTCCTGCGCGCACCTGTTAGGCCATGCCATCAAACAGCTGTGGCCAAACACCAAAATGGCGATCGGTCCGGTTATCGATAACGGTTTCTACTACGACGTTGACCTTGACCACACCCTGACTCAGGAAGATATCGACGCGCTCGAAAAACGCATGCACGAGCTCGCCGAAACAAACTATGACGTCATCAAGAAGAAAGTCAGCTGGCACGAAGCGCGTGAAACCTTCGTGAAGCGCGGCGAGAGCTACAAGGTCTCTATTCTTGACGAAAACATTTCGCATGATGACAAGCCTGGCTTGTACCATCACGAAGAATACGTCGACATGTGCCGTGGACCGCACGTGCCGAACATGCGTTTCTGTCATCACTTTAAGCTGATGAAGATCGCAGGCGCCTACTGGCGTGGCGACAGCAACAACAAGATGTTGCAGCGTATCTATGGTACCGCGTGGGCTGATAAAAAAGCCCTGAACGCATACCTGCTGCGCCTGGAAGAGGCGGCGAAGCGTGACCACCGTAAAATCGGTAAGCAGCTTGACCTGTACCACATGCAGGAAGAAGCGCCGGGCATGGTGTTCTGGCATAACGACGGCTGGACCATCTTCCGTGAACTGGAAACTTTCGTACGCTCCAAGCTGAAAGAGTACCAGTATCAGGAAGTGAAAGGCCCGTTCATGATGGACCGTGTGCTGTGGGAAAAAACCGGCCACTGGGACAACTACAAAGATGCGATGTTCACCACCTCGTCTGAGAACCGTGAATACTGCATCAAGCCAATGAACTGCCCGGGCCACGTTCAGATCTTCAACCAGGGTCTGAAATCCTACCGTGACCTGCCGCTGCGTATGGCGGAGTTCGGTAGCTGCCACCGTAACGAACCATCAGGTGCGCTGCACGGTCTGATGCGTGTTCGTGGCTTTACGCAGGATGATGCGCATATTTTCTGTACTGAAGATCAGGTCCGTGACGAAGTTAACGCCTGTATTCGTATGGTCTACGATATGTACAGCACCTTTGGCTTCGAGAAGATCGTGGTCAAACTCTCAACGCGTCCGGAAAAACGTATCGGTAGCGATGAGACATGGGATCGCGCAGAAGCGGATCTCGCCGTGGCGCTGGAAGAGAACGGCATTCCGTTCGAATACCAGCTGGGCGAGGGCGCATTCTACGGTCCGAAAATTGAATTTACCCTGTATGACTGCCTCGATCGCGCATGGCAGTGCGGTACTGTACAGCTGGACTTCTCCCTGCCGCAGCGTTTAAGCGCCTCTTATGTTGGCGAAGACAACGAGCGTCAGGTACCGGTAATGATTCACCGTGCAATTCTCGGTTCTCTGGAGCGCTTCATCGGCATCCTGACCGAAGAGTTCGCCGGCTTCTTCCCAACCTGGCTTGCGCCAGTGCAGGTCGTGGTGATGAACATTACCGATTCTCAGGCGGATTACGTTAAAGAATTGACGCAGAAACTACAAAATGCGGGCATTCGCGTAAAAGCAGACTTGAGAAATGAGAAGATTGGCTTTAAAATCCGCGAGCACACTTTACGTCGTGTCCCGTATATGTTGGTCTGTGGTGATAAAGAGGTGGAAGCAGGCAAAGTTGCCGTTCGCACCCGCCGTGGTAAAGACCTGGGCAGCCTGGACGTAAGTGAAGTGATTGAGAAGCTGCAACAAGAGATTCGCAGCCGCAGTCTTCAACAACTGGAGGAATAAGGTATTAAAGGCGGAAAACGAGTTCAAACGGCACGTCCGAATCGTATCAATGGCGAGATTCGCGCCCAGGAAGTTCGCTTAACAGATCTTGAAGGTGAACCACTGGGGATTGTGAGTCTGAGAGAAGCGATCGAAAAAGCTGAAGAAGCTGGAGTAGATTTAGTTGAAATCAGCCCTAACGCCGAACCGCCAGTTTGTCGTATCATGGACTACGGCAAGTTCCTTTATGAAAAGAGTAAGTCTTCTAAGGAACAGAAGAAGAAGCAAAAAGTTATCCAGGTTAAGGAAATCAAATTCCGTCCTGGTACCGACGATGGCGATTATCAGGTAAAACTCCGCAGCCTGATTCGCTTTCTGGAAGATGGCGATAAGGCCAAGATCACACTGCGTTTCCGCGGTCGTGAGATGGCCCACCAACAGATTGGTATGGAAGTGCTTAACCGCGTCCGTGACGATCTGAGTGAACTGGCAGTAGTCGAATCCTTCCCTACGAAGATCGAAGGCCGCCAGATGATCATGGTGCTCGCTCCTAAGAAGAAACAGTAAGGCCTTCAAGCAGCAAAATCTGTGGAGCCTTCGGGTTTCATAGGTTTTGTTCGCCTATGTTTCGTTTATTTAACAATGCGAAGTGGAAGTTATTAAGATGCCAAAAATTAAGACCGTACGCGGTGCTGCTAAGCGCTTCAAAAAAACCGGTGGTGGTGGATTTAAGCGTAAGCACGCAAACCTGCGTCATATTCTGACCAAAAAATCTACTAAGCGTAAACGTCACCTGCGTCCAAAAGGCCTCGTTTCTAAAGGCGATCTGGGTCTGGTTATCGCGTGCCTGCCGTACGCATAAGCCGTTAACGTTTAATTTTTTACTAAGAATATAGATACAGGAGAGCACACATGGCTCGCGTAAAACGTGGTGTAATTGCACGTGCACGTCACAAGAAAATTTTGAAACAAGCTAAAGGCTACTACGGTGCGCGTTCACGCGTATACCGCGTTGCTTTCCAGGCTGTTATCAAAGCAGGTCAGTACGCTTACCGTGACCGTCGTCAGCGTAAGCGTCAGTTCCGTCAACTGTGGATTGCGCGTATCAACGCAGCAGCACGTCAGAACGGTATTTCTTACAGCAAATTCATCAACGGCCTGAAAAAAGCCTCTGTTGAAATCGACCGTAAGATCCTGGCTGACATCGCAGTATTCGACAAAGTAGCGTTCACCGCTCTGGTCGAAAAAGCGAAAGCAGCACTGGCATAAGCCAGTTGAGAGAGGGGGCTTTGCTCCCTCTTTTCATTTAACACCATCAGAAGATTGACATTTATCCGTCCAGGCTTTTCAATAAGGTCTTAACGGTTTTTACCAGACAAGGTAACGCAAGCATGAATGCTGCTATTTTCCGCTTCTTCTTTTACTTTAGCACCTGATTTCAGGAGGCTAGCGCGTGAAAGATGAAACGAAAAACAGCGCCAGATAAGCCTCCCGATGGAGGCTTTTTTTGTGCCTGAATTTGAGAGAATAACTCCACCAAATCGGTGTCTGCACCGACATAATGAGGAAAATCATGTCACATCTCGCAGAGCTGGTTGCCAGTGCAACAGCCGCCATTAATCAGGCCTCAGATGTTGCCGCGTTAGACAATGTCCGCGTCGAATATCTTGGGAAGAAAGGGCACCTGACCCTTCAGATGACAACCCTGCGTGAGCTGCCGCCAGAAGAACGCCCGGCAGCGGGTGCGGTGATTAACGAAGCCAAAGAGCAGGTACAGCAGGCGCTGAACGCGCGCAAAGCCGAGCTGGAAAGCGCGGTGCTGAATGCGCGTCTGGCCGCAGAGACGATCGACGTTTCTCTGCCGGGTCGCCGTATCGAAAACGGTGGTCTGCACCCGGTTACCCGCACCATCGATCGCATTGAAAGTTTCTTCGGTGAGCTCGGCTTTACCGTGGCGACTGGCCCGGAAATCGAAGATGATTACCATAACTTCGACGCCCTGAACATTCCTGGCCATCATCCGGCACGCGCTGACCACGACACTTTCTGGTTCGACGCTACGCGTCTGCTGCGTACTCAGACCTCCGGCGTTCAGATCCGTACCATGAAGGAGCAGGCGCCGCCAATCCGTATTATCGCGCCGGGCCGCGTCTATCGTAACGACTACGATCAGACCCACACCCCAATGTTCCACCAGATGGAAGGTCTGATTGTTGATAAAAACATCAGCTTCACCAACCTGAAGGGCACGCTGCACGATTTCCTGAACAACTTCTTTGAGGAAGATCTGCAGGTTCGTTTCCGCCCGTCCTACTTCCCGTTCACCGAACCGTCTGCGGAAGTTGATGTGATGGGTAAAAACGGCAAATGGCTGGAAGTGCTGGGCTGCGGCATGGTGCATCCAAACGTGCTGCGCAACGTGGGTATCGATCCGGAAGTTTACTCCGGCTTTGCTTTCGGCATGGGCATGGAGCGTCTGACCATGCTGCGCTACGGCGTGACCGACTTACGTGCATTCTTCGAAAACGATCTGCGTTTCCTCAAACAGTTTAAATAAGGGCAGGACAGAACAATGAAATTCAGTGAACTGTGGTTACGCGAGTGGGTGAACACCACGCTGGACAGCGACGCGCTTTCTAACCAGATCACCATGGCAGGTCTGGAAGTCGACGGCGTTGAGCCGGTTTCCGGTGCTTTCAACGGCGTGGTCGTCGGTGAAGTGGTCGAGTGCGGCCAGCACCCTAACGCTGACAAACTGCGCGTAACAAAAGTAAACGTGGGCGGTGACCGTCTGCTGGATATCGTCTGCGGTGCGCCAAACTGCCGTCAGGGCCTGAAGGTGGCCGTGGCGACCGTCGGTGCAGTGCTGCCGGGCGATTTCAAAATTAAAGCGGCTAAGCTGCGCGGCGAGCCGTCTGAAGGCATGCTGTGCTCCTTCTCCGAGCTGGGTATTTCCGACGATCACAACGGCATCATTGAGCTGCCGCTGGATGCGCCAGTCGGCACCGATATCCGTGAATACCTGAAGCTTGATGACAACACCATTGAAATCAGCGTCACGCCAAACCGTGCCGACTGCTTAGGGATCATCGGCGTGGCGCGCGACGTGGCCGTGCTGAACCAGACCGAACTGAACGCGCCGGACATTGCGCCGGTTGAAGCGACCATCGGTGACGTGCTGCCTATTCAGGTTGACGCTGCGGATGCTTGCCCGCGCTACCTCGGTCGCGTGGTGAAAGGCATCAACGTGAAAGCGCCAACCCCGCTGTGGATGAAAGAGAAGCTGCGCCGCTGCGGTATTCGCTCTATCGACGCCGTGGTTGACGTGACCAACTACGTTCTGCTGGAGCTGGGCCAGCCAATGCACGCGTTCGATAAAGACCGTATCGACGGCGGCATCGTTGTGCGCATGGCGAAAGAGGGCGAAACCCTGGTTCTGCTGGACGGCAGCGAAGCGAAACTGAACGCCGACACCCTGGTGATTGCTGACCACAGCAAAGCGCTGGCAATGGGCGGTATCTTCGGTGGCGAGCACTCAGGCGTCAACGACGAGACGCAAAACGTCCTGCTGGAATGCGCGTTCTTCAGCCCGCTCTCCATCACCGGTCGCGCACGCCGTCACGGCCTGCATACCGATGCCTCTCACCGCTACGAGCGCGGCGTTGACCCGGCGCTGCAGTACAAAGCGATGGAACGTGCGACCCGCCTGCTGATCGACATCTGCGGCGGTGAAGCGGGCCCGGTTATCGACGTCACCAACGAAGAAACGCTGCCGAAGCGTGCGACCATCACCCTGCGCCGCAGCAAGCTGGATCGCCTGATTGGTCACCACGTTGCCGATGCGCAGGTGACCGACATCCTGAAACGTCTGGGCTGTGAAGTTACCGAAGGCCAGGACGAGTGGAAAGCCGTTGCGCCATCATGGCGTTTCGACATGGAAATTGAAGAAGATCTAGTGGAAGAAGTGGCCCGCGTTTACGGCTACAACAACATCCCTGACGAGCCTGTCCAGGCAGGTCTGGTGATGGGCGCCCACCGTGAAGCCGACCTGTCCCTGAAGCGCGTGAAAACCATGCTGAACGACAAAGGCTACCAGGAAGTGATCACCTACAGCTTCGTTGATCCAAAGCTGCAGCAGCTGATCCACCCGGGCCAGGAGGCGCTGATCCTGCCAAGCCCAATCTCCAGCGAAATGTCCGCGATGCGTCTGTCTCTGTGGACGGGCCTGCTGGGCACTGTCGTTTATAACCAGAATCGCCAGCAAAACCGCGTGCGAATTTTCGAAAGCGGTTTGCGCTTTGTACCGGATAATCAGGCAAATTTAGGCATCCGTCAGGATCTCATGCTGGCTGGCGCCATCAGCGGCAACCGCTATGAAGAGCACTGGGACCTGGCAAAAGGCACGGTTGATTTCTACGATATGAAGGGCGATCTGGAAGCGATTCTGGATCTGACCGGTAAATTATCTGAAATTGAATTCCGCGCAGAAGCTATCCCGGCTCTGCATCCGGGCCAGAGCGCAGCGATCTATTTAGACGGCAAACGCGTTGGTTTTATTGGGGTTGTTCACCCTGAGCTGGAGCGTAAGCTGGACCTGAACGGCCGTACCATCGTGTTCGAGCTGGAATGGAACCCGGTGGCTGACCGCGTTATTCCTCAGGCTCAGGACGTCTCCCGCTTCCCGGCAAACCGCCGTGATATCGCGGTTGTGGTCGCGGAAAATGTGCCTGCAGCAGATATTTTGGCCGAATGTAAGAAAGTTGGCGTAAATCAGGTAGTTGGCGTAAACTTATTTGACGTGTACCGCGGCAAGGGCGTAGCAGAAGGTTTCAAGAGCCTCGCTATTAGCCTTATCCTTCAGGATACCAGCCGTACACTCGAAGAAGAGGAGATTGCCGCTACCGTCGCCAAATGTGTAGAGGCATTAAAAGAGCGATTCCAGGCATCATTGAGGGATTGAACCTATGGCGCTTACAAAAGCTGAAATGTCAGAATATCTGTTTGATAAGCTTGGGCTTAGCAAACGGGATGCCAAAGAGCTGGTAGAGCTGTTTTTCGAAGAGATCCGTCGTGCTCTGGAAAATGGTGAGCAGGTAAAACTCTCCGGTTTTGGCAATTTTGATTTGCGAGACAAAAACCAACGTCCGGGCCGCAACCCGAAGACGGGGGAAGATATTCCCATTACAGCCCGCCGCGTGGTGACCTTCAGACCCGGCCAGAAGTTGAAAAGCCGTGTCGAAAACGCAACGCCCAAAGCAGAGTAATATGAACTAACTAAAAAGGCCGCCCACGCGGCCTTTTTTCTTTGCGCTCTCCGGCAAACCCGCCGTAAAATCAATTACATCTCACGCTACTAAAACCGTACCCATGCTTGATTATGCCCATCGCCAGCACCGTTCCGATAAGCGTCGCCTGTTTTTGCTGGTGCTGTTGCTCATTGTCGCCGCAGGCGTGAGCCTCTGCGCGGGCGACAGATGGATCGGGCCAGAAAGCTGGTGGGGGCCGGACGGGCAGCTCTTCGTCTGGCAAATTCGCATACCGCGCACCGTCGCGGTGGTTCTGGTCGGCGCCGCGCTGGCGCTGTGCGGTACCATAATGCAGGCGTTGTTTGATAACCCTCTGGCGGAGCCCGGGCTGCTCGGCGTGTCAAACGGCGCAGGCGTAGGCCTGATTGCGGCGGTAATGCTCGGCGGAGGGGAACTCTCCGGATGGAGTATTAGCCTGAGCGCTATCCTCGGCGCGCTGCTAATCACCGCGATCCTTCTTCGTTTCGCCAGACGGCACTTATCGACCAGCCGTCTGCTGCTTGCCGGCGTGGCGCTAGGGATCATCTGCAGCGCGCTGATGACCTGGGCGGTCTACTTCTCAACATCCTTTGACCTGCGTCAGCTGATGTACTGGATGATGGGCGGCTTCGGAGGCGTTGACTGGCACCAGGGCTGGCTGATGGCGCTGCTGGTACCGGTCATCGTGTGGGCTGCCCTGCAGGCGCAGCCGCTGAATATGCTCGCGCTGGGGGAAACTTCTGCCCGCCAGCTCGGCATGCCGATTGGGTTCTGGCGTAATGTGCTGGTCATAGCCATTGGCTGGCTGGTCGGCGTCAGCGTGGCTCTGGCGGGCGCGATCGGCTTTATCGGGCTGGTGATTCCGCACATGCTGCGCCTGTGTGGCCTCACGGACCATCGAACCCTGCTTCCGGCCTCGGCGGTTGCCGGGGCCGTCACGCTGCTGGTGGCCGACATCATCGCCCGGCTTGCCCTGACGGCCGCAGAGCTGCCCATCGGCGTGGTGACCGCCACGCTGGGCGCGCCGGTCTTTATCTGGCTACTATTAAAAGCTGGACGTTAAAACAACTAGCCGTAAGACAACCTGAGGGAATGCTATGCAGTCAGATATCCTGAATACTGAAGTGACCACCATTGATGGCGTTAACACCACGCTGGAAGGCTACAAAGGCAACGTGCTGCTTATCGTCAACGTGGCATCCAAGTGTGGCCTGACGCCGCAGTACGAGCAGCTGGAGAACATTCAGAAGGCCTGGGAGAAAGACGGTTTCACCGTGCTGGGCTTCCCGTGCAACCAGTTCCTGGGCCAGGAGCCGGGCAGCGAAGAGGAGATTAAAACCTTCTGCAGCACCACCTATGGCGTGACGTTCCCGATGTTCAGCAAAATCGATGTCAACGGTGAAGACCGCCATCCGCTGTATGCGAAGCTGATCGCTGCCGCGCCGAAGGCCGTTGCGCCGGAAGGAAGCGGTTTTTATGAACGCATGGCCAGCAAAGGCCGCGCGCCGCTTTACCCGGACGATATCCTGTGGAATTTTGAAAAATTCCTGATTGGCCGCGACGGCCAGGTCGTTCAGCGTTTTTCGCCGGATATGACCCCTGAAGATCCGATCGTCATGGAATCTATCAAGCTGGCGCTGGCGAAATAATGTCGTTGCTGATGCAGCTCACGGACGTTGCTGAGAAGGGGCGTCTGGAGCCGATAACCGGATCCATCAATGCGGGAGAAATTCTGCATCTTGTCGGGCCAAACGGTGCAGGGAAGAGCACTCTGCTGGCACGGATGGCAGGCATGACCGACGGAGAAGGGCAGATAACGCTGCTGGAGCATACGCTTGCCGACTGGTCACCGGTCTCGCTGGCGCATCGGCGCAGTTACCTCGTGCAGCAGCAGGTGCCGCCTTTTGCGATGCCGGTCTGGCACTATCTGATGCTGCATTTGCACGACAAACAACAGACGGCACTGCTGACGGACGTGGCCGCGGCCCTGGGGCTGGAAGATAAACTGTCCCGGCATGCCAGCCAGCTTTCAGGTGGAGAGTGGCAGCGGGTGCGCCTGGCGGCCGTCATTCTTCAGATCCACCCGGCAGGTAATCCTCACGGGCGAATGCTGCTTCTCGATGAACCCATGAGCGGTCTGGACGTGGCGCAGCAGGCGGCACTGGATACGCTGTTAAGCGCCCTGAGCCGAAAAGGTATCGCCGTGGTGATGAGCAGTCATGACCTCAACCACACCCTGCGTCATGCCCACCGGGTGTGGCTGCTGTCGCAGGGAAAGATGATCGCCAGCGGTGCCCGGGATCGGGTGCTTACGCCGCCCCATCTTGCACGCGCGTACAACATGTCGTTCCGCAGGCTGGATATTGAGGGACATAAGATGCTGATTTCTACCGGGCAGACGTAACCGTTTCTTGCCTCTTAGCACAATTGCACGCTAAATTACGAAAAGAACAAAAAAAGCAGAGGATTCGTCTGAAAATGCGATTCTGGTTTCTCCTGATGGCCGCACTTTTTCTTGCGGGATGCAGTAGCCATCGTGCGCCGCCGCCTAACCCACGGCTTTCAGATTCGATCACCGTCATTGCCAGCCTTAACGATCAGCTGAGCAACTGGCGCGGCACGCCTTATCGCTACGGAGGCATGAGCCGCGGCGGCGTAGATTGCTCCGGCTTCGTGCTGATGACGTTCCGCGACAAGTTTGATTTACAGCTTCCGCGCGAAACGCGCAAACAGGCAGAAATAGGCACTGAAATTGATAAAGACGATCTTCTGCCCGGGGACCTGGTTTTCTTCAAAACCGGCTCGGGTGAAAGCGGTCTTCATGTGGGCATATATGATACAGACAATCAGTTCATTCACGCCTCGACAAGCCGCGGCGTGATGCGCTCTTCTCTTGATAACGTTTACTGGCGTAAAAATTTCTGGCAGGCACGACGTATATAGTCTTTGTCAGACACTTCTCTTATGACGGCATGGTCTCTAATAAATCATGCCGTTTTTTCTCAAATAAGATGCTTAAAGTTAAATTTATCCAAAATTAGCGAATCCTGCATGTGTCTGTTTTATCTAAAACTGGCTATTATTCAGCAACCAGGATAAAATTATTTTAGATTCAGGGATAAATCTGAAAATAAATACGGAACTAATGAAATTAATCTTATTAAAATCAAGACAGTGGAATTGTGTCGGCAATTGCTCCAGGATGTCCTCTCTCATCTTTAATGCGGAGCGAGTGCAATGATTATTACGCTAGATAATGCTTACCAGTCTGAACTGCTGCTTCTGCCTGCCCGTAATAGCGCCGGGGAGCTTAAAGGTTTAGAGGTTCTGGTTAACTTTACTGGCGTCGGTAGCGATGTGCGGATCCCCACTGAGCTCGTTATCCCTCGGCTTTCAGCAGCTGAAGAGTTAGTGCTGTTTAACGAAAAACTGCAATTGCTTGATACCTGTAAACTGTTTTTTATTCAGCATCAGTTAATTGCATGGATCAATATTACACCTGCAATAGTTGAATTTTTATTAAGTGATGGAAACGCTGTTTCAATCCTTGAGCGTTATCCGTTTCTTGAGTTTACTGTTAATGAGAATTATCCAGGTTTAAATAACGGAAAAGACGATCTACAGCTGGCGAGAATGGCAATCCATTTCCCGTTGGTCCTGGCAAACTTTGGCGCAGGCGCCGCATCGCTCAAAGCGGTCTATGATGGATTATTTAAACGGGTTATTCTCGACAAAGGCTTCATTCAGCAGCGTGCCCCGGAGCTCTCTTTTGAGCCCTTTATGCGCGCAATCCTCTGGCAAATCACACCGCACTGCCAGTCAGTGATCGTCTCGGGCATTGACGACCACGGCCTGTTGCAACGCGTGTTGTCCTTCAATTTTGGCGCCATGCAGGGCGCACTCTGGCCAGCCGTCTCTGCGGAGCACGTTACATCGCTGGTTCAGCAGCGATAACCCTTGCTTTCGCCCGTGTTTAAGTCCGGGTAAACCCTCTACACTAAAAGCAGGAGGACTTATGACCCTGTCTTTTACTGCTCACTGGCATGACGAGTTGCCTGGCTTTTACACCGCACTCAAACCAACACCGTTACAAAATTCACGCCTTATCTGGCATAACGATTTGCTGGCAGAAGAGCTGGCCATTCCGCCTGAGCTGTTTCAGCGTTCAGAAGGCGCTGGCGTCTGGGGCGGTGAAACGCTTCTCGCCGGGATGCAACCTCTGGCTCAGGTCTATAGCGGACATCAGTTTGGCGTCTGGGCGGGGCAGCTGGGCGACGGCAGGGGGATCCTGCTCGGCGAACAACAGCTTCCCAACGGGGAGACGGTTGACTGGCACCTGAAAGGCGCGGGTCTTACTCCCTATTCGCGAATGGGCGACGGGCGTGCGGTTCTGCGTTCAACGATTCGTGAATGCCTGGGCTCCGAAGCGATGCATGCCCTGGGGATCCCCACTACCCGAGCGCTGTCGATCGTGACCAGCGATACGCCGGTTGTGCGCGAAACGGTGGAAAAGGGCGCAATGCTGATGCGTATCGCGCAAAGCCATCTGCGCTTCGGCCATTTTGAGCACTTTTACTACCGTCGCGAGCCGGAAAAGGTGCGCCAGCTGGCTGACTTTGCCATTCGTCACCACTGGGCGCATTTGCAGGACGAGGCGGATAAATACGTTATCTGGTTCAGGGATGTGGTTGCCCGAACCGCAGCCCTGATTGCCCGCTGGCAAACGGTGGGCTTTGCCCATGGCGTCATGAATACGGACAACATGTCGATCCTCGGGTTGACCTTTGATTACGGCCCGTTTGGTTTCCTGGACGATTATCAGCCTGGCTATATCTGCAACCACTCCGACTATCAGGGACGTTACAGCTTTGACAATCAGCCAGCGGTTGGCCTGTGGAACCTGCAGCGGCTTGCGCAAACCCTGTCGCCGTTCATCGACGTAGATGCCCTGAATGATGCACTCGACAGCTATCAGGACATATTGCTGCGAGAATACGGCACGCTGATGCGCAATAAGCTGGGACTGATGACGCAGGAGAGGGGCGATAACGACATTCTCAACGGCCTGTTTGCCCTGATGGCGCGCGAGGGCAGCGATTATACCCGTACCTTCCGGATGCTGAGCCAGACGGAGCAGCACAGTGCGGCCTCGCCGCTGCGCGACGAGTTTATTGACAGACAGGCGTTTGACGACTGGTTTGCCACTTACCGCGCGCGTCTGCAGCAGGAGCTGGTGGACGACGCCACTCGCCAGACGCAGATGAACGCGACGAACCCGGCGATGGTGTTGCGCAACTGGCTGGCGCAGCGGGCGATTGAGCAGGCAGAGCAGGGTGAATACGACGAGCTACACCGTCTGCATGTGGCGTTGCGCACGCCGTTTGCAGACCGGGATGATGACTACGTCAGCCGCCCGCCTGACTGGGGCAAGCGGCTGGAGGTCAGCTGCTCAAGCTAGTCTTTTGGCCGGGAGGCGGCTTCGCCTTACCCGGCCTGAACATCACTGCGCGACCCAGCCGCCATCCATATTCCACGCGACGCCGCGAACGTTCACGGCGCCCTCGCTGCACAAAAACAGCGCCAGTTCACCCAGCTGCTCCGGGGTGACAAACTCGCCCGAAGGCTGTTTCTCCGCCAGAAGCTGTTCCCGAGCCTGCTCCGGCGGTACGCCGTCAGCGATGCGCTTATCAATTTGCTGCTGCACCAGCGGGGTCAGCACCCAGCCGGGACAGATGGTATTGGCGGTAATGCCGGTGCGGGCGGTTTCCAGCGCCAGCGATTTCGTAAAGCCCACTACGCCATGCTTGGCGGCCACGTAGGCTGACTTCTCTTTTGACGCGACCAGCCCGTGAACCGAGGCGATATTGATGATGCGCCCCCAGTTTTTCTCGCGCATGGCGGGCAGCGCCAGCCGGCTGGTGTGAAATACCGAGGAGAGATTAATGGCGATAATGTCGTTCCATATCTCCACCGGAAACGCGTCAACCGGGGCGACATGCTGTATCCCTGCGTTGTTGACAAGAATGTCCACGCCGCCAAACTGCGATTCGGCGTAGCGCATCATGGCTTCAATTTGCAGCACGTCACGCAGGTCCGCATCGTGATAGCCCGGCTTTTTGCCCAGTTGCGCAATCTCTTCTCTTGCTGATTCGCTGTCGCCGAAACCGTTGAGGATCAGCTGTGCCCCGGCCTTCGCCAGCACGCGGGCGATCCCAAGTCCAATGCCGCTGGTCGAGCCCGTCACCAGCGCGGTCTTACCGTTCAGATTCATCTTTCTCTCCTTACACAATGCCGGTCAGATAGAACACGGCAATGACAAAAAGCACTGCCAGACTTTTAATGAGGGTGATAGCGAAAATGCCGCCGTAGGCCTGGCGATGGCTCAGGCCGGTAATCGCCAGCAGGGTAATCACCGCGCCGTTATGGGGAAGGGTATCCATCCCGCCGCTCGCCATCGACGCCACGCGGTGCAGCACCTCAAGAGGAATATTGGCGGCGTGGGCGGCGGCGACAAACGAGTCGGACATGGCGGCAAGCGCAATACTCATCCCGCCGGACGCCGAGCCGGTGATGCCCGCAAGCACCGTCACGCTGATGGCTTCATTCAGCAGCGGATTCGGGATGGCCGCCAGCGCTTTGGATAACACCAGGAACCCGGGCAGGGCGGCGATCACCGCGCCGAAACCGTATTCCGAGGCGGTATTCATCGCCGCCAGAATGGCACCGCTCACCGCGGTCCGGCTGCCTTCAGCCAGACGCCCCCGTATATTGCGAAAGCCAAAAATCAGCACCAGCACGATACCGGAGATCAGCGCCGCCTCGACGGCCCAGATGGCGGTGATCTTGCCCACCTCGGTCACAATGGGTTTCGCCAGGCCTGGCAGAGTCAGCTCGTGGGTCGTGCCGTACCAGCCGGGGATCCAGCGGGTAAACAGCAGGTTCAGTATGCCCACTACAAGCAGCGGGGAGATAGCAATCAGCGGGTGTGGAAGGTTAATGTTATCCGGCGTCTCGGGTTCATTTTTCAGATCCGTACCGTAGCCTTCGTTGTTATTGAACGCCTTACGACGCTGACGCTCCAGCCAGAGCAGACCAAAGACGATAATAAACAGAGAGCCGATAAGCCCCAGCCACGGCGCGGCCCAGGCGTTTGTGCCAAAGAAGCTGGTGGGGATGATGTTCTGGATCTGCGGCGTGCCGGGCAGGGCGTCCATGGTAAACGAAAACGCCCCCAGCGCCACGGTGGCCGGGATCAGCCGCTTGGGGATGCCGCTCTGGCGGAACAGTTCCGCGGCGAAAGGGTAAACCGCAAACGCCACCACGAACAGCGATACGCCGCCGTAGGTTAGCAGCGCGCACACCAGGACGATCACCGGAATAGCGTGGCGACGGCCGAGGATCTGAATCGCGGCGGCGACGATGGAGCGTGAGAAACCGGAAAGCTCAATCAGCTTGCCAAACACCGCGCCCAGCAGGAACACCGGGAAGTAGAGCTTGACGAAGCCCACCATCTTTTCCATAAACAGGCCGGTAAACGTCGGGCCGACGGCACCCGGATCGGTCAGCAGCACGGCGCCGAGCGCCGCAATCGGTGCAAACAAAATAACGCTGTATCCGCGATAGGCCGCCAGCATCAGCAGCGCCAGCGCCGCCAGGGCAATTAACACACTCATTACGACTCCTCACTTTAATTATTATTAGGGTATCAACGAGATGCTTAACGCTCGACGGTCAGAGCAATGCCTTGCCCGCCGCCCACGCACAGGGTGACGAGCCCTTTTTTGACGTCACGGCGCTGCATTTCGTACAGCAGCGTCACGAGGATGCGGCAGCCGGAGGCGCCAATCGGATGACCCAGGGCGATAGCGCCGCCGTTAACGTTCACCCTGCGCTCATCCCAGCCGAGCTGCTTGCCCACCGCCAGCGCCTGGGCGGCAAAGGCCTCATTGGCTTCAATGAGGTCCACGTCATCCAGCGTCCAGCCCGCCCGCGACAGAGCCGTCCGGCAGGCGCTGACCGGACCGATGCCCATCACCGACGGGTCAACGCCCGTCACGGCGTAGCTCACGATGCGACCGAGAACTGGCAAACCGCTCTCCCGCGCCTTTTCGCCGCTCATCAGCAGCACCGCGGCGGCACCGTCGTTGAGCGTCGACGCATTTCCGGCCGTCACCGTGCCTTCCGCCTGCAAAAAGGCGGGGCGCAGCTGCGCCAGCTGCTCGGCGGTGGTGCCTGGCCGGGGCTGTTCGTCACGGCGGACGATAAGCGGCGGTTTTTTACCCTGTTTTACCGTTACCGGCGCTATCTCGGCGTCAAACCGACCCGCTTCGAGGGCAAAAGCCGCTTTGTGCTGCGACCGGGCGGCAAAGGCGTCCTGCTGCTCGCGGGAAATGGCATTCTCCCGGGCGACGTTTTCAGCGGTGATCCCCATGTGATAATCGTTGAACGCGTCCCACAGGCCGTCGGTAATCATGCTGTCCTGCAGGCCTGTATGGCCAAAACGCAGCCCTGAACGCGCGCCGTCCAGCAGATAGGGGGCGTTGCTCATGCTCTCCTGACCGCCAGCGATAATCGCTTCCGCGTCGCCGCAGCGGATCGCCTGCGCGGCGAGCTGCACCGCTTTTAATCCCGCGCCGCAGACCAGGTTGACCGTTGTCGCCGGCGTGCTGACGGGTAATCCGGCGGCGATGGCCGTCTGGCGCGCCGGGTTTTGCCCGCATCCCGCCGTCAGCACCTGCCCGAAAATAAGTTCATCTACCTGTTCTTCGTGAAGATCGCTGTTCTCCAGCAGGTGCCGCACCGCGATGGCCCCCAGCTCAACCGCTGAAAGGGACGATAGCGATCCGCGAAAACTGCCTATGGGGGTTCGCGTGGCCCCGACAATCATGACTTCTTTCATCGTGAGTCCTCAGTTGAAGCGCATCTCGCGAACGTCGTCCGCCACAATCATTTTCCCGGCCGTCTTAGCCGCAATTTCGTCGATGCTGACGCCGGGTGCGTATTCCAGCAGGATGAACGCGCCGTCCTCGATCTCCAGCAATGCGAGGTCGGTTAAGACCCGACGGATACAGCCCGCGCCCGTGAGCGGCAGCGTGCAGCGCGGCAGCAGCTTTGATTCACCGCTTTTAGACGCGTGGGTCATCACCACAATGATGTTCTGCGCCCCGGCGACGAGATCCATCGCGCCGCCCATGCCCTTCACCATCTTTCCGGGGATCATCCAAGAGGCGATATTGCCCTCGACGTCCACTTCAAACGCGCCCAGCACGGTCAGGTCGACATGACCGCCGCGGATCATGGCAAACGACTGGGCCGAGTCGAAAATGGCTGCGCCGGTTCGCGCGGTCACGGTCTGTTTACCAGCGTTGATCATGTCGGCGTCAAGGCTCTGCTCGTCAGGAAAAGCCCCCATCCCCAGCAGCCCGTTTTCCGACTGAAGCATCACGTCCATCCCGTCCGGAATGTAGTTCGCCACCAGGGTAGGGATACCGATCCCCAGGTTGACGTAATACCCGTCGCGCAGCTCGCGGGCGACGCGTATGGCCATCTGTTCACGGGTTAACATCGTCAGACTCCTTCCGCGCGCAGGGTGCGCTGTTCAATGCGTTTTTCAAACTGGCCGACAATCAGCCTGTCGACGTAAATGCCCGGGGTATGAATGGCCGACGGGGGCAGCTCACCCGGGGGAACAATCTCTTCCACCTCGACGACCGTTATCCGGCCCGCCGTTGCCATCAGCGGATTAAAATTTTGCGCGGTATGCCGGTAGACAACGTTGCCGTACCAGTCCGCTTTCCAGCCCTTAATCAGCGCGAAATCCCCGGTAATAGCCTCTTCAAGGATGTAGTGCTTCCCCGCAAACTGGCGCACGTCTTTGCCGTCAGCCACGGGCGTGCCGTAGCCGGTGGCCGTGTAAAATGCCGGAATGCCCGCGCCGCCCGCGCGCACCTTTTCCGCCAGCGTGCCCTGAGGCGTGAGTTCAATCTCCAGTTCGCCGCTCAGCACCTGCTGCTCAAACAGGGCGTTCTCGCCGACGTAAGAGGCCACCACTCTGCGAACCTGACGCGTTTCGAGCAGTATCCCGAGACCGAAACCGTCCACGCCGCAGTTGTTTGATACCACCGTCAGATCTTTCACCTGACGGCGTCTGACCTCTGCAATCAGGTTCTCCGGAATACCGCACAGGCCGAAGCCGCCCGCCAGTAAGGTCATCCCGTCCGTCAGCCCATCCAGCGCCTGCGCATAGCTGCCGACGCGCTTATCCAGTCCCGCCATAGTCATCCCTCCCGTTATCCGTGCCGGTATCATTAGGGGCGGCGACTCATTTGTTAATTTTGAATTTGTGACCCACTCATTTGGTTTTTTTATTAATTTCCTGTTAACTAAATTTTTTCAATTAGTTAACAGGATGAAAAATGAGAATGAGTGTCAAACAGTTACGCGCGTTTTTAGCGGTAGCTCACACTCTCAATTTCGCCCACGCCAGCGAACGGCTGAATCTTTCCCAGCCGGCCCTGAGCCTGACGATTAAAGCGCTGGAGGATGCGCTCGGCGGACCGCTGCTGCAGCGGAGCACGCGCAAGGTCGCGTTGACGCAGGAGGGAGAAACGTTTTTGCCGATGGCGCGCCAGCTGCTTGCCGACTGGGATAACGTCGAAGAGGCAATGCACCAGTGCTTTACCCTGCAGCGCGGTAAAATCTCGGTAGCGGCCATGCCGTCGTTTGCCGCAAATGTCCTGCCCGAGGTGCTAAAAGCGTTTCGCGATCGTCATGCCGGGATCAACGTCACCGTGCATGACGTTATCAACGAGCAGGTGATAGAGATGGTGCGGGAGGGGCGAGTCGAGATGGGCATCGCCTTTGAACCGGCACCGACGCACAACCTGCTGTTTACCCCGCTGGGCCTCGACAGGTTTGTTGCCATCGTGCCGAAAGATTCCTCGCTGGCAGGCAAGAAGCGCCTGTCATGGGAAGAGCTGCTGACGCTGGATTTCATCACCCTGCAGCGCCCGTCGGCGGTACGTCTGATGATGGAGGAGGAGCTGGCGCGAAGCGGCAGAAAGCTGGAGGTGGCGCTGGAGAGTCATCAGCTGGTGACGGTCGGGCGAATGGTCGCGAGCGGGCTGGGCGGCAGTGCCGTCCCGGCGCTCTGCGAGGCGCAGATGACGGCGCTGGGCGCGGTCTGTATCCCGCTGGATAACCCGCCGATAGAAAAGTGCATTGGAGCAATCCATCCCGGGCACACGCAGCTCTCTAAAGCGGCGCATGCCCTGCTGGAGACGCTGAAGGATTTTTATCAGCCCGATCAGGGGGCGAGAAACACCTGCGGCGCGGCGTGAGCCGGATGCCTGCCGACGATAACCTGCGCGCCGTACCAGCGCGCCAGCGTATCGGCCTGCAAAACGGTTTCCGGTTCCCCCCGGGAGACGATTTTACCGCCGTGCAGCAGCAGGATGCGATCCGCCCACAGCGCCGCTAAATTGAGGTCGTGCAGCACCGCGCACACGTGCAGATGTCCCCGGCTGGTCAGGGATTTCAGCAGGCGCAGCAGATGCTGCTGGTGATAGAGATCGAGCGCAGACGTCGGTTCATCAAGAAACAGCCAGCCGCGCGGCGCACCGTCGCACCAGAGCTGGGCCAGCGCGCGGGCGAGCTGGATGCGCTGCTGCTCGCCGCCGGATAGGGCGGCAAACTGCCTGCCCGCCAGCGGTAAACAGCCGGTAATAGCCATGACCTCCTCAATCACCGACGCTTCTGGCGCGCGGGTCCAGGGCGCACGCCCCATACCGACGACCGCCTCAACCGGCCAGTCAAATCCGAGCTGCGTGCTCTGGCGCATCACCGCCCGGTAGCGGGAGAGCGTTTCTGGCTGCCAGGCCGCAAGCGGTGTGCCCGCCAGGCTGCACTGTCCGGCTGCCGGTTTAAGATAGCCGGTAAGCAGCCGCAACAGCGTTGATTTCCCTGCGCCGTTGGGGCCAATCAGCGCCACCAGCTCGCCCTGAGATAAGGTCAGCGACACGTCGTTAATCAGCGTGCGTTGTCCGGCGCAAAAAACAAGGTTTTCTGCACAGTAGCGTTCAGCCATGCGCCCCTCCGCGACGAAAGATAAGCCACAGAAACCACGGCGCGCCGAGAAGGCTGGTCAGTAAGCCGACCGGCATTTCCGCCGGAGCGACGAGGCTGCGCGCCAGCGTATCGGCCACCAGCAGGAGCAGCGCGCCGGCCAGCACCGAACCGGGGAGCACCGCCCGGTGGTCGGCTCCCAGCCACATGCGCACCAGGTGCGGCACCACCAGGCCGACGAAGCCGATCACGCCGCTGACCGCAACGGCGGCAGCCACCAGCAGGGCACTGCACAGCAGCAGGATCCGCTGCACGACGGCAACCTCCACGCCGAGGTAGTGCGCCTCTTCGTCGCCCAACTGCAGCAGGTTGAGGGCGCCTGCCAGACGCCAGATCGCCAGCGCGGTGGGGACCATCAGCGACGCGACGGCCAGCAGCGTTGACCACTGCGCCTGGCCGAGGCTGCCCATTCCCCAGAGCGAAAGCTGGCGAAGCTGTGCATCATTGCTGAGCCATGACAGTACGCCGACGGCTGCGCCGCACAGGGCGTTGATGGCAATGCCCACCAGCAGCAGGCGCGACAGGGAAGCGTCACGCTGTCGGCTGAGCAGGAAAATCACGAAGGTGGCGGCCAGCGCGCCGAGAAACGCCGCCAGCATCGGGGCATACAGCATCACCAGGGCAGGCAGCGAGAGCGGAATCACCACCCACAGCGCAACGGCGAGCGCCGCGCCGCTGCTGATGCCGAGCAGCCCCGGGTCCGCCAGCGGATTTCGAAACAGCCCCTGCATCACGCAGCCCGCCAGCGCCAGCGAACCGCCGATCGTCAGCGCCAGCAGCACGCGGGGCAGGCGGATCGTCAGCCAGATCTGACGCAGCGCCTCGTCGGTGCCGTTCCACAGCAGGCTGACCGGCAGGCGTAATGCCCCAACCCCGGTCGCTGCGAGCGTCATGATTGTCAGGATCGCGGCCAGCATCCATAACGATAAGGCTATCCGCCGGGACATCAGGGCAGCTGCTCCGCTTTGGCACGCAGCTGCCGGATGGCTTCCGGCGTTCGCACGCTGAAGCCCAGCAGCGCCATATCATCAATCGCCAGCACCTGCTTATTACGTCCTGCCGGGGTTTGCGCCAGGCCGGGCAGCTTCCACAGATTCGCTTCCCCACCCAGGGCGTTGATCCCGTCCTGCGAAATCACCACCAGATCGGGCCGGCTGGCAATTGTCCCTTCCTGAGACAGCGGCTGATAGCGGGTGAACCCCTGCATCGCGTTCTGCAGCCCCGCCGCACGAATGGCCGCGTCCGCGCCGGTCTGTTGTCCGGCGGCCATGGCGGTCATCCCGCCGTGGTTGAGAATAAACAGTACCCGCTTATCGATCGGTGACGCGGGAAGCGCCGACAGCGCATGACGCAGCGTATTGCGCAGGACTTCCCCCTCGGCCTCGCGGTGCGTCGCTTCAGCGACGATCCGCACCTTTTCGTCAATGACTTTCAGGTCGTTACCGGCGGGAACAACGATTACCCTGACGTGGCTTTGCTCAACCTGCTTTAGCGCCAGAGAGGGCTGCGCCTGGGCGCTGGCCAGCACCAGCGTGGGGCGCATGGATAAGATCCCTTCCGCGTTGAGCTGACGCAGATAGCCCACGTCCGGCAGCGCGTTCGCCGCCTGCGGCCACTGGCTTGTGCTGTCGCGGGCCACCAGAGAAGACGACGCGCCGAGGGCGTAGACAATCTCGGTGACGTCACCACCGAGCGTGACGATTTTCTCCTGCGGCGCAGCAAACACCAGCAGGGGCAGGGCGCTGAGGAGGACTAGCCACCGTTTCATGCGGCCAGCCCTTTCGCCGTCAGGGCGTCTATCTGGCTGCGCCACTGGCTTTGCTCCGGCTCGCCTTCGGTGCGCTGGCCGTACAGCTGGGCGATTTGCGTCCCGTCGGCGGCAAACAGCTCCAGACTGGTGACATGCCCATCTGCGGTTGGTTTGCGCGTGACCCACGTCTCCGCAATGGCGTCTTCAAGCAAATGCAGGGTAAAGGTTGGGTTAAAGACGTTCAGCCAGCCTTTCATCGGCGCCAGCTTTTCCACCGCGCCGGTGAAAATCTGCACGCAGCCGCGGTTGCCGACGAAGACCATGATTTCATTGCCGTCCCGACGCGCCGTCTCCAGCAGCTGCGCCAGCGCGCTGTTCTCTACCCGACAGGCCAGATCGTCCCCCACCAGGCGAAACGCCTGTTGGCGGCTAAGATTGTGGCGCTTCAGCAGGCTGAAGAACTGGTGCACGTCGGTCATGGCGCGCCACTCTTTATCCACGAGAGCCGCGTTTGCGTTTTCTGCGTGAGCCGGGGCATCGGCAACCTTCAGTTCAAGCGGCGGGTTGTCAGCAAAGATAAAGCGGGTCAGCGCGTCGCCCCAGGCGGAAACGTCGGTATTATCCGTGGCGTAGACCTTCAGCAGGGCATCCCCCTGGTGGTCGAAGAACTGAATGCTCTGCCGCTCGCCGCGGGCGGTGGCTTCGCTGATGTGAAACGCGCTTGCCCACTGGTTGAGGAACAGGCGCAGATCCAGCGCGCGCGGGTTCAGCACCAGCCCGGCGTGGCCGTTCAGGTGCTGGTTGGTGAAATTCCCTACCTGTTCGTGAACGGCGTATTCGTTGCGGCAGATACATTTGGTTTCGCCCACCGTCTCCAGCGCGCCCAGGATCTCGCGGATTTCACCGTGCAGTCGCCAGGCGTCGTGTCCCACGCGGGCAAAGGTGAGCTCTGCTTCGCTGATGTTCATTAACCCTGCGACGTCGCGCGCGTACTTACCCGGATTTTCTTTTTTTAGCTCAAGCCAGCGTGTGTAGTGATTCATTGTCTCTTCCTTTCAAAGCAATGCCCCGGTCAGCCCGGAGCGAAGGGATTACCATTGATAACTGACGAAAATCTTCCCATTACGACCATCCTGAGGAATGCCCTGAGGTGACCAGTATTCTTTGTCAAAGGCGTTGCCGAGTACCAGCGTCGTGGTCACGCCTTTGAGTCGCTCCTGGCCCTTATAGCTGACATAGAAGTCGTTAACCGCATAGCCCGGCTGTTTGCTGTAGCTGCTGCTGATATGCGTTGAGCGATCGACAAAGGTGCCAATCCAGCCGACGGAGAACCCGCTTTGCGCCACCGGAATGTCCAGCTTGCTGGTGACGGTATCCGGGTTGATGCTGGAGATGTACTCGCCCGTATCGCTGTCTTTCCCGCGCGTGCGGTTATAGGCCAGGTCCAGGTTGAATAGGTCGGCAGAGTATTTTGCCATCATGTCCCAGCCCCAGATTTTGGCGTTCGGGACGTTATAGGACATGGTGGTTGCCGCCGCAAAATCGACGGTGGTAGAGATATAGTCTTTGGCTTTGGTATCGAAGTAGCTGGCTTTGAACTCCAGCGCATCGTTGGCAAGCATGAGATCGTCAAAGCGCAGGCCAAATCCAAACTCCTGCGTTTCGTTGGTTTCCGGGCGCAGGTTCGGGTTTGGCACCCAGTAGTTGGTATAGAAGCGGCCAATGGAGAAGTGTTTGGCGTCGTTATACATCTCGCCCATAGTCGGCGCGCGGAACGCCTGCGCGTACGAGCCAAACAGCATCAGCCAGTCGGTTGGGCTGACGGTCAATCCGGCGCGGGAGGACCATTTATCGGCATCGACATCGTCGTAGCCATTGCTGCTGCCGCGGTAGTTGTCATAGCGGGTACCGCCAAGAAGAGTGACGGGGAGGTCGCGCAGGGTAATTTCGTCCTGCAGCCAGCCAGAGCTGAAATCAATTTTCGCCTCCGGGAACCCGGTGGTGGCCCCGCCCGGATGCTGCTCCTGACGGTAGTATTCTCCGCCGTAGGTCAGAAGGTGTGCTGCAAAGGTGTCGCTGAACAGACGGGTGCGGTTTTCCACCTTGCCGCCTTTGGTGGTTTGCTTGCGAAACTCGCCGCTGCCGTCGATGTTCTGGGCATTGATGCGCGCTTCGGACCAGTAAACCTTCGCATCGGCATTCAGCCAGTCGTTATCTTCCGGGGCGATGCTGTAGCCCAGCTGCGCGTCGCGCTGAATGGTGGAGCGATCGGTCATCGGGTTACTGCTGTCCGCCCCGATGGTTTGCGGATTTTTTGGCTCCTGGGCATCGTTGTTGTAGTAGCGCAGCGAGCCGCTCAGGGTCTGGGCCGGGTCGATTTTCCAGCTGCCTTTCGCCAGCATGTTATTGATGGACTCGTCATTAGGCGCGCTTGCGCCGTCGCTCTGGCGGATGTCACCGCGATCCCGGCTGGACCATGAGACCAGACCGTCCAGCGTATCGGTGCGGCCATAGGCGCTGGCGCCCATCCCGAGGCTACGATCGCCCGTCGCGCCAGTACCAAACACGCGGTAACCACTGTTTTTACCCGGCTCCAGCAGATCTTTTGCATCAACGGTGTCATACGAAATCACGCCGCCCAGCGCGCCGCTGCCGTACAGCAGGGCCGACGGGCCGCGGACCACTTCGATACGTTTGATGAGCGCGGGATCGAGGAAGGTGCTGTTCAGGTGGCCGGTATCGGTGCCCTGGCGCACGCCGTCAACCAGCACCAGCACGCCGCGACGGTCATATCCGCGCAGGTTCACGTCCTGCCCGTTGGTGCGCCCGGTGCCGTCCAGCGTCAGGCCGGGGACGTTACGCAGCAGGTCGGCAGCAGAGCTGGCGGTTTGCTTCTCCGGCGCGCTGGCGTCAATCACGTTCACCATCATGGGGGCTTCAAAGGCGCTGCGGGCGTTGCCCGTGGCGGTGACGGTAATGTCATCTGTGGCGGCAAACGCGACTCCCGGCAGGGCGCTGACAATCGCCAGCGCCAGAAGTGACGGGCGTAAAGATGCGGAAGGCAGGTGTGGCATAGCAACTCTCCATAAGAAGTGAAAAGCGCTGGCTGCCTGGGTGTCACCTGGGTGGCTGGCGTATTGTTTGTGTTGTTTATTTTGTGAGGATCAGTTTTCCGGCATGGGTCTGGCGCAGCAGATAGCGCTGGCCGTCATGCTCGATAATGACCCGGCCCTCATCGCCGAGGAGGGTTTTGCTGTCAATCCGACGCTCGGAAAGGGCTGGTGCTGTGTCTGTTTTTGCTGGCGTTGCCGCGCTGTTATCCGTACGTGACATAATGTTTATAAATAACAATCAATGTAACAATGATAATCATTATCAATAAACTGCAAATTCACGGCAAGCGTTTTTATGAAAAAAGGGTGAGAGGATCAAATTTGGGGTGAGGTGCGGTCTGATGCCCTCACCCCGACCCTCTCCCACAGGGAGAGGGAGAAGGGTGGGATTTCAGAAGCGCGTATCTACCGCCGACGCCAGCTTCTCCAGCAGCAGTTCGCTGTCTTCCCAGCTCAGGCACGGGTCGGTGATCGACTGACCGTAAACCATCTGCTGCCCGGCAACGATTTTCTGCGTGCCTTCTTTGATAAAGCTCTCAGCCATAATCCCTGCAACGGCGGTCGAGCCGCTGCGGATCTGCTGGCATATCTCATCGCAGACGTCCAGCTGGCGACGATGCTGCTTCTGGCAGTTGCCGTGGCTGAAGTCCACCACCAAGTGTTCCGGCAGGTCGAACTCGGCCAGCGTTTCGCAGGCTGCTGCGATATCTTGCGCATGATAGTTCGGTTTTTTGCCGCCACGCATAATGATATGCCCGTACGGGTTACCGCTGGTCTGGTAGATGGTCATGTGACCGCTCTTGTCCGGCGACAGGAACATGTGGCTGGCACGGGCAGCGCGGATGGCATCAACCGCGATACGGGTGTTGCCATCGGTCCCGTTTTTAAAGCCGACCGGACAGGAGAGGGCGGAGGCCATCTCGCGGTGGATCTGGCTTTCGGTGGTGCGCGCGCCAATCGCGCCCCAGCTGATCAGATCGGCGATAAACTGCCCGGTCACCATATCGAGAAACTCGGTCGCCGTCGGCACGCCCAGCTCGTTGACCTGTAAAAGCAGCTTCCGCGCCAGCTCGATACCGTGGTTAACGCGATAGCTGCCGTTGAGGTCAGGATCGGAAATCAGGCCTTTCCAGCCCACCACGGTGCGCGGTTTTTCAAAGTAGGTGCGCATCACGATCTCAAGGCGATGCTGGTACTTATCCCGCAGTCCCTGGAGTCGTTTTGCATAATCCATCGCGGCATCCAGATCGTGGATGGAGCAAGGCCCAATCACCACCAGAAGACGTTTGTCTTCACCGTTAAGGATTTTTTCAATGCGGCGGCGGGAGGCCGTCACATGTTCCGCGACGGCGGCGGAAACGGGATGCCGCTGGGCCAGTTCAGCCGGCGTGACCAGGCTGTCAATGCGCGCAGTGCGGAGTTCATCGGTTTTATTCATGGAATGTCTCAGAAAATTTTTGCTTCATCGGCAGACTACCGGGAAGTGATGGGCATCACCTTAAACCAATCCCTGCTGATTTCAAGTTCGGGGCGACATCGCCCCGTGGTTGCAGATGATGATACCTGAATCTGAGTTAATGTACTAGCGTATTAGTACATGCGGCGATTAAGCCCCATGATGTCGAGAATTTTGGTGGCAATTTCTTCAACCGAATAGTTGGTGCTGTTCAGCCAAGGGATCTGGTTTTTGCGGTACAGGGCCTCCACTTCTGAGACCTCCATTCGGCACTGGCGCATGGAGGCGTAGCGGCTGTTCTCGCGGCGCTCTTCGCGGATGGCGGCAAGGCGTTCCGGATTAATGGTCAGGCCGAACAGCTTGTGCTGCAGCGGCTTAAGGGCGGCGGGCAGCACCAGGTTATCCATGTCGTCGGCGATAAACGGGTAGTTTGCGGCGCGAATACCGAACTGCATCGCCAGGTAGAGGCTGGTCGGCGTTTTGCCGCAGCGCGACACGCCGAGCAGGATCACCTGCGCCTGGTCGAGATTTCGCAGCGAGATACCGTCGTCGTGGGCAAGGGTGTAGTCGATAGCGGCGATACGCGCGTCGTACTTGGTCAGGTTGCCGGGGTTTAGCCCGTGGGTACGGTGGGCAATCGGGGTCGGGTCGAGCTTAAGCTCGCTCTGCAGCGGCGCCACCAGCGCCTGCACGATATCCTGGCAGAAGCCTTCACTTTGCAGAATGATGGAGCGAATCTCCGGGATCACGATGGAGTAGAACACCAGCGGGCGGACGCCGGTCTGCTGGTAGATGGCGTCGATCTGGTCCTTCACCGCTTTGGCGCGGCTCTCGTTTTCGACAAACGGCAGCGTGATGCTGTTAATCGAGACGGGAAACTGCGACATCACCGCGTGCCCCAGCACCTCGGCGGTGATCGCCGTACCATCAGAAATATAAAAAACATGGCGATCGACAGCACTATCCATTTTACTCACCCTGAATATCAGACCTAATTGTCTGAAAGCATAAATTAAAAAAGTAATTTACACAGCAAAGAACTTATCCTAATTATGAATGAAACGCTGTTTTTGATTTTCCTGAAAAGTGGATTTCATTTTTCAAATAGCGACTTTATTTTTGGGGTTTCTGGCTGAATATAGAGGAATCATCGGGTTAATCGTTGATGGGAAAGTATCCGAAAAGTTGAATTTTTAAATTGCTTACACGATTCACCGTTTTTTTAGCCGAAATAAATATGCCAGTATAAATACGTAGTCAGGTGTTACTTACTCCGATCAAATATCACAAAAGGATTGTTTCGATGTCCAACAATGGCTCGTCACCGCTGGTGCTTTGGTATAACCAACTCGGCATGAATGATGTAGACAGAGTTGGGGGCAAAAATGCCTCCCTGGGTGAAATGATTACAAATCTGTCGGGTATGGGTGTCTCCGTACCGAACGGGTTTGCCACCACCGCCGATGCCTTTAACCTGTTTTTAGACCAGAGCGGTGTAAACCAGCGCATTTACGACCTGCTGGATAAAACGGATATTGATGACGTCACCGAGCTTGCCAAAGCCGGGGCGCAGATCCGCCAGTGGATCATCGACACACCTTTCCAGCCGGAACTGGAAAAAGCCATTCACGACGCGTACAACCAGCTCTCAGCTGACGATGCGCAGGCCTCCTTTGCCGTACGTTCCTCTGCGACCGCAGAAGATATGCCGGACGCCTCGTTTGCCGGGCAGCAGGAAACCTTCCTGAACGTCCAGGGTTACGATGCGGTGCTGGTGGCGGTGAAGCACGTGTTTGCTTCCCTGTTCAACGACCGTGCGATCTCCTATCGCGTGCACCAGGGCTACGACCATCGCGGCGTGGCGCTCTCCGCTGGCGTGCAGCGCATGGTGCGCTCGGACGTGGGCTCATCCGGCGTGATGTTCTCCATTGATACCGAATCCGGCTTCGACCAGGTGGTGTTTATCACCTCCGCGTGGGGTCTGGGTGAGATGGTCGTGCAGGGCGCGGTTAACCCCGACGAATTCTACGTCCACAAGCCTACGCTGGCCGCTGGCCGTCCGGCGGTGGTGCGCCGCACCATGGGCTCGAAAAAAATCCGCATGATCTATGCCCCGACCCAGGAGCATGGCAAGCAGGTTAAAATTGAAGATGTACCGCAGGAGCAGCGCGACCGCTTCTCCCTGACCGACGCCGAAGTGCAGGAGCTGGCGAAGCAGGCGGTGCAGATCGAAAAACACTACGGCCGTCCGATGGACATCGAATGGGCAAAAGACGGTAACACCGGCAAGCTGTTTATCGTGCAGGCGCGTCCGGAAACCGTCCGCTCGCGCGGTCAGGTGATGGAACGTTATACGCTGAACGCGCAGGGTAAAATCGTGGCGGAAGGCCGCGCCATCGGTCACCGCATCGGTGCCGGTCCGGTTAAAGTGATCCACGACATCAGCGAGATGAACCGTATTGAGCCAGGCGACGTGCTGGTAACCGACATGACCGACCCGGACTGGGAACCGATCATGAAGAAAGCGGCGGCTATCGTCACCAACCGCGGCGGTCGTACCTGTCACGCGGCGATCATCGCCCGCGAGCTGGGTATTCCTGCGGTTGTCGGCTGCGGCGACGCCACCGAGCGCATGAAGGACGGGCAGAACGTGACCGTCTCCTGTGCCGAAGGCGATACCGGCTACGTCTACGCCGATATCCTCGACTTCAGCGTGAAGAGCTCAAGCGTGGATACCATGCCGGACCTGCCGCTGAAGATCATGATGAACGTCGGCAACCCGGACCGCGCGTTTGACTTCGCCTGCCTGCCGAACGAAGGCGTTGGCCTGGCACGTCTGGAATTTATCATCAACCGTATGATTGGCGTTCACCCGCGCGCGCTGCTGGAGTTTGACGACCAGGATCCGAAGCTGCAGAACGAAATCCGCGAGATGATGAAAGGCTACGACTCACCAAGAGAGTTCTACGTCGGCCGTCTGACCGAAGGGATCGCGACGCTGGGCGCTGCCTTCTATCCGAAACGCGTGATCGTGCGTCTGTCTGACTTTAAGTCTAACGAGTACGCCAACCTGGTCGGCGGCGAGCGCTACGAGCCGGAAGAAGAGAACCCGATGCTGGGCTTCCGCGGGGCCGGACGCTACGTGTCCGACAGCTTCCGCGACTGCTTCGCGCTGGAGTGTGAGGCGGTGAAACGCGTGCGCAACGACATGGGGCTGACCAACGTCGAAATCATGATCCCGTTCGTGCGTACCGTGGATCAGGCGAAAGCGGTGGTGGACGAGCTGGCGCGTCAGGGTCTGAAGCGCGGCGAGAACGGGCTGAAGATCATCATGATGTGCGAAATCCCGTCCAACGCCCTGCTGGCCGAGCAGTTCCTTGAGCACTTCGACGGCTTCTCTATCGGCTCGAACGACATGACGCAGCTGACGCTGGGTCTGGACCGCGACTCCGGCGTGGTCTCCGAACTGTTCGACGAGCGCAACGAGGCGGTGAAAGCGCTGCTCTCTATGTCCATCCGCGCGGCGAAGAAGCAGGGTAAATACGTTGGGATCTGCGGTCAGGGTCCATCCGACCATGAAGACTTTGCCGCATGGCTGATGGATGAGGGGATCGATAGCCTGTCCCTGAACCCGGACACCGTGGTGCAAACCTGGCTGAGCCTGGCGGAACTGAACAAGTAAAGCCACGCTGACCCGAAAAGGCGAGGATATTATTCCTCGCCTTTTTTATTTCATTTCTTATTTGCTCCCCATCACAAATAAAGTAAAAAACCAAATATCATAATTTGTCTGTCAATTTAGACAATTGTTAGCGCGCAAAGCGTTGCTAATACTTGAGCCTTACTGCGCATTTCCCTACCGATGATGCGCAACTGGTTGAAATACGTTTTAACCTGATAAAAAGGCAAATAACAATGACACTCTCCTCTGTATTGCGTACCAAAGATAAAATAGGTTATGGCTTAGGCGATATGGCCAGCGCGCTGGTCTGGCAAACGGCAACGTTATTTCTCGCTTATTTCTATACCGACGTTTTTGGATTGCCCGCCGCGATTATGGGCACCATGTTTTTAGTGGTGCGCGTGGTCGATGCGTTTGTCGATCCGTGCATTGGCGCACTGGTTGACCGCACCCGGACGCGCCACGGTCGTTTCCGTCCCTGGCTGCTGTGGTTTGCCATTCCGTTCGGGGTGAGCTGCCTGATTACCTTCTATGTTCCGGACGTTGGGCCGACGGGAAAAATCGTTTATGCCTGCGTGACCTACGCGATTTTAAGCCTGATTTACTCCGCGATTAACGTGCCTTACTGCGCCATGCCCGGTGCGCTGACGCTGGATCCGCGCGAGCGTCATTCTCTGCAGTCGTGGCGCTTTGGCCTGTCGTTTATCGGCGGGCTGATCGTGACGGTTATTGCCCTGCCGCTGGTCTCACTGTTAGGCCAGGGCAACGTGCAGAAAGGCTATTTCTATGCCATGAGCCTGATGGGGCTGCTGGGCATTGTGCTGTTCTTCTGCTGTTTCCTGATGACCCGCGAGCGTTATTCTCCGCGCAATGATACCTCCGGCTCCATGCTCACCGATTTAAAACTGCTGGCCGGCAACAGCCAGTGGCGTATTGTGTTCCTGTTTAATATTTTGCTGTTAACGGCGGTGGTGACGCGCGGTTCCGCCACCATGTATTACGTGAACTATGTGCTGCTGCGTCCGGATCTGGTTTTTGCCTTTATTGTTTCCGGCATGGTGGCCTCCTTAAGCGGCGCATTATTATCTGAACGGCTGCTGGGGAAATTTGACCGCGTGCGCGCCTACCAGTGGACCATTATCTCCTTCGTTATCTTCGGCGCGCTGATTTTCTTCCTGCCGCCTTCACAGGTGTGGCTAATCTTTGGCCTTAACATCGTCTTTAGCTTTATTCAAAACCTCACCACGCCGCTGCAGTGGACCATGTTCTCGGATGTGGTCGACTACGAAGAGCACCGCAGCGGCCGTCGTCTGGACGGGCTGGTTTTCTCCACCGCGCTGTTTGCCATCAAGTTTGGCCTGGCGCTGGGCGGGGCGGTCGTCGGCTGGGTGCTTGGCATGGTGGATTACGCCCCCGGCCAGGCAACCCAGGCGCCAGGCGTTCTCTCGACCATCAACGCGCTGTTCACCCTTATCCCGTGCGCGCTGTTCCTCTGCATGGTCGCGCTGCTTGCCATCTACAAGCTCAACAGCCGGCTGGTGGATTCTATCGCCCGGGAGCTGGCCAGCAAGCGTGAAGTCAGACCCGAGGCGGGGCAGCTCAGCCCGGCAACCCCTTCCGCACTACAGGAGTAAAACATGACAGCTATCTATAAGGACGCGGGACGTCCCGTGCACGAGCGCGTCGCCGATTTACTGGCGCGCATGACCCCGGAAGAGAAGTTCGCCCAGATGCACGCGTACTGGCTGATCCTCGATGAAAACGGTAACCACCGCGAGCGCAGCGACCTGAGTGACGAATTCGCCGGCGTGAGCGAGCAGGCTGCGCTCAGCGAACGGCTCAAGCTGGGCGTCGGACAGATCACCCGTCCGCTGGGCACCCACATCGTTGATGCGAAAACCGGCGTGCGCGCGGCGAATCGCCTGCAGCGCATGATGATGGAAGAGACGCGCCTCGGCATTCCGGCATTGTTCCATGAAGAGTGCCTGGTGGGGCTGCTGTGCAAAGACGCCACCCTGTTCCCGTCGTCATTGAACTACGGTTCGACCTGGGATCCGGAGCTGGTGCTGCGTGCGGCAGAGCAGATTGGCAAAGAGGCGCGCTCCGTCGGGTGCCAGCAGGGGCTGGCACCCGTGCTGGACGTGTCCCGAGACGTGCGCTGGGGGCGAACCGAAGAGACCTTCGGGGAAGATCCCTGGCTGGTGGGCGTGATGGCGACCGCCTACGTGAAGGGTTTACAGGGCGATAAGCGCGACCTGCTGGCAACCCTGAAACATTACGTGGGTCATTCGTTCAGCGAGGGGGCGCGCAACCATGCGCCGGTGCACCTCGGGTTCAGCGAGCTTAACGACACCTTCCTGCTGCCGTTCGAAATGGCGGTCAAGCTGGCAAACGCCGGTTCGGTTATGCCCGCATACCACGATATTGATAACCAGCCGGGGCACAGCGACAGCTTCCTGCTGACCACCGTCCTGCGCGAGCAGTGGGGGTTCGACGGGATTATTGTCGCGGACTACGGCGGCGTCAGCCTGCTGCACCAGCACCACGGGATTTCCCACGACGCGGCCGAATCTGCCTCGCTGGCGTTCAACGCCGGGCTGGACGTTGAGCTGCCGAAAGACGACTGCGCGCGGCATCTGGCGGAAGCGGTAGAGCGCGGGCTGATCTCTATGGCGAAGGTCGATGAGATCGTGGCGCGTACGCTGACGGAAAAATTCCGCCTTGGCCTGTTTGAAAAGCCGTACGCGGATGAAAACGGTATCGATCTGCAAAATGAGATCACCCGGCAGGCCGCGCGGGAGGTGGCGACAAAATCGATCACGCTGCTGGAAAACAACGGGATTTTACCGCTCGGCGGCAAACCCCGTGTGGCGGTAGTGGGGCCGACGGCAGACGATCCGCTGGCGTTACTGAGCGGCTACAGCTTCCCGGTGCATTTGATCATCAGCGATATGGTGGAAGAAACTTCGCAGGTCACGACCCCGCGCGCGGCGCTGGAGCAGTATCTCGGTGCCTCGAACGTGCGCTATGCCAAAGGGTGCCACATCATCGAAAAACGGATGGCGGGCGCGCCGGTCTTCCCGGGCGACAGCGGCGGCAAACCGATGCAGCAGTCGCCCGTATCGCAAAGTACCGCCCCGATCCCCGAGGCCGTGAACGCCGCGCAGGAGAGTGACGTGGTGGTGGCCTGCGTGGGCGATCTCGCCGGGCTGTTCCAGAGCGGTACCGTGGGGGAAGGTTCCGATACCGACTCCCTGAACCTGCCGGGCGTACAGCAACAGCTGCTGGAAGCGCTGGTCGCCACCGGCAAACCGGTGATTGTCGTGATGACCGGGGGGCGTCCATACAACCTACAGGGGCTGGAGGATAAGGTCGCGGCGCTGATGATGGCGTGGGCACCGGGGCAGGAAGGGGGCTGGGCGATTGCGGACGTGTTAACCGGGCGTGCGGAGCCGCAGGGCCGTCTGGTGGTGAGCGTGCCGAAAAGCGCCGGTGCGATGCCGTATTACTACAATCACAAGCTCAAAAGCGGCGGCACGCCGTTTGCCTTCCATTTCGGTTCGCGTTACCCGTTTGGCTTCGGCCTCGGCTGGACGACGTTTCGCTGGGGCTCAGCCCGCGTCGCCGAAAGCAGCGTGCCGGTCGACGGCGAGGTGGTACTCAGTGTGGATATCACCAATACCGGAGAGCGCAGCGGCAGCGAGGTGGTGCAGGTTTACGTCAGGGATAAGGTCGCCACGCAGGTGCGGCCGCTTCAGGAGCTGAAGGCCTTCCAGCGCGTCACGCTCTCGCCGGGAGAAACCGCCACGCTCACCTTTACGCTGCCGGTTGAGATGTTCAACTTCACCCGTCGCGACGGAAAACGCATCGTTGAGCCGGGCGAGTTTGAGCTGCAGGTTGGCGCATCGTCGGCGGATATCCGCGAGGCGGTGACGGTCAATGCGACAGGGGAAACGCGGGTGCTGTCTGCTGAATGGCGGATGCTCAGTACCTGTGAGGTTCAAGGCGCGTAGTCAGGATAAAAAAAAGCCCATCGTGGGAGATGGGCAAAGACTACACACAGCAATTCGTTGTTTCACTCAGGGGATTTCCATGCTTATAAATCAAGGTGTTGATTTATAACCGTGTGATAATAGTAGGCATGTCCGCTTTTAGCGTCGATCGGATTCGTCTCAATAGTTAAAGAGAGGTAAAGAATTCTTGAGGTTATGAGCAGACTTACTGCTGAAAAGGCGGGTCTGACCAGTGGGCAATGAATAAATACTTTAGCAGTGTTTAAGTATCATGCGAGAGAGTGTAGGCCGGGTGAGCGTTAACGCCACCCGGCAGCAAACCTTAATGCGTGTTCTTCTCTTCCAGCTCTTCCAGTTCGCTCAAAATCACGTCCGGGTCAGTTCCCGGCGGCGGAATTTCATGCACCCAGGCAGAGAACAGACGCCAGGTGACGGCGAGCAGCACCGGGCCAATAAACAGGCCAATCATGCCAAAGGCAATCAATCCGCCAATGACCCCGGAAAGGATCAGGATCAGCGGCAGGTCCGCACCCATGCGGATGAGGATCGGACGAATGACGTTATCCATAGTGCCGACCACGCAGCTCCAGACCAGCAGCACCGTTCCCCACGTGGTATCCCCCGTCCAGTAGAGCCAGATAATGCTGGGAACCAGCACCAGCAGCGGTCCCAGTTGCGCAAGACAGGTCATCAGCATGACAACGGTGAACACGGTAGCGTACGGTACGCCGGAAATCGCCAGACCAATCCCCCCGAGCACCGCCTGCACCAGCGCGGTGACCACCACGCCCAGCGCAACCGCGCGCACGGCCTGTGCGGCCAGCAGTACCGCCGCGTCACCGCGTTTGCCCGCCAGGCGGGTGGCAAAGTGACGAACGCCTAAAGCCACCTGTTCACCGCGCCAGTAGAGCAGGGCGCTGAAGAGCAGCATCAGGGTACAGTGCATCATAAAGCGGCCGATATGCGCCGCCTGACCGACAAACCAGGTTGTGGTGGTGCCAATGTACGGGCGGACTTTTGCCATCAGCGCGCTGCCGCCCATCTCCAGCAGGCTATGCCAGCCGCTGTAGAGCTTGGCGCCCACCAGCGGAATGCTGTTCAGCCAGGCGAGATCCGGCAGCGTCAGGTCGCCGCTGCTAATGGCGCGAATAACCGGGCCACTGGAATCCACCAGGCTATTCACCAGCAGGGCAATCGGAATAATAAACAGCAGGAACAGCAGGAGCGTCATGACCAGCACGGCGAGCCCGCGACGGCCGAACAGCAGCTTCTGCAGGCGCAGCAGCAAAGGCCACGTGGCAACGACAACGGTCGCAGCCCACGCAAAGCCGAGAATAAAGGGCTGAACAATCCACAGACACGCAATAATCATGAGGGCCAGGAACAGCACCGACAGCAAAATTTGCGCAACATCCCTGGGCTGGCGAAGATTGACCATAAATGAAACTTTCCTTAAAAGAACGCCAGTACGACTGGCGGGAACGGAAAACCGCGTCTCTTTAATCATTAATGATCTCAGCGGTTTTTAACAGGCGAATTCTGCCTGTAATTCAGCAGAGATTATAAGAAAAAAATGTGATAAAACTTTTAAGATACACGCAAACGATTCCCACAACTCTAATTAGGGTCGACAGTAATGATCCCACAGATTTCTCAGGCACCTGGCGTCGTTCAGCTGGTGCTTAATTTTTTGCAGGCACTGGAGCAACAGGGTTTTACAGGTGATACCGCCACGAACTATGCCGACAGGCTGACGATGGCGACCGATAACAGTATCTACCAGCTTCTTCCCGATGCCGTGGTTTTCCCCCGTTCAACGGCCGACGTCGCGCTTATCGCCCGGCTGGCCACGCAGGAGCGGTTTGCCTCGCTGGTCTTTACGTCGCGCGGCGGCGGCACCGGGACCAACGGTCAGGCGCTGAACCAGGGCATCATTGTTGATATGTCGCGCTATATGAACCGCATCATTGAGATCAACCCGGAAGAGGGGTGGGTGCGGGTCGAAGCGGGCGTCATCAAGGATCAGCTTAATCAGTATCTCAAGCCGTACGGCTACTTTTTTGCCCCTGAGCTTTCCACCAGCAACCGCGCGACCCTTGGCGGGATGATTAACACGGATGCCTCCGGGCAGGGCTCGCTGGTCTACGGTAAAACCTCCGATCACGTGCTGGGCGTGCGTGCCGTTCTGCTGGGCGGCGATATCCTCGATACCCAGCCGATGCCGGTTGAACTGGCGGAAACGCTGGGCAAAGACAACACCGCCAGCGGGCGTATCTATCGCACCGTGCTGGAACGCTGCCGCGACAACCGCCAGCTTATTCTCGATAAATTCCCCAAACTGAACCGCTTCCTGACCGGGTACGACCTGCGACACGTCTTTAACGACGACCTGACCCAGTTTGATTTAACCCGCGTGCTCACCGGCTCCGAAGGGACGCTGGCGTTTATTACCGAAGCGCGGCTGGATATCACCCGCTTGCCGAAAGTGCGCCGTCTGGTGAACGTCAAATATGACTCCTTCGACTCCGCGCTGCGCAATGCGCCGTTTATGGTGCAAGCGCAGGCGCTGTCGGTGGAGACCGTCGACTCTAAGGTGCTCAATCTTGCCCGGGAAGATATTGTCTGGCACTCCGTAAGCGACCTCATTACCGACGTGCCGGATAAAGAGATGCTCGGTCTCAATATCGTGGAATTTGCCGGCGACGATGCGGAGCTGATAGAACGGCAAGTCACCACGCTCTGCCAGCGTCTGGATGAGCTGATTGCGCAGGGTGAAGGCGGCGTCATCGGCTGGCAGCTCTGTAACGATCTGGCCGGGATCGAGCGTATCTATGCGATGCGTAAAAAGGCCGTGGGCCTGCTCGGCAATGCGAAAGGGGCGGCGAAGCCCATTCCCTTTGCCGAAGATACCTGCGTGCCGCCCGAGCACCTGGCGGATTATATCGTTGAGTTTCGCGCCCTGCTGGACGGCCACGGCCTGAGCTATGGCATGTTCGGCCACGTCGACGCCGGGGTACTGCACGTGCGTCCGGCTCTGGACATGTGCGACCCGCAGCAGGAGATCCTGATGAAGCAGATCTCCGACGACGTGGTGGCCTTAACCGCCAAATACGGCGGCCTGCTGTGGGGGGAGCACGGGAAAGGGTTCCGCGCGGAATACAGCCCGGCATTCTTCGGCGAACAGCTCTACGCGGAGCTGCGCAAGGTGAAGGCGGCGTTTGACCCGCATAACCGCCTTAACCCGGGTAAAATCTGTCCGCCGGAAGGCGTCGATGCCCCGATGCTGCAGGTGGACGCCGTCAAGCGCGGCACGTACGACAGGCAGATCCCGATTGCGGTGCGATCCTCATGGCGCGGCGCGATGGAGTGCAACGGCAACGGCCTGTGCTTTAACTTTGACGTGAAAAGCCCGATGTGCCCGTCGATGAAAATCACCAGCAACCGCATCCACTCTCCGAAAGGGCGGGCGACGCTGGTGCGCGAATGGCTGCGTCTGCTGGCCGACCGCGGGGTTGATCCGCTCAAGCTGGAGCAGGAGCTGCCGGAAAAACGGGCCAGCCTGCGCTCGCTGATTGAGCGCACCCGCAACAGCTGGCATGCCAACAAGGGCGAGTATGATTTTTCCCATGAGGTGAAAGAGGCGATGTCCGGCTGTCTGGCCTGCAAAGCCTGCTCCACCCAGTGCCCGATTAAAATCGACGTGCCGGAATTCCGCTCGCGTTTCCTGCAGCTTTACCACACCCGATACCTCCGCCCGGTGCGCGACCATCTGGTCGCGACGGTGGAAAGCTACGCGCCGCTGATGGCGCGGGCGCCAAAGACCTTCAACTTCTTTATCAACCAACCGCTGGTGCGCAAGCTCTCCGAAAAACACATCGGCATGGTCGATCTCCCGCTGCTGTCGGTCCCGTCTCTGCAGCGCCAGCTTGTCGGCCACCGTTCGGCAAACATGACCCTCGAACAGCTGGAGGCGCTCGCTCCGGAGCAAAAAGCCAGTGTGGTGCTGGTGGTGCAGGATCCGTTCACCAGCTACTACGATGCGCAGGTCGTGGCCGATTTCGTCCGTCTGGCGGAGAAAGTGGGTTACCAGCCGGTTGTGCTGCCGTTCTCTCCCAACGGCAAGGCGCAGCACATTAAAGGTTTCCTGAAGCGATTTGCGAAGACCGCGCAGAAAACGTCTGACTTCTTAAACCGCGTGGCGCAACTCGGGATACCGATGGTCGGCGTCGATCCGGCGCTTGTGCTTTGCTATCGCGATGAATATAAGCAGACGCTGGGCGATAAGCGCGGCGATTTTAACGTCATGCTGGTGCACGAGTGGCTTCCGGTGGCGCTGGCAGATAAGGCCGTTCAGGACGTCAGCGGTGAACCGTGGTATCTGTTCGGCCACTGCACGGAAGTGACCGCGCTGCCGGGTGCCCCCGCGCAGTGGGCGTCCGTTTTTGCCCGCTTCGGTGCGAAGCTGGAGAGCGTCAACGTAGGCTGCTGCGGGATGGCCGGAACCTACGGACACGAAGTGAAAAACCACGCCAGCTCGCTCGGCATCTATGAGCTGTCCTGGCATCAGGCGATGCAGCGTTTGCCGCGAAACCGCTGTCTGGCGACGGGCTACTCCTGCCGCAGCCAGGTAAAACGGGTAGAAGGTAACGGTGTGCGTCACCCATTGCAGGCTTTACTGGAGATAATTGGATGATCTGGAAACGTGCCGTGACGCTGCAGGCGCTGAACGCCATGGGCGAGGGGAATATGGTGGGGCTGCTGGATATCCAGTTCATCCGCATTGGCGACGATGAAATTGAGGCCACCATGCCCGTCGATAGTCGCACTCACCAGCCGTTTGGTTTATTGCACGGCGGGGCCTCCGTCGTGCTGGCCGAAACGCTGGGCTCGGTGGCGGGGTATCTCTGTACCGAAGGGGAGCAGAAGGTTGTCGGATTAGAGGTGAATGCTAACCACATTCGCTCGGTGCGCAGCGGGCGCGTGCGCGGCGTATGCCGCGCGCTGCACGCCGGAAGCCGCCATCAGGTGTGGCAGATAGAGATTCTCGATGAGCAGGATCGCCTGTGCTGCTCGTCGCGGCTGACCACGGCGGTTGTGTAAAGTTTTCAGATGTTTTGCCTTTGGTCAAAAACTAGCCAGTCCGTTGTGATATACTGGTCAGGTTTTGTACATAAGCGAGGACATCATGGATACTGAAATAACCCCAACACAGCTGGCAATTGAATATTTACGTCGCGATAAGAGCAACCTGTCTCCGGCGCAGTACCTGAAAAAGCTGAAACAGCTTGAGCTGGAATTTACAGATTTGCTGGCGCTCTCTTCGAATGAACTGAAAGAAGAGATCTACTTTGCCTGGCGGTTGGGCGTTCACGTCCATTGAGTACATGAGAATAAAAGGGCCGCGACTGCGGCCTTTTTTGTGTCTGAAATTCAGTATCGGACGGCGGTGACGCCACCCGATATTTTCCTCAGACATTCACCGCGCTAATCAGCCGCGACTTCATGGACTGATATGCAGACGCCGCAAAATCCTCCGCCCAGCGCTGGTCCTCAATCGCCTCCAGCTGAACCGCGCAGTATTTCGTTTCCGGCGTTTTGGAGATGGGATCGAGATTATCCTGGGTCAGCTCGTTGCAGGCGCCAATCCACCATTGATAGGTCATATAGACTGCCCCGGTGTTGATACGCTCGCTAATGCTGGCACGGGTAATCACTTTGCCGCGACGCGAACGCACCCAGACCAGTTGGCCGTCGGTAATGCCCAGTTTGTCCGCATCGGCAGGGTTCAATTGCACCCGGCCCGGCTCATCGGCCAGGCTTTGCAGCGCGGCGCAGTTCCCGGTCATCGAGCGGCAGGAGTAGTGTCCCACTTCACGCACCGTGCACAGCACCAGCGGGAAATCCGCGTCCGGCGTTTCCGCCGGCGCGCGCCACGGTGCGGCAAAGAGCTGCCCTTTACCGGTTGGGGTGTCGAACTGATTGTCTTTGTACAGGTACGGCGTTCCCGGATGATCCAGCGTCGGACACGGCCACTGCACGTGGCCCATCTCGCCCATTTTTTCATACGTCATGCCGTAGAAGAGAGGGCACAGCTCGCGCATCTCATCCCAGATCTGCTTGTTGGAGTCATAGTGCATCGGGTAGCCCATCTCGGTGGCGAGCAGGCTGATGATCGCCCAGTCGCGCTTCACGTTGCCGCTGGCCTCAATGGCTTTACCAAAACGCTGGAACCCGCGATCGGCACAGGTAAAGACGCCGCCGTGTTCACCCCAGGAGGTGGCCGGGAGAAGTACGTCCGCCACTTCTGCCGTTTTGGTCATAAAGATGTCCTGAACCACCACAAAATCGAGCGCCTCAAAACCGCTGCGAACGAGACCGAGATCGGCTTCGGTCTGAAGCGGATCTTCCCCCATGATGTAGTAGGTCTTGACCTTGCCTTCCAGCGCCAGATGGGGCACCTCGGTAATGCGCGTTCCGACCCGATCGTCCATTTTATTGACGTCAATTCCCCAGGCGTCGGCAAACTTCTGCCTGACCGCCGGATCGGTCACATCCTGATAGCCGGGGAACATATTCGGCAGAACGCCCATATCGCAGGCGCCCTGAACGTTGTTTTGTCCGCGCACCGGCCCGACGCCGACGGCAGGGCGACCGAGGTTGCCGGTCAGCAGCGCCAGGCTGGAAAGCCCTTTGACCACATCCACGGCCTGACCAAACTGGGTTACGCCCATCCCCCACATCACGGTGGCGGAAGGGGCCGCCGCGAAGGTGCGCATCGCCTGGCGAACGTCGCGGGCGGGAATGCCGGTAAGATGCTCAACCTTCTCCGGCGCATAGTCTTTCACCGTCTGGCGATAGGCCTCAAGCCCCTCGGTAAAGCGCGCCACGTAGCTTTTGTCGTAGAGCTCCTCTTCCAGCAGCACGTAGCCAAAGGCGTTTACCAGCGCCATGTTGCTGCCGTTTTTCAGCTGCAGATGCTGGTCGGCGATGCGCGCCGTTTCAATGCGCCGCGGATCGCAGACGATGATTTTTGCGCCGTTTTCCCGCGCTTTCAGCACGCGTCGGGCGACGATAGGGTGGGAGTCCGCGCAGTTATAGCCAAACACCAGCAGGCATTTTGAGTTTTCGATATCGTTGATTGAGTTGCTCATCGCGCCGTTGCCGAGCGTTTCCTGTAAACCAGCCACGGAAGGGCCGTGACAGACTCGCGCGCAGCAGTCCACGTTGTTGGTGTTCAGCACCGCGCGGGCAAATTTTTGCATCACATAGTTTGTTTCATTCCCGGTTCCGCGAGAGGATCCGGTGGTCATGATTGACCGCGGCCCGTGCTGCGCTTTAATGCTGCTGAGCTTATGCGCGGTGTAGCGGATAGCCTCTTCCCAGGTAACGGGAGTGAATGCCTCGCCTTTGTGGTAGCGGATCATCGGCTGGGTCAGGCGCGGGGTGAGCAGACGGGTATCGTTGAGGAAGTCCCAGCCGTAAAAGCCTTTCAGACACAGGGTGCCCTGGTTTGTGACGCCCTCTGCCGCTTCGGCACGGATGATACGGTTATTTTCTACGACAAGGTTTAATTTACAGCCTGCACCGCAGTACGGGCAGACGCTGGCGATCTTTTTCATCAATAACAGACCTGTTAAGAAATGAAGCAAAGTTGACTGGAAAACCCAGTCCCGTAAAGGGAGGTAAGCAGGAACCGTGCCAGATTGGCTTTGCTGGTTTTACAGGGTGTTAAGCGGGGAGGGCGCGTGTCATCGTCAGAACATTCGTCAGTTTTGACGATGACACGAGAGCTGGATGAGGGGCCGTGAAATTACAGGTCGTCCATGGTGTAGCCCACGACAATTTCCAGCGTCTTGCGAATCACGTCCGCCTGGACAACGTCGTTAGTCGCTTCCAGCGTCTGAATGAGCCAGAGGATGATCGCTTTGTTGGACAGATGGCCTTCAGAGGCCAGAACACAGCGTACTGCAGTTGAAAAAACAGCGGACTCTTCAGCAAAACGATCGCCTGCATGACGGAAATATTCCGACAGCGCACTGTCTAAAAAAGCAGAGTGGTACTCGGGTTGAAGCTGAATATTTTGTCTCATTTGTTCTCACCGTAGCTGTTAAATTGCAGTCAATGTATTTTTTTGGGGTCGGACGGTTTTCCACTTCCAAATAACGGCACTACATTGTCTTTCTTATCGTTGAGAGGTCCCTCTCTTTTCGTTCGTCCTTGCGCGGTTCTGCGACGTGTAAAGGCGGTGCTGTTTGAGCCGATCTCAGCAATCACCACCGCAAGTGTCTCCCGCCGCCGGGGATCCTTTTCATGTTCTTCCATGACCCGCAGACGCTGCAGCAATCCTTCGGTTGTCACTGGCCCCCGCTCTTTCAAAAGAGAGAGAACGGCTTCACCGATAAGCGTGTCGATCAGTTTGTCTGCGTTACTGCTCTTCATATCCTTACCGTTCGAAGAGCAGACCAAGCAGCTTATGGTAATGCTCTTCCTCTTCCGGGCCATCGGCCTTTTCGAGGCGGCTGAGCAGTTTGGTACAGAGCGATTTGCGATTCAGATTTCGCCCGTCGCTGAGAATTTCAACAACGACCTGGCCCAGCGTCTCCTGCTGGGTAGGAAGCACGGCTTTTTCGAAGTACTGTGCGATTGCTGCTGCGGAATCTGCGACGTAACCTTTCTGCTGCATGTTTCGCTCCTGTAAAATTTTGTAATCACTAACGTTACAATTAAGGTATACATAATTTCTAAATCTGTACACTCAAAATGTACAGATTTTTAATATTTTTATGATATTTTTTATAAAGTGCTTTATTTTCATTTGGTTATTAGGTTGTTGTGGACCGGTAATGTTACAGGATATATTGTACAAAAAGCTCGGGCGCTGATAAGTTGTACAGCCTGGAAAAAAGCATCATCAAATGCCGTAAATGGTTGAGATGTAAATTATTTGTCAGGCAATTAATGTGCTATAAATGATCCTTATCCACCTTTTTTGTGGCCAAAACCCTAACCCCCAGGAATAGCATGCTCACAACCATCATTTACCGCAGTCATATCTGCGAGGACGTTCCAGTGAAAGCGCTGGAAGCAATGGTCGCTGCTGCAAATAGTAAAAACCGGCAATCCAATATCACGGGGATCCTGCTGTTTAACGGCACACATTTTTTTCAGCTGCTTGAAGGGCCAGTGGAAGATGTTTCTGCCATCTATGAGCAGATCTGCAACGACCCGCGCCACCATAATGTGGTAGAGCTGATGCGCGATCACGGACCTGTCCGGCGTTTTGGCAACGCGGGCATGGAGCTTTTTGATTTGCGCCACTTCGACAGGGACGAAGTGCTGCAGCAGGTGCTCAACAGGGGGACGACACGCTATCAGCTGACGTATAACGATCGCCCGCTGCAGTTCTTCCGCACCTTTGTCGAGGCTACGGAAAAAGCGAACTATTTTGAACTGCCCCCTGCGGATTCTTGGGAATTCGTGCGCGAAGAGACGCGTCTGTCCGCGCAGCCCGAGGTGGTTGCGAAAGGGGCGGATTGCAGCTTCGCGTTCCAGCCGATAGTCGATCCGTTTATGCAGCAGGTCGTCTCCTGGGAGGCGCTTCTCCGCACGCCTGACGGCGGCGCACCGGGAGATTACTTTGCCAATCTGCCGCGTGACGAGGTGTATGCCTCTGATTTACGCAGCAAGCAGGTGGCGCTCTCAATGGCCAGCGCGCTGGGGCTACAGGAGCAGACGTTATCCCTTAACCTGCTGCCCATGACGCTGGTTAACATCCCCAACGCCGTGGATTTCCTGCTCACCGCGATTGAAGCCAATGGGTTTGTCCCCGAGCAAATTGTGGTGGAGTTCACCGAAAGCGAAGCCATTTCCCGCTTTGATGACTTTACGGACTCGGTCAGGCAGTTAAAAAGCGCGGGTATCAGCGTGACGATCGATCACTTTGGCGCCGGTTTTGCCGGGCTGCAGCTGTTGGCGCAGTTCCAGCCGGACAGAATTAAGATTAATCGCGATCTGGTCGCGAACGTGCACAAAAGTGGCCCCCGACAGGCCATTATTCAGGCAATCATCAAATGCTGTGCCTCGCTTGAGATCCAGTTCTGCGCGGTAGGAGTAGAGAAGGCTGAAGAGTGGATGTGGCTGGAATCCGCCGGGATTTCCCAGTTCCAGGGACATCTTTTTGCCAGCCCGCGACACGGCGGTATTCCCCCGATTGCGTGGCCGGAGAAAAAGTTCGACTTTTGATAAAGCTGTACACAATCCGGCAGAGTTAACTGTACGAACGGCAAATTTTATACAACAATGTATTTACAGGTGGATGGGAAAGAACCCCGTTCACCCGTTCAAAATGCGGTCTTAGTTATACAAATGGTGTGTACAATCTGATAAGGTTGGTGCAGTTAGGTATGGAAGTTCTGAGCGTGAGGGAGTTAATGGCCTATTACAGTATCGGCGAAGTGGCCGAACGATGCGGTATCAACCCCGTTACGCTGCGTGCCTGGCAGCGCCGTTATGGATTGTTGAAGCCGCAGCGCAGCGAAGGGGGTCATCGTCAGTTTGACGATGAAGATATCCTGCGTATCGAAGAGATCAAGCGCCTGATGAAAAGCGGCGTTTCGGTCGGAAAAGTCAAAGCCTTGCTGGAAAACAAAGAAGTATTGACGCAGGGCAACTGGGTCTCGTTCCAGGAAGAGATGATGACCGTTCTGCGTTACGCCAGCCCGGCAAAGCTGCGCGCCAAAATGGGCGAATTCCGCCGCGATCACGCGATAGATGCGCTGATTGACAATATTATTTCTCCCGTCCGTCAGCGCATGAATCAGGATCAAAACACCGTGCGTCACATGGCGAGCCTGTTTGACGGCGTTCTGATTGAATTTGCGATTGCAAGCCTGGCGGAGTCCCGCAAAAAAACCGGTAAAGACGCGCTGCTGATTGGCTGGGAATGTGATGACCGCACCCACCTGTGGCTGGAGGCTGCGCGCCTGGCGCAGAAGGGCTGGCACATTGACGTCCTGGCGGAACCCATCGATTCGCCGCGTCCTGAACTGTTTCCCGGGCAAAAAATCTTCGTCTGGACGGGGAAATCACCAACGCCTCGCCAGCAGGAACAGCTCGACCACTGGCGTGAACAGGGATTTGCTGTCTCATTTCATCACTGATCGTAAGAGGCCTTGAGGGCCTTTTTTGTTTTTGTCATTTTCTGAAGAAAATCTATCTCAAAAATAGGCATTTCCGATGCATATTTTACTTTTCTCCTCTTCGTTATGAATGCCGCCACAAAATGCATTATTAATCAATGCATTGAACAAATACATCCATCCTGACTGCATCCTCTCACAGGGTCTATGCTTAATAAAACCAGGCAAAAAGGGCGCTTTAGCCGAATGCCCCTGCTGACAGAGGGTTGAAGTGATAATCGTTATCACTAACATGGTGTTATGCCCTGATGGCTTATCAGATGAGGTGGACCTATGGAACTGCATTCAGAAACCTTTAATCCTGCCGATTTCGCCTGGCGCGGCTTGACGCTCACGCCTGCGGCGGCGGCACATATTCACGAGCTGGTGGCGAAAAAGCCCGAGATCCTCGGCGTGCGCCTGGGTGTCAAACAGACCGGTTGCGCGGGCTTCGGCTACGTGCTCGACACCGTCACCGAACCCGAGAAAGATGACCTGGTGTTCGAGACTGACGGCGCGAAGCTGTACGTTGCGCTGCAGGCTATGCCCTTTATCGACGGCACCGAAGTGGACTACGTCCGCGAAGGCTTAAACCAGTTATTCAAATTTCATAACCCGAAAGCCCAGAACGAATGCGGCTGTGGCGAAAGCTTTGGGGTATAGGCGGTGCTATGTCTCGTAATACTGAAGCAACGAGTGAAGTAAATACCTGGGGCGGTGGACACCTCAACTATAAAGAGGGGTTCTTCACCCAGCTGCAGACCGATGAGCTGGCGAAAGGCATTAACGAAGATGTCGTGCGGGCGATCTCGGCCAAACGTAACGAGCCCGAGTGGATGCTGGAGTTTCGCCTGAGCGCCTTCCGCGCCTGGCTGGAGATGGAAGAGCCGCACTGGCTGAAAGCGCATTATGACAAGCTGAACTATCAGGATTACAGCTACTACTCTGCGCCTTCCTGCGGCAGCTGTGACGACACCTGCGCCTCGCAGCCCGGCGCGGTGCAGCAAACTGGCGCTGAAAACAGCTTCCTCAGCAAAGAGGTGGAAGAAGCCTTTAACCAGCTTGGCGTGCCCGTTCGCGAAGGGAAAGAGGTGGCGGTAGACGCCATTTTCGACTCCGTCTCGGTGGCGACCACCTACCGCGAGAAGCTGGCGGAGCAGGGGATCATTTTCTGCTCCTTCGGTGAAGCGATTCACGATCATCCGGAACTGGTCAAAAAGTACATTGGGACCGTGGTGCCCTCTAACGACAACTTCTTTGCGGCGCTCAACGCGGCGGTAGCCTCTGACGGCACCTTTATCTATGTGCCGAAAGGCGTGCGCTGTCCGATGGAGCTGTCGACGTATTTCCGTATCAACGCCGAAAAAACCGGCCAGTTCGAACGCACGATTCTGGTCGCGGATGAAGGCAGCTACGTCAGCTACATCGAAGGGTGCTCCGCCCCTGTTCGCGACAGCTACCAGCTGCACGCGGCGGTGGTGGAGGTCATCATCCATAAAGACGCCGAGGTGAAATACTCCACGGTGCAAAACTGGTTCCCCGGCGACGGCAATACCGGCGGTATCCTGAACTTCGTCACCAAGCGCGCGCTGTGCGAAGGTGAAAACAGCAAGATGTCGTGGACCCAGTCTGAAACCGGCTCTGCCATCACCTGGAAATACCCGAGCTGCATCCTGCGCGGGGATAACTCCATCGGCGAGTTTTACTCGGTGGCGCTGACCAGCGGCCATCAGCAGGCCGATACCGGCACCAAGATGATCCACATTGGTAAAAACACCAGGTCGACCATCATCTCGAAAGGGATCTCCGCCGGGCACAGCCAGAACAGCTATCGCGGGCTGGTGAAAATCATGCCGACGGCCACCAATGCGCGAAACTTTACCCAGTGTGACTCGATGCTGATTGGCGCAGACTGCGGGGCGCATACCTTCCCGTACGTCGAGTGCCGTAATAATACGGCCCAGCTTGAGCACGAGGCGACGACGTCGCGGATTGGGGAAGATCAGCTCTTCTACTGCCTGCAGCGCGGGATCAGCGAAGAAGACGCCATCTCAATGATCGTCAACGGCTTCTGTAAGGACGTGTTCTCTGAACTGCCGCTGGAATTTGCCGTTGAAGCCCAGAAACTCCTCGCCATTAGTCTTGAACACAGCGTCGGTTAAGGAAAGCACATGTTAAGCATTAAAGATTTACAGGTCAGCGTAGAAGACAAAGCCATCCTGCGTGGCCTCAATTTTGACGTCAGGCCGGGCGAAGTTCACGCCATCATGGGGCCGAACGGCTCCGGGAAAAGTACGCTTTCTGCGACGCTGGCAGGGCGCGAAGATTATGAGGTAACCCACGGCTCGGTGGAGTTCAACGGCAAAGATCTGCTGGAGATGTCGCCGGAAGACCGTGCGGGCGAGGGCATCTTCATGGCCTTCCAGTACCCGGTCGAAATTCCTGGCGTCAGCAATCAGTTCTTCCTGCAGACGGCGCTGAATGCGGTGCGCAAGTATCGCGGCCTGGAGGCGCTGGACCGCTTTGACTTCCAGGATTTAATGGAAGAGAAAATCAAGCTGCTGAAAATGCCGGAAGATTTGCTCACCCGCTCGGTGAACGTCGGTTTTTCCGGCGGCGAGAAAAAGCGTAACGACATTCTGCAGATGGCGGTGCTGGAGCCCGAGCTGTGCATTCTGGATGAGACCGACTCCGGTCTGGATATCGACGCCCTGAAGATTGTCGCTGACGGGGTGAACGCCCTGCGCGACGGCAAGCGTTCGTTCATTATCGTCACCCACTACCAGCGCATTCTGGACTACATCAAGCCGGATTACGTCCACGTGCTTTACCAGGGGCGTATTGTGAAATCCGGAGATTTCACGCTGGTTAAACAACTGGAGGAGCAGGGCTATGGCTGGCTTACCGAACAGCAGTAATGCGCTCCAGCAGTGGCACCGGCTGTTTGAAGCCCAGGGCGGCACGCGCTCGGAGCAGGCGCAGCAGCATCTGCAGCAGATGCTGCGTCTCGGCCTGCCGACGCGTAAGCATGAGAACTGGAAATACACTCCGCTTGATGGCCTGCTGAACGCCGAGTTTGTGACCCGTCTGGCAGATCTCACCCCGGCGCAGCGTGACGCGCTGGCCGTAAACGTGGATGCCGCGCGCCTGGTGTTTGTCGACGGTGAGTTCCGTCCGGAGCTGAGCGACGCCCTTCAGGGGAGCGGATTTGAGATTGAGATAAACGACGATCGCCAGCCCCTGAGCGCCCCGGTTCAGCCTGAGGTTTTCCTCCACCTGACCGAGAGCCTGACCCGCAGCGTGACGCACATCCGCGTGAAGCGTAACCAGCGTCCGGCAAAACCGCTGCTGCTGATGCACATCACCCAGGGTCTGGACGGCGACGAAATCAACACCGCGCACTATCGCCACCATCTTGAGCTGGCGGAGGGAGCGGAGGCCACGGTAATCGAACATTACGTCAGCCTTAATGAAACGCGTCACTTTACCGGTTCGCGTCTGACGATGAACGTTGCTGCCAATGCCCAGCTTCACCACGTCAAGCTGGCATTTGAGAATGCGCAGAGCCACCACTTTGCCCATAACGACATTGTGCTGGGTCAGGATGCCGCGGCGTACAGCCATAGCTTCCTGCTCGGCGGGTCGGTGCTGCGCCACAACACCAGCACGCAGCTTAACGGTGAAAACAGCACGCTGCGCATCAACAGCCTGGCGATGCCGGTTAAATCTGAAGTGTGCGACACGCGCACCTGGCTTGAGCACAACAACGGCTACTGCAACAGCCGCCAGCTGCACAAAACCATCGTCAGTGATAAAGGGCGTGCGGTGTTTAACGGACTGATTAACGTGGCGCAGCACGCCATTAAAACCGACGGGCAGATGACCAACAACAATCTGCTGTTAGGTCGCCTGGCGGAAGTGGACACCAAACCGCAGCTGGAGATCTACGCCGACGACGTGAAGTGCAGCCACGGTGCGACGGTTGGGCGCATCGACGATGAGCAGATGTTCTACCTGCGTTCCCGCGGTATCGACCAGCAGGCGGCGCAGAAAATGATTATCTATGCGTTTGCCGCCGAACTGACGGAAGCGCTGAACGATGGTCAGTTGAAACAGCAGGTGCTGGCGCGTATCGGTCAGCGTCTGCCTGGAGGCGAAGCATGAGTTTTCCCGTCGAGAAAGTACGGGCAGATTTTCCGGTTCTGACCCGTGAAGTGAATGGTCTTCCGCTGGCCTATCTGGACAGCGCGGCGAGCGCGCAGAAGCCGAACCAAGTAGTGGATGCGGAAGCCGAGTTTTATCGCCACGGCTACGCCGCCGTGCATCGCGGTATCCATACCCTGAGCGCCGAGGCGACCCAGCGTATGGAAAACGTGCGCACGCAGATTGCCGCCTTCCTCAATGCGAAATCGCCTGAAGAGCTGGTCTTCGTGCGCGGAACCACCGAAGGGATCAACCTTGTCGCTAACAGCTGGGGCAACGCGCAGGTCCACGCGGGGGATAACATCATCATCACCCAGATGGAGCACCACGCCAATATCGTGCCGTGGCAGATGCTCTGCGAGCGCGTTGGCGCGCAATTGCGGGTCATTCCGCTCAACGTTGACGGGACGCTGCAGCTCGAGCAGCTCGACGCACTGCTGGATGACCGCACGCGGCTGGTGGCGGTCACCCAGGTCTCTAACGTGCTCGGGACTGAAAACCCGGTGGCAGAGATTATCGAAAAAGCCCACCAGGCCGGCGCGAAGGTGCTGATTGACGGTGCCCAGGCGGTGATGCACCACGCGGTTGACGTTCAGGCGCTGGACTGTGATTTCTACGTCTTTTCCGGCCACAAGCTCTACGGGCCGACCGGGATTGGCGTGCTGTACGTGAAAGAAGACATCCTGCAGGCGATGCCGCCGTGGGAAGGGGGCGGGTCGATGATCGCCACCGTCAGCCTGACGAAAGGCACCACCTACGCGCGCGCACCGTGGCGTTTTGAGGCGGGTACGCCCAACACCGGCGGGATTATCGGGCTGGGGGCGGCGGTTTCCTACGTCTCCGCGATCGGCCTTGATAGCATTCAGGAGTACGAACAGCTGCTGATGCACTATGCGCTTGCCGAGCTTGCCAGCGTGCCGGATCTGACCCTTTACGGGCCTGCCGACCGGCAAGGAGTGATCGCGTTTAATCTCGGGAAACATCACGCCTATGACGTGGGCAGTTTCCTCGATAACTACGGCGTGGCGGTGCGTACCGGGCACCACTGCGCCATGCCGCTGATGGCGTTTTACCAGGTGCCGGCAATGTGCCGCGCGTCGCTGGTGATGTACAACACAACGGAAGAAGTCGACAGGCTGGTGGCGGGGCTTAAGCGCATTCACCAGCTGCTGGGCTAACGGAGAGGCAAAAGATGGCAGAGCTGCCGGACAGAGACAAATTGCTGCGCAACTTTGGGCGTTGCGCAAACTGGGAAGAGAAGTACCTTTATATCATCGAGCTGGGACAGCGCTTGCCGCCGCTCGGTGAAGAGGCGCATAACCCGGAAAACAGTATTCAGGGCTGTCAGAGCCAGGTGTGGATTGTGATGGAACAGTCTGACGACGGCACGATAGCACTGCACGGCGACAGCGATGCGGCCATTGTAAAAGGGCTTATTGCGGTCGTCTTTATTCTTTACCACCGGATGTCGGCGCAGGATATTGTCGCGTTTGACGTCCGCCCGTGGTTTGAAAAAATGGCCCTGACCCAACACCTCACCCCGTCACGCTCCCAGGGACTGGAAGCGATGATTCGCGCGATTCGCGCCAAAGCTGCAATCCTTAGCTAGACTTACAGAACAGCATTCATTCTGTTTCGCGAGGTGGTTCCCGCCTCGCTGGTTTTTCAGCTTTCTGGCGTCCTGCCAGTGAATAAGGAATCTCAGCATGAAGCGCGCGTCTCTCATAACTCTATTACTCCTCAGTTCGCTCGGCGCACTTAATTCGGCCCGCGCGATGGACTATCCGTTGCCGCCCGCAGGCAGCCGCCTGATTGGGCAAAATCAAACCTACACGATACAGGAAGGGGATAATAAGCTGCAGACCATCGCCCGCCGGTTTAATACCGCGGCGCAGGTGATCCTGGAAACGAACAATACCATTGCGCCGGTCAACCCTGCGCCGGGAACCGTCATTACCATCCCGTCGCAGATGCTGCTGCCGGACACGCCTCGCGAGGGGATTGTGGTGAACCTCGCTGAGCTGCGGCTCTACTACTTCCCGCCTGGAGAAAATATCGTTCAGGTCTTCCCGCTCGGCATCGGACAGCTGGGGCTGGAAACACCGGTCACGACCACGCGCGTAAGTCAGAAAATCCCGAATCCCACCTGGACACCCACGCCGGGCATCAGAGCACGCTCTCTGGAACAGGGAATTAAATTACCTCCGGTGGTGCCTGCCGGGCCAAATAACCCGCTGGGACGCTTCGCACTGCGTCTGGGCGTGGGCAATGGGGAATATCTTATCCACGGTACCAGCGCGCCGGACAGCGTTGGCCTGCGGGTCAGCTCCGGCTGTATGCGGATGAACGCCCCGGACATTAAGGCCCTGTTCGAACAGGTGCGGGTTGGCACGCGGGTACAGATTATCAATGAACCCGTGAAGTTCTCCGTGGAGCCGGATGGTAAACGCTATATTGAAGTCCATCGCCCGCTGGCCCAGGTTGAGGGAGAAAATCCGCAGGTCTCGCCTATTGCCCATTCCGCAGACTTTGCGACCTTTGTTTCTCAGGCGGGAAGCGATAAGGCGCTAATTGAGAAAGCCCTGTCACGTCGCGCCGGGATCCCGGTTATCGTGTCGTCAGGCAGCGGCCCGTCGGCCAGCAATAACGTGCTGTCCGTGCAGAACAGTCGGGTGTCCACTGCGGTAGCGGAAGATGAAGGGGAGAAGGTGACGCAGTAGCCGTTTGACGCAGGCAAAAAAAATGGCGCACAATGTGCGCCATTTTATTAACAGGTACTATTACTTACGGTATTTAGTAGCCTGGTTGTCCAGACGCTGGTTAGCGCGAGCTGCGTCGTCTTTAGCAGCCTGAACGTCGGAACGCATTGCGTTCACGTCGTTGCTCAGCTGGTCAACTTTAGCGTTCAGAGTCTGAACGTCAGAAGACAGCTGATCGATTTTAGCGTTGCTGGAGCAACCAGCCAGCAGAGTAGAACCCAGGATTACCGCGCCCAGTACCAGTTTAGTACGATTCATTATTAATACCCTCTAGATTGAGTTAATCTCCATGTAGCGTTACAAGTATTACACAAAGTTTTTTGGGTTGAGAATATTTTTTTGATGGGAATACACCTATTTTTGATCGTTCGCTCAAAGAAGCATCGAATCGGCCCTGTTCGGGCAAAAATCTAAGGAAAAAAAGGCATTTATCATCGGATTCATCTTAGATAATTGGCAATTAAATAGAGAAACCCGATTTGCAATTTGAATGACTTTGGCTAATGCCAGGAATAAAAAAAGCGCCCTGAGGGCGCTTTTTATCAAAATTAATTCGTTCGGGAATTATTACAGCACGTGAACAGAGGCGGTATTGGTGGTTCCGCTTGGTACCAGCGCGCCAGAAACCATGACCACAACGTCACCTTTCTGCGCCAGACCACGATCAACCAGCTCCAGAGCCACTTCTTTACCCAGACGGTAGAAATCATCCGTAGACGCGATCTCTTTCACCAGGTGAGGGATCACGCCTTTGCTCAGCACCAGCTGACGAGCCGTGGTTTCGTTGGTGGTCAGCGCCAGGATAGTTGCATCCGGGAAGTATTTACGCACCGCGCGAGCTGATTTACCGCCCTGGGTGGCAACCACGATCAGTGGTGCTTCCAGTTTCTCAGCCGTTTCTACTGCACCGCGGCAAACCGCTTCGGTGATGCGCAGCTTGCGGCTGTCGTTGTTGTAGTCCAGACGGCTTTTCATTACGCGGTCGGTACGTTCGCAGATGGTGGCCATGATGGACACCGCTTCCAGCGGATATTTACCTTTCGCGGATTCGCCGGACAGCATAACGGCATCAGTACCGTCGAGGATGGCGTTAGCCACGTCGCCTGCTTCTGCGCGGGTTGGGCGTGGGTTTTTGATCATAGAGTCCAGCATCTGCGTTGCGGTGATAACCACTTTACGCGCGCGAACACATTTCTCGATCATCATCTTCTGCGCGAAGATCACTTCTTCAACCGGGATTTCTACGCCCAGGTCGCCACGCGCAACCATGATGCCGTCAGACGCTTCGAGGATTTCGTCGAAGTTGTTCAGGCCTTCCTGGTTTTCAATTTTGGAGATGATCTGGATCTTCTCGCCGCCGTGGGCTTTCAGGTGCTCACGAATTTCAACCACGTCTGAGCGCTTACGGATGAAGGATGCCGCCACAAAGTCAACGCCTTGTTCGCAACCGAAGATCAGGTCCTGTTTGTCTTTTTCAGCCAGTGCTGGCAGTGCGATAGAGACGCCCGGCAGGTTAACGCCTTTGTTTTCGCCCAGGTCGCCGTTGTTCAGCACTTTACAGATAACCTTGTTACCTTCGATCGCGGTGACTTCCATACCGATCAGACCATCGTCTACCAGCACGGTGTTACCGACGGACAGGTCGTTGGTGAAGCCTTCATAGGTCACTGCAACGATTTCGCTGTTGCCGACAACGGATTTGTCGGTAGTGAAGGTGAAGGTCTGGCCCGCTTTCAGAGAGACGTCGTTACCGCCTTCCAGTTTGATGGTACGGATTTCTGGACCTTTGGTATCCAGCAGGATCGCAGCTTTTTTACCGGTCTTGCTCATCACGTTGCGCAAGTTCTGGATACGCTGGCCGTGTTCTGCGTAGTCACCGTGGGAGAAGTTCAGACGCATCACGTTCATGCCGGCGTCCAGCATTTTGGTCAGCATCTCTTCAGATTCGGTTTTCGGGCCGATAGTACAAACAATTTTCGTCTTTTTCATGACAGTCTTAGTCTTTAAGTTGGGAAGGATATGGAAATCTCGCTCCGGGGGCGCACCGCCGCGGAGTCAAACCTGTGTTGCAAAAGAGTATATGACACGCACTAAGGATAGGAGACATCAAATGAGCGTGCAGAAGAAAGTGTGCCTGAGTGACAGCCCAACGAAGGAGAGGAGAAGTTGTACGTTGTTTTTTGTATTCCAAGCGCTGAAACCATTCACCAGGGATTTGGCGCGCATTATACGCTGATTTTAAGATAAAAGGAAAATGGAAACGGTGTTTCAGAAATAATCTGTGCTGTTTCTCATAATATTGTTATCAAGGCGTTAAGCCATGATGACAACTTGTGGCGGCAGGTGATGGACCTGCCGCCATTTGCTTATTTCTGCAGCGCCTGGCTGAGGTCGGCAATCAGGTCTTTCGGATCTTCAATCCCGACTGACAGGCGGATCAGCTGCGGCACAATGCCGTTTGCCAGGCGTTGCTCCAGCGGAATGGAGGCGTGCGTCATGCTGTAAGGCTGGCTCACCAGACTTTCCACGCCGCCCAGGCTTTCTGCGAGGGTGAACAGCTTCAGGTTGCGAATCACCTCGGTGGCGCGTTGCGCATCGCCTTTTACCACGATGGAAATCATCCCGCCGGGCAGGGCCATCTGCGTGCGGGCAAGCTGATATTGTGGATGCGATTCCAGGCCGGGATAGAACACTTTTTCGACCAGAGGATGCTGATCCAGCCATTGCGCAATCGCCAGCGCGTTGGTGCTGTGCTTTTCTACCCTCAAAGCGAGCGTGCGAATACCGCGCAGCGTCAGGAAGCTGCTGAACGGATCCAGAACGCCGCCCACCGCGTTTTGCAAATAGCCCAGCCTATCCGCCAGTTCCCTGTTGTCCCCGACAATCGCCAGCCCGGCCACCACGTCAGAGTGGCCGTTCAGGTATTTGGTGGCGGAGTGCACCACGATATCGAAACCCGAGTCCAGCGGACGGTGGATCACCGGCGACGCGAAGGTGTTATCCGCCACGCTGATGACGTTATGACGGCGGGCGATCGCCGCAATGGCCGCCAGATCCGCCAGCTTCAGCAGCGGGTTGGTTGGCGTTTCGACCCAGACCATGCGGGTATCCGGGCGAATGGCGGCCTCCAGCCCGGCTAGGTCGTCCGGTTTAACCCAGCTCACCTGCAGACCGGTGCTGCGCTTGCGCACGTTTTCAATCAGGCGGTACGTCCCCCCGTAAACGTCATCAATGGCGACAATATGGCTGTCTTTATCCAGCAGTTCGAGCACCGTGGAGATGGCCGCCAGACCGGAGGCAAACGCGTAGCCGCGCGTGCCGCCTTCCAGTTTGGCGATGGCGGTTTCCAGCGCGTGGCGGGTGGGGTTGCCGCTGCGCGAATACTCATAGCCGGTATGCTCGCCGGGTGACGGTTGCGCAAACGTAGAGGTGGCGTAAATCGGCGGCATGACGGCGCCGTGCTGGTCGTTGAACTCGCCGCTGTGGACGCTCAGGGTAGCCAGGTTTTTCATCATCGATTCCTTTATTGCTGAAGACGGTTGCGCCAGGCGGTCAGAACGTCGCTGCGCGTAATCAGACCGAGAAAACGGTCGTTGTCATTAATCACGGCCACCAGACCGCGGTCGAAGATGGCGTTCAGTGCGCTTTCCGGGGCGTGTTTATCCAGAAACTCCACCTGGCGCGTCATGGCTGCCGTCACCGGAAGCGCGAAGCGATCGCCATCGCCGCCGATATGCCGCAGGAGATCCCACTCGTCGATAATGCCCACCACCTTGCCGTTCTCCAGCACCGGCAGCTGGGAGATGTCATACAGACGCATGCGTGCCAGGACGGTGGAAAGCGTGTCGTCCGGGGCTGCGGTGACGGTGGCGCCTTCATCGTGACGCAGGGCGATGTAGTCGGAGAGGTCGCCGGCCTGAGGACGCGTGATGAGCCCCTGCTGTCGCATCCAGTCGTCGTTGAACATCTTCGAGAGATACTTATTGCCGCTGTCGCAGGCGAAGGTCACCACGCGTTTCGGCGCGGTCTGCGCCTGGCAATACTTCAGCGCGGCCGCCAGCAGCGTGCCGCTGGAGGAGCCCGCCAGAATGCCTTCCGTTTTCAGCAGGTCGCGCGCGGTGGTGAAGGCCTCTCGGTCGGTGATGCGCCAGGCGCGATTCACCCCTTCGATGTGGGCCAGCGGCGGAATAAAGTCTTCGCCAATACCTTCAACCAGCCAGGAGCCCGCGTCGTGATAGCGTCCGGTTTCCACCTGGTCGGCCAGCACCGATCCGGCCGGGTCGGCCAGGACAAACTCCGTGTGCGGAGAATGCTCGGCGAACCACGCCTGCAGGCCGCCCAGCGTACCGCCCGAGCCGACGCCCACCACGATGGCGTCGATCCGCGCGTCAAGCTGCTCGTACAGTTCCGGTGCCGTGGTGGTGCGGTGCGCCAGCGGGTTGGCTTCGTTATTGAACTGGTCGATGTAAAACGCGCCGGGCAGCTCGTTGGCCAGGCGTTGGGCGTAATCCTGGTAATAGGCGGGGTGGCCCTTGTTGACGTCGGAGCGGGTCAGCACCACCTGGGCACCCAGCGCGCGCAGGTGGAAAATCTTCTCGCGGCTCATTTTGTCCGGCACCACCAGGATCAGCGAGTAGCCTTTCTGGGCAGCGATCAGGGCCAGGCCGAGACCGGTATTGCCCGCCGTGGCCTCAATTATCGTGCCGCCCGGCTGCAGCTGGCCGGTACGCTCCGCTTCGTTAATCATCGACAGCGCAACGCGATCTTTAATAGAGCCGCCCGGATTCTGGTTTTCCAGCTTCAGGAACAGCGAGCAGGGGCCGGTATCAAGCTTGTGCAGCTGGATAAGCGGGGTGCGGCCAATCAGTTCGGTGACGGAGTGGTAAATCGTCATGATGTTTTCCTTTCTGGATGTCATGACGGGATGATAGAGCGGCGAAATTTTCGCAATAAAGAACCATTCACTGCCGTTTAGAACTGAAAAGAATATAAATGCGGTTTTCGGATGTCAGGACAGCAAGACGTAAAGTTGTCTGGATGTGGGGATGGCTATATCGTGATAAAATGCTGCAAAAATGACCATTTTTCGCGGACATCACCCAGCAGATATGCATCCGGCAGATAATCATTGCTGAAATTGGTCTAAATGCTTCCCACCCGGTAAATCCGCTGGTTATTTCCGAAAGTTATAACACATTCTTTTTTGTTCATTTGAAAGCTGATAACGCCTGTTTACTATCGTTTGGACATCCATACTGCTAAACAGCCATGCGCGAAACGGATAATGAATAAGAATGATCGTACTCAGGAATATTTCGAAGGTTTTTGACAACGGAAAGGTCGCGCTGACTGCCGTTGATAACGTCAATTTGACGATAGCACAGGGACAGATATACGGAATTATTGGCTACAGCGGGGCCGGGAAAAGCACGCTGATTCGCCTGCTGAACGGTCTGGAAAAACCCAGCGCCGGAAGCGTCACCATTAACGGGCAGGATATCTCTGCGGCAAAGGGTGAAGCGCTGCGCCAGGCGCGCCTGAAAATCAGCATGGTGTTCCAGCACTTCAACCTGCTGTGGTCGCGCACGGTGAGCGAGAATATCGCTTTCTCAATGCAAATCGCCGGGGTGCCAAAAGCCAGCATCAAGGCGCGCGTCGCCGAGCTGGTGGAGCTGGTCGGCCTGAAGGGGCGCGAGAATGCGTACCCGTCCCAGCTGAGCGGCGGGCAAAAGCAGCGCGTGGGCATTGCACGTGCTTTGGCTAACAACCCTGACGTGCTGCTCTGCGATGAAGCCACCTCCGCGCTCGATCCGCAGACCACCGATCAGATCCTCGATCTGCTGCTGGACATTAACCGTCGGTTCAAACTGACCATCGTGCTGATCACCCACGAGATGCACGTGGTGCGCAAAATCTGCGACCGCGTGGCGGTGATGGAGAACGGTAAAGTGGTGGAAGAGGGCGACGTGCTGAGCGTCTTTACTCATCCGCAGCAGCCGATTACGCAGCAGTTTGTCCGTCAGGTGAGCCAGTATGCCGAGGAGGAAAACTTCAACACCGAACTGGCAAACGATCTGGAAGGCACGGTCATCAGGCTGACCTTTACCGGGCACAGCACCCATAAGCCGATCGTGGGTGAATTGACCCTACGCTACGGCCTGCCGTTTAACATCCTGCACGGGAAAATGACGCAAACCGCCCACGGCGTGTTTGGTCAGCTCTGGGTCCATGTCGTGGCATCCGATGAACAACTGAACAATATCCTCGCCGACCTGCAGCACAGCGATATTGAAGGCGAGGTAATTAAACATGGCTGAGAATCTCTTTCCGCATCTCAAGTGGGATCAGCTCTGGGCGGCGACGCTGGAGACGCTGTACATGACCGCGCTGTCCGGCGTGGCGACGTTTGTGCTGGGCATCGTGCTGGGGCTGGCGCTGTTTTTAACCGCGCGCGGCGGGCTGTTCCACAACCGCACGGTTTACAGCGTGATTTCGATTGTCGTGAACGTGTTCCGCTCGATTCCGTTCATCATTCTGATTGTCCTGCTGATCCCGTTCACCAAGACCGTCGTTGGCACCATTCTTGGTGCCAACGCGGCGCTGCCGGCGCTGATTGTGGGCGCGGCACCGTTCTACGCACGCCTGGTGGAAATCGCCCTGCGTGAAGTGGATAAAGGCGTCATCGAAGCAACGCGCTCGATGGGCGCACGACTGAGCACGCTCGTGTTTCGGGTTTTACTGCCGGAATCATCACCCGCACTGGTATCGGGTATTACGGTGACGCTCATTGCGCTGGTGAGCTACAGCGCAATGGCGGGGGTGATTGGCGCCGGTGGTTTGGGAAATCTGGCTTATCTGGAAGGATTCCAGCGCAACCATGGTGACGTCACGCTGGTGGCAACGGTGACCATTCTGATCATCGTTTTCATTATCCAGTTCTGCGGCGATGTCATTACTTCACTGTTAGATAAACGCTAATACCCGTCATATTTCGAGCCTCAGGCGCGTTGGCTGCATTCGTTCACCCCAGTCACTTACTGTATGTAAGCTCCTGGGGATTCGCTCACTTGCCGCCTTCCTGTGACTCGAACTATTTAGGGTAACAACAACACACAGGAACCACATCATGAAAAAAACACTGACACTGATCGCCGCCGCAACCCTGAGCGCCCTGAGCTTCGCCTCCTGGGCCGATACCCTGACCGTGGGCGCATCCAATACGCCGCACGCCGAAATTCTGGAGCAGGCTAAGCCGATTCTGGCGAAGCAGGGTATCGACCTGGAGATTAAGCCGTTCCAGGACTACATTCTGCCGAACACCGCGCTGGCGGGTCATGACATCGACGCGAACTATTTCCAGCACATTCCTTACCTGAACAGCGTGCTGAAGGATCATGCGGGCGATAAAGACTACGATTTCGTCAGTGCGGGCGCGATCCACATTGAGCCAATCGGCATCTACTCCAAAAAATACAAGTCGCTGAAAGACCTGCCGGAAGGTGGCACGATCATCATGCGTGACGCGGTTTCTGAAGAGGGGCGTATTCTCTCCATCTTCGAGAAAGAGGGCGTGATCAAGCTGAAGCCGGGCATCGACAAAGTGACCGCGCGCATCAGCGACATCGTTGAGAACCCGAAAAAGCTGAAGTTCACGCCGAACGTGGAAGCCTCTCTGCTGCCGCAGATGTACAACAACGACGAAGGCGCTGCGGTGGTGATCAACGCCAACTACGCGATTGATGCAGGTCTGGACCCGGTTCACGACCCGATTGCGGTAGAGAGCGGTGAAAACAACCCGTACGCCAACATCATTACCGTGCATCGCGGTGACGAGAAGAAGAAAGATATCGTAGCGCTGGTGAACGTCCTGCACTCGAAAGAGATTCAGGACTGGATCCGCACCAAGTACAAAGGCGCGGTCATCCCAGTAAACAACTAATGTACTGATTTTACAGATGAAGCCCGGCGAGTCTCTCGCCGGGCTTCTTTTTTGTATCCGGCAGGAGAATCATTTAAGCTCAACGTTTAAAAGGCAATGGAGTGATGACGATGGGTAACGTGACCAAAGATGAAGCGCTGTACCAGGAGATGTGCCGGGTGGTCGGGAAGGTGGTGCTTGAGATGCGTGATTTAGGGCAGGAGCCAAAGCATATTGTCATTGCCGGAGTCCTGCGTACCGCGCTGGCGAACCAGCGCGTTAAACGCAGTGAACTGACAACCGAAGCGATGGAAACGGTGGTTAAAGCGCTGGCCGGGTAATGCGCCAGCGTTTCGCAAGCTGCTCGAGCGAGCAGCAGAGCAGGTAGTAGACCACGCCCGTAAAGATAAAAATGGCCGCCGGGTAGATTTGCACCCGGTTATTGACCTGTCCCGCCACCGTGGTCAGCTCCGGTACGTTCACGATAAACGCCAGCGACGTATCCTTCAGCAGGCTGATAAAAATCCCCACCAGCGACGGCAGAATATTCCTCAGCGCCTGCGGCAGCAGCACGCGCCACAGGGTTTGCCGCGTGCTGAATCCCTGTGACAGTGCGGCCTCATATTGTCCGGACGGTAGCGCGCTCAGCCCGGCCAGGACCGAGTGCATCACGGCGGCCGCGGTAAACCAGGCCAGCGCCAGCGTGACGGTCAGCGCTCCCGGCAGATCGCCTCCGGTGATAAGCGGCAGGAGATACCACATCCAGAAAATCACGAAGATGAGCGGGATACCGCGAATCAGCTCTGCCCATAAAAACAGGGCCTTTCGCACGAGCCCGGTAAAGCGCCAGGCCAGACACGCGAGCACTATCCCACCGGGCAGAGCGATGACGGCGGCCCCGGCAGCCATCATTAACGACAGCAGTACGCCCCCCGGTTCACCCGTTGCCGCGCGTCCCCACAGCAGATAGTCGAGGTTATCGGTGATGACGTTAAGTCCGGCAATCATGTTTTTCACTCCCTGCGATGACGACGTTCGGGCGTTTACGTTTCGCCTGCGGCCCAAGGCGTACCAGCACCATCCCCATTACCAGGCCGGTCAGCAGATAGAGCGCGGTTCCGAGGGTAAATGCCTCCAGCGCGTGCGCGTTATAGCTCTCGATCTGCCTGACCTGATAGGTCAGCTCGGCAAAGCCAATCCCGCTCGCGAGCGAGGAGAGCTTCATCAGATTGAGAAACTGACCTACAACCGGCTGCCAGGCGTTGGCCAGGCCCTGCGGCAGAAGGATGTAACGAAACAGACGCCACGCGGAGAATCCCTGCGCGAGCGCCGCCTCCCGCTGTCCGGCAGGCACGGAACGTAAGCCCGACTCCACCTCTTCGATTAGAAACGCCGAGGTAAAGACGCCCAACCCCCAGGCAGTACATAAAAATTCGGGCGTAAACCACCAGACGTCGCCGGGCAGAATTGACCAGCTGTGATCCGCGTTCACCGTGTCGCGAAACGCCTGCGGTAATCCGTTCCAGGCGGCAAAATACCAGAACAGCAGCTGCACCAGCAGCGGCGTATTGCGAAACAGCGACACCCAGCTGCTGACGACCGCATTCCCGGGGCGGCCGCCGGAAAGGCGCAGGAGCATAAAGAGCAATGCGAGCAGGCTGGCCAGCAGCATCCCGGCAAGCGTTACCCACAGGGTGGTGAGAAATCCGGAGAATATCCACTGCAGAGGCTGTCCGGTCAGTACCCCCTGCCAGTCGAGCGCGGGCATTACAGATGCTCCTGATGCAGCGGGTTGAGCACCTTTTGCAGGAAACGCTGCGCGCGCGGATGCGACGGCTGGCTGAAAAACTGTGCCGGCGGCGCGGTTTCCAGAATTTGCCCGCCGTCGATAAAGACAATCCGGTCGGCGATTTCTCGCGCAAACTGCATCTCGTGGGTCACCACGATCATCGTGATCCCGCTGTGGGCGAGGGCTTTCATCACAAACAGCACTTCACCAATCATCTCCGGATCCAGCGCGGAGGTGGGTTCATCGAACAGAATGATTTGCGGTGAAGAGGCCAGGGCGCGGGCAATCGCCACGCGCTGCTGCTGTCCACCGGAAAGCTCTGCCGGGAAATGGTGGGCTTTTTCCAGCATCCCGACCTTCTCCAGCAGGGCCAGCGCGCGCTCCCGGGCAGGCTGCGGCTTCCAGCCGTGAACGTGCTCCAGCGCCAGGGTGATGTTCTGGCTGGCGGTGAGGTGGGCGTAAAGATTGAACTGCTGGAACACAAACCCCACGCGGCTTCGCAGCTGACGCAGCCCGGTACCGGAGAGCTTTGCGGTAGGCTTGTTGTCGACCAGAATCTCTCCGCCGCTCAGGGTTTCAAGCTGGCTGATGAGACGGATCAGGGTGGATTTACCGGAACCCGACGGGCCGAGGATGGCGACCACTTCACCGGGCGTGATGGTGAGGTTAATGTCGTTTAAAACCTGATGGTCACCGTAGCGTTTGTCCACATGACGAAACTCGACGCTGGCCTGTTCCAGATGTGAAAAATCCGCGGCACCGGCCGCGGAGTGTGAAAATAAACCTGAGAGCATAATTATCTGGCTTCTATTTTAAAGGCGCGAGGCTGTGGGGCTGGGGTGCCTGGACCAAACCAGACGTCGTAGATTTTTGCCGCCTGGCCGTTCTTCTCGAGATTAACCAGCTCGTCGTTAACGGCCTTCAGCAGCGCCTTTTCACCTTTCTTCACCCCAACGCCAATCTCTTCTTTACTGAGCAGATCGGGCAGGATTTTGAAGTTCGCTTTATCCGGCGCCTGCGCCAGCAGACCGGCCAGAATGGTGCTGTCCTGGGTGATGGCCTGCACGTTGCCGTTGCGCAGTGCCGTCAGCGCCAGCGGAATATCGTCATACGAGAGCACGCGGGACTGCGGGAAACGCTGGTGCAGCGCCTGCTCGCCCGTCGTTCCTTTGACCGCGCCAATACGCGCCCGGCTGTAGTCATCAAGCTTGTCCGGTGATTTAGCCGGCACCAGGAACTGCTGGCCGGTGACAAAGTAAGGCGTCGAGAAATCAATCACCTGCGCGCGTTCCGGGGTGATGGTGATATCCGCCACGATAAGGTCGGCTTTGCCGGACTGCAGCAGCGGAATGCGGTTGGCCGGATTGGTGGCAACCAGTTCAAGCTTTACGCCGAGCGATTTTGCCAGCGCTTTGGCGAAGTCCACGTCATAACCCACGATCTCGTGCGTTTTGGCATCAACAGAGCCAAACGGCGGGTTGGCGTCAAACGTGGCCACTTTCACCACCCCTGCGGCCTTAATATCCGCCAGCTGATCCGCCTGTGCCTGCGCTGAAAGCAGGTTCCCCGCCGCCAGTAAGCCCAGAACCAGTGTCCGTTTTGTAAACCCTTTCATGTTTGCTGCCATAGTCATTCGCCATCCCGTTGTTTTTGTTTTACCCCGCTACGCTCCCATAAGCGAAAGCTATCGCCAAATAAGAAATCGTTCTTTGCTATGAGCAAAAAAGCATTAGTGAACAAGGTGTTAATGAAGAGTGAAACGAACGGGATGCTATTTGCAGATCCTGCACATCGACAGTGGATTTTGGTATTTCCCCCGCGCGGCATTTGAGTGCTTAACTGAGATCAGACACGGCGAGAGAGGGTAAGACGATGAAAAAATGGATCAGCACGTTACGGCGGTTTTTTGCGGCCCGACCAGTGAATGCGGAGAACAGCGCGCAACGTGTTCTTGAGTCAATCCTGCCTGTCGCCAGCCTGTATGGCGTAGACGTTGCCAACATTGACCCGGAGTGGTTCCATGATAAAACGTCACGCTGAACTGCGCCGCACGCGCGAAACGTACTGGAACGAAGTGTGCGTGACGTTTAACGAGTGAAATAAAAAAGCACCGGTTTCCCGGTGCTTTTTTATTAGATTTTGCAGGCGTCGCCGCAGTCGTCGTCGGCGACAATCGCCTGCGCTTTTTTGTCTGCATCGTCCAGACGTTCCGCATTACGCTCTTCGGCTTCATCCAGACCGTTAAAGACTAAGTTATCGAGATCAATTTCCATGTGGCACCTGCTCTGTTCAGTTTTTGATACTGGCACAGTATAGGGCAAAAAAAGCCAGCAATGTACCTCGCAGCACATAAGGATAATCCCTGCCATACTCAGTGCTTGATCGCTGAGGAGAGCACATGATTACACTCTGTGAAACCTGTGGAACCGCCTACGATACGCAGCCGGACAGTTGCCCAATTTGCGAGGATGAACGCCAGTACGTGCCCGCCACGGGCCAGGCATGGACCGATTTCGACACCGTCACCGCCACCCATAGCAACAAATGGCAGCTACTGGAGCCGCGGCTGTTTGGGATCAAAACGGTGCCTGCGTTTGCGATCAACCAGCGGGCGCTATTCCTGCAAACGCCTTACGGCAATATCCTCTGGGACTGCATCGCCAACCTCGACCCCGCAACCAAAACGCTCATTACCGCCCTGGGCGGCATCAGCGCAATTGCGATTTCACATCCGCACTATTACACCACGATGCAGGAATGGGCCGCGGCGTTTGATGCGCCGGTGTACCTGCACGCCAGCGACAGAGAGTGGGTCATGCGCGACAGCCCGGCCATTCATTTCTGGGAGGGGGATGCGCTGGAGATTTTCCCGTCAGTCACCCTGCTGCGTCTGGGCGGGCATTTTGCCGGTGGAACGGTGCTGCACTGGCAGGAGGGGGACGGAATATTGCTGGTGGGCGATATTCTGCAGGTCACGCCGGGTAAAGACGCCGTCTCGTTTATGTGGAGCTATCCGAATTATCTTCCGCTGCCGGCCCGCACCGTGGCGTCGGTGGTGAATCATCTCGAAGGCAAAACCTTTGAACGTCTGTACGGCGCGTTCGAAGGGCAGAACATCCAGGCCAGTGCGGACGAGATTGTTCAGCGGTCGGGCCAGAAATATATTGCTTGTCTGAAGTAAACCACGATGGGTAAACTTTACGAGTGTGATCGCGATCATACCTAAACTAAAACAGATAAAAGAGACATTGCTATGCAACATATCATTGAAGGTTTTCTCAGCTTTCAAAAAGAGATTTTCCCGCAACGTAAAGAACTCTTCCGCAGTTTAGCGTCCAGCCAGAATCCCAAAGCGCTGTTCATCTCATGCTCCGACAGCCGTCTGGTCCCGGAACTGGTCACCCAGCAAGAGCCAGGACAACTCTTTGTCATTCGTAATGCTGGCAACATCGTGCCGCCGTTCGGGCCGGAGCCTGGCGGTGTGTCTGCAACCATCGAATACGCCGTGGTGGCGCTGGGCGTCACGGATATCGTGATTTGCGGTCACTCCAACTGTGGCGCGATGAAGGCGATTGCCGATAACGCGAACCTGGAGCCGATGCCTGCTGTGTCACACTGGCTGCGCTATTCCGACGCGGCGAAAGCGGTGGTTGAGAAGAAAACCTGGGATAAGCCGATCGATAAAGTCAATGCGATGGTGCAGGAGAACGTGTTTGCGCAGCTGAGCAACATTAAGACCCACCCGTCCGTGGCGGTGGGCCTGCGTAATAACTCCATCCGACTGCACGGCTGGGTGTACGACATTGAAAGCGGCAAAATCCTTGCGCTGGATAAAGCAACGAAAACCTTCGTTTCGCTGTCTGAAAACCCGGAAGTCTTCTTCGAGTAATCCGCGACAGCAGGGCACGGATGCCCTGTCAGTTTTCAATATACGGTAGTCTGCGCCGCGATCGCGACGCGGTTTTTTCCGCCCCCTTCGCCATTGCTTCCGCAATCTCTGCACACTCTGCCAGCCCCTGAACGAAGGGACGATCGTGCATTAGCCACGGTATCGCACCGAAGGCGATGCGTCCGCGAGCGGCGTCAGGCGCTTTTAAGGTGTAATCCTCACCGAGGTCAGGTATCTCTTCACCCGTGGCTTCCAGCTGTTTGCGCAGCGTCGGGAAGGGTAGATCTTTCGTTTTGAGCGGCTTTTGTCCGCGGGCGTCAATAAACACGTCGAAACGGTAAACGGTCTCTTTTGTGGTGATCACCGTTCGATCGCTGCCAACGTCCAGCGCGTAATCGTCACCGAGCGTCGCCACGCTGATGATGCCGGCTTCGCGAAGCGCGAGCAGCCTGCGGATAGACTGCGGAGGGATGGCCGCATAGTTGTCGATGAATACGCGGGCGAGGCCTTGCTTAAAGCGCTCTCTGTCCCGTTCGTTGAGGTGGGGCACTATCTCCTGAACCACCTCATGCAGCCGAAGCACGGTATAGCGCCAGGCTACGGTGCGCCGCTCGCGTTTGTTCCGCTCAACCTCGATGAGATTCTCTTCCGCCCAGGTAAAGGGGCCGTGCCGTTTACGATCCTCAAACCAGGCCTCACGTATGCTGTCCGCATTCTGCTTATGCAGGGATATTTTCTCACACCACGCCGGGTCAGCGAGCTGAAGCTCTTTCACCATCAGGGTAAAGATGCGATCCAGCATGCCATCCGATCCTTTGGCAATCTCGGTTTCAACCACGAATTCGGTTAGGACCGACAGCGGTTCATAAGGAATAGGGCAGTAAAAATCGGCTTCCGGCAGAATGCCCGTCCTGGACATCAGCGTAATGTTTAACCCTTCACTGCCGCTGTCGAGGATGAATTTACCGTCACGAAACTCGCCGTGCTGCATCACCACCGCCATGGCCGCGTCGAGACCGCTTAACGATGTCCCCATAATACCGACGCGGCAGGGAGGAATACTGGCGTCCATCAGACCGGACCACGGGCTTGGGAAGAACGTTCTCGTAGCTTCATCCTCTTCTGGCCAGACGTGACCGGTGGCGATAACCGCAAGGTCGAATTGATCGGGCAAGACGCTGCCGTTGACGGAAAGCGTAACGCCGGTTGTTGCGGGAATGATGTCTGTGACCTTCGCAGATTCATGGACATCAACGCTGAATCCTAGCCTTTTTGCCTCTTTTACGATGGAAAGAAAGCTGTCGCGGAAATACTCACCCAGCAGAAGCCGGGGCAGAAACTGCCGGTCATGTAAACGGGTTTTATCGACCTTAAAGCGCGCCAGATGGGCGTCACTCTGTTCCTTGAGCCAGTCGAGGTAGGTCATAAAAATGGGCGGGATTTCAATGCTCGCAATGTTCGCCAGCATCAGCCGGGAATTATCGTCGTCGTTATAGGGCATACCCACGCCAGCTTCATCGGCCTGTTCGAAAACGGAAACGGAGAGCGGCGTGCTGTTCTTAAGCAGGTGATAAAAGGTGTAAATCCCTGTGGGGCCGGAGCCGATAATCGCGATTTTCTTCATCGACGGTCTTCCTGTTTTTTTTCCATAAGAAAAGCGTAGCAGGAGAATAATGATGAAAATAAGGGATTAAGAAAATTCAGGATATCAGAAGAGGATTTGCACCATTTCAGGACTGAAATGGTGCGTCCGAGTGGACTCGAACCACCGACCCCCACCATGTCAAGGTGGTGCTCTAACCAACTGAGCTACGGACGCAGAATGGTGCGTTCAATTGGACTCGAACCAACGACCCCCACCATGTCAAGGTGGTGCTCTAACCAACTGAGCTATGAACGCAACGTGTTGTCGGTGACAACGGGGACGAATATTAGCGGCACAGCATCGAGGTGGCAAGAGGGAAAATGCAATTTTCTCTCTGATTTCACGCGATTGCTGTATTACCGCGCAAAGTGAAGAGAAAGTAGCCGCCGGGCGGCGGCTACCGCGTCGTTAACGTGCAGCGCGCTGCAAAATGACCGTTGATGGCTGGCGCTGCAGGAAGCGCATGCGCATCATCATCATAATCGCCGCCGAGGTCAGGCCGATAATAAAGCCCATCCAGAACCCCGCCGGTCCCATGCGGTCCACCACCAGATCGGTAAGTGCCAGGATGTAGCCAGTCGGCAGTCCCAGCACCCAGTAGGCGATGAAGGTGATAAAGAAGATTGAGCGCGTGTCTTTATATCCGCGCAGCACGCCGCTGCCAATCACCTGGATGGAGTCAGAGATCTGGTAAATCGCGGCCAGCAGCATAAGGTGCGATGCCAGCGTGACCACTTCCGGATTGTCGTTATAGAGCAGGGCAATCTGCTCGCGTAATGCAACGGTAAAGAGCGCCGTACATACCGCCATGCAGACACCGACGCCCAGCCCGGTTCGGGCGGCCGTTTGCGCATCGAGCGTTGAGCCCTGGCCCAGGCGGAAGCCCACGCGAATCGTCACCGCCGCCGCCAGCGACATCGGCAGGACGAACATCAGGGAGCTGAAGTTCAGCGCAATCTGGTGCCCGGCCACGTTCACAATGCCCAGAGGGGAGACCAGCAGGGCGACCACGGCAAACAGGGTCACCTCAAAGAACAGCGCGAGGGCGATCGGCAACCCTAGCTGCACCAGACGCGTCATGATGTTCCAGTCCGGCGTGCTAAATCTTTTCTCGTTGCGAATATCGCGCATGGAACGGGCGCGTTTTACAAAGACGATCATCGAGAAGAACATCACCCAGTAAACGGCTGCCGTCGCCACGCCGCAGCCGACGCCGCCGAGCTCCGGCATCCCGAAATGACCGTAAATAAAGATATAGTTCACCGGAATATTGACCAGTAAACCGATAAAGCCCATCACCATCCCGGGCTTGGTTTTCGCCAGGCCTTCACACTGGTTACGCGCCACCTGGAAAAAGAGGTAGCCTGGCGCACCCCAGAGCAGGGCGCGCAGATAGCCCACGGCTTTATCAGCCAGTGCCGGGTCAATGTTATGCATAGCGCGAATGATGTGGCCCGCGTTCCAGAGCACGACCATGATCAGCACGGAGACAAACCCTGCCAGCCAGAAACCCTGACGGACCTGATGGGCAATGCGCTCGCGACGACCCGAGCCATTGAGCTGAGCGATAACCGGCGTGAGCGCGAGCAGCAGACCGTGGCCGAACAGGATGGCCGGAAGCCAGATTGACGTGCCGATAGCCACGGCCGCCATATCGGTGGCGCTGTAGCCACCTGCCATTACCGTATCCACAAATCCCATTGCGGTCTGGGCCACTTGCGCGACGATCACTGGTATAGCCAGTGCCAATAGCTGGCGCGCTTCATTCATGTACTTCTGCACGTGAACACCTTTATTTTGTTGTTATTTGAGAGACTAAAAAAGCCGCCGAAACGGGCAGCAAGAAGAAAATGCAGGGGGGTGCCAGCTATTGTAGCGGGCTTTAGCTATTTATCTAGTGAAAAAATCGCCAGAAAATGCGCCCCGCTGGCAACCTGTTTTTCCAACTGTTATTGTGGTGAGATTAAACGGTGTCACCACCGTCTGGAAAAAACAGGAGTTGTAAGCATGTTTACTGGTATTGTGCAGGGCACCGCCAAAGTGGTGTCCATTGATGAAAAACCTAATTTCCGTACTCATGTTGTTGAGCTTCCGGAATATATGCTTGAGGGCATTGAAACAGGCGCGTCGATTGCTCATAACGGCTGCTGCCTGACCGTTACCGAAATTAACGGCAACCAGATTAGCTTTGATTTAATGAAAGAGACGCTGCGCATCACCAACCTTGGCGAGCTGGCGGTGGGAGATACCGTCAACGTTGAGCGGGCGGCGAAGTTCAGCGATGAGATTGGCGGCCACCTGATGTCCGGGCACATCATGACCACCGCTGAAGTGGCAAAAATCGTGACCTCGGAAAATAACCGTCAGATCTGGTTTAAAATGCAGGATCCTTCATTAATGAAATACATCCTCTATAAAGGATTTATTGGCATTGACGGGATTAGCCTGACGGTGGGTGAAGTAACGCCAACGCGTTTTTGCGTGCATTTAATTCCTGAAACGCTGCAGCGCACCACGCTGGGCGCCAAAAAACTGGGGCATCGCGTGAATATCGAAATCGATCCGCAAACCCAGGCGGTAGTGGATACGGTTGAGCGCGTGCTGGCAGCAAAAGAAGCGGCAATAATAAAGACCGCCGCAGAAGAAGAATAAAAAATAACCCCGGACATCCGGGGTTATTTTTTTAGCGTGCGACACGTAGACCGTGTTCAATCCCGCGGCTGAATACCACCTGCCAGAGCTGAATATCCCGTGCGCGAAACGCCCCCGCGCAGGCATTCAGATAATAGCTAAACATCCGCCTGAATCGTTCAGAATAGTTGTCCGCAATTTCTGGCCAGGTCTCCTGAAAACGCGCATGCCAGGCCATCAACGTGGTGTCGTAATCCGCGCCAAAGTTATGCCAGTCTTCCATCACGAAATGGGGTTCACTGGCGTTGGCAATCTGGCGAACGGACGGTAAACAGCCATTCGGAAAGATGTATTTGTTGATCCACGGGTCGACGTTATTGTCGGTCCGCTTAGAGCCGATGGTGTGCAGCAGGAAGATGCCGTCCGGCTTCAGATTACGATCCACCACCTCAAAATAGGTAGCGTAGTTTTTCGGCCCGACGTGCTCGAACATGCCGACGGAAACGATCCGGTCAAACTGCTCGTTCAGGTCACGGTAGTCCTGCAGCCGGATATCCACATCGAGATCCTGGCAGCGCTCTCGCGCCATTTTTTGCTGTTCCGCTGAGATCGTGACGCCGACGACGCTGACGCCATAGTGTTTCGCCATAAAATACGCCAGCCCGCCCCAGCCGCAGCCGATATCCAGCACGCGCATACCGGGCTGGAGCTGCAGCTTCTCGCTAATCAGACGCAGCTTGGCCTGCTGGGCCTCTTCAAGGGTCGACGCGTCTTTCCAGTAGGCGCAGGAGTATTGCATGAAAGGGTCCAGCATACGGCTGAACAGGTCGTTGCCAAGATCGTAGTGTTCTTTGCCAACGATCCACGCGCGCTTTTTACTTTGCAGATTGAACAGTCGGGCAGAGGCGACGCGCAGGGTGTCTTTCAGATTGCGAGGGAGTTGATTTTCAAGACCGGCACGCAGCACGCTGGCGAAAAAGGTATCCAGACGCTCGCACTCCCACCAGCCGTCCATATAGCTTTCACCCAGGCCTAACGACCCTTCCCGCAACACGCGTTTAAAAAAGTCGGGATGTTTAACCTGAGGATCGGATGGCGATGATCCATTGATAGTGATGCCTGCTCGACCTAACAGTTCACTGACGATCCGGGACCAGTTGTCATCCGGAACGCTGACTTCTTCTATACACGATGAACTCATAGCTTCTCCATCACCCTACTGTGATCAGAACCTTAAAACAGCGTAGACGCTTTTTTTGGTTTGTGAGAAATCTCACGGTAAATACCGCGAGGCTAATATCCGACGTAGAACAGAGGAAGGGAGATAACCCTTGCCGAAATGCCTTCCATGGTAAAACGGGAGCACTCCGGCTCCCGTTAACGCTTAATATTTATCGTATTTAATCGAACCAAATTTAGTATAGGCCTCAAAATTTGGTGATTCAATAGAAAATTGTTAGCAACCTAATCACTGAAAATTAACATGATTTCTGACGCAATCAGGCATGTGACGTTTCAACCTGAGCACTCTTTTCCTGCTCACGCTGCGCGGAGGCCTGCATGCGATAGCCCAATACCGCCAGCGCTACGGTGAACAGCATTACGCTGGTGGTGGTTAACAGCGGCGTCGCAATCAGCGCCGAGACCACCAGGCTTGCCAGGAAGCACAGCCCCAGCTGCAGGGTGTTCTGCAGCGCGGCGGCGCGGCCAGTTGCCTGCGGGAAAGGACGCAGCGCCTGCGCCACAACGATCGGATAAATCGCCCCGTTCGCAATGGCCATCACGCAGAATGGGATCAAAATTTCTGCCAGACCGGCACCCGGAATAAAGCCAACGGCCCAGGTCCCGATAACGCTCAGCGCATACAGCACCAGCAGCCATGGCAGCATCTGCTGACCTTCCCACTTTTGCAGCGCCGCGCGGCAGCCGTAACCGCCTACCAGGAACGCGATGGTCTGCGGAACATAGCTCAGGCCGATGGCTGCCGGGCTGTAGCCCATATCGTGCAGAATGAACGGCGAGCCGGTGAGCCACGCGAAGAAGCTTGCCGAGCAGGCGGCATAGATCAGGACATTCCCGCGATACGCTTTGGTGCTGAGCAGAGACGTGAAGGTAATCGGCTTCGCGTCTGCATGCGCTTCTTTTTTATGCGCGGGCTTGAGGGCGAACGCCGGCAGCATCAGTACCAGGGTAATGGCAAACAGCGTGGCGAAAATGGCCTGCCAGTCGAAATGCGCGAGGATCCAGCTGCCCAGCAGGGGAGCGAGGGCAGGTGAGAGACCCACCAGCGGCATAATGGTAGCGAAAATACGGTTTGTGCGGTTAGCCGGATAGTAGTCGGTGACCAGCGCCTGCCAGGTCACGGCCGCGGCACAGACGCCCACGGCCTGAACAAACCGCAGCACCAGCAGCCAGGCGGCATCGCGTACCCATAGCATCCCCAGGCAGCCCACGGCAAAAATGGCCAGGCCCAGCAACAGTACCGGTTTACGACCAAAGCGATCCGAGAGCGGTCCCCAGAGCAGCTGCGCGAAGGCAAAACCGGCGAGGAACAAACTCAGGCTGGCGCTGATGGCGGCAGCAGGGGTTTGCAAATCTTCCTGCATGGCGGCAAACGCCGGCAGGTACATGTCGGTGGCCAAAAAGCCCAGCACGCTTAAGCCGCCGAGCCAGACTAAAAAACCGTTCCTGGGTTGCATTATTTTATTCTCCTGAGGAGGCAGGTATACATTGGCGCTGAGTGTAGGGAGTGCAAAGCCGCTTGTGAAACGCTAATATTTGGCGGGTGCATTCAAAAATTTTGCAGGCAGAAAATGTGGTCAGATTATTCTCTTGAAGTGGTCGATGCTGTTGCGCGTAACGGCAGCTTTAGCGGTGCGGCGCAGGAGCTGCACCGCGTCCCTTCGGCAATCAGCTACACGGTGCGTCAGCTTGAGGAGTGGCTGGCGGTTCCGCTGTTTGAACGGCGGCATCGTGATGTGGAATTAACGCCCGCAGGCGCGTGGTTTTTGAAGGAAGGGCGTTCTGTTATCAAAAAAATGCAGATCACCCGCGAACAGTGTCAGCAGATCGCTAACGGCTGGCGGGGACATCTTTCCATCGCGGTGGATAACATCGTTAAGCCGGAGCGCACCCGGCAGATGATCGTCGATTTCTATCGTCATTTTTCTGACGTCGAGCTGCGGGTCTCGCAGGAGGTGTTTAACGGCGTCTGGGATGCGCTGGCGGACGGCAGGGCAGAGATGGCGATTGGGGCCACGCAGGCGATCCCGGTCGGGGGACGTTACGCCTTTCGCGATATGGGGATGCTGAGCTGGAAATGCGTGGTGGCAAGCGATCATCCGCTGGCGGCGATGGACGGGCCGCTGAGCGATGACACGCTGCGCAACTGGCCGTCGCTGGTGCTGGAGGATACGTCCCGTTCATTGCCCAAGCGTATCACCTGGCTTCTGGACAACCAGCGGCGGGTGGTGGCTCCGGACTGGGAATCATCGGCGACGTGCCTCAGCGCCGGGCTGTGCGTCGCGATGGTGCCCGTTCATTTTGCGCGTCCGCGCATCGATACCGGAGAGTGGGTTGAGCTGACGCTGGAGAATCCGTTCCCGGATGCGGCCTGCTGCCTCACCTGGCAGCAAAATGATGTCTCGCCTGCGATGGCGTGGCTGCTGGACTATCTGGGAGACAGCGAAACGCTAAACCGGGAATGGTTACGGGAGCCAGCATAGCTGGCCCCGTAAAGCGATTAACGACGGTAGTCGCGGAACGGACCGTCCGCAACGGAACGGCGTTCGATAAGACGCGGGTGAACTTCAATGGACTGCGACTCTTCACGCTTGTTGACGATCCTGTCCATCAGCATGTTGAAAGCCGTTTCGCCCAGCGAGTCTTTTGGCTGGTGAATGGTAGTCAACGCCGGGGTGAAGAAGCGCGCGTTACGCACGTTGTCATAGCCGATCACGGAAATATCCTGCGGTACGCGCAGGCCCAACTCGTCGGCAGCGCAGAGCGCGCCCATGGCCATGATGTCGCCCCCGCAGAACACGGCGGTCGGACGGTGCGGCTGGGAGACGATCTGCTGCATCGCACGGTAGCCCGACTCCGGCTCAAAGTCGCCCTGCACGATCCAGTTTTCCGGCACGTTGATCAGCGCTTCTTCCATCGCTTTCATAAAACCGGCCAGACGGCCCGCGCCGGTGTTGCGCTCCAGCGGACCGGGGATCACGCCAATCTCGCGGTGACCGCGTTCAATCAGATAACGACCGGCCATATAGCCGCCTTCAAAGGCGTTATCGATAACGGAATCGGTGAAGTCCGCGCGCGCTTCGCCCCAGTCCATCACCACCATCGGAATATGGCGATACTCTTCCAGCATCGACAGCACGGATTCCGGATACTCGGAACACATCACCAGCAGGCCATCAACGCGCTTTTGCGCCATCATCGACAGGTAGGCACGCTGTTTTTCAATGCTGTTCCACGCGTTGCCCAGAATCAGGGTATAGCCTTTCTGGAAGCAGTTCTTTTCGACCGCTTCAATGATCTCGGCAAAATAGGCCGCTTCACTGCTGGTCGCCAGCAATCCAATGGACTTGGTGTGATTAACCTTGAGGCTACGCGCAACCGCACTTGGCGAATAGTGCAGCTCTTTGATCGCTGCCCAGACGGCGTTGCGCGTCTCTTCCGCCACAAAGCGGGTTTTGTTAATTACATGTGATACGGTTGTAGTGGAAACGTTTGCGCGTTTTGCTACGTCTTTAATTGTTGCCATTAAATGTCACTCCAGACCATATCCTAAGCTCCTGAAAAACTTGAAGGTAAACGTTTGCCTTCTCTCACCCTTATCACGCAATCTTGAATTGCGGCACGCCGGGAAAACGACACGGGACGTCAGGAGGGGGTCAATGGCCGGTACGCTAATAAATTTAGCGTGGAATTTTGTCCTATCTTGATGAAAAGGGGAAGAGGTAAAGTGGTTATCAGTATAAATCTAGGAAGATTTTTGACGTAATCTGTGCAAAAATGAGCAAGCTCACTTTTCGTGTGGGGATTAAAAGGAGAAAAATTGATGAGTTCCGATCTTAAGTTTTCGCTGTTCACCACCGTTGTTGTGCTGGCTCTGATTGTTGCGGCCGGTCTGACGGCTGCGCTGCACTGATTTACGCGGAGGGAGAGCCTTCTCCCTCCCGACACCCCGGATTGTTACTTCTCTGGCAAAAATCTTTTGCCATTTTGTTAACTTCTCATTTTTTGTGATTGATGTCATGCTTTCCGCTTCTTTGTTCTGTGTCACCACATGACACGGCATCCGGAGTTGACGCATGAAAATCAATTTTCCCCTGCTGGCCCTGGCGATTGGCGCTTTTGGGATTGGCACCACAGAATTCTCCCCGATGGGGTTACTGCCTGTTATTGCCCGGGGCGTAGATGTCTCGATCCCTGCGGCAGGGATGTTAATTAGCGCCTACGCTATCGGCGTGATGGTCGGGGCGCCGCTGATGACGCTTCTTCTTTCGCACCGCGCGCGCCGCAATGCGCTGATTTTCCTGATGGCGATTTTCACCCTCGGCAACGTGCTTTCGGCCATTTCGCCGGACTACACCACATTGATGCTGTCGCGTATTCTGACCAGCCTTAACCACGGCGCGTTCTTTGGGCTGGGGTCGGTCGTGGCTGCCAGCGTGGTGCCTAAACACAAGCAGGCGAGCGCCGTGGCAACCATGTTTATGGGGCTGACGATTGCCAACATCGGCGGGGTGCCTGCGGCAACCTGGCTGGGAGAAGCGATCGGCTGGCGTATGTCCTTCCTGGCGACGGCCGGGCTGGGCGTGGTCGCGATGGTGGCATTGTTCTTCTCCCTGCCGAAAGGCAGCGCCGGTGAACGTCCGGAAGTGCGTAAAGAGCTGTCGGTGCTGATGCGTCCGCAGGTGCTCTCCGCGCTGCTCACCACCGTGCTGGGGGCAGGGGCGATGTTTACCCTCTACACCTATATTTCACCGGTGCTGCACGATATCACCCACGCAACGCCTCTCTTTGTGACCGCGATGCTGGTGCTGATTGGCGTGGGCTTCTCGATCGGCAACTATCTCGGCGGGAAATTTGCCGACCGTTCCGTGAGCGGGACGCTTAAGGGCTTCTTAACCCTGCTGATTGTCATCATGGTTGCCATTCCGTGGCTGGCGCGTAATGAGTTCGGGGCCGCGATCGCGATGGTCGTCTGGGGAGCCGCCACTTTCGCCGTGGTGCCGCCGCTGCAGATGCGCGTGATGCGTGTCGCGCACGAGGCGCCGGGACTTTCATCATCCGTGAATATCGGTGCGTTTAACCTGGGTAATGCCCTGGGCGCCGCGGCCGGTGGGGCCGTGATTTCAGGTGGTCTGGGATACAACTTTGTGCCGGTGATGGGGGCGATTATTGCCGCGCTCGGCCTGCTGCTGGTGATGATGTCGGGACGTAAACAGCCTGAAGCAGCCTGCGCTGCGGAATAAACCAAAAACGCAGAAGGGCGAACCCTTCTGCGTGTCTCTTACGCGGCGAAGTTCTTCGCGACAAAGTCCCAGTTAACCAGTGCCCAGAAGTGCTCCAGGTAGTTCGGACGCGCGTTGCGGTAATCAATGTAGTAAGCGTGTTCCCACACGTCCACGGTCATCAGCGGCTTCGCGCTGGTGGTCAGCGGGGTACCCGCGTTAGAGGTGGACACGATAGCCAGTTTGCCATCCGCCTCTTTAACCAGCCACGTCCAGCCAGAACCGAAGTTCTTGATGGCTGCATCGGTAAACTTCGCTTTGAAATCCGCGAAGCTGCCAAATGCGGCGTTGATAGCGGTAGCCAGTTCACCGACAGGTTCACCGCCGGCATTCGGCGCCAGGCAGTGCCAGTAGAAGGTATGGTTCCACACCTGAGCCGCGTTGTTAAATACGCCACCCTCTGAGCTGCGGACGATCTCTTCCAGCGTTTTGCCTTCAAAATCGGTGCCCTTGATCAGATTGTTCAGGTTGGTGACGTACGTCTGGTGATGCTTGCCGTAATGATATTCCAGGGTTTCCGCAGAAATGTGCGGTGCCAGGGCGTCTTTTGCATACGGTAGTGCAGGTAATTCGAACGACATTGCTTCTCTCCTTATTGTATTTTGCGTTGCCAATAACCACACAGACAACAGGGACAGGATAGCAAATTGAAAGGGTATGCAAAAGAGGAACTTACCCTGCCACGGATGCGGCAGGGCAGGGGTTAGCGGATGGTTTTCGGCGTCATCACGCGACGCGCGCCGACGTAGTGGCGTACCCAGTAGTCTTCACTGAGAGAGGTAATCTGAATATCCTGGCCGCTACGTGGAGACTGGATGAATTTCCCGTTGCCGACATACACGCCGACGTGGTCAGCCGTGCCGCGACCCTGAGTGCGGAAGAACACCAGATCGCCGTTTTCCAGCTCACCGCGGTCAACCGGTGAGGCATCGCGCAGGTGGTACATCTCATTGGCGGTGCGAGGAATGCGGAATTTGACCAGATCTTTATAGGCGTAATAGACGAGGCCGCTGCAGTCAAACCCGGTACGCGGCGAACTGCCACCCCAGTGATAAGGTTTGCCAATCTGCCCCATCAGTTTGTTCATCGCGGTCTTTTGCGCTTTCTGTACACGCACTTTATGCACTTCCGCTATTTTCGTGACCTTCGTGCATTTCGCCTTGTGGCCTTTACGCGTGATGCATTTTTCAGTAACGAGGTTAGCGGCGGTTTGCGAAGCTTTACTTTTAGCGGAGTGGGCAGTGCGGGAAGGTTTTGTTTTCGTTTTGCTGGAAGCGGTCTGTTTCGTCTGAGCCGGTGTTTTTTTCTTGTCGTTCTTAGCGGTGGTTTTTTTCTTACGGTCTGTGGCTTTCACCAGATGGTTTTTTTGTACAGCAGAATGCCGCGCCTGCTGAGAGGCGTTTGCCACTGGCGTGAAAGTGAGTGAAGTAAACAGTAAAGCACAGAGCGTGATCGAGATTTTATTTATCCGCGCCACTGGGCAGTCCCCTGATAAATGCAGGTCATCAATAATACCCGCGTGTGATTTACAAAGCCCGTCGATTCTAATCTATAAAAACCCAGAAAGTTAATAGCATTTTTCAATCTACGATCCTGTTTCGTTAGCAAGTGCAAAAAAATTCATCGTTCTGTCGCACATTTGCCCACTCCCTAAGCAAAACCCTGACTGCCGCAGGGGTAAACACCATTTGCAATGCAACTTTTCGTGACTCGGGGTAGAATGTATAAACGTGACAAAAATGTTATTTTCCGATGCCAGTCTGAACCGCTACAATGTCAGACGAATGCCGTAACAGAAGTTAAAGGAAGCAAGACATGAGCACCACTATTGAAAAAATCCAGCGCCAGATCGCTGAAAACCCGATTCTGCTGTATATGAAAGGTTCTCCGAAGCTGCCAAGCTGCGGCTTCTCCGCGCAAGCGGTTCAGGCGCTGTCAGCCTGTGGTGAGCGTTTTGCTTACGTCGATATCCTGCAGAACCCGGACATCCGCGCTGAGCTACCTAAGTATGCTAACTGGCCGACTTTCCCACAGCTGTGGGTTGACGGTGAACTGGTTGGCGGCTGCGATATCCTGATTGAAATGTATCAGCGCGGCGAACTGCAGCAACTGATCAAAGAGACGGCGGCGAAGTACAAAACCGAAGAGCCGGACGCAGAGTAATTTTCTGCGCAAATAAAAAAGCGACCTGATAAGGTCGCTTTTTTTTATTCTTCGCTGTCGCCCATCGGCAGCGGCCAGCCGCCCAGACGCTTCCAGCGGTTGACGATCTCACAGAACAGCTCTGCGGTGCGCTCCGTGTCATACAGCGCGGAGTGCGCCTGCGTGCCGTCGAACGGAATGCCAGCCGTAATACAGGCTTTTGATAACACCGTTTGTCCCAGAGCCAGGCCGCTCAGCGCGGCGGTGTCGAAGGTCACAAAAGGATGGAAGGGGTTGCGTTTGAGCGCGGCGCGCTCGGCTGCGGCCATGGTAAAGCTGTGATCGAAGGTGGCGTTATGGGCCACCATGATGGCGCGGCTGCAGTTGCTCTCTTTCATGCCTTTACGCACCATTTTAAAAATGGCGTGCAGCGCATCGTATTCACTGACTGCACCACGCAGCGGGTTATGCGGGTCGATACCGTTAAACGCCAGCGCTTCCGGCTGTAAGTTTGCGCCTTCGAAAGGTTCAACGTGGAAATGCAGCGTGGTGTCCGGTGTAAGCCAGCCCTGTTCATCCATCTTCAGCGTGATGGCGGCAATTTCGAGCAGCGCATCGGTTTTAGCGTTAAATCCGGCTGTTTCTACATCAATGACAACGGGATAAAAACCACGAAAACGGTCGCACAGACCGCTAAATTGAGCGTTATCGGACATCAGGGTCTCTTACAAGGGGAAAAAGCAGAGCGCATTATGGCAAATTTTGCGGGGTGATGCAGTAAAACAACGGGCGCATGTTGCGCCCTGAGGGATCAGTTGCCCAGACCGCGACCCGCGTCTTTGGCTTCAATCAGCTCGATTTTGTAACCGTCCGGATCTTCCACGAACGCAATCACGGTGGTGCCGCCTTTTACCGGGCCAGCTTCGCGCGTAACGTTACCGCCGTTGCTGCGAATGCGCTCGCACGCTTCGGCCGCGTTGTCCACTTCCAGCGCGATATGGCCGTAGGCGGTGCCCAGCTCATAGCTGTCTACGCCCCAGTTGTAGGTCAGCTCGATCACCGCTTCATCCGTTTCCGGGCCGTAACCCACAAACGCCAGCGAGTATTTGTATTCCGGATTTTCGCTGGTGCGCAGCAGCTTCATGCCCAGGACGTTAGTGTAGAAATCAATGGAACGTTGCAGGTCGCCAACGCGCAGCATGGTGTGAAGTAGGCGCATAATTTCCTCATTAACCAATGGAATAGACTGTCTTTTTGAACAGAAACGATGTTTTAGTATAGCGGCGAAGTATCGCCGCTATCAATGAACAATGGCGAGATTACAGAGAAGGGTAGTCGGTGTAGCCTTCCGCGCCGCCGCCGTAGAAGCTTTCCGGGCGCTGCGGATTCAGGGCCGCTTTTTTCTGCAGACGGGCAACCAGATCCGGGTTGGCGATGTAGTCGCGGCCAAACGCGACGGCATCGATCAGCCCTTTGCCGATCAGATCTTCTGCTTTCTCCGGGGTATAAGCCCCCGCACCGATGATCACCCCGTGGAAACGCTCGCGCACTTTCTGACGGAAAGCGTCCGTGTAAGGCTTACCGCCTGCCCAGTCCGGCTCGGACATGTGCAGATAGGCGATGCCACGCTTAGCAAGTTCTTCGATCAGGTACAGGGCATCGGCTTCTTCGTTCGGACCGTTGTCGACGTTCTGGAAAGAACCGATTGGGGAGACGCGGATCCCGATACGATCCGGGCTCCACTCCTGGCATACGGCGTCAACCACTTCCAGCACCAGGCGAGCGCGGTTTTCGACGCTGCCGCCGTACTGGTCGGTGCGATGGTTGGACGACGGTGACAGGAACTGGTGCAGCAGGTAGCCATGCGCGGAGTGCAGCTCAATCAGGTCAAAACCGGCTTCGCGGGCGTTGGCCACGGCCTGGCGGAAGTCGTTCACGATACCCGGAATTTCTTCCAGCTCAAGCGCGCGCGGCATAGAGGTATCCACGCGGATCGCATTGCCGTTTTCATCGCGCAGGGACGTACGGGTATTTGCGCTCAGGGCCGAAGCGGAGACCGGTGCCTGGCCGCCAGGCTGAATGCTGCTGTGAGAGATACGACCGGTGTGCCACAGCTGGACCGCAATACGACCCTCTTCAGCGTGAACGCCCGCGGTGATTTTCTGCCATGCGGCGATCTGCTCCGGGCTGTGAAGGCCCGGTGCACCGGCATAACCTTTAGCCTGAGCTGAAATCTGCGTGGCTTCCGTGATGATCAGGCCAGAGCTTGCGCGCTGACGATAGTATTCACCCATCAGTGGGGTTGGGATGTCGCCCGGCTCAATGCTGCGCAGACGGGTAAGCGGAGCCATAAACACGCGGTTTGGCGCCGTGACGGCGCCCACTTTCAATGGGGTAAACAGTTTTTCAGCTGACATAAAGACTCCTGAGTAGACCAGTCGACTAGTAATAGGGTAAATAAAAAAGCGCCCGTTATACGCCTGGCGCAGTAATACTGTTTTTCACATGTGCCAGCGCGCTTTCCAGCGGCAGGGCACTGCGCGAAATTTTTGCCTGCAGGTTGGCTCCTAACCAGAGGGAGTAGAGCACCTGAGACTGCATTAAGGGGTCGCCGGAAAAGGCCAGCGTTTTTTCTTCGCGGCCTTTTTCCAGCGCCTGCGCCAGCAGGGCGATTACGCCGCGGGCACCCTTATCCATCGCCGAGCGCATGTCTTCGGAAAGATCGCACACTTCGGCAGACAGTTTGACCGTCAGGCATCCGCTGATAATGCCCTGCTGACAGAACTGGTTCAGCGTTTCCTGATAGTAGTTCAGAACACGATCCCGGTAGTTACCTTCACCCGAAGCAAAGTGGGTCGCCAGACGCTGGTGGTAGCCAGCATAATGACGCTCCAGCATCGCTACGCCAAAAGCCTCTTTGGACCGGAAGTAGTGATAAAACGACCCCTTCGGTACCTCAGCGGTTTTTAAAAGCTCGCTCAACCCCATACCGGTAAACCCGCGATGCATGCAAAGTCGCTCGCCGGTTGCCAGTAAATGTTCGCGGGTATCGTGTTCAGTATTTCTGCTCATGGCCGCACTCTAATAGACCGTTCGGTCTAATGCAAGCGAGTTTACGGACGACATGCGCTCAGTATATCCAGCTGCGGTTGATAAACCGTTGATTTCACGTCCATCATACCCAATACGGTTGAGAATAAATTGTCCTGGGAAACCGCATTTTTTGCTGCATGGTCACGCAAACACCGTTCGTTGATGCCAAAGTTTTTCGCGTAATCCGGTGACAGCCAGAACATAAACGGAATATGCGTTTGCTGCTCCGGCGCCAGCATGTACGGCGTACCGTGCAGATAAATACCGCTTTCACCTAAGGATTCACCGTGATCTGAGAGATAGATCAGCGCGGTGTTCATGCTCGACTGGCGCGCTTTCAGCACATCAATGGTTTTGCTGACCATGCTGTCGGTATAGAGGACAGTGTTGTCATAGGTATTGATCAGCGCCTGATGGTCGCAATCCTGAATTTCATTGGTGTCGCAGGTGGGGGTGAATTTACGGAAATTGTCCGGGTAACGATGATAGTACGCAGGTCCATGACTCCCCATCAGGTGGATAACCAGCACCGTGTCCTGCTTCACGCCGTCCAGAACGTTGTCCAGGCGGTAGAAGTTCACATCATCAATACAGGATTTGTCTTTGCAGAACTGATCCAGATTCCACTGCGTCATGTCGGTATGGGGCACGCGATCGCAGGCGCCTTTACAGCCGCCGTCGTTGTCGCGCCACAGCAGGTTGATACCCGCATGCTTCAGCACATCGAGCAGACCTTCCTGATGGTGAGCCAGGTCGGCATCGTACTTGCTGCGCGTCATGCCGGAGAACATGCAGGGAACGGAAACGGCGGTTTCGGTGCCACACGAGGAGGCCTGCGGGAAGTTAATCACGTCGTGCTTTTTCAGCTCCGGGTTGGTTTCGCGTTCGTAACCGTTCAGGGAGTAGTTTGCCGCGCGAGAGGCTTCGCCAACGACAAGCACCAGAACGGTTTTCTTTTGTTGACCGGTAATCAGTGACCCTTTATGGGCATCTTCACCGATGCGCACCAGCGTTTGATCGCCGGCAAACCAGCGCATTTTGCTGTACTTCACCACGGCGCTGACATAGTTCGCCGGGGTGACCATTTTGACGATGCTTTTGTTATTGCGGAACAGCGACGCGTAATCTTTATAAAACAGCGCGGCAATCAGGATAATCACCAGCAGGGCGCCGAGCATCGCGGCAACGCGCGTCAGCAGCGCGTACCACCATTTTCCGGTACGAATGCGGGTCAACGCCAGCGCCACGGAGGGAACGAGGCCGGCTATGACAATCCACAGGATCATCTGCGGGGTCACCAGGGCGGTTGCTTCCTGAGAGTTGGTTTCGAACACGTTCACAATCATGTTCTGATCGATCACCGCGCCGTAGGTATACATGAAATAGGTCGCCGCGGCGCATCCGATCGTCAATACAATCAGCAGAGGCTTGCGGAGATACGGGATATTAAGCAGGCTAAAAACAATCACCCAGCCGCAAAACAGCACCAGCGGGACGGAGGCGGCAAAGAGGAAGTCGTGCAGATGGACTGGGCCGATAATGGCCCAGCTGCGCTGGATAAACAGCCCGTTCAGCAGAGTAAAAAAGAGTGCACAGCCCAGAGTAAATTTAATGTCGTTACATTGTAACTTTCTGTTTAACCACATCGATCGGTAGACCCGTTATTGTCATGATGGGCCGAGTATAGAGAGGGAAGATTAGTGAAACCTTAATGCCACAAATCTGTGATACAGGCCTTGCACGCGGCGCGATTAACGTCTTCACTGTAGGTGAGAGGAGCTATCGGGAGGTGAGTGTGGCAGAGCAGCTGGAGTTTTTCCCCATCCAGAGCCCGTGCCGGGGTATTTGTCAGGTCGATGAACGCGGATATTGCCGCGGGTGCATGCGTACCCGCGATGAGCGTTTTAACTGGCAAAACTTTAGCGACACGCAAAAGCAGGACGTGTTACGCCTCTGCCGACAGCGTCTTCTGCGCAAAATACGCGCGAATAAAGCCGGTGAGACCGAAGAACCCCAGCAACCCTCACTTTTTTAACACGGTAATTGCGTATACTCATGACATTACATCCTTGAGGAAAATGTTATGGTTCAGCGAATTACCCTTGCCCCCCAGGGGCCAGAATTCTCCCGTTTTGTCATGGGCTACTGGCGCCTGATGGACTGGAATATGTCCCCCCTCCAGCTGGCGAGCTTTATTGAAGAGCACCTCGATTTAGGCATCACCACGGTCGATCATGCGGATATTTACGGTGACTACCAGTGCGAGGCCGCGTTCGGCGAGGCGCTCAAGCTGGTTCCGGCACTCCGCGATCGCATGGAGATCGTCACGAAGTGCGGGATTGCCACCACGGCAAAACCTGAACATGCCCTAGGTCATTACATCACCGACAGCGCGCATATCATCAAGAGCGCCGAGCAGTCGCTGGTCAATCTGGCGACCGATCGTATCGACCTGCTGTTAATCCACCGCCCAGACCCGCTGATGGATGCCGATGAGGTGGCGGAAGCCTTCCTGAACCTGCACCAGAGTGGGAAAGTGCGTCACTTCGGCGTGTCAAACTTTACCCCGGCACAGTTTGCGCTGCTTCAGTCTCGTCTGCCGTTTACCCTGGCCACCAACCAGGTTGAGATTTCCCCGGTACACCAGCCGCTGCTGCTGGATGGTACGCTCGATCAGCTGCAGCAGCTGCGCATTCGCCCGATGGCGTGGTCATGCCTGGGAGGCGGACGCCTGTTTAATGATGAGGAATTCCAGCCGCTGCGCAATGAGCTTGAAACCATCGCCCGCGAACTGAACGCGGAAAGCATCGAACAGGTGGTTTACGCGTGGATCCTGCGCCTGCCGTCAAAACCGCTGCCCATTATCGGTTCCGGTAAAATTGAACGCGTGCGTTCCGCGTTGGCCGCTGAGGAGCTACAGATGACCCGTCAGCAGTGGTTCCGCATCCGTAAGGCCGCGCTGGGTTACGACGTACCATAAACCGCCTGAAGGTGACTTTCCGGTGAAATCTTTGCCCCTGGTATACACTTAAGGGGCAAAAAATAACCCGCGGAGGCCATATGAAGCGTTTTGCTCTGGCACTGGTCACGCTGGTTGTTTGCGCAGGGGCGCAGGCAGCCAGCGACGAAGTGGAAATGAATCTCGTCACCCCACAGGGTGTGGGTCAGTCCATCGGAACGGTGAAAATCACTGAAACCGATAAAGGGCTGGAGTTTGCCCCCAACCTCAAAGCCCTCCCTCCCGGTGAACATGGTTTCCATGTTCATGCCAAAGGCAGCTGTCAGCCCGCTTTAAAAGAAGGTAAACCGTCGGCGGCGGAAGCGGCAGGAGGGCACCTCGATCCGCAGCATTCCGGCAAGCATGAAGGCCCGGAGGGAATGGGGCATTTAGGCGATCTGCCCGTGCTGGTGGTGAATAACGACGGTAAAGCCACCGATCCTGTTGTCGCGCCGCGACTGAAAAAGCTGGATGAGGTGAAAGGCAAGGCGCTGATGATCCATGTCGGCGGCGACAATATGTCCGATCGGCCTAAACCGCTCGGCGGCGGCGGGGCACGCTATGCGTGCGGCGTGATCTGATCCCCAATCGTTCCCGGCGGCGGTGCCTGTTCCAGCTGCGAGAGCGAGCAGTGCAGGCGCCAGATTATCGAGGCCAAATCTCGGGCTGCGGGCAGATGATGCTGTGCAAGCGTATCGCAGATCCGCTGCAGTTCATTCAGCGTGGCTTCCAGCGGCCGCTGCTGGACACCTCGCTCGCTCATTACGTCGCGCAGCAGGGAGATGCAAACATCACGAACCTGCGACAGCGGATCGGAACGCGTTTCCCACGCGCGAAGCTGCCAGACCACGTGCGAGCAGTTCAACAGCACCACGCCCCAGCGCAGCAGCCAGCGCCGGGACAGCGCGTCCTGGCTGTTATTCAGCTGGCTGACGTGATGATAGACCAGCGACTCATATTCGTTTTCACTCAGATGCGGTTTACGGCTGAGCTGATCGACAAACCCTCTGCGTAACTCCCGAATATGCCTGCGGCTCTTGCGTGCATCGGATCCGGGACGCAACACCGCAAAAGCCAGCCACGCCAGCCCCACGCCAAGGATCTTCGCCAGGTTATCATTGAGAAAATCGGCGTAATCATAAACCGGTGGATTCGTCACGGAGATAAACGAGCCCATAAAGACAATCAGCTGGCCCCAGAGACCCGCCAGCTTAGGCATTTGCAGCTTCAGAAGCTGCATGGTGGTCAACAGGGGAAACAGGAACAGCAGGAACTGCCACAGATCGCTTATCTGCACCATCAGGCCAAACTTCACCACGAAGCTGAACAGCGACAGCAGCACCAGCGTGCGCAGCAGCAGCGTAAGCGAGTTAAACGGCGAGGCCGCAACGGAGTAAAGCACGCAGCTGATGGCGGCAAGCGTCAGGGCCGCCGTACCGGACTCCCACTGGGTGGTAATGCTCCACGCCCCCACCAGCATCAGCGCACAGAAGGTGCGAAAACCGCTCCACAGCGCTTCCAGATAGTCGGTATGGCGCGCAAGAGCCGGGCTGCCGGGGACGTTGAACTCCGTTAATGGGGTTGCGTTTTCGACGGCCGTAATCCAGCGGCTGCTGCGCAGGTACAGGCGGCAAAAGTAGTTCAGACGCTGCCAGAAGGCGCGATGGCGGTAGTCGTACTCGTCAGCCGGCGCGAGCGGAGCGATAATCCGCGCTACGGTGTAAATGTCCGCATCCGGGCGCGCAAGGGCCGCGAGCAGCGTTTCAATCACGGCTCGGGTGTTTTCAGGCGGCGTCGGCCAGTTGAGCAGCATCCGGCGCAGGCTGGAGATGGCGCTGGTCATGCGCAGCTGCTGGTGCAGCAGATAGTTAAGCAGGGTGTTCTGGCGGCGAAAGCGGTAGTGGCTCCAGAACGCCTGAATGCGCAACAGATTCATGGTCAGGATCTGCCCGATAACCTTTTCATGCGCGAGGCGGATATCGTCGCTGGTATCCGGTTGCCACAGCAGGCTCGCGTGCTCCAGTAACCGGGTATGCATGGTTTTTAGCGCGGTGATGAGCGCGGTGCCGTCGGATGTGCTGGGGAGGATCATCATCATGAAGCCGCCGCTGAGGATCCCGACAATCACTTCACAGACGCGCGCCTGGGCAATATCCCACAGCTCGGTGGTGTCGAGCACGTTAACCACCGGAAAGGCGATAATGGCGGCGGTATAGCCCGCCAGCTGGAAAGCGTAGGCGACGTTATTGGTAAAATGGGCGCAGGCCCAGGTACAGCACCCCAGCCATGCGGCCATGCTCAGCAGGAACAGCCACGGATCGTTCAGCGTATGGCCGGCGATAATTAACGCCGCGGTGGCGCCCAGCAGGCTGCCTGCGATACGGCCAAGGCTTTTACTGATCACCCCGCCGACCGTTGGAAAACTGACCACCGCCGCAGACGTCATCGCCCAGTAGGGTTCATCCAGGTTCAGGTAATAAGCCACAGTCAGCGCAAGACACATGGCAATGCCGTTACGCAGCGCGTACCGCCACTGGGGACGCGTCGCTTTCATCCACGGCGTGTTTTGCCAGGAGAGACCCTGCAGCTTCATCACTGGTTTCCGATGGAGACAGTGCAGGTAGTGCCGGACACCAGGGTAATGTCCTGCGGTAAACGGTCAAACTCCACGCGAACCGGAACGCGCTGGGCCAGACGCACCCAGGGAACGTTCGGCTTTATGTCCGGCACCAGTCCTGAATCCGTTTCGACGCTTTGATCGTAAATGGCGCGGCCAATGCTGGATACGTGACCCTGTAACTTCTGCGAGCCGCTGTAAAGCGTAATAACTGCAGGCGATCCCTCGCGAATATGGCGAAGTTTGGTCTCTTCAAAATAGCCCACCACGTAGAAGGAGTGGCTGTCGACGAGGGCAAAAACGGGCTGTCCCGTGGTTGCATAATTCCCAACGCGAGCGGAAAGGTTGGTTACCCACCCGTCAACCGGCGCGGTAATCACCGTTTGGGTCAACTCCCACTGGGCCTGCTTCAGCGTGGCCTCGGCCACGTTGACGCTCGCCTGCATGGCCTTCACGTTGATGTTGGCGGTGTCTAAATCTTCCGCTGAGATGTAGTTTTGCGACAGGTGGCGGCGGCGGTTGGCCTCGTTGTTGGCCTTTGCCAGATCCGACTGGGCTTTAGCCAGCTGCGCCTGAGCGTTCAGGATCGCAATGTGGTACGGGGTGTCGTCGATGCGGAATAAAATGTCTCCCTTTTTGACGAACTGGTTATCCTTAACCAATAGCGTCGTAATACTTCCTGATACCTGAGGGGTAATGCTGACCTGCTCGGCGCGCACTTTGCCGTCACGCGTCCAGGGCGACTGCATATAAAAATTCCACATCCACCATCCCGCAACCAGAGCGAGGGCAAGGACAAACAGGGTGGAAAAGTACTTTAGCGTTTTCAGAGACATATTCACCACGCAGTCAAAACGGCAAGGCCCAGGCATACGGAAAGGGCAAACAGGGAAAGATCCATCAGCATGGGATGCCAGATTTCGCCGGAGTACATCCAGTCGCGAAGCAGACGATGCGCGATGAGCCAGAGGATAAAGCCCACCAGAACGGCCTTAAACAGGGGAGGAAAGTAGACTGACGCACCGAAGATCAGGTCCTGAAGGGGTAAACCCTCCGAGCGATGAAAAAACGTCACGGGCAGAAATCCTTTGCAGTGAACAGAATGCCGCGTTGGCTTGTCTTAGTATGATGAAGCATCACGATTCAGTGTAAGTCATACTTTTAAGTTCGATGAATGCAGTATTGCATTTGTTTTGGCAATACAAATGCTGCACACTATTCTAAAATCAGTATAATAACTTAGCAAGCTAATTATAAGGAGATGAAATTGGAATCGCCATTAGGTTCTGATCTGGCAAGGTTGGTACGCGTCTGGCGTGCTCTGATTGACCATCGCCTGAAACCTCTGGAACTCACACAGACGCATTGGGTCACTCTGCACAACATTCATCAGCTGCCGCCCGAACAGTCGCAAATTCAACTGGCAAAAGCGATAGGGATTGAGCAACCGTCGCTGGTGCGCACGCTTGACCAGCTGGAAGAGAAGGGGTTGATCTCGCGGCAAACCTGCGCCAGCGATCGTCGCGCCAAGCGGATTAAACTCACCGAGAAAGCGGCACCTATAATCACGGAAATGGAAGCCGTGATTACGAAGACGCGCGGTGAAATCCTGTCTGGCGTTTCACCGGCGGAGCTGGAAATGCTCATCAGCCTCATTGGGCGCCTCGAGCAAAACATCCATGAGCTACAGTCGCGCGACTGACAAACAACAAGGCCTTGCAGCAGCAAGGCCTTTTTTTTACTTAAAGACGACCACGCGGTTACGGCCTGTCTCCTTCGCTTCATACATCGCTTTGTCGGCATTTTCCACGCACGTTTCTGCGGCTATCGCGGGAGACGTCGCCGTATACACCCCCATGCTGATGGTGATTGGCTCCGGTAGTTGACCGCCGCTGCTGGCGTTATCGAAGCTGCTCAGATTTAACCGTATGCGTTCCGCGACCTGGTACGCCGCGTCTGATGAGGTGTTGGCCAGCATCAGAACAAACTCCTCACCACCGATACGCGCCGCGATGTCCTGCGGACGTACTGAATCCATCAGCAGATTAGCGACAAACTGCAGGACCTTGTCGCCCTGAAGATGCCCGTAGGTGTCGTTGATACGCTTGAAGCGATCGAGATCGCTGACGATGACGGAAACCGGGCGGCTGGGTTTGGCGATATCCAGCGCCTGCTTTAATGATTCATAAAAATAGCTGCGGTTATACAGGCGGGTGAGCGGGTCGCGAATGGAGTTCTGGTAGGACTGCTGATACTTAACGTGTGAGTCGCGATACAGCCTGAAAACATCGTAGAGCAGAACAAAAATGATCATCAGCGTGGCGACAGTTTCAAATAAGCGGGCGCGATACCAGGAGATATCTTCTACATGTCCACCCACTAACAGCATTGAGAGCGTGACGATATAGCAGACGCACAGAAAATTACCGCCCACCCAGAATAAGTTACGTATGCGCGTAATAAACATCAGCGTGGCTAATGTGACCACCCAGAGTGCAATTAATGCAATATTAATGAAGTGGCTCCAGAGAACCATAAACTCACGGGTTTCATTATCAACAAGATCAATGGATAAAAAAGAAGAATGACTGGAATACATCCAGGCCAATCCTACTGCAAAGACGGTAAAGAGAAACTCGCCGCTCACAATAGCGATATGCGCCGGCCGTGAAAGGGGACAATTGCGCGTGGTATAAAGTATTGCCGAAACGATTATTAACACCGCCATTATAAGATGGCGGAACATATAGAAGATCATCGCATCGTTGTAGTTCACCGCGTTGAACTGATAGAGGTCCAGCCAGGCGGGAAAGCTGCACAGCGTTCCGACCATCAGCGATGCCGACCCGGCAAAGGCAAAAGCAAGCGATACCAGATACAACCTTTTTCGGTCACACCAGTATTTCATTGCCATAAAGCAGGCAATAAACAGATCAAACACCAGTAGAAATATGGTGAGCGTAGGGAACAAGTGAGACGAAAAGGTTGGAACCCATTCGGCAATTTTTGAAAACAAGGCGTGTAATATGCTGATAACAGCAATGCAACCCAGGCAGAACGAGATATAACGACCTTTTACAGAACGATGATTCGCAAACATATATGGCTTTAATGACTTTATAATGAATTAAGGTGAGGGTATTGCGAAGAGTTTAATCAATTAGCGCGCTAAATACTTTGCGCAGAAACAATATATGGCGAGGTTAATAATGGATAGGGTGAGTGTATTTTGTAAATATATTTGTGGGAGTGATAAATAATGTAAATGGATGTGGCCTGATGACCACATCCATTTTTAATTAACGTGGAGAAACGGTCACCTGACTTCCGTTGCTTGCCAGAACAACGCGCTGGCCTGCAGAGAAGCGGGTGCTGCCTTGTTTCTGGACAACCATGATCGTGCTGCCGTCGTCTTTACGAATTTCCAGCTCTACGCCCTGGGTTTTGTTCATCGCACCCTGAACGCCCTGGCCAGCTACACCACCCGCAACGGCGCCTGCGGCCGTCGCCAGAGAGCGGCCAGTGCCGCCGCCAACGGTATTACCCAGGAAACCACCCAGCACGGCACCGCCGATCGCGCCCATCACGTTGTTTTCATCACCACCCTGGATCTGTACAGGGCGTGCATTAACAACGGTACCGTAAGTCACGTTCTGAACCTGTTTCGCTTCAGAAGCGCTGTAAACGTCGCCAGAAAGTGAACTGTCATTCACACAGCCAGCCAGAGTTAAACCAATCAGCGAAACGCCCAGTACACGTAAAATCATTTGAATCTCCTGTTCACCAAAAACGCCCGATTGGGGGCATCCGTTATGGCTAAATTATATGGCATAAGCGGCCATAGTTCATATCTTTGCACTAACAATAAGAAAATTGTACTTGAATTTGACTTAACGAGACATAAACAGGATCCGCCCGCGTAACCCGTCTGACATTGTTAAAAAATATTATCGCCGGATGGCAAAGCTGCGCCGTTTATGGTTGAGTGGATATCCTTAGCCCACGCAACGTAAGGAAAGCGCATGAAATCGGGTCGCTACATTGGTGTGATGTCAGGCACCAGTCTGGATGGTGTAGATGTCGTTCTGGCCGCCATTGACGAAAACATGGTGGCGCAGCAGGCGAGCCTGACCTGGCCAATCCCCATTTCACTGAAAGAGGATATTCTGAGCATCTGTCAGGGGCAGCAGCTGACTCTCTCCCAGCTTGGACAACTTGATGTCCGCCTGGGGGCGCTGTTTGCGGATGCGGTGCAGGCTTTGATGCAAAAAGAACATCTTCGCCCGCAGGATGTGGTGGCCATCGGGTGTCACGGACAAACGGTCTGGCATGAACCCGGCGGAGATGCCCCACATACCCTGCAAATCGGTGATAACAACCAGATTGTAGCGAAGACGGGCGTGACGGTGGTTGGCGATTTCCGTCGGCGCGATATCGCCCTTGGCGGGCAGGGCGCGCCGCTGGTGCCCGCGTTCCATCAGGCGTTACTGGCGCACCCTTCAGAACGGCGCATGGTGCTCAACATTGGTGGGATTGCCAATCTGTCGATGCTCATCCCTGGGCAGCCCGTACGCGGCTACGATACCGGCCCGGGCAATATGTTAATGGACGCCTGGATCTGGCGTCAGTGCGGTCAACCGTATGATAAAAACGCGGAGTGGGCGAGCGGGGGGAAAGTGATTATCCCGCTGCTGCAGTCCATGCTGAGCGATCCGTATTTTGCTTTACCGGCACCGAAAAGTACCGGGCGTGAATACTTCAACTTTAGCTGGCTTGAGCGCCAGCTGGCGTCATTCCCGGCGCTTGCGCCGCAGGATGTCCAGGCGACGCTTGCCGAACTCACGGCCGTGTCGATCTCCGAACAGGTTCTGCTCAGCGGCGGCTGTGAGCGCCTGCTGGTGTGCGGTGGGGGAAGCCGTAACCCGCTGGTGATGGCGCGTCTTGCGGGGCTACTGCCGGGTACAGAAGTGACCACGACCGATGAGGCCGGCATCAGCGGGGATGATATGGAGGCGCTGGCTTTCGCCTGGCTCGCCTGGCGCACCATTGCCGGATTGCCTGGCAACTTGCCATCGGTAACCGGTGCACGTGAGGCGAGCGTCCTTGGGGCGATTTTCCCGGCAAATCCTCGTCATAATCAGAGTTAACTGAAATTCAGCGCGGCGCGTCGTCGTTAGAATGGAACGAAACAGGAGGGCAGCCATGCCCTCCAGGACCAGGAAAGTCTTCGGAATACGCCCATGAAAAAACTTCTTCTTATTGCCGCCCCTTTATTGCTGTCAGGATGCAGCGTCTATAACCAGCTCCTTGAGCGCATGCAGACCGATACGCTGGAGTATCGCTGCGACGAAAAACCGCTGACTGTGAAGCTCAACAATCCACGCCAGGAAGCCAGTTTTGTTTACGACAATAAATTGCTGACGCTGAAGCAGGGCATTTCAGCCTCAGGCGCCCGCTACACCGATGGTATCTACGTCTTCTGGTCGAAAGGCGACGGCGCCACGGTCTACAAACGCGACCGCATTGTGCTGAACAATTGTCAGCTCGAAAATCCGAAGCGTTGAGATTTTTACAGGGGCGGCGCACAATAGCGCCACCCACTCTCAATGTCAGCTAACGCCATGTCAGATAACGACGAACTGCAGCAAATTGCGCATCTGCGCCGTGAATACACTAAAGGCGGCCTGCGTCGCCAGGATCTTCCCGCTGAACCCCTCGTGCTTTTTGAACGCTGGCTGAAACAGGCCTGCGAAGCGAAACTCGCCGACCCAACCGCCATGGTTGTCGCGACGGTGGATGAAAACGGCCAACCGTATCAGCGCATCGTATTGCTCAAGCATTATGACGAGAAAGGGCTGGTGTTCTATACCAACCTCGGCAGCCGCAAGGCGCACCATTTAGAAAACAATCCGCGTATCAGCCTGCTGTTCCCCTGGCACATGCTGGAACGTCAGGTAATGGTCACCGGCAAGGCGGAACGCCTCTCAACTCTGGAAGTGGTAAAGTATTTCCACAGCCGCCCGCGTGACAGCCAGATTGGCGCCTGGGTATCAAAACAGTCGAGCCGCATTTCCGCCCGCGGCGTGCTGGAAAGTAAATTCCTGGAACTGAAGCAGAAGTTCCAGCAGGGTGAAATTCCTCTGCCAAGCTTCTGGGGCGGGTTCCGCATCCCGATTGAGCAGATGGAGTTCTGGCAGGGGGGCGAACATCGCCTGCATGACCGCTTTTTATACCAGCGCGAGAATGGCGGCTGGAAAATCGACAGACTGGCACCGTAATCCCCGAAATTTGTTGATTTAAGCGCTAGCGCACACCGCGCTTGCGCTTTATTCTATGGTCCTTTCGCATCAGGCGAAAAGTCGTGTACCGGCAAAGGTGCAGTCGTTTATACATGGAGAATTTGATGGCAAGCAGTAACTTGATTAAACAATTGCAAGAGCGGGGCCTCGTGGCCCAGGTGACGGACGAGGAAGCGTTAGCAGAGCGACTGGCGCAAGGCCCGATCGCGCTCTATTGCGGCTTCGATCCCACCGCTGACAGCTTGCATTTGGGGCATCTTGTTCCATTGTTATGCCTGAAACGCTTCCAGATGGCGGGCCATAAGCCTGTTGCGCTGGTGGGCGGCGCGACCGGCCTGATTGGTGACCCAAGCTTTAAAGCCGCTGAGCGTAAACTGAACACCGAAGATACCGTGCAGGAGTGGGTAGATAAGATCCGCAAACAGGTTGCACCGTTCCTCGACTTCAACTGTGGTGATAACTCTGCCATTGCCGCGAACAACTACGACTGGTTTGGCAGCATGAACGTGCTGACCTTCCTGCGCGACATCGGCAAGCACTTCTCTGTTAACCAGATGATTAACAAAGAGGCCGTGAAGCAGCGTCTGAACCGTGACGACCAGGGCATCTCCTTTACCGAATTCTCCTACAACCTGCTGCAGGGCTATGACTTTGCCTGCCTGAACAAGCTGCACGGTGTTTCCCTGCAGATTGGCGGTTCCGATCAGTGGGGTAACATCACCTCCGGTATCGACCTGACCCGTCGTCTGCACCAGAACCAGGTCTTCGGTCTGACCGTTCCGCTAATCACCAAAGCCGACGGCACCAAATTTGGTAAAACCGAAGGTGGCGCGGTATGGCTCGATCCGAAGAAAACCAGCCCGTACAAGTTCTACCAGTTCTGGATCAACACGGCAGATGCCGATGTTTACCGCTTCCTGAAGTTCTTCACCTTTATGGACATTGAAGAGATCAACGCGCTGGAAGAAGAAGACAAGAACAGCGGTAAAGCCCCGCGCGCCCAGTACGTGCTGGCGGACGAAGTCACCAAACTTGTTCACGGTGAAGAAGGTCTGGCCGCGGCAAAACGTATTACCGCAAGCCTGTTCAACGGTACCCTGAGCGATCTGAGCGAAGCGGACTTCGAACAGCTGGCGCAGGACGGCGTGCCGATGGTTGAGATGGAAAAAGGGGCTGATCTGATGCAGGCGCTGGTGGACTCTGAGCTCCAGCCTTCGCGCGGTCAGGCGCGTAAAACCATCGCGTCTAACGCTATCACCATCAACGGTGAGAAACAGGCCGACCCGGAATACACCTTCGTTGACGGCGACCGTCTGTATGGACGCTACACGCTGCTGCGTCGCGGTAAGAAAAACTACTGCCTTGTCTGCTGGAAATAAGTAACAGTCTCCAGGGGCGTGGGAAACCACGCCCCTTTTGTTTTTTCAGGGTTTGGTAAGCAAAAAATGAAGAACATCCTCGCCATTCAGTCCCACGTTGTTTTTGGACACGCTGGCAATAGCGCCGCGGAATTCCCGATGCGTCGCCTCGGCGTCAACGTCTGGCCCCTTAATACCGTGCAGTTCTCTAACCACACGCAGTACGGCAAATGGACCGGCTGCGTAATGCCGCCTTCGCACCTCACCGAGGTTGTGCAGGGGATTGCCGATATCGACCAGCTCAAACGCTGTGACGCCGTGCTGAGCGGCTACCTCGGGTCAGCGGAGCAGGGGGAGCATATCCTCGGCATCGTGCGACAGGTGAAAGCCGCAAACCCGTCGGCAAAATACTTCTGCGACCCCGTCATGGGCCATCCGGAGAAAGGCTGCATCGTGGCGCCGGGCGTTGCAGAGTTTCACGTCCGCCACGCGCTGCCCGCCAGCGATATCATTGCGCCAAACCTGGTCGAGCTCGAAATTCTCTGCGAGCGTCCGGTTAACAGCGTAGAAGAGGCGGTAAGCGCTTCTCGCGAACTGATAGCCCAGGGGCCTGAGGTGGTGCTGGTAAAACATCTCGCCCGCGCAGGGCTGAGTCAGGACCGTTTTGAGATGCTTCTGGTGACGAAAGATGACGCCTGGCATATTAGCCGTCCGCTGGTGGATTTCGGCCTGCGCCAGCCGGTTGGGGTTGGGGATGTCACCAGCGGTCTGCTGCTGGTGAAATTACTGCAGGGGGCGACAATACGCGACGCGCTGGAGCACGTTACTGCAGCGGTGTACGAGATCATGATTGCGACGAAAGAGATGCAGGAATATGAACTGCAGGTGGTTGCGGCACAGGATCGTATCGCGAAGCCGGAGCACTATTTCAGCGCAACCCGGTTATAACTGGCCAAAACGTGTAGGCCGGGTAAGCGTTAGCGCCACCCGGCAACACAGGCCGCTCGGTTAGTTCAACCCTTCCGCTTTCAGCGCCGCAGCCACCGCAGGACGCTCTGCCACGCGTTTCATATACGATGCAATGTGGTCTAACCCTTCCAGATTCAGCTTAACCGCTCGCGCCCAGCGCAGCACGGTAAACAGATACGCATCGGCAATCGTGAAGCGCGACCCGCCAATCCACTGTTCGTCTTTCAGCGATTCGTTAACGTACTGCAGCTTTTTCTCAAGGAGCGCACGCACGGTCGGCTTAAACTCTTCCGGTGTATCCGGACGGAAGAGGGGGGTAAAGCCTTTGTGCAGCTCGGTGGCAATGTAGTTCAGCCATTCCAGCGTTTTATAACGAGAGATAGTACTGACCGGCGCCAGCAGCTGGCGATCGGGCACGCTATCGGCCAGGAACTGCATAATCGCGACGCCTTCGGTCAGCAGAGTACCGTCATCCAGCAGGAGTGCCGGAACTTGTCCCTTGGGGTTAATGGCAAGAAAATCATCGCCATTTTCCAGACGCTTTTTCATCAGATCAACGCCGTCCAGCGTGAAATCTTTGCCGCTCTCGCGCAGGGTGATATGGGAAGCAAGAGAGCACGCGCCCGGTTTGTAGAACAGTTTCATCGGTAACTCCTTTTTGCTGAGGTTTCAGCTATGTTAGTGCGCGAAAGGATAAAAAAAAAGCCGCTAATATGCATTAGCGGCTCGTCGTTTCTCAATAATCTTACGCGGTAGCGGTTTTGGTCGCTTCAGCCGTCTTGTCGTCGTCCTGAGTCATACGATTCAGTTTCGGCGCGGTCAGCAGCATCAGAACTGCAATAACCGCAGTCGCGATACCAATCTGCATGAACACGGTACCGTAGACGTTCAGGGAGACCAGTGGGTCAGTGACGTTTTCCGGCACAGCCATCAGGTTCGCAATTTTACCCGCAATGATTGCCGCACCGGCAGTGGTCAGGAACCAGCTACCCATGATGAAGCCCATCAGACGCTGTGGCACCAGCTGTGCAACCATCGCCAGACCCAGACCGGAGATCATCAGTTCACCGATAGACTGCAGCGCGTAGCTCAGGATCAGCCAGTTAACGGAGACGATACCCGCGTCGGTGGCAAATTTGGTACCCAGCGGCAGCACCAGGAACGCGCCGGAGCACAGCACCATACCGATAGCAAACTTGTGCGGCATTGGCAGGCGGTCGCCCATCTTGTTATAGATCGCGGCCAGAATCGGGCTACCAATCATGATCCAGAACGGGTTCAGCGCCTGATACTGTTCCGGCTCGAACGCGATGCCAAGAATTGAGTGCTCAACGTTACGAATGGCGAAGAAGTTCAGTGAGGTTGGCATCTGGCTGTACAGCACGAAGAAGATAATCGCTTCCAGCATCAGAATGAACGCCACAATCATCTTGCGACGGGCAGCACCCTGCATGGCGAACGCTTCTTTCGCAAAGATAACCACGATACCAAGAGCAACCACGCCCAGAACGGCACGGGCGATACCCTGGTTGTGCAGCAGCCAGGTGGCAATTGCCGCGAGGACAACAACGCCCACGATGGTGGCCAGCAGTTTGCCCATATGCACAGGCTCGAAGTCAGGTTTTGAACCGTAGTCTTTAACCCAGCTGCGGCAGAACAGGAAGTTCACCACGGTGATCAGCATGCCCACGAAGCTCAGCGCAAACGCCACGCTCCAGCCGAACTTCGCCGCGAGCCATGGGGTTGCCAGCATCGAGAAGAACGAACCGATGTTGATGGACATGTAGTACATGGTAAATGCACCGTCCAGGCGCGGATCGTCTTTGTTATAGCAGGTAGAAAGCAGGGATGACGGGTTCGCTTTGAACAGACCGTTACCGACGGCAATCGTCGCCATACCCATATACACGACAGCGGCATCATGCCCTGACCATGCCACCAGACCATAGCCAATCGCCAGGACAATGGCGCCCAGCATGATGACACGTTTAGTCCCGAGGACTTTATCACCCAGCCAGCCGCCAATAGCGACCAGACCGTAGACCAGAGCACTGAAGGAAGAGAACAGCGTGATGGAATCGGCTTCGGACATACCCAGCTGTTTTACCAGGTAAACGGCCATGATCCCTTGCAGGCCGTAATAACCAAAACGCTCCCATAACTCGATAGAGAAGATGAGATAGAACGCTTTAGGCTGTTTAAAAGCGTTAAGACTCACGCTTTCATCTGTTGGTTTATTGTTTGCAGTAGACACATATACCTCTTTTTTTACATCCCATATTAACGGGGGTGTTCATAGCGTGATGGCCGTTGTCCATACGCCTTATAGTTATATTGGGAGGAGAAACGGCGGGTAATGTTCACTATCCTGCCCCATCTGGCAATACGTTTGTAATAATCTGTTACATATATCTGTAGTGGTATAATCGTCGGTTCATATAAATGTTATTCAGCGTTAAATTTCATACGATGAGTAAAGGTAGTTTTTTCGACTGGCACTAACCCACTCTGACCGGCTTTTGGCGATATGTTCTGCTATTAGCCGCTTAATGCAGTGATATGGGCCATATTCTGAAAAATAGCTGGTCTTATCTTCGGTGATGGAAGGAGAGTATCTTGTCAGACAAAGGGTTTAGGCGGATTTTGACAACAAAAATTCAACATGAAGTTATCAGGGTGATCGCGATCACAGATGTATAGAAATTTTTGGCTATGAAAAAACTATTAACCTGTTTGAGCGTTAAACAACCGAACAAGTGACAGGTCAGGTGGAATGAAAGACGGACAAATAACGGCCAAAAGAAGGGTGCCTGGTAACCCTTCTTTTAGTAAGGGATTGTGACGATCATGGATACACTTTTTCTTTGTATTCGCAGAGATCTTCAATAATGCAGGAGCCGCAGCGAGGCTTACGGGCAATACAGGTATAGCGGCCGTGCAGAATCAGCCAGTGATGGCAGTCAACCTTAAATTCGGCCGGAACCACCTTTAACAGCTTCTCTTCGACCTGCTCAACATTTTTCCCCGGCGCGAAGTTAGTCCGGTTAGAGACGCGGAAAATATGCGTATCCACGGCGATGGTCGGCCAGCCAAACGCGGTGTTGAGCACCACGTTTGCGGTCTTACGCCCAACGCCCGGTAAGGCTTCCAGTGCGGCGCGATCTTCCGGTACTTCGCCTCCGTGCTGTTCCAGCAGGATCCGGCAGGTCTTAATGACGTTCTCGGCTTTGCTGTTAAACAGGCCGATGGTTTTGATATAGGACTTCACGCCTTCCACGCCCAGTTCCAGCATGGCTTTTGGCGTATTGGCGACCGGATAGAGCAGGGCAGTGGCTTTATTGACGCTCACATCGGTCGCCTGCGCAGAGAGCAACACCGCGATCAGCAGTTCAAACGGGGAGGTAAAATTCAGCTCCGTCGTCGGGTGCGGGTTCTCGTCCCGCAGACGGGTCAGGATCGCAATGCGCTTTTCTTTATTCATGAAGCCTTCTCGGGTGTCCCTTCCAGAACGCTACGCTCAGCCGCGCGGCGCTTACGTTTCTCATCAATCAGGTATTTTATCGCCAGCATCATGCCAAGGCCAATAAACGCGCCAGGGGGCAGCATTGCCAGCAGGAATGGCGTATCGGTGTGGAACACTTCAACGCGCAGCGCCTTGGCCCAGCCGCCCAGCAGCGCATCTGCGCCGTCAAACAGCGTACCGTTACCGAGGATCTCGCGCAGCGAGCCCAGCACGAACATGGCGCAGGTGGCACCCATTCCAATGGAAAAACCATCCAGCGCCGACATGGCGGGGCTGTTTTTCACCGCGAACGCTTCCGCACGGCCAACGACGATACAGTTGGTGACGATAAGGGGAATAAAGATCCCGAGCGACTGGTACAGCCCGAACGCGTAGGCGTTAATCAGCATCTGGACGATACTGACCACCGACGCAATGATCATGACGTAAATCGGAATACGAATTTCCGACGGCGTCCAGCGGCGCAGGGCGGAGATGGAGAGGTTGGTCAGGGTCAGCACCAGCGTGGTTGCCAGACCCAGACCGAGCGCGTTGGTGGCGGTGGACGTTACCGCCAGCAGGGGACACATCCCCAGAAGCTGCACCAGAGCGGAGTTGTTCTTCCACAATCCCTGGACAATAACCTCTTTAACCTGGCTCATGATTACTCCTCACAGGCCGGAAGATTGTTGAGTTGCGCGGGCAGCGTTTCGGCATACAGCCCGGCTCGTTTTACGGCGTTCACCACGGCGCGCGGCGTGATGGTCGCGCCGGTGAACTGGTCGAACTCGCCGCCATCTTTCTTCACCGCAAACGCGGTATCCCCTTCGCCATGGATAACTTTACCGGCAAAGTGCAAAATCCAGTCGCTCAGCCGGGTTTCAATTTTATCGCCAAGACCCGGCGTTTCATGATGTTCCGTCACGCGAGTACCCAGAATAGTGCCAGAGAAATCGCTGCCGACAAGCAGCTGAATGGCGCCGGAATAGCCGTCGGGCGCCGTCGCTTCCATCACCGCGCCTACCGGTCTATCCCCTTTGCGGGCGATAAAGAGGCGGTGCGGGCCTTTCCCAAGCTGCGGCGCGTCTACCACAAAGCAGCTCTTTTGCAGGTCATTATCGTAGAAATCGGACGGGATCACCTGATCGAACAGCGCCTTTTGCTGCTTTGAAGCCTGCTCTTCGATGGTCGTTTTGGTTAACGAGTTAACCAGGGCCGTCAGCCCGGTCAGGACCGCGGCGAAGACAGCCAGCGTGACGCCGTGTTTTTGCATCGTTTTTAACATGGCGAAACCCTTAGCGATGGCCGTACACGCGCGGGCGCGTGTAATAGTCGATGAGCGGAACGGTAATGTTGGCAAGCAGGACGGCAAACGCGACGCCGTCCGGGTACCCGCCAAAGCTGCGGATGAGCCATACCAGCAGGCCCGCCAGCGCGCCGAAGATCAGGCGGCCGCGGTTAGTCGTTGACGCCGTCACCGGATCCGTCAGGATAAAGAAAGCACCTAGCATGGTCGCACCGGAGAGCAAATGCATCTGCGGGCTGGCGAGTGATTCAGGAGAGAAGACCCATCCCAGGGTCGCGCAAACCGTCAGCGTCACGAGGAAGCTGACCGGAATATGCCAGCGAATGGCTTTCTGCTGCAGCAGAAACAGGCCGCCCAGCAGATACGCCAGGTTGACCCACTGCCAGCCTGCGCCTGCAAGCATGCCGCTGTAAATCGCGGATTTCATAATCTGCTCAACGCTGTGCCCGGCATGCAGGGACGTTTTAAAGGTATCGAGAGGCGTCGCCTGGCTGATGCCGTCCACGCCCATGCGCAGCGCGTTCATATCAGCGCCGAGCGCCGTATGGCCGGTAAAGATAACGTGCAGGGCATCCATAAAGCCGGGAACCGTGGCCGCAATCTCGTGCGGTGGCAGCCAGCTGGTCATCTGTACCGGGAAGGAGATCAGCAGCACCACGTAGCCAATCATCGCCGGGTTAAACGGGTTATGGCCGAGCCCGCCATAGAGCTGTTTGGCAATGATCACGGCAAACACGGTGCCGAGCACCACCATCCACCACGGGGCAAACGGTGGAATACTAATGGCGAGCAGCAGGCCGGTCAGCAGCGCGGAGTTGTCAGCCAGAATGCGTGACACCGTCATCTTACGCAGCTTCAGGACGAGTGCTTCCGCCGCGACGGCGCTGGCGCAGCCCAGGATTATCTGGAACAGGGTTCCCCAGCCGAAAAACCAGCACTGAACGGCAATGCCCGGCAGCGCGGCCAGGCAGACCAGCATCATAATGCGCGATGTCTGGCGCTGATTGTGGGTGTAAGGGGAGCTTGCGATTCTGAAAACCATTTAATCCTCGTTTACGGCTTGCTGTGCGGCTTTCTTCGCCTGAACGCGCGCAATGGCGGCGGCGACGGCGGCCTTACGCGGGTCATCGTTGGCGGCCTGCGGCTGCTCTTCCTGCTGCGCAGCCTTACGGGCTTTGGCGCGGGCAATCGCTGCTTCGACGGCGGCTTTACGCGGGTCGACCGGTGGTGCTTCTGCTTCTGATACTGCCTCTGGCGCCTGCTGCGCAGCCTTACGGGCTTTGGCGCGAGCAATCGCCGCTTCGACGGCGGCTTTGCGTGGGTCGACCGCTTCTTGCTCGACGACTACCTGCTGTTCTCCAGCTTTGCGGGCTTTGGCGCGAGCAATCGCCGCTTCAACGGCCGCTTTACGCGGGTCGATCTCAGTATCTGCCTGAACCGTTTGCGCTTTTTCCGCCTGACGCGCGCGAGCCGCAGCCTTTCGCGCTTCGCGGGCGGCAATCGCTTCGCTGTTATCCGGTTTTTCCCCGGCCTGGATCACCACCGTCTGGGCGGCATCGGCTTTTTTCTCGCGAACGCGCGCCAGTGCGGCGTTGATCGCATCCTGATCTTTCCCGGCAGGCTGAACGGCGGCCTGCTTATGGCGTTCCTGACGCGCGACTTTTTCGCGCTCCAGTCGCGCCTGACGCGCTTCGAAGCGCGCCTTGGCTTCCGCAGCGCGTTTTTCTTCCATGGAGATGGCATAAATCTCGGCCTTCTCCTGGCGGAAATATTGCACCAGCGGAATGTTGCTCGGGCAGACCCAGGCGCAGGCGCCGCATTCAATGCAGTCGGCCAGGTTATGGGCTTTCGCCTTATCGTGCAGCTGGCCTTTGCTGTACCAGTACAGCTGCTGCGGGAGGAGATCCGCCGGGCAGGCATCGGCACAGGCGCTGCAGCGGATGCAACCTTTCTCTTCCTGCTCTTCCCCCATTTCGGTCGGGGAAGGCGCAAGCAGACAGTTCGTGATTTTGACCACTGGCACATCGAGCCACGGCAGGGTAAAGCCCATCAGCGGGCCGCCCATGATCACCATCTGGTCGCTGGCCGGGCAAAACTCAGCCTGTTCCAGCAGATGGCGCACCGGCGTACCCAGACGCGCCCAGACGTTGCCCGGACGAGAAATCGACTCGCCGGTCAGCGTCACCACGCGCTCGGTCAACGGCTCGCCGTCAATCACCGCGCGTTTCACCGCATAGGCGGTGCCGACGTTTTGCATCAGCACGCCGATATCCGAAGAGCGTCCGCCGTGCGGGACCTGCTTGCCGGTGAGAATTTGCGTCAGCTGTTTTGCGCCGCCAGAAGGGTACTTGGTCGGAATAACGCGCAGGCTAATATCGTGACTGCCCGCCAGCACGGCGCGCAGCATCGAGATGGCCTGCGGTTTATTGTCTTCGATACCAATCAGGACTTCCCGCGGCTTCAGAATGTGCGCCAGAATGCGGATGCCTTCCACCACCTGGGCAGCACAGTCCTGCATCAGGCGATCGTCGGCGGTGATATACGGCTCGCACTCGGCGGCGTTGATAATCAACGTCTGGATGTTATCGCCACCGCCGCGCAGCTTGACGCCGGTCGGGAAGCCCGCGCCGCCCAGCCCGGCGACGCCGAACTGATGAACTCGCTCGATAAGCGCTTCGCGGCTCTGGCTGCGGTAGTCGCTCCAGCCGTCACGATCGATCCAGCGGTCTTCGCCGTCGGCTTCAATGATCACGCTCAGCTCAGACAGCGCGGACGGATGCGCCACCGTATGAGGGGCAATCGCCACCACTTTACCGGAGGTAGGGGCGTGCACCGGCAGCATACGCCCACGGCCAAAGGTCAGCGGCTGACCGCGAAGAACCGTATCGCCTTCTTTCACGCACAGCTCGCCCTCAGCGCCAATATGCTGCTTGAGCGGCATAACGTAACGCGTCGCCAGCGGAATTTGACGCAGCGGCGTGCCGTTGGACTGGGTTTTCATTTCTGGCGGATGGATACCGCCGTCAAAGTCCCAAATCTTCTCTTTTCTGAAAGCAGAAAATAACTTAAGCATGTTGTTCCACAGGAATATTGCGAACCGGAATGGTTTGAAGATCCCACTTCCAGCTTTCGGTAGTCGTTTCAACCGGGCGCAGCTCAATACATTGCGTCGGGCAGGGGGCCACGCAGAGGTTACAGCCGGTGCACAGATCCGCCACGACGGTGTGCATGGCGCGGGTGGCGCCAACAATGGCGTCAACCGGGCAGGCCTGAATACATTTGGTACAGCCGATGCAGTTTGCCTCGTCGATCACGGCGAGGGCGCGAACCGGTTCCTGCACCTCCGCATCGCCATCAACGGGCTGTGGATCGACGTTAAGCAGGGCCGCAATTTTCAGCATCACCGCTTCGCCGCCAGGGGCGCAGCGGTTAATTTTTTCACCCTGAATGCCTACCGCTTCCGCGTAGGGACGGCAGCCCGGGTAGCCGCACTGCCCGCACTGGCTTTGCGGCAGGAGCTCATCAATTTTCTCAACAACAGGATCGTCCTCTACCGCGAAACGGCGGGAGGCATAACCCAGGATAAGGCCAAACACCAACCCCAGGACGCTGATAGAGGCGATGGCAATCCAGATAGCATTCATTACAACTTCACCAGACCACTAAAGCCCATAAAGGCCAGAGACATTAAACCTGCGGTCACCAGCGCAATCGCGTTACCGCGGAAGGGCGCGGGGATATCCGCTGCCGCCAGACGCTCGCGAATCGACGCGAACAGGACCATAACAAATGAGAAACCGACGGCGGCGGAAAAACCGTACAGCGCCGACTGCATAAAGTTATGGCCAAGGTTGATGTTCAGCAGCGCAACGCCGAGAACGGCGCAGTTGGTGGTGATCAGCGGCAGGAAGATACCCAGCAGGCGATAGAGGGCCGGGCTGGTTTTACGCACCACCATCTCGGTAAATTGCACCACAACCGCAATGACCAGAATAAAAGCCAGCGTACGAAGATAGATTAACCCGAGCGGGATGAGGATCCAGGTATCAATCAACCACGCGCAGATGGACGCCATCGTCATGACGAAGGTTGTCGCCAGCCCCATGCCCATCGCCGTTTCCAGCTTTTTGGACACGCCCATAAACGGGCACAGGCCAAGGAACTTCACCAGAACGAAGTTGTTAACCAGCACGGTGCCGACAAAGAGCAGTAAGTAATCGGTCATTATTTAGCCTGAAATAAAAAAGCCGCCTATTATCGGACAAACTCACGCAGGCGACAACAGGTTATCTGTAAGGTTATTACGGGTTCACGAAGGTGTTTTTTACCCGCGTCGAACGCTTAAAATAGGGGACCAGCAGCGCGGCGGCCAGTAACGGGAAAAGCAGCTGACGAACGGCCAGAGCATCTGATACGGGCGAAAAAGCAAACGCTTTAACCGCCAGCAGAACCGAAATCAGCAGCCAGATAATGTAGTGTTTAGGTACACTTTTGCGGCGCTTAAAGAAGGCAATGGTCAACCACAGGGTGTAGTACCACATACCAATCGCGAAAACGAACGACACAAACCACATCGCAATATTCAGCACGCTTTGCGACATCAGGGTCTGGATAGCGTGAGGAGTAATCAGCGCGGTGGTATACAGCAGCAGCGCAAGTGATGCGCTTAATAAGGCAACCAGCAGCCATGCCAGTGGGGCGATTAACCAGCCTCCAATGCGATCTCCAGGCGTTGCGGTCATGAACTCTCCCATAATCTGCGCGAAATGTTGTACAGCCAGTTTGCAGGGCGGAGAGTATATAACATTTCGCGCGGATGGCTACTTTCTTATAAAACGTAACGCCATACGGACTTAGGCACTTCACCCACGTTGAACAAACGACCTCCGGAAACCAGCTCCGCACGGCGATGGTCAGCGGCGCGATACATATTAATGATGTCCTGATTATCCGACAGGGTGTAGTTCAGATGGTCAAACAGTTTTTCCAGGCTCTCAAGCGAATTGATCTTGCGAAATTTTAATAAATAGTCCTGAACTGTCATATTAATAAGTTTCCATATAAAAGTGAGTAATACCAGTTAAGGTAATTCGTTCGAATAATAAACGGATTAATAAAGACGTAAACAGCCCACTCAGGTAACGCGACGAAATTAGGAGTTTTCTTTGCTGAAATTCAGGCATCAGACGATGCCTGGAAGAGAAGGTTAACCGTGTTCACCAGGGCTGGCAATAAGTAACTGACATATTATGTCACTCTTTATTGCAGTAACCGGTTACTTAGGTTGGGCGACTGTGACAGGCTCCGGCGGCTGGTAGTTATCGATATGGCTGGCAACGCCCAGCAAAATGACCGAAACCCCAAGGACAATCCATCCCGCTAATTCAATGATTCGATTAATAATTGACGTCATGATTCGTAGTTGTACTTTATCCATAAATACAGGTCGCAAATGTTACAGCGACGTTTCCCCGACGGCAAGCGCTTTGGGAACGGTTCCCTTAAATAAAATCAGTGGGTTAATACTATGTAACAAAAACAACCCCTACAACCTGCTATTTTAAGTCATATGGCACATTATTAATCTGTGGTAATGCCAGGCTAGCCAGTGTGAAATAAGAACGTCATAAAAGAGGACGGCACTATGAGTGATAATATCCGCGTTGGGCTTATCGGCTACGGGTATGCAAGCAAAACGTTTCATGCGCCTCTGATAGCCGGGACGCCGGGGATGACCCTGGCTGCGGTATCCAGCAGCGATGCCGCTAAAGTCCATGCCGACTGGCCTTCCGTGCCGGTTGTCTCTGAGCCAAAACACCTTTTCAACGATCCGAATATTGATTTAATCGTTATCCCCACCCCGAACGACACCCACTTTCCGCTGGCAAAGGCCGCGCTGGAGGCCGGTAAGCACGTGGTGGTCGATAAGCCCTTTACCGTCACCCTGTCTCAGGCTCGCGAACTGGATGCGCTGGCAAAGAGTCTGGGCAGGCTGCTGTCGGTGTTCCATAACCGCCGCTGGGACAGCGACTTTCTGACGGTAAAAAGGCTTCTCAGTGAAGGCACGCTAGGGGAGATCCTCTTTTTTGAATCGCACTTTGACCGCTTCCGTCCGCAGGTACGAAACCGCTGGCGAGAGCAGGCCGGTCCGGGCAGCGGCATCTGGTACGATTTAGCCCCGCATCTGCTGGATCAGGCCGTCAATCTTTTTGGTCTGCCGGTGAGCATGACGGTCGATCTGGCCCAGCTCAGGCCCGGCGCGCAGACAACCGATTACTTCCACGCGGTGCTCAGCTATCCGCAGCGCCGGATTGTGCTGCACGGCACTATGGTCGCGGCCGCGGAATCGGCCCGCTACATCATTCACGGCACGCGCGGGAGCTACGTGAAGTTTGGCCTCGATCCCCAGGAGGACCGGCTGAAAAGCGGTGAACGTTTACCGCAGGAAGACTGGGGCTATGATATGCGCGACGGCGTGGTAACGCGGGTGGAAGGTGAGGAACTCGTTGAGGAGACCTTGCTGACGATCCCGGGCAACTATCCGGCCTATTACGCGGGCATCCGCGATGCGCTGAACGGTACGGGGGAGAATCCGGTTCCGGCCAGCCAGGCGATTCAGATTATGGAGCTGATTGAGCTGGGCATCGAATCTGCCAAACATCGCGCCACGCTCTGTCTGGCATAAGACTTAAATGCTGTTGTAGGCCGGGTAAGGCGTAGCCGTCACCCGGCAAATGCTCAACCGTGAGCCACTTTATCTTTAAGCGCCTGCTTCTCTTCAGGCGTCAGGAAGGCGATCTCCAGCCCGTTGATCTGCGCCTGACGGATCTGCTCGCGGCTCAGACCCGCCTGCGGTGCGGCGATGTTGTATTCGTGGATGATATCCACGCCCTGTACTGCCGGGTCGTCGGTGTTCAGTGAGGCCAGCACGCCGTGCTCGAGGAACGTTTTCAGCGGATGATGCGCCAGCGTTGCGACGGTGCTGGTCTGAATGTTAGACGTCAGGCACGACTCAATCCCGATACGCTGCTCCGCCAGGAAATCCATCAGGGCGCGATCTTCTACGGCCTTCACGCCGTGACCGATACGCTCGGCGCCCAGCTCGCGGATGGCCTGCCAGATGCTTTCCGGGCCAGCCGCTTCACCCGCATGCACGGTAATGTGCCAGCCGGCATCGCGCGCGCGGTTGAAGTGGGAGAGGAACAGACTGCCCGGGAAGCCCAGCTCGTCACCGGCCAGATCGACGGCGGTAATGGCATCGCGATGGGCCAGCAGCGCTTCCAGCTCCTGCAGGCAGGCGGCTTCGCCGAACGTACGGCTCATAATGCCAATCAGACGGGCCTGAACGTCGAAGGTTTTACATCCTTCGCGCACGCCTTCAATCACGGCTTCCACCACGCCTGCAACGGGCAGGGCGTGGGTCATCGCCATATAGCCCGGCGAGAAGCGCAGCTCGACGTAATGCAGGCCGTTACGGGCCGCATCTTCAATGTTTTCAAACGCCACGCGGCGACAGGCATCAAGCGAGGCCAGCATCTTCACGCCCCAGTCGAGTTTGCTCAGGAAGCTGACCAGGTCCGGTTCATTTGAGGTTACCTGTACGTGAGGGATCATCGACTCAAGCGTCTGAGCAGGAAGCGTTAAATTGAACTGGCGGCCAAGATCGAGGATGGTTTGGGCACGAATGTTACCGTCAAGGTGACGATGAATATCAGTTAAAGGCAGGCGTGTATCAATCATGGTCGCACTCTTTTCTGGTTAAAGTGCGCCATATTATAAAAACAAAACGGGGTAAAAAGCTATTTGCGCAAGGGAATATTCCGTTGCGCAAACTGATTAGAGGAGGGTGTTAATCCCGGCAATCAGGCGTTGCACCCCTTGTTCAAGCTTGCTGCGCGGACACCCGGCGTTCAGGCGAACAAAGCCGTTTCCCTCTTTGCCGTAGGTATATCCCGGCATGATGGCGACTTTTTGCTGCTCGATCAGCACTTTTTGCAGCGCCCGATCGTCAATGTTCAGCGGGCGCAGGTCAATCCAGGCCAGGTAGGTCGCTTCGGGCGGCTGCCAGTTCAGCTTCGGAAACGCGCGGTTTACTTCCTGCGCGATAAAGGACAGATTTTCTTCGAGATAGTGTCGCAGGGCATCCAGCCAGGGCGCTCCCTGCTGATAGGCGGCGATATGCGCCGTCAGCGCCAGCACGGAAGGAGAAGAGAGGCCGTCCCGGCCTTTTAGCGCGCTGAGATAACCGTTACGGCTCGCTTCATCGCCGATCAGGCCGTAAGCGCCCGTCAGCGCCGGAATATTAAAGCTTTTCGAGCCGGAACTGAGAAGCGCCCATTTGCCGCGCGCCACCGCGCTCCACGGCGTGTGACGATGCTCTCCCCACACCATATCCATATGAATTTCATCGCTGATAACCGCCACGTTATAGCGTGCGCACAGTTCAGCCATCTGCGTCAGCTCGTCCCGCTTCCAGACCTTGCCGGTTGGGTTTTGCGGGCTGCAAAGAAGTAAAATTTTATTTTCCGGTTTCGCCAGGGCCGCTTCCAGCGCCGCCATATTTCCCTGCCAGCCTGCGGCGTGCTTTTCCATCTCCACGGGCACCACATGACGCGCATTCCCTTCAATAGCTTTGTAAAACGCGTCGTATGCCGGGGTGTGAACCACCACGCCGTCGCCGGGGTTTGACCAGAGACGAATCAGCTCTGACACCATGTAGATAACGGAAGGACCATAAACGACGGTTTCCGTATCAATCTGGCTGTTAAAGCGCTGCTGGAACCAGTGCGCGACGGCGGCGAGAAACTCATCGTTCTTCCAGCGGCTGTAGCCCAGCACGCCGTGATTGATGCGCTGATGCAGCGCGTCGGTAATGCAGGGCGCGGTGGCGAAATCCATATCCGAGATGGTGAAGGGCAGCAGGTCGGCCGCGCCAAAGCGGTCGGCGACGTAGTCCCACTGCGTACACCAGGTGCCGTGTCGATCCACGACGGTAGAAAAATCAAACATGACGTGAGTCCTTAAAGTAAAACCCCCTCATGAGAGGGGGCTGAGGCATCAGGCTTCAACTGTTCGCATCAGGGTTGCCAGCTCATCCTTCACCGACTGGACCTGCGGGCCGATAACCACCTGCAAATTGTGCTGATTTAACTGTACCACGCCGATGGCCCGGTTGGCTTTCAGGGCGTTGGTATCCACTTTTGACATATCCGCCACCGACAGACGCAGGCGGGTGATGCAGTTATCCAGCGAGGTAATGTTATCCGCGCCGCCCAGCGCCGCCAGAATGGCCGGTGTGTTGTAGCCGGATTTGCCCACGGTCCCGGCAACCGCCTGTTCAACGCTGCTCGCCGTATCGGTATCGCGGCCCGGCATTTTCAGGTTAAAGCGGGTGATGGCGAAGCGGAAGATGCCGTAGTACACCGCAAACCAGATAGCCGCCACGACCGGCACCAGGTACCACTTGGTGGACAGGCCGTGCAGGATCCCGAACACCACGAAGTCGATCACGTTGCCGTCGGTGTTGCCGATGGTCACGCCCAGCACCGCCATCACGGTAAAGCCCAGACCGGTCAGCACGGCGTGGATGAGGTACAGCACCGGTGCGACGAACAGGAACAGGAATTCGATTGGCTCGGTGGTACCGCCCACGACGCAGGCGATCACGCCGGAAATCAGCAGGCCTTTAATTTTATGACGGTTTTCCGGGCGCGCGCAGTGGTACATCGCCAGCGCGGCACCCGGCAGGCCGCCGAGGAAGGCCGGCATTTTACCCTGAGACAGGAAGCGGGTGGCGCTTTCGGAGAAGCCGTGGGTGGTCGGACAGCTCAGCTGCGCTTGGAAGATGGTCAGCGCGCCGCTCACGTCGTGACCGCACACCTCCATGGTACCGCCCGCTTCGGTGAAGCGAATCAGGGCCACCAGGATATGCTGCAGGCCAAACGGCAGCAGCAGACGCTCGCCGGTGCCGAAGATCATCGGACCAAAATCTCCCGCGCCGTTGATGATGCGGCCAATACCGTTGATGCCCATCGCAAAGACCGGCCAGATCAGCGGAATGATTAAACCGAACAGACCCATCACGACCAGGGTAACAATCGGCACAAAGCGAGTACCGCCGAAGAACGCCAGGGCATCCGGCAGGCGGATATTGTGGAAGCGCTCGTGCAGCATCCAGATAATCACACCCGCGATCACCGCCCCGAGGATCCCGGTATCAATAGACTGGATGCCGATCACGCTCTGAATGTTGTTGGCCTTCAGCACGGCAGCGTCGGTGGTCGGCAAAATGCCTTTCGCGGTCAGCCAGAAGTTAACCGCCAGGTTCATCACCGCGTAGCCCACAAATCCGGCAAACGCCGCGACGCCTTTGTTCTCGCGCGCCAGGCCCAGCGGGATAGCGATACAGAACATCACGGGCAGGAAGCTAAACGCAAAGGAGCCGACTTTACTCATCCAGATGAAGATCGCCTGCAGCACCGGGGTACCGAGGAACGGGATCAGCGTGATGACGTCTTTACTGCTCAGCGAGCTGCCGATCCCGAGCATGATCCCGCAGAACGAGAGGAGTGCCACGGGCAGCATAAAGGTTTTACCCAGTTGCTGGAAAAATTCCCACAGCGATATTTTTTGTGCTGCTTTCGCCGTCATAAAACGACTCCTTTATTGTTAAAATCAGTTTGCCTGCTTCAATGCTGCGAGAAGATAAAACGTTTTATCAAAATTTAGTGCGCGCTAAATCACATTCTCAGGCTTTGACTGGTAGTATAAAGATAACGTATTGATAAAACGTTTTACCGATCTCATTTCAGGGAGTCACGCCAACACATGGCTGTAGCGAAAAAAATCACCATCAACGATGTCGCGCTGGCGGCGGGCGTTTCCGTCAGCACCGTTTCTCTGGTGCTGAGCGGAAAAGGGCGCATCTCTCCTGCGACCGGTCAGCGGGTTAACGAGGCGGTTGAGCAGCTGGGTTTTGTGCGTAACCGTCAGGCGTCGGCGCTGCGCGGTGGGCAAAGCGGGGTGATTGGCCTGATTGTTCGCGACCTGACGTCACCTTTCTATGCGGAGCTGACCGCAGGGTTAACCGAAGCGCTTGAAGCGCAGGGGCGGATGGTCTTTCTTCTGCACGGCGGTCGCGAGGCCGATCAGCTTCTCTCCCGGCTCGATATGCTGCTGAACCAGGGTGTTGACGGGGTGATCGTCGCCGGCGCATCGGGCGTGGGCAGCGAACTGTGCGAGTGCGCTGCTGAAAAGGGCGTGCCGCTGGTGTTTGCTTCGCGCGCCAGCTATCTGGACGAGGCCGATACGCTGCGCCCGGATAACATGCAGGCTGCGCAAATGCTGACCGAGCATCTGATTCGTCGCGGGCATCAGCGCATTGCCTGGCTGGGCGGGAAAAGCTCGTCCCTGACGCGCGCCGAGCGGGTCGGCGGCTACTGCGCGACGCTGATTAAATACGGCCTGCCGTTCCACAGCGAATGGGTCGTAGAGTGTGAATCCAGCCAGAAGAAAGCGGCGGAAGCGATAGGCGCGCTGCTGCGCAGCAGCCCGACGATCAGCGCCGTGATTTGTTACAACGACGTGATTGCCATGGGCGCTTGGTTTGGCCTGATCCGCGCCGGGCGTCAGAGCGGCGAGGGCGGGGTGGAAACCTTCTTCGGCCACCAGGTGGCGCTCGGGGCGTTCGCCGACGTCGGTGAAAACGCGCTCGACGATCTGCCGATCGTCTGGGCTACCACCCCCGCGCGGGAGATGGGCTACACGCTGGCTGACAGGATCATGCAGCGCATCGACAATACGGACGTTCAGGCCGGACACCAGATTGTGGCGGCGCGGCTGGTGACGGTGAAATAATCTCCGCTGCGCAAGCCCGGCGGCGCTTCGCTTGCACGGGCCTACAGCGGCCCGGGATCACAGGCCGGGTAAGCGTCAGCGCCACCCGGCAATAAAAAACCCCTCATGCGAGGGGTTTTGCCGTTTACTGCTGCGGCGCTGCCGGTTCAGCCGGTTCCGGCATCCCCAGCGTAGGCATACCAAACATGCCGACGAAGTCTTCCAGCGGCATCTTGTCGCCGTTGAGCGTGACCTGGCCGTTGGCGTACTGCAGGCTGGTGGAGATCGTGTTGTTTTCCACTTTGGTAATGCGGAACATCTGGCCCATGGCCGACAGACCTTTCACCTGCTGGTTCGCCAGCTTGCCGGCGTCTTCATCGCCGTAGCCTTCCAGCTTCGCAATCTGGGTCATAAACTCGGTCGCCATATCCATCGGGATGGTCAGCTTGCTGTCGAGCGACTTCACGCTGCGATCCACTTCCTGCGCCAGCGTCTGCGGTTCACCCGTTGCGGTTGCCGGATCTTTCAGGAACAGCGACAGGTTGAAGCTGGTTTCGCCTTTGCTGTTTTTCCAGCTCAGCGGCGCAACGGTGACCACCGGCTCGCCTTTCAGCAGGATCGGCAGGTTGTTGAACAGTACCGCCATCGCCTGCTGCTGGTACACCTCAGGGTTCTGCTGAAGTGCGGCATCGGTCAGCAGCGCCTGGCTCTCTTTGCTGTATTTCTGGCTAAACTCGTGCCACGCCTGGCCGTCGATATTGCCGATCTTCAGCGACAGTTTGCCGGTGCCCAGATCCTGATTCTGCACCTTCAGGCTCTTCAGCGTGTAATCCAGCTGCGTGTTGATGCTCTTACCGTCTTTGGAAACGTCGGATTTGCCGTTGATGTCCATGCCTTCCAGCACGGCCATCTCTTTGCCTTCAACCGCAATGGCAACCTTGTCCAGAGACAGTTTTTGATCGCCGATACGCTCCTGGAAATCGGTCATTCGGCTGTTGCCGTCGGCCTTCAGGTTGTTGAAGGTGAGCTGAACCTTTTGGTTATATTCGTTCACGGCATTGACCAGGCCGCTTTCCGCTTCACCCGTCAGGGAGAACACGTTTCCGTCGCGGTCAGCGTCAAGTTTGAAGTGACCGCCGCTGAAGGCGACTTTCTCATTCTCTTTCTCGTAGTTCAGCGCTTTCAGAGCGATATCTGAACTTGTGTCACCGGCATAGCTGATGCGGGTATTAATGTCGAAAGGCGATTCATTCTTTGCCAGGTCAAACAGCGGTTTGGTGACGTCGTTATTCACCAGCACGGTATGAACGGACGCCATCGACGGGATCAGGTTAAAGGACTTCAGCTGCGCCAGCGGCAGCGGACCGTGGCTCACTACCTCGTCCAGCACCACGCTCTGGCCCGGTTTCAGCCAGCCATTTTCAGCACCGGCAACCGGCTTCACTACCAGCTGCATACGGCTGGTAAAGACGCCGCGATGATAGTTCTGGTAGCTCAGCTCAAGGCCCGCCTCCGGCGCGCTGCGCTTAATCTCTCCGTTAGCCTGCGCCACCATCTCAGCCAGACGGCCTTCCAGCTGTTTCCCGGTAAACCAGGAAGCACCCGTCCAGACCACGCCTAACGCTACAATCACTCCAACCGCTACGACCGATTTTTTCATTGCGACTATCCCTAAAATGAAACCAGGCGGTAAGAACCGCCCGGAGATATTAAGCCTGCAACTAGCTTAGCAAGAGTTGTTAAAAAATTCAGTAAGTGGTTAAAGCTTATTGAAAACGCGCGCCAGGCGACCGGTGCCGCTTACGCTGACCGGAGACTCACTGGCTGCAACGAATGCTGACTCACCGGGCTTAAGCACCAGACGCTGTTCACCTTTGTGCAGCGTCGCTTCGCCCTCCACGCAGAACAGGATCGCCGCGCTCTCCTGCGCGATGGCGGTTTCGGCCTGGCTCAGGTCGTGCAGGGAGAAGGCAAAATCCTCAACCGGAATCGGGAAGTCCAGCTCTGCGCCGTTTTTCACCGGCTGAGTCAGCAGCTCCGCGGCAGGTTTCGCCACGAACTTCACGTTGGCAACCAGCTCAGGAATATCGATGTATTTCGGCGTTAGGCCCGCGCGAAGCACGTTATCGGAGTTGGCCATCACCTCCAGCGCCACGCCCTGAAGGTAGGCGTGCGGGGTTTCCGCGAACAGGAACATCGCTTCGCCCGGATTCAGCTTCACCACGTTCAGCAGCAGAGGGGAGAACAGGCCGCTGTCGTCCGGGTAGAACCTGGAAATCAGACGAATAGTCTCCCAGGGTTCGCCCTGCTGGCTGCCCAGAGCCGCTTTCAGTACCGCCAGCGCGTGAGATTTCTCTTCATCCTGCATATTCAGCAGGCTGGCAAACAGCTGGCTGAGAGCGTCTGCGTTCGGGTTTTCAAGGAAATGCGCGATAGCTTTATGGGCCCCCGCGACCGGTTGCAGCAGAGAAACGATCTCTGAAAACTCGCGGAACGCATTCATCGCCAGAAACGGGGTCAGCGCAAAGACCAGCTCCGGCTTGTGGTTAGGATCTTTGTAGTTACGCTCGGCGGCGTCTAACGGAATACCCGCCGCGTTCTCTTTCGCAAAGCCGATTTCAGAGGCTTTCTTGTTCGGATGAACCTGGATGGAGAGCGGCTGGTCGGCGCACAGCACCTTGAACAGGAACGGCAATTCGCCGAAGCGCTGAGCCACCTTGTCGCCCAGCAGCGCGGCTGTATCGGCATCGATCACGTCACGCAGGCTGCGGACCTGGCCGCTGGCGTCTTCAATTTTTGAGCTGCTCTTCGGGTGCGCCCCCATCCACAGTTCTGCCATCGGCAGGTTGTTCGGGTTCGCGATACCGTAGAGATCCGTTAACGCAGTTTTACTTCCCCAGGCGTAGTTTTGCACTGAGTTAATGAGTTTTTGCATTATCAAGCCCTGATTCAATTATGGAATTAACTCCGGGTATTAAAGCAATAAACCTCATGGAAGTAACCTGTGGATGTAAAAAGTCGTACTAGTCTCAGTTTTTGTTAAAAAATTGTGTAGGATAAGCTGACTCGCTTTTAAGCCGGGCAGCGGAACATCTGCCCTGAATAAACAGACCGAAGCAGTAAGTGAGAGACCAATGTCGAATAAACCCTTCCATTATCAGGATCCTTTCCCCCTCAGTAAGGATCGGACCGAGTATTACCTGTTAACCCGCGATCACGTCTCCGTCTCTGAGTTTGAAGGACAAGAGATCCTCAAGGTGGATCCGCAGGCGCTGACGCTGCTGGCGCAGCACGCTTTCCACGACGCCTCGTTTATGCTGCGCCCAGCGCACCAGCAGCAGGTTGCCGATATCCTGAGCGACCCGCAGGCCAGTGAGAACGATAAATACGTAGCCCTGCAGTTCCTGCGTAACTCAGACATCGCGGCGAAAGGTGTTCTGCCAACCTGTCAGGATACCGGCACGGCTATCATCGTGGGTAAAAAAGGCCAGCGCGTCTGGACCGGCGGCGGTGACGAAGCGGCCCTGGCGCACGGCGTCTACAACACCTACACCGAAGATAACCTGCGCTACTCGCAAAACGCGGCGCTGGATATGTACAAAGAGGTCAATACCGGCACCAACCTGCCAGCACAGATCGATCTCTACAGCGTCGACGGTGACGAGTACAAATTCCTCTGTATCGCCAAAGGCGGCGGTTCAGCCAACAAAACCTATCTTTACCAGGAAACCAAGGCGCTGCTCACCCCGGGCAAGCTGAAAAATTACCTGGTTGAAAAGATGCGCACCCTGGGTACCGCGGCGTGCCCGCCGTACCATATCGCGTTTGTGATTGGCGGTACGTCGGCGGAAAGCACGCTGAAAACCGTCAAGCTGGCCTCAACCAAATACTACGACGGCCTGCCTACCGAGGGTAACGAGCACGGCCAGGCGTTCCGCGACGTGCAGCTTGAGCAGGAGCTTCTGGAAGAGGCGCGTAACCTGGGGCTCGGCGCGCAGTTTGGCGGCAAATACTTTGCCCACGACGTGCGCGTGATCCGTCTGCCGCGTCACGGTGCCTCCTGTCCGGTCGGGATGGGCGTGTCCTGCTCTGCGGATCGCAACATCAAGGCGAAGATCAACCGCGAAGGCGTGTGGATCGAAAAACTGGAAAACAACCCGGGCAAATACATTCCGGAAGAGCTGCGCAAAGCGGGTGAGGGTGAAGCGGTTCGCGTCGACCTGAACCGTCCGATGAAAGAGATTCTGGCGCAGCTTTCTCAGTATCCGGTCTCGACCCGTCTCTCCCTGAACGGCACGATCATCGTGGGCCGCGACATCGCGCACGCGAAGCTGAAAGAGCGTCTGGACAACGGCGAAGGGCTGCCGCAGTACATTAAAGATCACCCGATCTACTACGCAGGCCCGGCGAAAACGCCTGAAGGGTATGCATCCGGCTCGTTAGGCCCAACCACCGCAGGGCGTATGGACTCGTACGTAGACCAGCTGCAGGCCAACGGCGGCAGCATGATCATGCTGGCGAAAGGCAACCGCAGCCAGCAGGTGACGGATGCCTGCCACAAGCACGGCGGCTTCTACCTCGGCAGCATCGGCGGCCCGGCTGCGGTTCTGGCGCAGGGCAGCATTAAGAGCCTGGAGTGCGTGGAATACCCTGAACTGGGTATGGAGGCGATCTGGAAAATTGAAGTGGAAGACTTCCCGGCGTTTATCCTCGTGGATGACAAAGGCAACGACTTCTTCAAGCAGATCCAGTCGTCCCAGTGTTCGGCGTGCGTGAAGTAGTGCAGTAAATAGTCGGGTGGCGCAGTCGCCACCCGACACATTAAAGAGCGCACAAAGCGCCATAACGTTTCTCAGAAGTCATCAATACTTATCCCTTAAGCATGTGAGCAATCCCTCTTTTGTTATCAAGGAGAAAGTAATGACCACGGTACGCCATGAGAAAGACTCGATGGGCGCCATCGACGTCCCGGCCGACAAGCTTTGGGGCGCGCAAACCCAGCGTTCGCTGGAGCATTTCCGTATCTCGACTGAAAAAATGCCCGTCTCGCTGATTCAGGCGCTGGCGCTCACCAAACGCGCCGCCGCGAAAGTAAACCAGGATTTAGGCCTGCTGGCGGCAGACAAAGCCGCCGCCATCATCAACGCCGCCGACGAAGTGCTGGCGGGCAAGCATCCCGACGAATTCCCCCTCGCCATCTGGCAGACCGGTTCCGGCACCCAAAGCAACATGAACATGAACGAAGTGCTGGCGAACCGGGCCAGCGAACTGCTGGGCGGCGTGCGCGGCATGGAGCGTAAGGTTCATCCGAACGATGACGTCAATAAAAGCCAGAGTTCCAACGACGTCTTCCCGACGGCGATGCACGTGGCGGCGGTGATTGCTATCCGCGACCAGCTTATCCCGCAGCTTAACGTCCTGAAATCCACGCTCAACGAGAAAGCGCAGGCCTTCCGCGACATCGTCAAAATTGGCCGTACGCACCTGCAGGACGCCACGCCGCTGACGCTCGGCCAGGAGATTTCCGGCTGGGTGGCGATGCTGGAACATAACCTGAAGCACATTGAATACAGCCTGCCGCACCTCGCGGAGCTGGCGCTCGGCGGGACGGCGGTCGGGACCGGGTTAAATACCCATCCTGAATACGCGGTGCGCGTGGCGGAGGAATTGGCAAATATCACCGGGCAGCCGTTCGTCACGGCGCCCAACAAGTTCGAAGCGCTGGCAACCTGCGATGCGCTGGTCCACACCCACGGCGCGCTGAAAGGGCTGGCGGCTTCGCTGATGAAAATCGCTAACGACGTGCGCTGGCTGGCTTCGGGTCCGCGCTGCGGCATCGGTGAAATCAGCATCCCGGAAAACGAGCCGGGCAGCTCCATCATGCCGGGTAAAGTCAACCCGACCCAGTGCGAAGCCATGACCATGCTCTGCTGTCAGGTGATGGGCAACGACGTGGCCGTCAACCTGGGCGGTGCGTCCGGCAACTTCGAGCTGAACGTCTATCGCCCGATTGTGATCCACAACGTTCTGCAATCGATTCGTCTGCTGGCGGACGGCATGGAGAGCTTTAAGGAGCACTGCGCGGTAGGGATTGAGCCGAATCGCGAACGTATCAGCCAGTTGCTCAATGAATCCCTGATGCTGGTGACGGCGCTGAATACCCATATCGGCTACGACAAAGCCGCCGAGATCGCTAAAAAAGCGCATAAAGAGGGGCTGACGCTGAAAGCCTCCGCCCTGGCGCTGGGCTATCTGACGGAGGCGGAGTTCGACGCCTGGGTGCGCCCGGAAGCGATGGTCGGCAGCCTGAAATAGTCATCCCGCCACGTACAGGTGCAGCCGCGGAATAATTAGCTGTAGCGGCTGCGCCTGAGGTCTGTAACGGTGCTGGACATTGTCCGCATCGTAATTCAAAAGCTCACCAATATCCGGCACGATGGCCCCCTGGTCGGCATCATAGAGCGCAATCAGCGGCGTAGGGCAGGCATACTGAACCTGTTTTTGCTGGCCGGAATACCAGACGCGGGCGATAGGCTGTACCTTCACCGGACGCTTTATCTTGAGGCGCGCGTCCGCCGAAAGCGAGGCGATGCTGTGGTACTCCTGCTCCAGGCGCTCAATCCACTGCTCGCGCGACCACGGCGCGACGGTGCGCGGCGTCTTCAGGCTTTTTTCCAGTTGCGCCAGAATCTCATCCCGGGTGAAGTTTTTAATGATGTGCTTATTCGCCCAGCCGAAGCGCAGCGTGGCGGGGTGACGCAGTACCGTCAGCGTGCGATAGGCGTTCAGGGTAATCAGCCCCGGAAGCTGGCGGTGCACCCATTCAAACCGGGCGGCAGGGGCGAGGCCGGACTCTTCGGTGATGATCTTTTCAAAGGCCGCTTTCAGGGTGTTGATATGGGTAATCTGGCTTTCCAGCGCGTCGCGCGTTGTCGCATCAGTTTGCAGGCAGATCACGCCGGGCAGACGCACGGCCGCCTTACTGCTGCGGTTTTCTGACTGCTGCTGGATAAACAGGCGACGATAGTGTTTCAGCGCCAGCTCAAGAGCGGCGCTGCCGATGTGCTGTTCAACCGCGATGGTGTCCAGCGGGTCGTGCTCGGCCCCTTTGGCCACCTCGGGCAGGGTAAAGACGCGCGCGGCCAGCAGACGGCAGGTCTGCAAACGTTCGGTCAGGGTCAGGAGCTCGTGTTCTATTTCCCGAAACGTGCTGTTCAGCCGTTCGAGGAGATCGTAGGTCGCCATAAACACTCTCGTTAGTTACAACATACTTATCATATAGCACAGCACGCCGGGTCAGGCCAGCGTGCGGTTGAGGTCAGGCAGGGACGGGAAGGGCGATGTTATGGTATACCGGCCAGCTAAAGCAGAAGCGCGCGCCGCCGAGCTCGCTCTCTTCGCAATGCACCGTGCCGCCCATCGCCTGCGCGATAGAGTAGACAATTGCCAGCCCCAGACCACATCCTCCGGTGGCGCGATCGCGGCTCGGGTCAAGGCGGACAAACGGTTCAAACACGGTTTCTCGCGCTTCCGGAGCAATACCCGGACCGTCATCCTCCACCGTCAGGCTGGCCTGATTGCCCTGCAAATCCAGCCCAATCTGTAGCGTGCTTTCGCTGTAGCGCATGGCGTTGTTCATCAGATTGTCCAGCACGCGCTCCATCAGGCGCATATCGAGCGCGCCGTAATCACCCGGCGTGACCCGCATTAACAGCGTGCGCTGTGGGTTCACGCTCTGAACGTCATCGATGTGGGTTTGCAGCCAGGCGGGCAGGTCCGGCGTGCTGAGGTTCAGCTCGTTTTGCGGACGATCGAGGCGCGCGTAGGTCAGCAGCTCCTCAATCAGCGCCTCAAGCTGGCCGATGTCGCGGTTAAGCGCCTGAGACTCCGCGTCAGTCAGATTCTCGCTCATCTCCAGACGATAGCGCAGGCGAACCAGCGGCGTGCGCAGCTCGTGTGCAATCCCGTCGATCAGCTGCTTCTTACTGGCGATCAGGGCATTGATGTTATCGGCCATCTGGTTAAAGGCCACGCCCAGACGTTCAAAACTGGAACCGCTGTCGAAGTGAATGCGTTCGGTAAAGTGCCCCTCGCCAAAACGCTGCGCGGCGGATTCCAGCTTCAGCATGTCCTGCCAGTGCGGGCGCATCCAGATAAAGACCGGAAACGCGAGCGAAATGGCGATAAAGGCCATCAGCGCCATGTCCAGCAGGCGCATCTGGTGCAGATAATAGAGATAGGGCACCGGCCCTACGGCCAGCACGTAATGGCTGCGCGGAATGCGCTGGATAAAGGTGTATTTCTCATCCAGCGCGACGATGTCCCCGTCGCGCAGACGCTGCATGGCGGGCGGATCCAGCTCAAAATCTTTTAACGGCTCGATGCGTAAATCGAACGACAGATTCAGGTCCAGCTCTTTGAGGGTTTTCGCCCAGTCGTGCGGCGGGATCTCTCTCAGCTCGCTGCGCATCAGATAGAGCGAGCTTTTCATCAGGTCGTCCAGAGACTGTCTGCCCGCACGTTCGGCGGTAAATTTATACACCAGCCCGACCAGCATGGTCATGACCAGGAAGCAGACAAACAGCAAAAGATAAAACTGCACAAACAGCTTTTTCATTAAATATCACCGGGAAATCAAGTAATTAACTACTTTGTTTTTATCTTCAGGGGCACTATAGGGGCATTTGCATATCCGCCAAAGCGCTGATTCAGAAATGATACCTGATCGCTATCAAGAGCATTTATCCACGCAGAGTATACATGGAAGACCATCTCTGCATTCTCATGACCCATCTGATTCGCTATAAAAGCAGGATTAGCACCTGCCGACAACATCCAGCATGCGTATGTATGACGCAGCTGATACGGGCGTCTGCGGCGAATTCCCGATCGTCTTACCGTAATATCCCATAATGACACAATTGAACTGACTGAATAGTACGCAGCTTGCTTGCCTTTCTGAGGTCGAGGCATAAACACAAAGTGCAGTTTCTGCGTTTCCGTTTTACCGAACTCCCGGTGGTGAAAAGTGATTGGTACCTTAGGGGCACCCCCGGTAAGTTCCTTTTGAGCTCGCAAAGCTTCCAGAGCCGGCTCCAGTAACTTTATCGTCCGGTATCCAGCTTCGGTTTTGGGTGGTCCAAACAAGCCTTCCTGAGTTAGATTGCGCGCAATGTTGGCTTCGCCGGAATTAAGATCGATATCCTCCCAGGCAAGAGCGCAAAGCTCCCCGGGCCGAACGCCGGTGTAAGCAAAAAATTGCCACATGTTTTTCTGCTGAGCCGGAGCAGTCTCTTTCAACTGCTCAAACTCATGTCTCAGAAGTGGATCTGGTTTTGTTTGCCCTTTGCGAAGCCTTTTTATCCCGACATATGGTTGATATGAAATGACTTTATTTTTAACCGCATAGTCGAGGATTTGTCGCAGGATGGCCAGATAATAATCTACTGTTCTAACGGCGCGGCCGGTTTTATTTCTCCTCTTTTCGGGAGCATAGTTAGTCTCGCCAGTCAGTAATTCCTTTCTCCAGCCCAGAATGTCGCTGTTGGTGACGGCTGCAACCAGCGTTTCAGGGCCGATTAGTTTTGTTAACGTTCTTACAGCTATCCCATAGCTTCTTGTGGCATTGGGTGAGAGATCGATTTTATGGTTTTCATACCAGGTTGATGCAAGTTCGGCGAACGTCGTAATGTTTTTAGATGTATAAAACTTTGATGCCACCTTTGACTCCGGGAACATGCCCCGGTAGTCAAAAGTTCCCAGCTGAATCTCGCTTACAATTTTGGCCCTTAGATTCCCGGCTTTTTTGAGATTCGATGCATTTACGATCCATCCTTTCAATGTTTCTCGGCATCTAACGCCCTGAAACTTGAAACTTATTCGTATCTTATTGTTGTGGATCTCAACACCCGTTGGCATTGCAGCCATTATGCCTCCTTCACAAACCTGTTAATGTTTGGGATGTTGTACCAGACAAGTCCTCGCTCTTCGGAGCTGCTTCCATCCAATGGGATTCTCTTAAAATGAACACCTTCTACCCAGGAGGTTTGGCGATAGCTTTTAATCTGACGATCGGTAAGGCCTGTCTTCTCTTTTAGTTTTGAAGCAACGCCCCATTCTGAATCGTAAATTACCTGCGACATGGTTCACCTCAGGTAACCGGCATGAGTATAGATATGCCGGTCTGTAGTCGTTGATATTTCAGTTTCAGTTTGCCTGGCCGGGCAGGGAACGCAGTCGGCGCATGCCGGTCATTGCTGTGGCAACGTAGCTTGCCTTGCAGTTGACCACTTCAACCCAGACCTTCACGCCTTCCACTCTCACCGTATAAGTCTCTTTCATCTTGCTGCGCCCATAATCACCATATCTTTGCTGGTGGGCTGCGAGTGCGATTTCACATGCCTGGCGAGCTAAAGGGGATTGCTTACTGCCTCGATTAATCAGTCGCATTTCTTCTCCTTGAGGGAGGGTTTCCCCTCCCGATCTCGTTAGTCCACGTATTCCGGTTTCATATCCGCCAGGGTGATGCTGAACTGACCATGCAATTCGTCGCCCAGATGGCGTTTCGACGATGCAAGAACGCGCTCTACTTCTGCGAACTGCTCAGCTGCATCGGGCTCATCTGAAGGAGGCAAGGAATTGATGGCTGCTTCGACTTTGTTCCGTGCATCAACCAGGTAATAACGCTTCACGGCCTTGTTTTTCAGCTCAGTGAACAGGGCAGAACCCAGCGTTGCTTTCACGGTTTCAATATCTGCGCGCAGAGCTTTAGCGCTATCCACATCCTGAGCCGCCTCGATGCGGTCACGAAAATCATCAGCAAGTGCATCGATGTTTTGAGCTGATTCCTGAGCCGTTTGAGTGGTAGTGACGTTGTCACCTGAAATGTCGGCGAGGCTAACGTGCTGCACCGTTGCCGGGTTTACCTCTCGTTCTTCACGACGATCATCGAGCTCATCCGGGGTATAAACGCCCAGAATCACATCCGGGCAGAACAGTCTCGCCCAGCGTTTGACGGCCAGATACGCCAGCTGCTGGCGAGGGTCGTCAGCCCAAAGGGTAGAGTTTCGAGTTCGGGCCTGAGCCAGAAGTAAATCGAGTTTTCTTGGCTGATCTTCACCTTTCAGCGTTGCGCTGATAATGATGCCGATCCCAGCCTCGTCAGCCAGGGTCCAGCCCGGGACCCGGTACTCGCCTTTGTCGCCTTTACGGATATGGAATTTTCCAACAACCTTTTCCCATGGCCCGAACCAGTCGTATTCAAATCGGCTGACGCCTCGATGATGGCGATCCAGTGGTAGTTCTCGTCTTTGTTGACGAAAATCCAGAAGAACTGGTCCAGCGCCGCGGTCTCGCAATACATAGCCGCACTGAGGTGGTAGTCCCGGTCAATGATTTCCCGATGCAGCCTGGCGCGCAGGCTTTCCTGCTTCACATTCCACATGCTGATGGTTTTCAGGTCAGCACCGATGCGCACGCCGTCCAGTTCAATCTCGAGGTCAGGGCGTACACGCACTTCTAATCCGGTTTCGTCGTCGAAACCGAAATAGCTCACCTCAACGGCGCGGCTTGGATGTGTCAGCAGCATGCCGGCGGTCGGGTGCGCCAGGAGTGCAGACTGAATTGCTCGCGCTGTGGCAAGTTGCTGGCGGGTAACCAGAATCTTTTCGCCAGGGTTGTCGCGCCAGGCATCCAGCAGTTCGTCGGCGAATATGGCATCGGGCTTAACTGATTTAACCGCCTGGATCATGTCTGCTTTGCTGCCGGAGACTTTCAGCGGCGTCGGTTTCTGCGCTTCCTTCGACACCAGATCAGGATTGAGGATCGCTAATTGCTCGAGTAGTGCATCACGGCTGCCGCTGGTTTTTACAGGCGTCGGCAGGGTGGCGTTGTACTCTTTGATGCAAGCCTTCATTGCCGTTGCAGTCTGCTTCTGGCCTTCTTCAATACGCTGGTACTCAGCAGGGAGAGCCATATAGCTTTGAGCCGTTTCTTCCAGGCTGGCGCCAAGCGGCACTTGAGCGGGAAGGGATGCGTTATGTTTTTCAAGCAACGCTTTTATCTCGTCTGCACTCAGCAGCGCCGGCAGGCTGGCGTTGTACGCGTCGATGAACTCGCGCAGTGTTGCGGTGGTGGTGAAAGCGCCCTCCGGGATCTCAGGTTCTACGCTGAACTCTGCTTCGAGGTTTTCCGGCTGCAGTGCAAGGGCGTGCACCAGATTTCCCATATCCAGCACTTTGGATGCTGTGCGCGGGATGGTTTTAGCCACATGGCGCGCGTTGAAGTACATCAGGCTGACGCGAGCATCTTTAACCTGGGTTGAGCTAATACCGTTTGCTGCGTGATAAACGTCATTCGGCAGACCTTCGTAGCGGCCAGGCTCGAAGTAAGCCGGGTATTCGATTACTGGCTCTGACTGCTGCTCTTCTGGGGCTATAGAATCTGTCTGCGAATTAGCTGCATCAGTGCTTTCGCCCGGTGGTACCGAACCAACATCTTCGTCTTTCTCTGGCTTAGCCGTTTCCATCTGCACATCGCTGGTGGTCTCCGCTGTGTTTTCCGTTTTTTCGACTTCATTTGAGGGGATATCGATGACCGGGGCGGTATTTCCAACCATCAGACCATCGATGGAGAACACGCCGCTACCGAGATTTTCAACCTGCGGTTGTTCATCTGGGGCTTTTGTCTCAACTGCATGGGTAGGCAACGGCAGTAACTCCACAGCAGAGTTAAACTCAGCCGTCATGGTTTTATTAACGAACTCAAGATGAGCCGCTGGCGTGTGATGAATGTTCTCTGGAGCGATGCGGATCAGATTGAAGATTGCCGCACGGTTCACCGCCAGTACACCCGGCTGATTACGCAAGATGGCGCTCCATGATTTCCATGGTTCTTCTTTCTTAGCCACGATTTCTTTGGCGCGTCGTAATACGCTCGAAGGAATTTCGAAGTGGTGGAAGTCCATAGGCAGTAGGGCGCATGCGATCTCAAGATCGAGGGTGTCCAGAGTGTGATGCGCGCCTTCGCCGCGATCCGTTACATAGCCACCGTCGGCATTGGTACCAGAATTGCTGCGCTGAACATTACTGATGCGGTTTCCGGCAGCCCATTCGCGCGCCAGGATGCCGCGGTCAATGTAATCAGTCGCCGCCCAGATTCGGGTGAAACGGAGAACCAAAGCGAGTTCGTGGCGCTTCTCCTGGCTGAACACCTTGCGAATGGCGTCGGTATAGCGCCACAGGTCTTTGGTGTCGTAACCCTTAACCTCTTCGCAGTTTTCTGCCGCCAGCAGCAGGTTCTGGACATAGCTGTTGTCAGTGTCCATCTCCAGAGCGCTGATACCTTCGTATTCTTGGCGGGTTAAGTGGTGGCGCAGTTCGTTGGCGGTGAACTGGGCGAGTAGCTGCTTGCGGAACGGCATACGAACGACTGGATAACGTGTGGTTTCGTCATCATTCTCGTCAATCTGAATGCCGCTTTCATGTTCTGGAATCTGATCGGTTGAAGCATCGGCGTCGCTGGTGCTTTCTGATTTAAGAAGAGCAAGCTTGCCGCTTCTCCACTCTTCAACTAACTGATTGCGGTCGCCGGCATCTGCTCTCGCCCAGTCAGCCATAAATGATGCGATAATTTCAGTTTCGTGCGCTTCATCTGGCGCGAATACCTGCTTAATCGCCTGAACCAGTTTCCACTCAGCGTTCAGGCTGAATTCAGCAACTTCAGGGATGGCATTCTTCGCCAGCAGCAGGTTCTTGAGATAAGTGTTGCCTTCATCCAGTGACATTTCGCTGGCAGCCAGCTGCTGCTGTTTAGTGATATGTGACTGGTATTTGTCGCTGGTCAGATGGACGGCAAAACGGACCGCTGGAGTGCGGTTTTCAAGCGGGACACTCTCGACAGTAGCTTCGACTTTAACGGTCGGTTCCGGTGCGGCTGAGTTGTCCACGGGTCCAGTAGATTCAGCACCAGCCTTTGGCAGCCAGGTGCGTCCATCGTCCTGCAGTTCGTAGCGTTTGCACCAGGTGTAATCCACGGTGCTTTCTTCCGGGAGGTCGCTATACACCGGGAAATCGGTGCGAACCGGTTTGGCGTAATCCTTACCGCGTCCGGTTTCAATACCTGCATCTTCCAGCTCAACATCGAGCTGCAGGTTGGCACGGGCTTCTGATTTAGCAGTGAACCAAATCACTGCGTCTTCTTTGCCAGATTTCTGCGTAGCCTTAACTACATAGAAAAATTCCATGTGAGATCCTCTTTTTTGGATGTAAGATCCCTGGGCCAGAGATAGCGCCCATTGGGTGAACTTTGGTTTTTTAAGTAGTTTTCCGGTGTAACTTTGGTCGGGAGCACCGGACGTACGGGCCGCCTTGCGCGGCTTTTACGTTATGCCTCGTGGGCCATCTGGTCGTACAAAGCACAACGTTCAGAGCAGTATTCTTTTTCTTTGCGCGCCAGCTGTGCGCCCGCCGTTGCGATAGAGAAGGGTACTTTTGACTACTTCCCCCGGTTTAACCGGCTTGCCGCAGTAACCGCATTTCGTTGAGCTACACATCTGGATTCCCCTTTTGCGCCAGCAGGTAGCACAAGCGGCGAAGAATCACTTCGAACAAGTTAAGTTTTACGGCCTGCTGCCGTCCTGGTTTGCGTGCGAAATCAATCATTCTCACCCCTGTTTGCCTTATCGCCGGCCAGCGGAACGTTTACACCTGATGCGCGTTAATCTCTCCACCTCATCCGACTATTCGTATGCCGTCGGCGGCTACTTCGTGGGCGTCCTGCCTTGGTGGTTCGTGGTGCGTCTTGGTTAGTTAGATTAAATCACTGGTTTATACGTGTGTCAACTAAAGGTTAATGGCAATTGTAAATCTGAGGTTTATATTGCTGGTTTTCGTGACGTGTCTGCCGAATCGCAGGCAAAAAAATCCCGACGGAAAGGTCGGGATGGAGCGTTCTGGGCGTTAGTTTGGCGGAAGAGTTGAAGGGGGAGGGTAGAAAAAAACCGGCGCAGTGGCCGGATGCATTTATTCGAATGGGAGGTCTATTTGTCTCTGTGGATTCAGCTGTTTTTTTACATGCTCAATTTCGAATGAGGTTTTTATAGTATCACCAATCATGTATTGGGTTACCTTTAGGTCAACAAGCAACATATCGCCTTTAGAAAAGTTTAGGGTGTTGTTATCAATATCACTGATAAACTTCTGGTCTTTAATCTCAGCCAAAAAGCTACTGGCTCCATCCGAAAATCTCCATCGGCTGCCTTCATTAAAAGAAATGTTCTTAATCTGAAGGGCTTTCTCTACCGTGGACTCCGAGATTATTGATTCAGCAGGAAGCTCAACTTTGAAATAATGCGCCTCTTGTTTATCGATCGTCATGAACGTCAGTCCATCATCGACAGTGGAAGCAAAACTGTCGATACCTTCCTGCTCTAGCGGCTTGCATATAACTTCTTGCAATGAAGAACGAAGTTTAATGTTTCTATACAGTTCGATTACTTTGCTATCGAAAATTTCACTTTCGTCATCAACAAAGACTTCAATGTTGCTATCAGGCAGATTGTGTAACTTTTTAATTTCTCTTGGTCCGATCCATTTAACTAATTGGATCAGACCCTTGCAAATTTTTTCTCTGGGACCAGGGCAAAAACCAATTAAAGCAATAAGATTAGCGGCGGCTGTTACGGAATCGCCCGAAAAGAAATCAACTGCCTGTTTGAACCAAGATGTCGATGAGGCAATCAGATCTATTCCAAATGAGCCAGCTCTGAATGATGCATTAACCTTTACTGAAACAACGGTCTTGTTACCATAAACGGTTTTTCCGGCTTCCTCTAATGCATCTGACAGGGATAGGAGTGCAGGGGCAAGGTCACGCACGTTCATTTCGTGCGTCTCCAATGCTGGTCCGTCGTATACTATCCTGAACTTCATATCATTAGTTTCCGAATTGCTGCCTGCATCCATTATGGCACTCACCTGATCGCATATACAGTAAATTTACTTTTTACCCCGACACAATGCTTGATGCCGGATGGAAATCCCTACCGCTTCTCGATTGTAAGAGTCAATTGTACGTTTGCCGGTTATCAATCCTCCTGCGACCGGATCCGCCCCTTCATGTACTTCTCATACAGGTCATCCAGTTCTTTCAGGCGAATCGCGAATATGCGGAGCATGTTCTGCTGCTCTTCTTCGGGTAACTGGCGGTAGAGCTCCAGCAAGCGCTGTTCGTCTGGCTTAAGTCCGTCTTTTTCTCCAACGTCCTCACCAAGTAGCCATGCGACAGAAATGCCTACAGCGTCGGCTATGGCCAGTGCCGATTTCTTACTAATCACACCTTTTTTGAACCAGCCGTTTACGGCCTGAGGGGTGACTCCAGCTATTCGTGCCATGTCTGCTTTTGTAACGCCGCGATCAGTGATCTCAGTAAGGCGCTCTACCAGAACGAGGTTGGGTTCTTCTTTTCTCATAGGTTCATTGTAAATATTTGGTTTATACACACAATAAATCCATAGTTTGCATGATGTATAAATCTGTGGTTTACTTCTGCTATCAATAAGCAGGAGAAGCACATGTCCGCACTCGATAAAGCAATTAAAGCCGCTGGCTCAGCCAGAAAGCTCAGCATCGCGCTTGGTGTGACGAGTATGTCTGTAAGTCATTGGAAGAATCGTGACCAAGGGATCGTCCCACCAAGTTATATCTTCCCGATTTTCAAAATGACAGGCGTAACTCCCCACGAGCTGCGCCCCGACCTCTATCCAAACCCAACTGATGGTTTACCTAAACAGGAGCCTTAACAATGCAAGCTGTTTCATTTCAACAGAGTAGCAGAGCTTCCTCTAATCCAATGATATTCCCGTGTCATCAAAGCGAATCGGCAGAGCAGGATATTGATCACCGCGATATTTGTTCTGCAGTCCGGGCGTGGGCAGCGGTAGAAGGGCGCGTATCTGTTGCGCTTCAAATCCAAGACGCTGCAGAAGAACTTCAGCTTAATGGCGTGGACTTCTCAGGCCAGGCCGATGTCTGGAACGTGAAGCTGTTCCGCTGGCTGGACAACAAAGAAGACTCCGCATCTTACCGAAAGAACGTCGAACAGTTGGTGCCCGCGATCATGTCTGTATTACCGCTTCGGTACCGCGACCGCGTCGTTAAAAACGACTCCTTTGCCTACCGGATGGCCAGATTAGAAAAAGAGGTAAGTGAGGCGAAGCAAGCTCTGATGCTCGATGCACCGAAGAAGGAAAAGCTGAAGGAGTTAGGAGAGGGGATTTTTGAGATGTTCCGTGTCGATCCGGACCTTACTGCGCCGCTGCTGGCGATGGTCACAACCATGCTGGGGGCAATGTGAAGACTTCAGAAAAGGCGAAAGCCGGTCTGCGCTAACAGAACCGACTTTCAGGTGCAAAAACGGAGTGTAATTGCGGAGCTAAGTATGTCAAACACAGCTGAAATTATCAATTTCCCCCACAGAACCGAACAACCGGGAGGTCGTATGGCCGACCTGTCGAACGGGTATACCAAGGTCGCTAACGAAATCCAACAGCTCAAGCCTCGTCTGAGAATGTCAGGCCGGGAGTGGCAGTGTTTTGAGGCGGTGATCTGGCTTACCTACGGCTGGAACAAGAAACAGGACCGCGTTACGAACACGGTGATCGCTGAGCTTACAGGGCTGAGTGATTCGCATGTTTCTGATGCGCTCAAATCGCTCGCAGAACGCAAAATTATCTTCAGTCAAAAGCAGGGAGTGATGAAAACTGTCGGTATAAATACTGACCTTTCCGCCTGGGTTTTAGACAAACCGAAAACGGGAAAAGTCTTCCCGAAATCGGGAAAAGTGTTACCGAAAACGGGAAAAACCTTCCCGGAAACGGTAGACACCCAAGACTATAACAAAAACAATATTAAAATATCCTCGTCTCGGAATTCTGAAGAATCCCGAAACCAGAAAACTCAAAAGTTTCTCTCTCGCCATCCTGAAGCTGCCGCCGGGATATACACCCCTGCAGGTAAATCATGGGGATCCGCTGACGACCTCAAGGCCGCTCGCTGGATTTACGAAAGGCTTCTCACCGTCAACGCTTCGCTATCCGAACCAAACTGGGCTGAATGGGCAAACACCATCAGGCTGATGCGTGTTCAGGACAATCGTACTCACTACGAAATCTGCGACCTGTTCCAGTGGGCCAACAGGGATGAATTCTGGAAAGACAATATCCTGAGCCCTTCGAGTTTGCGCAAGCAGTGGGATCAACTCACAACCAAACGGCTGCGCGCAACCGGGGCGGCAAAGTCATCGCGGGGCGGCGTTGACCTGCATAACACCGACTGGATTGACGGGGTGCTGGAATGAAAAATCTTGCCGAGAGCATTCGCAATTTTGACAGGGAACAGGCTCGCCGCGTGGCGCACAACATGCCTGAGCAGTACACCGAACGCGAACAAACGCAGCAGGTGGCTCAGATTATCAACAGGCTGTTCGTACAGCTGGCAGCCGCGTTCCCGGCAAGCTTGGTTAATCGCAGCCAGGAAGACGTGAACGAGATCCGCCGTCAGTGGGTGCTGGCCTTCAAAGAAAACGGTATCACCACTCTGGAGCAGGTTGAAGCCGGCATGCGCATGGTGCGCCGTCAGGAACGCCCATACCTGCCTTCGCCAGGCCAGTTCATCAAGTGGTGCAGGGAAGGGCGCTGCGTGCTGGGGATCACCGTCACTGATGTGATGGCCGAATACTGGAAGTGGCGCAAGCTGGTGTTTCGGTACCCGAGCAGCGAGCAATATCCGTGGCCGAAGCCGGTTTATTACCACATCTGCCTTGAGCTGCGTCGCCGCGGAACTGATGGCCAACTGAGCAACAAAGAGCTTGAGCGTGAAGCTGGAGAAATACTGGGTATGTGGGAAAAGCGGGTGCTGGCCGGAAAGCCGATTCCGCCTATTCGTCGGGCGTTGGCTGCGCCAGTTGATCCGAAAGGGCCGACACCGGCGGAGCTTTTGAAAGCTAAATATCAGCGGATGAAAGCAGATGGCAGGGCATAGTGAGGAAATGGTCTGTTATGAGCGAGAAGCGGACTCTACCGTGGATTTTATCAACACTCAGGGATTGCTTTTAAAAATTGTTATCCAGTTTTACTGCATGAGGTATCCCATAATTGTCCTACCGTTTTACTCATTTTTTGTCTCTTTTATCTATGACATCAATGGTTAAGATTACAACGTCTGAGCAGACGTACTAATTTAAATTCTGTCATTCAGTCGTAGCGATTCTGTGAGGCATCTTTTTATTTTAAACAACTCAAAAAGGTGGAAATAACGATGAAGCGTCCAAACTGGTTTCAAGTTTCCGATAAAGGTGGCAAGGCTATAGCAGCGCTCCATCATTACGCCACTACTGGTACAGGTTTACCTGCCGAGCTGATCCATTTAATTTTTTTAAGAGTTTCCCAGATCAATGGTTGTGCACACTGCATAGATATACATACTCGCGATCTTATCAAGAGTGGCATGTCCGTCGAAAAGATTGTATTGGTGCCTGTCTGGCGAGAAGCTACCTATTTATTCTCGGATATAGAGCAAGCTGCCCTCTCATGGGCGGAAGAAGTTACCCGTGTTAGTGAAACACATGCTTCCGATGAAGCATATTCCGCAGCGCTTTCTGTATTCGGTGAAAAAGATTTGGTTGAACTTACCATTGTTATTGCCACCATGAATGCCATTAATCGTATGGGTATTAGTTTTCGAATGAAGCCGCTTGCTAAAGCTTGACAGATGTAAATAGCTCCCATAAGGGACTCTGGAGCTATATTAAAGTCTGCTTCTGGCACACAAATGACATCCCAGCCTGTGCATGACCGTAAAAACTACCTTCACTTGATAAGCCGCATCGGGTTATGACGAGGCGCTTGTGTGACATGCTGGAAAACCAATTTAGGCGTTTACTGAAAGCCTGATTACCCTGGCTAAACGACCCTTAGAAATTTCTAAGGCGAAATAGTCACATAAGTCTTCTCCACGTGTGTTATAAACGAGTTTCAAATCGCCACCACTGGCGGTTAAGAGGCATCTCATGAAACTACGTGTCACAAGAGCAATCGGCCTCAGCAAGTTCTCGCCACGTTGGGTTAAGGTTATCTGTTTACGATTGACTAAAAACGATATTGAGCGCTCCCTCAACGCACTTCTGGCCACAATTGATGAATCTGAGCTCTCTACGGAGCAAGTTAAAGCATTAAGGGAATGTGTTGACAGAATTAACATCGTAAGGGGAAAGGGGATGCAGGCTTAACTATGTAGATTAGGGATTTACAGGAGCCTGCACCGGAATGGCTGTCCGGTGAAACGAGTTCCCTGAATCTGTACCCGGGGCTGAATTCGTACATATGACAGAAGGAGAATTTTTCCTCTCTTTAATCAGTTATACGTGGATGTTTCACAAAGTTTCCTCCCGCTTATGCTGATTCATTACAACGAGGAATTTATATCTCCAGCGCCATCTGTGAAAATCTTGGCTATCCAGTCAGAAAATGCTCGGACTGTGGGAGAAAGGAAGCGCTGATGCGGGTAAAGCAAGGTAACCGGGACTGAAGCCGGCTGCCATTCAACCAGAACCTCTACCAGCGTTCCCCTCTGCAGATGTTCAGAGACAATATTCTCAGCAAGCTGCGCAAGCCCGAAACCTTCAAGACACAGTTTGATATAAAGCCCCGTTTCGTTAACGGCCGCATCACCTTTAACTGGGACGGAAAGCATCTCAGTACCGCGCCTAAAACGCAGTTCATTCTTTCGTCTTCCCGAAGCGGAAAAGTAATGGATCGCCCGATGCTTTATCAACTCATCAGGTGTTCCGGGAATCCCGTATTTACTGAGGTACTCTGGAGAGGCGCATGTTATCCAGCGAAACCTTCCAAGCGGACGGGCAACCAACGTGGAGTCGGTTAATTCGCCGGTTCTGATAACACAATCCACGCCTTCTTGTACAAGGTCAACTTGCCGGTCACTTACGCCAATCATCAGATAGATATCCGGATAGAGCCGGTAGAAGTCTTTAAGATTTGGCATCACGATGAACTGAGCGATCCCACCTGGCATATCCACCCGTAATCGACCCTGAGGTCGCCTGATAGAATTGGTCAGGCTGGATTCCGTGTGTTCAATTAACGACAAGATCTCACGGCACTGGGCAAGGTACTGCAGGCCTTCAGGGGTGAGGCTCACTCGTCTTGTCGTCCGATTAAGCAGACGCACCTGCAGATACTTCTCAAGATTTTTAATCGTGCTGGTGACGGTGGATGAAGGTAGCGACAGTGTTTCTGCTGCGCGTACAAAGCTTCCGGCTTCAGCTACACGTAAAAAAACCTGCATCGCCTGTATCCGATCCATTGTCCTACTCCGCGCAAAGTGTGAATTTTATTGTTCGTGAATTATGAATTATGAAAACAGTTTAAGCATCTTTTTGGGTTAAATGCCATGACGTATCGTTTCCCCATCATTCAGGAATGAGGCAACGATAATGACCGATTACATCAGAAATATTGTTAAAAAACACACTATAACACCGCCAGCCACCTTGATTCGTGGTGCAACGGTGCTGAGCATGGATGAAAGCATCGGTAACATTGAACGCGGTGATATTCTTATCACGGGCTCAAACATAACCGCGGTGGGAAAGAATCTTGACGTACAGGATGCACATATCATTGATGCCACGAACATGATTGCTATGCCGGGCATGGTGGATTCTCATCGCCACTCTTGGGAAGGACAGTTGCGCCGCATCAACCCGAATGCCACTTGTCTGGACGACTACAGCAACGCCACGCATTTTTCGTTTGCGAAATACTATCGCCCGTCTGACATTTATGTCGGTAACCTGCTGACTGCTCTCGGTGCCATTGATGCAGGTATCACCACCATCATTGATAATTCGCACAACAGCCGCACTGCTGAACACTCGGACGCCGCCGTGGAGGCCCTGCTTGATTCAGGCATTCGTGCCATTCATGCCTCAGGTGCCCCGGTATCAGGAGAATGGGACAGAGCACACTGGCCGGGTAATTGGCAAAGACTGCAGGATAAGTATTTCCGGAACAACCCTGAAAGCCTGGTGTCTCTCGCAGTCATGGCACAGCTTGAGCCGGAATTATGGTACGAAGCCCGTCGACTCGGGCTACCTATCATCACTGAATTCTTTGGTGCTGAAATGGCTTCAGAGCTTAAATCACTGCATCAGCAGGGCCTGCTGGGCTCGGACAATATATTCAACCACTGTACCGCACTGCCAGATGAGGGTTGGGAAATCCTGCGTGAAGCCGGCGTACGGGTGAACGTCTGTCCGCGCTCAGATTCGCACTATGGCATTGAAAGCGGGATGTTTGCCATTGAGGCCGCACAGCGCCATGGCATCAATCCTGGCCTGAGCGTGGATAACGAAACGTCTTACAGCACAGATATGTTTATGGAAATGCGCGTGGCGTTCTATCTGCAGCGAGTAATGGGTATGCATAAGCAGCACTGTTGTGATTCAGGGCATTCACTAGCAACGCTCCCGGCAGCGCAGTTGCTGAAGTCGGCGACCGTCGATGGTGCGACCTGTGCTGGGCTACAGGATAAAGTGGGTAGCCTGACGCCAGGCAAACAGGCCGACCTGATCCTGATTAACGTGGCTGACCTCAATCTCTATCCAAACGGGAATGCGTTTGGCACGGTGGTGCATGCTGCTGAACGCAGCAACATCGATACCGTGATGATTGGCGGGCGCATCGTCAAGCAGAACGGCAAAGTGCTGGGTGTGGACAGCGAGCGCCTTCGCGCAGCCATTGATGAATCACGCGAACACCTTTTTGCGGCGGCAGGGTATGAGCCAGACATCTTTGCGGAAAAATTTCTGCCGATTATTCAGTCAAACTGACAGAGACGAACAGCATGAGCGCGATTTATTACGTAATAGCTTTTGCAGCAGGTCTGGGTATTACCCTGCAGACGACACTGAACAGTCAGCTTGCAAAAGGGCTCGGCGGGGATCCAGTCACCGCCGCGTTGTTTTCCTTTACGGCGGGGGCGTTCAGCCTCGGAATTTACTCATTGCTGCGAGGAGGGTTATTCACCTCACTTGCCGCCATTCCTTCTCAGCCTGTATGGAGCCTGGCGGGCGGACTGATCGGTGCCTGTGCATTATTTAGTTATGTTGTACTGGCACCGAAAATCGGTTTTTCAGCCCTGCTCGGGCTGGCGATTGTCGGACAGCTACTCTCATCTCAAGTGATCGACCATTTTGGCCTACTGGGCGCGGTAAGGCGGCCAGTCTCGTTGCTAAAACTGGGAGGTATGCTGATCATGCTGGCCGGTCTCGCCATTATGCTATTTGGCGATCGACTTTCTGAACGTTTCATGAATTAAAAGAATGAAATGACTTGCTCGTTGAGGGCGTCAGCCCTGTTGCAGACGTCCTTATATATTTTTCTAAACGCAACACGTACTGTTTCCACACTGGAGAAAAAATGTTTTCAATTGCAGCTAATGTCAGGAATTCGCTAGGTGAGTGCCCCCTCTGGTGTGAAAGAACACGCAGAGTTTATTGGACCGACATCGAAGGCAGTGAACTTCTCGCCTTAGAGGAGGGATCAGGTATTGTGATGCGATGGTCTCTACCTGAACGACTAGGATCCTTTGCTTTTACCGAAAAAGATGATGTGCTATTGATGGGGCTTGCATCCCGGCTTGGCTTCTATGAACTCAGTACAGGTAGTTTCACTAAAGTTGCAGACTCTCCAGGGGATTCGGGCACTCGTATAGGTGATGGTCGGTGCGACCGTTTTGGTAATTTTATATTTGGAACCATGGATGATAGTTATCCTGTTAAAGCCGTCGGTCAATTTCACAGACTCAATTCGGTAAAAATGAGTATCGAGACACTTTCCCTACCAAGGGTGGCTATCCCCAACAGTATTTGTTTCAGCCCTGACGGCGGCACAATGTATTACAGCGACTCTATGCAGGGCCGTATATTCTGTTGCGACTACCCCTCTCTAAACAACCAGCGAGTGTTTACAGAAACAGAGGGTAAAGGGGCGCCTGATGGGTCATGTGTGGATGCAATGGGCTATTTATGGAATGCCGAATGGGGAGGAAATCGTCTTGTCCGTTACAAGCCCGATGGAACGACTGATGCTATACTGCCTTCCCCCGGAATCCAGAGCACCTGTCCCACCCTGGCAGGTGAAGAATTCACAACGCTTTATTGCACTAGCGCAAGCGTGGGCCTTCCTGAACCATCAAAACATGATGGCGCGTTGTTAAAGGCTAACTCAGCAGTATTTTCCGGTTTACCTGAGAGTCGGTTTTCAACATATGAAATGTAACAGTCTTGCCCTTCATCCGTAAACGTGCCTTAATCACAAGTACTGTCGTTAGCGTCCGCTTCTGGCATAAAGCGGACATCCCATTTTATTCAGATATTGGCTTAAGTAGATTTAGTAACTTTCATGTTATGACACGACGCTTGCGAGTCTTACTGCAAATTAAACTTCATTCTTTCTTACGCCCTCAGACCTTCAGTCCACAATTTTTAAGTCTCCTTTCCAGAAGTAGCCTGTAGTTTGTTTAGACGGTACTTAATTCCAGTTATCTACATGCGTGCTTTTAAACCGTTGCAAAATCCGTGAGATATGTTTATAAATACACTGTATATACATACAGTAATTCATTGCGGAGGGAAAAATGAAAATTGAGTTAACTATTGATCGCATGAAGAAACTTCCTGATGGAGCTATACCTGCGCTCGAGTCAGAACTGCTCAAGAGACTCAGTAAACAGTTCGATGAATGCCAGCTTACGATTAGGCGTGCCAGTAGTGATGGTTTGACTGTTTTCGGGGGCGACAAGAAAGAGGTCGAACATATCGTGCGGGAGACCTGGGAAAGCGCGGACGAGTGGTTTTATTAATCGCGTGAATTTCACTGGAGCAGTTTCAAAGAGTATCGCTGTTCGCGTTCCCCTGGCTGTTCCCGATTACTGTTTACCGCGTCAATAAGTCGCTCTGGGGGAAAATAGTGTGTAGTGCAGATGCCTTTAATGCAGATGATCAATGGTACGACGTGGTCAGAAGGGCCGATAAAGCAGTTATCTATAGCTTCCCGGCGGAAGGGAGATATCTGGTTTATCGAGTAAATGGAATAGTTTCATTACGACCGTTACTCGAAGAGGAAGAAATATTCACTCTTAACGGGTTTATGCAATTTGCAAAACGGCTTGGGTACCGAATTACACCACCGTCTGATATTATTCTTTCATAGGCCTGAACAACCTATACCTGATGCGCCACGGAGAGAACCATGGCGCTAGAATTACAACTTATCAAACACCATTCAGGAATACTGATCCCGGCTACGCCCGAGACCAGCGATATCCTGCAATCCAAAACTCGGCTCGGCGATGTTCTTGTTGCCGAGTTCAGGCGGGTACGAAACCCGGCATTTCACCGGCGCTTTTTCGCGCTTCTCAATCTCGGTTTTGAATACTGGGAACCAACTGGCGGGGCTATCTCTAGCAACGAGCGGAAGCTGATCATCGGCTACGCCAAATTCCTGGCTTCGTATGGCGGGAATGAGAGCGCGCTGATCGATGCTGCTGAGCAGTATCTGGAACAGGTTGCTTACCGGCGCGTCACGAATGGCATTAGCCTGTGCAAATCCTTCGATGCTTTCCGCTCATGGGTAATCGTTGAGGCAGGGCACTTTGATGCCATTCAGCTGCCAGACGGAACACTCAAAAAGCATCCTCGCAGCATCTCGTTTGCCAACATGGACGAGCTCGAGTTCCAGCAGCTCTATAAAGCTGCGCTCGATGTTCTTTGGCGCTGGGTCCTGTCCCGTTCATTCCGCAGTCGTGATGAGGCCGAAAATGTCGCCGCTCAGCTGCTTGGCTTCGTGGGGTGACGGGTATGAAATATTCTTGGTTCCATCATACCGACTGCAGCACCGAACAGGCCGACGAACTGGTCAAGCGTTACAAAGCGCGCGGCGTGCGCGTTGAGCGCAGCCTAAACCAGGATTACGTGACCTGGACTGTCAGTGCATTCCTTCCGACCTCAAGTACACCAGCGCGCCCGGATAGCCGCTGGCGAAACCGGATGTGGGGGTGAGCATGGTTATTTATCGCAGCAAAAAATGGCTCGCTGCCGTCGGGCAGATAGAGCGTTGTGTTCTTTGTGGTGCATGGGGAACGCAGGTGGCACACCGGAACGAAGGGAAAGGCATGGGATTAAAAACCGATGACTGTGCGACAGCTGCGCTCTGCGTTTGCTGTCATGACAGCATTGATAACGGGAATAAGCTGAATAGGGAAGAGCGCCGGCAGCTTATGGACCGCGCGATTGTTCTGACAGTGATTGAAGTTGCCCGCCGCGGGCTGGTGGTGCCCGCATGAAAATTTACGAAATTACGCCGATTGGCAAGCCCAGAATGACTCAGCGTGACCGATGGCATAAACGGCCAGCAACAGCAACGTACTGGGCTTACAAAGAACAGGTCAGGTTGCTGGGCATCCGTCTGCCTGAGTCCGGATATCACGTCACGTTCGTTATCCCCATGCCAAAGAGCTGGAGCAAGACAAAGCGGGCGCAATATGTCGGCCAGCCTCATCAACCAAAGCCGGACAAAGACAACCTGGAAAAAGCTTTGCTGGATGCAGTGTTTGACGAGGATAGCCATGTTTGGGACGGACGGGTTACCAAAATCTGGGGAGAGACCGGGCAAATCATTATCGAGGAGGCCAGATGAAGCCAGAAACGCTTGAGGTACTCCGCGCGCGCTGGCAGCGCCTTCGCATTTACCGCTACCGGGGATCGGTGCTGGTGGATTACCGCATTCTTCGTAATTTTGTTCGTATCTATCATTCAGCAGGAGCAGCCTAATGAACCTCGAAAACACCGTGAAATACCACTTCGCCAAGTCGACGCTTATTAGCGACTCTCCGCGCGCTACGGCGTCAGACTCATTAAGCGGAACGGATATCATGGCCGCTATGGGCATGACGCAGGAACGGGCCGCCATGGGTTATAGCGCCTTTCTCGGGAAGATGGGTATCAGCAACAATGACCGGGAGAGGGCGATCGAATTGCTGGCACAGTACGCACTGACCAAGTGCGACCGGGTTGCTGCACTTCGCAAACTGGATGCTGGGGTTAAACAACTTGTGATGCATCAGCTGGCCAACTTCGCGTTTGAGGACTATTCCCGCAGCGCCGCAAGCGTGAAACATTGCGTATGTTGCGACGGACAGGGGTTCATTGACGCAGATGTGTTTACGATGAAGACCAGCACCCCTTGGCACGCAAAAGATGTTATTAAAAAATCTACCGCTTGGGGGCTGAAAGTTATCCCTTCTCAATACGAAAATAAACGCAAGGTGCGAGAATTGGCCCGGTTGCTGTGCCCAGAATGCAAGGGGAAGAAGGTTGTTAGTTGCGCCTGTAAAGATTGCCATGGACGCGGGAAAGCCGTTAATCAGGTTCTTACTGAACAGCAGGGTGTGCCGGTTCTGGCTGACTGTAAGCGCTGCAGCGGCCGGGGGTATGAACGAATTCCTTCCACTGAGGCTTACGGCGCGGTATGCCAGATAACGGATGCAATCAGCCTCGATACCTGGAAGAAGTCTGTTAAGCCATTCTACGATCAGCTCATCACCAAGTTTGATATCGAAGAGGCTTGGGCTGATGCGCAGCTGAAGCAGATAACAAAATAGGGCGTGAAATTATCGTGAACTATTTACTTTTCCCGAATCTGTGGTAATTTTGCTCTAACGATGGGTTATTGCCTTCGTTTAAAGCCCTGCGGTTAACCCCGTGGGGCTTTTTGCTTAATAGCGATTTAAGAATTTCTAAAACCATCACTATTCATTGCCTCTTATAATCTTTATATCGAAGAGGAGGGTATGATGAGAGAAGGCTATTACTGGATCCAGTACAATGGCAGCAGGCAGATCGCTTACTACATGCACGAAAAAATCGACGATTTAGAGTCGGGTGAAGTTATCTATGGTGCATGGTACGTGACTCGTGGAGATGACCTTGCCAATAATGGCGAGGTTGAAGTAATTAGCGAGCGTATTGAAGAGCCAAAGCTGTAACAGCAAAAAATTATATGAAGCCTCTTAACTGTGCTAGGCGTTAGTACCCATGGAAGAAGTAGCGAATCTTCAAGCCGAGAAATTTCAAAACTGGCCAGACATAATGCTGGATTAAATATAGGACTGGTGGAACAACCAATGTCGCACCAGTTGCGCAGAGTGCGTATACCGCCGAGTCCTTTGCGATTAATGAGTAATTTAGGTTAAGTGTTTCAAGATTAATTGCATTGGCTGTACTTGAACCTACAAATCCAGAGCCAAAAACAACCAGAAACACGTAAAGTGATACTGTTATGAGCCTTAAAATTAACCGAATGTATTTCACGATGAACACCTGCTGATTGATGCCATCTTTTTACACAAATGCCATCTGTTTAGCTAGCTTAAGGTCTCTTGCTTCTAAATAATACCCTGCTCATTGCCTTACCCTCAGATTGCCAGCCTGTCGCTGGCTTTTTGATTTCAGGCTCCGGGTACCATCATCGACACACCTTCTTGTTAATCGTCCCCACGGACTGACCCTTTTCAAACACACAGCACCCGCTAACTACGCGAGGTGAGAGTATGTATCGCATGGACAAACTAACCACCGGTGCTGCTTACGGCGCTTCAGCCGGCAGCATCCTAAACGGCATGCTGAATGCCTACAGTCCCGAGCAGTGGAACGCTATCGGCGTGCTGGTGGGCATCATCATCGCTGTACTGACGTATCTGACGAATCTCTATTTCAAAATCCGCGAAGACAACCGCCGCAGCAGGAGCCGAGATGAACCCGACACTCAAGAATAAGCTGGTGGGTGCCATAGTTGGTGGATCCGGAGCAATAACTATTGCTGCAGTAATGCTGGGCAATGCGGATGGGCTGGAAGGGCGTCGCTATTACGCCTATCAGGACGTGGTCGGCGTCTGGACCGTTTGTGATGGGCACACCGGTGCCGACATTCGCCGCGGTCACCGCTACACCGACAAAGAGTGCGACAACCTGCTGAAGGCAGATCTGCGAAAGGTGGCAAATGCCATCGACCCGCTAATAAAGGTCCATGTTCCCGAAACCACTCGTGCCGCACTTTACTCTTTCACCTACAACGTGGGAGCTAGGGCGTTTAGCAGATCGACGCTGCTGAAAAAGTTAAATTCCGGCGACGTTCTGGGTGCATGCAAAGAACTGCAGCGCTGGACGTATGCCGGTGGTAAGCAGTGGAAGGGGCTGATCACCCGACGCGAGATTGAGCGTGAAGTTTGCGAGTGGGGCCAGCAATGAGCCGATTAACCGCAATCATCTGCGCTGTCGTTATCTGCCTGCTGGTTTCGATGGCCTGGGCGATTAACCACTACCGCGACAACGCCATCACATACAAAGACCAGCGCGATAAAGCCACTGAGAATCTCAGCTTGGCTAACGACACCATCAAAGACATGCAGACCCGCCAGCGTGATGTCGCTGCACTGGATGCCAAATACACCGGAGAACTGGCTGATGCGAAAGAAACCATTGAGCGTCTGCATAGCGATGTCATTGCTGGTCGTAAGCGGCTGCAGCTCAACGCAAACTGTCCCACGAACGGAGCGACCGGCTCCGGCGGCCTGGGCGATGCTTCCGGCCCCCGACTTACTGACTCCGCTGAACGGGATTATTTCACCCTCAGAGAGCGAATCGTCACAGTGACGAAGCAGGTCGGCTATCTGCAGGACTACATCAAAGATCAGTGCCTGAAATAAAAATATTTTCGAGTGTTCATGTCTATTTATGGCTATTCAAATGTACTCATGGCTATTAATTGTCTAGCTATATCTGCTTGAAATTTAATGATTTAATCAAGCCTTGCATCCGTGAGGCTTTTTATTTTGCGGTGACACCCCGCACTAAGAACTGCCGACCGAATCGGTAGAGCATGTGCCTGCGATAACTGCCAGATCCTGATTGGCTATCGCATGTTCGATGCAGATGAAAAACACCGAACCCTAACCTGTGAAATGAGCCTTTGGAGACGTCAGTTTAATGCTGGCGAGCTTTCGGTGGGCTGGCGTTTCAATTCGGCAAAGGTTCATCTCACATGTAAGGAAAACGCTATGAATAATCCGTCAGTTATTCCGGCCTTCGACTTCCGCGAAATGGTGCAAGCCAAAAACGGAGAGGTCGTTACCACATCCAGAAAAGTTGCTACGTACTTTGGAAAGCGACACGGTGATGTGCTCAGGAAAATCGAGCAGGTTAAGGCCGATTGCTCAAGTGAGTTTAGCCAACGCAATTTTGCGTCGGCTGATTATATCGATGAGCAAGGTAAGATTCGCCCGATGTATAGCCTGACGAAAGATGGCTGGATCATGGTTGTGATGGGATTCACCGGGAAAGCTGCTGCGGCTATCAAAGAAAGCTACATTTCAGCGTTCAACTGGATGTCAGAGCAACTTAGCCGCCGTCTTGTCATGGGTGAAGCAATGCAGCACCGCTACGCCATCAAAGAAACGCGCTCAAAGCTGAAGGGAACGATCGGCAGCCGGTTGATGAACGAACGGAAGAAGGAAAAACGCACGCTAAAGCTTGAGCATGAGCACATCATGCAGGTGACGCAGCCTGAGTTGCTGATTAGCTAAGCCGGCCATTACAAAGCTCATCTGAGGGTGGGCTTGATAATGGTTTATTGGGATAAATCCTAAGTGTATTCTATGGCTTCCACTAATGAAAAGGAGGTCCGTATGTCAATATTAATTCCGCTTTTTAAACCTATCCATACTACTGATAATGCCGGAAGAAAAGTTCTAATCCAGGCTATTAACACCTCTTCAACTGACTGCATTCATGGCGTCATCATCGGCCAAAACGGAAGTGAAAACCCCACCAATTGGGACTTAAATGGCACTGCGAGAGATAGGCCAAGTGATTGCAATATTGATTTAAGAAAAGAAGAGTTAATGTATCTGAAAGAGACGGCTTTAAAGATGCTTCCGGATGAAATTAAGAAGTTCATCTAGTCGATAGAAACCGCCTTCGGGCGGTTTTTTGTTGTCATCACCATGGGGCTGCTCATCGTAATGGCAATATCCCCACAAGCGGATAAAGAGGCTCTCAATGTCCGACATCTACATCATCAAACTGACTACGAACGACGCGGCGAGTACACGGGCAAGATGTCACGGCGTCAGCCTGAGCTGGTTAATGGATTTGTGCCGCTGGCACGGAAACGGGCGAGTGGCTTTACTTCGCTCCTGGCGACGTGAAGCGCGTGAAGTTCACGCCATTGGAAGAGAGTATCGAAGAAAAGGGCGAATGATCGCCCTAATTGTTAACCGCGAGCCTCTCGACCTTCTTCATCTTCAGGTACTCGGTATCGCCAGTATTTATCTGGCTTAACCCAAACGACATTTTCTCCACTATCAACTCGGAATTTATTGATCAACTTTGTTGATAGCGCTTGGTTGCCATCCGCATTTTCTTTCAGGTGTTGCTCATTACCACTCTTTATCAGGTAATCGACAACATCTTGCTGATAGAGGCATCCGTCGGTTGTTAATGTGGACAACATCCAAGCTGTAACATCGGGAATATTTAAAATAGACGCGTTTGGGTTTACGGCTTTGGGTTTGTGTTTGTCAAAGACTCTTCGGTAAAACGTCCTTTTTCAAGTTTTTTTCCTGCAAACCATTGGCAAGTGTAATCACCAGTAAAGGCGCCTCCAAATTTGTGTATTTCATATACTGACATCTCTGGACCGCCTGATTTCAAATACACAGAATCACCAAGTTTAAAAAGCGCTTTTCTTTCAGTAGAAGAGTTACTCATAACTGATTTCCATATTAAAGAGAACATATGGCACTCACCGACAAACAAGAAATGTTCTGTCGCGAGTACCTCATCGATTTAAACGCCACGCAAGCGGCTATTCGGGCGGGGTACAGCGCAAAAACAGCCAACCGTACTGCGTCCGAAAACCTATCAAAACCTGACATCCAGTCCAGAATTGCCGAACTTAAAGCGCAACGCAATGATCTGGTTGGCATAAATGCGATATACGTCCTAAATCGTCTCGTTGAGATAGACCAAAAACGTGGCAGGCGAACTGCCAGAAGGGGAAGTCAATTTGAAGTAGTAAAGCGGTTGGGCCGCCGCCGAAACCGGTTTATACCGGATTGAAGCTGATTCCATTAAAGCCCAGCCGCTATCCAGCAAAGTGATGACCATAAAAGCAACCTTCAAACAGGCATACGCACCATGATTACTGAAGATTATCAACGCCTCGAACCGGGTCAAAAAATACGTCTTCTTGAGGTAGACGGTTCTGCGTTTGGTCTGGACGACGTTCTGCGCTTTCACGCTTATAACCTCCCGCATACTGAAGAAGAGATTGCGGCTGCTGGTGGCGACGAATCAAAGTTAAAGGCGAAGAGTATCTGGTGGCAGGGCGAAGAGTATGGTGCCTGGCCATATAAGCTCGAGGGACTGGAAGCTTCAACCGATGGCAGTAGCGCCCAGCCGACGCTCACAGTTGCCAACATAGACAGTTCTATCACTGCGCTCTGTCTGGCCTATGACGATATGCTGCAGGCCAAAGTTACGATTCATGACACTTTTGCGCATTACCTGGATGAGCGCAATTTCCCGGATGGAAATCCAACATCAGATCCCTTGCAGGTGAGAAAGCGGGTTTTCTATATCGACGGTAAAAATAGCGAGCTTCCCGGTGAAAGTATCGAGTTTGTTCTTACCAGCCCGATGGATCTGCAGGGGGTGATGATCCCGACCAGACAGTTGCATTCCCTTTGCACATGGTGCATCCGGAATAAGTACCGAACCGGCGATGGGTGCGATTATGCCGGCACGCTTTACTTCGACAAAAACAACAATCCGGTAAGAGATCCCTCATTGGATGAATGCAACGGCACGCTCACCGCCTGCAAGCTTCGGTTTGGTGAATACAATGAACTTCCTTACGGTGGTTTTCCGGGAACATCTTTGATTAGGAGCTAATATGCGTCAGAAAACAATTCAGGACATCCTGGCGCATGCAGCGAAAGAATATCCCCGCGAATGCTGTGGCGTGATAGCGCAGAAAAGCCGGGTTGAACGCTATTTCCCTTGCCGTAACCTGTCTGCTGAACCAACGGAACAGTTTCACCTTGCGCCAGAGGATTACGCTGCTGCTGAAGACTGGGGGACGATAACGGGAATCGTGCATAGCCACCCCGACGCGACGACCCAACCAAGCGAACTGGACAAGGCTCAATGCGATGCAACGTTGCTGCCCTGGCATATAGTCAGTTGGCCTGAAGGAGACTTTCGTACCATTACTCCCCGCGGTGAATTGCCGCTGCTCGGGCGCCCGTTTGTGCTCGGGCACTACGACTGTTGGGGGCTGGTGATGAGCTATTACAGGCAGGAACATGGTATCGAATTGAAAGATTACCGTGTTCATTATCCGTGGTGGGAGGACTGCTATCCGGACAATTTCTATCAGGATTGCTGGTATGAGTGTGGTTTCCGCGAATTCAGTGGATCACCGATGCCGGGCGATTTGATCATCATGCAGGTGGAATCGAATAAGTGGAACCATTCAGGAATCTTACTGGAGGGGAACATGCTTCTGCATCATCTATATGGACATCTTAGCCAGCGAGTACCCTATGGTGGGTATTGGCGTGAGAGGACAAACAAAATCCTTCGCCATCAATCGAAGTTTATATAATAATGAGTCCAACTTACTTCATTAACGGATATTAATGTGGCATTTGTCAACTTGAATAATTTTTATATTAAAATGGTCGTGGTCTGCGTTCCATTTGTCGTTGGGGTCGGGCTTGCATGCTTGAGTTTCTTCGGGCACAGTCACAATCTATGGACTGGGTTTGGATATTTGATAACGTCCGTAGCAGTGAGTTTTTTCCTGTTGCGATGGTTGGTATGGGGAGATTTGAACCTCGCCAACGGTTCAGCCATTGCTACAATCGGAGGTGGGTTAGGTCTGATAGGAATCTTGGCTGGTTCAAATATTACTGATCCTGCATTTATTCAAGTGCGCACCGATTTACAGGAGTCCTTCTTAGATGCGTCCTTAAATTGCAAAGGTAATAAGACGTTATTTGACGGTGCTCTTACGTCTTGTTTAGCAGCTACTTCTAAGGATGCTTTGGCGTTGGGGCAAGAGTTGATTAAAGCCAGGTATTTAGCTCCGACATTATCTTTGGCAGATGGTGTGTATCATTCGAGCGATGAAGCTAAGGCGGATGCATGTTTAGTAAATTATTATTTACTTTCAAAGGAATGCCCAAGTAGCTTTATAGAATTCAATAAAAAACACCCAGAAGTTGCTAATCCGTCAGCCAATAATAAGTAAGTTGATTTGAATTCTTGGATTGCGTGGTAAAAACATCAAAAAGTCTATCAACATTAACAGTCTCTCTTAGTCAAGAGAGACTTTGGAGGCATGTATGACATTTTTAACTGGTCAGCCGATGAGAACCATACGCCTCTATGGAATACTTGGCTCAACATTTGGTCGTGAATTCAAACTTTCTGTTGCTTCGCCTAAAGAAGCCGTTCGTGCATTGTGTGTGATCGTGCCGGGTTTTGAGCGTTTCCTGAATACTAGTAAGCAGCGCGGGCTTACTTACGCTGTATTCAGTGGAAAGCGTAACCTGAACGATGATGAACTCTCTATGGATCAGAGCACCGCTGATATCCGTATCGCGCCGGTTATCCTCGGGAGTAAACGTGGTGGAGTATTCCAGACCATCTTAGGCGTGGCTTTGGTCGCAGTTGGTGCTGTGGCGTCATACTTTGGAGGTGGTGCTGTTGGCGTACCTCTAATGCAATTTGGCGCTGCGATGGCCCTTGGCGGTGTTGTGCAGATGCTATCTCCACAGACAACCGGACTTGCGAGCAAGCAATCGGCAGACAACAAGGCTAGTTATGCCTTTGGTGGAGTAACAAATACGACAGCTCAGGGCAATCCGGTACCTCTCTTGTACGGACGGCGCCGTATAGGTGGCGCGATCATCTCCGCCGGTATCTATGTTGAAGATCAGCAGTAAGCATGGTGTAATGAGCTTACTTAATATGGGGTAACTTGAGCTTAGATTCAAAAATGAAAAAAATATCTACTCTTTTCCTTTGTACTTCCTTATTTTCAGGCATGGCTTTAGCTGATAACAATTACATACCTCTCCTCTATAATTTATCTACTATGTTTGATTTCAATCCAGTTAAAGGAGCTGTCAAATCATTAGATACTGATGTTGAAGCAAATGGTAAGGTCACTTATAAAATAGCCATCAGACTAGCTAAGAATGGTTGTGTCGAAAGCTTAGATCTTGATAACGTTTCGTCTGGTCATGAAACAAATCTAAAAAATAGCAATGGTAGTCTTGTTGGCCAAAGAGATGGTAAGCCTTTCTCTATACAGCTCGATGAAAAATGTAATATTTTGACTAAAAATGAAAATGGTGACGAGTTGCGATATAGTCTTTACTCGAATGGCTTAATTAAAGACACCTATTATTTGGGTAAGAAAATATCTGAGCATTTTTATGATGATAATTCTAATTTGATACGTTCTGAGTTTTATGGTTCTGGTAAGGTCCTCTCTAAAAACGAAATATCTTATGTTGACAAAGACAGGAAGCCTCTTGATTATAAAATTATAAACACATCAGTTTACTCGGAAGGTTATACAGCAACGAATACTTGTCATTATACCGAAAAGCTTGCCCCTGAAATATGTAAATTAACAATGCAGAGCGCAGGGAATCCTGTGCCGAAGCCAGTATTAATGACAGCGAATACGAAAGTTGAATTCTACTAGATTAAATACATTTCAATAAGCCACCTCCGGGTGGCTTTTTTTATGGGCGCAATATGGCTATAGCAACCGCTATTAAAGGCCGCAAGGGCGGCAGTTCAAGCTCAAGAACTCCTACGGAACAGCCAGACGATCTGCAGTCAGTAGCCAAGGCAAAAATCCTTCTCGCGCTGGGAGAGGGGGAGTTTGCTGGTGGCCTGACTGCGCGCGATATTTATCTCGATGGCACTGCACTTGAGAACGCAGATGGTTCGCAGAACTTCAGTGGTGTGGCGTGGGAGTTTCGTTCTGGAACTCAGGCGCAAAAATACATTCAAGGGATCCCGGGTACCGAAAATGAAATCAATGTAGGTTCCGAAGTTTCCAGCACCACTGCATGGACGCGCACGGTCACCAATACGCAGCTTTCAGCTGTTCGCCTGCGTCTAAAATGGCCTTCTCTCTTCAAACAGGAGGACGATGGCGATCTGGTTGGCTATTCGGTCAACTACGCAATTGACCTTCAGACAGATGGCGGTACCTGGCAGACGGTGCTAAATACCAGCGTGACCGGGAAAACCACCTCCGGTTATGAACGCAGCCACCGTATTGATTTACCTCAGGCGGGCAGCACATGGACCATCAGGCTGCGCAAGATTACAGCCGATGCCAATAGCGCGAAGATTGGCGACACGATGACGCTGCAAAGCTTCACAGAAGTAATCGACGCGAAACTGCGTTATCCGAATACCGCGCTTCTGTACATTGAATTTGACTCGAGCCAGTTCAATGGTTCAATTCCGCAAATTTCCTGCGAGCCCCGCGGGCGTGTTATTCGTGTGCCCGATAACTATGACCCTGAAACACGAACGTACAGCGGCATCTGGACGGGCGCTTTTAAGTGGGCATGGACAGATAACCCTGCGTGGATATTTTACGATCTGGTGGTCACTGACCGCTTCGGCCTTGGTAATCGGCTAACGGCAGCCAATATCGACAAATGGACGCTTTATCAGGTCGCTCAATATTGTGATCAACCGGTACCGGATGGTAAGGGTGGTAGCGGAACTGAACCTCGTTACACCTGCAACGTATACATTCAGGATCGAAATGACGCTTACACCGTCCTGCGTGACTTCGCCGCCATTTTTCGAGGCATGACCTACTGGGGAGACGATCAGATTGTTGCCCTTGCGGACATGCCCAGAGATGTCGATTTTACCTACACGCATGCTAACGTGGTCGACGGCAAATTCGTATATTCCAGCAGCACAACCAAAAGTCGCTACACAAACGCTCTTGTATCCTGGTCTGATCCGGCAAATGGCTATGCTGATGCAATGGAGCCCGTCTTCGAGCAGGTGCTGGTGGCGCGCTATGGTTTCAACCAGCTTGAGATCACCGCCATCGGGTGCACCCGACAGTCTGAGGCAAACAGGAAAGGGCGCTGGGGGATCCTGACCAACAATAAAGACAGGGTTGTAACGTTTGACGTTGGTCTGGACGGCAATATTCCTCAGCCGGGCTACATAATTGCTGTTTCTGACCGAAATCTTTCAGGGAGAGATTTAGGTGGTCGATTATCCGCGGTTAATGGTCGTGTACTCAAACTTGACCGGGTGCCAAGTGCTAAGGCTGGTGACAGGATAATGGTAAACCTGCCATCGGGCATTACCCAATCCCGGACGATTCAGTCCCTGTCCGGCGAAATGGTTACCGTGACAACTGCCTTTAGTGAACATCCGCAGGCTGAGGCTGTATGGGTTATTGAATCTGATGAACTCTATGCGCAGCAGTACAGGGTAATTAGTGTCACCGATAACAATGACGGGACATATACCATCACGGGGGCAAATCACGATCCGGATAAATATGCCCGTATCGATACAGGTGCCGTTATAGATCAGCGGCCGGTAAGTGTCATCCCTCCAGGCAATCAGTCGCCGCCAGTCAACATCGCGATCAGCTCGTTTTCGGTGATTCAGCAAAATATCAGCGTCGAAACCATGCGCGTAAGCTGGGACCAGGCACAAAATGCCATCGCCTATGAGGCGCAGTGGCGCCGCAACGACGGGAACTGGGTTAACGTACCTCGCAGCTCCACCACTTCCTTTGACGTTTCCGGCATCTACGCCGGACGGTACCTGGTGCGCGTGCGAGCTATCAACGCAGCGGAAATTTCTTCCGGGTGGGGATATTCAGAAGAGAAGACGTTGACCGGCAAAGTGGGCAATCCGCCCAAGCCAGTGGGCTTTATGGCTACGGCCATCAACTGGGGTATTCGTCTGAACTGGGGGTTCCCGGGAAACACCGGCGATACCCTCAAAACAGAAATCCAGTACACGGCCAACAGTGACTTTTCCGATCCGTTGCTGCTTTCGGACGTACCTTATCCATCTGCTGAATATACGCAGCTTGGGCTGAAAGCCGGGCAGGAATTCTGGTATCGCGCACAGCTGGTTGACAGAACGGGCAACGAGTCCGGGTACACCGACTGGATCAGGGGGATGTCTAACGATAATGCTGATGATTATCTGGGTGAAATAGCAGACGATTTCCTTACCTCGGCCGACGGCGACCGCCTGACCAGCGATATTGATACCAATCTTGAAGCCGCAATGCAGAACGCGCTGGCTAACCACGGAACAGTTGAACATCAATGGGCGCAATACGGAGAGGTACGTGCCGATATCCTGGTTGTGAAAACGACTATTGCTGAGGTGGATAGGGCAATGGCCGAAATGTCGACACAGGTGCAGGCGCAGATCGACAACGTCACCGCTTCCCTGGAAGACAAGCTCACAGCCGTCGTCGATGCCTCCGGTGCTTCGGCAATCTACACCCTCAAAACAGGCGTGAGGATAAACGGGGTGATGTACAACGCCGGGATGTCGATTGCTGTGCTTGCTGAGGCCGGGAAACCAGTAGTTACCCGTATTGGGTTCAACGCTAATCAGTTTGTATTGATGAGTGGCAGTGGTGATACCCAGTATTCACCGTTTGCGGTGGTTAATGGTCAGGTCTTTATGAGCTCAGCGTTTATTCAGGATGGCACGATCACCAATGCCAAAATTGGCAACTTCATCCAGTCCAACAATTACGTCCCAGGGCAGTCCGGGTGGAAGCTGGATAAAGGGGGGGCCTGGGAGAACTACGGCAGTGACGGGCAGGGTGCAAGAAAGACCACGAACGTTACTGACAGCATCAGGGATGCGAACGGCGTTCTCCGCGTACAGATAGGTAAACTTACAGGGGTATTTTAATGACGTGGGGCATTCAGACATGGGATGCCAATGGCAATCCGAACAATTATGGTATTAAGCCAGTTTCAGTGGTCGGACGTATTCAACTTTCTGAGGGGCAAAACTCTGGAAGCTGGTCGTTTACCATTCCGGCAGGAATGAAGGTCGGGTTTGTCGTTTCTCTGGATAAGGGGGCGGTCTCGGTAGGGCGCAGTATCGTCGCCAGCGGAAATACGATAACTCTTGGAGCAGCAAACAGCGCAGGGATTGGAAACTTTCCAGCCTCTGAATGTGAGCTCGTAGTTTTTGTGGAGAAAGCATAATGGCAGATTATGGCGCACTGATAGCTCTGGATAATGGAAATCCCTTTATTACGCCTCAGTCCACGCCATTTTGTCTCTACAGGAGGGCAGTGGTTAACTCAGTAGCAAGCGGGGCATATCACGGTGCATCTGCAACAATAGCTCTGGACGTTTCTTACCCAGCAATGGTTTTTTGCAAAACGAGTGATACTGCTCAGCCTACTATGGTTACTGCAGCCAGATCAGGAGGAAATATTCTTGTTGGATCAAGCAATGCCTATGGACAGGCACATACATTAACGGCTTACATCTTTGCTATTTATCCTCAGACATTGCCAAAATGGGGATTTGCTATCTGGGATGCCACCGGGAAGTTGGTTCTGACAAACGAGAGTCGGATACTGAGTGACCTTGTGACTGTTGGGACGCCTGGAGCTACGACAGGTGGAATTAATATTGACGTCACTCTGCCTGGTAGTTATGCGGTGGCACCCGCTATTCTTGGCTCCCAGATCATCCAGAACAATAACACTAAACCACCCACTATTGTGAATATCACAGCCTACTCGGGATGTCGGTTTAATGGTTCATCAACCAGAATTAATGCCGCGCCCTCGACAACGGCTACCGGTTCTGCTGCGGGTGGGACAACGACTGGAATAGCTTTGACGGCTATCAACACCGCCGCCTATGATTGATCGTTTTAAGCGATCAAATTCACTTAATTGATCTGTTATATCTATTTTATATTTTAATACCGCTGCGTTAGTTTTACTTATTAAAAACTAGCCAAGGTGTGAAATGACAAAAATAATATTCGCGATGGTATTCTGCCTGTTTCTTTCTGCTTGCTCCGGTTCAGTTCTGCAAAAGCAGGAACCATTATGCGAGGCAGAAGCGCTTATTGGTGGCCAGGTTCAGTCGGTACAGATTTATGGTGTGCGTAAAGTAGCCAGTCAGACAGAATATAGAGCAGGCTACCCCTTCAACTGGCGATGGGTGAGCAAAAATAACTTCACCAGGTCGACCTGTTCAAAATGAACAAAACAAGAACCCGCTTCGGCGGGTTTTTTATTATCTGAGCTCAGGAGTTTTTTATGTCGGCAGGTACAATTACCCTCACAAACGGGTCCGCTATTGTTGGTGGTAGCGGAACGGCATTTGCAACTGAAATCGCTGCAAGTGACTTCATTGTCTCTACTGTGGGCGGCGTTCCGTATACGCTGCCAGTCAAATCAGTCGAGAGCAATACCCAGTTGACGCTGGTCAGCAACTTTACCGGGCCAACGCAATCCGGTGCGGCCTGGTCAGCAGTTCCCCGCGTGGCGCTGAACATGGTAACTGCCGCGCTGGTGGCGCAAAGTGCTGAAGCACTGCGTGGACTGAATTACGACAAACAGAACTGGCAGCAGGTTTACACCGCCGCTGGAAACATCACAGTGAAGCTGCCAGACGGCACTACCTTCAACGGCCCTTCATGGAAATATCTGTCTGACAATATGGCAACGAAGAGCGGCGGGGCAGTGCCTGTTAACCAAGGCGGTACCGGATCGACAACCGAATCAGGCGCTCGCACAAACCTCGGTTTGGGAGACAGCGCCACCATGGACGTCGGAACTGCGGCTGGAACGGTAGCCGCAGGCGATGATTCGCGCTTAAATACTGTCGATCAGAAAGCGGGTGGGAAAATTACGAGCCCAATTACAGTCCAGCCAGGGATTAACGGTAACCCCGGATTTGCCATCAATTCAGGGGATAATGGTGGCGGTGGATTGATGAATAACGGCATCAGCCTGGTCGTGGCCAGTGGCTATAACCCAAATACAGGTAATTACGTCAACCTCATCAAAGGCACCTGGTATACAGGAGAATGGTCTTTCGGGGGAGCCCGTGGTGGCGGGGCTAATTTTGATAATGTCACACTAAACCTGAAAGGGTCTAATCAGGAAGGGATGGTCACCTGGGTTTTCCATTCCAATGGCGCTGCCACAGGCAATTGGGTAACGGCATCTGATGAGCGTATCAAAGAGAATGTAACGGTAATCGCTGATCCACTTATGAAAATGCAGCAGCTTCGAGGCGTTGAATGGGATCGCCTCGACACTCCTGCGCATGGGTATGGCTTCATTGCTCAGGAAGTTGAGAAGGTTTTTCCTGAAGCAGTTAAATCATATGGAAAAACAACGTTACGAGATGGCTCAGAAATAGAGGATGTAAAATCAGTCGATACCTTCGGTGTGGCCGCCGCCCTTCACCATGAAGCCATCCTTGCGCTAATGGATGAAGTTAGTTGCATCAAAAGGCTAATCAAAGAACTGGATGTAGGGGCTTTGGATTAAAACTACTCAAATGGAGTTTGAAGCGAATAATTTACAAAAGTCATAATTCGAAACGAGAGAGAAACTTACAAGCGAAACGGCGAAGCTTTAAGCAGTAATGGTAGGGCCTGTATCTTGCGGACACATACAAACACAACTACTGTATATAAAAACAGTGCTAGAGGTGTGCGCAATGGACTTCATTAGGCCAACAGAACTGCGAGAAATTATCGCTCTCCCGCTTTTCAGTGACTTAGTACAGTGTGGTTTCCCAAGCCCTGCGGCTGATTACGTTGAACAGCGCATCGATCTCAATGAGTTACTTGTCGCTCACCCGAGCTCAACATACTTCGTCAAAGCCGCAGGTGATTCAATGATCGAAGCCGGGATCAGCGATGGTGATCTGCTTGTGGTGGACAGTTCGCGCACAGCTGAGCACGGTGACATTGTCATCGCCGCGGTGGAAGGGGAATTTACTGTTAAACGCCTGCAGCTACGTCCAACTGTCCAACTCATCCCAATGAATAGCGCCTATAGCCCGATTGTTGTAGGCAGCGAAGATACGCTCGACGTTTTCGGCGTTGTTACTTTCATAGTCAAATCGGCGAGCTGAGTATGTTTGCGCTCTGTGATGTGAATTCGTTCTACGCATCATGCGAGACGGTATTTCGGCCCGATTTGAAAGGGCGACCGGTTGTCGTTCTCTCGAATAACGATGGCTGTGTGATCGCACGCAGCGCCGAGGCCAAGGCCGCTGGAATTACAATGGGAGAGCCTTTCTTCAAGCAAAAGGACTTATTTCGGCGCGCTGGGGTTGTTTGCTTCAGCAGCAACTACGAGCTGTACGCAGACATGTCGAACCGGGTAATGACGACGCTTGAGGAAATGAGCCCCCGCGTCGAAATTTACAGTATCGATGAAGCTTTTTGCGACCTGACTGGCGTTCGCAACTGCCGGGACCTGACTGACTTCGGGAAAGAGATCCGCGCTACAGTTCTAAAGCGTACGCACCTGACAGTTGGGGTTGGCATCGCGCAGACCAAAACCCTCGCTAAGCTCGCAAACCATGCCGCCAAAAAATGGCAGCGGCAAACGGGCGGGGTAGTGGACCTATCCAATCTTGATCGCCAGCGCCGACTGCTTGCTCTGGTTCCGGTGGAGGACGTCTGGGGCGTCGGCAGGCGCATCAGTAAGGAGCTGAACGCCATGGGCATCAAAACGGCTCTCGACCTCTCAGAGCAGAGTACGTGGATTATTCGAAAGCACTTCAATGTCGTCCTGGAGCGAACTGTCCGGGAACTACGCGGCGAACCATGTCTGGATCTGGAGGAGTTTGCACCAGCTAAGCAGGAAATCGTCTGCAGCCGGTCATTCGGCGAACGCGTTACTGAGTATGAACAGATGCGCCAGGCTATTTGCAGCTATGCCGCCCGTGGTGCTGAAAAACTGCGGGGTGAACATCAGTACTGCCGCTTTATCTCTACGTTCGTGAAAACCTCTCCCTTTGCGCTTAACGAGCCGTATTACGGTAACAGTGCGTCCATGAAGCTTCTCACCCCCACTCAGGATTCTCGCGACATCATCAACACCGCTGTAAAGTGTCTGGACAAAATTTGGAAGGATGGCCACCGGTACCAGAAGGCAGGGATCATGCTTGGGGATTTTTTCAGCCAAGGCGTGGCCCAGCTCAACCTGTTCGATGAGAACGCGCCGCGTGCTGGTAGCGAGAGGTTGATGGAAGTTCTGGATTATCTGAACGGGAAAGATGGAAAGGGAACGCTTTATTTTGCCGGGCAGGGCATACAGCAGCAGTGGCAGATGAAACGGGATATGTTATCTCCACGGTATACTACGAGGTATTCAGACCTAATAAAAGTTAGATGATCCTTTAAACGGTATATTCATTCGAACCTAATTATCGGCTATGAGTATTAAGATTAATATGTCTACTACTATGCTTTTGTAATGTAAATAAGCCCCTGCAATTATACAGGGGCTTATGGGTATGATGCCGAGTGCCTCCCGGTGAGTCATTGAACTAACCACTCGTGACTCGCTGCTTCAGAAATTCAGGATGAGCCGCTGGATATACAAATCATCATGTTAATTAGCCCTGCCGCTTAGGAGGATTCATCATTAAACCGAATGTATCAGCAATGCTTAGCAAATGATACAATATTTACTGATGTGCCTCATGATTTTCTTTCGCAGTTTTCACGGTCACGGAATTTTCAGATGGTGAAGGTTAAAATATCGATGTTCATTTTTTTACTTTAAGTCTTGAGACAAAGGTTAAGGTTTTATCTTCTGGGCAAATCATTAGAAAAATTGCTGTGGGAGATTTTTCTAAACGTGTAATTCCATGCAGCATCTGGTAGAGTCTTTTTTTTAGTTTTTCTGCTCCATCTTTTTCAGACTCCCACTCTAAAACTGCCTGACCCTCTGAACCAATGAATGCATGGGATGGAAGTTTGACACCTCGGTTTGACTTACTTGAATAGTTTCGGTCATGCAAGAGACCCAAGATAAGAGGGTTGATATTATTATCTGAGAATGGGGCCTCAAGAACTATTAATACTGTGTAATGCAGGATTTTCATGGAAGCCTTATGGTTGCCTCAGCAATAAAGTCATATTGCCATGGTGTTGGATGTACATGTCTTAATTATAAATGTTTGTGTGGGGGTAAAAAAAGCCTGCGTTAAGCAGGCTATAATAATTAAACGTAGTTATAATAATGATTTCATGAATGTCTGTGTTGAATCCCTGGCGTCAAAGATACTTCTGCGCCGCATCTAATATTTCCTGAGAGGTAAGCTCTCGATCTGATGCCACATGGACCACTTCATGGTCACCTGTTAAAGAGGGAAAACCTGCTGACATTATCTGAAGGTTTATCACTTCTCCATTAGGATATTCTTCGCGTATTGATGTCACACCTTTAAGCACAGTGATAACTTTACTTGGCTTACCATTAAAAAAAACGATTACTTTTTTCATATATCACCATGTATTTTGAGGGTTTCTAGCCCCTGCAGGTGGTCGAAAGGGTTCTGTTTGTTCATTTTTTTTGCCTCTTTCGAAATTAAAACAAGCATTATACTTTCTTAACGTGTACTGTAACGGTCCATTTGAACTGGAGAAGTCTATGTCTGCACGTAAAAACACTCAATTCCGCCGAAATTATTTAGTAAAATGTCCTTGTCCAAACTGCTCAAAAGATTCCGAACATAGTTACAATCGTGTACAAAAGGGGGCTCAGTTGGTGTGCCCATACTGCTGTGCTTTGTTCAAATCTTCCCAGCGCTTCTAAAAAAATTATTAAAAAAATAAGAAGTGATGCTTTTGGAGGCTGCCTAACCTCTTACGCACTTTAGTATTTTATAAGCAGTTAGCTTCTGCTTTGAGACTGTTCATGCAGCAGTCCTGCATTTCATCACATCGGTCAGCAAACTTGATGGTAAGTAAATATGCTGGCCTGTTGTAATGATGTGAGTAACCGAACATCACCTTTCACTGATAAAGTCATGCTGGCTTAAGCAAACCATCTAAAAATTATCTATCGCAAAGTGTTACATTGGCAGCGACTGGACCTTTAGTTCCAGCTATGATAGCGAATTTGACTTTTTGTCCTTCAAAAAGAGTATTAAATGTTTCTCCCAGCAGGGAAGAAGTGTGAACGAGAACATCTTTACTTCCATCGAGTGGGGAGATAAAGCCAAACCCCTTATCTTCGTTAAACCACTTAACAAGACCTATGATTTTAGATGACATACAAACTCCGTTTGAACATTTCAAACTGACAAGCAAGCTCATGATAAGAAACGTATGCTGGTATATGTATGGACTCAAGAGGAGGGATATCAGAGATAACACCTAGTTATGAGAACGGCTTTTGGAAAAGTTAGATTCATCATCGCACCGAATCAGCCGAACCATTAAGGCACGTGTTGAATGATTAAGCAAATTTTATCTTAGCCTTCTAGAAGGCCGTTAAAATAGTGTTAGCTATTATTAACTGATCCTGTATAGTGAAATCTGGATTACCATTAGGAAAATATTTGTCTCGTAAAATGACAGGAATTGTCAAAAGTTTTGACTTCAAGAGCGGAAAGGGATTGATTATCCCATCAGATGGCAGAAAAGATGTTTTTTTGCATGTTTCTGCGTTAAGTAATAGTGAAAGTCAAACGTTAAAGCCAGGTGTTCGTGTTGAATTTTATCGTATAAATGGACTTAGTGGTCCGATGGCTGCAAATATATTCCTTTCTTAAGATAAGATAATATTTAACCAAATATAAAGTGCGCATCAAAAGTACGGCAGATTATATATTTGTTTGTTCTATCAATTTTCTCCCCTGATTTTTTACATTTCCAACATCACGGGCCACTGCATGCCAGATAAACATCTCAGCTGGCACAGTGCCGTCGGCTGCGATCTCTTCAGCTTCTTTCCCACCAATATCCTGCCGCATCCACTCACGTGCCGCTTCTGGTGACAAAACAAGTGGCCGGCGGTCGTGAATGTCGACCAGACCTTTATCCGCTGCCGATGTCACTATAAGAAAACCCTCAGCTTCATCACCACGCTCAAATGGTGTGCTGCCGATCGCTGCCATAAATATTGGTTGGCCATTGGCACGGTGAATGAAGTAGGGCTGTTTTTTGTCACCTTCTTTTTTCCACTCGAACCATCCATCGGCGAAGCAGATCGCGCGGCCATGTTGCCATAGAGGTTTAAACATTCTGCTGGTGGCCGCCGTTTCGACGCGCGCATTAATCAGGGGTGCTTTATCCCACCATCCCGGGGCATAACCCCATAATACAGGATCAAGATGTAACTGCTCGTTTCGTTCGCTTAGCAACAGGACCTTCGTGCCTGGAGCCACGTTGTAACGTCCAATCGGCTCAGGGTCGAATGCGATGTCTCGATCGGCTTCATCTGCGAGGTATGCCAGATATTCTTCACGGGTTTGGGCTTGTGCAAAGCGTCCACACATAGAAACCTCCAGCCAGATATCAGACTGAAAGTATAGGGCAGGGAGAAAAAGAGGTGCGCTGGTTAAGTCTTACAAACGAATTCGTGGCGACCATGCTGATCAGATAGAGAGACGTAAAGCAGAGTGTTGCGAACCCGGAAGGAGCTTCGCAAAACAGGGGAATATTGGGGGCAAATTTGGGGGCATTTTGAAAGAAGGGACACCGATAGGGGCATCAAAAAGACCGTGCATGTCCGTATATTTCCGTTAAACGTTTCTGGCTAACTCACTGATACCATGACAAATAAAGCCATTTCAATGAGTTGCGAATTTTCTGCACACTAAAACTGCACAAACAGCTTTTTCAATGGGTCTCACCGAAAAAACGCTTTGTGCAGAATATACGTGAAAACCCGTCGATATTTTCATTTCTGAGGAGCGTGTTACATGGCAATTGCGCTGTTTTTTACCTTGGCGATGAGTGTTTCCGTTATGGCCAGTCCTTCCGCAATGTGCATATCAATCACATCGGTACCGAATTCGTTAATCAAATCCAGAAGTATTTCGTAAGTCTGGATGAGCTCAAGGAGACCAAAGAGCGCTTTTTGATCGGCGCGTGAGGGGGAGGAATGGCTAAGCGCAGCCTGATTAACAATCCATTCCAGATTGGTTTTGATGGCTTCTACCTGACTGTAGCTATACATATTTCATGGGCTTAAATCCTCATTTCAAGATTTTATGGGAGATGTATCGTGAGAGCTTCACGGGGAAAAAAGAGTCTGCATGTCGCCGGGGCAGTGCTGGCTGTAGAAAGGATGGATGAAGATTTAATTATGGGATAGTTCGCGTGCTTAGCAAGTTAATTGTTGCGCAAACGTAAAAATAAATGCGCGAAAGAGAGGGCATTGCTGTGTAATACCTTCATTTCGCGCACGTTATGCTAGCCAGATAACGGAATCAGGTTTCCCAGGCGTGCGGGGCAAACAGATAACCCTTGTTACGCACGGTTTTAATGCGGTAGGGCTCGGTAGCGTTATCCTGCAGCTTTTTGCGCAGACGCGAAATCGCTACGTCAACGCTGCGGTCCATGCCGTCATAGCTCACGCCGCGCAGGTTTTTCAGCAGCGCGTCGCGGTCCATGATTTGCCCGGCGTGCGTTGCCAGCTCCCACAGCAGGTCAAAGTCTGCGGTGGAGAGGGCGATAAGCTCGCCGGAGAGCAGCACCTGGCGGTTAATGGGGTCAATAGACAGCGTACCGAAGCGCATCGCTTTGTGCGGCGTCAGTGACGGCGCGGGCGATTCGCGTTCGACGCTGGCGTGCTGGCGCAAATGCAGGCGCAGGCGGGCAAGCAGGACGGCAGGCGGTGTGGTTTTCAGAATGTAGTCATTGGCACCCATCTCCAGCGACAAAATGTGGTTCATATCGCTGTCCAGAGAGGTGAGCAGGACGATAGGGCCTTCCCACCGGGCGCGCAGGTCGCGGCAGAGCGTCATGCCGTCTTTTCCTGGCAGCATGATATCCAGCAATACCAGATCCGGGTTTTCACGGACGACCACCTCTTCGGCGCGATCGCCGCGAGGCTCAACAATGACGTCCATATCATGTTTACCCAGATAGGCCGCGATCAGCTGCCCGACTTCAGGTTCGTCTTCAACATAAACAATCTTATTCATACAGCGTCTGTTTTCGTGAAAAAAGCCAACATACACCGCGGAACCTTAACCTTCCATTAATCTTTCAAAATTAACGCCGGTTCCGTTATTCTGGCTCTTATTGTTACTTGATTGTTATAGGGAAAATATGGGGCTGGTGATTAAAGCCGCGCTGGGCGCGCTGGTGGTATTACTGATTGGCATTCTGGCAAAAACGAAAAACTACTACATTGCAGGGCTAATCCCGCTGTTTCCGACCTTTGCGCTGATCGCTCACTATATCGTGGCGTCTGAGCGGGGCACGGAAGCGTTACGCACAACCATCGTGTTTGGCATGTGGTCTATCATTCCGTATTTTCTCTACCTGCTTTCGCTGTGGTATTTCACCGGTTTTCTGCGTCTTCCCCTGGCGCTGAGCGGGGCGGTGGTCTGCTGGGCACTCAGCGCCTGGGTGTTAATTTTCTTCTGGAGCCGCTTTCACTAGCGCAGCGGGCGGCCGCCGTCCACGGCAAAGGTTCTGCCGGTGACATAGCAGCTGGTGAGCAGGTAATCCACAAGGTCAATCACCTCTTTTTCGCCTGGGGCAATTTTCATCAGCGACTTATTCAGGGCCTGCTGGCGATACTCCGCATCATCGTTTTCGTTAAACAAAATCATCGCCGGGGCGATGGCGTTCACCTTCACCTCGGGCGCGAGCTTGCGGGCAAACGAGCGCGTCATATTATCCAGAGCGGCTTTACTGGCCGCGTAGGCGATGTGCTTGTCGCTGCCGCGCTCCACCACATAATCGGTGAAGTGAATAATATCGCCCGCCGCGTGCCCATGGCCGCGCAGCAGATCCTGCAGCGCGTGGTTAAGCAGATAAGGGGCATTGACGTGGATCTGCAGCATGGCGGAGATCGTTTCGCTGAGTGACGTACCGGGTTTTTCGGCTCGCCATGCGCTGGCGTTATGGATCACGGCGCGCAGTCCCGTCGTGGTGGCTTTTACCTTTTCCGCGAAAGCCAGAATGCCTTCATCGGTCGAAAAATCAGCCTGAATGCAGACCGCCCCGGCTTTGCGTAAGCCTTCAATCGACGGATATTCCGTACGGTAGCTGACAATGACCGGATGGCGAAGGTTGAGAAAGTGATGGGCGAGGGCGAGGCCGATACGGCGGCCTCCACCGGTAATCAGTATTGGGCGAAGCGGTGCATTTCCCATCGTATTCTCCTTTACAGTTCAACAATGGGAAAGGCGATGCTATCCCATTAACATCCAGGTTGCCGGCAGGGCCGCAACCAGTAACAGTCCAATTAATGCCATCTCACGGCGTTTCAGCGCGTTCTCCAGCTGATGCGTGCGGCGGGCATAGATAAACACCAGCAGACCCGGCGCGTACAGCACCACCGACAGCAGCAGATGCATAGGCCCGGAAGCATACAACAACCACAGGCCGTAAATACAGGCTCCGACACCCACGACATAATGCGCCGGGCGTGAGGCAATTTTTAACAGATACGCACCCACTAAGAAATAGGGTACCAGAATCATCTCCGAGGCGATGGTCAGCAGGGTGTTATAGTCTGAACCTGTGAGCCAGATCAGCACCAGACAAACCTGAACGCTGATGTTGGTCAGCCAAAGCGATGCCGACGGCGCGCTGTTTTGGTTTTGACGGGCAAACAGGCGTGGAAACGCCTTGTGCGTCGCGGCCAGGAACGGCACTTCAGCCGCCATGATGGTCCAGCTCAGGTAAGCGCCGCAGACGGAGACGATCAGCCCTGCGGCAATCACCACGTCGCCCCAGGGACCGAGCATTTTCACCATCAGGCCCGCCATTGACGGGTTACGCATTTCAGCCAGCTCAGGCCGCGCCACCACGCCCAGCGACAGCAGCGTCACCAGCAGATAGACCCCGAGCGCGGCCAGTACGGCCAGCAGCGTGGCGCGGCCCACATCGCGTTTATTCCTGGCCCGGGCAGAAACCACGACCGCGCCTTCAACGCCGATGAACACCCACAGGGTAATCAGCATAGTGTTTTTCACCTGCTCCCAGACGGGAACGCCCAGCGCAACGCCGCTGAAATCAAGCCTGAAAACGTCCATACGGAACGCAATAAAGGCCAGAACGATAAACAGGCCGAGCGGAACCAGTTTCGCCAGCGTCGCCACCAGGTTGATGCTGGCGGCCGTTTGTACGCCACGCAACACCAGCCAGTGGACGAACCAGAGCAACACCGAGGCGCCCAAAATAGACTGCCAGGTATTTCCGTCGCCAAAGAGGCGCAGCTCAGGCGTATCGGTAAAGAAACTGAGCGCCGAGAAGACGATCACCAGGTAAGAAACGTTGGCGATAACGGCACACAGCCAGTATCCCCACGCGGAACAGAAGCCAACCAGCTCGCCGAAACCTTCACGCGCATAGGTGAAAATGCCGCCGTCAAGATCCGGGCGAATGCGGGTGAGCAGCAGCATGGCGAAGGCCAGCAGCAGTATGCCGACACCCGTAATGCCCCAGCCAATGATGAGCGCGGAGGGGCTGGCAACGGCCGCCATATTTTGCGGCAAACTGAATACGCCCGCACCCAGCATTGAGCTTAAAACGAGTGCAGTCAGAGCACTCAGGCCAAGTTTCTTTTCCATTGGCTTCCTGTTATGAAAGGTCAAAATCCAGAATAATTATTTCGCTCAGGCGCATAAAAATGGTGGATCACACTAAGGCGCGGGATTTTACGGAGTGTAACGAATGCATGCAATGACGTGAGGCAGAAATTCAAAAAAAGTAACAAAAAAAGGCGGCATTGCGCCGCCTTTCGTCAACGATATTGTTACTTGTACAGATCGGCGCTGATGGTCACGTTGTTACCACGTTCCTGCCACTGGCGGGTGATGTGGTAGTACTTCGCCCCTTTCTTCGCCGCACGCTTCGCAACCTGGTAAGAGACTTCCGTCATGTTGCCGTAGTTGCCGGTAAACTTGATGCTGTCGAACGGCACCATCTGCGCTGCAGTGGCGTTGTTCAGCTCTTCAATTTTGGTACCGTCAGGCAGCGTAACGGAGTAACGGCCACCCTTCGTGGACTGCGTTTCGAAGAAACGACCCACTTCAGCGCTTGGGGCTGCCGTCGTTGCTACGCCTGGAATTTCAACTTTCTTCGCTGCTTCGCCGCCTTTTGCGATTGCCGCGCGGCCTGCTTCTGAATTCGCCGGGATGGCATCCGGGCTCTGCAGAACACGTTTTTTCGCATCTTTTTTATAGATGAACGCGGTAATACGCTGGTTGCCACCCTGGTTAGCATCGACCTGACGTACGATGAAGAAGGAGTAGGCCCCTTTCTCTTTCGCGGCTTTGGTGATGGCATCGTTCACTTCAGGCTGGCTGCGATAGAAGCCCTGAACGGTGACGGTGTCGTAAGGTTCCAGCTCAATCGCCTGATCTTTCGGCAGTTCAACAACACCGTTGATGACGCGGTTCTTAGGTGCGTCAGCTTTGGGCGCATTGTCTTTGAACAGCGCGATGGTCACGCGCAGGTTACCGCTGTTGCCGTAATCGGACTGGTCAACGACATAAAACGAGGCCGCCCCGTTTTTATCAGCGGCTTTTGATGCAGCGGCGACGGCGTCGCCAATAGAATTATAACGACCCACAATGACCGTATGGTCAAAAGGTTTTAACGCTGCCGCTTGCTCCGGCGTTAACTCTGTTGCGGCATTCGCAGACAGGGCGGTCGCGGAGAGAAGTGCGGACGCCAGGAGTGTGTTCTTAAGCTTCATAAAAATGATCCTTCGCCTTGCGCAAACCATGTACTGGTATTGTTGTTAATTTGAGACGGTCCCGATTATTGCATTTAAAACCCGTCGCTGTCTGCGCCATTTTTCACTGCCTGTGCTTACTGAATCACCGAATTCGATAACATTTAGTGATATGTTGAAAAAACACGCGTTTGACAAGTAAAACTGATAAAGCATATGACTTTTACAAGTTAATTTAATGTTAATAAGTTGTTCTCTTATGGCGCTATATCATGTTTTTGCCGCTTCGCTTGCGCGATTTATCGGTTCTGGCAGTGAATTTAAGGTAAATATCACTGTCAGTGACGCCGATCGCTTATTTTTCACAGATAAAGTAAGAAATAGTGTTTTCTGGCGGTAGATCGCGGGCGCTATTTTCAGTAGGTTATAGACAGTTTGTTACTGTTTTATTTTCCGGGGTTAATCATCTCTCGTCGCTCGCGCGATGGCGAAAATTGATACAAACCGCGGGCATTTATCGATAAACCATCATCAAAAACCGATGGAAGGGAAAACTATGCGTATTGGGGTACCAAAAGAACGGTTAGCCAATGAAACCCGCGTAGCGGCAACACCGAAAACGGTGGAGCAACTGCTTAAACTGGGTTTTACGGTCGCGGTTGAAAGCGGCGCGGGCAAACTGGCGAGTTTCGATGACGAGGCCTTTATCCAGGCCGGTGCGGACGTGGTCGACGGTGCTGACGTCTGGCAGTCGCCGGTGATTCTGAAGGTCAACGCACCGGAAGAGAGTGAGATTGCGCTGCTGAATCCGGGAACGACCCTGGTGAGCTTCATCTGGCCTGCGCAAAACCCGGAGCTGATGGAGAAGCTGGCGGCCCGTGGTGTGACCGTGATGGCGATGGACTCCGTGCCGCGCATTTCGCGCGCGCAGTCGCTGGATGCCTTAAGCTCCATGGCAAACATTGCCGGCTACCGCGCCATTGTTGAAGCGGCCCACGAATTTGGTCGCTTCTTTACCGGTCAAATCACCGCCGCGGGTAAAGTCCCTCCGGCGAAAGTAATGGTGATTGGCGCGGGCGTGGCGGGCCTTGCCGCAATCGGTGCGGCAAACAGTCTCGGCGCTATCGTACGCGCCTTTGACACCCGTCCTGAAGTAAAGGAACAGGTCCAGAGTATGGGCGCCGAATTCCTTGAGCTGGACTTCAAGGAAGAAGCAGGCAGCGGCGATGGTTACGCGAAGGTGATGTCCGAAGCCTTTATCAAAGCCGAAATGGAACTCTTCGCCGCCCAGGCGAAAGATGTCGACATTATTGTCACCACCGCGCTTATCCCGGGTAAACCGGCGCCGAAGCTGATTACCCGTGAGATGGTTGACTCCATGAAGCCGGGCAGCGTGATTGTCGACCTGGCCGCCCAAAACGGCGGTAACTGTGAATATACCGTACCGAATCAGATAACCACGACCGCTAACGGCGTGAAGGTGATCGGCTATACCGATCTGCCGGGCCGTCTGCCAACGCAGTCTTCTCAGCTCTACGGCACCAACCTCGTCAACCTGCTGAAGCTGCTTTGCAAAGAGAAGGACGGCAACGTCACCGTTGATTTCGACGATGTTGTTGTGCGCGGCGTCACCGTTGTCCGTGAAGGTGAAATTACCTGGCCTGCGCCGCCTATTCAGGTTTCTGCTCAGCCTCAGGCGGCACCGAAAGCGGCGCCTGAGCCAAAAGAACCCGCCAAACCGGCTTCTCCGTGGCGCAAATACGCGATTATGGCGCTGGTGATTATTCTGTTCGGCTGGCTGGCTGACGTCGCGCCAAAAGAGTTCCTCGGCCACTTTACCGTCTTCGCGCTCTCCTGCGTCGTGGGCTACTACGTGGTGTGGAACGTCTCTCATGCGCTGCATACGCCGCTGATGTCGGTAACCAACGCCATCTCCGGGATCATCGTGGTGGGGGCGTTACTGCAGATTGGTCACGGCGGCTGGATCAGCTTCCTGAGCTTTATCGCGGTGCTGATCGCCAGTATCAATATTTTCGGTGGTTTCACCGTGACTCAGCGCATGCTGAAAATGTTTCGTAAAGGCTAAGGGGTAGCATATGTCTGGAGGATTAGTGACAGCCGCATACATTGTTGCTGCAATCCTGTTTATTTTCAGTCTGGCGGGGCTTTCCAAACACGAAACGTCTCAGCAGGGAAATAACTTTGGTATCGCCGGGATGGCGATTGCGCTGATTGCCACCATCTTCGGGCCGGATACCGGCAACGTGGCGTGGATCCTGGTGGCGATGATCATCGGCGGCGCGATTGGTATTCGCCTGGCAAAACGCGTTGAAATGACAGAGATGCCGGAGCTGGTTGCTATTCTGCACAGCTTCGTGGGTCTGGCGGCGGTGCTGGTGGGCTTCAATAGCTACCTGTACCACGAACCGGGCCTGGAACCGATTCTGGTGAACATCCACCTGACGGAAGTGTTCCTCGGTATCTTCATCGGTGCGGTGACCTTCACCGGCTCTATTGTGGCGTTCGGCAAGCTGCGCGGGAAGATCTCCTCTAAGCCGCTGATGCTGCCAAACCGTCATAAGCTGAACCTGGCGGCGCTGGTGGTGTCGTTTGTACTGCTGGTGGTCTTCGTGCGTACCGAAAGCGTGGGCCTGCAGGTGCTGGCGTTGCTGGTAATGACCATTATTGCACTGGCGTTTGGCTGGCACCTGGTGGCGTCCATCGGCGGTGCGGATATGCCGGTGGTTGTCTCGATGCTGAACTCCTACTCCGGTTGGGCGGCGGCGGCGGCAGGCTTTATGCTGAGCAACGACCTGCTGATCGTCACCGGTGCGCTGGTGGGTTCTTCCGGTGCGATCCTGTCTTACATCATGTGTAAGGCGATGAACCGCTCGTTCATCAGCGTTATCGCCGGTGGTTTCGGGACCGATGGCTCTTCTTCCAGTGCGGATGAAGAAGTGGGTGAGCACCGTGAAATTTCTGCGGAAGATACCGCAGACATGCTGAAAAACTCGCATTCCGTGATCATCACCCCGGGCTACGGCATGGCGGTGGCGCAGGCGCAGTATCCGGTTGCGGAAATCACCGAGAAGCTGCGCGCGCGGGGCATCAAGGTTCGCTTTGGTATTCACCCGGTGGCAGGGCGTCTGCCTGGCCACATGAACGTGCTGCTGGCGGAGGCGAAAGTGCCTTACGACATCGTGCTGGAGATGGACGAGATCAACGATGATTTCTCTGATACCGACACCGTGCTGGTCATTGGCGCTAACGATACCGTTAACCCTGCTGCACAGGACGATCCGGGTAGCCCAATCGCTGGTATGCCTGTTCTGGAAGTGTGGAAGGCGCAGAACGTAATCGTCTTCAAACGCTCCATGAATACCGGCTATGCCGGGGTTCAGAACCCGCTGTTCTTCAAAGAGAACACCCACATGCTGTTTGGCGACGCCAAAGCCAGCGTGGATGCGATTCTGAAAGCGCTGTAAGTTGCGTTGATACGAAAAAACCGCCGAATTCGGCGGTTTTTTTATTACCGGGTGGCGCTGGCATTAATCGTCTTCCGGATCGTCCAGCTCAACCGGCGTCTGGTAATCATCTGGCTTAATGACCAGCAGGTCGCAGCGCAGATGATCGATCACCTGTTCGGCGGTGTTGCCGAGGAAGGCGGCAGAAATGCCGGTCCGGCCGATGGTGCCCAGCACCACAATCCCCGCCTGCAGGTGTTCCGCCAGATCCGGGATAACCTCTTCAGGCAGCCCTTTTTCCACGTGGGTCATTTTCTCATCGATGCTGAATTTCTGGCGCAGCGCTTTCATGGCCAGCAGATGCTGACCGCGGATCGCGTCGTTGTACACGCTCGGGTCAAATTCAGGCAGCTCAATGGCAATGTTAATCGGGGTGACCGGATAGGCGCCAACCAGATGCACTTCGGTATGATTCACCTGGTCGGCAAGCTGGATGGTCTCCTTCACCAGCTTCTCGTTCAGGGAGTTGTGGTAATCCTCTTCGCTCGCGAGGTTTACCGCCACAACGGCTTTCCCGCCTTCAGGCCACGGCTGGTCTTTCACCATCCAGACCGGGCAAGGGCATTTACGCAGCAGGTGCCAGTCGGTCGGGGTGAAGATCACGGATTCCAGCTTGTCGTGCTGGTGCGCCATCTTCAGCAGCAGGTCGTGCCCACCGGCGACAATTTCCTGGATGATGGCTTCAAAAGGTCGGTTGTGCCAGACCACTTTAATATCAATGGGCACGCCCGCTTCCAGGTAATACTTCGCCTGTTCACGGATCCACGCGGTACGCTGGCTGATGACGCCCTGGCGCATAGCGGTGCGCTCGTCAGGCGACAGAAGGGTGGTCATCTCATACGAGAAGTCATAGATCGGCAAAAACGCTTTGATTTTGCCACCAATCCGTTGATGTAAATACACAGCACGTCGTAATGCCGGCTGATCGTCCTGATTCGGATCGATAGCTACCAGCATGTTTTGATACTTGGCCATACAGGTCTCCTTACTACTGTCACCACAGTCTGTAATTAAAAGAGTAACCTATATATCCTGAATGAAACAGAGGGGAGGTTTTGCCAGATCAATATTTCATGAAAATTTATCAGAGGAAAAGTACCGTCGTCGTCACCGCGATAAACGCAATAAATAGCAGCACCATCACCGCTATCGCAAAGGTCGTGGAGTCCTGGACGTAGGTTTTTTCCTCCCCCTTCATCGGGCCGACAAGCATGATCCAGATGAAGATAAAGGTCACAGAGGCAATCACGACTGAAACGAAAAACAAACTTTCTCTCAAATCATAACCTCAACGAGAACCTTTCGGGCGCTGTGTGGGGGCGTGCTGCGGTGAAAATATCTTGAAACGGAAGTGATTACACCAGACCAATAAATCACAAGAATTTATCAGTCTGGTCATCAACATGCGGAGAGTTACGCCACGTTGCGGGCGTGCCCGGCAAGAACGGCAAGCGCTTCACCGTTTTCGATAGTGATGTATTTACCTTTAACGGCCAGCATCCCGCTTTTCTGGAAACGGCCCAGCAGACGGCTGATGGTTTCCACGGTCAGACCCAGGTAGTTACCGATATCGCCACGCGTCATCGTCAGACGGAATTCACGCGGCGAGAAGCCACGCTCGGCGAAGCGGCGGGAGAGGTTGTAGATAAACGCGGCCAGGCGCTCTTCTGCGTTCTTTTTAGAAAGCAGCAGAATCATGTCCTGATCGCCTTTGATCTCACCGCTCATCAGACGCATCATCTGCTGACGCAGGTTAGGCATCTTGCCGGACAGATCGTCCAGGGTTTCAAACGGGATTTCGCAAACCATTGAGGTTTCGAGTGCCTGAGCAAAGCTCGGGTGATGCCCCGTGCCGATGGCATCAAAGCCCACCAGGTCGCCCGCCAGATGGAAGCCGGTGATCTGCTCATCACCCTGTTCGGTGATGGTGTAGCTTTTGATGGTGCCAGAACGGATAGCATAGAGCGATTTCAGTTCGTCTCCCGCTTTAAACAGCGTCTGCCCTTTCTGAATAGGCTTTTTGCGCTCGATGATATTATCAAGCTGATCGAGTTCATGCTCATTCAGGGTAAACGGGATACAGAGCTGGCTGATGCTGCAATCCTGGCAATGGATAGCACAACCGCCAGACTGAATGCGTCGTATAATTCGCTTTTCCGGGATCATAGGTTTGCTCAAGCCTTAATTGATATTGGTCAATTTTAACATCTTTTTGGTAAGTACGTAAGCCTGACAAACCCTCAATAAGGACAAGAGACGGCAACGTGTCGCCATCTTCTTGAAATTCCACAGCTTGATTATGGATTTTTAGCCTAACCGGAAGAAAATTAAGCACAAAAAGCCTGGGCGCTACAGCAGGAGATACCCTTCGTGACGCAGCAACCACTCTTTTCGCTGCACGCCGCCGGCATAGCCTGTCATGGTGCCGTTGCGGCCAATGACGCGATGGCACGGCACCACGATGCTGACCGGGTTAGAGCCGTTAGCGGCACCCACCGCGCGTGCGGCGCCTGCGCGGCCTAGCTGTTCCGCGAGCTGGCCGTAATGCATGACCTGCCCGCAGGGAATGGACCGCAGCGCCTGCCACACTTCGCGCTGAAAAGGCGTGCCTGCCGTGGCGGTCGGCAGAGTGTCGATGATGCTGAGATCGCCTTCGAAGTAGGCCGCAAGCTTGTCGCTCAGTCCGCCCGGGTTGGTGGCGCGAATACGTTCATAACCCTGCAAGCGGTAGTGAATCGCAAGCAGTTCTTCCATGCGGTCGCTGTGCTCTTCCCATTCGACGGCGCGCAGGCAGAACTGCTCGTCCGCGATCACCCACAGCGGCCCGAGCGGCGTCGCAATCTTATCTTCGAGTAATCTCAGCATCCTCATTCCTTTAGTTCAGCCTCGGGTAGATCCCCGGCCCAATCGGCAGGCCGACAAGATACCATGCCACCAGCATCACCAGCCATACCCCTAAAAAGATAAGCGGGTAGGGTAAAACCAGCGAATAGTAGGTACCCAGTTTGGCCTCCGGTTTATAGCGCTGCAGGAAGCCTAAAAACAGCGGAACAAACGGCGAAACCGGCGCCAGCGGAATTACCGAGGAGTCCGCGATGCGGAACAGGATCTGGGCAAACGCCGGGTGGAACCCCAGCATCATAAACATCGGCACGAAGATCGGGGCCAGAATCGACCAGATGGCGGAGCCGCTGGCGATAAACATGCACAGCAGGGATGACAGCAGCGCCAGGCCGACAAACGCCGGTACGCCGCTTAGCCCGGCAGCCTCCAGCGCGTCGGTCAGGCCCACGGCCATAAACTTGCCCATGTTGCTCCAGTTAAACATCGCCACAAACTGCGCCAGCGGGAACACCATCACGATGAAGCCCGCCATCTCCTTCATCGGCTCGATCATCAGCTGCGGCAGATCGCCCTGGCGGCGGATTTTGCCGGTCGCGATACCGTAGGCGAGCGAGACGACAAAGAAAAAGAGGATAATCAGCGGCACGATGCCCTGAATAAACGGCGAGGGCAGAACGGTATGTTTAACCGGATCGCGCAAGATGCCGTTTTCCGGCACCACCATCAGCGCCACCAGCGCGATAAAGGCCAGCGAAACGACGCCAGCCACGCGCAGGCCGAAGCGCTGCTCTTTGCTCAGGGTTTCCAGCTTTTCATCGCTACGGCCTTCCCATTTACCCAGGCGCGGCTCGATGATTTTATCGGTAATCAGCCCGCCAACAATCGTCAGGACAATCACCGAGCTGGCCATAAAGTACCAGTTGTCGATCACGCTGACGTGCATTGCCGCATCAATGGTTTTTGCCGCCTCCGTGCTGATGCCAGAGAGCAGCACGTCGGTGGTGACGATCAGCAGGTTGGCGGTAAAGCCACAGCCCACGCCCGCAATCGCCGACAGCAGGCCCGCCACGGGATGACGCCCGACGGCGAGGAAAATCAGCGCCCCCATCGGCGGCATGATTACCAGCGCGGCGTCGGAGGAGATATGGCTGAAGAAGGCGATAAACAGCACCATATAGCTGGCGTAACGCGCGCTGACGTGAGAGGCCATTTTCACCATCAATGCGGGCAGCAGGCCCACACGTTCGGCCAGCCCTGCTCCCAGCACCAGCGCCAGAATGGCCCCCAGCGGGGCGAAGCCGCTGAAGTTCTTAATCACGTTGGGTAAAAACCAGTGCAGCCCGTCAACGCTGAGCAGATTTTTCACCGCCACCAGGCTACCGTCAGCCGGGCTGCGCACGCTCACGTCAAAGGCGGAGAGCACGGCGGTGGCGACCATTAAAATCACAATCAGATAGATAAACAGCAGGAAAGGGTGCGGTACTTTATTGCCGATCCTTTCAACCCAGCCATAGAGCTTACCGGATGGGGAATGCGAAGGTATGGATGACATACTCATGGGCGTTCCTCGGGAGTGTTGTGTTGTTGTGTTGTGTTTTTTTATTTTAAAGGTGACGGTGTCACGTCCTGCGGGATCGGACACACGTACGGTTTTTCTTGTAATTGTTGTTCGAACTCTTCACGGCATTTTTTCAGCAGCGCCGCGTCCTGCAGCAGGTTGAGCGCGGTCGCGCCCATCACTTTCCCGGCCAGCAGCATGCCTTTGTGAGCAATGGAGGTACGCCCCTGCGCCACCAGTTGCCAGGTATGCAGCGGCGTGCCGACGGTAAAGCAGGGGCTGAAGCACTGGGCGACCGGCATTTTCCAGCTGACGTCGCCCACGTCGGTTGAACCCGCCAGCACGTTGTCGGTGACGGCATAGGGCGCGACCTCATCCACCAGCAGCGTCTCCTGATGGCGCCGGGCAAAGGCTTTACCCGCGTCCCCCCCCGTCGCGGCAATATTTTTCAGGCTGTTTTGCAGATCGTTGGGCGTCAGGGTGGCGCGGATCTCGCGGGCAAAGTCGAGTTCCTCGGCGGTCCATTCTGGCGTGCCGTAGTGTCGCAACGCGCGATACATCGCCGCTTCAAGCGTACGGTTCGGCAGGTAGCTTGAGCAGGCTTTATCAAAGCGGCACTCGACGGTGGTTTCGGTCATCATCGCCGCGCCCTGGGCGATTTTTTCGATGCGCTCGTAGATCTGCTGCGCATCGGCCATCTCCGGGGCGCGGATCAGGTACAGCACCTCGGCCTGCGCCTGCACCACGTTGGGCGAGATCCCGCCGGTGTCGGTGATGGCGTAATGGACGCGCGCTTTCTCAATGATGTGTTCGTTGAGGAAGTTGGTGCCGGTGGTCATCAGCGTCACGGCGTCGAGCGCGCTGCGTCCCAGATGGGGGGAGTTGGCCGCGTGTGCCGCCACGCCGTGAAAACGCCAGGCGGCCTGAATATTCGCCAGCGTGCTGACGTTAAACATCCCGGCGTAGGCTTCCGGGTGCCAGGTGACGGCGGCATCAACGTCATCAAACAGGCCTTCGCGCACCATAAAGGTTTTCCCGGAGCCGCCTTCCTCGCCGGGACAGCCATAAAAACGCACCGTTCCGCTGCCGCCGTGCTGCTCCAGCCAGCTTTTCACCGCCACCGCTCCAGCAAGCGCCGCGGTGCCTAAGAGGTTATGCCCGCAGCCGTGGCCGTTGGCTCCCGGCGTGGCGGATTGCGCCGTCGCGCAGTGCGCCTGCTGGCTTAGCCCGGCCAGCGCGTCGTATTCGCCCAGCAGGGCGATGACCGGTTTCCCGCTGCCGAAGCTGGCAATAAAGGCATTTGGAATACCGCCGGCCTCGCGCGTCAGCGTAAAGCCCTCGGCCTCCAGCTCGCTGGCCAGCCGTTCGGCGGACCAGAACTCTTCAAAGCGGGTTTCAGGACGATCCCAGATCGCGTCGGCAATATCGGTTAACGTCCGACATCGCGTGTCGATCGCATCGGCAATAAAAGCGTAGTTCTCCTGCATTACACACCTCGCGTCCACGGGAAGTTGAGCGCAGTTCGCGCCAGCGTTTCAATGGTGATGGCCATAACCTGCTCATCGAAGTCGAATTTTTCATTGTGATGTCCGGCGCTCAAATCCGTGCCGAACACCATATAGGACGCCATGCCGCCGTTCTCCTGCACGCGGGCCATCATCAGCGTGGCGTCTTCGGAGCCTGCTGGCGCTTTCACCTTATCGATGGCGTGAATAACCCCGGAAACCTGGCTCGCCTGTTCGCGCAGGTAATCAACCCAGGCCGGCGTCGGCGCGCTGGAGGTGGCTGCACCCATCAGGCGCATCTCGGCGCGCACGCCGTAGAGCGCCGCTGCGCCGGTTATCACCGCCTGCGCGCGTTCAAAGACGTACTGATTAATCGCTTCGCTTTCGCCGCGCGTTTCAACCTTTATCAGGGCATTCGCGGGCACCACGTTGCGTCCGCTGCCCGCCTGCATCACCCCGACGTTCACCCGGGATGCGCCGTCGCTGTGGGGGGCGATGCTGTGCAGGGCGAGGGCGGCCTGCGCGGCGGCGAGCAGGGCGTTACGCCCGTCCTCGGGTTTACCGCCCGCGTGTGCGGCCACGCCGGTAAAGCTCACGTCAAACTTGGTGGTGGCCATAAAGTTATCGCTGCCGCAAATGACCGTCCCGGCAGGCACGCCGGTACCAATATGAATGGCCGTGAAATAGTCCACGTCGTCCAGCGCCCCGGCGGCAACCATGGCGCGCGCGCCGCGGGTGCCTTCTTCGGCAGGCTGGAAGATCAGCTTGATAGTGCCGCTGAGCTGCGCATCATTCTGCTTAAGCACCTGCGCCAGCCCCAGGCCAATAGCGGTGTGGCCGTCGTGCGCGCAGGCGTGCATCATTCCCGGATTGCAGGAAGCAAACCCGTCGCGGAACGGGCGATGGCTTTCATCCAGCGCTTCGCTTAAATCAAGGGCATCCATGTCGACGCGAAACGCCAGCGTCGGTCCAGGGCGGCCGGTATTGAGCGTCGCCACAATGCCGGTAAACCCGCCTTCAAACGGCGCCAGCCATTTATCAGGCGCGCCCTGCGCCCGCGCGCGGGCAAACTCTCGCGCCAGGGTAGCGGCATCGGGCAGCCCCATTCGGCTTTCGGCATCCACGACGTCGCGACCCATCGCCAGTTCATAACCCAGCGAATCGAGGATTTCCGCGACTTTCGCGGCCGTTCGAAACTCTACCCAGCCGGATTCCGCGAAATGGTGAAAATCGCGACGCCATGCGCTCAGCTGCGGGGATAACGTCTGGATGTACTGCGCCAGTGTGTCCATATCTGTTCCTGTCATCATTAAAATATGTGAACTGCTTCACGCTGTGATAGTTTTTACTTATCACTAACCGATTTTTCACAGTTTTAACCGTTCAGGAATTACCCTCGCACATCCCTTTCCATTAAAGTAGATGACAGTTTCTTTACTCTGATAAACAACGGTTATCGGTCGGGCTATGACATTCCAGATTAAATTTCATCAAATCCGGGCGTTTGTTGAGGTTGCGCGTCAGGGCAGCATTCGCGGTGCCAGCAGGACGCTGAATCTTTCGCAGCCGGCGCTGACCAAATCCATTAAAGAGCTGGAGGAGGGCATGGCGGCGCAGCTTTTCGTGCGCAGGAGTAAGGGCGTCGCGTTGACCGAATGCGGTGAGGGCTTTTACCAGCGCGCCAGGTTGATTCTGGAAGAGCTGCGCGCGGCGCAGGATGATATCCGTCAGCGGCAGGGGGAGCTGGCCGGGCAGATCAACATCGGGATGGGGGCCAGCGTTTCACGCACGCTTATGCCCGCCGTTATCACCCGCTTCCATGCGCAGCATCCGCAGGTCAAGGTGCGGATTATGGAGGGGCAGCTGGTGTCGATGATCAATGAATTACGCCAGGGCGAGCTGGACTTCACCATCAACACCTATTATCAGGGGCCTTACGACCAGGAGTTTACGTTTGAAAAGCTCTTCGAAAAACCGTTTGCGGTATTTTGTCGGGAAGGTCACCCGGCAATGGGAGCAACGTCAATTAATGAACTCCTGCATTATAACTGGACAATGCCGACGCCGCGGGGAAGTTATTATAAGCAATTAGAGGAGGTATTTAGCGATCGTTCGCAAATACCGCGAATTGGTGTGGTTTGCGAAACATTTTCTTCCTGTATTAGCCTGGTTGCGCAAAGTGATTTTTTAAGCATATTGCCGCAGGAGCTAGGGTGTGACCCGCTGCTGGCGCACCGTCTGGTCATGCTGCCGGTTGTCGAATCGCTTCCTAAAGCAACCTATTATTTAATTCAGCGCCGTGATTCACGTCAGACCCCCCTTGCTGAGTCATTAATTACGCAGTTCAGAAGGGAAGCCAGAAAAATAGTCGTCGCGTGACAGATATATAAAAAAAACAGGATCTGTCCGACATCAAACAGACCCTATAGTACACACAGCAGTGCGTCCTTTCGCCAATCCTGAGTATTATATCCATGAGGCAGGTATATTTAGGTATAACACCTTTTCCGAAAAATGAAAGGCAGGCGAGTGATTGATTTAATGAATTTTTAACATAAATCACGTATTTTAACTTTACTGAAATTTTAGTTAAGTCTGGTTTAACTTTCTTTAATAATGACTATATATATTCATCAGGTTAATATTATTGCCACGTATCGCCCTGTAACGGTGATTGAGGCCGGTCTCTGGCGCAGGTATAGTACAGTCCTCAGATGTAGCCGGAGGATGTCCATGAACCCTGACGACAAATCATTTTTTCTTGACGCCATGGAAGATGTCCAGCCCCTGAAGCGCTGCGCGGATATTCACTGGCAGCCCAGCCGCAATACGCGGGCGCGCGAGGAGGTGGATAGCGAACAGCTGGATAACTTCCTGACGCTGGATTTTCTTGACGTGCTTCCCCTGGAAGAACCGCTGGCGTTCCAGCGCGAAGGGGTACAGCAGGGCGTTATTGATAAGCTGCGCGCGGGTAAATATGCCCGCCAGGCCAGCTTAAACCTCCTGCGTCAGCCCGCCGAACGCTGCCGTCAGATGCTCTATTCTTTTATTCGTCAGGCCGGACGCGACGGGTTACGCAATCTGATTATCATTCACGGGAAAGGGCGCGAGCAGAACTCGCATCCCAATGTGGTGCGCAGCTATCTGGCGCGCTGGTTAACCGAGTTTGAGGAAGTGCAGGCCTTCTGCGTGGCGCTGCCGCATCACGGCGGCAGCGGGGCATGTTATGTTTCACTGCGAAAATCTGATGAAGCAAAACAGGAAAACTGGGAGCGGCACGCCAAGCGCAGCCGCTAGCGGGCGATCTCCTCGCCCGCCGATGACTCAGAACGTTTCCCAGTTGCTGTCGGTAGAGGCGGTAGTCGTCGCCGGGCTCAGCAGCTGTGGCGTTTTCAGATTAACCTGGCGTGGGGCGACCGCTTTTTCTTTGCCGTTCAGGCGAAACGCGGCTACCGCCTGGCGCAGCTGCTCGGACTGATCTTCCAGTGCCGCAGCCGCCGTGGCGGACTCCTGCACCAGCGCGGCGTTTTGCTGCGTCACGCTGTCCATCTGCGAAACGGCCAGGCTCACCTGCTCAATACCGCGGCTCTGCTCGTCAGAGGCAGATGAAATCTCACCCATGATATCGGTCACGCGGGTGACGGCGGCGACAATTTCCTTCATGGTGGTGCCAGCCTCGCTGACCTGCTCAGAGCCTGTATTCACGCGGCTGACAGAGTTCTCGATAAGCCCTTTGATCTCTTTCGCCGCCTGCGCGCTGCGGCTCGCCAGCGTACGGACTTCGCCTGCAACAACCGCAAAACCACGGCCCTGTTCCCCGGCGCGTGCCGCTTCCACCGCGGCGTTAAGCGCCAGAATGTTGGTCTGGAACGCAATGCTGTCGATCACGCCGGTAATATGCGCAATTTGCTGCGAACTGTCGGCGATTTCGTTCATGGTGCGAACCACGTTATCCACGACGTGACCGCCGCGCGCGGCCGTTTCAGAGGCGTTTTTCGCCAGCAGCGTGGCCTGACGGGCGTTATCGGAGTTCTGTTTAACCGTCGCGGTCAGCTCTTCCATGCTGGCGGCGGTCTCTTCGAGCGAGGCGGCCTGCTGCTCGGTGCGGGCGGAAAGATCGTTGCTCCCCGCGGCAATTTCGCCTGCGCCGGTGTAGATGGAATCGGTACTTCCACGTACGGCGCTGACGGTGGTCACCAGCGACTGCTGCATCTCATGCAGACCGGCGGCCAACTGACCCATCTCATTGCGACCGGAGATAGCGATCTCCTGCGTCAGGTCGCCCCCTGCAATAGCGCGAATATGGTTCATAATGGAGTGGAGTGGTTTTAACAGCAGGTGTTGTAAACCCTGCCAGATGACCACCAGAACCGCGATAACGGCCAGCAGAATAGCCGCCAGCGTCCACTGCATCTGCGTGAAGCTGCTCTGGTTCTCTTCGGTTGCGGCCTTCAGCAGGGTGTTGTTTTCGGCGCGCCAGCGGTTATAGACCGCTTCCATATCGTCCTGCGCCTGCTGGGCGTCCAGATCGCCATAGGCCTGGTAGTTGTCGGCGCGCAGATACTCAATCGATAAGCGCATCACTTCGTGCATCTGGTTCCAGGATTTCTGCATCTCGTCGGTCAATGCCGCCTGCTGGCCGTTAACCTGCGGCAGTTTCTGCCACTCTTTGTTATAGGCTTCGGCTTTTGCCAGCGAGTCGCCCGCGGTGCCAAGCAGTTTGTTGATCGCCGCAAGGGAAGCCGGGTCACGCTGGTTTTTCAGGTAGCGGATCGCCACGCGGGTGACGGTGACGCGTGTTTTCACCAGCGTGTTTACGCTGTCGCTCAGGCTTTCCTGCTGGGCATTGAGCACGCCGGAATTCTGGAAGTTATGGCGATCGTTGCTGACGGCAGAGTAGAACAACCCTCCCGTGACAACTTGCAGCAGACAGAATATGGTGAGGGCAAAGATAATACCGGTAATCACGTGCAGATTTTTCAGCATAGCGGTCGTCCGTTAGAAAGGATGCAGAGGTACACCAATACTATCGTCGTATAGAATTTAAACTTTAATTTAACTCGCGCTTAACTAAGGGCTCCGGTGAGGAACCTGTTGTAAATCCGGATCATTTTTATGAGGAAGGTTAACATGAGCAGCATTGATAAAAGCGGGACGTACGCGCTCGGGACGCGGACGGTTAAACGACTGGGCTACGGTGCGATGCAGCTCGCCGGACCGGGCGTTTTTGGCCCACCGAAGGATAAGCAGGCCGCGCTGGACGTGCTGCGCGAAGCGGTGGCGGCCGGGGTGAACCACATTGATACCAGTGATTTTTATGGTCCTCATGTCACTAACCAGCTGATCCGCGAGGCGCTTCACCCTTACCGGGACGATCTGACGCTCGTCACCAAGATTGGCGCCCGTCGCAACGACAAAGGCGCCTGGCTACCGGCCTTTTCCGCGCAGGAACTGACGCAGGCGGTGCATGACAACCTGCGTAATCTACAGCTGGACGTGCTGGACGTGGTGAATCTCAGGATCATGTTCAGCGCACACGGGCCGGCGGAAGGGTCGATTGCTGAACCACTCTCCACCCTGGCCGAATTACAGCAGCAGGGGCTGGTGCGTCATATTGGCCTGAGCAACGTCACGGCCACCCAGGTTGCGGAAGCCCAGAAGATGGTCCCGGTGGTGTGCGTGCAGAACATGTACAATATTGTGAACCGGGGGGATGACGCGCTGGTGGATCTGCTGGCGCAGCAGGGGATCGCGTATGTGCCGTTCTTCCCACTGGGAGGCTTTACGCCACTGCAATCTTCCGGGCTGCAGGCCGTCGCGGATTCACTGGGCGCCACGCCAATGCAGGTCGCGCTGGCATGGCTGCTGCAGCGTTCACCGAATATCCTGCTGATCCCTGGCACCTCTTCCGTGGCGCATCTGCGGCAAAACCTCGCGGCGGGGGAGCTGCAGCTGCCGCCTGACGCGCTGGAAACATTGAATACGTTGATGGACTGATCGGCACAGGCGCAAAGCCGTAAGTGTGCTTCCGGGCTTTGCGCGTTTTAAATCTTCTGACACTTCAAGGCGTTTGGGTTCGCCTTCGGAAATGACCTTGATCCCTGGCCATAATTCGTAATACTGTATTTATATACAGTATTTGGCGAGAAAGGCATTATGGACACTCTCTTTTCTTATCACCAAAAGCAAGTCATTGAATTACCTTTGTTTTTAGAGCGCGTTGCCTGTGGTTTCCCCAGCCCGGCGCAGGATTATGTTGAAGATCGTCTCGATCTTAACCGGCTGGCAGTAAGACACCCCAGTGCGACCTATTTTATCAAGGTGAGTGGAGACTCCATGATTGGGGCGGGGATCGGCGACGGAGATCTGCTGGTGGTCGATCGTTCGTTAAATGCCGACCATGGGGATATCGTCGTGGCGTCGGTCGCCGGTGAGTTTACGGTGAAAGAGCTACAGACCCGCCCGGTTCTGAGACTTCTGCCGCATAATGCTCGCTATCAGCCGATTACCTTTCAGTCCGAAGAGGAGCTGCAGATCTTCGGCGTCGTCACCCACACGCTCAAAACGCATAAACATGTTCGCGTTGGTTGATGTGAATAGCTTCTACGCCTCCTGCGAGCGGGTCTTCCGCCCCGATCTGCAGGGGAAGCCCATTGTGGTGGTTTCCAATAACGACGGCTGCATTATTTCGCTGTCGCGGGAGGCAAAGCAGTTCGGCATAAAAATGGGTGAGCCGTATTTTAAATTCAAAGAAAAGCTATATACGTCAAAGGTTTACGTATTTAGCTCGAACTATGCGCTGTATGCCGATCTCAGCAGTCGGGTGATGCAGACGCTGACCGATCTCGCCCCGGCAATAGAGATTTACTCCATCGATGAGGCGTTCGTGAACGTTTCAGGGGTCAGCCACTGCCTGTCGCTGGAAGCGTTCGGTCACCAGATGCGCACGCAGGTCTTAAAAAATACGGGCCTAACCGTTGGCGTCGGTATTGCCCCGACCAAAACGCTGGCGAAGCTGGCCAACTATGCGGCGAAACGCTGGGCCAGCACAGGCGGCGTGGTCGATCTCTCAGGCCGCGAGCGGCAGCGTAAGCTGCTGGAAAAGGTTCCGGTAGATGAGGTGTGGGGAGTAGGGCGGCGCATCACGAAAAAGCTCAACGCTATGGGCATCACCACGGCGCTGGAGCTGGCAGAAGCCTCATCCTGGGTCATCCGCAAACATTTCAACGTAGTGCTGGAACGTACGGCCCGCGAGCTGCGCGGTGAGCCCTGCCTTGATCTGGAGGAGTTCACCCCCACGAAGCAGCAAATCATCTGTAGCCGTTCGTTTGGACACCGTATTACGCAGTACGAGGAGATGCACCAGGCCATTTGCGCCTACGCGGAACGCGCTGCGGAAAAACTGCGCGGCGAGCATCAATACTGTCGTTTTATCAGCGTATTTGTCCGCACCAGCCCGCACGCGGACAACGAAATTTATTACGGCAATCAGGCTTCCGTCACCCTGATGACGCCCACCAATGATTCGCGGGATATCATCCGCGCCGCCACGGAGGCGCTGGGGCGTATATGGCTTGACGGATATCGCTATATGAAAGCCGGGGTCATGCTGGCGGACTTTTTCAGCAGCGGCGTCGCCCAGCTTAATTTGTTTGACGATAATCGTCTGCGCGCCAACAGCGCGGCGCTGATGGAGATGATGGACAGCGTAAATCATTCCGGCAAAGGGAAGATATGGTTTGCCGGGCAGGGTATTGAGAAATCCTGGGCGATGAAGCGTGAGATGCTGTCACCGGCCTATACGACGCGGTACGCCGATTTGCCGGTGGCGAAGTAGAAGATGGTTGCGTTATTTCTTTTGCGTCAACCAGGTTGCCGCAGCCGTCAGCACGCCGATCCACGGCATTTGGCCCGCACCGGCCAGGAAGTTGTGGCGATCGATCTCGTTATTTTTACGGATATCGGCAAGGCGGGTAAGCGCCTCTTTTTCATCCGCGGCGCCAATCTCCTCAAACTGTTTTTCAAACCCCTGAGCGATGAGCTGAGCGGCCGCATCGATGTTTGCGCTCTCGATCGCAATCAGGTTCGGGCCTTTTTGGAAAAAACGGTAATCCGGCATAAGTGCTCCAGAAAGAGGAGGATACGGTAAAAACACTCTATTCCTGGCGGTTAAAAAATGCACGTGATTTCAGGGGGAGCAATCAGTTTTTCTTGAGTATTTCAGGCAGTAACTGCTCTATTACGCTGACGACCTTTCTGACGCGCTGCGGAATAAAGCGGGCGTCAGGATAGACGGCATAGAGGAAGCGATCGGGTAACCGCCAGTCGGGCAGCACCGGTACCAGCGTGCCCGCCTGCAGCGCCCCGGCCACGAGCGGTCGCTGCATGCCGCCGATACCCATGCCGGATTCCAGCGCCTGCAGCAGCGCGTCGCTGGTGTTGGCACGGAAAACGGTATTCACGTTGACCTCGACCGTTTCCTCGTCAGAAATCAGGCGCAGGGGGGCATCCAGCGGAATACCGCTGAACCGTACGTGTGGCAGCGTGGTCAGTTCGCTGACGGCGTGTACCGCCTGAAAACCGGGAGCGGCAAACAGCGCGGCTTCAATCCGCCCCAGTACGCGAGCCGCGTGCGCCTGCGGAGGCTCACTGCTCAGCCGTATCGCGACATCCACGCCCTCCGTCACCAGATCGGCAAGGCGGTCATCCAGGGAAATCATCAGCTGCAGTTCGGGATGCAGACGCTGTAGCGCCAGCAGATGCGGCAAAATGATCTGCCCCAGGCCGCTCGGTAACTGGACATGGACGCGCCCCTGAACGCGATGATCGGCAGGATGCAAACGCCTCTCCGCTTCCCCCATAGCGTCCAGCACAAGCTGCATATCACGCCGGTAACGTTCACCCTGTTCGGTCAGCTTCATCGTACGCGTCGTACGGTGCAGCAGCACCACGCCAAGCTCATCCTCAAGTGCTGCGATCTGCTGACTGACGGCGGACTGCTTAATACCGGTCTGCCGGGCGGCCGCCGAAAACGAGCCCGCTTCAGCGACGCGTAGAAAGGTAGAAATGGCGGTGAGCTTATTATTCATTTAATGATTCTGCTTATAAGTTCCATCGATTTCAGGGGGTATCTCCAGAAAAAATAATAGATCACACTGCGTCTGTCACCTTTTCGGAGAAACACCATGAATAAGATGCAGCAACACAACGTCGCCCTGGTCGCGGGCGCCAGCGGCATTGTCGGCAGACAGCTGGTCAACACGCTCCTGCACCATCAGTGGGAGGTGATCGGTCTCAGTCGCCACGCGGTAACCCACCCGGACGGCATTCCCATGGTGAACGTCGATTTACTGGATGCGCAGGATACCGCGCGGGCGCTGGACGCCCTGGACGGTGTCACCCACATTTTTTACAGCGCCTGGGCGAACGCGGCGAACTGGACGGACATGGTTGAACCGAACGTCACCATGCTGCGTAATCTGGTCAGCACCCTCGAAAAAACGGCACCTTTGCAGACGGTAAGCCTGATGCAGGGGTACAAAGTTTATGGTGCGCATCTGGGGCCGTTTAAAACCCCGGCGCGGGAAAGCGATCCCGGCGTGCCGGGTGCCGAATTTAACGCCGCGCAACTCGCGTGGCTCAGCCAGTTTCAGCGGGGGAAAGGCTGGCACTGGAATGCCGTCAGGCCGGGCGTGGTGGGGAGCCCGATACCGGGCAATGTCATGAACCTTGCGCTGAGCATTGCCCTGTACGCCTCCCTGTGCAGGGCGCAGGGTTTACCGCTGCGTTTCCCCGGTTCGGAACAGGCCTGGCACAGCATCGTTGACCATACCGACGCCGGGCTGCTGGCCGAGGCCACGGTATGGGCCGCCGCGTCACCGGCGGCACAGAATCAGGCGTTCAACGTCAATAATGGCGATATCTGGCGCTGGAGCGAGCTGTGGCCGCGCATCGCACGCTGGTTTGAACTGGACTCTGCGCCGCCGGTGAGGCTGTCATTTCATCAGCTGTTTAACGACTATCGCGGCGTATGGCGCGAGCTTGCCGAAGAGCGGCTGGCGGAAGCGGATATTTTGCAGCTGAGCGACGGGCATTTTGCCGATTTTGTCTTTGGCTGGAATTACGACATGTTTGGTGACGGGAGCAAGCTGCGCAGGGCGGGCTTCACGCAAATGCAGGCCACCGATGAGATGTTTTTCCGCCTGTTCGCGCAGCTGAGAGCCGCGCGGATTATTCCCTGATGAGCCTGGGCGTCCTGGTGCAGGCCAGGACCCCGGGTGCTTACTCAACCGTTAACGCATTCACAACCTCGGCCACGCTTTTCACGCTGTGAATATTCCCAATCCCCGTGCCGAGCGCGATATAGCCTTCATCGGTGTTATCTTCCAGCATGCCCAGGCGCAGGCCCCGCAATCCTCCCATCGCCTTGCCCAGCGCGTCGTTGCTTGCGCCTGCTTTATCCATCGCCGCCAGTTTTTCCGCCAGCCTGCCGGGAAGAGCGCGGTAGTAGTGGGGCACGGTGCGGAAAAGCAGCAAATCGAGACCGTTGGCGGCAACGATTTTCTCTTTGACCCCCTGCGGCACGCGGCTTTCTTCCGTGCTGATAAAGACCGACCCGGCAAACACGCCTTCCGCGCCCAATGCATGGGCCGCTCTGGCGGTGCGATTGTCGGTAATGCCGCCCGCGGCCATCACCGGAATGTGCTTCACGGCATCGGCAATCAGCGGCACGATGGAAAAGGTGCCAAGCACCGTTGCGGGTAACGTCCCGCCCTCATCAAAACCGGTGGCGACGATAATGTCAGCCCCCATTTCTTCTGCGAGGCGGGTGTTCTCAGGCGTTGGGTTGATGTCGCGGTAGATAATGGCGATACCCGCTTCTTTTAACTCGCGGAACAGCGCGGGAATAATGCTGCCTTCCCCATAGCCCGTATACACCACGGCCCTGACGCCTTCGTCTTTCACCACCTGAAGAATAGGCCCAGTCCAGACGTCATTAACGGCCGTGGGGATCAGGTTCACGCCAAAGGGTTTCTCGGTCAGCCGTTTGGTTTTACGAATTTCTTCGCGCATTTTTTCGGCGGTCTCTTCCGGCGTGGAGACCGCGGTGTTGGCGGTTAAACCGGCATTGGGTCCCAGCACGCCGAGCCCTCCGGCATTGCTGACCGCTGCGACCAAGCGGGCATCCGTGAGCCAGGATAACGGCCCCTGAATAACAGGTTTTTCGATGCCCAGGATCTGACAAATACGGTTATTTTTCATAGCAGACTCTCCCTTACGTTTGAATGGGGAAGAGTGTAGGGCGCAGGATTGTTAGGAAAAATAGCCAAAAATATTCATCACTGTTATAAAATTAATAACAATCATATTATCCTGCTCGCGGCAAAAGCATTCCTTATGCAAATAAACCTCTTTGAATCTATTCGAATTTTTATTGAAATTGTCGAGTCAGGCAGCCTTAGCCAGGCGGCGGAGAATCTGCAGGTCCATCGCCCGGCAGTCACCAAAGCGTTACAGCTTCTGGAGCAGCACAGCGGCACCCGGCTACTGCAGCGCACAACGCGTCGGATTAGCCTGACCCCGGATGGGGAGGCCTTTTATCGCCGGAGTAAACCCCTGCTGGCGCAGGCGGACGAATTACTGGAGTCGTTTGGTACGGACCGGGCAATACACGGCCAGCTGCGTGTGGATATGCCGGTCTCTTTTGCCACGCTGCGGGTCATACCTAATCTGCCTGATTTTTATCGTCAGCATCCTGAGATCGACATCATTCTGAGCAGCTCTGACCGCCGTCGGGATATGCTGCGGGATGGCCTGGACTGCGTGCTGCGCGTGGGAGAGCTGGAGGACGGTGACTACATCGCGCGTAAAATCGGGAACATTAAAATCACGACCTGCGCCAGCCCGGCCTGGCTGGCAAAACACGGTGCGCCAGAAACGCCGGATGATTTACGCAAACATCAGGCCATCAACTGGATTAATAACAGCAGCAGACAAATTCATCCGTGGACGTTTAAAACGCCAGAAGGCATCGCGGAAATTACCCTGCCCGGTAAGCTTGTCGTGGATAACTCCGAAGCTTACATCGCGGCAGGCCTTGCCGGGCTGGGGTTAATGCAGGGGATGAATCTCTTTCTCCAGCCTTACATAGACCGTGGTCTTCTGGTTGAAGTCCTGCCGGACTATCGCTCGCCGGACCGCAAGCTGTCACTGCTCTATCCACACCGCCACCTCTCCCGCAAGGTGCGGGTCTTTACCGAGTGGCTGGAAAGTCTGGTGTGAAAACAGCCAGCTCGTGACAAAGCGCCAATCTGTTCCACGGCGTTCAGCAGGCGGGGCGTAGGTTCGTTTGCGCAGTTCAGCCGCAGAAAGTGCGTGAGTTCTGCGGCAGGTGAAAACAGGGGGCCAGGGCTGACGCCAATGCCCAGCGCCAGCGCGCGACGGTGCACCTCCAGCGCGTTGACCCGCTGAGGCAGTTCAACCCACAGCAGGAAACCGGCAGCGGGTACGTTAACGCGCGTACCGGGCGGAAAGCTCGTCTTGACCTGCTCCACGACGGCGTGAACGCCCTCTGCGATCCGGCGCTTCAGCCGCCGCAGATGGCGATCGTAGTCGCCGCTCGCCAGAACCTCGCTCGTCGCCGCTTCCAGCAGCGGGGCGCCAGCCCATTCTCCGGCCATGCGCGCCTGTAAGACCTGCGGGGAGTAGCGTCCGGCGGCGATCCAGCCGATTCGCCATCCGGGCGCAAGCGTTTTAGACAGGGAACTGCAGTAGATCACATTCCCGCTCTGGTCGAACGCCTTGCAGGCCGGAGGGCGTTGCCCCTCGCCGACCAGGTCACCGTAAACATCGTCCTCAATCAAGGGAATACCTGCCTCTTCCAGCAGGGCAACCAGTTCCTGCTTGCGCGCGACGGGCATGCTGGCACCCAGCGGGTTTTGCACGGTGGGCGAGGCCAGAACGGCCGCAGGGCGGTGGCAGCGAATGGCGTCCGCCAGCGGTTCCAGCAGCAGGCCTTCCACAGGGTCGGTGGGGATCGCTAAGGCCTTCAGGCCTAAATCCTCCAGCAGCAGGAGCGTGCCAAAGTAGGCTGGCTGCTCAATCGCCACGACATCACCCGGCTGGCACACGGCCCGAAGGGCCAGGCGCAGCGCCTGCGTCGCGCCTGCGGTAATAATGAGATCGTCCGCGCCGAACCGGGCTCCCCACTGGGCAGAGCGCGCGGCAATCTTGCTTCGCAAATCCCGCCTTCCCGGGGGCAGGCTGTAGCTCTGTCCATGCGCGTCCAGACGACGGCCCGCAGAGTGCAACGCCCGCTGCAGCGCATCTCCCGGCAGCCACGCGGGATCGGGCAGGGCGGCTCCCAGCGGGATCAGCCGGGCTTCTGCACTGCTGAACAGCGACCGGGCCACGGCGGACATGGTGACGGGGACCGGGCCCGGCGTGGAGCGCGCGGGCTCCGCGCGCGGAGGCTGGCTGGTCTGACGGATGTAATAGCCTGACCGCGGGCGCGCAACGATCAGCCCTTCAGCCTCCAGGCAGCGAAGGGCCTCCAGCGCCGTCGGAAGGCTAACGCGCTCGCGTTCGGCCAGTTTGCGCGCGGAGATCATCCTGTCACCGGCGCGCAGCGCGCCGGACGTAATGGTAAGACGCAGCATATCGGCAATACGGCGATAGTGGGGAGAGGACTGGGACGGGGCAGACATGGGTAACTGTTCAGGCTAATTTTCGATAAAACTGACTATACAGCCAATGATGCGCGCCATCTATAGTGTCCGGCATGTTCAGGACAAGGAGGCATTATGCAAAGCGATAACTTCAACATTTCCACCTATTTCAAACGCATAAACTATACCGGACCGGCGGTTGCCGATACGGCCACTCTGCATGCGCTGATGCGCCATCAGCTCTTTTCGGTCCCCTTTGAAAATCTGGACGTTCAGGCGGGGAAAATTGTCTCGCTGGCACCAGACGATATTGCCGATAAGGTATTAACGCAGGGGCGCGGCGGCTACTGCTATGAGGTAAACGGACTTTTTGCCATGGCGCTGGAGGCGTTAGGGATATCGTACCGCTTCGTGGCGGCGCGCCCGATGTTCTACCCCTCGCGGCGGCCGAAAACCCACATGGCGATCGTCGCTGAGGTAGATAGCCGACAGTGGCTTTGCGACCTCGGGTTCGGCAGCTACGGCATTCGCGCGCCGATGGCGCTGGACACGCTTGATGTGGATATCACGCAGGATTTCGACACGTTTCGGCTAAGCCGCAGCGCGGAGGGCGAATATCTGCTTGAGGCGAAGGTTGAGGGAGTGTGGGCCCGGCAGTACGGCTTTGATCTCACCCCTCAGGAATGGATTGATTTCGTCCCGGCCAACTACCTTAACTCCACGCACCCGGATGCCATCTTTGTGCAGAAGCGGGTAGTGGTGCAGCACAGCCCGGAGGGACGCCAGATTTTGCTGGGCGATATGCTGAAAACCATCACGGTGAACGGCACTGAAACGCGGAAACTGGCGGAGGATGAAATCCGCCATGTCCTGAAAGACCGTTTTGCGCTGACCGCCGCGTAATCTACTTGGGAACGAGGGGGCCTCAGCGCAGTCCGTCTTTTGCGGCGTTGCGCTGAGCGCCCCACTGTAACAGCAGGCTAAACGACGCGGGTAACACGGTCAGCGTCACCAGCGTCGCGACCAGCAGCCCGCCGATAATCGCATAGGCCATTGGCCCCCAGAAGACCTGATGAGAGATCGGGATCATGCCCAGGATGGCGGCGCAGGCGGTCAGGCAGATGGGTCTGGCCCGGTGCTCCGCGGCCGCCATAATCGCGGCATCGTTTGCCATCCCCTGAGCAAGATTACCGTCAACCTCGCTAATCAGTATCACCGCGTTGCGCACGATCATTCCCGCCAGAGCGATGACGCCCAGCAGCGCGACAAACCCCATCGGCGTGCCGCCGGGCAGCATAGCCAGCACGATCCCCGGCAAGCCAAACGGGGCCATCAGGAGGGCCAGCAGCATCCGGGAATAACGCCGCAGCTGGAGCATCAGCAGCAACAGCATGATGACCAGCGTCACCGGAAGAACGGTAAAGACGGAGCTGTTCCCCTTATCCGATTCGGCAACCGCGCCGCCTTCTTCAATGCTGTAACCTGCCGGCAGGCTCGTGCGCAGCTTGTCGACCACCGGACGCAGCGCCGCGGATACCGCTTCAGCCTTCATCCCCGGGGTAAGATCCGTTTGCACCGTGATGAAGGGCACGCGCTGCCGACGCCAGACGACCGGATCGTCCACGCCCCAGACCGGCGTCGCGACGGCGCTGAGCGGAATTTTTTTACCGTCATTCCCCTGAATCGTGAGCGAGGAGAGGGTGGCGGTGCTGTGACGTGCATCGTCCGTGGCCCGCAGCACCACGTCGACAAGGCGGTCATTATCCCTGATGGAGGTGACAACGCTGCCGGACCAGACGGTGTTCAGCGTGCGGGCGAGGCTTTCTGACGATATTCCCGCCGCCCTGGCCGCCGTCTGATTTACCTTTAAGGTAATGACCCTCTCCGGCTCTCCGGCCGTCTGGTTAACGTCGCGTGAGAGCGGAGACCGGCCAATCGCGTCCGTGAGGCGGTTCGCCAACGCCCGGACCTGCAGATAATCAGGCCCGCTCACCCGGTATTTGATGGGCCAGCCGACGGGCGGCCCCAGCTCAAGGGGCGACACGCGCGTAATGATGTCGCTAAATTGCGTCGCCAGGATCCTGTTCAACTGGGCATGCAGACGATCCCGCGCCTCAAGATCTTTAGCCACCACGACCATCTGGGCGATGTTTTCATTTTCCAGCAGCACGTCCATCGGCAGGTAAAAACGGATGGCGCCCGACCCGACGTACGTCGAATAGCGATCGATATTGCTGTTTCCGGCCAGCGCTTTTTCCAGCTTTTCCACCTCTCTTAGCGTTTCCGGCTGCGACGCGTTGGCCGGAAGCGTCAGGCTGACCAGCAGCTCTGGCCTGTCCGAAGCGGGGAAAAACTCGCCCTGCATAAACGTCGTGCCGTACGCTGACAGCCCCAGCGCGGCAAGCGCAATCAGCACGGTAGCCACTCGGTGACGCAGTGCCAGGCGTAAAAGCCGTCCGTACCCGCGCGCGATCCTGCCGGGTCCCGCCGCGTGATGTCTGACTTTTTCCGGCAGCAGCCACGTGCCCGTCAGCGGCGAAAACAGGATCGCGACAGCCCAGGAGCAGAGCAGGGCAATGAGCACCACCGCAAACAGGGAAAAGCAGTATTCACCGGCGCTGGAGGCCGCAAAACCAACGGGAATAAAGCCGGCAATCATCACCAGAGTCCCGGTGAGCATCGGGAAGGCCGTCGTTTTGAATGCATGGGTGGCCGCGTGCCGACGGGAATCCCCCGCTTCCAGCCGGGAGACCATCGTTTCGACGGCGATCATCGCGTCATCCACCAGCAGGCCCAGGGCAATGATCAGCGCCCCGAGCGAGATACGCTGAAGGCCAATACCTGCGAGCATCATGCCGGCAAAAGTCATGGCGAGCACCAGCGGAATGGCCGTCGCCACCACCAGTCCAGCCCGTAAACCCAGCGAGACAAATGAAACCGCCAGCACGATAACAACGGCTTCGATAAGCACCCGGATAAACCCGCTTACCGCGTCACTGACCACCGCTGACTGATCGGCGACTTTCACCATCTCGATACCGTGCGGCAGCCCGGCGCTGAGGGCCGCCATTCTGTCATTCAGCGCGGCGCCGAAACGCAGCATGTTGCCCGTTGGCGCCATCGACACCGCCAGCCCGATAGCCGGCTTGCCGTTCACCCGGTAGGCCGGAGCCGGTGGCTCGGCGATTTCGCGGGTGACGGTGGCAATATCGGTCAGCGGAATATAGCGATTGTTCACGTGCAGCGTGACGGCGCGTAAGCTCTCTTCAGTCGTGAGCGCACCGCTGACCTTTATCGCCATGTTCTCCTGTCCGGTACGCATAACGCCAGCCGGGACAACCGCATTTTGCGCCCGGAGGGCGTCGGCAACTTCCTGAATATCGAGCCCCATACCGGCAAGGCGCGCCGGAGAAAAGGCGAGAATCCACTGCTCCTGCTGTTCGCCCAGCAGGGTGGTTTTGCCCATATCCGGCAGGGACATCAGCTCGCGACGAATTGTCTCAGCGCGCTCCCGCACCTCCCGCAGGGTGAAACCTTCGGGAATAAAGGCGTAAATTGTGCCGAACGTGTCGTCAAACTCGTCGTCCACGGCAGGGCCCTGCACCCCTTCAGGCAGGGACGGCGCGATGTCCTGCATTTTTTTGCGAACCTGATACCAGATATCGGGCACGCGTTGCGGGGGCGTATCGTCACGAAGGTTGACGTGGATAACGGTGCGTCCGGCACGGGTTTCACTTTCGAGATAGTCCAGCCAGGGCGTTTCCTGCAGCTTTTTTTCAAGCGTATCGGTCAGCAGACGGGTGGTATCCGCTACGGAGGCTCCCGGCCACTGGGCGGAGACAACGGCCGTTTTAATGGTAAAAGCCGGATCTTCATTACGCGGCAGCTTCTCATAGCAAAACACGCCCATCGCAATCACCAGCAACATCAAAAAGCTGACCATCTGCTGGTTCTTCAGCGCCCAGGCGGAGAGGTTAAATTTCGCTTCCGATCCCGTGTTCATGGCTGAACCTCTCCGGCAACCACCGGCTCGCCGGACCGCAATGTGCTCACGCCCGCCGTAATCACCCTGTCGCCTGGCTCAAGGCCGGAGGCAATCATGACGGAGGTGGCCGTATAGCTCGCGGGCACCACCGCGCGCAGCTGCGCCCGCGACTGCGGGGTAATCACAAAAACGGCCGGTTTGTCGCCGACGCGGGTCAGCGCCGAGGCGGGAAGGGTGTAGCCGTGCGGGGCTGACGATGGCAACGTGACGGTAACGCTGGCGCCCAGCGCCATGGCCGCCGGCGGGTTTTGCAGGGTGGCCCTGACGCGCCAGGTGCGGGTCTGAGGATCGGCCTGTGGGGTGATATCCCGCAGCGCGGCAGACGCCTGTACCGACGGGTCGCTGAGCAGGGAAACCCGCAACTCCGCCCTATCCAGAGGCGGGATCGCATCCGGAGTGGCAATATCGAACGCCACGTCGCGACCTTCTCCGGTCGCCAGCGTCAGCACGGACAGACCGTCGCTGACAACCTGTCCCGCAGAGGCGTTCACGGCCGTGATGACGCCCGCCTGCGGCGCGATCAGGCGCGTCCAGCCGAGGCTTTCGCGGGCATTTCGCCAGGCGGCCTCGCTGCTTTTTAAGCGCGCGCGGGCGACAAGCCAGTCCGCACGGGCGCTGTCGAGCTGCGTGCGGGCTATCGCGCCCGTTGGCATAAGCTTTTGCATTCGACTGACGTTAAGCGCGGCGACCTGCGCAGAGGCTTTGGCACCCTCAAAGTCGGCCTCAGCGCTGTCGAGCTGGTTTTGCCCGGTCGTATTGTCAAGCGTGGCCAGCAGCTGTCCGGCAGTGACCCGGTCGCCAATATCAACGCTGCGCGTCAGTATCCGGCCCCCGGTTCGAAAGCTCAGGGTCGTTTCATCGTGGGCATGGATCTCACCGGTTCTTTCCAGCGCGGGAAGGGTTTGGGCGGTGCCAACGACGACGTAGCGTACCGCTCGCGCGGGGTCGGGCTTATTTTCGTGTTTATCACCGCAGCCGGTCAGCGGAAAAATCGCCAGCGCAAGCAGGGCCAGGGGAAGAAAATGCAGCCAGGAAAAGGTGCGCGCCACGCCGTACAAATGATGCAGGCAGTGGCGCAGAGAGAGAAAAAATTCGTCTGACATAACGCCGCTCCATAAAGGGAATGGCGTTATTAAATGCGGGCTACGTCGAGAAAGATTCGACGTTCTGTCAAGGCTTTATCAAGAGTGAAGATTTTCATTACCGGACGGATGCCAGGGCAATAAAATGCGCACGGCGAGGCCGCCGGTTTCCGGCAATGACGCGCTAATCTCACCCCCATGCGCCTGACAAATCGCCCGGGCGATGGACAAACCGAGGCCGCTGCCGCCGGAATGCCGGGCGCGGGACTGCTCCTCGCGGCTAAAGCGTTTAAACATTTCCGGTAAGAACTGGGGCGACACGCCCGGCCCGTCATCGGTAAATTCGAGGATGTAGTGCCCGCTGGCGTAGTGCAGCGCCACCTCAAGGTGGCCGCCATCACGCCCGTAACGAAGCGCATTTTCCATGAGGATGGTAACGACCTGTCCAAGACGGAACGCATCGCCTCTGAAGGGGCTGGTACGCGGGTTGCGAAGCGTTATCCGAAAATGATGCGCGTCAGCCTCGGGCATGATCCAGGCAGCCCGCTCCTGAATCAGCTCATCCAGACTAAACGCCTGGTCCTCCAGCACGAGGTTACCCGCGTCGGCAAGCGACAGAAGGTGAAGCTCATCGGTGAGGCGGTTGAGGTGCTGGAGCTGTTTCATCACCATGCCGAGCTGCGCCGGGCTGGCGTCAAACACGCCGTCTAACATGCCCTGCAGACGCCCGATGGCGGCCGTCAGGGGCGAGCGCAGCTCGTGCGCCATCGCGACGTGCGAGGCGCGAAGCTCTTTTTCATAGCGGGCGAGTTGCCCCGTCATGGAGTTAAAGTCGGTCGCAAAGCTGACCATTTCCGCCGGCGCATCCTTGATAAGTTCCGCCTGGCGGCCAAACTGCCCGTCGGCGACGTCCTTTGCCGCATCGCGAAGGCGGCTGAACTGCAGCGCCAGCGGCCGGGCGTGTTTGAGCCCCATCACCACGATAAACGGGATCATCACCAGCACCAGCAGGGCCACCGTGGCCCAGTCGGCTGAGGCGATAGACGGCGTGGAATAGCTCAGGCCCCACCAGGTGTCCACAATCGAGTGGAAGCGGGCCGGATTGGCCTGCGGGTTCTGGCTGAGCGTCAGAAACTCCTGCCGGACCGCCGCTGGCATTTTGCCCATTATCCAGTAGTTCTGAACCGCATAGCGCAGCCACATGCAGGTGGCAATGACGATCACGCTGCCGATAGCCAGCGCCAGGATGCGCGCGCAAATCCAGCGCCACAGAGAGGAGTGCTGATTTTTAATCATGGCTGTCTGAACCTGTAACCCACGCCGCGAACGTTGATCAGCACGCCGGAGATCCCCGCCGCTTCGAGTTTTTTACGCAGGTTATAAATATGGGTGTCCACCACGCGCTCCAGCGCTTCGCTTTCCGGCAAACAGTGCTCCAGTAAATACTGACGGGAGAACGGGTGCGCCGGAGAACGCAGCAGCGTTGCCAGAAGCGAGAATTCCGTTGGCGTAAGATCGAGCATCACGGGCGCGTCGCCGCCGTTATCCACGCTCGCCACAATGGCGGCCACGTCCACCTCAAGCGTTTGCCAGCGAAGGATCGCCTCGTCCGTCTCTTTTTTACTGCTGCGCCGCAGCACCGCCTGCACCCGAGCCACCACTTCGCCCGGATGATAAGGCTTCACAACGTAATCATCGGCACCGTACCGCAGGGCGCCAATGCGGTCGGGGGTATCCCCCATGGCCGTGACCATGATCACCGGCACATCGCTTTTACGACGCAGGCCAGCCAGTACCTCGGTGCCGTTAAGCCCCGGCAGCATCACGTCCAGCAGGATGAGGTCGGGCTTCCACCGCTGCGCCATATCCAGCCCGGAATGACCGTCTCCGGTTATGGTCACGTCGTAATTTTCCCGCCGTAAATAGGCTTCGAGCACGCCGGCCGCATCGGCGTCATCTTCAATAATCAGCACTCTTCTGGATAACATCCGTTCACCTTGACCATTTCTTAACACTATCCCGACGATTCATTGATTCAGCCAAATCATACTGCGCCCACATTGTGTGGCCGCCCCCGTATCAGGAGGCGCCAGCGTCCGTATGGAGAGCAGTATGATAGCGATAAAAAAAGTCCTGTATATGTCCGTCCCGCTTCTGATGGCCGTGAACTCTGGCGCGCAGGCGGATGATGGCGCCGCGTCCGATTTCTTAACCGTCGGGCTGGGGGGACAGTATGCCCCACGTTACTCAGGCTCAGACAAGCAGGTGTGGCAGGTGGTTCCGGTGCTGCAGGGTCGTAAAGGCGCTTTCTTTATTGATGCGCAAAAAGGGGTGGGATATGACCTGCAAAACGACAGCGGCTGGTATTTCGAACACACGCTGGGCTACGACTTCGGAAGGGCTGATAAAAATTCTGGCTGGCGTGAGGGCGCAAACAATCTGAAAGGGATGGGGGACATTGATGCCACCCTGAATACCGGCCTTGCCGTCGGCTGGCAGGCCGCGCCATGGCTGAGTATGGAAGGCAAAGCGACGCTGCCGTTAACGGACAGCCAGGGGGGAAGCTATCAGGCTTCCGTTACGCTCATCCCGGTACAAAATAATCAGGACACGGTTGCCTTTCAGTCTGCGGCCCTGTTTGGCGACAGCCGTTATCTGAATACCTGGTATGGGGTCAGCGAGCAGCAGAGCCGCCGCACCGGCTATCGCCGCTATGCTGCGCCGGGAGGATTCTATGGCGTCGACACCAGCCTGACCTGGAGCCATCAGTTCGATGCCCACTGGGGAACGGTTCTGAGCGCGGACTATACCTGGCTTGGCGATCGTGCGAATAACAGCCCGATCGTGATGCGGCGCAATGAGGGGGCTGCAACCGCCGCTATCACCTGGACATTTTAAAATCGAGGAGCACGAGGGGACGAGAGGATTATTTCTTCTTATCCATCATCGCTTTTAAATCGGCAAACGGGTTAAACGTGGCGACGCCCACGTCTTTTTGCGCGTCTTCCCCGGCCACCACGGTGGTGCCGTACTGATCCGCTTCGGTGTATTTCGAGTGTTCATGATCGTGGCAAAACAGGCACAGCAGCTCCCAGTTGCTGCCGTCTTCCGGGTTGTTGGTATGGTCGTGATCGATATGGTGAACCGTGAGCTCACGCAGGTTGGAATAGACAAACTCGCGCGAGCAGCGTCCACACACCCATGGATAGATTTTTAATGCTTTTTCGCGATAGCCGCTTTCCAGCCGCGCGTAGTTTTTGGGGATCAAAGCCATTGCCGGTTTTACCTGCCATGAAAAGAGAGGGGGAGATTATATCGCATTATGGGGCGGAATGACGAACCACGCTACTCAGTCAATTTATTTGATGCTTTCCGTTAAATAAACGGCATTTATTCTTACCGGGTAATGCGTAAAGTGGACAGAACGCAATGCATTATCAGGACACATGGTTATGAAAAAGATCGGGTTTTTATCCTTTGGTCACTGGACGCCTTCACCGCAGTCCGGCACGCGCTCGGCGGCAGACACGCTGCTGCAGTCCATTGATTTAGCCGTGGCGGCTGAAGAGCTGGGGGCAGACGGCGCCTATTTCCGCGTGCACCACTTTGCCCGACAGCTGAGCTCGCCGTTCCCTCTGCTGGCGGCAATAGGCGCAAAAACGAAAACCATCGAAATCGGCACGGGCGTGATTGACATGCGCTATGAAAATCCGATGTACATGGCCGAGGATGCGGGCGCGGCGGATTTGATTTCCGGCGGTCGCCTGCAGCTTGGCATCAGCCGCGGCTCGCCGGAGCAGGTCATTGATGGCTGGCGCCATTTCGGCTATGTCCCACAGGAAGGGGAAAACGAATCGGATATGGCGCGACGTCATACCGAGGTGCTGCTTGAGGTGCTGCGCGGTGAAGGGTTTGCTAAACCGAATCCGCAGCCTATGTTCCCGAATCCGCCTGGGCTGCTGCGCCTGGAGCCGTATTCTGAAGGGCTGCGCGAGCGCATCTGGTGGGGCGCCGGTTCCAATGCGACGGCCGTATGGGCCGCAACGCTGGGAATGAACCTGCAAAGCTCAACCCTGAAGGACGATGAGACCGGCGAGCCGTTCCATATTCAGCAGGCAAAACAGATCCGCGCGTACCGTCAGGCCTGGAAAGAAGCGGGACATGTGCGTCAGCCGCGGGTGTCGGTCAGCCGCAGCATTTTTGCGCTAATGGACGACCGCGACCGGATGTATTTCGGTGCCAGCCGCAACGACAGCGATAGCGTGGGCTACCTTGATGAGAAAACGCGCGCGATCTTCGGGCGCAGCTATGCGGCGGAGCCGGACAAGCTGATCGAACAGCTGAAAAAGGACGAGGCGATTGCCGAAGCCGATACGCTCTTGCTGACCGTGCCGAACCAGCTTGGCGTGGATTACAACGCGCATGTTATTGAGTCGATCCTCAAGCATGTGGCGCCAGCAATGGGCTGGCGCGATTAACTGAACAGTGGGGTTGCTCAGCCTCTTGCTACTTATGGCTCATATCGCTCAGCAGCACGGCGATGGTTTGCCCGCCCGCCGTCTGTTCCAGGCCAATCTTGACGATAATGGTCAGCGGAACGGAAAGTAGCATGCCAACGGGGCCGAGCAGCCAACCCCAGAATATCAGGGATAAAAAGACCACCAGTGTGGAAAGGCCCAGCCCTCGTCCCATCATGCGTGGCTCAAGAATGTTACCGAACACCAGGTTGATGACCAAGTATCCGGCCAGCAGGATCAGCGCGTCATAAAGCCCGCTGAAAACCAGCACCTGAAGGATAGGGGGGATTGCCGCCAGCACGGAGCCGATGTTGGGAATGTAGTTAAGCGCAAACGCCAGTAACCCCCAGACAAACGCAAAGCGAACGTCCAGCGCCAGAAGCATCGCCCAGACGACACCGCCCGTGACCAGGCTAATCGCCGTTTTCAGCACCAGATAGCGGGAGACGCTGTCCAGCGCGCGTTGAATCGCTCCCATTCCTTCAACCGGACGGACCATCATCTGCTGCAGCTTTGCCGGCAGCTGCGGCACCTCCAGCAGCATAAACACCACCGTTAAAAACAGCAGGAAAATGGAGGTCATGGCATTGGAAAGCTGAGCCAGCAGGCTGGTGACGATCGTCATGGCCGCGTTGGGGTCGATATATTTCAGGAGTTCCTCAACCGAGACTTCGATACCCGCGCGCTGCAGCCAGGGTTCCAGCTGCAGCAGCGGTATCGCCAGCGAAGAACGGTATTTCGGCAGCGTTCGCGCCAGTTCGTTGAGCGAGGTCCCCAGATACGCCACCAGCAAGACCATCGCCACAATAATGATGCTGATAAGCAGCGTAATCGCCAGCACGCGCGGGATGCGTAGCCGCGTCATGCGCTGTACCAGCGGGTTGAGGATCACTGCAACAAACAGGGCCAGAATAAAGGGCACAATAATGTCGGCGGCAAAACGAACGCCCGTCAGTATGATCACCAGCATGCCCAGCATGATGACAATTTTTAACCCGTTCAGGGTAATAATGGGTTTAGCCATGGTGACTCCGAATTTTTCTTTATATTTATAATAAAGGTGAAAGGCGTTGCAATAAACTAACCAAAATCAAACGGTATGGGTAAAGAATTGCAAAGACTTTGAGTAAAATCCTGGCTTATGGTACAAATCTGGTGTGTTTAACTACCGAGGACAATTTTCATCCGCAAAGACGAGAAGCAACAACGCGGATAATTGTAATTTTATGGACAATATGTTCAGGACGTACTCTTCAAACAATACCGCTGTCTACTCCACTTCTTTCTGCCTGCTTTCTGGTGAGCAACACTGGCGCACCGCACTATAGTCACTTCTTCTGCCTGAGCTGGCGCTAAGCGCTTAGCTGTCTGATTTCAATTTGTATTTTTGGGTTTGCTGTTCGCAGCGGGCCACGATGGATTATATTCTCAAGCAGGAGAAAAACATGTTTTACTGGATCCTATTAGCGCTGGCTATCATCGCTGAAATTACCGGCACGCTGTCTATGAAATGGGCAAGCATCAGCGATGGCAACACCGGTTTTATTTTGATGCTGGTGATGATTTCGCTTTCTTATATTTTCCTCTCGTTTGCGGTGAAAAAAATTGCGCTGGGCGTCGCGTATGCACTGTGGGAAGGGATCGGTATTTTGTTGATTACGCTGTTCAGCGTGCTGATATTTGACGAAACATTAACAACAATGAAGATCGCCGGGTTAACGACGCTGGTCGCGGGTATTGTGCTGATTAAATCGGGTACCCGTAAACCGGGTAAACAGCAGAAGGAGCAGAACCATGCAACAGTTTGAGTGGGTTCATGCGGCCTGGCTTGGCTTCGCCATCGTGCTGGAGATCGTGGCGAACGTTCTGCTGAAATTCTCCGATGGTTTTCGCCGTAAACTCTATGGCCTGATGTCGATTGCCGCGGTGCTGGGAGCGTTCAGCGCGCTGTCTCAGGCGGTAAAAGGGATCGATCTGTCGGTGGCCTATGCGCTGTGGGGCGGTTTTGGTATCGCCGCTACCCTGGCCGCAGGCTGGGTACTCTTCGGCCAGCGCTTAAACAACAAGGGCTGGATGGGACTCATCTTGCTGCTTGCCGGCATGATCATGATAAAACTCGCCTGACAGACCTCTCGCCATGATTTACAGGCAGCGAAATTCGCTGCCTGTATTACGCTTAGAAAAGCAAAACATGAAGAGGGTGGCTGATGTATCGCACATTAAGCTGGCGCAATATTCCCAATGCGAGAACGTTGTTTGCCATGGTCTTCATGGCGGGGATCGGCTTAATCATCTCCATCGTCGCACTGCTCTATCTTTCCCTGCATCTTATCAGCACGAAAACCAATGAAATTGATGAACACCGCACGGTGCTTTCCGTGCAGGGGGCCATTCAGACATCGGTTAACCGCGTCTCCTCTCTGGTGCTGGATAACGCCGTCTGGGACGATGCGGTGCGGGAGGTCTACCGTCCTGCGCTCGATACCGACTGGCTGTACAACACCTGGGGTGCCGGTTTTAAAATCAACAACCTCTACGACGGCACCTTCGTGCTGGATGAACATTTCAACGTCCTCTGGGGCTCCTTTCAAAGCCGTCCCTTTAACGAAAAAAACCTCGACTTCTTTGGCAAGGGGCTCAAAGCGCTTATCGACCGGCACGGGCGAGCGCTCGTGGGTGAAAAAAATATCTATGCCGGGATCAGCAAAACGCGAAGCGGCGTCGCCTTTGTGGGTATTGGGTTGATTCGCCCGATGGTCGGAAGATTACAGGTTACCGACGGAACGCGCCGCTATCTGGTGATTACCCGCCATCTGAACGCCAGAATATTATCCGACCTGGGGGCGACCTTTCAGATCGATCGCCTCAACTATACCCCCGAAAAAATCAACGATCGCAGCATGCCGCTGCACAGCGCGGCGGGGGAGTTAGTCGGATATCTGAACTGGCAGGCGCGGCTTCCAGGCGCACAGGCCGCCCGGGCGGCATCGTCTGATATCAGGCAGATTGTGGTGCTGGCCTCGGGGCTGATCCTGCTTTTCATTCTGGTGAGCAGCGTTGGGCTGTACAAACTCGCGCGCGGTGAAAGCCAGGCGCGTCTGGTCGCAAGAACGGACTGGCTAAGCCATCTGCCAAACCGGCGTGCGCTCATCGAAGCGCTGGACCACGTGAGTTTACGCGGTGATATTGACGTCAAAAGCGTGGTGTTTATCGATCTGGACGGTTTTAAAGATGTGAATGACATCTACGGCCACAGCGTGGGAGACGATCTCATCGTGGCGATAGCGAAAACGCTGAGTGAACGCGTGCCGACGGGTGGAATGCTCGCGCGCATGGGCGGGGATGAGTTTGCCATGACCATCGGCGGAGATGATGCAGAGGCGCAGGCCACCGCCTTTGCCGCTTCGGTGCTGGATTTTTTCACCACCCCGGTTCAACTGGGGGAACGCACCATCCATATCGGGGCCAGCATCGGTATCGCCAGCGGAACTCTGATTGAATGCACCAGCTCAGAACTGTTTCGCCGCGCTGATATTGCCATGTATCACGCCAAATTGAGCGGGAAAGGGCGTATCAGCCACTATGACGCGGAGCTCAACAGCGTCCGGGAACGCAAGCTGGCGATTGAAAATCAGATTCGTGACGGTCTGGAACGCGATGAGTTTGATGTCTGGTATCAGCCGATTATTGACGCCCACAGCCAGACAATGAGCAGCGTCGAGGCGCTAGTCCGCTGGCCGCGTCGCCCGGAGGGGCCGCTTGGGCCGGATATTTTTATCACCATTGCGGAGACCAGCGGTCTGATTTACAAGCTGGGCCAGTTTGTGTTGCAGCGGGCCTGCCAGGATCTGCAGCCTTACGGCGACTTAAAGCTCTCCGTGAATATCTCCCCCGCGCAATTTCGCGATCCTGCATTCGAAGAAAAAGTGGCCAGCGTGCTGGAAAACACCCGTTTCCCGGCCCACCGACTGCAGCTTGAGGTTACGGAGTCGTATGTACTGGAAAACCCGGAGCGTGCCCGCATGGCGATAGCCAATCTTAAAGCGCTGGGTACCGCGGTGGCGCTGGATGACTTTGGCACCGGCTATTCCAGCATTGGCTATTTGCGGCGTTTCAACTTCGACACCATCAAGATCGATAAATCCCTGGCCGGGCTGGTGGACCACGATGAGCAGGCGGCTGCGCTGGTAAGCGGCACGGTGCGGATCGCCAATGCGCTGGGTATGGCGGTGGTGGCAGAAGGGGTGGAAACCGAGAAGCAGATGAAACTGCTGCGGCTGGCTGGCTGCGATCAACTGCAGGGTTTTTGGTTCAGCCAGCCGATGCCGATTGAGTCAATAAGAGCGTTACGTAAGGTCAGACGCTGCTGATTTACTGCTGCGCCAGCGCTTCCAGCTTGTCGCGAAAGCCGGTCACGGACAAGGCCCTGTTATCTGCGCGCCAGCGATCTTTCGCCGCCGGTGCAGAGCTCTGCACACCGATCAACTGCCAGCCGTTATCTGTTTTCAGCATCAGCGGTGAACCACTGTCGCCCGGCAACGTATCGCACTGGTGCGAGAGTACGCTGGTTTGCGCCCAGCCCGTCACAATACAGTCGGTATGCGTATAAAGCGTATCCAGATGATCGACAGGATAGCCTGACTGCGTCACCTTTCGGTCGGCGGCCTTCAGCGCGGCGGTGAGTGCGGCCTTGTCGCCGTCAAATAACGGCAGCGGCGTAATGCCCGAAGGCGGGTAGCGTAAAACGATCAGGCCAAAATCCCATGAGGCGGCCGCCGGCGGCACGATCCAGCCGTCGCCATCCGGCTTCAGGCGTTTGCCGAGAGACGGATCAACCCGTCCCTCAATGCCGTGGATTTCATAGCGCCAGGTCCCTTTTTGCGACACAAACCGCAAGGCAACCGCTTTATCCGGCTTGCCGTTTGGCGGCGTTAACAAACAGTGGCCTGCCGTCAGGGCAAGCTGTGGGGTGATCAGCGTCGCGGTGCACAAGTTACCGCTGGCGGTTTCCAGTTGACCTATAGCATCCCAGGGCGCCTGGGTGGGATCGGCGACGCGCGTACGATCGTCATGACCGAAAAAAAGCGTCTTTAGCTCTTTTGCGCTAATGGTGTCATCACCGCCATCATCCGCATGTGAGAATCCAGAAAAAAGACCAAACGTTCCCAGTAACAACACAACAGATTTACGCATATCACACTCTGGTGGGGGTAATTATGATTATTAAAAGTGAACCCTATGAAAATACTATAGACGGGACAGCGCTAAAGTGGGAGTAAAATCAGCGTGCTACAATCAGGAAAGATAAAAATGGCTGGCGATGAGCGCGCATAAAATAAGCAGGATAAGAATCAGCTCAAACCGATAGCGTCGCAGCATACGCCCTCCGGAAATAAAAAAACGGCGCGGAACCTGTTCCGGTTCAGCGCCGGTTTACCAACGTGCCCCGAAGGGCACGGTTAAGCTTGTACTCTTACGCAGCTGGCTGTGCAGCTGGTTTAGCAGCTTCGTGTTTTACTGCTTTTTTGTGATGCTTTTTAGCAGCCTGAGCTTTCTGTTCTACAGCCGGTTTAGCGGCTTTTTTGTGGTGCTTTTTAGCAGCCTGCGCTTTTTGCTCTGCAGCCGGTTTAGCCGCTTTATGGTGTTTCTTGTGATGTACAGTTTTTGCTGGCGCAGCGGTGGTCGTTGCAGCAGGTGCCGCAGCAGCCGGTGCAGCAGTGGTTTCAGCAGCAAACGCAGCAGAAGACAGACCCATAGCAGCGGCAACAACCAGAGCTAATACTTTTTTCATGTTCATACCCTCGAATTTGGTTTTTCATTTAACCCCACTGCGGGGCCGTTGAAAGAACTATATCCCTGTAAATTCGAGGTTTCCGTGAGTGATTGGTATCGGCTTGTAACCATATGTACATTGCCGGGGTCCTGCACAGACGGCCCCCTCTCCCTTGAGGGAGAGGGGTGGGATGAGGGGGAATATACGGCTTCTTTACCTGAGGTCCCTCACCCCTGGCCAAACAGATTACAAATAGCGCGAGGTCAGATGTTCGCGGAAGTAACGGATATTCAGATCTTCACCCGTCGCCTGGGTGATTAATTGCGACGTGCTGAAGCGGCTGCCGTGCTGCCAGATGTTCTGACGCAGCCACTCAAAGAGTGCGGAAAAATCGCCCTCAGCGATGGAGGCCTGCAGACCCGGCAGTGCGGTTCTGGCGGCATGGAACAGCTGCGCGGCGTACATGGCGCCAAGCGTGTATGACGGGAAGTATCCAAAACCGCCGTCGGTCCAGTGGATGTCCTGCATACAGCCGTTGCGGTAGTTATCTTTGGTGGATAACCCGAGCCAGGCCTGCATTTTCTCATCCCACAGGGCGGGAATATCGTCCACCTCGATCTCGCCGTTAATCAGCGCCCGTTCAATTTCATAGCGCAGCACCACGTGTGCCGGGTAGCTCACTTCGTCCGCATCGACGCGGATATAGCCAGGTTTGACGCGCTGGTTCCAGGCAATAAAGTTCTCTTCGCTAAACGCCGCCTGGCTGCCAAAGCGGGCATGTACCGCAGGCAGGAGATGCCTGAGGAAGGCTTCACTGCGCCCCAGCTGCATTTCAAAGAACAGGCTCTGCGACTCATGGATTGCGGTTGAGCGCGCCAGGGCAATCGGCTGTCCTGACCACGCGCGCGGCAGGTTTTGTTCGTAGCGGGCGTGTCCTGTTTCGTGGATCACGCCAAACAGCGCGCTGAGCAGCTCATCCTCGTCATAGCGCGTGGTGATACGCACGTCTTCCGGGACGCCGCCGCAGAACGGGTGCGCGCTCACGTCCAGGCGACCGCCGTTAAAATCGAAGCCAAGCATCTTCATGGCTTCCAGGCCCAGCTCACGCTGTGTTGCCGTCGGGAAGGGGCCTTGCGGAGGAATAAACGACCGTTGAGCCTGTTTTTCGACCACGTTTGCCAGCAGATCCGGGAGCCAGGACTTCATATCGCCGAACAGAACGTCCAGACGCGCGCTGGTCATGTCGGGTTCAAAAATGTCCAGCAGCGCGTCGTACGGCGTACAGCCTTTGGCTTCGGCCCGCAGGCAAGCCTCTTCGCGGCTGAGTTTGACCACCTCTTTCAGGTTGGCGGAAAAACCCTGCCAGTCGTTGGCGGGTCGCTGAGTACGCCAGGCGTGTTCACACTTGCTGCCTGCCAGGGATTTCGCTTCCACCAGCGATTCCGGCAGCAGGGTAGCCTGCTGGTAGTGGCGCGTCATTTCGCGCAGGTTGGCCTGTTCGACATCATTCAGATCCTCACCTGCCGCCGCCGCTAACAGGTCGCCGACTTTTTTATCGGTCAGGATCTGATGTTGCAGGACGCTCATCTCCGCCAGCGCCTCGCCGCGCGCGGCGCTGCCGCCCGGCGGCATCATCGTGAACATATCCCAGCTGGCGATAGAGGAGAGGTGAGAGAAGCGGGAGAGACGCTGGAAGGTGCGGGTGAGTGCCTGATAAGCCGATGATTTTTCCATTCTTGTTCTTCCTTATCGTTTTGGGAGTATTGAGGGAGTGTATCGTGAATTATGGAGGATTAGTGCACTTTTGATGCAAGGGGCGCGAAGCCCCTTATTAGTCAGTCGTAGAGCCACTTTCCTGCTTTTGCCGACTCTGCAAACATTCTTACGGTCAACGGTATGCGGGTTGATTCAATTTCTTCCCGCTTCAGTCTGAACCAGCGCTTTAACAAGGGCGTATTCTGCCAGGGAAAATAGCGAGACCAATCCACACCAGACAAATCGACGTTGAACTCTTTCTCGTATCGGGTTAATGCATCGTGTAGGTCATCGCCCGGTGAATCGAATAAATCAGAATCCAGTTCCAGAGGAACTTCTTGCCAGTCGTTATCCAGATAACCAGGAATTTCATCCCGAAACATAAATAACACGTCGTCTACGATGCTCATTAGAAAGATGTCCACGCTATGCGGTCTTTTGGTCGTGCAATCAAATTGTATTTCTCTCGTGTGCGCGTTGAAACTCGATGAAGAGTCAGTGCAAGTGAGGCCCATCCAAGCCAGGGGATATAGCGACCGATTACCGCTGCGAGTTTGTTAGTTGGCTGCATCCTGACTCCCACGGGAGTGGGAATTTTAATCCCGAAAGGAAGACGAGCGTCCCGTAAAATTATTCGCGCGTACTTTGAAACAACGCTTGTCCCCAGGGTGGCGCCTTCAGGTTTTGCCCGAGTACGTAGCCACGGTTGTCCGCCCAAAATAGCCGCCCCTGAAACGGCATCTATCCTCAACTCCATACAAAACTCCTCAAGAAAAATGATCTCAAGTAACTCGCCCGGAGTGACGTTTGAATGACCTCTGTAGAAGTAGGTTCCGTTAATCTCTTCCGTAGTATCCATACCAGTACCCCAGTTACGCTGTCGCCCGTTCATTCCATGCGTCAGAGAAAATGATATTGCCGTCGTTATGTTTCCACGTAATTTTCTCATAGCGCAATTCAACCGTTTCGAGGTGGTTGTTATTATTGTCGCCCGGCGCAGCCATTGCAGGTGATACTGAAACAATCCGCACGCCTTCCAGAAGAATATTGAAATACTCCGCTTCAAGACCTGCGTCATTAATCTTGTAGAATTTAAGTTCGGCTTTTTGCAGAGCCTGGCCTGTCGCGACCGCTTTATAGAGATAGGGTGATGAGTAATCAAATTCCTTTACGATCATCATTGGGGAGTGGATGCGTTTACCCGTAGGTTTACCCGTCAGGTTATCGGTCGGCGTCGAAAGATTGTGGTGAAATCCTTTGAACTCAATGCTGTATTCCCTGTGCTGCACATCACAACCGCCTTTGATAAGCGCACCACCGTCATCGAACAACCACATATTGCCTGGAATGGCCATTTTAAAATCCCTCTTTTCATACGATGAAGTCGATGAGCTTACAGAGAGAGGGAAGAGAGCTGAATGCACAAAGTGGTTATAATGAATTCGTTTTACTTAATACTGAATTAAGTTTAGCTAACATGAGAAACGCTCCCCCGTACATTAGCTGATATGCGGGGGATAGCGTTTGTTTATTTCAAACGCTGATGCAGGCTTCTCCCCACCATCAGCGCCGCGCACAGCATCAGCGCGATAAACCCGCCCACGCCGTTCCAGCCGTAGTGATGCCAGAACACGCCGCCGAGCGTCCCGGCGATGCTGGAACCCAGGTAATAGCTAAACAGATACAGCGACGATGCCTGTCCTTTGGCGCGACGCGCGCGCGGGCCAATCCAGCTGCTGGCGACCGAGTGCGCGGCAAAGAACCCCGCAGAGAAGAGCAGCATGCCGGCAAAGATGAACCACAGCGAGGAAAAGAGCGTCAGCAGCAGGCCGAGTAACATCACGCCCGTGAAGACCAGCAGGACGGGCCCGCGTCCATAGCGTGCGGTCATCGCCCCGGCTTTCGGCGAACTCCAGGTGCCGGTGAGATAGGCCACAGAAAGCAAGCCGACAACGGCCTGATTCAGATGCCACGGGGAGAGCATCAGGCGATAGCCAATATAGTTAAACAGCGTGACGAAGGCACCCATCAGCAGAAAGCCGATCAGAAACAGGCGCGGAAGCCCTTTGTCGCGCCAGTGCAGGCGGAAGTTGATAAACAGCGTTTTCGGGCGCAGCGATGTCGGGCGGAAATGACGCGATTCCGGCAGAATTTTCCAGAACATCAGGGCGGATGCCAGCGCAAAACATCCGATGACCGCCAACGCAATACGCCAGTTAAAGAAGTCCGTAAAGACCCCGCTCAGCAGGCGGCCGCTCATTCCGCCAATCGAGTTCCCGCTGATGTAAAGCCCCATAGAGAAAGCAACAAAGCTCGGGTGGATCTCCTCGCTGAGGTAGGTCATTCCGACCGCCGCCACGCCGCTGAGCGAGAGCCCAATCAGCGCGCGCATCACCAGAATACCGTGCCAGCTGGTCATCATGGTCGAGAGTAACGTACAGACCGAGGCCAGCATCAGCGCGGTCACCATCACCGGCTTACGGCCAATGGCGTCGGACAGCGGTCCGGTAAAGAGCAGGCCAATCGCCAGCATGCCGGTAGATATAGAGAGCGAAACGCTGCTGCTGGCAGGCGATACGCCAAACTCATGAGAGAGAACGGGCAGGATCGGCTGAACGCAATAGAGCAGGGCGAAGGTGGCAAGTCCGGCGGAAAAGAGCGCCAGCGTGACGCGCATAAATTGGGGGGTACCACGTTTAATGAACTGGACCGGCTGCAGTGCTGCGGGTAAATCATTGATATCTTTTGCCGGATCGATATCAATAGTCGTTGTACGGCTCACACAGTTTCCTTGCTTAAACATTCCCGTGATTTCTGGTGACGGGTATGACCACCTGTTCAGGGTAGGAAAATGTAAATATTCTGTCTAATATATTAATAATCTCAAATGATACTTTAAAAATATGAATATCGAGCTGCGCCATCTTCGCTACTTTGTCGCCGTCGCCGAGGAGCTGCATTTTGGCCGCGCGGCGGCACGCCTGAATATCTCTCAGCCACCGTTAAGCCAGCAGATTCAGATCCTTGAGCAGCAGGTCGGGGCGCGCCTTCTGGCCCGCACCAACCGCAGCGTGAGCCTGACGGCGGCGGGCAAGCAATTTCTCATCGACAGCCGACAAATTCTGAGCATGGTCGATGACGCCGCCGCCCGTGCAGAACGGCTCTATCTCGGCGAAGCCGGAGAGCTGCGCATCGGGTTTACCTCTTCCGCGCCGTTTATCAGCGCCGTCTCGGAAACCCTGTCGTCATTCCGTCGTCACTTTCCGGATGTTCACATTCAGACGCGCGAAATCAACACCCGCGAGCAGATTGCGCCGCTGAATGAAGGTTCGCTGGATTTGGGCCTGATGCGTAACACCCAACTGCCGGACACGCTGGCGTGGGAGGTGATCCTGCGCGAGCCGCTGATGGCTATGATCCCGCACGATCACCCGCTGGCGTCGCGTCCGGCGGTTTCGCTGGCAGAGCTGGCAAAAGAGCCGTTTGTCTTTTTTGACCCGCAGGTCGGGACGGGCCTGTATGACGATATCCTGGGGCTGATGCGCCGATACGATCTTGCCCCGGTCATCACTCAGGAGGTAGGGGAAGCGATGACCATTATTGGCCTGGTCGCGGCCGGGCTGGGCGTGTCTATTCTTCCGGCCTCCTTTAAACGGGTACAACTGCGCGAAATGCGCTGGGTGACCATTGCCGAAGAGGATGCCGTTTCCGAAATGTGGCTGGTCTGGTCAAAACACCGTGAACAGAGCCATGCCGCACAGCGCTTCAAACAGCAGCTAATGAGCGCCTCTGCCGGGCGGCATTTTCAGTGAAAATAGGGCAAAAATGTGCGGTAAATCACATGGCTAAGTAAATATTTGACGGCAGCCATACAAGTGCTTCACCATAGCCAACAGTTTATTTCGAAGCTCGAAAATAAGGGAGTACGAGGTGGTTGCTGATAGTCAGCCAGGGCATATCGATCAGATTAAGCAGACCAACGCTGGCGCGGTATATCGCCTGATTGATCAGCTTGGTCCGGTTTCGCGTATCGATCTTTCGCGCCTGGCACAACTGGCACCTGCCAGTATCACCAAGATTGTCCGCGAGATGCTGGAAGCGCACCTGGTTCAGGAGACGGAAATTCAGGAGCCGGGCAGCCGTGGACGTCCGGCAGTCGGGCTGGTGGTGGAGACGGAAGCGTGGCACTACCTGTCGCTGCGCATCAGCCGGGGTGAGATCTTCCTTGCGCTGCGCGACCTCAGCAGCAAGCTGGTGGTAGAGGACCGGCTTGAACTGCCGCTCAACGCGGAGGAACCGCTCCTCGACGCGATTGTCTCACATATCGATCGCTTCTTTATCCGCCATCAGCAGCGGCTGGAACGCTTAACGGCGATTGCCATCACCATGCCGGGCATTATTGATACCGAAAATGGCATCGTCCACCGCATGCCGTTTTACGACGATGTCAAAGAGATGCCGCTGGGCGAGGTGCTGAAAAACCATACCGGCGTGCCGGTCTATATTCAGCATGACATCAGCGCCTGGACAATGGCGGAAGCGCTGTTTGGCGCGTCGCGCGGTGCGCGGGACGTGATTCAGGTGGTTATCGACCATAACGTCGGGGCGGGCGTGATTACCGACGGTCGTCTTCTCCACGCCGGAAGCAGCAGTCTGGTGGAAATCGGTCATACCCAGGTCGACCCGTACGGTAAGCGCTGCTACTGCGGAAACCACGGCTGTCTGGAGACCATTGCCAGCGTGGAAAGCGTGCTGGAGCTGGCGCAGGTTCGGCTCAGCCAGTCCATGAGCTCCTCGCTGCACGGACAACCCCTAACGGTGGATTCGCTCTGCGCCGCCGCGCGCCAGGGCGATCTGCTGGCGAAGGACATTATTACCGGGGTGGGGAATAACGTTGGCCGCATTCTGGCCATTATGGTGAATCTCTTCAACCCGCAAAAAATCCTCATTGGCTCACCGCTGAGCCAGGCGGCGGAGATCCTTTTCCCGGCGATTACGGCCTGTATTCAGCAGCAGTCGCTTCCCGCCTACAGCCGGAATATTGCGGTAGAAAGCACCCAGTTTTCCAACCAGGGAACCATGGCCGGCGCGGCGCTGGTCAAAGATGCCATGTATAACGGCTCGCTGTTGATCCGCCTGTTACAGGGTTAACTCTTTTCCGCAGATGTAAGAAAAATTGCGCTATCTCAAGCCGGGTAGGGCACGCATCCCGTAGACTTCCTCCACTGAATTATTTACCTGGTTTATATTTTCGAAGCATACCCAAGAGGTGGAGTGAGTCATGCTTAAGCGTTTCTTTGTTACTGGTACAGATACCTCTGTCGGCAAGACCGTCGTATCCCGCGCATTGCTGCAGGCGCTGGCAGCAAGCGGTAAACGCGTGGCAGGGTACAAACCGGTCGCAAAAGGCAGTAAAGAGACGCAAGAGGGATTGCGTAATAAAGACGCCCTGGTGCTGCAAAGCGTCTCGTCGCTGGAACTGCCTTATCACGCGGTCAATCCCATTGCCTTAAGCGAAGAGGAGAGCAGCGTAGCGCACAGCGGTCTGATTAATTATCCCCTGTTGTCCGACGGCCTGGCGAACCTGAGCGAACAGGTGGACCACGTGGTGGTAGAAGGGACGGGCGGCTGGCGCAGCCTGATGAACGACCTGCGCCCGCTGTCTGAATGGGTTGTGCAGGAGCAGCTTCCGGTGGTAATGGTGGTGGGTATCCAGGAAGGGTGCATCAACCATGCGCTGTTGACGGCGCAGGCGATTGCTAATGACGGCCTGCCGCTGGTTGGCTGGGTGGCAAACCGCATCAACCCGGGCCTGGCGCACTACGCGGAGATTATCGACGTGCTGAGCACCAAACTCCCCGGACCGCTGGTGGGTGAACTGCCTTATCTGCCACGCGCCGAGCAGCGCGAGCTAGCGCAGTACATCGATCTCTCTGCCCTCGGTGGCGTGCTGGCCGTAGATCGAGTCGTGGCGTAACGTCCGCGACAATACGGACGCCACCACGCAGGCGACCAGCAGGCCGGGCAGTAAAAAATACTGCCCGGTCATTTCACAGACCATCAGCGCCGACATAATGGGCGCGTGCGTGGTCGCGGCAAGTAGCGTTGCCATCCCCGCCAGCCCCAGCAAAATTGCCGTCTCAGAGCCCGGCAGCCACAGTGCAAAAAGCTGCGCGAACAGCATTCCCGTCGCCATACCGACAAACAGCGTAGGCGTAAAAACCCCTCCGGGCGCGCCCGATCCGCTGCTCGCCAGTACCGCCAGCAGTTTACAGATGAACACCCCGGCAATCACCGAAAGCAGCGGCGGGGCGAGCAGAAAAGCCTGAACCACGCTGTAGCCATTCCCCCACACCTTCGGCGTGAGGATGTACAGTCCGGGGACATGGTAGACAGGTGTTCGGGGACATGGTGAACACTTTTTAACATCCTTTACCCATGGTGATCGACTTTTTCTTCAGGTCGATCACCCCCACTTTCGTGCTGTACCACCACACCTCATAGCTGCCGTCTTCCTGCATTTCCTTCAGCCCGACCCGTTCTCCCCTGAACGCCTTGCCTGCGCTCAGACTTACCCCTTTCACGCTCAGCTTTCCGCTGATATCCACTTTCCTTACCATCACGCCCTCGTCGTATTCCGGGGGCGTTGTGTTGCCGCTGTACTGCCGCGCTGACGGCTGATACCGCGAGCCCGGTACCGCCATATCCAGCGCCTCGTGCGGGCGTTCAAGGTTGTACACCGTCCGCCAGTGGTCGAAGGCACGCTGCAGTTCGCCCTCGTTCGCGAACCACTTCCCCTGCAGCACTTCCGCCTTCAGGCTGCGGTGAAAACGCTCCAGCTTGCCCTGCGTCTGCGGATGATAAGGCCGGGAATGGCCCACCCGGATACCGTGGCGCATCAGCCACAGCTCCAGCGCCGTCCAGGTACCGGTGGTGTCGCCCCACGGTGAGCCGTTGTCCATTGTCATCCGGTCCGGCAGGCCGTAACGTTCAAACACGCTGACCAGCTGCTGCTGCACGGTCTCGCGCCGTTCATCGGTACAGGGCGCCAGGCACAGGGAAAAACGGGAGTGGTCGTCCAGCAGGGTGAGCGGATGGCAGCGGCCGCCGCCAAAGGGAAAGTGGCCCTTAAAATCCATCTGCCAGAGGCGGTTCGGCGCGTCGTGTTCGAACCGTCCCGTGGCGGGTATGCCCGGTGAAGCGCCCGGCAGCAGACCATGGCGGGCCATCAGGCTATGGACGGTGCTGAAGGCGGGCATGCGGTGCCCCTGGTCTTCGAGCCAGCGCTTAATCTTGCGGGCTCCCCAGCGTTCATGGCGGTCATGGGCCATGCGCAGCAGGGCAGTGATGTCGTCAGATGAGCGGTTCGGGGAATGGTGGGGTATGCGGGGCCGGTCCTGAAGGCCGGACGGGCCTTCCTGAGCCCAGCGCTGAAGCCACTTGTAGCCGGTGGCAGGTGAAATGCCGAAGCGACGGCAGAGGGAACGGATGTTCGCCCCGTCCTGCGAGGCGAACAAAACAAACTCAGTACGTAATGACATGGTATCTCTCGCATCCCAGGGCATAAGCGACTCCATAAACGGGTTCTTATGCCTTAGTTGTAAGTGTCTACCATGTTCCCGAACAAGTGTTCACTATGTCCCCGGACCGTACAGAGGAGAGACAGCAGCCCGACGATCGCACCGCCCAGCGCCAGCTGCCACGGCGGCGAAAGCTTGAGGCGCAGGAAAAGCCCGTGGCTGACGTCCATCAGCCACATCAGCAGCGGTCCGCAGAGGCCCGCCACCAGCCCCATCGCGACGAGAAGAGCATAATCGGCCGCGGTAAGGATGCCGCTCAGATGGACCGCGTAGAGCGTACCCGCGCCCGGAGCCAGGAGCTGCGTCGTAAGCAGCGCCACCACCGCCGCAATCACCACGGGGCCGAGCGAGGCCAGCATCAGCGTGCCAAACAGAATTTCCGCGATGAACAGGCTTCCGGCAAGGGGGGCGTGATAGGCGCTGGCCATCCCGGCGGAGGCACCGCAGGCTATCCATAATTTCCATTCGGATTTGGGCGTAAAGCGCCGGGCGAAAAGGGAGGCGGCGAGGGCGGCAAGCAGGATCATCGCCCCTTCACGCCCGATGGCGCTTCCGCTGGCCACGACCAGCAGCGAGGCAAGGGATTTCACAAGGCTGGCGCCGTAGTCAAACTGGCCTTCTCCGGTCTCCAGCGCCTCCATGTAATCGGTAGGGGCATGAGGCCGCTGCGCGGTCAGACGCTGCCATCCCCAGAGCAGCAGCCCGGCAGCCAGCCCGCCCAGCGCGGGCGTCAGCGCGCGCCGCCAGGGCGAGAGCGACGCGGCGGCATTCACCAGGCTGCCGCTATCGTTGCTGAGAAGCAGCCACTCCAGCAGGTACATGCTGTGGCGGAATACCGCCACGGCGAGCGCGGCCAGCACGCCGGTGACGGTGGCAATCAGCAGGCGACGAAACATCGCGCGGATGTCGGGGTAGGTATGAAGACGTTGCATGGGTCGCGTTTTAACGGGGACGATACGATATTGTGGCGGGAAATCGCGGGGTTAGCAAAAGGTCTGCGTGCGAAAAAGCCGGGCGATGCCCGGCCAGAAAGGTTAGCTGTCGCTATGAATATTCAACGCCCGGCGCGTACGCCCGGAGCTCAGGTACTCAGCAATATAGTCCTGCGAAATCTCGCCGTTGTAGCGCCCGTCCTCATCCACGATCGGCATCCAGCTGGTGTTGCTCTCATACAGACGTGAAAGCACCACGCGCAGGTTGTCTTCCGCCTTGCCGGTCATGCGGAACGTATGCAGGATGTCGGCGCAGGTACCGCTGGCGTTACGCGCTTCGCGACGCTTCACAAAGCCCAGCGGCTTGCCGTGCTCGTCAACCACGGTAATCGCGCGAATATCGTTATCATCCATGGTCGCAAAGGCTTCAGGGAGGGGAGTAGAGCCCCGCACCGTAATGGTCGGCTGCTGGTCTGTGACGTCGCCCGCCGATACCAGCAGCAGACGCTTCAGGGTGCGGTCCTGACCGACAAACGAGCCGACAAACTCGTTCGCTGGTTTCGCCAGCAGCTCATCCGGGCTGGCGCACTGCACGATTTTCCCCTGACGGAATACCGCAATACGGTCGCCGAGCTTCAGGGCTTCGTCGATATCGTGGCTGACCAGCATGACGGTTTTTTTCAGCTTGCGCTGCATCTCCAGGAACTGGTTCTGGATCACCTCGCGGTTGATCGGATCCACCGCGCCGAAGGGTTCATCCATCAGCAGTACCGGAGGATCTGCCGCAAGGGCGCGGATCACGCCGATACGCTGCTGCTGGCCGCCGGACATCTCGCGCGGGTAGCGGTTGAGGAACTTATGCGGATCCATCGCCACCATATCCATCAGCTCTTCGGCGCGGGTTTTGCAGCGCGCTTTATCCCAGCCCAGCATGCGCGGCACGACGGTGATGTTCTCTTCGATGGTCATGTTCGGGAACAGGCCAATCTGCTGGATCACGTAACCGATGTTGCGGCGCAGGGTGACGGTGTCCATCCCGCTGGTGTCCTCGCCGTTGATCAGGATCGTCCCGCTGCTTGGGGTAATGAGGCGGTTAATCATCTTCAGGGTGGTGGTCTTCCCGCAGCCGGACGGGCCGAGCAGGACGCACATTTCCCCTTCGGGCACGGTCAGGTTGACGTTGTCGACGGCCTTAAAGGTCTGGCCGTGCTTCTGTGAAAATTGTTTGGTGAGGTTTTCCAGTTTTATCATTATCGAATCCCCTTTGGAGTCAGAACCACCTGCAGACGGTGCAGCAGCCAGTCAAGCACAATTGCTAAAAGACAAATCATCAGCGCGCCCGCAATCAACATGCGAATATCGCTTCCGCCGATGCCGTTGAGCAGCAGCAGGCCCAGGCCGCCCGCGCCAATCACCGCGGCAATCGCCATCACGCCGATATTCATCACCACGGCGGTGCGGATCCCGCCGAAAATCACCGGCAGCGCCATCGGGATCTCGACCCAGCGCAGACGCTGCCAGAAGGTCATGCCGATGCCGCGTCCGGCTTCGCGTAGGCCCGGCGGCAGGCTGTCGAGCGCCGTATGGGTGTTACGCACAATCGGCAGCAGCGAGTAGAGAAACACTGCCGTAATCGCGGGCAGGGCGCCAATCCCCTGACCGATCAGCGAAAACAGCGGGATCATCAGGCCAAACAGCGCAATGGACGGAATGGTCAGCACAATGGTGGCAATGCCCAGCACCGGCGTTGCCAGCCACCTGTGGCGGACAATCAGAATGCCCAGCGGTACGCCGATGATGATGGCTAAACCTACGGCCAGTGCCACCAGCCACAGGTGCTGAAGGGTGAGGGTTAAGAGGTAATCCCAGTTGTCCAGAATGTAGTGAATCGTATCCATAGCGCCTCCTACAGCAGCTGTTTGCTACGCAGGAAATCGCGGGCGACCTGCTGCGGTGACTGATGGTCGATATCCACCTTTTTGTTCAGCTCGGTGATAACGTCGTTGTTGAGCTGGGCTGAGAGGGTGTTGAGTGCCTCTTCCAGACCGGGGTTGGCCTCCAGCGTGTCCTTACGCACCACCGGCGTCACCGCGTAGCTCGGGAAGAAGCCTTTATCGTCTTCCAGCACCTTGAGATCGAAGCCTTTTACGCGCCCGTCGGTGGTGTAAATCAGGCCGGCGTCAACGAAGCCGTCGCGTACCGCGTTATAGACCAGACCAGGGTCCATCTGACGGATTTGCGGACGGTCCAGATCCATCTGGTAGGCCGCCTGAAGCGGCTTCATGCCGTCGCTGCGCCCGGCAAATTCCAGGTCCAGGCCCAGCAGCCAGTTTTTGTCCGGGTTGGTTTTACGGATCTGCTCAATTTTCGCCACCATCTCCGACATGGTGTTGATATGTTCCGCCTCGGCGCGCTTGCGCTGCATGGCAAAAGCATAGGTGTTGTTCATATCGGCGGGCTTGAGCCAGACCAGACCGTGCTTCGCGTCCAGGCGTTTCACCGTCTCGTACGACTCCTCTGGCGACATGCGCTTGTTGATGTGGTTAAAGATGATCAGCGACGTGCCGGTGTACTCCCAGGTCATATCAATCTGCTTGTTGATCATCGCGTTACGGGAAATCACCGTGGCGATATTGGTTTGCGGCTGAACCTGAAATCCTTTGTTCTGCAGGTACTGCACGGTCATCGCCGAGAGAATGTGCTGTTCGGTAAAACTCTTGGTCGCCAGAATCAGCGGAGCCGCCATCGCCTGGCTGGTGAACAGCGCCGCGGCACACATCGCCGTCAGGCCGGATATCAGTCTCATAAAAGCTCCTTGTTATTGTTATCGAGCGAGATGGGGACTCATCACGCGACCCAGCGCCGCCAGCAGGGTATCGAGGATCAGGGCGAACAGGGCGGTGGCCGCCGCGCCGAGGATCAGGGTCGGGAAATCGTTCAGGTAAATGCCGGGGAAAATCAGCTCGCCGTAGCTGCTGGCGCCAATCAGGAACGCCAGCGGTGCGGTACCGACGTTAATGGCGGTGGCGATGCGGATCCCCGAGAGCATGACCGGCCAGGCGGCAGGCAGCTCAACCTGACGCAGACGCTGCCATTTGGTCATCCCGATGCCGTTTGCCGCTTCCAGCAGCGACGGCGGGACCGAGCACAGCCCGGCGTAGGTATTGCGCACGATCGGCAGCAGCGAGGCGAGGAACAGGGCGATGATGGCGGGCGTATCGCCAATGCCAATCACCACCATCGCCAGCGCCAGAACGGCCAACGGCGGCAGCGTATTGCCGACGTTGAAGATTTGCATCACATATTCGGCGATACCCCGCGCGGCCGGGCGGCTCAGCAGAATACCGGCTGGAATACCCACCAGCAGGGCAAAAAACATCGATGAGAAAACCAGAATCATGTGCTGTTGCCCGAGATAGACCAGGTCAACCTGGCGCGCCCTGATCGTTTCCAGCCCAATGCCCCAGACGAGGAGGGCGAGAACCACGATAATGGCGCCGACAAACAGCAGCGAACGTTTGAGTAATGGGTGCATTGCGGTGTGTCTCCCTGTGCGCATGCGTTATAGCAACCACCGGTTGCCTGTTGTTATGCCATGTTTCGGCAGGGGTATTTCACCTATAGCAAGCGTTTGGGAAGGGTTCCAGCGAAGGGGTAAAATCAGTAACCCTATGAAAATAGTGACAACCTTGTGTTAGGCCTTATGGCATAAGGGCTGATTGAGGGTCAGGCAGAATAGTCCTAAAGCGAATTTTTAGATGTGACGGTGTCACATCTAAAGGGCTATTACGATCGAATATCGAACATTATCTTCACAGAGAGGCACGAACCCGTCGAACCCGCGTCGAGACGGTGATAATGGAAACGATAGCGACCACGGCGAGCATCAACCCGAGCGCCAGCATGGCGTTAAACCCAATCCACCTGAACAGCAGCAGCCCCGCGATACCGCCCGTAATAAACGAAAACAGGGTGGTTAAGTGGGTTTTCAGCTGACTTTTTTGTGCCGCCGTATCTTTGGAGTAATCCCTGCGCAGCATCGCCACCATTACGGAGGCGAGGGAAATTCCCGCGTCCGTCAGCGTGCCGGTAATGTGCGTCGATCTCACCCGCCCGCCGGAAAGCTGCGTGGAGGTGGAGTTATGAATACCCATCAGAAAACAGAGAAAAAGAATAATCTCGCGGTTGCTGGTGAGCGCATGAAAATACATTTCGTAGAAGGAAACGCCGGTCAGTAATATCCCCTCTACAAAAAGGATCTGACAAAAAACCAACCTGACGTTATGGATAATGCCCCATATCACTATCGTGCGGGCAAGAATGGCGCCTGCGACAAAGGAGAGAATAATCGAGCCGAAGAAAATAATATCGCTGAGGTCGGTGGAAGAGACTTCGCTGGATAACTGTGAGGTGTTGCCGGTCATGTGTGAGGGGAAAAAACCAAATGCCCCGAGAGCGATGGCATTCAGCAAACCTGCCGAAGTCGCCAGCCAGAGAGCAAGCCGGCGATCCTCCTTATGCGTTCGTTCTTTCTTGAGTCTAATCAGCAAGAATACCTCCGGGTTGAGCTTTGCCTGAATAGTCAGGCTAGCAAAGCGGTGCAACGGGCTGTCCAGGATATGGCTTAATTATTATTCCCTCTGACGCGTTTAAGGGTTTAGTAATTAAATAAAATATCCTTGCTCAACATGGGGCGTAAATACTTTATATCATGCCGTTATTGCCGTGGCGCAAAAACGCTGGTCGCTGGTTAAGACGTTCAAACCAGGCCTCAATCGCCGGCACGTCAGGCTTATCAAACGGCGTCATTTTCCAGCGATTCACCGACAGCCCAAGCACCACGTCCGCGAGGGTAAAGGTTTCGCCCGCCGCAAAAGCCCCGGTGCGCTGCAGCTGGTTTTCCAGAATGGTGATGCAGTGGTTCCACTCCTTGATTCCTGCCGCAATGCGCTCAGGGTCGTTAAAGTCCGGATTTTTACGCCCCAGGGCCGGGAAGACATAGCGCCATGCGTTGTTAAATTCAGTGGCCTGCCAGTCCATCCAGCGCTCAACGTTGGCGCAGGCCTGTGGTTCTGCGGGCAGCAGATCGTGACGCTCGGCCTTGCGCGCCAGATAGCGGCAGATGGAATTGGACTCCCACAGCACGAAATCGCCATCCATCAGCACCGGCACCATGGCGTTGGGGTTCAGGGCGCGGAAGGCGTCCGTTTCCGTCGAGGCGAAACCGCTGCCGTAATCTTCCTGTTGATACTCGATGCCTGCTTCTTCGCAGGTCCAGAGTACTTTACGCACGTTGATGGAGGTGGTTTTGCCGAGGATGGTGATCATTGCGCAGGTGTCCCTTAGAGGAATGAGTTGTTTAGGAACAATACACCAGTTGCACGGAGGAGGTTGGAGCAAAATTTAGTGGGGCGTGCTCTGTCTGGCCCCGGTGAACGTTTCTGGAAGGCGCCTCGCAAACCGCAAAGTAACCTTATGAAAAAAGAGCTGACAGGTCTGCTGCACGATATGGTGTGGCTGCTGGCTGAGTTTGTGAAGGAGCCGCGCATCACTACACATTAAGGGCGCAGGCGTGGAGGGGCGGCAGCGCCCCTTTGTAACCGTGATTAACGCGCTCAGTTCCCGGTATCAAGCAGCGACGTACCGTAGGAGTTGTCGATGGTACAAAGCCAGCGTCCGTCGCTTTCCAGCCGAAAAACATAGGTAGCGCGGCGCGACATTTCCGTTATTCCACCCTGACCATCAGGAAAACGGAGAACGGTTTCCATGATAACGAGGGCATTGCCGCCACCTTCGATCACCTGCATCTCTCCTTGTTCCACAATCAATTGGTTCTGGAAATAATCCGAAATGGCAATAAACGCGCTGCGAATGTTCTCTTTGCCTTTAACCGTCATGCCGGGCTTGACCACCAGAGCCGCGTCTTCGGCGTAGTACTCCATCAGCGCGTCATAGTTTTTGGTGGTGATGGCGTGGTCACAGGATTCGATGATCTGGTGCAGCGGGTGTGGGGTCATGCAAGATTCCTCGTTAAGGGGTAAAGAGGTATTAACGTAACAGCCTGGCGCGTTTGTATAGCTACCAGGTTTTATGGCGGGGGAGTTGGGGGGAAGTTGAGAGGGGAGATAACGTTAGGTCTGGAAAGAGCGAGCAGCGGACGTTGAATTTGACGACTACATGCTCTCTGCCTCAGGTGTTCCCTGATGGAACACTAATTTCCATTGCCCATCCTCAGAGATTTCCCAGCATGAAGAACGAAGGGATGCATTACTGCCATCTGGATTGACAGTTCTGTAGTGCAAAATTGCGAAATTATCTCCAACGATGGTAAGCCGGAAATCACTACTAAGACTAGCTGGAACGCTATCTTCCCCCGAAAGGGCTTCAATAGTCTGTGCACGATTAACAAATACTCCTGAGCGCGTTATTTCGCTAAATCTCTCATGGAGTATTTGTTCAAGCCATATCCGATCTTTCCGCCTACTGCCATGAAGAAAACATTCGAGTCTTTTTAACGTATCCAGTAGCATAGTATTTGCCCTTATCACAATCGAACATTAACTATTAAGGTGATAATCGCTGGAATGCAACGTCCGTCCCCGGCACAGATCTAATGTGAAATGCAGCGCTGTGGATCTGCTATGAGCGGGTTAATCATCAAAATAACACTGTATCATGACTGGAATAATACGATGAATATAAGGACAAGATTAGCTCTATCCTCTGATATAGAGGGTATTTATGACGTCAGGACTTCGGTTAAAGAAAATCATCTCAGTCGAGAAGAAATGGAGCGGATGGGAATTACCGAGAGCGTTGTCACCGATATGATTGAAAAAAGTCGTTGCGCATGGGTTGCTGAGGATGATGGGAAAGTGATTGGTTTTTCAATGATTTTGCCTGATGAAGCATGCCTTTTTGCGGCATTTGTTCTACCTAAATATGAAGGCCGAGGTTTAGGTCGCAGACTTGTTAGACTCGCAGAACAGGAATTATTCAAACATCATGAGGTTGCATGGCTTGAAACCGACAAAAACAGTCGTGCGGCAGAATTTTATAGGCGGCAGGGCTGGATTGAGAAAGAAAATGTAAGCGAATCCGATATTATATTAGAGAAACGTCGCTGCATTTGAGCAAAGACCTCTTTCGTAAACGTCCGCTCCTGGCACAAAACTGACTGCACTAGGAACAAAAATTACCCTGTTAGCGCCAACGTCAAAGAAACACGGATGCTGCACAACACGCGATAAGAAGCATGCTTACGTGTGCAGAGACGATTGGCAGAATGGTCTCAGAGGAGTTATGCGACAGTCAGAGCGATGAAATCCCGCAATGCTACCGGCCATCCCGCTTTAGCGTGTTACAGGGCTGAAACGAGGTTCCTGATCTTTTCAGCCTTTTCAAAATGGTCCAGTTTCATCTCCATAATCCACCAGTGCGCCACTTCCATAAGCAGTTCCGGATCGTCGTTTTTATTAGCAATAAAAGCATAAAACGAAAGCCCAACATCGCTTCCCTTAGAGGCGATTTTTGAATCACAGATCCTGATGATCTTTTCCATCATTCCTTGCCGCACGCCATCTCCTTTACTCTTTTCATCTTCGGGCTAAAAAAAAGCCGCAAGCAGAAGTCTGCTTACGGCTACAGGATCGTTAATATTGTTTTCTGGCAATCAGGCCGCCTTCACAGCCCTGATTTTTTTCGTGTCAGCCGCATCGGATTCTGTTTTATCCGCTGCAGCTGGGGCAGTGAGATCGGGAAGCTTGCTGGTACGCAGAATATGCTGCACGGTCTCTTTCTGCTCGGCGAGATACAGGCCAAGATTTTCAGCCTGCGTTTCATCCATTTGCATTCCGCTTTGCAACAGCCAGTCGGTGAACGCGTCTGCCATATCGAGCAGCTTGTCGTGAGCGTCAGCCTCTTTCTTACTGGCAAATGTCATTTTCTCTTCACCTTTTCTTACGACAACAAATTTTGTTTCAACAGCCATCGTGCACCTCGCTATACTGTGTTTATGTACAGTATATCAGCAACAGATCGATGTTGCAGCAAAATATGCATTACTGGCGAAGCTGCTGCGTTTCCGGGCCACCTATACTGCGCCGCCATGCCCCAGGCGCCTGACCATACTGACGCTTAAAGCTGCGGTTGAAGGACTGCTGGGAGTCAAAGCCCAGCGCGATCGCCACGTTCAGAATCGGCTCGTCGCTGTGGGTTAACCGCTCAACCGATTTTTGCAGCTTTTGCGCGCGAATATACCCGGCGAGGGGATAGCCCGTATGTTCTTTGAACAGGCGCTGGAGGTGCCATTTCGAGTAGCCGGAACGCCTGGCGACGGACTCAATGTCCAGACGGCTGTCCAGGTTGTTGTCGATCCAGTCGAGTAAATCATGCATAAATGCGCCAGTGTTCATCTGGTTACCCCCACGCAGCGGATGAAAAAGTATCTTTGTCTGTTGCATTTAAAGGTGGCGCGTTTTTGTATTAATTGCAAGTTTTATTGTTGCATTTAAATCCCTGAGCGAAACGGGTCTTTTCACATCCGCTCAAATAGCACATAAAGTGCAACAATTATTCTTGCACTTAGTTAAGCGCCTTCCTACAATCGCCGCGAATAGTGTATTCGCAACTGTTACAGTTTTGTGGCGATGAACGACACAAATGGCCTTAAGACAGCCCCCGGACAAAGGAAGTGGCGCGGTGCCTCCTGCTGCGTCTTGCCCGGCGGCGACAATTATCGGAATAAAAATAATGAGCCTGCAAAAAACCTGGGGTAATTCTCATCTGAGCGCGCTGGGAGCAATGTTGCTCTCCGTGCTGCTCGTCGGATGCGACAACAGCGTCGCGCAAAACGCCGCGCCGCCTGCGCCCGCCGTCAGCGCTGCTGACGTGGTGGTGAAATCCATTAGCCAGTGGGATAGTTTTAACGGCCGGATTGAAGCGGTGGAGAGCGTTCAGCTGCGCCCGCGCGTGTCCGGCTACATTGATAAGGTGAATTACACCGACGGCCAGGAAGTGAAGAAGGGTGAGGTGCTGTTCACGATTGATGACCGAACCTATCGCGCGGCGCTGGAACAGGCGCAGGCGAACCTGGCAAGAGCCAAAACGCAGGCCAGCCTCGCGCAAAGTGAAGCTAACCGTACCGATAAGCTGGTCAATACCAACGTTGTCTCCCGTGAAGAGTGGGAGCAGCGTCGTTCGGCCGCCACTCAGGCGCAGGCCGATATTCGTGCCGCGCAGGCGGCGGTTGACGCTGCCCAGCTCAACCTGGACTTCACCAAAGTCACCGCGCCTATCGACGGTCGCGCCAGCCGGGCGCTGATCACCAGCGGCAACCTGGTGACAGCGGGCGACACCGCCAGCGTTCTCACCACGCTGGTCTCGCAGAAGACGGTTTACGTCTACTTTGACGTGGACGAGTCAACCTACCTTCACTATCAAAACCTGGCCCGCAGCGGGCAGGGGGCGTCCAGCAACCACACGGCGCTTCCGGTAGAGATTGGCCTGACGGGCGAGGAGGGCTATCCCCATCAGGGCAAAGTGGACTTCCTTGATAACCAGCTCACGCCGAGTACCGGCACCATCCGCATGCGCGCGCTGCTGGATAACGCGCAGCGTCAGTTCACGCCGGGACTTTTTGCCCGCGTACGCCTGCCGGGCAGCGCCGAGTTTAAAGCCACGCTTATCGACGACAAGGCGGTGCTGACCGATCAGGATCGTAAGTACGTCTATATCGTCGATAAAGAGGGGAAAGCGCAGCGCCGCGACATTACGCCGGGTCGTCTGGCAGATGGTTTACGCATCGTGCGGCAGGGGCTGAATCCTGGCGATAAAGTCATCGTCGAGGGTTTACAAAAAGTGTTTATGCCGGGTATGCCGGTTAACGCCAAAACCGTTGCCATGACCGCCACCAGCGCCCTCAACTGATCCCTTGACCTGAGAATCCTACCCATGGACTTTTCCCGCTTTTTCATCGACAGGCCGATTTTTGCCGCGGTGCTGTCGATTCTGATTTTTATCACAGGGTTAATCGCCATCCCGCTGCTGCCGGTGAGCGAATATCCTGACGTCGTGCCGCCAAGCGTGCAGGTGCGCGCGGAGTACCCGGGGGCCAACCCGAAAGTGATTGCCGAGACGGTGGCGACGCCGCTGGAAGAGGCGATCAACGGCGTTGAGAACATGATGTACATGAAGTCCGTTGCGGGCTCCGATGGCGTGCTGGTCACCACCGTCACCTTCCGTCCGGGTACCGATCCGGACCAGGCGCAGGTGCAGGTGCAAAACCGCGTCGCGCAGGCCGAAGCGCGTCTGCCGGAAGACGTGCGGCGCCTGGGCATTACCACCCAGAAACAGTCCCCGACGCTGACGCTGGTGGTGCATCTGTTTTCGCCCAACGGTAAGTACGACTCCCTGTATATGCGTAACTACGCCACGCTGAAGGTGAAGGACGAGCTGGCGCGTCTGCCCGGCGTCGGCCAGATCCAGATTTTCGGCTCGGGTGAGTACGCGATGCGCGTCTGGCTGGATCCAAATAAAGTGGCGGCTCGCGGACTGACCGCTTCGGACGTGGTCACGGCAATGCAGGAACAAAACGTACAGGTTTCCGCCGGGCAGCTTGGCGCCGAGCCGCTGCCGAAAGAGAGCGATTTCCTGATCTCCATTAACGCTCAGGGCCGCCTGCATACCGAAGAAGAGTTTGGCAATATTGTCCTGAAAACAACGCAGGACGGTACGGTCGTCCGCCTGCGCGACGTGGCGCGTATCGAAATGGGGTCCGGCAGCTATGCGCTGCGTTCCCAGCTGAACAATAAAGACGCGGTCGGGATTGGTATCTTCCAGTCGCCGGGGGCGAACGCCATTGATTTGTCTAACGCGGTGCGCGCAAAAATGGACGAACTGTCCACGCGCTTCCCGGCGGACATGAAGTGGGCGGCACCTTACGATCCGACCGTTTTCGTGCGCGACTCCATCCGTGCGGTCGTGCAAACGCTGCTGGAAGCGGTGGTGCTGGTCGTGCTGGTGGTGATCCTGTTCCTGCAAACCTGGCGCGCGTCGATCATTCCGCTGATCGCGGTGCCGGTTTCGGTGGTGGGTACCTTCAGCATTCTCTACCTGCTCGGCTTCTCGCTCAATACCCTGAGTTTGTTCGGGCTGGTGCTGGCCATCGGTATCGTGGTGGACGACGCCATCGTGGTGGTGGAAAACGTCGAGCGAAACATAGAAGAGGGGCTTGCGCCGCTTGCGGCGGCGCATCAGGCGATGCGCGAAGTGTCCGGGCCGATCATCGCGATTGCGCTGGTGCTGTGCGCGGTGTTTGTGCCAATGGCGTTCCTCTCAGGCGTGACCGGGCAGTTCTACAAGCAGTTTGCGGTGACGATCGCGATTTCCACGGTCATCTCCGCCATTAACTCGCTGACGCTCTCTCCGGCGCTGGCGGCACTGCTGTTAAAACCCCACGGCGCGCCGAAAGATTTCCCGACCCGGCTTATCGATCGTCTGTTCGGCTGGATTTTCCGTCCGTTTAACCGCTTTTTCCACCGCAGCTCGAACGGCTATCAGGGGCTGGTGGGCAAAACGCTGGGAAGACGCGGCTCGGTATTTGTGGTGTATCTGCTGCTGCTCTGTGCCGCAGGCGTCATGTTTAAAGCGGTGCCCGGCGGGTTTATTCCGACGCAGGACAAGCTGTACCTGATTGGCGGCGTGAAAATGCCGGAAGGTTCGTCGCTGGCGCGCACCGACGCGGTGATCCGCAAAATGAGCGAAATCGGGATGAATACCGAAGGCGTGGACTACGCGGTGGCGTTCCCGGGGCTGAATGCGCTGCAGTTCACCAACACGCCGAACACCGGGACGGTCTTCTTCGGCCTGAAACCGTTCGACCAGCGTAAGCATACTGCGGCGGAAATAAACGCTGAGATCAACGCGAAAATCGCGCAAATTCAGGAAGGCTTTGGCTTCTCCATTCTGCCGCCGCCGATTTTAGGGCTGGGGCAGGGGTCGGGCTATTCTCTGTATATTCAGGATCGCGGCGGTCTGGGGTATGGCGCGCTGCAAAACGCGGTGAACACCATGTCCGGTGCGATTATGCAGACGCCGGGAATGCACTTCCCGATCTCAACCTACCAGGCTAACGTGCCGCAGCTGGACGTGCAGGTTGACCGCGATAAGGCGAAAGCGCAGGGCGTGTCGCTAACCGATCTTTTCGGGACGCTGCAAACCTATCTGGGCTCGTCGTACGTCAATGACTTCAACCAGTTCGGACGTACCTGGCGCGTGATGGCGCAGGCCGACGGGCCGTTCCGCGACAGCGTGGAAGATATTGCGAATCTGCGCACCCGCAACAGCCAGGGCGAAATGGTGCCGATTGGCAGTATGGTGAAAATCACGACCACCTACGGGCCGGATCCGGTGATCCGTTACAACGGCTACCCGGCGGCGGACCTGATTGGCGATGCCGATCCGCGCGTGCTTTCGTCCGCACAGGCGATGACGCAGCTGGACGCGATGTCTAAGCAGATCCTGCCTAACGGGATGAACATTGAATGGACGGATCTGAGCTTCCAGCAGGCCACCCAGGGCAACACGGCGCTGATCGTCTTCCCGGTCGCGGTGCTGCTGGCGTTCCTGGTCCTGGCGGCACTGTATGAAAGCTGGACGCTGCCGCTGGCGGTGATCCTCATCGTGCCGATGACCATGCTGTCCGCACTGTTTGGCGTCTGGCTGACCGGGGGCGATAACAACGTCTTCGTGCAGGTGGGGCTGGTGGTACTGATGGGGCTGGCGTGTAAAAACGCGATTCTTATCGTGGAGTTTGCCCGCGAGCTGGAAATTCAGGGCAAAGGCATTATGGAAGCCGCGCTGGAGGCCTGCCGCCTGCGTTTACGTCCGATTGTGATGACCTCCATCGCCTTTATTGCCGGGACTATTCCGCTGATCCTCGGCCACGGGGCAGGCGCAGAAGTGCGCGGCGTCACCGGGATCACGGTGTTCTCCGGGATGCTGGGCGTGACGCTGTTTGGTCTGTTCCTGACGCCGGTGTTTTACGTGACGCTGCGTAAGTTCGTGACGCGCGGGAAAAAAGAGGAAAGGGACGTTCTGCCCGCGTAGGAAAGCTGCAGATAATAAAAAACCGCCTTTATTGTGAAGGCGGTTTTTTTTCGCATCAGATAAAACGTTACGACGTTTTTTGATACTGGGCAATAAGGTCCGGGAGGGGATCCCATCCGCTGCTGTCGGCGTTTTTCACCGCTTCCAGGGCGCTTGCCACGGTATGGCGGGCCAGTACCGCTAACGAAGCCTCTTCTGCCTCTTCGGAAATCGATTTGAAGTACCAGCAGGCGTTAGCGCTGACCACGCAGCGGGCCGGCACGTCAGGGCGCGACGCCCACAGCTTTTTATCTTCGATGACCGAAAGGTAGATGTCGCGCAGGGTGATCTCTTCCGGCGGGCGACCAAGGTGAATTGAGCCGTTACGGCCAAGCGTTGAGACGATAATGCCGTCACGCGTGAGCGGAACCATCAATTTTCTGATGAAGCTCGGGTTCGCTTCCAGGCCGTAGGCCAGAATCGCACTCGTGGAACGTTCACCCAATTGCTCCGCCATCGCTACGCTGAGAACCATCTGCAAAGCTGTCGGGAAGCGGTAATCTAACATTTCTCTGTCCTGGGTTGCGGTGAATCTTGTTCTTTTTGGCACCGCAGAGGTGAATAAGCAATAAACAACAATATAACAAATACGGTAATTATTTTGAAGCAATCTGCGGCATTTGCGATCGAACTCCCTGTTCTGATTTAGCAAAACGTGCGGTTCGGGAAGTCAACCGTCACCATCAGGCCACCTTCAGCGGAAGTACTCAGGTTTACGCTGCTGTTGTGTTGCTGCGCCACCGCTTTGACGATGGCAAGCCCCAGCCCGCTCCCGCTTTGCACCTGATTGGGGTCGCGGAAAAACCGGTCAAACACGCGCTCGCGCAGTTCAACCGGAATACCGGGCCCTGCATCTGAAACGCGAAGCCGCGCGAAGCCATCCGCTATGCTGACATCGACCTGAATCCGCCCGCCCTCGGGACTGTACTTCACGGCGTTCTCAATGAGGTTGTCAATAAGCGATACCAGGCGTTCCCTGACGCCGGGGATCCAGATGTCATCCTCGGCGAAGAATTCCAGCTCAATTCTGCGCGCGGACGCCAGCGGTTCCAGTTCGGCCATTCGTTCCTGAATGAGCGTGGTCAGCGGAACGGTTTCCATGTCCGTATCAATGCGCGCTTCGCTGTGCATCATCAGCAGCAGCTGGTTGACGAGACGCGCTGCCCGGCTGTTGCTGCGAATCACCCCTGCAAGCAGCTCCTGCTGGCTCTCGCTAAAGACCCAGGACTGCAGCGCTTCCACGTTGATGCGCATCGCCGCGAGGGGCGTACGCAGTTCGTGCGCCGCATCCGCAATGAAAACCCGCTCCCTTTCCGCGCTTTCGCGCACCCTGGCAAGGAAGTCGTTGATCGCGTCCACCATCTGGCGAAGCTCCCGGTGCTTCGGTACGGCTTTTAACGGGGAAAGATCGTCCGGCGTGCGTAGCGAAATTTCATTGACCACCTTGTTCCAGGGGCGCATCGCAATGCGGATTGAGAGCCACGCGGGAAACAGCAGAAAAGGGAAGCAAACCAGCAGCGGCAGGATGTAGTACCCGCGCGAGTTCAAATAGATAAAGAAGTTCCAGCCGCTGGCTGGGGTGAAAAGGGTAACCTCCACGTCGGAATGAGGGGATTTGAGGGTGCGGCTAGTCCAGACGCGACCTTCACTCTGTACGTGCTCCATTTGCCCCGGTCGGGTGTTTTTCACCCCCGCGGGTGCTCCTTGTGACGAAAATATCACGGCATTATTCTCGCGAACGATGAGGTTAATCGACAGCGCGGGATCGTCACCGCCGCCATAGCCCTCACGCAGCGCCTTGCTGAAGGCTTCCAGCACGGCGGTGCGATCCTGCGGGCGTCCGTCCATCCTTTCAACCAGGGTAAAAAGGGTTTCATACGTCTTATTGCCCGTGAGGATGGGAGGGCTGCGCAGGTCATCCCACAGAATGAAGGTTAAAAAAAGACTCCACAGCAGGGTAAGCAGCACGATCTGGGCGATGATAATTCGCCGTACCAGCGTCGGTCGTCTCAGGTGATACCAGACGTTTCGCATTAACCGGTCACCTTCTGGACTGAGACGGTATCAATGACATACCCGACGCCCCGCACCGTTCGCACATAGCCGTCGCCGATTTTTCGCCGCAAATTTCCCATATGCACGTCGAGCGCATTGCTGAGGTTCTCTTTGTTGCCGAATATCCGCTCTTCCAGAAACCGTCGCGTTATCACGCGGTCAGCGCGCAGCATCAATGTTTCCAGCAGCGCATATTCACTGGCGGTCAGGTCTATGTGGCGCGCGCTTACCTTCACGCGACGCGTCGGAACATGAAGCGATAAGCCTCGAATTTCTATCGCTGCATTCTCAAAACCGTAGCTGCGTCGCGCAAGGGCTCGTACTCGCGCCAGCAGTTCGGCGAGAACAAAGGGTTTGACGAGATAGTCGTCCGCGCCGGCATCCAGCCCGCACAGCCGGTCCTGCAGCGTGCCGCGCGCCGTCAGGATGATGACCGGGATCCCCTTAAGCTGCTGACGCAAACGCGTCATCAGGCTCATGCCGTCACCGTCGGGCAGCCCCAGGTCGAGCAAAATAAGTTCAGGCACGCAGACGTCCAGCTGATGCAGCGCATCCTCTTTGCGGCGTACCCATATGACGTCAAATCCCTGATCGGAGAGGGCGATACGTACGCCGTTGCCGAGATCCAGGTCGTCTTCGATTAGTAGAATTTTCACACTGGTAACTGTATCAACCGTGAATGAAGAACATCTTAAGAAAAAAACGGTATCAGGAAACCTGCACGGTTTACAGCACCGGCTCGCGCTTCAGTGTTTCTTCATGTTGGGCTCATAAGAACCTTAGGGTCGGTATTCAAAATGGGCGTTCAGGCGGTTAACCGCATGCATCGTCATCATTTGAATCCAAAAGGGCTTCTTTAATGAGAAACATCGAACTGCGTCATACGTTCCCCCATTTACTTCCGGGCCGCAGCCTGAAAAACCTCGTGCCGGGCGTCGTTCTGGCGTTGCTGGTCACGCCTGTTGTGGCGGCCGAACAGAGCCAGGGTAACGTCTTAACCCTGGGAGGCGGCGTGGACGTCGCGCCGCGCTACTCAGGTTCCGATAAAACCCGCGTCAGTGCGGCTCAGGTGGTGGATTACGCCATGGCAAACGGCTTCTTTATCGGCACCACGCGAGGGATCGGTTACGGCAATAACATCGGCAACCTGGATTACAGCGCGGCGCTGAGCTATCGGGTTGGTCGTAAAGATAAAGACGTGAGCAGCGATTCGATCAGCTCCGGCAGCGACGAGCTGCGGGGAATGGGCGAGATAAAAGGCTCGGCAATCGTTGTGCCTGGGCTGGAGTACAGGGTGACCGACTGGCTTCACCTGCAGCTGCAGGCTGAGGTACCGGTTTCTGAAAGAGACAACGGTGAAGCGGTCCATTTCGGCATTTCCAGCCCGTTTTATACCTCACAAAAAAATGAGGTGGCGCTGGCGCTGACCGGCAGCTGGGGATCCGACAAGTACATGCAGACCTACTACGGGGTCAGTGCCGCACAGTCGAGCACATCGGGATTTGCCCGACATGACGCCGGGGCCGGGATTTATGCCTGGTCGATGAATCTTGACTGGACCCACAGGCTCACCTCGCGCTGGAGCGTCCTTGCCTCAGCGGGTGTGACGCAGCTGACGGGGGATGCGGGCGATAGCCCGATTGTGCATCGTAAAACGTCGCCGACGGGGAGTTTGAAGGTGACATACAGTTTTTAATTGTTGGCTGCGACAGCTTGCGGTTTTGAGCGCACACTAACGATGTAGATAAGCCGCTCCGGTTAATATGCGGGGCGGTGCTGTTTGATAACGGGAATAATGGTGGACTATCTAAATTCATTGCAGAGAATATTGTCGGTTGATCCTTCACGAATGCGGGTGCTTTACGCGGTCCGCGATTTGCAACTTCGTGATTGCTGGATTGGCGCGGGTATTGTCAGGAATGCCGTATGGGATCATCTGCATGTTGATTGGCATCGTTCCTTATCTGGCGATGTTGACGTGGTCTGGTTCGATCGCGAATGTTGTACTCCGACGACGAACGTCATCTGGAAGAAAAACTTAAACAACAGATGCCCGCTTTTGACTGGTCTGTAAAGAATCAAGCCAGAATGCATCTGCGTAATGGTGATTGTACTTACCCCATTATCTTCTTATAATATTTTGGATAAGAAATTTGACAAGCAAGAAATATCTTTTTTGATTATTTTGATTTCTTAGGTGATTATATTCCGCGTAAGGATATTTGACTGGAATATGATTCCTCTTCTGTCTGTAAAGATAAGAAGAGGAATGTATAAATTATTGATGCATCAGTAACCTGCAGCCTTATTAGCCGATTTTATACGCTGATTCCTTGCGTCTTTTTCTTGTTGGTCTTTAGCTTGCATTATCCCACTTGCAGCATCCACCCAATCATTTGCGGTACAGCCTGACAATACCATACTCAATGTTAGTACAAATACATATTTCAATTTAGTTCCACAATCTAATCGTTGTACAAATAACGCCAGCATAATACTCATTGTATTTGCCACTTATGTGGTTAATGTAACAAAAAATAACATTACGGGCAAGGGGTTATTTCTAGCCTCGTTTAGGCAACTGGTGAGTCATAATCATTAGCTTAAAAAATTGAGTTGCAGGGTTGCAAATAGAACAGCAGCTAATAAAACGATATATCATATTAAATGAACCATTTTCCTTGTGTACTTCAACCACACATGGCTGATTTAAAAGGCTGTTCGTTACACCGCCAATATCGATGGTGCGATGGTCTGCTCTTGGCATTATGACTGTCGGCCATCCATCCCTCACCAGCGTGCAGCGCTGCAGCATCCAGCAAGGCCTACTCCGGCTAAGCGGTAGTTTTTGCACTATGTTTAACACCAGTCAGAATAATAAAATGGTTAACGTTTTATTAGGTTCCGAGCAGTGGCGGCCTCAGTCCGGAGCATTTCAAAGCCAGAACCTCACTGAGAAGTGTGCCAGCATGACGTGGCTAATATCCCTATCCGGAGAACAACGTGTTCGGAAAACTATTGTTAAACTACATGCCAGGTTTACAAAATTTGTTAGCCTACGATAAAAGCTGGCTAAAACAGGATGTTAAAGCTGGGTTATCCGTTGCGGCTGTCGCGCTACCGGTGGCTATTGCTTATGCTGAATTGGCTGGTGTTGGGGCAATAGTGGGGCTGTATTCCTGCGTTTTACCGATGATAGCGTATGCACTCTTTGGATCTTCACGTCAGCTTATTGTGGGCCCTGATGCCACGACCTGCGCGGTGATTGCGGCCGTCGTGTTTCCTCTTTCTGCAGGTAATCCCGAACTGCACTGGCAGCTGACCATCATCATGACGTTGATGATGGGCGGGTGGTGCCTGCTTGCCAGTAAATTTCGCCTGGGCGCGCTTGCCGATTTGCTTTCTCATCCCATTCTCACGGGTTTGCTTAATGGCGTAGCCGTGACGATTATTGTCGGGCAATTAGGCAAGGTGCTGGGGATAAAACTCGATGAAGCGCAGGTTATTGAGAAAATAATGGCCTTGCCAGGCCGACTTTCCGACAGTCATTTATTAACCATTGGGATATCGTTTTTAACGTTAATTATTTTAATGGCGATCAAAACGTATCGCAGCCACTGGCCAGCTCCGTTGATTGCCATTGTGATGACAACGCTACTGGTATGGGCGACATCTGCGCAACAGTATGGTATTGCCACTATTGGAGGGGAAGGCTTCCAGCCTGGTTTACCCGTGGTCAACTGGGGCGCGTTTCAGCCCGGTCCGATGCGTGATTTAGTGATCCCGGCGCTGAACCTGGCGTTGGTCAGTTTTGTCAGCCTGATGCTGACCGCCCGCAGTTTCGCTGCGAAAAATGGCTATGAAATTAATGCTGATGCAGAGTTCCGGGCGCTGGGTATTGCGAACATTATGTCGGGGTTATCTCAGGGGTTTGCAATCAGTGGAGCCGATTCCCGGACCGCAGTTAATGATTCAGTGGGTGGGAAAAGTCAGCTGGTTTCCATCGTCGCAGCCTTACTCATCGGTATTGTAGTAGTGTTTTTCACTCAGCCATTACAATTTATTCCGGTATCTGCGTTAGGTATTGTTTTAATGTATGCATCATGGTCATTAATTGATTTACGTGGACTATGGAACCTGAGACGCAGAAATAAACAGGCATTTCGCCTGGCCTTTTTCACGTTTGGCTGTGTGTTAATTATCGGCGTTATCCAGGGGATCGGCCTTGCGGTGTTGCTTGGCCTGTTACAGTTCCTGCGTACGGTGTTTCGTCCCTCTGAGCACTTACTGGGCACTGACGAAAATGGAATGATTCACTCATTAGGTAATACAACCGATATTAAAATGGTCCCGGGCGTGCTGATGTATCGATTTAACTCCCCGTTGACCTATTTTAACGTGGCTTATTTTAAACGTCGGGTATTGAACCTGGTTGATGGTGCAGCAGTACAGCCTAAATGGGTGGTTATTGATGCCGTAGCCTGCTTCACCTATTCAGACATCAGCGTTCTGGCAACCATTAATGAGTTAAAGCGCGATCTGAAAGGTCGACAGATTACGTTAATCCTTGCGGGCAGAAAAACGGAATTAACGCGCTGGTTTAAAGATAGCCGGCCAACGATGAATGATGATGACATGATTCTGGCACCAGACCTCTATCTGGCACTTCGGTTCATTCAAAGCAAAGAGAGTGCGAGTGAATCAGGTGGCGAGGTATAAGCTAAAGGCTTGCCCGCCAACCGCGAGCAAGCCACATCCCTTAGCGATACAGCGTCTTTTCCGCAACCGGAATAAGTAACCCGGATCGCCAGTCCGCGAGCGTCAGCTGTGCAAGCCTGCCCAGCGCGGTATAAAACGGATGCCCGGCGTTGTCGACAAACACCGACAGGAAGCGGGTGCTCCACGGCAGCAGGTGCCACGCCAGAAGCTGATCGCACTCCGACTCGCGACCATTCTCGGCCAGCCACGCCGCCAGCAGCAGCAAAGTACCGAAATGATCTTCCGGCTCATTCTGCTGCATTTCAAATGCGATAGTGTTCTCACGCATCCACTGGCGCAGCGCGAGGGTCGAGTCGCCAAACAATACGGATTCACGGTCCAGCCAGACGGAACCCCACGGCGGAGCGGGCAGGGCATACGGACCAATAAACAGCCGTTGCCAGGCGTCCGCCAGCGGCTCATCGGAAGATGAGGCAAACGTATCGGCAACCGGCTGCAGCGTTTCCGAAGGCAGGGGCCAGTCCTGAACCCATTCGCCAGCGGTGAGCGCTTTCACCAGCGGCGCGGCCTGCTCGCTGTCCGGCGAGAAATAAAACAGCGCGCCCAGCACCCGGGCGCTGAACGCGAACGATTCACGATGTGAGACGTCTTTCATTAAACCTTCCTTGCTCGCGCGGATGACGCCCGCGCGACTGTGTTAACCGATAATAGTGACCACAGAATAAACCAGGGTCTCGTGTTTCACCTCTACACCTTCTCGATCTGCACCAGATTGGTGTGCTGGGGGTTGCCTTTTGCCAGCGGAGAGGGTCGATGGGTCGTCAGCGTGTTGATGCAGGAGCCGTGGTCGATACGATCGCCATTCATATTGGCATCATGCCACGCTCCCTGGCCCATGGCGCTCACGCCGGGCATGATGCGTGGCGTGACCTTCGCTTCAATTCGCACCTCGCCGCGGCTATTAAATACGCGCACCGTATCGCCGTTCTTAATGCCGCGTTTTGCAGCATCGACAGGGTTAAGCCACACCTCCTGGCGACAGGCCGCTTTCAGAACGTCGACGTTACCGTAGCTCGAGTGGGTACGGGCTTTGAAGTGGAAGCCGAACAGCTGCAGCGGGAACTGCGCGCGCTCGGGCGCGTCCCAGCCGTCAAAGGTCGATGCGTAGACGGGCAGAGGGCTGATGGTCTCATCTTTTTCCAGCTCCCAGGTGGCCGCAATCTCCGCCAGCTTGCTGGAATAAATTTCAATCTTACCCGATGGCGTTTTCAGCGGATTGGCTTCCGGGCTCTCGCGGAATTTTTTATAGGCCACAAAGTGTCCGTTCGGATCCTTGCGCTTATAAATGCCCATTTTTTTCAGCTCGTCATAGGACGGCAGTTGAGGGTCTTTTTCGAGCATTTTGGCATACAGAAACTGCAGCCACTGTTCCTGCGTGCGTCCTTCTGTGAATTTCTGATGAATATCCGGCCCGAGGCGTTTCGCCACTTCGCTCATGATCCAGTAGATAGGCTTACGCTCAAACTTCGGCGCGGTCACGGGCTGGAGGAAAATGAGGTAGCCCATATTACCCGCATAATCGTTCGGAATGATGTCTTCCTGCTCGACGGTCATCAGGTCCGGCAAAATAATATCGGCGTACTTCGCTGACGACGTCATGAAATTGTCGATGACGACAATCATTTCGCACTTGCTTTCATCCTGCAGGATATCGTGGGTTTTATTGATATCGGAGTGCTGGTTGATGATGGTATTGCCCGCGTAGTTCCAGATGAACTTAATCGGCACGTCCAGCTTATCCTTCCCACGCACGCCGTCGCGCAGGGCGGTCATCTCCGGCCCGCGGGCGATGGCGTCCGTCCAGCTGAAGCAGGAGATTTGCGTTTTGACCGGGTTATCCGGTATCGGCATACGTTCGATGGTAATGGTGTAGGTCGACTCGCGCGCGCCGCTATTACCGCCGTTGATGCCGACGTTTCCGGTAAGAATTGGCAGCATGGCGATGGCGCGGGACGTTAGCTCGCCGTTCGCCTGGCGCTGCGGTCCCCAGCCCTGGCAGATATAGGGCGGTTTCGCGGAGCCGATTTCCCGGGCAAGCTTGATGATGCGATCCGCGGGAATGCCGGTGATGCGTGAGGCCCACTCCGGCGTTTTCGCCGTGCGGTCATCGCCCTGGCCGAGAATGTACGCTTTGTAGTGGCCGTTAGCGGGCGCGCCTTCCGGCAGCGTTTTTTCATCGTAGCCAACGCAGTATTTATCGAGAAAAGGCTGGTCGACCAGGTTTTCGTCGATCAATACCCAGGCAATGCCCGCCACCAGCGCGGCATCGGTACCCGGACGGATAGGGATCCACTCATCTTCGCGTCCGGCTGCCGTATCGGTATAGCGCGGGTCGATAACGATCATTCGCGCGTTGGACCGCTCGCGGGCCTGCTCCAGATAATAGGTAATCCCGCCGCCGCTCATGCGCGTTTCCGCCGGGTTATTGCCGAACATCACCACCAGTCTGGTGTTTTCGATATCAGATGTGCTGTTGCCTTCGTTGCTGCCGTAAGTGTAAGGCATCGCGCAGGCGATTTGCGCCGTGCTGTAGGTGCCGTAGTGGCTCAGGAAACCGCCGTAGCAGTTCATCAGGCGCGCCACCAGCGAAGCGTAAGGGGAGGAGCGGGTGATATTGCCGCCGACAATCCCGGAGGAGTAGTTAATATACACCGCTTCGTTGCCGTATTTGCTGACCACCTCTTTCAGGCTGGCGGTGATGGCGTCCAGCGCCTCATCCCATGTGATGCGCTCGAACTTGCCTTCACCGCGTTTACCCACGCGTTTCATCGGATAGTTGAGACGATCGGGGTGATTGATGCGACGGCGAATAGAACGCCCGCGCAGGCAGGCGCGCACCTGATGGTTACCGTAATTATCCTCACCGGTATTATCCGTTTCGACCCAGTACACTTCGTCGTCATGGACGTGCAGACGCAGCGCGCAGCGGCTGCCGCAGTTGACCGAGCAGGCGCCCCATACCACTTTATCTTCAGCAGGCTGGACGGCGTTCTTCACCGCCGCGGCGGCCCTCTTTAAGCCGAAAGGAAGCGAGATCCCGCCGGCGGCAAGCGCCAGAGACCCTATTGCCGTAGATTTCACGAGAGTTCGACGGCTAATTCCGCCGTGATGTTCAGTATCGGACATGGCTCACCCCATCATTAAATTGCGTATAATTTTTCCCGAAATGATGACCGGGCTAATGATGGGGTGAGTGTTACTGATTTGGGGGTATTAGATCTTAATCCTCATCAAATCAAAGGGGATTGAGGGTAAATTACTGCGCTTCAGCAGCCCCGTTGCCTGTACGGGTGTACAAAATTTTAAAAGTGTCGTTGGCGCAGTGGCCTACCACCTGCGTGCCCGCCTGGTCAGCCTGATCGTTCGGCACAATGCTCAGCGTAAAACCTGATTCAGGCACGCCGTTGTTGATAATTTTCTGCTGAATGTCGCTTTTCACGCGCTCGCAGGAATCCGGTGCCGCCAGCGCGGCCGTTGAGGCACTCATTAACAGCAGGGCGGTAATCCAGGGTAACCGTTTCATCTGTAGCTCCTTTTCTCTGTGTAGAGATTAATTTTAGCAGGCTTCGTGTAAACAACTGTATTTGCTAATATGATTGGGAATAATCTCCCTGTACGGTAATAAATGTGAAGAAATACGCAGCGATAACGCTACTGGCAGCAACACTGGTGGGGTGTGATAACAGCTCCGCGCCGCTGTCGTTTACGCCCGAGATGGCGAGTTTCTCGAATGAATTTGATTTTGATCCGCTGCGCGGCCCGGTGAAAGACTTCACCCAGACGCTGCTCAACGAGAAGGGCGAAGTGTCCAAACGGGTGACCGGCACCGTGTCGGCGGAAGGGTGTTTCGATACCCTGGAACTGCACGACCTGGAGGCCAATACCGGCGTGGCGCTGGTGCTGGATGCCAATTACTATCTTGATGCGGAAACCCAGCAGCGAAAAGTGAAGCTGCAGGGGAAATGCCAGCTGGCCGAACTGCCGTCAGCCGGGATAACGTGGGATACCGACGACAATGGTTTTGTGGTGGCGGCGCACGGCAAAGAGATGGAAGTGAAGTATCGCTACGATGCGGATGGCTACCCGCTGGGCAAAACCACCGTCTCCGGCGATCAGCATCTGTCCGTCCAGTCGACGCCGTCTAAAGACGTTCGCAAAAGAATGGATTACTCGGCAGTGAGCATGTTGAATGATAAGCCGCTGGGTAACGTGAAGCAGAGCTGCGACTACGACAGGCACAATAATCCGGTGAGCTGCGACCTGACGATCACCGACGACAGCGTCAAACCTGCCGTTGAGCGCAAATACACCATCAAAAACACGATTGAATACTACTGAGAATAAAACCGCGCAGGTTACTGCGCGGTCGGTTTCAGCAGGCTGGCGCCTGACGGTTTATGACCGGCGAGGTGCTGATGCTGGAAGATGCACATGCGAATGGTATTGCGGTATTCGCCGTTGATAAAGAACTCGTGAATCAGCTCGCCTTCCACCATAAAGCCCAGCTTCCGGTAGATATGGATCGCTTTCTCGTTCTCTTTGTCCACAATCAGGTAAAGCTTGTAGAGATTCAGAACGTTGAATCCGTAATCCATTGCTAGCTTCGCTGCCCGTGAGGCAAGGCCTTTTCCCTGATGCTCAGGGGAGATAATGATCTGAAACTCCGCCCGACGGTGAACGTGGTTGATTTCAACCAGCTCCACAAGACCGGCTTTTTCGCCTTCACACTCCACCACAAAACGACGTTCACTCTGATCGTGAATGTGCTTATCGTAGAGATCGGACAGCTCAACAAAGGCCTCGTACGGCTCTTCGAACCAGTAGCGCATTACGCTAGCGTTATTGTCGAGCTGGTGGACGAAGCGCAGGTCTTCACGCTCCAGCGGACGAAGCTTAACGTCGCAGGGCGCCGACATTACGGGGCTACCGTGCGGCCAGTGCGGCGATCCAGGCAGCGCAGGGTGTTTGGCTCCCAGTATGCGTTGACGTTTGCACTTTGCTGACACTTATCGCGCGCGTCAAAAGCGACATCTTCTTTGTCCCACTCTTTTTCAGCACGTTTGTTAACCTTGTGGCGAAGGCTGCGGGTGTCATTCCATTGTTCTTTGTCCATAGCGGCGTTCTGGCGGCTTTGCGCGCTGTCACCAGACTCAATAATGAGCTTGCTGGTTTCCGCTGTCGCAGAGGCGGCAAAGGCGAACGAAGACAGCGCCAGCAGGGCTGTCAGACAAAGGCGTTTGCTTAATGTGGTCATAGCGTTTCCTTTTAAACGGGTGCAGATAATCAAGTTACCCTGAACAGATTCTACACCAAAGCGAAAATACGTCATACCCGCGGTGCAAGTATGGAAAGGTAAAGGATATCATCAGGTATGATGTCTAAATAAATCCTCACCTGACGTGAAATATGCTCAAAACGACGCTGCTTTTTTTTGCTACCGCGCTATGCGAAATCATCGGCTGCTTCCTGCCCTGCGCTTGCTGAAGAAGGGGGGATCCGTATTGCTGCTCATCCCGGCAAGCGTCGCGCTAATCGCCCGGTTTTGTGATCGTTAGCCGATTTTATGATCATCATACTTGTATGGTAGTAGGGTTGATGGGTAAATTTCAAGCATCACAACGAATGATGTAAGGAAAGGAATTATGAAGATTGTCGCGGCTGACGTGTTTGTTACCTGCCCGGGGCGGAACTTTGTCACCCTTAAAATCACCACCGACGAGGGGATTGTCGGCCTCGGTGACGCTACGCTGAACGGGCGTGAACTCTCCGTTGCTTCCTACCTGAAAGACCATCTCTGCCCGCAGCTGATTGGCCGCGATGCGCACCGCATCGAAGATATCTGGCAGTTTTTCTATAAGGGTGCCTACTGGCGTCGCGGCCCGGTCACCATGTCGGCCATCTCCGCCGTGGATATGGCGCTGTGGGACATCAAGGCCAAAGCGGCCAACATGCCGCTCTACCAGCTGTTGGGCGGCGCATCCCGTGAAGGGGTGATGGTTTACTGCCACACGACCGGTCACACCATTGACGACGTGCTGGAAGATTACGCCCGCCATAAAGAGATGGGCTTCAAGGCGATCCGCGTGCAGTGCGGCGTGCCGGGCATGAAAACCACCTACGGCATGGCTAAAGGGAAGGGGCTGGCCTACGAACCTGCGACCAAAGGCGACTGGCCGGAAGAGCAGCTCTGGTCCACCGAAAAATACCTCGATTTCACGCCAAAGCTGTTCGACGCGGTGCGCAGTAAATTCGGCTTCAATGAACATCTTCTGCACGACATGCACCACCGCCTGACGCCAATCGAAGCGGCGCGCTTCGGCAAGAGCATTGAAGAATTCCGCATGTTCTGGATGGAAGATCCAACGCCTGCGGAAAACCAGGCCTGCTTCCGCCTCATTCGCCAGCACACCGTCACGCCAATAGCCGTGGGCGAAGTATTTAATAGCATCTGGGACTGCAAGCAGCTCATCGAAGAGCAGCTCATCGACTATATCCGCACCACCATTACCCACGCGGGCGGGATCACCGGGATGCGTCGCATCGCGGACTTCGCCTCGCTCTACCAGGTACGCACCGGCTCGCACGGCCCGTCGGATCTCTCGCCGGTATGCCACGCCGCCGCGCTGCATTTCGACCTGTGGGTGCCAAACTTTGGCGTCCAGGAATATATGGGCTATTCCGAACAGATGCTGGAGGTCTTCCCGCACAGCTGGCGCTTTGATAACGGCTATATGCATCCGGGCGACAGGCCGGGCCTGGGCATCGAATTTGATGAAAAACTGGCAGCGAAGTATCCGTACGATCCGGCCTATCTGCCGGTGGCCCGTCTTGAGGACGGCACGCTGTGGAACTGGTAAACGAGGAGCGAACGATGAAAAGCGTAGTGATTCAACAGCCGAACCAACTGGTGATTGAAGAGCGGCCACTCCCGGCGCCAGGCCCGGGTGAAGTTCGCGTCAAAATCACGCTGGCGGGGATCTGCGGTTCGGATAGCCACATCTATCGCGGCCATAACCCGTTTGCGAAATATCCACGCACGATCGGCCACGAGTTTTTTGGCGTGATTGACGCCGTAGGCGAGGGTGTCGACAGTGCCCGTCTGGGCCAGCGCGTCTCGGTCGATCCGGTGATCAGCTGCGGACACTGCTATCCGTGTTCCGTCGGAAAGCCGAACGTCTGCACCTCGCTGGTGGTGCTGGGCGTACATCGCGACGGGGGCTTCAGCGAATACGCGGCGGTACCCGCTAAAAATGCCTGGCCTATCCCCGATGACATTCCGGATAGACACGCCGTCATGGTGGAGCCTTTCACCATCGCCGCCAACGTGACGGGGCAGGCCAGCCCCACCGGGCAGGACGTCGCGCTGATTTACGGCGCAGGGCCGATGGGGCTGGTCACCGTGCAGGCGCTGAAAGGCGTCTATAAGGTGAAGCAGGTTATCGTGGTTGATCGCATCGACGAACGCCTGAAAATGGCCCAGCGCAGCGGCGCGGACTGGGTGTTGAATAACGGCGAGCAGTCGCTGCAGGCCGCGCTGGACGAACGGGGCATCAAACCGACGTTAATCATTGATGCCGCCTGTCATCCGGCGATTTTGCAGGAGGCGATTACCCTGGCCTCTCCGGCGGCGCGCATCGTGCTGATGGGCTTCTCCAGCGAGCCGAGCCAGATTGTCCAACAGGGCATCACCGGCAAAGAGCTGGCGATCTTCTCCTCGCGCCTCAATGCCAATAAATTCCCGGTCGTCATCGACTGGCTGAAAAAAGGGCTGATCGACCCGGAAAAACTGATCACTCATGCCTTTGACTATCACCATGTAACAGACGCCATTGAACTGTTTGAGAAAGACCAGCGGCAGTGCTGCAAAGTCTTGCTCACGTTCGGGAAATAAACCTTTACGCGGTTAAGAGCCTGCGCAGACAGGCTCTATGTGGTACGCATCTTACCCTTCAGAGATAGTCATTATGACGCAAGCACAACCTCAAAGAACCACCTCCGATCTGGTGAAAGCCGCCGTTTCCGGCTGGCTGGGCACCGCCCTGGAGTTTATGGACTTTCAGCTTTACTCGCTGGGGGCTGCCCTGGTCTTTCACGAGATCTTCTTCCCTGAACAGTCAGCCGCGATGGCGCTAATCCTCGCGATGGGAACCTACGGCGCAGGCTATATCGCACGCATTGTCGGTGCCTTTATCTTTGGAAGGATGGGCGACAGCATCGGTCGTAAGAAGGTGCTGTTTATCACCATCACCATGATGGGGATCTGCACCACGCTGATTGGCGTCCTGCCGACCTACGCGCAGATCGGGATTTTTGCTCCCGTTCTGCTGGTGACGCTGCGCATCATTCAGGGCCTGGGCGCCGGGGCTGAGATCTCGGGGGCCGGGACCATGCTGGCGGAGTACGCGCCAAAAGGGAAACGCGGCATCATCTCTTCGCTGGTGGCGATGGGCACAAACTGCGGGACGCTGAGCGCCACGGCGATCTGGGCGGTGATGTTCTTTGCCCTCGACCGTGAAGAGCTGATTGCCTGGGGTTGGCGCGTGCCGTTCCTCGCCAGCGTGGTGGTGATGATTTTCGCCATCTGGCTGCGTATGAACCTCAAGGAGAGCCCGGTCTTTGAGAAAGTGAACGATGCCCAAACCGTACAGCCGGACACCTCGCTCGGTTCAATGGTGAAAAGTAAATCCTTCTGGCTGGCGACCGGCCTGCGGTTTGGTCAGGCAGGCAACTCGGGTTTGATCCAGACGTTCCTCGCGGGGTATCTGGTCCAGACGCTGCTGTTCGATAAAGCCATCCCTACCGATGCGCTGATGATAAGCTCCATTCTCGGTTTTATCTCCATTCCGCTGCTGGGCTGGCTTTCCGATAAAGTAGGGCGCCGTCTGCCGTACATTATCCTCAATGTCTCCGCCATTCTTCTCGCGTACCCGATGCTGTCGATTATCGTCGATAAGAGCTATGCGCCGGGGACAATTATGCTCTCTATCATCGTTATTCATAACTTCGCCGTGCTGGGGCTGTTTGCGCTGGAAAATATCACCATGGCGGAGATGTTTGGCTCGCGAAATCGCTTTACCCGTATGGCTATCTCGAAAGAGGCGGGCGGCCTGGTGGCGGTGGGCTTTGGTCCGGTGCTGGCGGGGATCTTCTGCAATATGACCGGCTCCTGGTGGCCGATTGTCGCCATGCTGGTGGCTTATTCCGCGATTGGGCTGGTCTCGGCTGTCCTGATGCCGGAAGTGCGCGACCGTGATTTGAGCGCGGCGCACGACGCAGCGGAGTCCGCGCCGGAAGAGAGCGTGGGTTACGGCGCGCTGTCATCGCGACGCTAATGGTTCATAACTTAAGTGACCTGTCACATAACTTTATCTTTATGTCAGACCACATGAGCAAAAGTTAATATAAATCAAAATCTCAAACGGCAGTATCAGTATGGTTGATGGCAGTTATTTTTTACCCCAACTGCCATTCTAGTTGGTGTAGTCAGCGGGCGCTGTCGCTTCTGAAGAAGTGGCAGCGATCCACGGCTTTCTAATTAACGAGTCTTAATCATGGAAAACACCTTATTACAGGCCAACGCGACGCTGCCTCAGTACGATCGCGACAGCCTTAAAGCACGCATTGTACATTTAGGCTTCGGCGCATTTCACCGCGCGCATCAGGCGGTGTATGCCGACATTCTCGCGGCTGAGCACGGCAGCGACTGGGGCTACTGTGAGGTTAACCTGATTGGCGGCGAGCAGCAGATCGCCGATCTGAACGCGCAGGATAACCTCTACACCGTGGCGGAGATGTCTGCCGACGCATGGACATCCCGCGTGGTTGGTGTGGTCAAAAAAGCGCTGCATGCGCAGGTGGACGGGCTGGAGAGCGTGCTGGCGGCGATGTGCGAACCGCAGGTGGCGATTGTCTCGCTGACCATCACCGAGAAAGGGTACTGCCACTCACCGGCGACCGGCCAACTGATGCTCGATCACCCTTTTATCGTCGCCGACCTGCAAAACCCGCACCAGCCGAAATCCGCGCCAGGCGTGGTGGTGGAAGCGTTGGCGCGTCGCAAAGCGGCGGGTCTGCCGGCGTTTAGCGTGATGTCCTGCGACAACATGCCGGAGAACGGCCACGTGATGCGCAATGTGGCCTGCGCGTACGCCCGGGCGGTAGACGGCGAGCTGGCGGACTGGATCGAGGCCAACGTCACCTTCCCGTCAACCATGGTGGACCGCATCGTGCCGGCGGTTACGCCTGATACGCTGGATAAAATTGAACGGCTGACCGGCGTGCGTGACCCGGCGGCGGTCGCCTGTGAACCGTTCCGCCAGTGGGTGATCGAAGACAACTTTGTGGCAGGACGTCCCGAGTGGGAAAAAGCCGGAGCCGAGCTTGTGTCAGACGTGATCCCGTTTGAAGAGATGAAGCTGCGCATGCTCAACGGCAGCCACTCGTTCCTGGCGTACCTGGGCTACCTGGCCGGATACCAGCATATCAACGACTGTATGGAAGATGAGAACTACCGCCTCGCCGCGCACGCGCTGATGCTTAACGAGCAGGCGCCCACGCTGAAAGTGAAGGGCGTTGATTTAGCTCGGTATGCCGATCTCCTGATTGCCCGCTACGGCAACCCGGCTCTGCGCCACAGGACATGGCAAATCGCGATGGACGGCAGCCAGAAGCTCCCGCAGCGTATGCTGGACTCCGTGCGCTGGCACCTGGTCCACCAGAAACCTTTCCCACTGCTGGCGCTGGGTGTGGCAGGGTGGATGCGCTATGTCGGCGGCGTGGATGAGAAGGGTAACGCCATCGACGTGAGCGATCCGCAGCTGGCGGTGATTCAGGCGGCGGTGAACGGAAGTGCGGAAGGGGAAAGCCGGGTCAACGCGCTGCTCGGCATTGAGGCCATATTTGGTAAAGAGTTACCGCAGGAGCCGCGCTTTGTGGCTGCGGTGATGGCCGCGTACCGGTCGTTGCTGCAACAGGGGGCGAAAGCGACCGTCGCGCATTACGCGTCTCAACGGTAATTCAGCACATGCCGCCGTGCGCGGCGGCATGTCTGCGCACAGCTTAGTGCATCCCCAGGCGAATCAGCTCAATCGGCTCGAACTTACCTTCGCATCCTTCCACTTCAACCGTTTTGCTGCGGCGTACCTGCGCGGCATCCAGCCCGTCGCTGTGGATCGCTTTAATCACGCCAGTTTTACCCGTGCCGCTAATCATGACGCGGCTGCCGGTGGTGATTGCATTGCGGTTACGGTCGTATGTCATCATGGTATATTCTCCTCTCTAACCTGTTCGTTACGGCGCTATTTCGGGTTTTGCCGTTCACGGGGCATATAAATACGCCTGTCCGCGCTTCATGTTTTTGTTTTTGATCAAACTCACACTTTTTTCTTTATTTCGTCGGGCGCTGACGGTTCAGGACGGTAATTTACAAAGGGGACCATTATTTTCATTAATTGATAGTTTCGACAGGGAAGCGTTGAGGGTTGGTTTATATTCCCGATGTCATCCTGTGTGCAGGAAATAACCCTTTCATCGGAATAAGGAGTCAGGCTTATGTATAAGAACATTTTGATGCCTGTAGACGTGTTTGAAATGGATTTGAGCGACAAAGCGGTTCGCCACGCGGCAAGCCTTGCGAAAGCTGAGGGCGCGTCGATCACCCTGGTCAATATTCTGCCTGCCAGCAGCCGGTCTCTGCTGCGCGGTTTCAACGCCGATATTAAAAAGTTTGAAGAGTATATGACTGCGGAATCCGGGAAGAAAATGAACGAGTTAAAAAGACTGTTCGATATCGCCCCTGAGAATATTCACAGCATGGTGCGTTTTGGCAACGTCCGCGATGAAATTATCAAGCTAAGCAAGGAGGGGAAATATGATGCGATTGTCATCGGGTCGAAAAATCCAAGCATCTCCACCCATCTGCTGGGTTCAAATGCGGAATCTATTCTGCGCTACGCCACGATCCCGGTGTTAGTCGTTCGCTAATCACGCCGCCGCACCCGAAAGGGGCGGCGAATATTACTCTTCGCTAAACCACTCGCTATTTTCCTGACGAATAAGCTGCACGGATTCGCTGATTTCCTGCAGATGCAGCGTCATCGCTTTTTCCACGCCGTCCGCATCGCGTTTTTCCAGCGCGCTGAAAATATCATGATGCTGTCGGAGCAGCATTTCCGGCGGGGAGACGTGATCGAGGCTCATGTAGCGCACGCGGTCAATGGTGGCCTTGATGTTCTCGATGGTGTCCCAGGCCAGTTGGCAATCCGCGATCTGCGCCAGCTTCTGGTGGAATTCATCGTCAAGCTGGAAGAAATCATTGAGCTGCTTGCGGTCAATCGCAATACGCTGCTGGTGCAGGTTTTGCTCAAGCTGGTAACACTGGTTGTCGTTGATAAGCGTTGCGGCACGGCGCGCCACCGCGCACTCAATGGCCTGGCGAACGAAACAGCCGTTGCGTACCTGAGAGAGTGAAATTTTGTTCACGTAGCTGCCGCGCTGCGGGCGGATCTGAATCAGTCCGTTCTCGGCAAGCTTAATAAACGCTTCACGCACCGGCTGACGGGAAACGTCAAAACGCACGGAGACCTCTTTTTCAGAAAGCGGCGTTCCCGGTGGGATCAGGCAATGGACAATATCACGTCGCAAAATGCGATAGATTTGCTGGTTAACGGGCTGGGTGGGATTGAGTTGCGATTCAGCGGCCATGAGTTGTCATTTCTCAGAGAGTTAGCCTGAACATACTACCATTCTTTTATAACCCGAAACAGACCCGGCCCGCAGGCCGGGAAGGGCAGATTTAGCCTCGATGGACGCTAAGTCCGGCATAACTCTGGCTGACTGGCATCATTTCCACGGTATTGATGTTGACGTGTTTTGGCAGCGTCGCCACCCACCAGACCGTTTCGGTCACATCTTCCGGCGTCAGCGCGTTCGCATTTTCGTAGGTTTTGCCCGCTTTCGCGTCATCGCCTTTGAAGCGCACGTTGGAAAACTCGGTGCCGCCCACCAGGCCCGGCTCGATATCGGTGACGCGAATGGCGGTGCCGTGCAGGTCGGTACGCAGGTTAAGGCTGAACTGGCGTACAAACGCTTTCGTTGCGCCATAAACGTTGCCGCCCGCGTAAGGCCAGCTTCCGGCGGTGGAGCCGATGTTGATAATGTGGCCGCGGTTGCGCTCGACCATGCCCGGCAGCACCGCGCGGGTCATATAGACCAGCCCTTTGTTATTGGTGTCGATCATGTTTTCCCAGTCTTCAACGCTGGCTTTGTGGGCGGGCTCCATGCCCAGCGCCAGACCGGCATTGTTGACCAGCACGTCGATGGCTCGCCACTCGGCGGGCAGGTTGGCAATCATCTCTTCGATAGCCGCGCGGTTACGCACGTCCAGCTGCGCGGTCAGGATGCTGTCGCCTAATTCGTCCTTCAGCTCCTGCAGGCGCTCCTGACGACGGCCCGTGGCAATAACCTTGTGCCCGTTGGCGACGAAGCGACGCGTGATGCTTTCACCAAAACCTGCCGTTGCCCCGGTAACTAAAATAATCATCTCACTGTTCCTCAACGCTTTTTGTGTTGTACTAACATAGCACGGCCGCAGAGGGTGCGTTAAGGCAACATTTGTATGACGGCGTTGCAGGGGATGACGGCCTGGCCTACTCTGGGAGGATACCCGTACTCAGGAGTGAAAGATGACGGCCACGAATCCCTTTTTTGACATCAGCCTGTTGCCTTACCAGGCCCCCCATTTTGATGAAATCAACGATGGTCACTATCGCCCGGCCTTCGATGAAGCGCTTCGCCAGAAGCGGGCAGACATTGACGCCATTGTGTCCCAAACCGCTGCGCCGGACTTCACCAACACCGTGCTGGCGCTGGAGAAAAGCGGCGCCATGCTTTCGCGCGTCAGCAGCGTATTCTTCGCCATGACCTCCGCACACACCAATGCGTACCTGCAGGAGCTTGAGGAGCAGTTTTCCACCGAGCTTGCCGCGCTGGCAAACGACATCTGGCTGAATGACACACTTTTCGCCCGCGTGGAGAGCGTCTGGCAGGACCGTGCCGCGCTGGACGACGAATCCCGTCGGCTGGTCGAGGAGACGTATCAGCGGTTTATTCTGGCCGGGGCGCGTCTCAATGAAACGGAAAAAGCCGAGCTGAAGGCGCTGAATACCGAGGCGGCGACCCTGACCAGCCAGTTCAATCAGCGTCTGCTGGCTGCCGATAAGACGGGTGGGCTGGTGGTGGATTACGCGCACCAGCTTGATGGGCTCAGCGCCAGCGAGATCGCCGATGCGGCGCAGGCTGCCGCGGAGCGAGGGCTAAAAGATCGCTGGCTGATCCCGCTTCTGAACACGACCCAGCAGCCGGCGCTTTCCGCGCTGCGCAATCGTCAGACCCGCGAAAACCTGTTCAAAGCAGGCTGGACGCGCACCCAGAAAGGGGATGAAAACGACACTCGCGCGCTGATCCTCCGCCTAACGGCGCTGCGCGCCCGGCAGGCCCGCCTGCTGGGCTTTGACGATTACGCCAGCTGGAGTATCGCCGACCAGATGGCGAAAACCCCGGACGCCGCGCTGGAATTCATGCGCGGCATTGTGCCCGCCGCCCGCGCCCGGGCAGAGCGCGAGCAGGCCGATATTCAGAAAGTCATTGATGACGAGCAGGGCGGTTTCACCGTGCAGGCCTGGGACTGGGCCTTTTATGCCGAGCGCGTGCGTCAGGCAAAATATGCCCTCGATGAATCGCAAATCAAACCCTATTTTGCGCTCAATACCGTTTTGCACGATGGCGTATTCTGGGCCGCAAGCCAGCTGTTTGGCATTCGCTTTGTGGAGCGCTTCGATATCCCGGTGTATCACCCGGACGTCCGCGTCTGGGAAATTTTCGACCACACCGGTGAGGGCATGGCGCTATTTTACGGCGACTTCTTTGCCCGCGATTCCAAGCAGGGCGGGGCCTGGATGGGGAATTTCGTCGAGCAATCCTTCGAGCTTGCTGCCCGTCCGGTGATCTACAACGTCTGTAACTACCAAAAACCGGCTAACGGCGGCGTCGCGCTTCTCTCCTGGGATGACGTGATAACCCTGTTCCACGAGTTCGGCCATACGCTGCACGGTCTCTTTGCCAGCCAGCGTTTCGCCACCCTTTCCGGCACCAATACGCCGCGTGATTTCGTTGAGTTCCCGTCGCAAATCAACGAGCACTGGGCCAGCCATCCACAGGTGTTTACCCATTATGCGCGCCATTACGAAACCGGTGAACCGATGCCGGACGCGCTGCGGGAAAGCATGCTCAACGCGACCCATTTCAACAAGGGTTATGACATGACGGAGCTGCTGGCTGCCGCGCTGCTGGACATCAACTGGCACGGGATCAGCGAAGCCGTTTCGAGCGTGGACGCGTTTGAAACGGCAGCACTGAAAAAAGAGGGGCTGGATCTGCCCGCCGTACCGCCGCGCTATCGCAGCAGCTATTTTGCCCATATTTTCGGCGGCGGCTACGCGGCGGGATATTACGCCTACCTGTGGACGCAAATGCTGGCGGACGATGGCTATCAGTGGTTTGTCGAACAGGGCGGCCTGACTCGTGAAAACGGGCAAAAATTCCGCGAGGCGATTTTGTCCCGTGGTAACAGCACGGATCTGGCTGAACTTTATCGCAGCTGGCGCGGGCACGATCCGAAAATCGAACCGATGCTGGAAAATCGCGGATTGAGCGAATAGAGCCCTTTGGGCAGAAAACAGAACCGGGCGTGAAGCCCGGTTTTTTTTATCTTACAACCAGCACAGGGCATTTCGCATGCCGCACCACTGCCGCAGCGTTCGAACCCAACAGATACGTCGATATGTCAGGTTTGTGGGAAGCGATGATAATGAGGTCGGCATCGATCGTGTCAGCGAGCTTAAGGATTTCATCTTTTGGAGCTCCCGTCACGGCGTGAGTCTGTATCTTGTCGGGAGGAATTTTGAATTGCTTAACGATTTCATCCAGCTTCGCTAAGGCCGCGTGCTGGAATTCTTTCAGCTTCGGCATTTCTACCGGGTAGGCCAAACCTAATGATGAATAATACGGAAGTGATGGAATGACAGTAAGAAAGTGAACTTTAGCTGTGTTAAGTGCTGTATGTGCCTGAACGAAGGGGATAACCATGTGCGTCAGGCTATCCTCCGAAATGTCAATTGGAACCAAAATTGAGTTATACATTTGTCCCTCCTGAGTGTTTTTCACACAATTCAGGGTAGACCGTTAATTTCAGGAAAACAGAGAGCAAGCTGTCATAACGGGGACAAATTTCGGTTATGTGATAGGCGTACAGTCGAACCGGCCTGCGAACTCGTCAACGTGGCGTGACAACGAACAGGGGGATTCGGGGATGAATCTCTCCGCGTCACGGTCCGTTTTCTGCAAAAGCCAAAGCCTCAACCGGGCGCAAGGCCCGGTACCTTGTTCATATTGCGTGGCAGCTGACGGACGCGATAATTTTATTTCCGCCCATATTACCCATAATCAGATCGAGTAATTTTCGGTATTCCTCCCGGGTCATCACCTCCGCGCGAATTTCAGTTTTACCTTCAGCTTGCGCCGTTGCCGAATAAATCGCTTTCAGACTTAACGTCAATTCTTTCGCCATATTTACGACGCTCTGCCGCACCGCATCTTCATGCTCATCATTGCAGGTGATTTTAAGTACATAGCATTTTTCGCCTTCATGGAGCACGGGCAGCTGATTAATTCGCTGCGCGGCTTCGCGAAGCAATATGTTGGCGCAGAGAATAATTAGGCTGGCCATCGCGGCATTCCAGAATTGGCCTAATCCGCAGAGCACGCCAATTCCGGCCGAGCACCACAGCGTCGCGGCGGTGTTCAGACCTCGAATATTCATTCCTTCACGCATAATGACGCCTGCGCCAAGAAAGCCTATGCCGGAGACGATCTGCGCTGCGATACGCCCCGGGCTATCAGGAGAAGTCGATACCGAACTTAAAATGAACACTGCCGCACCCGTGGCAACCAGTGCATTGGTACGAAGTCCGGCCATACGCTGGCGCCACTGTCTTTCCGCGCCAATAATTGCGCCCAGCAGCATCGCTGCGAGCAGATGAGAGATATAAGGGAACATCAGCCTGTCGCCTGTTAACGTTATAAATAATAAGCGTCAGTGCTTTGCTAAGCACATCATAACGCCGTTTAAATGCTAAACGTGTCAGGACGACGGTGGCGGAAAGAGTGAATGTGTAAACATGAACATGCGATGCCCCACAAATTGAGTGGTTTTACTATTTCGGGATACAATCGCTTACAGAGGATTGCTGCCCACCGTTTCAGGTAAGCAGCGAGAAAATCGCGCTAGCTTACCTTCGTATCGACTATAAAATAACTTTCCAACGAAGGACTCCTGTGAAAATTTATTGCCAGTATAGTCAGGGTCGATAATGAGTAAAGCGAAAAAACAGCCTCCGTTATGAATTGTTTAAGTACGGGAGACATATTTTTTAAGACGTCATCTGATTTTCAAAAATACCCGCTATACTACATTTCCTTTTTTACTGGCGATAACAGACAAAGGCAGGAAGTATGTCTCTTCGTTCGCTGCGGGCATTGTGCCTGACAAGTTTTTTCATCGCGGATGTCCGCGATGGCCTCGGTCCTTTTCTCGGTATTTTTCTGACCGAGCGCCACTGGGCTCCCGATGATATCGGCATCCTGATGACGGCCGGTGGGCTGGCGGGATTACTGGCCACGCTGCCGGCGGGATTCATCACCGACACCTCGCGCAGCAAGCGGACCGTGCTGGCGCTGGTGTGCCTGCTCATCACTCTTAGCACGCTCCTGCTCTGGTTTAGCCAGCAGAGCGCTGTTGTCGCCGTTTCGCAAATTGTCTCCGGTATCTGCGCGGCGTTTGTCGGTCCGCTGATCGCCGGAATTACCCTGGGGCTGACCGGCCAGAGCGGATTCAGCGCGCAGATGGGCAAAAATGAGGCGTTCAATCACGGCGGCAACTTTGTTACCGCACTGATTGCAGGTGGCATTGCCTGGTACTGGGGCGTCGGCGGGATTTTCCTGCTGATGACCTGTACGACGCTGTTAACGCTCTGCGCGCTGCTTGCCATCCGCAACGAGGATATCGATAACGACGCGGCGAGGGGGCTCTCTTCCTCAGCGAGCCTGCCGGTTCCCGGCTTTGCCGTGCTGATTAAAAACCGGGCGCTGTTTGTGACCGGACTGACGCTGCTGCTGTTTCACCTGGCGAACGCCGCGCTGTTGCCGATGCTGAGCATGAGGGTGGCCGCTGCGCCCGCCTCGATCAACCCCGGTTTGTACGCGGCGGGCACCGTTATCATCTCTCAGGCCGTGATGATCCCCGTCGCCATCTGGGTCGCCCACCGAATAGACCGCTACGGCTACTGGCGCTTGATTATGCTGGCGCTGCTGGTGATGCCGGTGCGCGCCGCGCTGGCGGCGTCTACGGACGCGCCGCTCATGATGATCCCGGTACAAATCCTCGACGGGCTGGCCGCAGGGATCCTGGGGGTTGTGGTTCCATCGTTTATCGTGGTGCTGTTGCGCGGGAGCGGGCACGTCAATGCCGGGCAGAGCGTGGTGATGCTGATGCAGGGGATTGGGGCATCCATGAGCCCGGCGTTAACCGGCACGATTGCGGGTCATTACTCATTTGCCACGGCATTCAGTGTCCTGAGCGCGATTGCGCTGGTGGCCGTCCTGCTCTGGTGGTGCTTTGCGCACCGGAGCTGGGAAACAGACAGTACGCCGGGTGGGGCATAGCCGCCACCCGGCGTCACGCTTACGCCAGTTCGTTAGGGCACGCTTCGCCCTTTTCCAGCTGCTGCAGGTTACCCAGCGTGGTTTCTGAAATGCTGATCAGCGCTTCGGCAGTCAGAAACGCCTGGTGTCCGGTAAACAGCACGTTATGACAGGCAGACAGGCGGCGGAACACGTCGTCCTGGATCACATCATTCGACTTGTCCTCAAAGAACAGATCGCGTTCGTTCTCGTACACGTCCATCCCCAGCGCGCCAATTTTCTGAGTTTTCAGCGCTTCGATAGCGGCCTGAGAGTCAACCAGCCCGCCGCGGCTGGTGTTGATGATCATCACGCCATCTTTCATCTGGTCAAACGCCGCCTGGTTAAGCAGGTGGTAGTTTTCCGGCGTCAGCGGGCAGTGCAGGGAGATCACGTCAGACTCGGCGAACAGGGTCGGCAGGTCGACGTATTCCACGCCCAGCTCCAGCGCAGCGGCGCTCGGGTATGGATCGAACGCCAGCAGACGCATGCCGAAGCCTTTCAGAATGCGCAGGGCGGCGACGCCGATTTTACCGGTGCCGATCACGCCCGCGGTTTTGCCGTACATGGTAAAGCCGGTCAGCCCTTCCAGGGAGAAGTTGGCATCACGGGTGCGCTGATAAGCGCGATGAATACGACGGTTGAGCGACATCATCATGCCAATCGCATGTTCCGCGACCGCTTCCGGGGAGTACGCCGGGACGCGCACCACCCTCAGACCCAGCTCTTTCGCCGCGTCGAGGTCCACGTTATTAAAGCCCGCGCAGCGCAGGGCGATATACTTCACGCCCTGTTTTTTCAACTCTTCCAGCACCGGACGACTGCCGTCGTCGTTAACAAAAATGCAGACGCCTTCACAGCCGTGCGCCGTTTTGGCGGTTTTTTCGGACAGCAGAAAGTCGAAAAATTCAAGCTCAAACCCGTAAGCCTCGTTAACATGTTGCAGATACTTTTTGTCGTACTGCTTTGTGCTATATACCGCGAGTTTCATAAGACTTTCTCCAGTGATTTTGCATTCACGTTAGCATGATTAAAATTATCTTACAATTTCTAAAATATTATTGAATTCAATAAGTTCTATCAATTATTCTAGAGCATCTATCCTTAAAAATGGCATTCCCTTCTACTGACTGGCTAAACATGCGACAATGATCGGCACTGCCGGCTTAATTCTTTCGCTAAATCAGGATATTAACTGCCCATGAAGGGTAAATACAAAGCCGCTCTTGCGCTTTTACTGCTGTTCATACTGTTGCCGCTGACGCTGCTGATGACGCTCGCTCAGTGGGTACCGACTCTCGCCGGGATCTGGCTGCCCGTCGGGACGCGCATCGCTTTCGAAGAGAGTCCGAAACTTACCCGCCACGCGCTGGTGATCCCCGATCTTCGCTATCTGGTTGAAGACTGCGAAATTGCCCGCATCGATAGCGTGACGCTGTCACATCCAAGCCGCTGGAAGCTGGATATCGGCGCGCTGGATCTTAACTCCGTCTGCCTGAGCAAAATTCCCCAGTCTGCGCCCTCAACGGTCGCCCCCAAAACGCTGGCGCAGTGGCAGGCGGTGTTACCCAATACCTGGATCACGGTTCACCGTCTGACGCTGTCGCCCTGGCAGCAGTGGCAGGGCGAGCTGCATGCGTCGCTGACGCCGTCCATTCAGGAGCTCGCCTATAAAGGCGAGCAGGTCAGCATTAAAGGCACGCTTCGCGGTCAGACGCTCTCGGTCAGCCAGTTCGATGTCCAGCTCCAGGACCAGCCGCAGCCGATTAAGCTGGTGGGCGAGTTTACCTTGCCGCTGGTGCCGGACGGCGTGCCGGTGAAAGGCCACGCGGTGGCGACCTTTAACGTGCCACAGTTGACGTCTCTGGTCGATGCCGATCTGGACTGGGAAGACAATCAGGGACAGCTGGTGGTGATGGCGCGGGACAATCCCGATCCGCTGCTCGACCTGCCGTGGCAGATCACCGCGGAACAGCTCAACATCAGCGACGGACGCTGGAACTGGGATCTCTCGGGGATGCCGCTGAGCGGGCGGGTATCCCTTCGCGCCGACAACTGGCAGCAGGGGCTGGATAACACCACCCTGACCGGACGGCTGAATGTGCTTACCCAGGGTGATGCGGGGAAAGGCAACGCGGTACTGAATATCGGGCCCGGCAGGCTCAGCATGGAAAACAGCGACATGCCCCTGCATCTGAGCGGTGAAGCGAAGCAAAACGATCTCATTCTTTACGCAAAATTGCCCGCCACGCTGACCGGCAGCCTGTATGAACCGCAGCTGGCCTTTGAGCCGGGCGCGCTGCTCCGCTCGCGCGGGCGCATCATTGACTCACTCGATATCGATGAAATCCGCTGGCCGCTGGCGGGCGTGAAGCTGACGCAGAAGGGCGTGGACGGTCGATTACAGGCGATTCTGCGCGCCCATGAAAACCAGATGGGGGATTTTGAACTCCACCTGGACGGCCAGGCCAACGACTTTTTACCTGATAACGGCCTGTGGCAGTGGCGCTACTGGGGGAAAGGCGGTTTTACGCCGATGCATGCCCGCTGGGATGTCGCCGGGAAAGGCGAGTGGCGCGACAATCTTATTGAGCTGACGGCGCTCTCCACCGGTTTTGACAAGCTCCAGTACGGCACGATGGAGGTCAGCAAGCCGCGCCTGGTGCTGGATCAACCGGTGCGCTGGCTGCGTGACCCTGAAAAACCGGCCTTCAGCGGCGCGCTGTCGCTCAACGCCGGGCAAACCCGTTTCTCCGGCGGCAGCACGTTGCCGCCCTCGGTCCTGACCTTCAGCGTCGACGGCACCGACCCGACTATTTTTCAGTTTAAGGGTGACCTCCATGCGGACGAAATCGGCCCGGTACAGGTGAACGGACGCTGGGATGGCGTGCGCCTTCGCGGGCAGGCCTGGTGGCCAAAACAGTCCCTTACCGTCTTCCAGCCGTTGATCCCGCCGGACTGGAAAATGACGCTGCGCGACGGGGAGCTTTACGCGCAGGTCGCCTTCTCGGCAGCGGCCGATCAGGGCTTTGAGGCCGGTGGGCACGGCGTGCTGAAATCCGGCAGCGCCTGGATGCCGGATAACCAGATTAACGGCGTCGATTTTGTGCTGCCTTTCCGCTTCAGCGAGGGTACCTGGTCCCTCGGCACGCGCGGTCCGGTCACGTTGCGCATTGGCGAAGTGGAAAACCTGGTGACCGCGCGCAACATTACCGCCGATTTACAGGGGGACTATCCCTGGACGGAGGACAATCCGCTGCTCCTCACCAACGTGAAGGTGGAAACCCTCGGCGGGAAGATCACCATGCAGCAGCTGCGGATGCCTCAGCACGACCCGGCCCTGCTGCGCGTGGACAATATCTCTTCGAGCGAGCTGATCAGCGCCGTTAATCCGAAACAGTTTGCCATGTCGGGGCCGGTGAGCGGGGCGCTGCCGTTCTGGCTGGACAATGAAAAATGGATCATTAAAGATGGCTGGCTGACCAACCCGGGGCCAATGACCCTACGCATCGACAAAGATACGGCAGACGCCATCGTGAAGGATAATATGGTGGCGGGCGCGGCGATTAACTGGCTCCGCTATATGGAAATTTCGCGTTCGTGGACGAGAATCAATTTAGATAATCTGGGTGAATTAACCATGCAGGCGACCATCAAGGGGACCAGCCGCGTCGATGGCAAAAGCAGCTCCGTCAACCTGAACTATACCCATGATGAGAATGTCTTTACCCTCTGGCGCAGCCTGCGCTTTGGAGACAACCTGCAAACCTGGTTTGAGCAACATGCGGCGATACCTGCTCCCCGCAGTTTGACTGGCAAGGAAAGTGAGGAACAACAATGAAAAAGATGGCTGGTGTGCTCACCGTTGCCGTTGCCGCGCTACTGACCGGCTGTACGCCGCGCATTGAAGTCGCGGCGCCAAAGGAGCCGATTACCATCAATATGAATGTCAAAATCGAACATGAGATCCATATTAAGGTCGATAAAGACGTTGAAACCCTGCTGAAATCGCGCAGCGATCTGTTCTGAGGATGCCATGAAACGATTAGCTCTGATTTTGCTGGCGCTGGGGATGAACGTGCAGGCGGCTGCGCTGACCTTAAACGATGCCCGGGCGCAGGGGCGCGTAGGGGAAACCCTAAGCGGCTATCTTGCCCCGATTCAACAGGACGCGGAAACGCTGGCGCTGGTCAATCGTATCAATGCGGCGCGCACGGAAAACTACCAGAAGCTGGCCGACAGCAATAATTTGCCGGTTGATGAAGTGGCCAAAATGGCCGGTCAGAAACTGGTTGCCCGCGCGCAGCCGGGCGAATACGTGAAGGGCATTAACGGAAAATGGCTCAAAAAATAGTTAGCGGTAGCGCCTGCGGTATTCACCCGGCGAGACGCCAAAACGCTGCTTAAACGCCGTAGAAAAATGGCTATGGTCGGTGAACCCCCAGCTGTAGCCAATGCCCGCCAGCTTTTCATCATCACCGGTAGATTGCAGCGCCTGCGCGCAGAGGTCCAGACGACGGTTTTTGATGTACTGCGCCACCACCAGCCCCTTCTCGGCAAACATGCGGTAGAGGCTGCGCACGGACATACCGCTCTCGGCGGCAATCCATTCCGGGCGCAGCGATTCAGACTGAATATGGTCGTCAATCAGCGCCACTACGTGCTGGAACTGGCGCTCCTTGCGCGGCTGAATGATTTCACGCTGCTGGAATGCGGGGCGCAGCAGGCAGATCATCGCTTCGAGCGCCGCTTCGCTCTCCCGATCACTCAGGTCGGCATTGCTCATGCTCTCCATCAGCAGGCGATGGCTCAGCTGTACAGTGGGCAAGGTGCGGGAAAGGGCGGTCGCGCAGCTTATCTCCTGGAAGCGACACTGCTGCTCAATAATCTGACGGGGAACCAGCAGCGAAATCTGGCGGGATTTTTCCCGCCAGTTGATCGAGCAGGGACGCGACGCGTCAATCAGCGTGATATCACCGGTTCTGAGCAGCGCGCGACGGTCATCCTGCTCAATTTCCGCGCTGCCTTCGAGCTGGAACACGGTATAGAACCAGGCATCATTACTCTGAGCGATCTCCTGACGGGAGCGGAACAGGTTTACGCCCCCTGCGGTCACGGTGCTGAGCTTCAGGCTGCGCGCATAGCTGGTCTCCAGCTCGCCGAAGAATTTCCCCCCGGTGGGCTGCGCGTTAAAACGCCCGCAAACCTGGTTAATTTGCGCCAGCCACTGCTGATACTGTTCCTGCTCGCTTGCACACGCCATCGTTTCTCTCACTGCACCGTCAACGTTTTCGCATTGTTGCATTTGTGTTGCATTTTGTCAGAGCTATGAGGCTGACTATAGGAAAGAACACTCACCGGTAACAGCGATATAAGCGGCAATTATCGCGATTTGCGGAGCCTGTCACAGGTGGCAAAGCGAATGTCACAGAGACAAAAGCGAGAACGCAAAACCCCACTTAGACTGGATGAACACCCTGCGAAGAATAACGAAGGAGTATCCTATGTCTGAATCACAGGTGGCCATTCAGCCTGCCGTGCAACAATTTTTAGACCGACAGCATGGCCTGTGGATTGAAGGGCGTCAGGCCGCGTCGGACAGTGAAAAGCGGCTGAGTGTCTTCAACCCGGCCACGGGCGAGGTCATTGCCTCGACTGCCGATGCCAGCGTCGATGACGTTGACCGTGCCGTCATGTCCGGCTGGCGCGCGTTTGTCGCCCGCAGCTGGGCCGGAAAACTGCCGGCGGAGCGCGAGCGGATCCTGCTTCATTTCGCCGATCTGGTTGAACAGCACAGCGAGGAGCTGGCCCAGCTTGAAACGCTGGAGCAGGGCAAATCGATTAACATTTCCCGCATGTTTGAAGTCAGCTGCACCCTGAACTGGATGCGCTATACCGCCGGGTTGACCACCAAAATTACGGGTAAGACCCTCGACCTTTCCATCCCGCTGCCGCAGGGCGCCCGCTATCAGGCGTGGACGCGTAAGGAGCCGGTTGGCGTGGTGGCCGGGATTGTGCCCTGGAACTTCCCGCTGATGATCGGGATGTGGAAAGTGATGCCTGCGCTGGCCGCGGGCTGCTCTATTGTCATCAAGCCGTCGGAGACCACGCCGCTGACCATGCTGCGCGTGGCGGAACTGGCAAGCGAAGCGGGCATTCCGGACGGGGTGTTCAACGTGGTGACCGGGAGCGGCGCGGTGTGCGGCGCAGCGCTGACCTCGCATCCGCATATTGCAAAGGTGAGCTTTACCGGCTCAACGGCGACGGGTAAGCAAATTGCCCGCGCGGCGGCGGATACGCTAACCGGGGTGACTCTGGAACTGGGCGGGAAAAACCCGGCCATCGTATTAAAAGACGCAGACCCGGCGTGGGTGATCGAAGGCCTGATGACCGGCAGCTTCCTGAACCAGGGGCAGGTGTGCGCGGCGAGTTCGCGCATCTACATTGAAGCGCCGCTGTTTGACACGCTGGTCAGCGGGTTTGAGCAGGCGGTGAAATCCCTGAGCGTCGGGCCGGGCATGTCGCCGGAGGCGTTTATCAACCCGCTGGTGTCGCGCGCGCACTGCGACAAGGTGCAGACCTTCCTTGATGAAGCAAAGTCGCGCAGCGCGGAGCTGATCGTCGGTAACCGGGGGCCGGAAGGCAAAGGCTATTACGTTTCGCCTACGCTGGTGGTGAACCCGGATGCCTCACTGCGCCTGACGCGTGAAGAGGTGTTTGGCCCGGTGGTCAACGTGGTACGCGTCGCCGACGGGGAAGAGGCGCTCCAGCTGGCAAACGACAGCGAGTATGGCCTGACGGCCAGCGTCTGGACGCAGAACATCAGCAAGGCGCTGGAGTATACCGACCGGCTGCAGGCGGGCACCGTCTGGGTGAACAGCCATACGCTGATTGACGCCAACCTGCCGTTCGGCGGCATGAAGCAGTCCGGCACCGGACGTGACTTTGGTCCGGACTGGCTGGACGGCTGGTGTGAAACCAAGTCGGTTTGCGTGCGGTATTAAAAAAAAGCCGGGTAAGCGCAGCGCCACCCGGCTTTATTTACAGCGACCACCGATCCCGCCCGGCCTCCTTTGCCCGATACAGCGCCGCATCGGCGCGGGCGATGATTTCGGTGCCCGCTAACCCTTCCGCCATGCTCGCAATCCCCATGCTCACGGTGACACGATCGCTAACGGTTGACGCGCTGTGCGGTATGGACTCCGCGCGAAGGCCGTCCTGAATGCGTAAGGCCACCTTTTCTGCGATGTTTTCCGGACAGTTAAACAGGATCACCACAAACTCCTCGCCGCCGTAGCGTGACACCACATCGTCAGGCGTGCGCACCGACTGCTTCAGCACCCTCGCCACGCGGGTAAGGCAATCGTCACCCGCCTGGTGCCCGTAGGTGTCGTTGTAGCGTTTGAAATAGTCGATATCCAGCATAATCACCGAGAAAGTTTTTTTCTGCTCAACCGCGTTCTCCAGCACCACTTCCATTTTCCGGCGATTGGCGGTTTTGGTTAACGGATCCTGATGCGCCAGCGCGTTCAGCCGTGAAATCAGCAGCTGATTTTGCTGGTTACGTCGCCAGGCCTCGTCAAACCAGCTCAACAGGATAAAACGCCCGCAGACCAGGATCAGCGTAAAGACGCTCCAGATAACGACAAAGTGAAGGTTGAAGCCCCTATTGAGTATCCAGCTCGCGACCAGCAGGGTGATCCAGAGTGGGAACACAAAGGCGAGTAGCCCTGCAGGATAGAAATAGAGGGCGGTTAATCCGGCGAGTAATAGAATCACGCACAGCGGCCAGACGTGGGGCAGCATTAAATGGGTGATAAACCAGTAACAGGATATCGACCAGATGACGCTACAGATAAACAGCACCACGCTGATACCGGCGATGCGCCGCCACGCCATCAGGATCAGCGCAGCAGAAAGGAGAATAATGCCGAGCATCGATGCATCGACCATTTTCGTCAGATGCGGGGACTGGTGGGGATAGAGGGAATCATTGGTTTTAAGCAGGACGTGCCGGAGCAGAATCATCACCGCGAAGCTGATATTGACAAAGGCCAGCCACGGCAGGTTCATCGCCAGCCCGTGCATGACCATAGCATGGCGCGTTGGCCAGGTTGCCCGTTCAAGTGTCGGTTTTTTTCTTTTTTCCATTGACGCTTTTACCCTGTCTGGCTAACACGTGAAGCAGGAAAGGGCGGACGAACCGCCCTTATGCGTGCACCGTTACGGTGTCACAATGTTAAACCAGAAATCAAACTTGTCCATATAGCTAAGCATGGCATCAAGTTTCGCGCTGTCGCCAGTAATTTTAATATTTCCGCCGTCCTGAGCCTGTTTCAGCGTCACCTCCTTGAGGATGATTTTATTCAGGGTGTCACGGTTAAGCGTCAGCGTAGCATCCGCATCTTTTGCTTCCGCGTTCGCCGTGTGGTTCAGCACGCCGTTTTCCAGCTCGAGTTTGTACTTCCCGCCATCGCTGCCCAGATCGATGTTAAACACCGATTTGGCGTCACCCGCTTTTTGTCCGTTGATATGAACAGCCAGATAGTCAAAGAACATCTCTGGCGTCATCGCGCGCACCGTGTCCGGGCTGGCGGTATTCGGCGTTGGCCCTTTCACCACGCCGTTACGTAGCTCCTGCGCACCGGTCAGGTAGAAGTTACGCCACGGACCGGATTCAGCCTGGTAGCCAAGCTGTTCCAACGCATCCGCTTCCAGATTACGTGCCGCCTGGTTGTTCGGATCGGCAAAGACCACTTTGCTCACCACCTGCGCCACCCAGCGGTAGTTCCCCTGGTCGAAGTCGGTTTTTGCCTTGCTCAGGATGGCATCCGCGCCGCCCATATACTCCACGAATTTCTTCGCGCCTTCTTCAGGCGGCAGTTCATCCAGCGTCGCCGGGTTGCCGTCAAACCAGCCCAGATACAGCACATAGGTGGCTTTTACGTCATGGCTCACCGAACCGTAATAGCCGCGGTTGGCCCAGGTATGCGCCAGTGAATTCGGGAGCTTGAAGTTAGCGGCGATTTCGTCGCGCGTCAGCCCTTCGTTCGCCATACGCAGCGTCTGGTCGTTGATGTAACGATAGAGGTCACGCTGGCTTTTCAGCAGCTTGACGACGTTTTCGTTGCCCCAGGTCGGCCAGTGGTGCTGCGCCATGATGATTTCAGCTTTGTCACCCCAGCGCACAATCGCCTGGTTGATGTACTTCGACCACGGCAGCGGCTCGCGGATTTTGGCCCCGCGCAGCGAGTAGGTGTTGTGCAAGGTATGGGTGACGTCCTCAGCTGATTCAATCAGTTTTTTCTCTTCGATATACCAGAGCATTTCCGATGGCGCTTCGGATCCCGGTGCGAGCATAAAATCATAGGTCAGGCCGTCGATAACCTCTTTCTGCCCGTCTTTCTCAATGATGTTCGTCGGGGCAATCAGCGTGACCGTCCCGGCGGAGGTCGTTGTCCCAAGACCGGCACCTACCTGACCTTTGGCATCGGGCTTCAGCAGGTTGCCGTACATATAGCTGGCGCGGCGGCTCATCACGTTGCCCGCCATGATATTCTCGGCAACGGCCGCTTCCATAAACCCGGCTGGCGCGTAGACCTTCACTTTGCCGGACTTCACGTCGGCTTCATCCACCACGCCGCGCACGCCGCCATAGTGGTCAACGTGGCTGTGGGTATAAATAATGGCGACGACAGGCTTCTTGCCGCGATTTTTAAAATAGAGATCCATCCCGACCTTCGCCGTTTCTGCCGACACCAGCGGGTCAACCACGGTAATACCTTCTTTCCCTTCAATGATGGTTATATTTGACAGATCAAGATTTCGGATCTGATATACGCCGTCGGTCACTTCAAACAGGCCGCTAATATTAATCAGCTGAGATTGACGCCATAAGCTGGGATTAACGGAGTCCGGTGATTTATCGCCTTCTTTAATAAACGAATATTGCTGTGGATCCCAGATGATATTCCCTTGTTCCCCTTTGATAATTTCCTGAGGAATCGGCGCAATAAAGCCTTTGTGAGCGTTCGTAAAATCGGTGTTGTCGGAGAAAGGCAGCTGATTAAAGAGGGCATTATTGGCTTGTTGCGTTGCTGCCGTGGCATCCTTCGGGGCTTCTGCGGCATACGCGGAACTGACGGAAATAACAAGTCCAGCCAGAGCAAGACTCCTGACGATCAAATTGAATTTCATCCTAAACCTCTCAGTGATGTATTACGTCGCTTGTGGAAAATTCGCGTCCTGGCTGAAAGTGGTTCAAGAAATGCAATAGGAATAAACGAGGTAGAAATAACTATAATCGGGGAGAGGTATTCAGCAAGAAAATAGATGAAAAACCGGGCATTGCGCCCGGTACGTTATTTATTTCTGTTCGTCTTTCTTCTTCCCGAGCGTTGGCGTCTCGTCGAAGAAGTTCCACGGCTTAAGCAGGGTATGCACCCATTCCGTCGGCATAATCGGCCACTCTTCCGCACGGGCGACGTGGGTGGTGCCGGTGGTCATCCAGACCACGTCGTCCTGATCGTTCAGCGACTCGTTATCCTTGCTGTACTGTCCCAGGCCCGTGTCGTGGATGGAGCGATTCGGGAATTTCCCTTCCGGGTAGAGCTCATCCGGATGGTAACGGGTCACCCACAGCTGTTTGTCCATAAAGCTCAGGCGATGATAAATCCACTCGTCCGGGGCAAATTTCGCGCCGGTCGCCACCGGGTGCGTACCGCCCGCGTAAGGGATAATCTGGTACGAAACCGGGTTGCCCATGCGGTTCTCTTTACTGGTGTTGCTCAGCAGCCGAATGGTGCCCGGGTCGAACTTCTGCGCCGCCTGCTGCTCGGTATCAATATCGTACTGATTGATTTGCATGGTGCTGGTGCGCGGGCCCCCGGCGGTATTCGGCTTCACTTCCGGGTCCATCGCCACCAGCTTGTTGTTGATGCCGTCCACGTCCATATCAAGACGGAAGTTGTAGATGTGCTGGTGCGTGGTGCCCACGATGTTATGGTCGATCAGCGTGCCGTATTTGGTGTCGTCTTTGGCGGTGGCGTCGTGCATGGTTTTCGCCTGCACGCCTTTCACCGCTTCGATACCCGTTGCACCGGCATCAATGCCGATGGTGCCATTTTCATGGAACACCCAGTCGAAGATGTAATCGTAGTTGCCCACGGTACTCACCCAGCGCACCACCAGTTCGCGGCGCTCGGTGCTGACGTTTGGCTGACCCATCTCCTGATGTTTGTATTCCGGCCCGGCGTAGCGTTCGAAAATGGCGATCGCGCGCGGGATCTCCATCGGCGCGCCGGTGTAATCCGGTATTGTTTCATTGAGCATCACCGCATTGGACGGCACGTCTTTACCGCGCACCAGCGGTGAGGTCAGGGTGCCCATACCGTAGTCGCCGGAGTCGAGATAGGCTTTAAAGTACCAGCCCACGTCCGGATCGCCGTAAGGGACGATCATGCCGCCGAGTGACCCCTGATACATCACCTGGCGCTTTTTGCCGTTATCGTTATAGGTGACGGTTGAAATCATCGGACCGACGCGGGAGTCCAGGCTCAGGTGGAAATCCCAGTTCTGCCAGTGCACCATATCCCCGGTGATGGTGTAGTTCTTGCCTTCTGGTTCAATGATGTCGAGCGGTTTTTTCGCCGTCTCTACGCGGTCGCGGCCATCATAGGGACGCGGGGTCATGGGAACCGGAACAACGGCGCCTTCTTCAATCTTCTGGATCTTTTTCTGCTCAAGATCGACAACCGCGACCAGGTTTTCAATCGGGTGCGCCCAGTAGTTGCCGTCGCCCACGTCCAGATAGCTCACCACCTTCAGCAGGCGATCTTCCTGCTTCAGGCCGTCTTTACCGTCGAAATAGCCGACGGTCAGCGGCGTGGTAATCACTTTTTTCGGGTCGGTGATGCCGTGTTTTTTAAGCACCTCGGCGAACTCTGAACTCTCGTTGATAATCTGCTGCACCGCGGTGAAGTCATCCAGCAGTACCATGCCGTGCGCATCTTTTACCGGCTCCCAGCGCAGGATTTTTTTATCCTTCAGGTCGACCACGCTTTCGATAACGTGCTTGCCATCGAGCATGACGATCTTCGCCTGACGCGGGGCATCCACCGCCGTACCGTTGAGCACAAAGTCCCACACTTTGGCTTTTTCCGGCTCTGCCAGGGCGATCTGGGTGAAGCGGGTATTCGGCTTAAAATCCGCCGAGTCTTTCACAATCTCAACGGCCTGCTTAATTTCGTCCGCCGTCAGCGCGTTTAACGGGTGAGGGCGTTTTTCAACCTGGAAGGTCTGGTCAAGGCCGGACTGGAAAACATCGTTGATGAAGCTCTCAGAGATAAAGGCTTTCTTGCCTTTCATCACCACCGGCACCTCAAGCTTGAGGGTTTTACCGTTGACGATGGCGGTTTTTGCGCCCGGTTTGACCTTCACAAAGGCGCCGTCTTTCGCAATGGTGAACATCTGTGCGTAATCATCCCACTGAACGTCCGCGCCAAAGTCCTGCAGCGTTTTGTCCATTGGGACCATATGCGCCTCACTGCCGTGGGCGAAAACAGGGGATTGCCAGGCGCAACACAGCGCAACGGCCATGGCCAGCGCCGTTCTACGGGCAGAAAAAGAAGAATTGGTTCCCATCGTAGACCTCATCTTGTTGTGATTATTGTGTTGTGACAGCCTTATCCTGACAGGCCCATGAGAAAAGCGTTTGCCTGCATCTGCCAGATTATTTGTCAGCCTTGCCAGGTTAAAAAAAGAGCGGGGATAAATCACATGCCGGGCCATTTCCTCTCCCCACAAATGATGTCAGCACAGACGACCCCTCTCCCTTGAGGGAGAGGGCTGGGGTGAGGGGGAACATACGGCTGTGGCAGTTATTCCGTTCACTTTATGTTGAGGGCCTTGCTGAAGGCCCCCAGTGAATCTGTAAGCAGCGTAAAATTACCGGGAGCCACCAGCCATTGTGGTAAAGGGAAAGGGACGTTAGCTGAAATCGCCCTGCTGGCGCGCCACCAACGTCAGGATGGAGTAGAGCGCCACGGCCTGCTGGTGCTGGTTGAAGATCTCAACCGCCCATTCCACCACGCCGGTCGGTTTTTCCTCGGCGGTACGCTGTTTCTTCAGCGTTTTACGCTTGCAGGTCAGGCGCACCTGAATGGTATCGCCCGGTTTAACCGGCTCGATAAAGCGCAGGTTCTCCATGCCGTAGTTAGCAATAACCGGCCCGACGCCCGCGTCAACAAACAGTCCCGCCGCGGCGGAGATCAGGAAGTAGCCGTGCACCACACGCTCGCCGAAGATCGACTCTGCCGCGCCGATCTTGTCCATATGGGCGTAGAAGTGATCCCCGCTCAGGCAGGCAAAGTTCACAATGTCCGCTTCCGTGAGGGTGCGGCGCGGCGTCAGCAGGCTGTCGCCCGGCTGCAGCTCCTCAAAGTATTTGCGGAACGGATGCACGCGGTCTTCCTGCACCGCTGCGCCACGCACCCACTGCTTGCCAATGGCCGCCAGCATCGTCGGACTGCCCTGGATCGCGGTGCGTTGCAGGTAGTGCTTCACCGCACGCAGGCCGCCCAGCTCTTCGCCGCCGCCCGCGCGGCCCGGGCCGCCGTGTACCAGCTGCGGCAGCGGGGAGCCGTGGCCGGTAGACTCTTTTGATGATTCCTCGTTAAGGATCTGAATACGCCCGTGAGCGCGCGCCGCGCCGATAATAAACTGGCGGGCAATGGCCTGGTCTGCGGTGACCAGCGTGCCCGCCAGGCTGCCGCCGCCCGCGCGGGCTAGCTGCATTGCGTGGCGCGCGTCGCGATACGGCATCAGCGTCGCAACCGGGCCAAAGGCTTCGGTTGAGTGCACCGCCGGGGTTTCATCCGGCTGCGGGCAGAACAGCAGGGTCGGTGGGAAGAACGCCCCCGCGGCCTGCAAATCCGCTTTGCCGCCCAGACGGATCTGGCAGCCAGCGGCGATCAGCTGCTCCACTTTCTCCTGCACGTCCGCGCGCTGTTCGGCGTTGACCAGCGCCCCCATCTTCACCCCTTCCTGCGCCGGGTCGCCCACCACCACTTTTTCCAGGCGGGCAATCAGCGCCTGGCTCACCGCGTCAATCTGGATTTGCGGGACGATAATCCGGCGAATGGCCGTACATTTTTGCCCGGCTTTAGCGGTCATCTCGCGGACCACTTCCCGGACGAACAGGGCAAACTCCGGCTGGTCTGGCGTAACGTCTTCCCCCAGTACGCAGCAGTTCAGGGAGTCGGCCTCCATGGTGAACGGAATCGAATTCGCCACGATATTCGGGTGCACGCGCAGGCTTTGCCCGGTGCTGGCGGAGCCGGTAAAGGTCACGACGTCCTGGCTGTCGAGCTGGTCGAGCAGATCCCCCGCGCCGCCGCAGATCAGGCTGATGGCACCTTCCGGCACCAGCCCGCTGTCGACGATGGATTTCACCATCGCCTGCGTCACCTGTGCGGTCGCGGTAGCGGGTTTGATGATGGCGGGCATGCCGGCAAGCCAGGTCGGCGCCAGCTTTTCCAGCATCCCCCAGCAGGGGAAGTTAAAGGCGTTTATGTGCACCGCTACCCCGGATTTGGAGGTCAGGACGTGGCGCGCGGCAAAGCCGCCTTCTTTTGACAGCGGGATTAACTCATCTTCCGGCCACAGGGTGTCATCCGGCAGCTCGCGGCTGCCCAGGCTGGCGTAAGTGAAGAGGGTGCCGATCCCCCCTTCAATATCCACCCAGCTGTCCGCCTTCGTCGCCCCGGTCTGGGCGGACAGGGCATAAAACGTCTCTTTCTCGCTAAGCAGGTGCTTTGCCACCGCCTTCAGCATGGCAGCACGTTCGATAAAGGTCATCTCGTGAAGCGCTTCCCGGCCGCGCTCAATCGCATAGCGACGGGCGGCCGCCATGTCCAGCCCTTCGCTGGTCACGCTCCACAGGGCTTCGCCACTGATGGCGTGATGAATAGTGCGCTCGCGGCCCCGGCCAGACTGCCAGGTACCGGATAAGAAGCTGGCTAACTGCTGCATCGCTTATCTCCAAATGTTACGTGATTTACTCATTAATAGTTTGATAGTGAATCATAAAAATCAAGCTTGGTTTTTAATGAATTGTTAACATTGTGATCTGGTTGGATGAATCTCATCGCGTAAAGGCGCTTTCTGAAAGGCCTGGCGCAAAAGTCTTGCGAGCGGCATCACAAAACCAGGAAACAATTCTTGGGGTTATATTTAACCTGTGTGTAACTTTTAAAAAACAAAGTGATTCAACATTACGCCTTAATTTGCAAAATAACGAATCATAAAGGTGATGACGTGACGCAAGAACAACGGTTTGAGCAGTGCATAGCGCAGGAGACGGCGATTGAGCCTCAGGACTGGATGCCTGACGCCTACCGTAAGACGTTGATCCGTCAGATTGGTCAGCATGCGCACTCCGAAATTGTCGGCATGCTGCCGGAGGGGAACTGGATCGCCCGCGCGCCGACGCTGCGCCGAAAAGCGATCCTGCTGGCGAAGGTGCAGGACGAAGCCGGACATGGGCTTTACCTCTACAGCGCGGCGGAAACGCTGGGCTGCGCGCGGGAGGACATCTACCAGAAGATGCTCGACGGCAGGATGAAATACTCCTCCATCTTCAACTATCCGACCCTGAGCTGGGCCGATATCGGCGTGATTGGCTGGCTGGTGGACGGCGCCGCTATCGTCAACCAGGTGGCGCTGTGCCGGACCTCCTACGGTCCGTATGCCCGCGCGATGGTGAAAATCTGTAAAGAAGAGAGCTTTCACCAGCGTCAGGGCTTTGAGGCCTGCATGGCGCTGGCGCAGGGCAGTGAGGCCCAGCGTCAGATGCTGCAGGACGCCATCAACCGCTTCTGGTGGCCGGCGCTGATGATGTTCGGGCCGAACGACGATAACTCGCCGAACAGCGCCCGGAGCCTGGCGTGGAAAATCAAACGCTTCGGCAACGACGAACTTCGCCAGCGCTTTGTCGACAACACGGTGCCGCAGGTGGAGATGCTGGGCATGACGGTGCCGGATCCCGACCTGCGATTTGATGAAGAGAGCGGTCATTATCGCTTCGGCGAGATCGACTGGCATGAGTTTGACGAGGTCATTAGCGGGCGCGGCATCTGCAACCACGAGCGCCTGGCCGCCAAACGTAAAGCCTGGGAAGAGGGGGCGTGGGTGCGCGAAGCCGCACTGGCACACGCGGAAAAACAGCGCGCCCGTCAGGCCGCATAAAGAGGAAATAACCATGAGCAACGTCTACTGGCCGCTCTATGAAGTGTTCGTACGCAGCAAACAGGGGTTATCCCACCGTCACGTGGGCAGTCTGCATGCCGCCGACGATCGCATGGCGCTGGAAAATGCGCGTGATGCCTACACCCGCCGCAGCGAAGGGTGTTCTATCTGGGTGGTTAAGGCGAGCGAGATTGTCGCCTCCCAGCCAGAAGATAGCGGTGAGTTCTTCGACCCGGCGGAAAGCAAGGTTTACCGCCACCCGACGTTCTACACCATCCCCGACGGCATCGAGCATATGTGAGGCAAAGAATGAATTCAGTGACTGCCTATGCCCTGCGTCTGGGCGACAACGGTCTGGTGCTTTCCCAGCGTCTCGGCGCCTGGTGCGGCCACGCGCCGGAGCTGGAAATCGACCTCGCGCTCGCCAATATCGGTCTCGACCTGCTGGGCCAGGCGCGCAATTTCCTGACCTATGCCGCGGAGCGGGAAGGCCAGGGCGATGAAGACACGCTGGCGTTTGGCCGCGACGAGCGCCAGTTCCGCAACGTCCTGCTGGTGGAGCAGCCGAACGGCAGCTTCGCCGACACCCTTGCCCGCCAGTACCTGATGGATGCCTGGAACGTGGCGCTGTACGAACGCCTGACCCACAGCCGCGACGGCCAGCTTGCCGCCATCGCCGCCAAAGCGATTAAAGAGGCGCGCTACCACCTGCGCTTCAGCCGCGGCTGGCTGGTGCGTCTGGGCGACGGGACCGAAACGTCCGCGCAAAAAATGCAGCAGGCCATCGACAGCCTGTGGCGCTTTACGGCCGAGCTGTTTGAAGCTGATGACGTCGAACGGGAGCTGATTGAGTCCGGCGTGGCGGTTGACCCGCGCCTCCTGCGCCAGCCGTGGGAAAGTGAAGTGTATGCCGGTCTGAATGAAGCCTGCCTGCAGGTGCCCGCAGAGGTGGCGTACCGCACCGGGGGCAAGCAGGGGCTGCATACCGAACATCTGGGCCCGATGCTGGCGGAAATGCAGTATCTCCAGCGCGCGTATCCCGGTCAGCAGTGGTAAAGGAGAACGCTATGCAACGCCTCGTCGACATCGCGCCCGCGCAAATCCCGCAGATCTGGTCGCTGCTAAGCCAGATCCCGGACCCGGAAGTGCCGGTGTTAACCATCACCGATTTAGGCATGGTGCGCAGCGTGAAGGTGCAGGGGGAAGGTTGGGTCATTGGCTTCACGCCAACCTACTCGGGCTGCCCGGCAACGGAACACCTGCTGGGGGCGATCCGCGACGCGATGACAGCCCACGGCTTCACCCCGGTGCACATTGTGCTCCAGCTTGAACCCGCCTGGACCACCGACTGGATGACCGCCGACGCGCGCGAGCGCCTGCGGGCGTACGGCATCAGCCCGCCCGTGGGGCATAGCTGCCACGCGCACGCGCCTGTGGAGGTGAGCTGCCCGCGCTGCGCCAGCACCGACACCTCGCTTATCAGTGAATTTGGTTCGACGGCCTGCAAAGCGCTCTACCGCTGCAACACCTGCCGCGAGCCCTTCGACTATTTCAAATGTATTTGAGGCTGCCATGACAACGTTTCATTCATTAACAGTGGCAAAAGTGGAACCCGAAACCCGCGACGCGGTGACGATTACCTTCGCCGTGCCAAACGATTTGCAGGACGCCTACCGCTTCCGCCCCGGCCAGCACCTGACGTTAAAAACGAAGCTCGACGGGGACGAGCTGCGCCGCTGCTACTCCATCTGCCGGAGTATCGCCCCGGGCGAAATCAGCGTGGCGGTCAAAGCCATCGACGGAGGGCGCTTTTCCCGCTATGCGCGGGATGAGATCAAAGCGGGCATGGCTCTGGAGGTGATGGTGCCTCAGGGGCAGTTTGGCTACCAGCCGCGGGCAGAGCGCGAGGGGCACTATCTGGCGATTGCGGCAGGCTCCGGGATCACCCCGATGCTGGCGATTATCTCCGCGACGCTTGCGACCGAACCCAACAGCCATTTCACCCTAATTTACGGCAACCGCAGCAGCCAGAGCATGATGTTCCGCCAGGCGCTGGCGGACCTGAAGGACAAATATCCGCAGCGGCTGCAGCTGGTCTCCATCTTCAGCCAGGAGCGGCTGGACAGCGATCTGCTTTATGGCCGCATCGACGGAGAAAAGCTGCAGGCGCTGGCGAAAACCCTGATCAACTTCCGCCAGTACGACGAGGCGTTTATCTGCGGCCCGTCGGCGATGATGGACGACGCCGAAGCGACGCTGAAGGCGCTGGGGATGCCGGACAAATCCATTCACCTTGAGCGCTTTAACACCCCGGGGACCACCGCTAAACGCGCGGTGCACGTCCAGGCGGAAGGACAGAAAGTGACCGTGCGCCAGGACGGGCGCGACCGCGAAATCACCCTGACGGCGGACGACGAAAGCATCCTGGATGCCGCCCTGCGTCAGGGGGCGGATCTTCCGTATGCCTGCAAGGGCGGCGTGTGCGCCACCTGTAAATGCAAAGTGCTGCGCGGGAAGGTGGACATGGCGACGAACTACAGCCTGGAGCCGGACGAGCTGGCCGCCGGATACGTGCTGAGCTGCCAGTCGCTGCCGTTAACCGCCGACGTGATCGTCGACTTCGACGCGAAGGGGATGGCATGAGCGAACTGATTGTTACCCGTCATGGCCGCGTGCTGCAGCTGACGCTGAACCGTCCGGCGGCGCGCAACGCCCTCAATAACGCGCTGTTAACCCAGATTGCCGAGCAGCTTGAGGCCGCCGCCGTGGATGCCGACATCGCCGTCTGCGTGATTTACGGCAGCGAGCGCTGCTTTGCCGCCGGGGCCGATCTCAGTGAAATGGCGGAGAAAGACCTGCCTGCCACCCTGAACGATATTCGCCCGCGGCTGTGGGCGCGGATTAACGCGTTTCCTAAACCGCTGATTGCCGCCGTGAACGGCTTCGCGCTGGGCGCAGGCTGCGAGCTGGCGCTGCTGTGCGACGTGGTGATTGCCGGTGACAACGCCCGCTTTGGCCTGCCGGAAATTACGCTGGGCATTATGCCCGGCGCGGGCGGCACCCAGCGCCTTATCCGCAGCGTCGGGAAATCGCTGGCCAGCAAAATGGTGCTGACCGGCGAGAGCATTTCCGCCGCGCAGGCGCTGAGCGCCGGGCTGGTAAGCGACGTTTTCCCGCCAGCGCTGACGCTGGAGTATGCCCTGAAGCAGGCGGCGCTGATGGCGCGCCACTCTCCGCTGGCGCTGCAGGCGGCGAAACAGGCGCTGCGTCAGTCTCAGGAGGTGCCGCTCCAGGCCGGACTCGCCCAGGAGCGCCAGCTGTTTACGCTGCTTTCTGCCACAGAGGATCGCCGGGAGGGCATCGACGCCTTCTTACAAAAACGCACCCCCGACTTTAAAGGATGCTAATTGTGGAATTTATTCTCAGTCATGTTGAGCAGGGCGTAATGACCATTACGCTGAACCGTCCGGAGCGTCTGAACAGCTTTAACGACGTGATGCACCAGCAGCTTGCCGAGTGCCTGAAACAGGCCGAGCGCGATGACACTATCCGCTGCCTGCTGATCACCGGGGCAGGACGCGGATTTTGCGCCGGTCAGGATCTGAACGACCGCAACGTCGACCCCAACGGCCCGGCGCCGGATCTGGGGATGTCCGTTGAAACCTTCTATAACCCGCTGGTGCGCCGCCTGGCAAAGCTGCCGAAGCCGGTGATTTGTGCGGTTAACGGCGTAGCGGCCGGCGCGGGGGCCACGCTGGCGCTCGGCTGCGACATGGTCATTGCCGCCCGTTCCGCCAGCTTCGTGATGGCCTTCAGCAAGCTCGGCCTGGTGCCGGACTGCGGCGGCACCTGGCTGCTGCCGCGCGTGGCCGGACGCGCCCGCGCCATGGGGCTGGCGCTGCTCGGCGATAAGCTCAGCGCCGAACAGGCGCAGGCGTGGGGGATGATCTGGCAGGTGGTGGATGACGAACAGCTCTCCACTACCGCGCAGCAGATGGCGCTGCACTTTGCGTCTCAACCGACCTTCGGGCTGGGGCTGATCAAGAAGGCGATCAATGCCGCAGAAACCAACACCCTGGACGCCCAGCTCGATCTGGAGCGCGACTACCAGCGCCTGGCCGGGCGCAGCGACGATTACCGCGAGGGCGTCAGCGCCTTCCTGGCGAAGCGCGCGCCGAACTTTACGGGGAAATAAGATGCTGAACATACGGACTGTCGCCGTGATCGGCAGCGGCACGATGGGCGCCGGTATTGCCGAAGTCGCCGCCAGCCATGGTCATCAGGTGCTGATCTACGATATCGCCAGCGATGCGATATCGCGCGCCATCGACGGGATCCGCCAGCGTCTGGCCTCCCGGGTGACGCGCGGAAAACTCTCCGCCGATGCCGGGAGCCAGATCCTCGGCCGGCTGGTTCCGGTCACCGATATCGAGGCGCTTTCCGCGGCCGATCTGGTCATAGAAGCGGCCTCTGAGCGTCTGGAGGTGAAGAAGGCGCTGTTTGCACAGCTGGCAGAGATCTGCCCGCCGCAGACGGTGCTGACCAGCAATACCTCATCCATCTCCGTTACGGCGATTGCAGCCGACGTCCACCACCCGGAGCGGGTCGCCGGGCTGCATTTCTTCAACCCGGCGCCGGTGATGAAGCTGGTGGAGGTGGTCAGCGGGCTGGCGACCTCTCCGGAAGTGGCAGACGCGCTGTGCGAGCTGGCGCTGAACTGGGGCAAACAGCCCGTGCGCTGCCAGTCAACACCGGGATTTATCGTCAACCGCGTCGCGCGTCCGTTTTATTCCGAAGCCTGGCGCGCGCTGGAAGAACAGGTCGCCCCGCCGGAAGTCATCGACGCCGCCCTGCGCGAAGGCGGCGGTTTCCCGATGGGGCCGCTGGAGCTGACCGACATGATTGGGCAGGACGTGAATTTCGCGGTGACCTGCTCGGTATTTAACGCCTTCTGGCAGGAGCGTCGTTTTCTGCCTTCGCTGGTGCAGCAGGAGCTGGTGCTGGCGGGAAGGCTGGGCAAAAAGAGCGGGAAGGGCGTCTACGACTGGCAGGGTGACAAACCAGACGTGCAGTGGGTTGAGTCGGTGGAAGACAGCTACAGCCCGATGCGCGTGGAAAGAAGACGTGACGGTGTCACAGAAATTGATGATGTGTACCTGATTGAAACGCAGGGCGAAACCGCTCAGGCGCTGGCGCTGCGGCTCAACGGCCCGGTGGTGGTGGTGGACCGCATTGAGCGTGACGTGGCGGTGATTGCGGCGGCCGCCAGCAACCCGCACACCGCGACGCAAAAGGTCATCCGCTACCTGCAACAGCAGGGGCATCGGGTAGTGCAAATTGCCGATTATCCCGGCCTGCTGGTCTGGCGCACGCTGGCGATGATTGCCAACGAGTCGCTGGATGCCCTGCAAAAAGGGGTCGCCAGCGAGAAGGACATCGATACCGCCATGCGCCTGGGCGTTAACTACCCGAGTGGGCCGATCGCCTGGGGCGAGCGGCTGGGCTGGCAGCGCCTGCTGACGCTGCTGGAGAACCTGCAGCGCTATTACGGCGAAGAGCGCTATCGCCCCTGTTCACTGCTGCGCCAGCGTGCGCTTCTGGAGAGTAGCTATGAGTCATAACGCTTGGCATAACGCCCGCGCGATGTACGAACGGGACGCCTGCGCGCAGGCGATGGGGATGGACATTGTCGAGATGGACGAGGGCTACGCGGTGGTGTCCATGACCATCACCGCGCAGATGCTGAACGGCCACCAAACCTGCCATGGCGGACAGCTTTTTTCGCTGGCAGACACCGCCTTTGCCTACGCCTGCAACAGCCAGGGGCTGGCGGCGGTAGCCTCAGGCTGCTCGATTGATTTTCTGCGTCCGGGCTTTGCCGGGGACACGCTCACCGCCACCGCGCGGGTGATGCACCAGGGCAAGCTGACCGGCGTGTACGACATTGAAATCCAGAATCAACAACAGAAAACCGTCGCCCTTTTTCGCGGGAAATCTCACCGCATCGGCGGCAGCGTGACAGGAGAGGCAGATGCGTGACGCATTTATTTGTGATGGCGTTCGAACCCCGGTGGGTCGCTACGGCGGCGCGCTTTCCGCAGTCCGAACCGACGATCTCGGTGCCGTGCCGCTGCGCGCGCTGCTGGCCCGCTATCCCCAACTCGACCTCGAGCGAATCGACGACGTGATTTTCGGCTGCGCCAACCAGGCGGGGGAAGATAACCGCAACGTAGCGCGCATGTCGTCCCTGCTCGCCGGGCTGCCGCAGACGGTGTCCGGAACCACCATTAACCGCCTGTGCGGCTCGGGGCTGGACGCGATTGGTTTTGCGGCGCGCGCCATTAAGGCGGGCGATGGCGAGCTGCTGATCGCGGGCGGCGTGGAGTCGATGTCGCGCGCGCCGTTTGTGATGGGCAAAGCCACCGCCGCGTTTCAGCGTCAGGCGGAGATCTTTGATACCACCATCGGCTGGCGATTTGTGAATCCGCTCATGCATCAGCAATTCGGAACTGACAGCATGCCGGAAACGGCAGAGAATGTAGCTGAATTGTTAAATATCAGCCGTGCCGATCAGGACGCATTCGCTCTGCGCAGCCAGCAGCGTACCGCGCAGGCGCAGCAGAACGGCATTCTGGCGCAGGAGATCGTGCCGGTGCAGGTGCCGGGAAAAAAAGGGGCGGTCACGGAGTTCTGCGTGGATGAACATCCGCGCGCGGACACCACGCTCGAACAGCTCGCCGGGCTAAAAACGCCGTTTCGTAAGAACGGGGTGGTCACGGCGGGGAATGCCTCCGGCGTCAACGACGGCGCTGCGGCGCTGATCGTCGCCAGCGAGAAGATGGCGCAGGCGCAGGGGTTAGTCCCGCGTACGCGGATCGTGGCGATGGCGACGGCAGGCGTGGAGCCACGTCTGATGGGGCTTGGCCCGGTCCCGGCGACCCGCAAGGTGCTGGAGCGCGCCGGACTCAGCATTAACGATATGGACGTTGTCGAGCTTAACGAAGCTTTCGCCTCGCAGGCGCTGGGCGTGCTGCGTCAGCTGGGCCTGCCGGATGATGCCGCGCACGTCAACCCGAACGGTGGCGCGATCGCGCTGGGCCACCCGCTGGGCATGAGCGGCGCCAGGCTGGTGCTGGCCGCGAGCAATGAACTGCACCGACGCGGCGGGCGCTATGCGCTGTGTACGATGTGCATCGGTGTGGGTCAGGGCATTGCCATGATCCTTGAGCGTGTTTGAGCATAAAAACAATGTGAGTACCCTACAATGACAAATACAACAAAGCTTGATCCGATTGAAACGGCCTCCCTCGACGAGTTACAGGCGCTGCAGACCGCGCGTCTGAAATGGACGCTGCATCACGCCTACAGCAACGTGCCGATGTACAAACGCAAGTTTGACGCCGCGGGCGTTCACCCTGACGATTTCAACGAGCTGGCGGATATCCGCAAATTCCCGTGCACCACCAAGCAGGACCTGCGGGATAACTATCCGTTCGATACCTTTGCCGTGCCGATGGAGCAGGTGGTGCGTATTCACGCCTCATCCGGCACCACCGGCAAACCGACCGTTGTCGGCTATACGCAGGGCGACATCGACAACTGGGCAAATCTGGTGGCCCGCTCCCTGCGCGCCGCGGGCGGCAGCGCGAAGGACAAAATTCACGTGGCGTATGGCTACGGCCTGTTTACCGGCGGGCTGGGGGCGCACTACGGCGCCGAGCGTTTAGGCGCGACGGTGATCCCGATGTCCGGCGGCCAGACGGAGAAACAGGCGCAGCTGATCCGTGATTTCCAGCCGGATATGATCATGGTGACGCCGTCCTACTGCCTCAACCTGATTGAGGAGCTGGAGCGCCAGATGGGCGGCGATGCCAGCGGCTGTTCCCTGCGCGTGGGCGTCTTCGGCGCCGAGCCGTGGACGCAGGCCATGCGGCGCGAAATTGAAAAACGCTTAGGGATTACGGCACTGGACATTTATGGCCTCTCCGAGGTGATGGGCCCGGGCGTGGCGATGGAGTGTATCGAAACCGTCGACGGCCCGACCATCTGGGAAGATCACTTCTACCCGGAGATCGTCAACCCGAACGACGGCACGCCGCTGGATGACGGTCAGCAGGGCGAGCTGCTGTTCACCACGCTGACCAAAGAGGCGCTGCCGGTGATCCGCTACCGCACCCGCGACCTGACCCGTTTGCTGCCGGGTACTGCCCGCACCATGCGCCGCATGGACCGGATCAGCGGCCGCAGTGACGATATGCTGATCATCCGCGGCGTCAACGTCTTCCCGTCGCAGCTGGAGGAGGAGATCGTGAAGTTCGAGCACCTTTCTCCGCACTACCAGCTGGAGGTGAACCGTCGCGGCCATCTTGATTCACTTTCCGTGAAGGTGGAGCTAAAAGAGAGCAGCCTCACGCTGACCCACGAGCAGCGTTGCCAGGTGTGCCACCAGCTGCGCCACCGCATTAAGTCAATGGTGGGAATCTCCACTGACGTAATGATTGTTAACTGCGGCAGCATCCCGCGCTCGGAGGGGAAAGCCTGCCGGGTGTTTGATTTGCGTAAAGCGGCGGCCAACGGCTAAGTTTTCCCTCACCCCGGACCGTACACCCAAAGGGAGAGGGTTAGGGTGAGGGTACACCTCATAATCCTATGCTATGATTCATCCAGGACAAAAATTACAACAGAATGAATCACATGAAACTCGACGCCTTTATCCAGCACGCGGTCAGCTCCGTTCCCGTCAGCGGGACCTCGCTTATCTCCTCGTTATACGGTGACGCGCTTTCCCATCGCGGCGGTGAGATTTGGCTCGGCAGCCTGGCCGCCTTACTGGAAGGGATGGGGTTTGGCGAGCGCTTCGTGCGTACCGCGCTGTTTCGCCTCAACAAAGAGGGCTGGCTGGACGTTTCCCGCATCGGGCGTCGCAGCTTTTACCGCCTGAGCGATAAGGGGCTACGCCTGACGCGTCGCGCGGAAAATAAGATCTACCGTGCGGAACTGCCCGCCTGGGACGGTAAATGGCTGCTGCTGCTCTCCGAGGGGCTGGACAAAAACACCCTTGCAGACGTCAAAAAACAGCTGATCTGGCAGGGGTTTGGCACGCTGGCACCGAGCCTGATGGCCTCGCCGTCGCAGCATCTGGCGGACGTGCAGTCTCTGCTTCACGATGCCGGCGTGGCGGAAAACGTGATTTTTTTTGAAGCCCACTCGCCGCTGGCGCTCTCCCGCGCCGCGCTGCGTTCGCGGGTGGAGGAGTGCTGGCAGTTAACCGAGCAAAACGCGATGTACGAGTCCTTTATCAACTCGTTCCGGCCGCTGCTGCCGCTGCTGAAAGAGGCCACGCCGGAGGAATTGACGCCGGAACGCTGTTTCCAGATCCAGCTGCTGCTGATTCATTTTTATCGTCGCGTGGTGCTGAAGGATCCGCTGCTGCCGGAAGAGTTACTGCCCGCGCACTGGGCGGGGCAAAGCGCCCGACAGCTCTGCATAAATATCTATCAGCGTGTCGCGCCGGGGGCGCTGGCGTTTGTCAGCGAGAAGGGCGAAACCTCCGTGGGTGAACTGCCCGTGCCCGGCACGCTTTACTATCAACGCTTTGGTGGTCTTACAAGCGCATAAGGAGCGAAGATGCCAGTTTATCAAATTGACGGTCTGACGCCGGTCGTGCCTGACGAGAGCTACGTTCATCCGACGGCGGTGCTGATCGGGGACGTGATTCTGGGTAAAGGCGTTTACGTCGGTCCTAACGCCAGCCTGCGCGGTGATTTTGGCCGCATCGTGGTGAAAGACGGTGCCAACATTCAGGATAACTGCGTGATGCATGGCTTCCCGGAGCAGGACACGGTGGTGGAAGAGGACGGGCATATCGGCCACAGCGCCATTCTGCACGGCTGCGTGATCCGCCGCAATGCGCTGGTGGGCATGAACGCGGTGGTGATGGACGGCGCGGTCATCGGTGAAAACAGCATCGTCGGCGCGGCGGCGTTCGTGAAGGCGAAAGCGGAGATGCCCGCCAACCATTTGATTATCGGCAGCCCGGCCAAAGCGATTCGCGAGTTGAGCGAGCAGGAGCTGGCGTGGAAACGGCAGGGCACGCGGGAGTATCAGGTTTTGGTGGAACGCTGCAAGCTCACTATGCACCAGGTCGAGCCGCTGCGCGAGGCTGAGCCTGACCGGAAACGACTGACGTTTGATGAGAATTTAAGGCCGAAGTCGGCGGTGTAGGGCTCTGACCGTCTTTTTTCGCCATATCCATCAACAGCGCGATGCCAATGTAATTACTCCAGTTAAAGGTATTTTGCAACACCACCACCGCATTGCCTTTTTCTTTGTCATAACCGATAAAGCTGGAGTAGCCGCCGATATAGCCGACCTGATAGGTGATTTTTTCCAGACCGATAAAGTCGGTGGTCCAGGCAATACCCTGTACTCCGTTGGGGCGTTGAATATCGGTGTTTCTCACTTCGGCAAAGACGCTGTCCAGCAAGGGATTGTGCGTCGTCGATACGTGATAGCGGGCATAGGCCGCCAGATCTTCGGCGTTACTGTATAAGCTCGCTGCCGCCACCATGTTGTTGGAAAAATGCCAGTCCGGCGTGAGCTGCCCGCGCGGGATAAATTTCGGCTGATCGCCCGCGTGGCCGAGCGCCCGCTGTGGGTAGCCTTTGAGCTGCAGGGGTATAAAGCTGCTGTTAACCATGTGCAGCGGACGGAATATATAGCGCGAGGCTAAACTCTGGATACCTTCGCCGGTTTTGTGTTTCAGGATATAGCCGATCAGGGCGTAGCCGGTATTGGAGTATTGCGGCACTTTATTCTCTGGCGCCCGCCAGTCGGCGAGGTAACGCAGCACGTTATCGCTATCCAGCTCGCCGTAGAAATTATCGCCCGTGCTCAAATAGGTGATGAATTTTCCAAGCATCGGAACATCCATATTCTGACGCGGCAGGCCGGAGGTGTGTGTTACCAGTTCAAGCAGGGTGATTTTTTGTGCATCCGCGCTAAGCGGCGTACCCGGCGGAAGCAATGTTGCCAGGCTATCGTTCCAGTTCAGTTGCCCTTCATTGACCAGGCACGCCACCACTTCCGCCGTGATCCCTTTGCTGAGCGAACCGAGCGCAAACAGGGTGTCGGGCCTGACCGGATAGCGATTGACCGCATCGGTTACGCCCCAGGTGTAAAACTGCGGCGAGCCGTGATTATGGATCACCGCGACCGTCATCCCAGGAACGGATTTTTGCGCCATATAGTGACGCACCACGCTGTCCACGTCGCCATCCAGCGAATCATGGGTGAGAAGTTCCTGAGTACCTTCCGGGGAAGACATTTGCGAGAGCGTGCCACAACCGCTGAGGAGTGGGAGAGTAAGCAGAAGCCAGCGAGTTTTTTTTGTTATGTTCTGCATACCTGATAGCGAGTGTGGTGGTCATTGACGCGCCAGGAATGTATCACAAATAGCCTGCCTGAATGTAAACTTTCTAAACGGCGGCGGCCCTGTTGATGGTCACCGTGACTTTTCGGCCAGCCTTGAGGGATTTCAGTATGACTCGCTTTTATCAAATTTCCGCCACCCGCCTGGATGGCCGCCTTATCTCAATGGCCGACTATGCGGGAAAGGTGGTTTTGGTCGTCAATACCGCCAGCCAGTGCGGCTTCACGCCGCAATATGCGGGTCTTGAAGCGCTATACAAAAAATACGCCGATCGAGGATTAGTGGTGCTGGGCTTCCCCTGCAACCAGTTCGGCAAACAGGAACCCGGCGGCGCCGACGAAATCTCGAAGACCTGTTATATCAACTACGGCGTGAGCTTCCCGATGTTTGAGAAGGTTGAGGTCAACGGCAATGCGGCGCACCCGGTGTTTCGTTACCTGAAAAACGAATTACCCGGTGTGCTGGGGGAGCGGATCAAGTGGAACTTTACTAAGTTTCTGATTGGCCGCGACGGCAAACCACTGAAGCGTTTTGCACCGATGACCACGCCAGAGAAAATGGAGGGGGCGATTGTGGAAGCTTTGGGGAGGTGAGAGTTTTGGTGAATAGAATTAACCATGAGTCGGGCACTTCCGGAATACCTAATATCCGCTTTGTGCCAGAAGCGGACGTTGGATGCTGAGTTGTGGGAGCAGTGATGCTTGAATCAAACTGATGATCACGACGTTTCTGAGAAATTCTGTGACTTTTTTAAACCTGTCCACTAAGGATTTCTGTAAATTCTCTGTGCTTCCTTGTTGCCCATTCAGGTTTGATAGAGAGCATTAAACTATATTGTTTACGAAAATAAACATACCTGAATTCCATTTCAGGTGAGCTATTCATGGCTGAATACTCTGTAGCCAGACCTGCCACACCACACTCAACAAACCAATAAAGAATCTCATCATCACTAAGGGTTACTTTACGCGCTATTTCGGCACCTCTTTCATTGACAATGAAATGATATTCTTTGCTATGAATTTCCAGGTATGGAGTCGCCATACCGTCAAGTCTATCAGAGATGGTGAAGTAATAATTGGGTCTTATTCCACCTCCAATTCTTTCACCGATTTTGAGAAGTTCTGCGCGTAACTCTTCGATATTTTTCATGATTTATTGTTTTTAAGCGTTAACTGTTCGTTCCAGACCGCATTTCGCTCACAGCAGGCTATAAGAGTTGATGGTGTGTTGCACTGTGAGACCAATACATTCAGGCATCTTCCCACAGCGGCATCCATCCAACGGGTAACTGTTCCTTATCAAATCCCTCAAACCAGTAAACTGTACCTTTTGGCCCAACAATCGGCACTTCTCCCCAACCCTGATGAAACAATGCGCGACTCCAGTCCGGCTTGAGACGACCACGCCGTTTAAGGCGCTCACCATTACAAGCCGTTGCTCGTATAGAGGGAAAATTAATAAAGAAACTTAACGGCATTTCCTCTTTTTGCGCACGTTGCAATTGTCTTGATATCCAGTCTTGATTACGTTTGCGAAGTTTTTGTTTCATTGGCTACTGTTCTGATTCGACTCACTTATAAATCAATGATCTCACTGTAATCCGACACAATGCTTTGTTCAAGAATGTCCGCTTCTCGCTCAAAGCAGGCGTTACCCACTACCAGGCTGCTTTCCAAAACCCCTTTACCCCCGCAGCCACGGCGTAATCGTCAGCCCGGTAAGCAAGCCTTCCGGGCTGAGCAGGCGAGTGACGGTTTGCCCCCACGGTTCCGTACGGTTAGCCACCAGCAGCCGATAGCCTTTTTCGCTCAGAACGCGGGTAGCCGAGTCCAGATCCTTTACCTCGTACTCAATCCATCCCTGTGGTATCGGGTGCTCCGTGGGCCACTGTTCCTCTCCAAAACAGGATGCAGCCGCCTGTGCGAGCGGCCAGACGGCGAAATGCTTCACGCCTTCCAGCTGGCCCTCTTCAGTGAGCAGATAATCGGTATTCCCCTCCATCGGCTTCAGCGGAAGGCCGAGTGTCTGGACATAAAACGCGGCGCTGGACTCCGTATCCCGCGAAATGGGCCCGAACCCGGCGACAAATAAGACATCAATTTCTGGTAGCGTCTGCGGCATATCCACTCCTGAATGAGGTGAAATTCACCCTGAATTTATCTTACGATCGGCGGAAATACGACTCTCAAATCTGGTATCGCATTCATCGTGCCTGCACGTCCACGACGGGTTTAAAATTCAGCGCGATGACGATCAGCAGCACGACTCCCGCACTCATGATCAGCCATGCGCTGGTCAGCGAGACCGAACTGTCGCGAACGATCCCTGCAATTAACGGCATAAGCGCGGCGATCGTGTATCCGCCTCCCTGAACTTTAGACAGCAACTTCCCGGCCTGCGCGGGCGTTCGCGCATGATCGAACGTGACGATGAGCGACAGCGGGAAGAGGGCGCCGATCCCGGTGCCAAGCAGCAGCGTGGATAAAACAGGCGTCGTACCCGGCGCAAAGACCAGACACAGTAATCCTGCCAGCAGCAACAGCAATACGGCGATCAGCGGCACGCGGCGGTCGGGGAATTTACCGATCAGCGCGGAGACGGCAAACCCGGCGACAACCTCGGTTAACGTCAGCCAGGCCAGCATGTAGCCACCGCTGCGTGCGGACCATCCAGCCTGAATATAGAGCGGGGGCAACCAAGCCAGTACCAGCGTGTAGGCTCCCGTTCCCACGCCGAAAAAGATCGCCAGTAGTACTGTCCGGGAGGACGAGAGCGTCACGTTTTCGTGTGCTGTTTTTTCCCCTTGAGGATGCTTAACCAGCGTTAACCACAGTATCAGCGCCAGCAGCGCTAACAGCCCGGCCATGGCCAGCGCGGGCTTGAGCGCGAGCCATGAGAACAACGGCTCGGCGCTGGCGGCGGCGACTGCCGCACCGGCCATGATGCCCGTGCTGAAGAGCGACATCACCGTACTGGCCGTTTGCGTATATTCCTTTTTTATCAGGGCAGGCATTAACGCCTGGATCGTGCCGATGCTGGCCCCGCCCAGTAACGCGGTGCCCATAAGACTCTCCGGTGAGGCGCTAAAACCGCGTAATAAGCAGGCCACAAGCAGGATGAAGAGCCCGAGCATAATGCCTCGTACGGCGCCGACTATGGCTAAAAGCCAGGGCCCACACAGGGCGGCCAGCCCCATCATCGCGACCGGTAGGGTAGTCAGCAGGCTGAATTGCGTGGCGGTCAGTCCCGCTTCGCGCTGCAGCACGGAAAACAGCGGTCCGACAGAAGCCAGAATAGGGCGCAGGTTCAGCCCGACGATAAATGCGATAACGGCGAAGAGTAAAGGCGACGTGCGTTTCAACGTGGAATCCTTTTCGGTTGTGAATGGCCCGGGCAAATCGGCACGAGCATTTATCTTAACGTTAAGATAAAATATGTTTTTGCGTAAGATGTACCGCACAACAGGATAAATACCCACGCCATCAGGGGTGAAAATGCAAGACCATGTAGACTTCGTTGTCGGCCAGTGGAGCCGCGCCATGCCGGAGCTGGACGCCTCGTCGATGAAAATTTTTGGCCGAATGCTCCGGCTGATGAAGCATCTCGGAAAAGAACGGGCGCAGGCGATGGCGCAGTTTGGTTTTCGCGAGGGCGAGTTTGACGTGCTCGCCACGCTGCGCCGAGCCGGTGAGCCGTACTGTCTTTCCCCCACGCAGCTGTATAAATCGCTGCTGATCACCTCGGGGGCGATGACGAACCGGCTCAGCCATCTCGAACAGCAAGGGCTTATCAGGCGAATTGCCGATCCGGATGACAAGCGCAGCACCCTCGTAAGCCTGACGCCGCACGGGCAGGAGCGTATCGAACAGGCGCTGATCGTGCATACACAAACCCAAAATGCGCTGCTGAGCAGCTTATCTGACGCGCAGCGCGCGCAGCTTGAGTCCCTGCTCAGGGAGCTGCTGCTGACGTTCTCATCTGAGGACCTGGGCGACAGGTCACCGAGTGCCGATAATACGAACACTGCATAGCTAAACCTCACAGTAAGGGAATGTATGTCTTTACCGCCACTGTATGCGCTTCGCGCTTTTGAAGTCGCCGCGCGGCTGAACTCCTTCAGCAAAGCGGCCGAAGCACTGAATATCACGCCGGGCGCGGTCAGCAGGCATGTCCGGACGCTTGAAATGTGGTTCGACTGTGAACTGTTTAAACGACAGGGGCCACGAGTGGAGGTCAGTGATGCCGGGCGTATTCTGGCCGGACAGCTCAGCGAAAGTTTCTCGAATATTGAGTGGGCCTGTCGCGCATTCAGAAGCGAAAACCACCTTCTGCGCCTCAAAGCCCCCAGCACCCTGACGATGCGATGGCTTCTGAATGTGCTTAAATCCTTTCGCGAGAACCACGCGAAGCCAAAAATTGAAATTGCCAGCGTCTGGATGGACTTCGACACCGTTGACTTCAGCCGTGAGCCCTACGATTGTGCGATCCTCCTCGGTAATGGCTATTTCGGCGAGTCAACGGAAAGCAGGCTGCTCTTCAGTGAATGGCTCATTCCGGTTTGTACCCCGTCGCTGCTTGATTCAGCCCGGCAACAGCTTGCGCAGTGCGATCTTATCCATCCCTCTCCGGACAGGCGGGACTGGAAGCGCTGGCTGAAAAGAACCGGGTTATTCCCCGGGCTCGACGTGAGTCGTGGAATCGTGTTCGACACCCTGGAGCAGGGAAGCCTGGCCGCCATGCACGGTCACGGCGTGGCGATGGCCGATCTCCGCCTCACGCTTGACGCGCTGAAAAGCGGCCTGCTCGCGCTGCCCTTCAGGGAGGCGATAGCAACAGGAGATGGCTACTACCTCGTCTGGCCGAAAAATTCGCTCAGAAGACAGAGTATTGAACAGTTGCTGGCGTGGTTTAACCTTAATGCGCCGGTGCTGCCTTCGTTGGATATCGTCTGTCTTGATTACAACGAAAAGCGGGTTTAGTAAATAGCGGAATATTTATTGAAGGATATTCCGCAGATGGAACGTATTTATGCGTAGGGAATATTTGCCATATTTTTATATCTTTCCGGCAGGGCGCTGTTCAGATTAAGTAATTTATCCAGAATATAAAGCGCAGGCGTCCCTTTTGCGCGTTCAGCGTCGATCAGCGCAGCGCGTAACATATTGGCAGCCGACGTCATTTCACGGAAATAATCCTCTGATTCACGCGTCTGAGCTTCGCCCGACGCGGCGTAACGCACCTTTGGCCACTCCGCAAAGTCCAGCAGCGGAAGTATCCCATCCTCTTTTGGTAAATGCGCTGAGAGCAGCTCTTCGGCGTTACCCGGATTGCTTTGGGCGAAAGAGAGAAGGTGCAGTCGATGGATGAAAGGCGATAACGCTTCTGAGCTTTCCTTTTCTGCTGACAGTAACGTTATCAGCTCATGCACATTTGCATCGGGGCTATATTTATGAGGTGAGATAATACTCATTAAATGGAATAAAACATCGAGTGTCATAGGTGCTCCATACAGGCTTGGTAATATTTATTTTTATCTATCCCAGGGATGAATGGATGTTATTTCAGGGCCGTCGCTTTTGAAAAACGATAAATAGTGGGAATCAATGTGAGTTTTACTCAACGTTGCGCTTTGGGGGGCGATCACACGCATCCTCACGCTGCAGCGTTTTGTTTCACAAACGCCATAGCTCATCGGCTTTTCAGGATGGTATAACGTCCTGCGGCAACCGGGTTGCCGCAGACAGCCCACATACCTAAAGGTGTATATGAAACAAATTACTTTCAGTGACCTGCAGCAGCAAAGCGAGCAGGCTGCCAATTCTCCTCGCTTACGCGCGCACCGCAATTTACATCCCGAGCTGAGCGACCCGGTGCAGCGCCTGGCTATCGCGATGGAGCCCGGCACCTATGTTCGCCCTCATCGCCACCCGCACACGTTTGAACTGCTGACGGCGCTGAGCGGTCGCTTTCTGGTGCTGAATTTTGACGACAGCGGAAACGTGACCCGGCGGGTGGTGTTAGGCGAAGAGTGTAAAGTTCTGGAGATGGATGCCGGTACCTGGCATGCCGTGCTGTCGCTGGATAAAGGCGGCGTCATTTTTGAGGTAAAACACGGCGGCTACCAGCCCGTTCCTGAGCACGATACTGCCTCCTGGTCACCGGCTGAGAACGCGCCCGGTACCGCGGAGCTGATGAAATGGTACGCTCAGGTGCAGGTGGGGGACGGAGGTTTTACCCTGTAATTTTCTCTACTTTTCCCGACGCGCAGAAAGGCGCGACGGGATAGAGAGAGACGATCCCGCCAACTCAACTGACCGTATTAAAATGCCAGTCGCCGGCAGTCGACAGCGTCACAAACGGGCCTGCCAGCATGCTGTTGTGATGGGCGATAATATCGCTGGCGGATAAATGGGCATTATCCATTGTGGTATGCGCATCTGAAATCAATACCGTCCTGAAACCCAGCTCCGGTGCGGCCCGGCAGGTGGTGTCGACACAAAATTCTGTTTTCATCCCGGCAATGACCAGCTGTTTGATGCCTCTCTGATTAAGTTCTCGCAGCAGTTCGGTATCCCGAAAACAGCTGGGATAGCGCTTGGTGAAAACCACATCCTGCTCCTGGACGTCCAACTCGGGTATCAGCTGTGTTAACGGCCCCTTCTCCGAGAAGGGGGAGTCGTCCAGTCCAATATGGCGGGCAAAAAAGACGGGTACCTGCGCGTCTCGGGCGTTGGCGATTAACAAGCGGATATTGGCCAGAACGGCATCGGCGGAGCGAGGGGAAACCGGGCCCCGAAAGAGGCCCTGCTGCATGTCGATAATCAAGAGAGCATTGTCAGATGAAACCATTTTCTTTCTCCATTCATAGGGTGGTGAACGGAGAGAGATTTCCCCGTCCTGGCCGGCGGGGAGTGAGGTTCTGTTTGTCAGTCGTTTGCTACAGATACTCTCGTACCGCCGAAGGTTCCGGTGGTGGTGAGGGTGGTTGTTGGCTGAACTGACTTAACCATGTAGTGACCTTTGTTTTTATTTCGCGATTGGCGAAAAAGTACGTTCAGTTATAGCGCAGGTGAAATATGCGCTTCAACACACCAACTTAAGTAGGTGCGCCGTAAGCGTTGCACATTTTTTAGGATAGAAGACTTTGATTATTCAAGGTTCTCGAGCCCCTGCAGAAAATCCTCAACCTGCTCAGGCGTCGCCGTGTCTGCCTGGTAAAGGATATCGAGCTTAACGTTCTTCAACCCGCAGAAGCCAAACACGCCTTCGATTATCTGCGTCTGAATCGCCGTCGAATAGCCGTGTTTGTCGAATCCGGTGAGATCGCTGCCGCCGGTGGCGATCAGGCGGACGGGAACATCCCGTAAGCTGCCCACAATCCTGCCGTCGTCAGCTACCTTATACGCCCAGTTAAGGGTTAACACGCGATCGAACCAGCCTTTCAACAGCGCGGGAACCGACCACCAGTACACGGGGAAGACAAACACCAGCATATCCGCTAGCTCGACGCGCTGCTGCTCGCGCAGAATATCGTCGGGAAGGGCGGTCGGATCGCCGTGATACAAATCGAGATCGGCGCGGGTCATCGCCGGATTAAACCCTTCAGCATGCAGATCGGCAATTTCAACCTGCGTACCTTGCTCGCGTAATTTCCCGGCAATACGGGCTGCCAGCGAATTGGATAACGAATTGTCGACAGGATGAGCCGTCACGATCAGTGCGTTATTAATGGCATTTGTAGCAGACATAGCGACCTCGAATGAGTGAGAACTGACTCATATATTACTATTGGTAACTTAGGTGTCAATCCGTCCCCAGCGATCATTTTGTGCTATTCACGTAGGTCTCCAGCACGCCGGTCATGGCGCCGCTGAGCGTATCTTCCGCCACGTTCCGGGCGAGCACTCCGTTGCCCGCGGCGGTGCTGAGCGCGTCCGCCGCGCCAATGATGGCCGTCAGTACCGCTTCTCCCTGAACGCCTTTGAGCGCGACGAACGGGGAAAGCGCGGTACGCAGGCAGTCGGCGCATTCGGCCACGCATGCCTCACGAAACGTCTGCAGCGCGTGGGATCCGGACAGCGCCGCGGCGATTGGGCCGGTCTCTGGCCCGGCACTAATGGCGCAGTCGATATAGGCGGCGCTGAAAAAGCGGATCGTCTTCTCCAGCGTTTTGCTGTCGACCGCCAGCGTCTCGCGGAATTTCGCCAGCTGCCGGTCGCTATAATCCTGGTACAGCGCCATCAGCAACCCTTCACGATCGCCAAAGTGGTCGTAGGGGATAGGTTTGGTCACGTTGGCCCGCTCGGCCAGATAGCCAAGCGTCAACGCCTCCGTACCTTGCTGACGAACGATTCCGCGCGCAACCTCCAGCAGCTGCACGCGGCGGTCCTCTTTTCTTAAGCGCTTAACAACCATGCTTTCCTCAGAAGTATTATCTACTCATGGTAGTTTACACGTTTTCTGCAGGGTGCTGCACGCGTTGTTCCGCCGGGCGGATCCGGAACCAGATCGCATACATCGCGGGCAGGAAGACGAGCGTAATAATCGTCCCGCCCAGCGTTCCGCCGATCAGCGTGTAAGCCAGCGTGCCCCAGAATACCGAATGCGTCAGGGGAATGAACGCCAGCACGGCCGCCATAGCGGTCAGTAAGACCGGGCGCGCGCGCTGGACCGTCGCCTCAACCACCGCCTGGAACGGCTGGAGGCCGTCCTTCTGGTTATGATCGATTTGACCGATCAGGATTAGCGTATTGCGCATCAGAATGCCGGAAAGGGCGATCAAACCGACCAGCGCGTTGATGCCAAACGGCTGATTGAAAATCAACAGCACGGGCACTACGCCAATCAGCCCCAGCGGCGCGGTTAAGAACACCATCACCATCGCTGAGATTGAGCGCACCTGCAAAATGATGATCAGCAGCGTCAGGGCAATCATGATCGGGAACAGAGGGATCATTGCCTGCGTGGCTTTGCCCGATTCCTCAATCGAACCCGCCATGTCGATACGGTACCCGGCCGGCAGCGCATCAACAATCGGCTGAAGCTGCTTCATGATGGCGACCGACACATCCGGTGGCTGAAGATTGTCGGCAATATCGCCCCGTACGGTAATCGTCGGGGTGCGATCGCGACGACGCAGGATCGGATCTTCCATACCGATCTCAATCTTGCCGATTTGAGACAGCGGAACGCGCTGTCCCGCATTGCCGACAAGGGTGAAACCCTCGATTTTGGCCGGGTCAAGACGGATATCTCCCGCCGCGCGGCCAATGACCTCAACCGAGCGAATATCTTCCCGCACGGAGGTAACGGGCACGCCTGAGAGCAGAAACTGAAGCTGATCGGCAACGGCACTGGAGGTTAAGCCGGTCGCCTGCAGACGGTTTTGATCGAGGGTGAAATGCAATACGGGAACGCGCGACCCCCAGTCAGTGTTGACGGTTCTCATCATCGGGCTTGCCTGAAGCACGGCTTTCACCCTGTCAGCGATGTCATGCACCTGTACGACATCCGGCCCCGACACGCGCCAGGCAACCGGAAAGGGCGAGTACGGGCCAAACACCAGCTGCGTCACCCGCACGCGCGCTTCGGGGGCAAGGCCGTTGGCGACAGCTTCCCTCAGCCGGAGCTTGAGCGCCTCGCGTGACGTCTCGCTGTCCGTCAGGATCACGATTTTCGCAAAAGACGGGTCGGGCAGTTCTGGCGCCATCGCCAGATAAAAACGGGGTGAACCCTGACCAATATAGGCCGTGACAATTTTGGCTTCGGGCTGCTGGCCCAGCCACGCTTCTATTTTTGCGGTAGCGGCGCTGGTTTGCTCAATCGAGGTACCGCAGGGCATCTGCACCTCAATCAGTACTTCCGGGCGATCGGAGGTCGGGAAGAATTGTTTTTTAACCAGCCCCATGCCGAGCACGGCCATGATGAAAATGGCGACCACCGACCCGGCCACCCACCATTTTCTGGCGATAACGCGGACAAGCAGCTGGCGAAAACGGTTATAGCGAGGCGTGTTATAGATGGCGGCATGACCCCCTTCTACTTTAGGGATCGCCGGCAGGATCTTCACCCCAAGATAGGGCGTGAACACCACCGCGACAAACCACGAGGCAATCAGGGCGAGGCCGACAATCCAGAACATATTGCTGGTGTATTCCCCGGCGGTCGACTGCGCAAAGCCATTCGGCATAAAGCCAATGGCCGTCACCAGGGTACCGGCCAGCATGGGCGCGGCGGTGTGGCTCCAGGCGTAGGCCGAGGCTTTGATTCTGTCGTAACCTTCCTCCATCTTCACCACCATCATTTCGATGGCGATAATGGCATCATCAACCAGCAGGCCGAGGGCGAGGATCAGGGAGCCCAGCGTCACGCGGTCGAAGTTTATCCCCGCGGCTTCCATCACCACGAAGACGACCGCCAGCGTCAGCGGGACCGCCGCCGCAACGACCACCCCCACGCGCCAGCCCATGCTGACAAAACAGACCACCATGACCACAAGCAGGGCGACGAAGAATTTAATCATGAACTCATCGACCGACGAGCGAATATTCACGGACTGATCGGTGACCTTAGTCAGGGACATGCCCAGCGGCAGGCTATCATTTATTTTCGCCGTTTCCGTATCCAGCGCTTTACCCAGCGCCAGACCATTCCAGCCTTCACGCATCACGATGCCCAGCAGAAGGGCGGGTTCATGCTGATTACGTATCAGCATCGTCGGGGGATCTTCGTAGCCTCGCTCAACCGTTGCCACATCGGACAGCTTGAGCGTTTTGCCCTGAGCTACAAAAGGGGTATCGCGGATTTTCTGCAGTTCATCAAACGCGCCGTCCAGGCGGATAAAAATCTGCGCGCCTCGGGTCTCAATGGAACCCGCCGCGGCTAGCGCGTTCTGGCCGTTGAGGGCGTTGAAAATGTCCTGGGGTGAGAGCCCTATCGTCGCCAGACGGTCGTGGGAGAAGGAGATGTAAATCCGCTCGGCCTGTTCGCCGATAATGTTCACTTTCTTCACGCCGGGAACGTGCAGAAGCTGCTGGCGCAGGCCTTCGGCATCGCGCACCAGCTGTCGCTGCGGTTCGCCTTTCGCTTTCAGGGCAAAGAGGGCAAAGGTGACATCCGAGAATTCGTCATTGATCATCGGGCCGATGACGCCCGCCGGAAGTCGCTGAGATTCATCTCCAAGCTTCTTACGCGCCTGATAGAACTCCTCCTGCACTTCGGCTGGCGGGGTCTTGTCCTGCAATGACAACGTGATAAACGCCATGCCGGGACGGGTATAGGTTTCGGTACGGTCATACCATTTGAGTTCCTGCAGGCGCTTTTCCAGCGGCTCGGCGACCTGATCCTGAATTTCCTGCGCGGTGGCGCCCGGCCAGACGGTAATCACCGTCATCTGCTTAACCGTGAAGGGGGGATCTTCCGCGCGTCCCAGCCCAAAGAAGGCGTAAATTCCGGCAATCGTGACCAGAACGATCAGAAACAGCGTGACGGAACGTTCGCGGACGGCCAGCGCCGAAAGGTTAAAGCGGCTTCCGCTCATGGTGTGTTCTCCGCCAGGGCGGCATTGCGTTGCTCAGCAAGCCTGACGACCTCACCTTCGTGCAGAAGATGGGCGCCTAACGCAACGATCTTCTCACCGGGCTTCACGCCGCCCGTGACCTGCGCCGCATCTTCACCCACGCTCAGCACCCTGACGGGCGTCCATGCGACCTTTGCCGGCCGGGAGGAAATGCGCCAGACGCCGGGACCTTTTCCTGCATCATAGAGCGAAGCCAGCGGGACCTGCATGACCTGACCTTCCGCTTTATTGTCCTGAATGTTCAGCGTGACGGTTGCCCCCAGCGGCGCGTTCGCCAGCAGGCCATCCAGCACGTAGCGGGCTTCATACGTGCGGGTCGCGGCATCGGCCGAGTCAGACAGCAGGCGCAGCGTTGCGGTGACCGGATGTTTTTCATTGCCATACAGCGTGGCCTGCGCTTCGCTGCCGACGGCAGGACGCAGCGTTTCCGGAAGCTGGACGAGCGCTTCACGCTGCCCCGCTCTGGCGAGCCTGATCGCCACCTGTCCGGCGCTGACGACCTGACCCGGCTCGGCGAGCGTCTCCATGACCACGCCGTCCGAATCCGCCAGCAGCACGGCATAGCCCGTGGCGTTTTGCGCCACGCTGGACTGCGCCCGGGCGGCGCTGAGATCGGCCCTGGCCGTATCGGCCGCCGCTTTGATCTGGTCATACTCCGAGGCAGACACCGCGCCGGATGCCACAAGTCCACGATAGCGCGCCTCATCGCTGGAGGCTTTTCGCGCGCGCGCCTGAGCCGCATCCACCGCGCGCTGCTGCGCCTGAGCCTGTAACTTCAGGTCAACCGGATCCAGGCGCAGCAGGGGCTGGCCCTGTTTGACGGTCTGCCCCGTATCAACCAGCCGCTCAAGGATTTTTCCCTGAACTCTGAAACCTAAATCGCTTTGCGTTCTTGCGACCACCACGCCCGTGAAGGCGCGGACGCTGTTGTTCGCAAGCTCGACGGATGCGGATCGGACAAGCGGTGGCTTGGTGCGCGGATCGTCACTCGCGGAAATATCGCCGCACGCCACCAGGGCAAACGGCAGGAGACAAACGGCAACGCGGGCTGAAGTAAGCCTGAGCATGGGAAACCTTTTCGACGTAACAGGACGGTTTCCGCATTTTCTGACCAGTGACCAAAAAAGTCAATGGTCACAAATCAGGGGGCAAGGCTTCTTAAAATGAGTGAAGAGAGAAGCACCGCCGCGGTGGGAGCCATTTCGAGGTTGTACTGTAGCTGTACGGGATTGATAAAAGGACACATCACCATGTGGATAGCCTGAGTGACCTCATCCAGCGGCGTTTTTCTTTCAAACTCGCCGGCCTGCCTGCCTTCGATAATGATGCTCTCAATCAGCTTCATCAGGCTTTCTGCATACCGTTCTGTCGACGGCCACTGCTCGCGCGCGGCGACGGCGGCGATGTCGTAAAGCTTACGGTCGTGGAAAAACAGCTCGCTTCCCGCCTCGGTGAGCGCTTTGAAAAGGCGGCGGAGTTTTTCGCTTGCTGACGGCGCATCCTCAATGGCGGAAAGCACCGCCGCCATGATCAGCTCCAGGCGATTAGCGCAGATCACCTCGCCGATAGCCTGTTTAGAATCGAAAAACTTATAAATGTAGGACTTTGAAAAACCGATGGATTTCGCCAGTTCTGCGACGGTGGTTTTTTCATAGCCGTAGTGGCCGAAGTGCTCAAAAGCCGCTTCGACGATTTGCTCTCTGACAGCGTGGTCAAGGGGGCCGCGTGATGATGGGGGGTTCATATTTTTAGTCATTATTTAAGCTTAGCGTGACAGGCTACGATTAACAACGAGTGACCATTTTGTAATTTGGTTACCGATATTACCATGCGCCGTTCAGACGGGACGATCAACCATGTGCGGTAAGTGTATCACCGTTTTTCTTGCACTACGGCATCTATCTGTCTGATAAAAGCGAGGGTTTCAGCGCAGTTCCCTTGCACTGAACATAACCGTTTGAGGAGGCCGCAAAACCGATGCGGCCTTATCTGTCAGGCAGCCAGTTCAGGCATCTGTTCCTTCACGAAATCCAATACTTTCCTCGCGTCGAGAGAGGCATAGGGCAGGCTCTCAATAATGGCGATTGAGCGCGTATTACCCACCGTTTCTTTTATCTCATCGAGTTTGTACTGAATGTGCGGCGCGACGAGGAAACCATCGAAAGCGGGTGCGACGCTGGCGAAGTTATCCAGCCCAACAGCGCTAATCATCAGCGGATAGCCTTCGCGTTCTGCCAGAGACTGCATCTTTTTGGCGAGAGAGTTTGCGGTATTACCAAACAAACAACAGATCAGAAGCTTTTTCATGTTTTGTTCCTCCTGAAAACCGCACACAGAGTAGTCCTGAGGGTGTCAGCGAAATGCGCGCTATCTCTTATTTTGGCGACAAATTAATGTTCTTTTAGCCAGTCGAGAAAAAACTGGCTAAAAGCCGTAACCTGAAGCGGCTGCAGCTTTCGCTGGGGGTAAACAAGCTGCAGCCCGACATCTTTGCGATCGTATCGGCTAAAGCCGGTGAAGCTGTCGGCAAACAGTACCGTGAGCCGTCCGGTTTCAACATCGTCTTTGACGTCCCACCACGATTTCCCCGCAATGCCAGCCCCGCTGAGAGCCCACTGACGAAGCAAAGCCCCGTCGTCGCACACCATGGCTGGCTCTACGCGAACGACGCTTTCCTGGCCATCTTTTTCAAAGCGCCATTCGTTCATCACTACGCCCTGAGACTCAAGCGCCAGGCACCGGTGCTGGGCTAAATCAGCAAACGTGGCGGGGATGCCGCGTCCGTTAAGATACGCCCCGGAAGCGACCAGCACCCGATGGTTCGGGCGGATGTTTCTGACGACAAGGCTGCTGTCCGGCAGGTTGCCAAAACGCACGCTCATATCCAGCCGGTTAGCGACCAGGTCCTCAACGTGTTCTCTTAGCGAGATGAAAAAATTAACGTCGGAATGGCGTCGGGAGAATTCTACGACGGCGGGGCTAAGATACTTTCTGCCAAAGTCCGAGGGTGCAGAAAGGCGAATGTTGCCGCTGAGCACGCCTTCCTTTTGCGTCAGTAACGACTCGGCGTGATGCACCTCCTCCAGCACGCGCAGCGCGGCATGGTAAAACTCTTCCCCGGCGCGGGTCAGCGTGATGGATCGCGTTGAGCGGTGAAACAGGCGCGTCTGGTAACGCTCCTCAATCGCCTTCAGCCTGGCCGTCATGGTAGCGGGGGAAAGCGACAGGCGTCGCCCGGCGGCAGAAAGACCACCGGCCTCGGCAACTTCCACCAGTAACGCCATGTCTTCGAGTTTACCCATTATTCATATTTTCCGAAAAGTGCATCTGATTTTAGCGTAATTATCAAAATCAGATGCCGACTGTAAAGTGATTTCATCCAAACCATAAGGGATGAAAACATGCAACGTACCTCACTTTTTGAACGCTACAGGCTGGGTCAGCAAGACCTGAAAAACCGTATCGTCATGGCGCCGATGACCCGCGCGCGCTCAATTCAGCCGGGAAATATTCCCTCAGCGCTGATGGCGGAGTATTACCGGCAGCGGGCCAGCGCCGGATTAATCATCACGGAAGCCACCCAGATTTCGCCTCAGGGTCAGGGATACTCATGGACGCCCGGCATCCATTCGCCTGAGCAGGTTTCAGGATGGCAACTCACGACGGGCGCCGTGCATCAGGCGGGCGGGGTGATTTTTTCGCAGCTCTGGCACGTCGGGCGAATGTCGCACGCCAGCTTTCATCAGGATGGTCTGCCCGTCGCCCCGTCAGCACTGGCGCCGGACGCGCAGGTGTGGGTGGTGAATGAACAGGGCGAAGGCCAGATGGTTGACTGCCCGCGGCCGAGAACCCTTTCGCGCAAGGATATTCACAGCATCATCGCGGACTATCGTCAGGCGGCACTGAATGCCGTTCAGGCCGGGTTTGACGGCGTGGAGGTTCACGGCGGAAACGGCTATCTGATCGACCAGTTTCTGCGGCAAACCTCAAACAAACGCACGGACGAGTACGGCGGCACGCTGGTGAACCGTATCCGTTTTGCCCAGGAGGTGCTAAGCGCCATTGCCGAGGCCATTGGCCGCGAGCGTACGGGCATCCGCCTTTCACCGTTTATTACCCAGCGCGGGATGAACGATCCGCAGGTGACGGAAGCCATACTCGCTCTCGCGGCCTGGTGTGAACAAGAGGGGATTGCGTTCATCCACCTGGCGGAAGCCGACTGGGACGATGCGCCGCAGGTGCCAGAGCAGTTCCGACAATCGCTACGCGAGACGTTTAGCGGAACCCTTATCGTCGCGGGGAACTATAACCTTGAAAAAGCGGAAAAGATCCTTGCTGCCGGCTATGCCGACTTGATTGCCTTCGGACGGCTGTTTATTGCCAACCCGGATTTACCCCACCGGCTGGCGCACCAGCTGCCTCTCGCCCAGGTGCGCGACCCCGCCACGCTGTTTGGCGGCACCGCCACGGGATATACCGATTACCCAACGTACACTCTGCAGGAGGAAACATGATGAACCATAAAACCTTTATTATCGGCGGTATCTCCGGCATGAGGTCAACATATTTACGTCCCGTTCTTGCGGCGCTTTTTTTTATTGGGTTGTCGGGCGCCGCATATTCGGCCCAGGCAGAATGGGTGAAGCCAAAGCAGCTTATTGCAGACACCAGCTTGCCACAGGCTCAATTAAAGGCGAATGAAGCCGTCGCCAGAGAATATGCCTCGTTCTGGAATACCGGTAATGAAACACTGGCGCGTGATGCCCTGGCGGCTGGATTTATTGATAAAACGCCTCCGGAAGGGCGTAAGCAGGGGCCGGAAGGCGCTATTTTAGCTTCCCGTGCGTTTCGTACAGCCGTGCCAGATTTGCGTTGTGACGTTGAGCAAATGATTATTTCAGGCGATCGCGTGGTTTCGCATTTACATTTTTACGGCACATTTACCGGAACATTTGGCAAGCTGAAAGGAAAGGGGCAGAAAATAGATTTTATCGCCACGGATATTTATGAGATTGGTGACGGTAAGATCGTGGCTAACTGGCATATTGAGGACAACCTGACGCTGATGAAACAGCTGGGCGCGCTGTAAACTCATCACTCCGGGGGGGCCCGGAGTGATGCGAAAATCCTATAAGCCAAGATCGCTCAGCGAAGGGTGATCGTCCGGGCGTCTGCCCAGCGGCCAGTGGAACAGGCGTTCGGATTCTTTTATCGGCATATCGTTTACGCAGGCAAAGCGGCGCTTCATCAGTCCGTCCGGCTCAAACTCCCAGTTTTCATTGCCGTATGAACGGAACCAGTTGCCGGAATCATCATGCCATTCATAGGCATAACGCACCGCGATCCGGTTCTCCGTAAATGCCCAGAGCTCTTTAATCAGACGATAGTCCAGCTCTTTTTTCCATTTCCGCGCCAGAAACGCCTGGGCTTCTTCACGGTTGGTGGCGAACTCTGCGCGGTTACGCCATTGGGTATCCAGCGTATAGGCAAGCGCGACTTTCGCCGGGTCGCGGCTGTTCCAGCCGTCTTCTGCCAGCCTGACTTTTTCGATGGCGCTTTCACGAGTGAAGGGCGGTAAAGGAGGACGTGTGTTCATTGCGATTACCTCAGCGTTATATTATGTAGACAGATCTGTCTACTTGCGGTAATCTATGCCTGTAAAATAACGCTGTCAACATTCTTTTTGAGGCTAGCCAAAAGTGAAAACAGAACCCGCAGGCAACGATACAAAAATCAGCGTCAGAGATAAAATATTACTCACGGCGCACGATCTGTTTTATTCTACGGGCTTCAGGGCGACGGGGGTGGATACGCTGATTAAAGCGTCTAAAGTGACCAAGGTGACTTTTTATCGCCATTTCCCGAGTAAGAGCTTGCTTATTCTTGCCTATTTGCACTATCGGCATGAAATATGGATTAACTGGTTTGAGACCACGCTGCGTCGACATCTCGATGAAGGCGAAATACCTGCTGATGCGATATCTGCAACGCTTTATGAATGGTTTATTTCGCCCGAGTTCCACGGCTGCGCGTTTATTAACGCCAGCGCAGAGGCGAAATCGGAAGATATTGAAAGCGAAATAAAAGCGATATGCCGCAGTCATAAGTCAGAAACAAAGAAAATTATTGCCTTGCTGACGAAGAATGCTGATGAGCGCGTCGTCAATGAAATCATGCTGCTCATTGACGGCGCAATTATTCATGCACAAATGGGCATGGATTCAGAAACGGTAAGACATGCGTTAAAAAAGGGCCTGGAGAAACTGTCCGAACAGTGATATTCCCCGGTGCTTAATCAACTCTCGCACCGAGCCGATTAAGCACCCGCGTTATACTGTCGGAATGGTGCCGCCATCAATCACAAATTCAGTACCGGTGATACTCGCAGCATGCGATGAAGCGAGGAAGACGATGAGGTTGGCCACCTCAATCGGTCTGGCAGGGCGTCCGAGCGGTATTCCACCTAACGCCTTCATAATAATCTGCTTGCCGCCTTCGTAGTCTGTTCCTGCCTGCTTTGCCAGCCTCTCCGCCAGTGCAACTGCCGCTTCAGTTTCGATCCAGCCGGGCGCAACGCGCACCACCCGAACGCCCTTTGGTGAGACTTCCTTTGAAAGGCTTTTACTGTATGTTGAGAGGGCTGCTTTAGCCGCCGCATAACCCGTTGTTGATTCCGGTAACGGCAGTTCGCGCTGAATAGACGTCACGTGAATAATCACCCCATTTCCCTGCGCGAGCATTCCGGGAAGCAGGGCGCGATCTAAGCGTACTGCAGGCAACAAATTAAGATTGAGCTCCTGCTGCCACTCTTCTTCGCCAAGCGCAGCAAAACCGCCACCGGGTGAGGTTGAACCGCCCGCAACATGGATAATCACGTCGACGCCTCCCATCTGTTCCTGAACCGCAGATGCGACAGCGGCACATCCAGCGACCGTCGTAAGGTCAGCGGCGACGAAAGTATCTGCGACATCTACGTCCGGCTCGTGCCGCGCAGTGGTGAATACCGTTGCACCGAGCTGTTTTAAAAGCCCGACGACCGCTTTTCCGAGCCCTTTCGTGCCAGCGCTAACAAGCACGCGTTTGCCTTTAAAATCAATATCTAATGACATAACCTTGCACTCCCGTTATTTACAGTACAGGTATATTCAACATAGACTGAGAAATTGACAAGTACGCACAAAAAAGTGAGCTACTGAATTATGAGTAAGTTATATAGTCCGGAATCTGCCGCGAGCGGCGTGGAGCAAGTGTTACGGCTGCTGGAAGGCCGCTGGAAATTAATTATTCTTTTTCATCTTTTCGACGGAAAAGTGCAGCGCTACTCTGATTTCGAAAAACTGATCCCCGGTATTTCCCAGAAGATGCTGGCGCAGCAGCTCAGGCAACTTGAATCCGATGGTATCGTTTCGCGGATGGTCTACCCGCAAGTGCCACCGAAAGTGGAGTATCGCCTCACCGATTGGGGTCAGGCATTATGTCCGGCGCTTGATGCCATGCTGAAATGGGCAGAAAAGCGTGAGGATTACGCGAGCCAGGCAACCGATGGAAGTGCTCTCAACATTCCCAACGGGGAATGACACCTTAAACTGTTGTCATTCGCCTTTCGTTAACGCGGTTTTTTAGCACGGAGAGCGTCCATGACCCCTTGCAGCAGAGCATACTCAGGATTATGGGGATGTCTCTTTAGGGCGAGAGCTCTCGTCGCGCTGTGCCAGCGATAGCGCGCTGGCGCTGGCGGGATCGAACAGCGAGAGGCTCTCAATCTGATTGAGTAAAATCACCTTGCGGAATGACATGGCGCTGCGGGGCTCGGAGTCGAGCGTGATGTCATGCTCCGCATACCACCTGCTGTAGTTATTCTCGATGCGAAAGTTCATCGTCTTCGCATCTCTGTACCCGCTTAACATCGGGATCAGCACGATATTGGCCGTTTTTTCATATTCCAGCGTCGCGGTGTGGATCATGCCGACGTAAATCCGCCTCGACCGGAGCGTGACCTGCGCCAGTTCCCCTTGCTCCATACACTGATACAGCAGCTGTTCAATACCGCTCGACTGCGCCAGACGTTTGTAGAGCTTTTTCCGGCTTTCGCCGTCCAGCCTGGCGCTGCCTGCCCAGTTAGAGCGGTAGAGGCAAAACAGGATGGCAAACGCCAGCATCACCACCACCGGCGCCTGAATGCCTAAAAAACTCCAGTTCATAAAGTCGATTTGCCAGTCGGTATATTTCGGCGAGGCAAAGTGAAAAGCGTTATTGGCGGCGGAAAGGGCGAGCAGGAGCAGCCAGAGCAGACCGGTGGCAATCACCCCCTGCAGAACGAAAATACAGCCGTACAGCGCCACAAGAAAATAGACGTCCCAGCCAAAGGAGCGCTTGATTTTAAAGCGGGTCGACAGGTCGCGGCTGGTGTACCAGTACCCGCATACCATCAGCACCATAAAAATCGCCGTTCCCATATCAGGCCCTCTTCAGCATGTTGACGTGACGCAGAAAATCCTGCCGCACCTCGTTGCTTTTGTAGTTCACGGAGGCGTTCCCGTCCTGGTCGATAATGATGCGATCGCCATCTTCGACGGCTTCAATGATTTCCTGCTGGCTCATCACCTGCAGTAAGGATTCCGGGCTGGAGAAAAGGGAGAGAAAGAAACGTTTCATGTCAGGCATCCGTATGAATTAAAAAGGATAAGCCTGGAAGAAGACCGGCGAATTTGCCTTAAGGAAATCCTGAAAGTTAAAGCCGGGTGGCGGCCACGCCTTACCCGGCCTAAAAATCCACTCTTTTGCCTTCCTTTAAATGATTGATATGTATTCAAAATAAAAAATAGATCGACACAAACTTGGACAAATGACAGTAATTGTGTAAGTTTTAATTATGCGATTACGCCACGTTGTTTACAGCCAGGATGTGACCCATGAGTACGCTGCCCTCTGTCGTGAGTCGGTTTATTGAGTACTACGCCGCACTGGATAGCCAGCCGCCGACCGCGCTGGTCGGGCTTTACCATTCGAATGCCACCCTTATCGATCCGTTTGGCGAACATGACGGGATTTTCGCGCTTCAGCGCTATTTCACCCATCTGCTGGCCAACGTCGAGCATTGCCGTTTTACCATCGATACGCCGCTGTGCAGCGAGAACCGGTTTGCTGTGACCTGGGTCATGCACTGGTCGCATCCGCGCATTGCCGGAGGCGAGCCGCTCGAACTGCCGGGATGTTCGGTGGTGGAGACGGAAAACGATCTCATCACCCACCAGCGCGACTACTACGATGCGGGAGAGATGATCTACGAACATCTTCCTCTGCTTGGCTGGGCGGTACGCGGCGTGAAGCGGAGGGTCAAATCATGAAAACGGTGCTGATCACCGGCGCAAGCTCGGGTATTGGCGCCGGGCTGGCGAAATCCTTTGCCGCAGACGGCTACCACGTGATTGCCTGCGGACGCGATCCGGCGCGCCTCGACGCGCTGCATCAGACCTGCCCCAATCTCACCGTTCGCCTGTTCGATATGACCGACAGGGACGCCTGCCGCCAGGCGCTGACCGGCAGCTACGCCGATCTGATAATTCTCTGCGCCGGTACCTGCGAATATCTCGATGGAGGCGTGGTGGACGCGGCGCTGGTGGAGCGGGTTATGGCGACAAATTTCCTTGGCCCGGTGAACTGTCTTGACGCGCTGCAGCCGCAGCTGACGGCTGGCAACCGCGTGGTGCTGGTAAGTTCTATGGCCCACTGGCTGCCATTCCCACGGGCAGAGGCCTACGGCGCGTCCAAAGCGGCCCTGAGCTGGTTTGCCGAGAGTTTGCGCCTGGACTGGGAGCCAAAAGGAATTGCAGTCACGGTGGTCTCGCCGGGCTTTGTTGATACGCCGCTGACGCGCAAAAACGACTTTGCCATGCCTGGCAGGGTGAGCGTTGACGAGGCGGTCAAGGCGATCCGTACCGGGCTGGCGGCAGGGAAAATGCATATTGCGTTCCCCACCGGGTTCGGCTTTATTTTGCGTGCGCTCTCCGGGTTACCGGCATTTCTTCAGCGCGCGCTGCTGCGCAGGATGGTGCGTTCATGAATATTGCAATTATCGGCAGCGGCATCGCCGGGCTGACCTGCGCCTGGCGCCTGGCCGGGCACCATCAGGTGACCCTGTTTGAAGCGGGCACCACGCCCGGCGGCCATACCGCAACGGTTGACGTCTCGACGCCACAGGGCACCTACGCGATCGATACCGGGTTTATCGTCTACAACGATCGGACCTATCCGCGCTTTATGGGCCTCCTCAGCGAGCTGGGTATCAGCGGGCAAAAAACGCAGATGAGCTTTTCGGTGCACAATCCCGAAACGGGGCTGGAGTACAACGGCCATACCCTGACGTCGCTGTTTGCCCAGCGCCGAAACCTGGTGAATCCTGCATTCTGGCGGCTGCTCGGGGAGATCGTCCGCTTCAATCGTCTGGCAAAGCAGGCGCTGGACGGGGAGGTGGACCCGAACGCCACGCTGCAAACGTTTCTGGAACAGCACGGCTTCACGCCGTTTTTTGCGCGCCACTACATTCTGCCGATGGGGGCCGCCATCTGGTCCTCGTCGCTGCAGGAGATGAAGCGTTTCCCGCTGCCGCTTTTCTTACGTTTCTTCCAGAACCACGGGCTGCTGGATATCACCCAGCGCCCGCAGTGGTACGTCGTGCCGGGCGGCTCGCGGGAGTATATCCGCGCCATGCTCGACAAGCTGGGCGACCGTCTGAATCTGCATCTCAATTCACCGGTGCAGCGGGTGAACCGCCACGAGCACGGGGTTACGCTTCAGCTTGAAAACGGCAGCCATACCTTCGATCGGGTGATTTTTGCCTGCCACTCCGCCAGCGCTCTGGCGATGCTTGATGACCCGACGCCCGCAGAGCGCGAGGTGCTGGGCGATATCGGCTGGCAGCGCAACGAGGTCATTTTACACAGCGACCCGCGCTGGCTGCCGGAGCGGCGGCGCGCGTGGGCCAGCTGGAACTACCGCCTGAGCGCGCAGGAGCAGACCAGCGCCTGCGTCACCTACAACATGAACATCCTGCAGGGGCTGCCTGAGGATAGTCCGCTGTTCTGCGTCACCCTCAACCCGGACGCGCCGGTAGATGAACGCTTCGTTCTGCAACGCTTTGTCTATGAACACCCGCTGTTTAACCCGCAAAGCTGGCGGGCGCAGGCGCGGCGCGGCGAGATCAACGGTCATAACCGGAGCTGGTACTGCGGGGCCTACTGGTACAACGGTTTTCATGAAGACGGCGTGCGCAGCGCGCTGGACGTGGTCAACGCGATAGCGGTCGGAGAGGGGAACTGAGATGAACAGCTGCCTCTACCACGGCGTATTACGCCACCGCCGCCTTCAGCCGAAAACCCATGAATTCAGCTACAGCGTCTTTATGGCCTGGCTGGATCTCGATGAACTGCCGCTGCTGCCGTCCGTCGGCGTGCGGCGCAATCGCTTTGCCGCGGCCTCGTTCCACGACGCGGACTATCCGCTCGGCACGCCGCTCAAAGAGAACGTGCTGAGCAGGCTGGAGAGCCTGACCGGAGAACGCCCGGACGGGCGGGTGATGCTCCTGACGCAGCTGCGCTATTTCGGCTTTCATTTCAATCCGGTCAACTTTTACTACTGCTACGACGGGAAGGGGACGCTGCGCTGGGTGCTGGCGGAGGTTCGCAACACGCCGTGGAATGAACGCCATTATTATGCCGTCAACGGACAGGATGCGCAGCCGACGGAAAAAGCGTTTCACGTTTCCCCCTTCAACCCGATGGACATGATCTACCACTGGCGCTTTAACGACCCGGATAACACGCTGCATATGCACATTGAAAATCATCAGGAAGCGAAGGTTTTTGACGCCACGCTGGCGCTGCGCCGGGAGCCTGTGACGCGCCCCGCGCTGCGCTCGCTGTTGCTGCGCATTCCGCTCATGACTCTGAAAACCGTCTTTGCCATTTACTGGCAGGCGCTGCGCCTGTGGCTCAAGCGCGTGCCGCTGTATAACCATCCCGTCAGCAGGAGTGAACGCTCATGACCGATCCCGTCTTTGCGTTAGAACCCGATATCCCGCGCAACGTACGCATCGCGCGCTGGCTGCTTTTCAAGCTGCTAAGCGGTATTCGCGGCGGCTCGCTCACGCTGCGTGAAGGGGCGCAGACCTTTCATTTTGGTGAGACATCCTCCGCGCTGCACGCCGACGTGCAGATCCTCACGCCCGGCGTCTACTGGCGCGTCTTAACGGGCGGGAGCCTTGCTGCGGCAGAAGCCTGGATGGACGGCGAATGGGAAACCACGCAACTTACGCCGCTTCTGGAGCTGCTCGCGCTCAACGGCGAGGTGCTTGGCCGTCTGGAAAACGGGTTCCGTCTGTTCGGCAGGCCGCTGGAGCGTCTGCGCCACTGGACCCGGCGTAACTCCCGCGCGCAGGCGCGTGAAAATATTGCCGCTCATTACGATCTGGGCAATACCTTCTATGCCCATTTTCTGGATAAAGAGCTGCTCTATTCCAGCGCGCTGTTTACTGAGGATGAGCAGGATCTCACGGCGGCCCAGCAGGCCAAAATGGCGCGCCTGTGCGACCAGCTGGCGCTGAGCCCGGCCGATCACCTGCTGGAAATTGGCACCGGCTGGGGCGCGATGGCGGAATACGCCGCCCGTCATTACGGCTGTCGGGTGACCACCACCACGCTATCGCAGGAGCAATTCATCTGGGCGGCAGAGCGGATCGCCCGCGCCGGGCTGCAGGATCGGGTTGAGGTACTGCTCTGCGACTATCGCGACCTCACCGGACAGTACGACAAGCTTGTCTCGATAGAGATGATTGAGGCCGTCGGGCAACGCTATCTGCCCACGTTCTTCCGCACCTGCCAGGCGCGTCTGCGCCCGGGAGGACGGATGGCGATTCAGGCCATTACCATTCAGGACCAGCGCTATCGCGACTACAGCAAAAGCGTCGATTTTATCCAGCGCTACATTTTTCCCGGCGGCTTCCTGCCGAGCATCACCGCGATGAACGAGCTGATGACCCGCCACACCGATTTCGTAGTGCGCAATCTTTTCGACATGGGCCCCGACTACGCCCGCACGCTGGCCCACTGGCGGCAGCGGTTTGTCCATGCCTGGCAGGAGATTGAAAAGCTCGGCTTCGATGAACGGTTCCGCCGCATGTGGCTGTACTACTTTGGCTACTGTGAAGCCGGGTTTAACGCTCGCACCATAAGCGTAGTGCAGCTGACCGCCGAGCGCGTATGAGACTATATCTTCAGGTCTTCCTGCTGGCCGTCGCGTTCGATCTTTACTGGGTGCTGGTGGTGATCTTTCGCGAACAGGGCCTGATTTTCTGGATTGCGCTGGCGATCCTGGCGTGTCTGCTCTTGCCGCCTGTATACCGATTTTACGCCATTGGGCTGGCCGCGGCGGGGAGTCTGCTGGATACGCTCTGGGCGCTGACGGGACTGATCGCCTTCACGAGCGAGTCCCTGATGCCGCTATGGATGGTGGCATTATGGCTGATGTTTGCCTCCGTCTGGACGCAGCTGACGCGCACCACCACGTTGCCCGGCTGGTTGCTGACCCTGCTGGCCGCCGTGGGGGGGCCGGTGGCTTATCTGTTTGGCGAGCGGCTGGGTGCCATCACGTTTCTGGAGCCAACCTTTATCGTCGTCAGCTGGATGGCGCCGGGGTGGCTGGTATTGATGCTGTTTTTCCACCTGCTGATGGGGAGACAAAAATGAGAGCTGCATTTTTGCTGCTTTGTCTGACGCTGGTTGTTCCCGTTGCCCAGGCCGCCGACTGGCTGGCGTGGCGGAAGGTGGGAGACGCCACGCTTACCTGGGGGCCGTTCACGGTCTATACCTCTCAGCTCCGCACCCCCGACGGGCGTTACGGTCGGGAGGACCAGGATCAGGCGCTGATTATTACCTATGCGCGCGACATCGATCGCGATGAACTGGTCGAGGCGACCCGCGATCAGTGGCAGGCGCAGGGGATCCTGACGCAGGAACCGCAAAGCGAAGCCTGGCTGCGGATGCTCCAGTCGCTGTGGCCGGATGTCCGCCCGGGCTCACAGCTGGCGTTTGTTCTCAACGATAAGCAGGGGCAGTTCTGGTATCGCGCATCAGCGGCGCAAACATCCTTTATTCCACTCGGACCGCGCCAGTCTGAAGCGTTCAGCACCCGTTTTCTGGCCATCTGGCTCGATCCCCGCACGCAATATCCTGAGCTGCGTCAGCAGTTAATCGGAGGCCAACAATGAAACGTATCCTGATGATGGCGCTGGCATTCACGATGCTGCTGGCGGGCTGTAGCACTGAAGTGGCCGAGTATCGCCAGCAGCAGCCGCGGCTTGATATCTTCCACTACTTCCAGGGCAAAACCGAAGCGTGGGGGATGGTGCAGGATCGTAGCGGCAAGCAGATCCGCCGCTTCCACGTTGAAATTGCCGGAGACGTTATCGGCGATACGCTGACGCTCAACGAGCACTTCGTCTACGACGATGGCGAGAAGCAGCAGCGGGTCTGGCACATCCGGCGCGTCGGGAACGATCGCTACGAGGGAACGGCAGGGGACATTGAAGGGGTTGCCACGGGGCAGGCCGCAGGCAACGCCTTTAACTGGCATTACAGCATGAATGTTAAAGCCAACGGGCGCACCTGGCTGCTGAAGTTTGACGACTGGATGTACCTGCAGGATGAGACCCATCTGTTTAACAAAACCGAGATGAAGAAATTTGGCGTCACCGTCGCCACGGTGACGCTGTTTTTCACCCGGAAGACGTAAGCTTAGTCGCTAACATTGCCGGTTTTGCTGCTGGAGTAAATGAAGCACAGGGCAATCCCCAGGCAAACCACCGCGCCCAGACGGCTCGGCGAAAACGGAATCGCGGGATTGTTCAACCAGCCAAAGTTATCAATTAGCATACTCATGGCGAGCTGGCCGAAGATCACCGCCACCGTAGCGACGGCGGTGCCGATGCGCTGCACCGCCACGACCATGATCACAATGTAAGGCACGCCGAACATCGCCCCGAGGAGCTGCCATTTCGGCACGTCCAGCAGCGTGACCGCCTGCTTCGGCTCAAAGAAGAAAATCAGCAGGGCGGTCACCAGCGCGCCGACGGAAAACGTCAGAAACGCGCTTTTAAATACCCCGACATTGCTGCCGAGCTGTCCGTTAATCGCGGCCTGAATGCTCAGCGTTGCGCCGCCGCAGACGGCCAGAAGAATCATAATCAGTGTCATACGTTACCCCTGTGCGACCAGAACCAGTGCCGCAATAATAAAAACCAGCGCCACGATACGTTTCGCGTTTATCTTCCTGTGCGGCGTACCCAGCAGGCCAAAGTGGTCAATGATCAGGCTTTTAAAAATCTGACCAGCCAGAATGCCAATCATCGTCAGAGCGATGCCGATGGTCGGCGTGGCGATAGTCAGAATAACCACATAAACAGGGCCGAGCACGCCGCCGAGCAGCTGCCAGCCGGGCTGGGCGAAAAACGACGGACTGTTACGCGGGCTGAAAAACAGCATCAGCAGAAACGTCAGCGCGGCGCCGACGCCAAAAATGCTGAACGTCGCCCATAAGTCGCCCACTTCTCCCCCTAATGGCCCCAGCAGCCCCGCCTCGACGGAGAGGCCCATCCCGCCGGCAATCACCAGTAAAATCAAAACAAACTGCATTCTTCTTCCTCCGTTTTCAGGCGAAGAAGATTACGTCGGTAGACCCGTGAGAAAAATGCCATAATGCAGGAAACACCTTTGCAGGAAATGCATTAATGTCAGATGCCGGAAGCATGAACCTTCGCTCACTGCTGCTGTTTATTGCCGTCTATGAAACGCAGAACTTTTCCGTCGTTGCGCGACGAGAGGGAATATCTGCCTCGCAGGTGTCGCGTATTGTTCATCAGCTTGAGGACGCGCTCGGCCAGCAGCTGTTCTATCGCAATACCCGGGCGGTGATCCCCACGGAAAGCGGGCATCTGTTTATCCGCTATGCCCGGGCGATGGTCGATAACTTCGAAGAGGCGCGTCGTGAGCTGGATGAACGTTCGACCGAACCCTCCGGCACGGTCCGCATAAATGGGCCGGTATTTTTTGGACAGAGACACGTTGCGCCCGGACTGGCAGGTCTGGCCGAGCGTTATCCACGGTTAACCATTGAGCTGACGCTGACCGATGACTTTATCGACCCGCACCGGGATGCCGCCGATCTCATCTTCCGCATCGGCACGCTGACGGATTCGACGTTCCACGCCCGTGTTTTTGGGCAGCAGCGCTACCACCTCGCCGCATCGCCCGAGTATCTGCGTCAACACGGCGTCCCGACCGATCCGGCCGAGCTGAGCCAGCACAAATGTCTGGTCTATCGCGGTTCGTCCGGGCCTAACCGCTGGCTCGTGCGTCGCAAAGGGGAGACTTGGGTGCATTATCCGGTCGCGCCGCTGATGACGTCCAATAATGCGGAATCGCTGCTCATTGCCGCGCTGGGCGGGATGGGGATCGTCCTGTTTCCGGACTGGCTGATTGGCGACAGGCTGAAGCGGGGCGAGCTGGTTGCCCTTATGCCGGAAATGGCGTGCGCCATCAACACGGAGCAACTTTATATTGCGGCGATCTATCCTAACGCACGTCATCCGCCCCTGAACGTCAGGGCGGTGATTGATTATTACGTGGCGTTTTTCGGCACGCCGCTCTACTGGCAAACGTAAGGCAATTACGCGCCGAGCTCCTTGCGGATAATCTCTGCGCCGGCGCTAAGCGCTTTCAGCTTGCCGTTAGCCACCTGACGTGAAAGCGGAGCCATGCCGCAGTTGGTTGACGGGTAAAGCTTGTCGGCATCGACGAACTGCAGCGCTTTACGCAGCGTATCGGCGACTTCCTCCGGCGTTTCAACGGCGTTGGTTGCCACATCAATCGCGCCGACCATCACCTTTTTACCGCGGATCAGCTCCAGCAGATCCATCGGTACGCGGGAGTTGTGGCACTCCAGTGAGATAATGTCGATATTAGAGGTCTGCAGCTTGGGGAAGGCCTCTTCATACTGGCGCCACTCTGAGCCGAGCGTCTTTTTCCAGTCGGTATTGGCCTTGATGCCGTAGCCGTAGCAGATGTGTACCGCGGTTTCGCACTTCAGCCCTTCAATGGCGCGCTCCAGCGCGGCGATACCCCAGTCGTTCACCTCGTCAAAAAAGACGTTAAATGCCGGTTCATCAAACTGGATAATATCCACGCCTGCGGCCTCTAACTCACGCGCTTCCTGATTGAGGATTTTGGCGAATTCCCAGGCCAGCTTTTCGCGGCTTTTATAGTGGGCGTCGTAAAGGGTGTCGATCATGGTCATCGGCCCAGGCAGGGCCCATTTGATCGGCTTGTCCGTGAGCTGACGCAGGTATTTCGCATCGTCCACGAATACCGGCTTCTGACGCGCAACGGCTGAAACCACGGTCGGCACGCTGGCGTCGTAGCGGTTACGAATGCGCACCGTCTGGCGATTTTCAAAATCGACGCCGCTCAGGTGTTCAATAAAAGTGGTGACGAAGTGCTGGCGGGTCTGTTCTCCGTCGCTGACGATATCGATACCCGCGCGGATCTGCTCATCCAGGGACAGGCGCAGCGCGTCCTGTTTACCCGCCAGGAGTTCCTGATCCTGTAATTTCCAGGGTGACCACAGGGTTTCAGGTTGTGCAAGCCAGGTCGGCTTAGGCAGGCTGCCAGCCGTAGAAGTCGGGAGCAATGTTTTCATAATAAAAGACCTATTTTGATGAATTAAAGCGTGTAGTTATCAGACCACTGCTCAAGAATGTGTTGGTAAGGCTTAATAAAGTACGCTTCGGTAAAGCGACCCTGTTCAATCGCCAGTCGGCTACGCTCTTCCCGGTCATAAACAATTTTGGTTAAGGAGTGATCCTGCTGGTTCAGATCCGGTCGGTAGCACAGTCCCGCCGCCGAGTTTGCGTTATAAATTTCCGGGCGATAGATCTTCTGGAACGTCTCCATCGTGCTGATGGTGGCAATCAGCTCCAGATCGGTGTAGTCACTCAGCAAATCCCCGGTAAAGAAGAACGCGAAAGGCGCCACGCTGTTTTCCGGCATGAAATAGCGAACCTTCAGGCCCATCTTCGCGAAGTACTGTTCCGTAAGCGACTCGCCATCCGGCTGATACTCAACGCCCAGCACAGGATGCTGGTTACCGGTGCGGCGGTAGGTGTCTTTGCTGGAGACGCTCAGGCAGATCACCGGACCCTTGCTGAAGTTCTCTTTGTATTCCGGCGAATTCACAAAGTGGCGGAAAATATTGCCGTGCAGTTCGCCAAACTTTTCCGGAATGCTGAAGTGCTGCTGGTTCTTGTTGTGTTCCAGCAGGCGCACGCTGAAATCATAATCCCGCACGTAAGACGAGAAGTTATTTCCGACGATGCCAGGGATACGCTGGTTATTTTTTTTGTCGACAATCGTGGTTTGCAATATCTCAATGGCCGGGAACGGTTTTTCCGCGCCAATGTTCAAATCGACAGAGATGATTTCCAGCTCAACCGCGTAGCGATCGGCATTTGGGTTATCCCAGCGCGCCAGGGCGTTAAAGCGGTTGTTGATCATCACCAGCGTATTGCGCAGGTTTTCCTGTCGCTTTTCCCCGCGCGCCAGGTTGGCAAAGTTGGTGGTCGTACGCGTATTTTCTGACGGGTTGTAATTCTCATCGAAGCAACTGCGCTTAAGGGTATATGTGAAAGCTTTGCTCATTGTGGTTATGCATCCTAAGTTCATGTTGCTAAGAAGTTACCGATGCATAATTTATGCCTTAGCCCGCGGCGCAGGGGAAGTGACTTAATTTCAATGCAACATGAGGGAAGTTCATGAAGTGTAATGCTCGAGGTGTCGCTGCCTTCATGCCGGGTGGCGCTGCGCTTACCCGGCCTACGGTTCAGCGTCGTTTGTAGGCCCGTGCAAGCACAGCGCCGCCGGGCGAAGCTCATAATATGTCTGTGATATGCACTTACCCTCGTCGTTAACAGGCTGCGGGGGAGAGGGATTTTTTATTTCCGTTCAATTCCCGCTATAATCCGCAAAATTTCCAACCGGTTTAGAAACAATCATGACAAAACTCACCTTACAAGAGCAGATGCTGAAAGCGGGCCTCGTCAGCAGCAAGAAAGCGGCAAAAGTGCAGCGCACGGCAAAGAAATCACGCGTTCAGGCGCGGGAGGCCCGTGAAGCGGTAGAAGAGAACAAGAAGGCGCAGATCGAGCGCGACAAGCTGCTGAGCGAACAGCAGAAGCAGGCCGTGCTGGCGAAAGAGTTTAAGGCACAGGTGAAGCAGCTGATTGAGATGAACCGCATCACCGTTTCAAGGGGCAACATCACCTTTAACTTCACCGACGGTAATCTGATCAAAAAAATCGACGTCGACAAGCAAACCCAGGCTCAGCTGATTAATGGCCGTCTGGCGATTGCCCGTCTGGTCATCAACGCCAGCGGCGACTGTGAATACGCGATTATTCCGGCGGTGGTGGCCGATAAAATTGCCCAGCGCGATGCCGACAGCATTGTGCTAAACAGCGCGCTCAGCCAGGAAGAGCAGGACGAAGACGATCCGTATGCGGACTTCAAAATCCCTGACGATTTGATGTGGTAAACCGCGTTCAGAACGGGGCGGCGTGACGGGCGTTAACCGGCTCTCCGCTCACGGGATGAATAAAATTCAACTCGCTGGCATGCAGCATCAGCCGGGGCGTTTCCTCAGCCCCTGGCGCTTCAAGACCGCCATACAGATCGCAGCCCAGAATTGGGTGCCCCAGCTGCTGACAGTGAATGCGCAGCTGGTGGGTTCGTCCGGTCTCCGGAGTAAGTTCCACCCGCGTTAACGGCAGTCCCGTCTCCTGATAAAACCGTTCCACCACCCGATAGCGAGAGCGGGCGGGTTTTCCGCTGATGGGGCAGATTGACATCAGCGGGAACAGCGCCGGGTCTTTGGCAATCGGCGCGTCTATTATTCCCTCGTCATGTTCCACATGACCGCAAAGCAGGGCGCTGTAGACTTTCTCCACGCTGCGCTGGCTGAACTGCTGGCACAGCGCCGCGTTGATGGCCTTATTGCGCGCAACCACCATCAGCCCGGACGTGCCGAAATCCAGGCGGTGTACCAGCGTGCAGCCGGGGTACGTCTGGACCAGACGATAATGGACGGAATCAAGGTTTTGCGGATTTTTTCCCGAGAGGCTGAGCAGACCGGAGGGCTTATCGATCAGCAGCAGATGTTCATCCTGCCAGAGGATCTGAATGTCGTCGTGACACGGTGGGGCTATAAAAGAATCAATAATCGCAGACATCAGGCCGCCCGGCTGGAGAGTGGGAGCGGATGATAACGAAATGCGGGGAAAAGAAAAACCCTCCCACCAGGCGGTGAGAGGGCAAAATCTTAGGCTGCTACCAGGCTGTCGATGGCGGCTTTCGCATCGGTCTGCGCTTTGGTCGCCACTTCCGGACCGTAAGCGATACCTTCCGCGAACACGAAGTTCACGTCAGTGATGCCGATGAAGCCCAGGAACAGGCTCAGGTACGGCGCAACCAGGTCGGTTGGGGTATCTTTATGAATACCGCCACGGCTGGTCAGGACGATCGCACGTTTACCTTTCACCAGACCTTCAGGGCCATTCTCAGTGTAACGGAAGGTTACGCCAGCACGCGCCACCAGGTCGAAGTAGTTCTTCAGCTGGGTAGGGATGTTGAAGTTGTACATTGGGGCGTTGATAACGATAACGTCATGCGCCTGCAGCTCAGCAATCAGCTCGTCGGACAGGGCCAGGGCTTCCTGCTGACGTGGAGACAGCGGTGCATCGCTTGGGCGCAGCGCGCCAACCAGCTCGCCATCCAGCACAGGAATTGGGTTTGCAGCCAGGTCACGCACGGTGATTTCGTCAGCAGAATGCTGTTCACGCCACTGTTCAACGAAGTAATCAGACAGCTGACCAGACTGAGAGTACCCTGCCAGAATACTGGATTTCAAAACTAATACTTTGCTCATGGGTGATTCCTGTTTTTGCATTTGATTGAAGGGGGTTGCCCCGTTGCTTGTTGACACTCTATTCACAATCCTGCCATAGAGATAGCGCAATATATCGAAGCCTATGTTCGAATTTTTTGAATAAGGCGCGAAAGGCGTCATTGTGGTACTCTATAGCAATCATTAAAAAGAGAATTTATCAGGGCGTGTAGTGCCCTTTAACGCTATGACAGAACAACAAAAATTGACCTTCCCGATGCTCCTGCAACAGCTCGATTCTCTGATGCTGCGCGACAAACAGCGCTTCGCCCGTCGTCTGCACGGCGTTAAGAAGGTTAAAAATCCTGATGCTCAACAGGCCATTTACCAGGAGATGGCGAAAGAGATTGAACAGGCGGCAGGGAAAGTCTTGCTGCGCGAAGCCGCGCGCCCGGCGATTACCTACCCGGAAAACCTGCCCGTCAGCCAGAAAAAACAGGACATCCTTGAGGCCGTCCGCGACCACCAGGTGGTGATTGTGGCGGGGGAAACCGGTTCGGGGAAAACCACCCAGCTGCCGAAAATCTGTATGGAGCTGGGACGCGGCCTGAAAGGGCTGATTGGTCACACCCAGCCGCGTCGTCTGGCGGCGCGTACCGTGGCGAACCGTATTGCCGAAGAGCTGCAGACGGAGCCGGGCGGCTGCATCGGCTACAAGGTGCGATTCAGCGACCACGTCAGCGATAACACCATGGTCAAGCTGATGACCGACGGTATTCTGCTGGCGGAGATCCAGCAGGATCGCCTGCTGATGCAGTACGACACCATCATCATTGACGAAGCGCACGAGCGCAGCCTGAATATCGATTTCCTGCTCGGCTACCTGAAAGAGCTGCTGCCGCGTCGCCCGGATCTGAAAATCATCATCACCTCCGCGACCATCGACCCGGAGCGCTTCTCGAAGCATTTCAACAATGCGCCGATTATCGAGGTGTCAGGACGCACGTATCCGGTTGAAGTGCGCTATCGCCCGATTCTGGAAGAGGCGGATGATACCGAGCGCGACCAGCTGCAGGCTATCTTCGACGCCGTTGACGAGCTGGGCAACGAAAGCGCGGGCGACATCCTGATCTTCATGAGCGGCGAGCGCGAAATCCGCGACACCGCCGATGCGCTCAGCAAGCGCGACCTGCGCCACACGGAGATCCTCCCGCTTTACGCGCGCCTGTCAAACAGCGAGCAGAACCGCGTGTTCCAGCCGCACGGCGGGCGCCGCATCGTCCTGGCGACTAACGTGGCGGAAACCTCGCTGACCGTACCGGGGATCAAATACGTGATCGACCCGGGCACGGCGCGCATCAGCCGCTACAGCTACCGCACGAAGGTTCAGCGGCTGCCGATTGAGCCGGTCTCTCAGGCTTCCGCAAACCAGCGTAAAGGCCGCTGCGGCCGCGTGTCGGAAGGGATCTGTATTCGTCTCTATTCCGAAGACGATTTCCTGTCGCGCCCGGAATTCACCGATCCGGAAATTCTGCGCACCAACCTGGCGTCCGTTATCCTGCAGATGACCGCGCTGGGGCTAGGCGACATCGCGGCGTTCCCGTTCGTCGAAGCGCCGGACAAACGCAACATACAGGACGGCGTACGCCTGCTGGAAGAGCTCGGCGCAATTAGCACCGACGAGCAGGCGACGGTCTACAAGCTGACGCCGCTGGGCCGCCAGCTCAGCCAGCTGCCGGTGGATCCGCGTCTGGCCCGTATGGTGCTGGAAGCGCAGAAGCACGGCTGCGTGCGCGAAGCGATGATCATTACCTCGGCGCTCTCCATTCAGGACCCGCGCGAGCGTCCGATGGACAAGCAGCAGGCGTCTGACGAAAAGCACCGTCGCTTCCACGACAAAGAGTCCGACTTCCTCGCCTTCGTGAACCTGTGGAACTATCTCGGCGAGCAGCAGAAAGCGCTCTCCTCGAACCAGTTCCGACGCCAGTGCCGCGTGGATTTCCTCAACTACCTGCGCGTGCGCGAGTGGCAGGATATCTACACCCAGCTGCGCCAGGTGGTGAAAGAGCTGGGCATTCCGGTGAACAGCGAGCCGGCGGAGTATCGCGAAATCCATATCGCGCTGCTGACCGGCCTGCTGTCCCACATTGGGATGAAGGACGCCGAGAAGCAGGAGTATACCGGCGCGCGCAACGCCCGTTTCTCCATCTTCCCCGGTTCCGGCCTGTTCAAGAAGCCGCCGAAATGGACCATGGTCGCCGAGCTGGTTGAAACCAGCCGCCTGTGGGGGCGCATTGCCGCGCGTATCGATCCGGAATGGGTGGAGCCGGTGGCGCAGCATCTGCTTAAGCGCTCGTACAGTGAACCGCACTGGGAGCGCGCGCAGGGTGCGGTGATGGCGACCGAGAAGGTGACCGTTTACGGCCTGCCGGTGGTTGCCGCGCGGAAGGTCAACTACAGCCAGATTGACCCGGCGCTCAGCCGCGAGCTGTTTATCCGCCACGCGCTGGTGGAGGGAGACTGGCAGACGCGCCACGCCTTCTTCCGTGAAAACCTGAAGCTGCGCGCCGAAGTGGAAGAGCTGGAGCATAAATCGCGGCGCCGCGACATTCTGGTGGACGATGAGGCGCTGTTTGAGTTTTACGACCAGCGCATTAGCCATGATGTGATTTCCGCCCGCCATTTCGACAGCTGGTGGAAGAAGGCCAGCAAAGAGACGCCGGACCTGCTCAACTTCGAAAAAAGCATGCTGATTAAAGAGGGCGCGGAGTCGGTCAGCAAGCTCGACTACCCGAACTTCTGGCATCAGGGCAACCTCAAGCTGCGTCTGACCTATCAGTTTGAGCCAGGGGCCGACGCCGACGGCGTGACCGTCCACATTCCGCTGCCGCTGTTAAACCAGGTCGATGAAGGCGGGTTTGAATGGCAAATTCCCGGCCTGCGCCGCGAGCTGGTGATTGCGCTGATCAAATCCCTGCCGAAACCGGTGCGCCGTAACTTTGTTCCCGCGCCGAACTATGCGGAAGCCCTTTTAGGCCGCGTCACGCCGCTGGAGCTGCCGCTGCTGGACGCGCTCGAGCGTGAATTCCGACGCATGACCGGCACCACCATCGACCGTGAAGACTGGAACTGGGATCAGGTGCCCGATCATCTGAAAATAAGCTTCCGCGTGGTGGACGATAAAAATAAAAAGCTGCTGGAAGGGCGCTCCCTGAGCGAGCTGAAAGAGGCGCTCAAAGGCAAAGTTCAGGAGACGCTGTCTGCGGTGGCCGATGACGGTATCGAGCAGAGCGGGCTGCATATCTGGAGCTTTGGTCAGCTTCCGGAAAGCTACGAACAGAAGCGCGGTAACTATAAGGTCAAAGCCTGGCCGGCGCTGGTGGACGAGCGCGACAGCGTGGCGATCAAACTGTTTGATAATCCGCAGGAACAGCAGCAGATGATGTGGCGCGGGCTGCGTCGCCTGCTGCTGCTCAACATCCCGTCGCCGATCAAGTATCTGCACGAGAAGCTGCCTAACAAAGCCAAGCTCGGGCTGTACTTCAACCCGTACGGCAAGGTGCTGGATCTGATTGACGACTGCATCTCCTGCGGCGTGGACAAGCTAATCCACGAGGCGGGCGGTCCGGTCTGGACGGAAGAGGGCTTTGCTCAGCTTCATGAAAAGGTGCGCGCGGAGCTGAACGATACCGTGGTGGAAATAGCGAAACAGGTCGAGCAGATCCTCACCGCCGTGTTTAATATCAACAAGCGCCTGAAGGGGCGCGTGGATATGACCATGGCGCTGGGGCTCTCGGACGTGAAGGCGCAGATGGCGGGGCTGGTCTATCGCGGTTTTGTCACCGGCAACGGCTTCAACCGTCTCGGCGATACGCTGCGTTATCTACAGGCGATTGAAAAACGTCTGGAAAAAATGGCTATCGACCCGCACCGCGATCGCGCGCAGATGCTGAAAGTGGAGAGCCTGCAGCAGGCGTGGCAGCAGTGGCTCAACAAGCTGCCGCCGGCGCGCCGCGACGATGAAGACGTGCAGGCGATCCGCTGGATGATCGAGGAGCTGCGCGTCAGCTTCTTTGCCCAGCAGCTCGGTACGCCGTATCCGATTTCGGATAAGCGTATCCTGCAGGCGATGGAGCAGATTTCCGCTTAAAACCCGGTTTTCTCCCTCTCCCTGTGGGAGAGGGTATCATTTTCACCCGTTCACCATTGCCAGCGTAAACCCATCCCATCCCTTAACCCCCACCGTTTGCAGCGCGGTGGCGGTTAGGCGCGGGTTATCCCCAATCATTTCGATAAAACGCCGCACACCCAGCACGCGCGCGTCGTCGCTTTGCCCGTTAATCACTTCGCCATCGCGGACCACGTTATCGCCAATGATTATCGTGCCGGGACGTGAATAGTGCAGCGCCCATTCCAGATAGCCGGGATTGTTTGGCTTATCGGCATCAATAAAGATCAGGTCGAACGGCGGAACCTCACCGAAATTCTCCAGCGAGCTCAGCGCCGGGCCTTCAATTAATTCAATGCGTTCGTTTAACCCAGCAAGCTGAATATTCTGGCGCGCAACGCGGGCATGTGTGGGATCGGCCTCAAGCGTAATCAGCTTCCCGTCCGGCGGCAGGGCGCGCGCCATCCAGATCGAGCTGTAAGCACCCAGCGTACCAATCTCCAGAACGCGCCGCGCCTGCGTCATGCGCACGAACAGCGCCAACAGCTGCCCCTGATTGGCCGCCACGTCGTGTTCGGGCAGCCCGGCGCGCTTGTTGTTTTCCAGTACCTGACTCAGCACGTCATCGTCAGGGATCAGCGAAGAAATCATGTAATTATCTACTGCAGACCATCGTTGATGCATAGATTGACTCCTTGGATTTTTCTCCCTCTCCCTGTGGGAGAGGGGCGAGGTGAGGGCATCAGCGCGCAAGCCGGGTTCATGCACTCTTCCAGCCGCCGCCCAGTGCTTTATACAAATCGATCTGCGCCAGCAGCAGGTTATTTTTCACCTGCACCACGCTGGTCTGCACCGAGTACAGCGTGCGCTGCGCGTCCAGCACGTCCAGATAGGAGGAGTAGCCGTTGCGATTGCGGTTCTGCGCAATGCGCAGCGTCTCCTGCGCCACATCCTGCTGGGCAAGCAGCTCGGTCAGCTGTTCCTGATAGCGCGCAATAGCATCAAGGCTGTTGTTCACTTCGGCAAACGCGTTACGCACGGTTTTTTCATAGGCGTACAGCGCCTGGTTACGCTGGGACTGGGAAATATCCACCTGCGCATTCAGCGCCTGGCGGTTCAGCAGCGGCGCAAGAATGCTGCCCCCGACGCTCCAGAGCTGAAGCGGATTGTCCAGCAGGCCGGACAGGGTGCGATCCTGTATCGATCCTGTCGCGGTCAGGTTGATCGACGGCAGCAGGCTCGCGCGCGACGCGGCAAGCGAGGCGTCGGCCGCAACCAGCTGGCGTTCGGCCTGAACGATATCCGGCCGACGGTTCAGGAGCGTAGACGGCAGCTGTGACGGCAGCGTCAGCGGCGTTAGCGTCTCAAAGCTTTCGCTGCGCGCTACCGCCCCGGGATTGCTTCCCAGCAGCAGGCTGAGGGCGTTTTCCTGCTGTGCAATCTGATGCTGCAGCACGGGAACCTGCGCTCGCGTTGAGCGGAGTTCGGAATCCGACTGCATCAGCTCCAGACGCGAGCTGTAGCCCGTCTCAAACTGACGTTTCGCGAGGTTAAATGCCTCTTCGCGCGATTTCAGGGTGGATTCGGTCACGCGCAGCTGCTCATCAAGCGAGAGCAGGGTGACATACCCGGATGCAACGGAAGACGCGACGGTCAAATCCGCGGCGGCAGCGGCGGCTTTTTGCGCCGCCAGCGAGGCCTCGGCGGCACTGGCCGTGCTGCGGTTGACGCCCCAGATATCCACGTCGTAGCTCGCCGTCAGGCTCCCTCTGTACAATGTGCCGTAAACCGGCAGCCCGGTCGCGGCGGATTGTGAACGGGCGCGCGTCCCCGTTACGCCCGCATCAAGCGAGGGAATGAGACTGCCGTCGGCCGCGAAGACCCGCGCCTGATACTCGTTTATCCGTTCGCGGGCGATCAGCACGTCGCTGTTATGCTGTAGCGCCTGATCCACATAGCGGTTGAGGTTGTTGTCGTGAAAATTGCGCCACCAGAGCTGCTCCGCGGGGCTGGCAGGGCCGGAGACGGTGCGCCACTGGGGGGGGATGTGCAGCGTCGGCTGCGCCTGTTTCACGTCAACGGACTGGCATCCGGCCAGCATGACCGCTGCCACCAGCGCGGCTATCGGGCGAAGGATCATTACTTCGCCTCCCGCGTATCAATGGTCACCTGTACCGACATACCCGGACGCAGCAGCGCGGACTCCTCAGGCTTACCGAGCACCTCAATGCGCACCGGAATACGCTGGGCGATTTTGACAAAGTTGCCGGTGGCGTTATCCGGTGTGATGGCGCTGAACTCCACCCCGGTCGCCGGGGAGATGCTCTCCACGCGGCCCTGATACGCTTTGTTGTTCAGGGCATCAACGGTGAATTTCACCGGCTGACCAACGCGCAGCTCCGCGAGCTGGGTCTCTTTGATATTGGCGATAACCCAGTGCTGCGGAGGCACAAGGGTGGTGAGATGGGTTCCGGCGGTAACGTACGCCCCGAGACGAACGGCGATCTGACCCAGCTGGCCGTCGCGCGGCGCCACAATACGCGTGTTTTGCAGATCGATCTGTGCCAGTTCAAGCGCCGCTTTCGCGTTTTCGACATCCGCCTCCAGCGCGCCGCGGTTCACAATCACCGTCTGCAGATCCTGACGCGACATCTCAAGCAAGGCTTTGGCCTGCTCGATGTCGGCGCTGCCCTGGGCCGCGCTGGCCAGCGCCGCATCGCGTTCGCGTACGGAAAGCGAACCGTCAGCCGCCAGATCCTTCACGCGCTTTAAATCCGCCTGGGTTTTCAGGCTCTGGGCGCGGGCATTTTTCAGCGCCGCGTCGTTTTTGGCGATCGTCGCTTCGGCGCTTTTACGCTGCTGCAGGTTGTTATTAAGCGCGGCAATTTTCATCGCCAGCTGTGCCTCGGCCTGATGCACGCGCTGACGATAGATGCGGTCATCAATCTGCAGCAGCAGGTCGCCTTTTTTAACCTGCACAAAGTCCTGAACCTTCACCTCGGTGATATAGCCATTCACCTGGGGACTGATGAACGTCGTCTGGCCGCGCACGTAGGCGTTGTCGGTAAACTGCGCGTGGCGGGTGAACGGCGGCAGCTGCCACGCGTAAAGGATCACCAGCACGCCGACGATGCCGATGGCGGCGGCGGTGAAAACGGAAACAATGCGCACATTTTTGCGGGTGTTGGCCTGCTCTTTAGCGGCATCCTGCTGACTCATAAACTCTCCAGATGTATTTCAATTATTTATTGCCGGTGGCGTTCTTCAGCGCCATACGGGCAGTGATGCGCAGGCGCAACAGGCGCCATAAAATCCAGACCAGCGTGGCGGCAGCGATGCCCGCCGTCAGCAGATAAGTATCGTTGTAAGCCAGAATATTCGCCTCAAGCGTCGTCACCGTTTGCAGCTGCGTGATCGCCTGCGTTCCCAGCAGCGAATTGTCGCCAATCAGGCTCCGGTACATCTGGGTGTAAATCTGGATACGCTCGTTGACCAGCGGATTGAGCGTGGTGAGCTGGTCCGCCAGCAGGCTGGAATGGTACTTCTCGCGCCAGGTCTGGAAGGTTCCGAGGATCGCGGAGCCCAGCAGGCCGCCGAGGTTCTGGCTCATGCCGAACATCACCGAGAAGCTGACCAGGTTGCGCGGATCGGCGATCACCCCGCCAATGGCGGCCAGCATGGCGGGAGCCAGGAAGAAGGCGCTGCCAAAGCCCAGCAGAAACTGGCTTACCATCAGCTGATCCGGCCGGGTCAGGTTGTTGGACTGGCTGTCCAGCAGCGAGGCAACAATCATCAGCGCCAGGGAGGTGATAATCGGCCACGCAAGTTTCGTGGGTTTGATGGTAAGACAGCTGGTGACAATCCCGCAGACGATCCCGGCGAAAATAGACCACGCCAGGTGGGTCATCTGCTCATTCTGTAACCCCACGTACTGCAGCCAGCCGATGACGCCGGTGTTTTGCTCTGCCAGCACGATACGGATCAGCAGCATGATGAGTCCCAGACGGACGATGCTGCCGCTCGACAGCCAGCGGGTGTTAAGCAGCGGGTTGGCGCGGTTATGTTCAAAGACGATGGCGGCCACAATCAGCACCAGCGATAGCGCCAGCGACCAGCCGATCCACGGCGCCTCGAACCACCAGTCAAGGCGGCCCAGTGAGAGCACGGCGCAGAGCAGGGCCATTCCGGGGGCCATTAAAAAGAAGGTGATAAAGTCTTTCTTCTCAAAGACCTTGCGCCTGTCACCCGGGGGCAGTTTTAAGGCTATCACGCAGGCCAGGGAGATCAGCGCCAGCCCCAGCTCGAAGAAATAGAGCCCGCGCCATTCGTCCAACTGCAGCAGTTCGGTGGAAAACAGGCGGGCCAGAGGGATGGCGAGCGACGACCCGGTAATCCCGATGGTGAGCGCCTTCAGGCGGTGCTTCGCAGGCCAGGCCTGGATCTGATAGTAAATCCCCAGCGAGCTGAGCGCGGCGGCCACCATCCCGTGCGCGGCGCGCACCATCAGCGCCGAACTGAGATCGTTAACGAACAGGTGGAAAAAGGTCACCAGCACGTACAGCACCAGAAAACCTTCCGTGAAGGCGCGCAGGCCGTACTGCTGGCGGAACTTGACCAGCAGCAGGTTGATAGAGATGTTGGTCATGACGTAGACCGCGGGAAGCCAGGCGATTTCGGTCGACCAGGCCCCGAAGGTCCCCTGCAGGTTTTGCAGGTTGGCGGTCACCACCGCATTCCCCAGCGCGCCCGTCAGGCACACCAGCAGGCCAACGACGCCGTAGGCAATGCGTTTTGGCGTACTGTGCTCGGGCGTGGAAGGGGAACCCAGCAGGGCGGGTTTCTCATGAGGCTGCCACTCGCGAGGAGCATAAGGGTCGCGTTCGGGCAGGCGCATAACGTCGTTTACCTTAGAAATAATTGAATAATTAGCGGGCTAGCGATTCTACGTCTGCCGCAAATGATAATTCAAGTGAATATGATTTACGCATGTTAATCAAATGTAGAAGGGAAGTTTAAGGAAAAAGAGCGGCCCGATGTCGCCGTTGTGTTGAGAACCTGAAGTCGCTACCCTGAAGGAATAGAGAGAAGGAGTTCATCATGGAACAGCCCCATTTTCCCATCCTGCCGGACGCCACGCTGGCGGCCATCAATACTGTCGGTGAATGGCTGGCGCAGGATGACCTGAGCGGCAGCCGCCAGCAACCGGACGTCGATGCGGTCATCCTGGCAGGAAACGCGGTGATCCCAACCATTGAGGCGGCCTGCCGGATTGCCGCGCAGAGAGACATCCCGCTTCTGATTAGCGGCGGCATCGGGCATTCAACCACCTTTTTATACGCCGCCATCGGCAGTCATCCGCGTTATCACACCGTACCGGTCACGGGGCGGGCCGAAGCGAGCATTCTTGCCGACATTGCGCGGGTGTTCTGGCAGATCCCCGAGGCGCAGCTGTGGGTTGAGGATCAATCCACCAACTGCGGTGAAAACGCGCGCTTTAGCTGGAATATGCTGAAACAGCATCAGCGAGTGACCGGGCGGGTGCTGGTGGTGCAGGACCCGACGATGCAGCGCCGTACGATGGCGACGTTTGCCCGCGTTTGCCGGGATGAGCCCGTATCACCGCAGTGGATAAGCCATCCCGGGTTTACGCCAACGCTGCAAAATGGCAAAGAGGGCGTGGAATTTAGCGCGGGCAATAGCGGACTGTGGCCCGTTGACCGCTACATTTCACTGGTTCTGGGTGAGCTGCCGCGTTTGTATGATGACGTTAACGGCTATGGTCCGGCCGGGCGGGATTTTATCGCGCATGTTGAATTCCCTGAGGCGGTGATTGCCGCATGGGGACAGTTAAAGGAGGATCCGGTCCTGGCGGATGCGTTGGCCAGACGCTCGCTTCTCTGAATATTCAGTAAATCCCCCTCTCAGGAGAGAGGGGGAACATATTACAGCGCCGCAAACTTATCCAGCGTCCGCACCAGCTGCGTCACAAAACCGTACTCGTTGTCATACCATGCGACGGCTTTCACCAGCTGCAGCTCTCCCGCTTCTGACACCTCCGTCTGCGTGGCGTCAAACACCGAACCGTAATGCGAGCCAATCACATCGGACGACACAATCTCTTCGTCGGTATACCCGAACGATTTATTGCCCTGCGTCGCCTTTTTCAGCGCGGCATTGATCTCCTCAACGGTCACTTTCTTGCCGAGAATCGCCACCAGCTCGGTGACCGAACCCGTTTTTACCGGCACGCGCTGCGCGTGGCCTTTCAGCTTGCCGCTGAGCGCAGGGATCACCAGACCGATGGCCTTTGCCGCACCGGTGGTGTGGGGAATGATATTCTCTGCTGCCGCCCGCGAAGCGCGAAGGTCTTTCCCGCGCGGGCCATCCACCAGCGCCTGCGTACCGGTATAGGCATGAATGGTGGTCATGGTGCCCACTTTTATTTCAAACGCATCGTTCAGGGCTTTCGCCAGCGGGGCGAGGCAGTTGGTGGTGCAGGATGCGACGGAAATAATGGTGTCACTGGCGTCAATGGTATCGTCATTCACGCTGTAGACGATGGTTTTCATTTCACCCGCGGGCGCAGAGATCAGCACTTTCTTCGCGCCGGCGTCCAGGTGCGCCCGTGATTTCTCTTCTGAAGTATAAAAGCCGGTGCACTCCACGACGATATCCACACCTGCAGCTTTCCACGGAATGTGCTTCGCCTCTTTTTCGGCGTACACCGCAATGGTTTTACCGTCCACAATCAGCGCATCCTCGGTGAAATCGACGCTCCACGGGAAGCCACCGTAGTTGGAATCATGCCTGAGCAGGTAGGCCAGCACTTTCGGTGAGGTGAGGTCGTTGATGGCGACGACGGTATTGCTGTCCTGGGTTTCAAGAAGGCGACGCAGTACTAGGCGCCCAATGCGTCCAAAGCCGTTAATGCCAATTTTACTCATGGTGTTCTCCTGTAAACGTGTCGATACGACAGTTTGAACTCATCCAGGCTTAGACCATCACGGACAGGGCGGCAATTGAAGATGCTTCATGCGGGAGGAAGTATTTGAAAAACCATACAGAAAAGTTAATGAATTTTTAAGGAAAGGGGATTATGTTGGCGCGATAACTGTTTTTAATCGGGAAATGACATGCGCACTAAATATACAAGCCTGCAAATCGGCATCCACTGGCTGGTGTTTCTGTTAATCATCGTCGCCTACTGCGCCATGGAGTTCAAAGGTTTCTTCCCTCGCACCGCGCGTCCAGCGATCAATATGATCCACGTCTCGTGCGGTATCAGTATCCTGGTGCTGATGGTGACGCGTCTGCTGGTTCGCCTGAAATTCCGCGCGCCACCGATTCAGCCGAAGCCAAAAGCGATGGTGACGGGGATGTCCCATCTGGGACACCTGGTGGTGTATCTGCTGTTTATTGCGCTGCCGCTGATTGGCATTGTGATGATGTATAACCGGGGGAGCGAATGGTTTGCTTTCGGCCTGGCGATGCCGCATGCGGCGGAGTCCAATTTTGACCTGGTTGATGTGCTGAAAGAGTGGCACGAGACGCTGGCGAACCTGGGCTATTTTGTGATTGGCCTGCACGCGGCGGCGGCGCTGATGCACCACTATTTCTGGAAAGATAATACCCTCCTGCGCATGATGCCGAATAAGCGTCAATAAAGGCGAAAAACAGGCCGGGTAGGCGCAGCGCCACCCGGCTTGTTTTTTAACTCAGTAGCGCACGCTCTTCATCAGTTAACGCCAGCGGCTGCGTTGACCCCGTCTCCGACGACTTCACCGCCGCTTCCAGCACGCCCATGACCGCCAGTGCCTCAACAGGGTGGACAGGATTGGTGATTTTCCCAAGCAGCGCATCACGTACGTTGACGTAATACTGGCGCTGATCGCCTTTCGGGGTAGGGATCGTCTGCGGTGCGCCGTCGGCCCCAAAGAACACCATGCTGTCGCTGTCTTCGCCCCAGGTTTCACTGCCGGGAGTTACCCCTGAGAGCAACTGCGCTTCCTGCTGATCGATTCTGGCTTTTACCACGCTGCCCTTGTCCCCGTGGACGGTAAAGCGTGCCGTACCGCCAGCAACCAGCATGCTGGCGTGCAGAATGACCTTATGCTCCGGGTAGTTTAAGACCACGTGCGCCCAGTCGTTAATTTCTGCGCCGTCGCGCAGCGTCGCGATATTCCCCTGAACCGACTGCGGCAGGCCAAAAAGCTGTAGCGTCTGGTCAATCAGATGAGGACCCAGATCAAACCACAGACCGCTCCCGGGTACGTTCTGCTCGCGCCAGCGTACGCGAACTTCCGGGCGGAAACGGTCGATGTGCGATTCCATGTGTTTAACCTTGCCGAGCGTGCCTTGCTCGATAATCTGCTTAATGCCGAGGAAATCGCTGTCCCAGCGGCGGTTGTGGAAGACCGAGAGCAGCAGCTGCTTTTCATCCGCCAGCGCAATCAGGTCGCGGGCTTCCTGCATGTCGAGGGTAAAAGGTTTATCCACGACCACGTGTTTACCCGAGTTCAGGGCAAGCGTCGCCAGCGGGGCGTGCGTGGCGTTGGGGGAGGCAATCACCACCAGATCGATATCAGGATGCTGAATAGCCTCTTCCGGTGTTGCCACCACCTGTACGTCCGGCAGGTCGCGTTTAACCTTCTCTTCATCACGAGAAGAGACCACGGCCAGCTTAATCCCGTCCACAGACTGGATCAGCGGGGCATGGAAGGTTTTACCGACAAATCCATACCCGATCAGCGCAATGTTGATTGTTTGAACTTTACTCATGACCTTCTCCACGTTAATTCGCGCACACCGTAACCTGCAGTGCGCTATGGTCCCCAAGCTCAGGCCAGGGACGATCTAAAAAGAGTTGTTGGATGCTGGATAACCCGGAAACCAGATACGGCTCGCAGCGGTTAATTTTCAGGTGGTCGGCGACAATCCAGTGCGCATGGCTTGCGTCGAGCATCGCGCGTTTAACCTCGGCATCCGCTTCTTTACCGGCGCTCAACCCGAGTTCGGCATGAATGGCGCACGCCCCAAGTATGGCGATATCTGCCCGATACCGGGACAGCAAAGACAGCGTGGCGCTTCCGGCAAACAGTCGCTGCTTGTGGTCCCATTTCCCGCCGAGCAGGATCAGCTCAATATCTTCCCGGTCGCTAAAATGCTGGGCGATATCCAGCGACGTGGTAATGACGGTGAGCGGCCCCTGAAGAAAGGTGGCGACGGCCATCACCGTGCTTCCGGCATCCAGAAACAGGGTGGAGCCCGGTGGAACCTGCTTTGCAACCAGCTTACCCAGGCGCTGTTTGGTCTCCGGCAGCAGCGTGTTGCGTCCATGACGATTCATAGCGGAAAGGTTGAGCGCGATGGCTCCGCCGTGGTTCTTCTGCGCAAGGCCCTGGTTTTCCAGGTCGGTCAGATCCCGACGGATGGTGTCCGCTGATACCTGCAGCTTTTCTGCCAGCTCGGTGATGGTGGCCTGGCCTTGCTCGCTGAGTAAATCCAGGACGTAGCGTTGACGAGCGGTTTTGTGCATGGGGGGCATTCCTGCAAAATGTTGCAATAGTTTGCATAATACAGCATTTAGCCGCAGAGAGAAGAGGAATGTCCTTAGGACGATGTGCAGAGGCATGATGATTCAGATGCGTGATTATTAAAATATTATTAAGCAGGTATAAGTAAGCCGTTTTGAATGTTAATCACTATGTTATTGTTATGTTTTATTTAACGGTTTGGATTATGCAACCAGTACATTGCTTCTGGGTGGAATAAAAAGCTGATTTATTCGTAATTATTGGCATTTAATTTCTTACATTAGTTATTTAATGGTTTTTAATTTCAATCAAATCCGCCGAGTTACTTAAACTGACACTTCTTTGAAAATCTTTGTGTCTGACCCGCGCTGAAATTAACGCAAAAATGTGCATATTACGAATTAGGAATTTTCCTTAAATAACAGTGGGTTTATATGTTTCATTTGAAAGTCTATTTTCAGGGTTTTGTCCAGAAACCCCATGTTTTTTCTTATTTGTAACACCGCATTAACATTGTGGGTGTAGTGGGCTATACCGCATTTTGTTATGCTGCTAACCACTTTAAGAAATAAGTAAATTCTTAATTGGAATTAGACGCAGGCAGATCTCATCTCCAATGGAAATGGGTGTGGGGAGTATTACCTTAAATTCAGCAAGGTAGCTAAATAAGATATTTGTCTAATTATCTATACCTCTTCTTGGGTATTTGCTTGAGTAACACTCAGAGTCAGGGAGATAACATGACGATATTACGAAAGCCTATGTTACGACGATTTACAGCAGCACTGGCATTCATTTCATTAGCCATAAATACGGCGTACGCCAATAGCAGTCAGGTGGGCATTGCCCCGGTTGCCACGACAACCTTAAAAGAAAGTATTCTTTTTGCGATCGATCGCGATCCGTCAATTAGTCAACAGGCCGCGCAATTAGGTATTGGCCAGGCACAAATAGATGAAGCGCGCAGCGGCTGGATGCCGCAAATATCGCTGAACGGGAGTACAGGGCACAGCCAGACCACCGATTCCAGCGGATCGCTGAAGAATTCAGCCGCCTGGGGGCTGAGCCTGACGCAGCTGCTGTACGATTTTGGCAAAACCAATAATAGCATCAGCCAGTCCTCCGCCCAGCGCGATAGCTACCGCTATCAGCTGATGGGCACGCTTTCGGACGTGGCGGAGAAAACGGCGCTGAGCTATGTAGAGGTCAAACGCTATTCCGATCTGCTGCAGGCGGCAATTGATAACGTTCAGGCGCTCAAAAACGTCGAGCAGCTGGCAAAGCTGCGCGCAGACGCGGGCGTGAGTTCCACCTCCGATGAGCTTCAGACCCGCACGCGCATTGCCGGCATGCAGGCGACGGTCGCGCAGTATCACGCCGCCTTAAACAGCGCGCGCGCCAGGCTTGCGGTATTAACCGGAATGCAGGCAGAGGCTTATTCGCCGGTGCCCGCGAATCTTGCCGTAGAGCCTGACTCGCTCAACCGCATCGATTATTCCCTGATACCGGCGGTGATGGCCGCGCAGAACATGGAACGTTCGGCTCAGTATGGCGTGGAAACGGCTAAGTCCCAGCACTGGCCGACGTTAAGCCTGAAGGGTGGGCGCACCCGTTATGAATCGGACAACCGTTCGTACTGGGACGACCAGATCCAGCTCAATATAGACGCGCCGCTTTATCAGGGGGGCGCGGTTTCCGCTCGCGTTCGGCAGGCTGAAGGCGCACGGGCCATGGCCTCTTCTCAGGTCGATCAGGCGCGTTTCGATGTCCTGCAAAAAGCCTCCGTCGCGCAGGCGGACTGGACCGGCGCACGGGGAAGAATGGAGGCCGGAAAGCAGCAGCTGGAAAATGCCCTGCGGGCCCGCGATGTTTATAAAAATGAATACACCCTGAGCAAGCGCAGCATTAACGATCTGCTCAGCGTTGAGCAGGATGTCTGGCAGGCCACCTCAGCGAAAATAATCGCCGAGTATGACGGCTGGAGTTCGGCAATTAATTATGCTTCCGCGGTTGATAATTTGATGCCGCTTATCGGAATAGAGAAAAACGCAGCCGCAAAATTACCCGATTTGAGTTAAAAAAAGACGCGCCTTTCTGCGCGAAATAAGTCTGACAATAATGGGTGTTTTTTCCCAGGGATAGCTACATCCGTCTGGTGGACATATCCACAGGAATCCGTACACCTGCAAGGAGAAGAATATGAGTAACGTAAAAGTTGTTGATGTCATCATTCGCAAAACGGCGGAGAAAACGAAATTAACCGGCGAAGGAAATCTGTCGGTCTCTATTTCATCCCCGAGCGTGATTGAAATCCAGGGTTCTGCTCAGGATGTGGTGCGCTATGTCCGCCAGGGTAAAGATCTCCTCATTTATATGAAAGATGGCAGCGTTATTCGCTGCAATAACTATTTTGTTGAAGATCCTGAAACGCATAATCAGTCAGAGCTGGTATTCAACGATCGTCAGGAACTGACGCATATTTCTTTTGCCGATACCGGGGAAGCATCGGGTGCTGCGGTGACCGAGTTAACCGCGCAGGCCACACCGATTAGCAGCATTCAGCCTTTCCTCGAGCAGGAAAGCGTCTTAAGCGACGCCCCTTGGGGCTGGATTGCGGGAGCGGCATTAGGTGGCGGTGCTATCGGGGCACTGCTGGCAAACGGCGGTGACGGCGAAACTAAAACCAAAGTTATTGATAACACCAAAGAAGTTGAAAGCGCTACGCCGACCTTCTTGCTCTCGGATAAAGCGGGTGACAAGCAGGGCGTGCTGAGTGCAAACGAGATCACGGACGACAGCAACCCAACCTTTAGCGGCACCGGTCAGCCGGGTGCGACCATCCAGATCAAAGACAGCAGCGGCAGCACCATTGCCAGCACCATGGTCGGTAAAGACGGCACCTGGACGGTAATGTTACCGACCCAGACGGACGGGGAGCACACCTGGTCAGTCGTGCAGATCGACGGCAGTAAAACCACCTCAGCGGGCAGTATCACCGTGACGGTCTCTACCGCCGAGGCCGCCATTACGCTGGCCACCACGGCGGGCGATAACGTGCTGAACGCCAGCGAGCAATCCGCGGGCTTTACGCTTTCGGGTGCCAGCAAAAACCTGGCGCAGGGTACCGAACTCACCGTGACGCTGAACGGCAAAACCTACGCGGCTGAAGTGGGAGCAGACGGCGCGTGGCGCGTTGACGTCCCTGCGGCAGACGCGCAGGCGCTGGGCGATGGTACCTGGATGGTGAACGTTAGCGGTAAAGACGCGGCGGGTAACACCGTCAGCGGAAGCCAGACGATTGGCGTGGATACCACTGCGCCAACCCTCTCTGTCGATACCCTCGCGCAGGACAACATCATTAATGCGGCTGAGCACAACCAGCCTCTGACCCTGACCGGTAAAACGAACGCGGAAGCGGGTCAGATCGTCACGGTCACGCTGAACGGTAAAAACTATAACGCCACGGTGGGCAGCGACGGCACCTGGTCCGTCACGCTTGATGTGAACGACGTGCAGGCGCTGAGTGAGGGCAATCACACCCTGACGGTTAACGTTAGCGACAAAGCGGGCAACGGCTCGTCCGTAACGGCAGATTTCACGGTGGATACCGCCGCGCCGGTCGTCACCATCCATACCGTGGCGGGCGACGATACCCTCAATATCAGCGAGCAGGGCCAGGCGCAGATTATCTCCGGGCAGGCGAGCGGCGCGGCGGCGGGCGATGTGGTCACCGTGACTCTTGGCGGCCAGACCTTCACCGGCGTGGTGCTGGCGGACGGCAGCTGGAGCGTGGGCGTTCCGGCGTCCGTGCTGGGCGCGCTGGGTGAAGGCAACCACACGCTTTCGGTTTCCGTCACTGACGCGGCAGGCAACACCGGCAGCGCCACGCACGGCATTACGCTGAGCGGACACCCGCCTGAATTTACGATTGACGCCATCAGCCAGGATAACGTCCTGAATGCCCAGGAGGCGATGCAGCCGCTGAGCCTGACCGGCACCAGCAATCTGCCGGACGGCAGCGCCATCACCGTGACGCTCAACAACGTCAGCTATCAGGCCACCGTAGAAAACGGTATCTGGGCAGTCCAGGTGCCGGTTTCCGACGTCCTGAATCTGGCGAACACGCTTTATACCGTCAGCGTCAGCGGGACCGACAGCGTGGGTAACAGCGGTTCTGCCGAGGCGAACCTGCTGGTGGATACCGTACTTCCGCAGGTCATTATCAATACGTTTGCGGGCGACAATCTGGTCAATAACGCCGAAGCGGGCGTCGATCAAACCCTCAGCGGTCGCGTTACCGGCGCGGTGGCGGGCGATACCGTCTCCATCACAGCCGGCGGCAAGAGCTACACCGCGACGGTTGGAAGCGATCTGACCTGGAGCGTGAAAATCCCGTCAGCGGATCTTCAGGCATTCGGCGACGGGGATTTAACCTTCAGCGCGTCCGTCACCAACGGGCACGGCAATACCGGCACCGGCGAGCGTGATATCAACATCAACGCGGAGCTGCCGGGTCTGCGCGTGAACACCATTTCCGGCGATGACGTGATCAACGCCATCGAACAGCAGCAGGATCTGAGCGTCACCGGCTCCAGCACCCATCTGGCCGCAGGCACGCAGATTATCGTCACCATCAACAACGTGGAGTACGTTACCGCGGTGAACGCCAGCGGCAACTGGCAGATCGGCGTTCCGGCGGCGGACCTGCAGGCCTGGACGGCGGGCGGCATGACGGTTAGCGTCAGCGCGGTAGATGCCTGGGGCAATCCGGTTGCGGCTGAACACCCGATTGAACTCGATCTGAACGCCGTGGCGGTCACCATTGATACCGTCTCCGGCGATGACCTGCTGAATGCGGCAGAAAAAGGCAGTGATTTAACCCTTTCCGGCCAGACGCAGGGCGTGGAGGCGGGGCAGACCGTGGTGGTGAAATTCGCCGACCAGACCTTCACCGCGCAGGTGCAGCAGGATGGCACCTGGAGCCTGACCGTACCCGCCAGCGCCATGGAAACCCTGATCGACGGGCGCGCGCAGGTGAGCGTCAGCGTCACTAACGTCAGCGGCAACAGCGCCGACGCGTCGCGCGTGGTCACGGTGGATACGCAGCCTCCGGCGATTACGCTCGATAACCTGACCGCCGACAACATCATCAATGCCGCTGAAGCGCAGCAGGATTTACTGTTAAGCGGCAGCAGCAGTGCGGAACCCGGCCAGACGGTCACCGTGACGCTGAACGGCAAAACGTATCAGACCACGGTCCAGACGGACGGTACCTGGCAGCTGAGCGTCCCGGCGGCAGATGTGGGTGCCCTGACGGATGGCATCGTTACCGTGACGGCCACCGTCAGCGACGTGGCGGGCAACGCCAGCAGCGCCGATCGCGTGGGTCTGGTGGACGCGACCGTACCGCAGGTGACCATCAACGACTTTGTCACCGACACCAACACCGTAAACCAGCTCGCCCATTCACAGGCGCAGATCCTGAGCGGTTCCGTCACCGGTGCGGCGGCGGGCGACCCGGTCACCATCACCATTAACAGCGTCGACTACACCACCGTGGTGGATGCATCCGGCAACTGGAGCCTTGGCCTGCCTGCATCCGTCGTACAGGGGCTGACCGACGGCACCTGGACTATCGACGTCTCCGTGACCGACAGATCCGGCAACACCGGAAGCAATTCGCTGGATGTGGTGGTGAACACCTTGACGCCTGTCATCGGTATCAACACGCTGGCGGCGGACGACGTGATCAACGCGACCGAGAAGGGCGAAGATCTGCTGCTCTCCGGCACCAGCAACCAGCCGGAAGGTACAACCATTACGGTGACTCTGAACGGCATTCAGTACACCGCCACCGCTGACGCCAGCGGAAACTGGAGCGTGACCGTACCGGCCTCGGCCGTAAGCGCGCTGGGAGAAGCCCATTACACCGTGACGGCGAGCGTCACGGATAACGTAGGTAACAGCGCTTCAACCTCGCACGATGTGCTGGTGGACAGCTCGCTGCCGGTGGTCACGATCGACACGCTGGCGGGCGATAATATCGTCAACGCAGCGGAAGTGGCGGCAGGGCAAACCCTGACCGGTAAGGTGACGAACGCGGCGTCAGGTGACACTGTCACTATCATCCTTGGCGGCCAGACGTACACGGCCACCGTGCAGGACGATCTCACCTGGAGCCTGCCGTTAAGTGAGAACCAGTTCACCGCGCTCGGCAACGGCGACCTCACCGTATCCGCCAGCGTGACCAACGGCCACGGCAATACCGGCTCTTCTTCTCTCGACTTCACCATCGACGCCCAGCTCCCGGGGCTGCGCATTGATACCGTCGCGGGCGATAACGTCATTAACGCGATCGAACACGCCCAGAACCTGATTGTGTCCGGTACCAGCACCGATCTGGCGGCGGGCAGCGCCGTAACCGTGACCATTAACGGTAAAGCCTATTCTGCAACGGTGCTGGCGGACGGTACCTGGCAGGCGGCAGTACCGGCGGCTGATGTGTCCCAGTGGACGGACGGTTCGCTGGATATCAAGGCAAGCGCGCAGGATGCTTCCGGCAACCCGGTGGCTATCGGCACCGTCGTGGACGTCGATCTCGCGCCTGTCGCCATCACCATCAGCAGCGTGACCGACGATAACGTGCTCAACGCGGCGGAAAAAGGCCAGGATCTGGTGCTTTCCGGCACCACGTCCAACGTTGAAGCGGGTCAGACCGTGACCATCACCTTCGCGGGTAAAACCTATACCACGACGGTGGATGCCAACGGCGACTGGACCTGGACCGTTCCGGCAGCCGATTTGAGCAGCCTGAAAGACGGTGACGCCAGCGTGCAGGTAACCGTCACCAACGTGAACGGCAACGCGGCGTCTTCGGCGCAGGAATTCAGCGTCGATACCGCCGCGCCGACGGTGACCATTAACACCATCAGCGGCGATAACATGCTTAATGCGGCTGAGGCGGCGCAGGATCTGACCCTGAGCGGCACCTCGACTGCCGAAGCAGGCCAGACGGTCACCGTGACCTTCAACGGCAATCAGTACACCGCTCAGGTGCAGGCGGACGGCAGCTGGACGCTGGACGTGCCTGCGGCGGATATGGCAGGCATCGCCGACGGCAGCGCGGCGGTCACGGTGACCGTGTCCGATAAGGCTGGCAACCCGGCCAGCGCGGGCTCCTCGGTGCTGGTCGATACCACCGTACCGCAGATTTCATTCAACATCGTCGCGGGCGACGACGTCGTGAATATTGCCGAGCACGGCCAGGCGCTGATCGTCTCCGGTAAGGTCACGGGCGCGCAGGCGGGTGACGTGATTACCGTGACCCTGAACGGCAAAGACTACACCGCCATGCTGGACGCGTCCGGCAGCTGGAGCGTGGGCGTTCCGGCGGCGGACGTGGGCGCGCTGGTTAACGGCGAACAGACGATCTCCGCGACCCTCACCGATAAAGCCGGTAACAGCACCACCGAGACGCACGCGTTTGACGTTTCCCTGACCGCGCCGGTGATAGCCATCAATACCCTGGCGGCTGACGACGTGATCAACGCGACCGAGAAAGGCCAGGATCTGCTGGTGTCCGGCACCAGCAACCAGCCGGACGGAACCACCATCATAGTGACCCTGAACGGGATCGGCTATACGGCCACCACCGACGCCAGCGGCAGCTGGAGCGTCACCGTTCCGGCGTCAAATGTCTCCGCGCTGGGCGAAGCGAGCTACGTGGTGACGGCGAGCGTAACCGACACCGCGGGCAACAGCGCGAGCACCGGCCACAGCGTGCTGGTCGACAGCGCGCTGCCGCAGGTCACCATCAACCCTGTCGCCACGGACGATGTTATCAACGCAGCGGAAGTGGCTGCCGGGCAGACCCTGAGCGGCAAAGTAAGCGGCGCGGCGAGCGGTGACACTGTCACTATTTCAGTTGGTGGCAACACCTACACCGCGACGGTTCAGGACGATCTGAGCTGGTCGGTCAACGTGCCGTCCACGGTCTTAACCGCCATCGGGAACGGCGATCTGACCGTGTCAGCCAGCGTCACCAACGGCCACGGCAATACCGGAACCGGCGAGCGCGACATTACCATTGATGCCAACCTGCCGGGCCTGCGCGTCGATACCGTGGCGGGCGACGACGTGATCAACAGCATTGAGCACGCCCAGAATCTAATTATCTCCGGCTCCAGCGAAGGCCTGACAACGGGCGCGGCGTTAACGGTCACCGTCAACGGCAAAACCTACGCGGCCACCGTGCTGGCGGACGGGACCTGGACGGCAGCCATTCCGGCGGCGGACGTCAGCGCGCTGAATGCGGGCACGGTCACCGTGACCGTGGACGGCCAGAGCGCGGCGGGCAATCCGGTTTCCATCAGCCATGACGTGAAGGTGGATCTGGCGGCAGTCGCTATCAGCATCAACGCCATCGCCACCGACGACGTGATCAACGCGGCGGAGAAAGGCGCGGACCTGGTGCTGTCCGGCTCCACCACCAACGTGGAAGAAAACCAGACCGTCACCATCACCTTCGGCGGCAAGTCGTACACCGCGACGGTGGATGCCGACGGCAACTGGACGACCACCGTACCGTCTGCCGATTTGGGCAGCCTGAAGGACGGCGATGCCAGCGTGCAGGTAAGCGTCACCAACGTGAACGGCAACAGCGCGTCGGCAGGCCGCGAGTACAGCGTGGACGCCACCTCGCCGACGGTGTCTATTGAAATTGTCAGCGACAACAACATCATCAATGCGGCCGAAGCGCAGCAGGATCTGGTCGTTAACGGCGTGACCAACGCCGAAGCGGGCCAGACCGTCACCGTGACGCTGAACGGCGTGGACTACACCACCACCGTTGAGGCTAACGGCAGCTGGAGCGTGACCGTGCCGTCCGCGGATCTGAGCGGTATTACCGACGGCAACTACACCATCAGCGCCGCCGTGTCTGATAAGGCGGGCAACCCGGCCTCTGCGGATCGCGACGTGCTGGTCGATATCACCGTCCCACAGCTGACCATCCACACCGTTTCCGACGACGACGTGATCAACAGCGCCGAGCATGCGCAGGCCTTGATTGTCACCGGTTCCGTGACCGGCGCGGCGGCGGGTGATGTGGTCACCGTTACCCTCAACGGCAAATCGTACACCGCCACTCTGGATGCCTCAGGCAACTGGAGCGTTGGCGTGCCTGCGGCGGACGTTACCGCGCTGGCCGCCGGAGATTACACCATTACAGCGGCGCTGACCGATAAAGCGGGCAACAGCAACAGCGCCACGCACGGCGTAGAGGTGAATCTGACCGCGCCGAGGCTGACCATTGACACCGTTTCCGGTGACGATGTGATCAACAACGCCGAGAAAACCCAGGATCTGACGATCTCCGGTACGGCTTCCGGCCTGGCGGCAGGCGCGGTGGTGACCGTGATGCTGAACGGCAAAGCGTACAGCGCGCAGGTGGACGATAACGGGAAATGGACGACTACCGTTCCGGCGGATCAGGTCGGCGCGTTGGGTGAAGCGTTGTACACCATTACCGCCTCAGCAACGGACAGCGTCGGCAACAATACCAGCACGTCGCACACCGTGAACGTGGAGTCCGTTCTGCCGGGCGTGATCGTCAACACCATTGCGGGTGACGACGTCATTAACGCGGCGGAGGTGGCAGCCGGGCAGACCATCAGCGGTAAGGTGGTGAATGCCGAAGCGGGCAACACCGTGACCGTGACCATTGGCGGCAACAGCTACACCGCCACGGTGCAGAGCGATCTCACCTGGTCCGTTAACGTGCCGTCCGACGTCCTGACCGCGCTGGGTAACGGTGATTTGACCGTGTCAGCCAGCGTCACGAACGGCGTGGGCAATAGCGGAACGGGCGAGCGTGATATCACTATCGACGCTAACCTGCCGGGCCTGCGCGTGGATACCGTGGCGGGTGACGACGTGATCAACAGCATCGAACACGGACAGAACCTGATTATCACCGGCTCCAGCGACGGGCTGGCGGCGGGCGCGGCGCTGACCGTGACCGTCAACGGCAAAACCTATCCGGCGACCGTGCTGGCGGACGGCACCTGGAGTGCGGCGATCCCGGCTGCGGACGTGGGTGCGCTGAATGCAGGCACGGTCACCGTCACCGTTGCGGGCCAGAGCAGCGCCGGTAATCCGGTCTCCATCAGCCATGAGGTGACGGTGGATTTGGCGACCGTTGCCATCAGCATCGATGCGATTGCCGCCGACGACGTGATTAACGCCGCCGAGAAGGGCGCAGATCTGGTGCTCTCCGGGGCGACCTCGAACGTTGAGGAAAACCAGACCGTTACCATCACCTTCGGCGGCAAGAGCTACACCGCGACCGTAGGCGCCGACGGCAAATGGACGACCACGGTGCCAGCGGCCGATCTGGCGGGTCTGAAAGACGGCGACGCCAGCGTGCAGGTGAGCGTCACCAACGTCAACGGCAACAGCGCCTCGGCGGGCCGCGAGTACAGCGTGGATGCGACCGCGCCGTCCGTGACCATCAACACCCTAGCGACGGACGACATTCTTAATGCCGCCGAAGCGAAGAGCGATCTGACCGTGTCCGGTACCAGTACCGCCGAAGCGGGCCAGACGGTGACCGTGTCGCTGAACGGCAAAGACTACACCACAACCGTCAGCGCGGACGGCAGCTGGACGCTGAACGTTCCGGCGGCCGATCTGGCAGGATTAACCGACGGTAGCGTCATCGTTACCGCTTCGGTCAGCGACAAGGCGGGTAACCCGGCGTCCGTAGACCACAACCTGACGGTGGATGTGACCGTTCCTGCGGTCACTATCAACACGATCGCGGGTGATGATGTGATTAACGTGGCTGAACACAGTCAGGCACACGTTATCAGCGGCACCGCCACCGGCGCGGCAGCGGGCGATAAGGTGACCGTCACCATCGGCGGCCAGACTTACACCACCGTGCTGGACGCGGCGGGTAACTGGAGCGTGGGCGTACCGGCAAGCGTGATTTCCGGCCTCAGCGACGGCACCGTGACCGTCACGGCGTCGGTTACCGACGCGGCGGGCAACACCGGTACCGGCAGCCATGACGTGACCGTCGAAACCGGCCTACCGTCGGTGGCCTTTAACGCCATCAGCGATGACAACGTCCTGAACGCGGTAGAGAAGGGTCAGGATCTGAGCGTCAGCGGCACCAGCGCCAACCTGGCAGAAGGCACCGTGGTGACCGTGACCCTCAACGGTAAAAACTACACGGCTACCACGGCGGCAGACGGCACCTGGAGCCTGACGGTTCCGGCAGCGGATCTGGCCGGTCTCGGTCAGGCCAACTACACCCTGAACGCGACCGCCACCAACGGCGTGGGTAACAGCGTGAGCAACACTGCGACCCTGCTGGTGGACACCGCGCTGCCGACCGTCACCATCAACACCGTGGCGGGCGATAACGTCATCAACGCGGCGGAAGTGGCCGCAGGCCAGACCCTGAGCGGCACCGTGGCGAATGCCGAAGCGGGCAATACCGTGACCGTGACCATTGGCGGCAACAGCTACACCGCGACGGTGCAGAGCGATCTGACCTGGTCCGTGAACGTGCCGTCTGACGTGCTGACGGCGCTCGGCAACGGCAGCCTGAGCGTGACGGCGACCGTCACCAACGGCCACGGCAACACCGGCACCGGCGAGCGCGAGATCGCGATCGACGCTAACCTGCCGGGTCTGCGCGTCGATACCGTGGCGGGCGACAACGTGGTCAACAGCATCGAGCATGCGCAGAACCTGATCGTCAGCGGATCCAGCGACGGGCTGGCGCCAGGCACGGCGCTGACCGTCACCGTCAACGGCAAAAACTATGCGGCTACGGTGCTGGCGGACGGCACCTGGAGTGCAGCTGTTCCGTCTACCGACGTGAGCGCGTGGCCGGAAGGCACCGTCAAAATCAGCGTGACCGGCGACAGCTCAGCGGGCAATCCGATTACCATCAGCCACGACGTGACGGTGGATCTGGCGACCGTTGCCATCAGCATCAACGCCATCGCCACCGACGACGTAATTAACGCGGCGGAGAAGGGCGCGGATCTGGTGCTGTCCGGTGCGACCACCAACGTTGAAGCCGGGCAGACCGTGACCATCAGCCTGAACGGCAAAATCTATACCGCGACAGTAGACGACAGCGGTAACTGGACCTGCACCGTGCCGTCTGCGGATCTGGCGGGTCTGAAGGATGGCGATGCCAGCGTGCAGGTGAGCGTCACCAACGTGAACGGCAACAGCGCCTCGGCGGGCCGCGAGTACAGCGTGGATGCGACCGCGCCGTCCGTGACCATTCATACCCTGGCGACCGACGATATCCTGAATGCCGCCGAAGCGAAGAGCGACCTGACCGTGTCCGGCACCACCACCGCCGAAGCGGGCCAGACGGTGACCGTGACGCTGAACGGCAAAGACTACACCACAACCGCAGGCGCGGACGGCAGCTGGACGCTGAACGTCCCGGCGGCCGATGTTGCGGCCCTGACGGACGGCAGCGTGACCGTCACCGCAAGCGTCAGCGACAAGGCGGGTAACCCGGCGTCCGTTGATCATAACCTGACAGTGGACGTCACCGTTCCGGCGGTGACCATCAACACCGTGGCGGGCGACGACGTGATTAACCTTGTTGAGCATGGCCAGGCGCACATCATCAGCGGCACCGCCACCGGCGCGGCAGCGGGCGATAAGGTCACCGTGACCATCGACGGTCAGACCTACACCACCGTGCTGGACGCGGCGGGGAACTGGAGCGTCGGCGTCCCGGCGAGCGTGATTTCCGGCCTCAGCGACGGCACCGTGACCGTCACGGCGTCCGTCACCGACGCGGCGGGCAATACCGGCACCGGCACGCATAACGTGACCGTCGATACCGGCCTGCCGTCCGTGGCGTTCAACGCCATCAGCGGCGATAACGTGCTGAACGCGGTGGAAAAAGGTCAGGATCTGAGCGTGAGCGGCACCAGCGCCAACCTGGCGGAAGGCACCGTGGTGACCGTGACCCTCAACGGCAAAAACTACACGGCTACGACCGCGGCAGACGGCTCCTGGAGCCTGACGGTTCCGGCAGCGGATCTCGCGGGTCTGGGCGAAGCCAACTACACCCTGAACGCAGCCGCGACCAACGGCGTGGGCAACAGCGTCAGCAATACGGCGACCCTGCTGGTCGATACCGCGCTGCCGACCGTTACCATCAACACCATTGCGGGCGATAACGTCATCAACGCGGCGGAAGTGGCCGCGGGCCAGACCATCAGCGGCAAGGTAGCGAACGCGGAAGCGGGCAATACCGTCACCGTATCCATTGGCGGCAATACGTACACCGCGACGGTACAGAACGATTTGACCTGGTCCGTTAACGTGCCGGAATCCGTCCTGACCGCGCTGGGCAACGGTGATTTGACCGTGTCGGCGACCGTCACCAACGGCCACGGCAACACCGGCGCGGGCGAGCGCGAAATCACTATCGACGCCAGCCTGCCGGGCCTGCGCGTCGATACCGTGGCGGGCGACGATGTGATCAACAGCATCGAGCACGGTCAAAACCTCATCGTCACCGGCACCAGCGACGGGCTGGCGGCAGGCACCACGCTCACCGTGACCGTCAACGGCAAAACCTATGCGGCCTCCGTGCTGGCAGACGGCACCTGGAGCGCGGCGATCCCGGCGGCAGACGTCGGCGCCTTCTCAGCAGGTACGGTCACCGTCACCGTTGCAGGCCAGAGCGCGGCGGGCAACCCGATAACCATCAGCCACGATGTCACCGTCGATCTGTCTGCCGTTGCCGTCAGCATCGATGCGATTGCCACCGACGACGTGATTAACGCCGCGGAGAAAGGCGCGGATCTGGTGCTGTCCGGCAGCACCTCGAACGTGGAGGAAAACCAGACCGTTACCATCACCTTCGGCGGCAAGACGTACACCGCGAAAGTGGATGCCGACGGTAACTGGACGGCCACCGTGCCGTCTGCGGATCTCGCGGGCCTGAAGGACGGCGATGCCAGCGTGCAGGTGAGCGTCACCAACGCGCACGGCAACAGCGCCTCGGCGGGCCGGGAGTACAGCGTGGACGCCTCCGCGCCAACCGTGACCATCGATACGGTCGCAGGCGATAACGTGATTAACGCCAGCGAAGCGTCTGCGGGCGTGGCCATTTCCGGCACCACCACGGCGGAAGTCGGTCAGACGGTCACCGTGGCGCTGGGCGGTAAGAGCTATACCGCGCAGGTGCAGCAGGGTGGAATCTGGAGCGTGAACGTGCCGGGTACCGACCTGTCCGCTCTGGCGGATAACGGCTACACCGTGCAGGTCAGCGTGAGCGACGCCGCGGGTAACCCGGGCAGCGCGGGCAAAGCGATTACGCTTGATACTACGCCGCCGACCGTCAGCTTTAACGCTGTCGCGGGCGATGACGTCATCAACAGCGTGGAGCACGGGCAGGCGCAGATCGTCAGCGGCACGGCAACCGGCGCGGCCGTCGGCGATAAGCTGGTCATCACCATCGGTTCGAACCAGTACACCACCACCGTTGACGCCAGCGGTAACTGGAGCGTGGGCGTTCCGGCCAGCGTGATTTCCGCGCTGACCGACGGCACCGTGACCCTCAGTGCGACGATTACCGACAGCGCGGGCAACAGCAGCACCCAGACTCACGACGTGGTAGTGAACACCGCCTCCGTGGCGCTGACCATCAATACCCTCAGCGGCGATGACGTCATCAACGCGGCTGAGGCGGGCAACTCGCTGGTGATTAACGGCTCCAGCGCGCAGTTCGCCAGCGGGACCCTGGTCACCGTGACGCTGAACGGCAAGAGCTATACGGCCACCATCCAGAGCGACGGCAGCTGGACGACCACCGTACCGGCCGCCGACGTGGGCGCCCTGGCCGATGGCGCGAGCTATCAGGTGTCCGTGTCGGCGCAGGACAGCGCGGGCAACAGCGCGTCGGCGACGCACGGCATCAGCGTGGATACCACTGCGCCGGTGGTGAGCATCGCGACGCTGTCGGCTGACGACATGCTGAACGCGACAGAAGCGCAGCAGCCGCTGACCGTGCACGGCTCTTCCAGCGCGGAGGCGGGTCAGACCGTCACCGTGACGCTGGGCGGCAAATCCTACACCGCCACCGTCGCGAACGACGGGACGTGGACGCTGGATGTTCCGGCGGCAGATCTGGCCGCCCTGAGCCAGGGCGCGCTGACGGTCACCGCCTCGGTCAACGACAAAGCCGGTAACAGCGGCCAGACCACGCACACCTTAACGGTGGATACCGTCGCGCCAACCGTGACCATCAGCACCGTCGCCGATGACGACATCGTCAACAACGCGGAGCAGCTGGCGGGCCAGACCATCAGCGGCACCACCACGGCGGAACAGGGCCAGACGGTGACCGTCTCCTTCAACGGGCACAGCTATCAGGCGACCGTCGCGGCAGACGGTTCGTGGTCGGTCTTCGTGCCGGGCCGTGATTTCCTCGGCCTGAGCGACGGGGAGTACACCATCACCGCTTCGGTAAGCGATAAGGCGGGCAACCCGGGCAGCGCGACGCACGACGTAACGCTGAACGGCGATGTCCCAACCATCACCATTAACACCTTTGCGCAGGACGATATCGTCAACGCCGCCGAGCACGGTACGCCGCTGGTCGTCAGCGGTACCACCGACGCCCCGGCGGGCCAGACGGTGACCATCACGCTTAACGGTAAAACCTACACGGCGACCGTCCAGAATGACGGCAGCTGGAGCTATACGGTGGGCAGCGCAGACGTGACCGCGCTGGCAGACGGCGGTTCTTACGTCATCAACGCGCAGGTCAGCAACACCATCGGCAACAGCGGCAGCGATAACCACACCGTGACCGTGGATCTCACCGCGCCGTCGATGGGCATTACGATTGATTCGCTGCAAAACGATACCGGCCTGAGCGCGAGTGATTTCATCACCAACGACAGCCAGATCGTGGTCAACGGCTCGCTGACCGCGCAGCTCGGCAACAACGAGAAGGCGCAGATCAGCCTCGACGGCGGCACCACCTGGATTGACCTGACCGTGACCGGCACCACCTGGCGCTACACCGATGGCCGCACCCTGACGGACGGTACGTATCAGTACCAGGTGCGCGTTATCGATAACGCCGGGAACGTGGGGGCAACGGACAGCCAGGACGTGGTGATTGACCTGACTAAGCCTGCGGCAAGCACTATTACGGTCGATTCCATCACCCAGGATACCGGGCTGTCCGGCAGCGACTTTATCACCAGCGACAGCCAGATCAGCCTGAAAGGGACGCTCGGCGCGGCGCTGGGCAGCGGCGACCACGCGCAGATCAGCCTTGACGGCGGCGTCACCTGGACCGACGTCAGCGTCAGCGGCCTGAGCTGGACCTATGTCGATGGCCGCACGCTGGCCGATGGGGATTACAACTACCAGCTGCGCGTGATTGACGACGCGGGCAATATCAGCGCCACCGCCAGCCAGGTGGTGACCATTGATACGGTTGCGCCGGACGCCAGCAAAACGATCGCTATCGACAGCATCAGCGACGATACCGGCCTGAGCAGCAGCGACTTTATCACCAACGATACGTCCCTGACGCTGCACGGCTCGCTCGGCGCGACGCTGGCCGACGGCGAATATGCCCAGATCAGCATCGACGGCGGCGTGACCTGGCAAAACGTCATCGTCACCGGCAACAGCTGGTACTACGTCGATAGCCGCACGCTGGGTAACCAGACCTATGACTACTACGTTCGCGTGGTGGATGCCGCCGGCAACGTGGGGGCCAGCGCCCATCAGCAGGTGACCGTCGATACGGTCGCCCCGGATGCGGCTATTACGGTGACCGTGGATAACATCACCGTGGATACCGGCTTCGACAATAACGACTTCCTGACCAGTTCGACCTCGTACACGCTGCACGGAACGCTTGGCGCAGAGCTCGGCGCGGGTGAATTCGTGCAGGTGAGCATGGACGGCGGCAGCACCTGGGTGTACGCCACCGTCAGCGGGACGCAGTGGAGCTACAGCGACACCCGTACCCTGACCGACGGTAGCCATAACTATCAGGTGCGGGTCGTTGACCAGGCGGGGAACGTCGGAGCCACCACCTCGCAGGCGGTGACGGTGGATACCCAGGCGCCGCAGTACGGCGTCACCATCGACAGCATCAGCGAAGATACCGGCCAGTCCGGCAGTGATTTCATTACCATGGACACTACGCTGACCATCAACGGTTCGCTGGGCAGCGCGCTGGCAAACGACGAGCGCGTGCAGATCAGCCTCGACGGCGGGAATACCTGGCTCGATACCACGGTCACCAACCAGCGCTGGAGCTACACCGATACCCGCGATCTGGCTGACGGGGACTATACCTACCAGGTACGGATTATCGACCAGGCGGGCAACGTGGGCTCCACCGCCTCTCAGGTGGTGACCGTGGACACCACGCCGCCAGCGACGGTAGGCACGGTAGTGAGCTATACCGACGGCGAAGGCGAGCGTCAGGGCACCTTTGGCAGCGCGGTGGCAACCGACGATAACTCGCCGCTGATCAACGGGACGCTTAACCGCGCCCCGGACGACGGTGAAATTGTGCAGCTCTACCGTGACGGCGTTCTGCTCGGCCAGGTGACCATGAACGGCAGCGCGAGCTGGTCCTTCCAGGACAACGGCCTGAGCGACGGCAATCACACCTATATCGTGCGCGTCACCGACAAAGCGGGTAACTACACGGAATCGGACGGCTTTGTGCTGAACGTCGATACCAGCATTCCGACCACCACGGCGGCGATTACCGCGCAGACCACGTCGGACACTACGCCGATCGTCAGCGGTACCGTCTCCGCTGACCTGGTAAACGGTGAATATCTGGTGGTGACGGTGAACGGCAAAACCTACACCTCCCAGACGGGCGGTGCGGTGGTGGTCGACCCGGATCACAACACCTGGTATCTGCAGATCCCGAACGGCGATGCACTGAGCGTGTCGAGCTACAGCGTGACGGCGCAGGTGAAGAGCAGCGCGGGTAACGGCAATACCACCGGTACGGCGACCGGCAGCCTGGTGATTGATACCACTTCGGTGAATACCGACTGGGCGACCACGGCGGGGAACAGCAACAACTCGACCATGACCCTCGGCATGAACAGCAGCGGTCTGTGGAATATCATTGCTAACGGCCAGTCTTACTCCAGCAGCGATAATTCGAGCTATGCCGGAAATACGCTGACCAACACCCGCGGCTACTACGTGGTGAGCCAGACCGCCGCCGACTTTGACCGTAACGGCACGCAGGACATCTTCGCGACCGAGAACACCTACGCCGGCTCCACGCAGGTGATGTGGACCTATGATGGCAGCACCTATAACGCCAGCCAGCTGGCGATGGGCACCACCATCTGGTACGGCGGCGTGATCGCGTACGACAAAACCGGGGATGGCTATCTGGATCTGGCGTACGGCGATGCCGGTATGGACTCACTGACCTACCTGGTGAACAACAACGGCGTTCTGTCGCCGGACGGCACCGGCGGGGAAGGCGGGTTCTACGGTCAGTTCGATTCCGGGCGCGAAATTTCCGGGGTTGACCTGAACAACGACGGCACGGTGGATATTGTTCAGCACACCAACCGCAGCGGCGCGTACTCGTTAACCGTGATCAACAACAACGGTAACGGCACGCTCTCCATCGGCCAGAACCTGACCAACGTGTTTGTGGTCAACGCCTCGAATACCACCACGGCGGCGTCCATGACGTGGGCGGACTTCAACGGCGATGGCTACATGGATCTGTACCTGGGCAGCAGCTACAACAACAACGGCGGGGTGATCTACTACAACGACGGTACCGGGAAGCTCTCTGCCACCAAGAGCGCGGTGGAAGCCTCTAACGCCACGGCGGGCTATCTGTCGGTGGCGGTGGACTGGAACGGTGACGGGCAGATGGACATCATCAAGCTTAGCACCTACGGCGGCTCGCAGACGGCGACCCTGTTCACCAACAACGGTTACGGTTCCACCTGGACCTCAAGCCAGCTGGCGTCAGGCCTGGCGAACGTCACCGGCGTGGCGGCAGTGGACTACAACTGGGACGGCGCGCAGGATCTGCTGGTCTCTCAGCAGAACGGCAAGGTGGTGCTGGTGCAAAACAGCAAAACCATTGCTGATGGCACCGCGATGCACCTGCACATTGTCGACAGCGAGGGCATCAACGCCTACTACGGTAACACGGTCAATCTGTACAACGCCGCGGGCGTGCTGGTGGCCTCGCAGATCATCAACGCCCAGTCCGGTATCGGGTCGAACGATACCTCTGCGCTGGTGAGCTTCTACGGGCTGGACCCGAATGAGACTTACTCGGCGGAGATCCTGAAGATCACCAACGGCGTGTCGGATAACGTCACCTGGACCGGCCTGGAGGCGGGCAACGGCAAAGAGGGCTATGTCCTGACGGCCGAAGCTGCCACCGGTGGCCACAGCGGGACCATCACCGGGACCGGGTATAACGACACCTTCATCGCAGAGGATGGCACCTATACCTACAACGGTTCCGGCGGCTGGAATACCCACTCCGACTACGACACCTGGAGCAACACCGGTGGGATGGACGTGGTGGATTACCGCAACGCGACCTCCGGCGTTAACGTTGACTTGCGCCTCTCAACCGCGCAGAACACCGGGTTCGGTACCACGCGACTGTTGAACATTGAAGGCATCAACGGCTCGGATTACGACGACGTTATTACCGGCAACAGCGGTGATAACCAGTTCGAAGGACGTGGCGGAAACGACACCTTCAACATCGGCAGCGGCGGTCACGATACGTTGCTCTACAAGCTGATTAACGCCTCGGATGCAACGGGCGGTAACGGTCACGACGTGGTGAACGGCTTCACGGTCGGTACCTGGGAAGGGACCGCGGACACGGATCGTATTGACCTGCGCGATCTGCTCTCCGACAGCGGCTATACCGGCACGGGCTCGGCGAGCTACGTGAACGGCGTGGCCACGCTGGACAGCAGCGCGGGCAATATCAGCGATTACATCCGCGTGGTGCAGAACGGCAGCAATACCGAGATCCAGGTTGACCTGGACGGTACCGGCGGTCAGTTCTCGCCAACCACCCTGGTGACGCTAAACGGCGTGCAGACGGATCTGGCGACGCTGCTGGCGAACCATCAGCTGTTAATTGCGTAAAACAACGCCGCGGGGAGCGATCCTCGCGGCCTTTTGCGTTTCTTTACATGAATAGCCATAACCCTATATTTCACAAGATTATTTTGCGGGCTCGTTTAGAGAGTGTTCGTTTTTCAATCATCCCGTAAAGGTATCATTTCAGTGCGTAATTATCGCGCTGGACAGGACGTAGCATTATGAAGACACATCCACAGTACGAACCCTGGCTGCAGGGCATGCTCATCATCGCGAAGCATTACCGGCTGGATTTTTCCGCGGAGCATGTTCGGGTCACGATTAACCATGAAAGCCAGTCTCCGCGCCAGCTGGTGCTGGAGGAGATGGCGCGCCAGCTTGGGCTGGGGATGCGTGTGGTGGCGGCGGAAGCGGTATCCCTCGACCCGTGGCGTCTGCCGCTGCTGGCGGAATTTACCGGCGGACAAATCGCGGTCATTAACCGCATGGACAGCGAAGGCAACGTCAGCCTGCAGTTTAGCGGCGACGCGGGGCTGGAGACCACGCTTACGCGCGATGAGCTCGGGTCGCGGTTAAAGGGCCTGATGGTGGTGCGCCCGCTCGAATCCACGCCGGATGCCCGCGTGGACGACTACATCAAACCCTATGAGAAAAACTGGTTCTGGCAGCTGGCGCTGAAGGACTGGCGACGCTACAGCGACATTATGCTGGTGGCGCTGGTCGCCAACGTGCTGGCGCTTTCGGGCATGGTTTTCTCCATGCAGGTGTATGACAGGGTGGTCCCGTCACAGTCTGAAGCCACATTATGGGTGCTGTTTGGTGGCGTGATGATTGCCATCGTGTTCGAATTCATTATGCGCATGCTGCGCGTGCATATTTCCGACGTGGTGGGGAAACGCGCCGACCTGCGCATCTCCGAACGCGTTTTTGCCCACGCGCTGCGGATTAAAAACGGCGCGCGTTCTAAATCAACCGGATCCTTTATCGCCCAGATCCGCGAGCTGGAGTCGGTGCGCGAGCTCATCACCTCCACCACCATCGCGGCGATCTCCGATCTGCCGTTCTTCCTGCTGTTCGTCTTTATTCTGTGGATGATTGGCGGGCCGCTGGTGCTGGTGGTCCTGCTCGCCGTGCCGCTGCTGCTCATTCCTGGTCTGCTGGTGCAGCGCCCGCTGGGAAAACTCTCCAGCGAAGGGATGCGTGAATCCGCCATCCGTAACGCCACGCTGGTGGAAGCGGTGCAGGGCATTGAAGACATCAAGCTGATGCGCGCCGAGCAGCGTTTCCAGAACCAGTGGAATAACACCAACGACGTCGCCGCCAGCGTCGGCATGAAGCAGCGCTGGCTGACGGGCCTGCTGCTCACCTGGACGCAGGAGGTGCAGTCCATCGTCTATGCTGTGGTACTACTGGTGGGCTGTTACCTGGTTATCAGCGGCGACATGACCACCGGTGCGCTGGTGGGCACCTCGATTCTGGCGTCGCGCACCATCGCGCCGCTGTCGCAGATCTCAGGCGTGCTGTCGCGCTGGCAGTCGGCAAAAGTGGCCCGCAAGGGGCTGGACGATCTGATGCAGCGTCCGATTGACGATCCGCAGCACGGCAAGAAGGTTCACAAAGCCCACCTGCGCGGCGACTATGCGCTTGATGACGTCGGGTTTTATTACGACGAGGAAGAGAAACTCACCGTGCTCAACGTCAGCAAGCTGCAGATCCGCGCCGGAGAGCGCGTGGCGGTGCTCGGGCGTAATGGCTCCGGTAAAAGCACGCTGTTGCAGCTTCTGGCGGGCATGCAGGAGCCGCAGCAGGGCAGCATCCTGCTGGACGATATTGCCCTCAATCATCTGGACCCGGCCGACGTGCGTCGCGACATGCAGCTGCTCGGCCAGCAGGCCAGGCTGTTCTTTGGCTCCGTGCGGGACAACATCCTGATGGGGAACCCGCTCGCTACCGACGACGAGATTCACCAGGCGCTGGTCAACAGCGGCGCGCTGGAGTTCGTGCGCAAACAGAAAATGGGGCTGAACACCATCATCAACGAGGGCGGAACGGGCCTCTCCGGCGGTCAGCGTCAGGCGCTGCTGCTGGCGCGCGCGCTGATCGTCTCACCGAATATCCTGCTGCTGGACGAGCCTACTGCCTGGCTGGACGAGATGAGCGAGAAGCAGTTTATTCAGCATCTTCACAAATGGCTGGGTAAACGCCGGACGCTGGTTGTGGCGACGCATCGTCTGCCGATTCTGGACCTGGTTGACCGCATCATCGTGCTGGAAAACGGCAAGGTGGTGATGGACGGCCCGCGCGATGCGATCCTGCATCAGCACGGCATGGCGCCGCAGAAAGCCGCGCAGCGCACCGTGACCATGAAGCCAGCGGCGGTTGCAGAGGAGGGCGCGGCATGAATGATTTATCTCGTTTCAATAGTCGACTTAAGGAGCCACGTCTGCCGCGCTCGTCACTGGTGGCATGGTCGCTGTTCGCCCTACTGGCGGCGTTTATCATCTGGGCAAGTCTGTTCCAACTGGATGAAGTGACGACCGGCAGCGGCAAGGTCATACCGTCTTCTCATGAGCAGGTGATCCAGTCTCTGGAAGGCGGCATTATCCACAGCCTGCTGGTGCGCGAAGGTGACATCGTCGAACGCGGCCAGCAGCTCGCGCAGCTTGACCGAACCAAAACCGAGTCGAGCGTGCTTGAGAGCGAGTCGCGTCTGAATGCCGCGTTGGCAACGGCGGCGCGCCTGAAGGCCGAGGTGAACGATACGGAACTCGCGTTTCCGGACGAGCTGGATGACGACGTTGAGCTGGTTAAACAGGAAACGGCGCTCTACCAGTCCCGTCGTGAAAGCCTCGAAAAAGGGCTGGCCGGTTTGCGTCAGGGCGCCGAGCTGGTGCAGCGCGAGCTGTCGTTGACCCGTCCGCTGGTGACCCAGGGGGCGGCCAGCAAGGTTGAGGTGTTACGTCTTGAGCGACAAAAAAATGAGCTTGAGAATAAAATTACCGAGATGAAAAACCAGTATTACGTTCGCGCCCGCGAAGAGCTGGCGAAAGCCAACGCGGAGATAGAAGCCCAGCGTTCGGTGATGAAGGGGCGTGAGGACTCCCTGACCCGTCTGACCTTCAATGCCCCGGTTCGCGGGATCGTGAAGGATATTGACGTCACCACCGTGGGAGGTGTTATCCCGCCGAACGGCAAGCTGATGAGCCTGGTCCCGCTGGACGATCAGATGGTGGTCGAAGCGAAAATCTCGCCACGAGATGTGGCGTTTATCCATCCCGGCCAGAAAGCGCTGGTGAAATTTACGGCCTATGACTATTCCATTTATGGCGGGCTGGAAGGGGAAGTGACCATGATTTCTCCGGACACCCTGCAGGATGAGGTGAAAAGGGATGTTTACTACTACCGCGTCTATATCCGTACCGACAGTAACCATCTGACCAATAAGCACGGCCAGGAATTTCCGGTCTTTCCGGGCATGATTGCCACCGTTGATATTAAAACCGGCAGTAAAACCATCCTGGATTATCTGCTGAAGCCGCTGAACAAGGCGAAAGAGGCGCTGCGCGAAAGATAAGAGAGTGGCGTTCGGGATCCCGAACGCCACATTAATTATACCGTTGACGCCACGTTGTTAAGGTGGCGTCGTTCTTTAGGCACCACGTTGATGTAATGCGTGACATACGCAAAATATAAACCGGCATAGTTTTCCACCAGTTCGATAAAGGCCGGATAGATCGACATTTTTCCATCACCCCGATCTTTAAGATAGCCCGCCTCTTGCGCCGTTTTAATAATTCGGTTGACGTGGATGCGCGAAACGAAAAATTCTTTTGCGAGCGTGCTCGCTGAATAGTCAATGACGGCTCCGTGGGCGGATTTATTTTTCATGGCCTGCAAATAGATATAAAGCATAATCATTCGCCCTCCATCTTTATCAATAAACAACCCCACTTCAGGTAGCACCTTTCGGAACGTTAATCCCCGAAAAAGATATTCAGCCGCGCGGCGGAAGAAGTTGTTTCTCAAAATATCATTATCCAGCAGGTTTACATTAATATTAAAAGTCGGATAAAGAATGCTGACGGGCAAAAATGCCCCGGTCATATAACGCTTAAGTTCATTGAGACCTTTTTCAGTTGGCGCGATTCTCGTTTTGCGTCGGTCTTCCGTGCAGCGCCAGGTACTGATGCGTCCGGTAGTTCTCAGTATTGTAATGATCGCAATAACGCTGTTGGGGCTGGCTATTTTATAGCGAGAGCATAACTCTTTAATCTCTGAAACTGATTCGGCCTGATTTCCAAAAATAAAACAACACATGGAGAGGATAATGTTGAACCGGGATTCCTGCAGCATTGTCTTGTAGAACAAAGGTTGTTTTTTGTAGATGGTGTCATTAATTGTGTAGTGCTCTAAAATTGCCTCACCGAATCGCGGATTGCTCTTTATAACATCCCTTCGATGTAGCAAGGCCCTGGATGAGATGTGATTATCCATAGCATTTTTTCTCGTATTTGAATGAACCGATAGATGAAGTATCCAGTCTTCTTTTTCGGAATTTTCATTATACCCTGAGAATAAGATGTTTGCCGTTGTTATTTGCAAAGAAAAGTATATTTAAACGACGGTGATTAACGCAAAGATGTTCCTCTGAGTTCAGCTGATAACTGTTTCTTACCCTGAGGCTGTACTGTAAAATTAATGTTTATAACAGGTGCGTTAAATTTTACGCATTCACAAATGGAAATGGCGCCTTAGTGCCCAGGAGCAGTTTATGACCCACAACATTTCTCTCAGAAATAGGGTGTGCGATGAACAAAAGTTTGTCATCTCAGCCTGCGGTTTTACGTTCCAGGGATATCGTCTGTTCCTTAACCAGTACGGAATACAGGCTTCGCATATTCATTTTGATGGGGATGAGGCATCGCAACAGGATATGGAAAATATCCTTATAAATCAGAATGCTCATGTTGTGGTGTTTCTCGGAAAAGGTATCTTAAGTCTCCTGGAGAGCCTGAAGCGACTGGCGTCCGTGCTCAATGCGTTGCCCGTTATTCGACGCGTCACGCTGTATGGCGACATACCGGATGGCTGGCTATATCGCACCCTGGGCAGTCTTTTAAATAATAGTTATCAATTATCATTGATTCGACTAGCCCGCGTTTCGGATGTCGTCACTGGTTCTCATACGCACCATCATGTATTTAAGGAACGTTCGTACTTATTACGCGATCGCTACAGGGATAATTCTTCGCAAGACAACGTCAAGTGGCTAACAAAAAGAGAGATTGACGTTTTATTAAATTTCTACCGCGGCATGTCCGTAAAAGAAATGTGCGATGAAATGGGATTATCTAATAAAACGGTTTATACCCACCGTAAGGAAGGCGTGCTGAAATTACGCTTAATTAAGCGGTGGTTACACGATTCGCATAATTTCAATGCGGAAAGAAGTATCAAGCGGCGAAGTCAAAATACGGAGTTTACGGATAAGGAAGCAGAGATTTTTAATGCATTATATAAAAAAGAGATCTTCCCTGCTTATCAGATTATTACCGATCGTGACAAAAAAGGCGTAGGCTTTGAGATACTGATCCGCTGGAATAAAAACGGTAAAATTGTCAAGCCGGCCAGTTTTCTCACGGATATTTCAAACCATGAGATATGGTTAAAAATAACGGCGTTAGTCATCCATGCCGCCGTGTCCGGGATTAATAAGTATAACGGTAAATACTATTTTTCTGTGAATATTCCGCCTCGCCTTGCTTCCGGGAATGCATTGCCTGATATGGCAAAGAAAGCTATCGACATGCTGCTCAAACCGCAGTGGGCCGAGAAGCTGGTCTTTGAATTCGCCGAAGATATTGACGTGACGAAGGACAAAGGGATCCCAGAAACCATGCGGCATTTACGTAATACGGGGTGTCGATTGTTTCTGGATGACTGCTTCTCTAATCACCAAACCATGTTCCCGGTGCGGCAGGTGCATTTTGATGGACTCAAGCTGGATCGGGATATCGTTGAGCATTTTGTGGCAAACGACAATGACTATAACCTGATTAAAGCGATACAGATTTATAGCGACATGACCGGAACGGACTGTATTGCCGAGGGAGTAGACAGTGAAGAAAAATTTGAAAAATTAGTCGCGCTGGGCGTCAAAAACTTTCAGGGATATTATTTATCACGAGCCGTGAAAGAGGACGAGTTAGATCGCATGGTCAGAATTTTTAGTTAAGAAAAAAAATAAAGCCCCGAAGGGCCTTTTATTATTTTCGACCCAACAGCAGGCCGAGAACAATACCTACCGCACCTGCGGCGATGAGGCCGGTGAGGGGATTATTTCTGACAGCTTCAGTGACGTCGGAAACGGCATCGCTGGCCTGCGCGGCATATTTTTTAGCCGCACCTTTTACCTGATGCTTTGGTGAATCTACGAATTCACCGAACTGCTGCTGCGCTGAACCTGCAAGCTCATCAAATTTATTTTTTGCTTTATCTTCAGCAAACTGGGTGTTTTTATCAGTACCGAAATCAGACATTTTTGCCTCCTTTTGTTGATAATTTAAGGATAGCCGCTCTTTGTGGATGTGGGAGACGAAAGGTTAATTTCGGTACCCGGCAGGGCTGTTTTCGGATATATCTCTATACCGGGAACCCGTTATTTCTCACTGTCATCCTGACCATAATACAGTTTCCCGATGCGGATCAGCGGGCGGCCCTGAGACTTACGATGCAGGTTACTGTCCCTGAGCGAATAAACGCACCCGCAGTATTCCTGCTGGTAAAACTGCTCCCGCTTGCTGATCTCAATCATGCGAGAGGAGCCGCCCTGTTTACGCCAGTTATAGTCCCAGTAAACCATACCCGGGTAGCGCGCGACAGCACGCTGGCCGCAGTCATTTATCTGCTGCATGTTTTTCCAGCGGGAAATCCCCAGCGAGCTGCTTATGACGCTGAATCCATTTTCAGCCGCATAGAGTGCCGTACGCTCGAAACGCATATCGAAGCACATGGTGCAGCGGACGCCACGCTCGGGTTCCCATTCCATGCCTTTCGCGCGCTCAAACCAGTTATCGGTGTCGTAATCGGCATCAACAAACGGCACGCCGTGTTTTTCCGCAAAGCGAATATTCTCCTCCTTGCGGATGAGGTATTCCTTTTGTGGATGGATATTGGGGTTGTAGAAGAAAATCGTGTAGTCAATCCCCGAAGCCTGGATAGCCTCCATCACTTCACCCGAACAGGGGGCGCAGCAGGAGTGCAGCAGCAGCTTGTCGGCACCGTCTGGCAGGGAAAGTTGTGGGCGGATAAAAGGGGCTGTCGTCATGGCGTTCTGCACTATGTTTATGAAATTTATGGAAGGGTAGCATAAATTCATCATCTGTTGAGACGGGATCAGGGCAGGACAGAGCGATCCCGCCGGGCGGGATCTTCTCGGGTACCACGTGTCGCTATTCGGCAAATTTCAGCAGCGCTTCGCCATCAAGACGATAGCGTACCCATTCGGACTGCGGCAGTGCGCCTATGCTCAGGTAAAAATCAATGGCGGGCTGGTTCCAGTCGAGCACGCTCCATTCAAGACGGCCGCACTGTCGTCTCACCGCCAGCTGCGCGATATGTTTCAGCAGCGCTCTTCCCGCGCCTTTACCGCGATACTCCGGAGAAACATACAGGTCTTCCATATAAATCCCGTTGCGTCCCAGCCAGGTTGAATAGCTGGTGAAGAAAACGGCATAGCCGGCGATCTTGCCTTCATATTCCGCGATCAACGCTTCTGTCTTTGTGCCTGCGCCAAAGAGCGTTTCCCGGATCTCCTCCGGCGTGGTAACCACTTCTTCCGGCGCTTTTTCATACACCGCCAGCTCGTAGATCATGGCGTATATTGCTGCCGCATCTTCGGGGCGGGCCTGACGAATGGTGATGCTCATTGTTTTTCCTGCTTTTTAGCCTGTGTTCGATTGATGGCGTTAAGCATACGGAGTATTGTCCGAAGAATTAAGTGCAATGAAATCAACAAATGATGAATATTATGCATCCGGTACTGAGACGCCTTGATTTAAACCTGCTGCCCGTTTTCGACGCGATTTACCGCCACCGTTCCGTTCGGCTGGCCGCTGACGAGCTGGCGATGAGCACATCGGCACTGAGCCATGCGCTGTCGCGTTTGCGCATCACCCTTAATGACCCGCTCTTTTTTCGCGAAGGGCATCGCATGTCCCCCAGCGTGTATGCCTCTCAGCTTGCGCCTTCCATTGCTTCCGCATTGTCGTTCCTGAATCATGAGCTGACCCCGCAGCCGGAGTTTGACCCGGCCAGCAGTACCGAAAGCTTACAAATTGGGATTACGGACTTTACCGCGCTGTGCATTTTCCCGGCGCTGATGCACAAACTGCAGCTTGCGGCCCCGGGTTTGCGTTTCGAATTGCGCTATCTGCCGCACAGCCCGGCGCTGACGGAACTGCTGGCGGGCGAAGTGGATCTCGCGCTGGGGTTCAGCACTCAGGATGATATCCGGCACCCGGAGCTGGAAGAGATCGACTGGTTTGAAGATGAGTATGTGGTCATCAGCAACGCGCGCCGGACGCGTCTCGCGCTGGAGGAGTATCTCGCAGCCCGACACCTGGTGGTGACGCCATGGAATGAGAAGCAGGGTGTTCTGGACGTGCGGCTGGAACAGCTGGGCTATACCCGACAAATAGCGATCAAAACGCCATCGATGCTCAGCGCGCCGTTTATCGTAGCGGAAAGCGACCTGCTGATGGCGATCCCCCGTTTTGCCGCTGAGAAGCTGGCTGCGGCAGCGGACCTGAGGATTTTTCCTTTACCGTTTTCGATACGCACGTTTGAAGTGAAAATTTACTCCCATAAACGCAGCGGCCAGCGGGGCGCAACCCGCTGGCTTAAGGAGGAGCTGCAAAGGCTGGCGCAGGCTGGCAGGGAACCGTAGGCCGGGCAAGCGCAGTGCCGCCCGGCAGAAATGGCGGTCAATAAGGGATCGTCACTTTAACGGCAGGTAGATATCGGTTTGCAGCGCATGTTCTGGCACCTCGTGAATAAGGTTGAGGTAGTGGAAAAATACCGGGGCATCGCGAAGCGTTTCGCCGCTGGCCGGTAGCCAGTCGCGAAACATCGCCCACACCGTAGCGGAAATGGTATCCAGAGAACCCGTGTGGCGGGCTACGGCGTATCGTCCGCCGTCGATTTCGCCACTGCAAACCCCGAATTCATTTTCTGGTATCGCTTCAGAGATACTGCCGCAGATATCGAAACGAAAGGCGTCTGCGGGTGTGGTTGCCGGGTCATCCCAGGCAATGCCAAACGTGCTGCTTTCGTGTACTGGCGATAGGCCCGTGCTTTTACGCCAGGCAATAAATTTCGCCGCGCTGTCATTTACCCGATCCGGGTTGCCACGGTGCTGCAGCATTGCCACTTGGGTCTGTGGGAAATCGACAATCTTAATTTCCATCGTTTTTTGCTCCTGAAAGGTCATTTTCGGTACGCGCTGGTGCCAGTTCAGCCAGTCCGGCTGCTGCCGAAACTGACGCGGGCTTTTTCCAAACGCGTTTCTGAAGGCGCGACTGAACGATTCGGGGCTCTGGAAACCGGCATCGAGCGCAATATCAATCACCTTATCTTGAGGATTAAACGCCAGTCGCCAGGAAGCATGACGCAGACGCAGCCACTGGATATAGCGATATAAAGGCTGACCGCTAAACGCCAGAAACTGCCGGTGAAAATGATAGGGCGAACAGCAGGCTAACTCGCTGAGCTTCTCCAGCGTGAGCGGTTCATCGAGATGGCGGGCGATATAGTCGCACACCATCGTGAAGCGCTCGCGGTAGGCCGTTTTGATTGCATCGTTCATTGCATCCTCCTGATGACCCACTTTGCCTCACCGAACGGCCAGAATCCTGACCGATCTTGCTGATTATGGAGAGGTTATACTGGCGGCATAACGTTGTGCGGCGGCAATCGCATTGTCGTCAAATATACTGTTCAAATAGAAGGTTTACATCTCCAGGAAAGTTAAATACCATACCCCCCTATAGTATCTTAACGGAGGGCGTATGCCGCATTCACCCGAAGATAAAAAACGTATTCTTACTCGCGTCCGCCGCATTCGGGGCCAGGTTGATGCCCTTGAACGCGCGCTGGAGTCGGGCGATCCCTGTCTGGCCATCCTGCAGCAAATCGCCGCCGTGCGCGGGGCTGCCAATGGCCTGATGGGCGAAATGGTTGAAATTCACCTCAAAGATGAGCTGGTGACGGGGGAAACCACGCCGGATCAGCGAGCCGTACGCATGGCAGAAGTCGGCCATTTGCTGCGCTCTTATCTAAAATAAACCCACACACCTGACAAAAAGGGAAGACATATGAAATCTCGCGCTGCAGTTGCATTTGGTCCCGGCCAGCCGCTCAAAATCGTTGAAATCGACGTGGCACCGCCGAAGAAAGGCGAAGTGCTGATCAAAATCACCCATACCGGCGTGTGCCATACCGATGCGTTTACGCTGTCAGGCGACGATCCTGAAGGTGTTTTCCCGGCGGTACTCGGCCATGAAGGCGGCGGGATTGTGGTGGAAGTGGGCGAGGGCGTGACCAGCCTGAAGCCTGGCGATCACGTTATCCCGCTGTACACCGCTGAGTGCGGCGAGTGTAAGTTCTGTAAATCCGGTAAAACCAACCTCTGCCAGGCGGTTCGCGCTACCCAGGGGAAAGGACTGATGCCGGACGGTACCACCCGTTTCTCTTATAACGGCGAGCCTGTTTATCACTACATGGGCACCAGCACCTTCAGCGAATACACCGTATGCGCGGAAATTTCCCTGGCGAAGGTGAACCCGCAGGCACCGCTGGATAAAGTCTGCCTGCTGGGCTGCGGCGTGACCACCGGCATTGGCGCGGTGCATAACACGGCAAAAGTGAAAGAGGGCGACACCGTGGCGGTGTTCGGTCTCGGCGGTATTGGTCTGGCGGTGATTCAGGGCGCGGTGCAGGCGAAGGCCGGGCGTATCATCGCGGTCGACACCAATCCGGAGAAATTCAAGCTGGCGGGTGAAATGGGCGCGACCGATTTCGTGAACCCGAAAGATCACGAAAAACCGATTCAGGATGTCATCGTTGAGATGACCGACGGCGGCGTTGACTTCAGCTTTGAATGTATCGGCAACGTGAACGTGATGCGTTCCGCGCTCGAATGCTGCCACAAAGGCTGGGGCGAGAGCATTATCATTGGCGTGGCCGGTGCGGGCCAGGAGATTAAAACCCGTCCATTCCAGCTGGTCACCGGTCGCGTGTGGCGCGGCTCCGCGTTTGGCGGCGTGAAGGGCCGTACCCAGCTTCCGGGTATGGTGGAAGATGCGATGGTCGGCAAGATTCAGCTCGACCCGTTCATTACCCACCGATTGCCGCTGGAGCAGATCAACGACGCGTTCGATCTGATGCACGAAGGAAAATCCATCCGTACCGTCATTCATTTCGGCGACAAGTAACTCTTCTGCCAGCGGTTTTTCACCGCTGGCGTTTCTTTAATAATCTTCTCTAAAGTGTGACCAGTGCGGCGTTTTTAGCCGTAATCTAAATCTCTGCCGTGCCGATGACTATTTAACAGGCGTGTTTTTACGCATCTTACCTACAAGAGAGTCGACGGTCATGGACAACACTACTTCGATGCTGGCGCAGCGCAAGCTGGGCTTCTTGCATCACATCAGGCTGGTTCCGCTGTTTTCCTCCATTCTCGGTGGCATTATTCTTCTGTTTGCCTTGAGCTCGGGTCTTGCGGGGTATTTCCTGCTGCAGGCCGATAACGATCAGCAGGATGTCACATCCGAAATTCAGGTGCGTATGGGGCTGTCGAACAGCTCAAACCATCTGCGAACCGCACGTATCAATCTGATCCACGCCGGTGCGGCAAGCCGTATCGCGGAGATGGATGCGATGAAGCAGAACATCAGCGAGGCGGAAAAGCGTATTAAGCAGTCCCAGGAGAGCTTTACCGCCTATATGAACCGTACGGTGCGCACCTCTTCAGACGAAGCGCTGGACGCTGATCTGAAAGCACGCTACGACGCCTATATCTCGGGCATGCAGCCGATGTTGAAATTCGCCAAAAACGGCATGTTCGAAGCGATTATCAACCACGAAAACGAAACGGCGCGCCCGCTGGATGATGCTTACAACGCCGTGCTGCTGAAGGCGATTAAGATCCGTACCGACCGTGCCAATGCGCTGACGGCGCAGGCGCACAGCCGCACGCAGCTGGGCCTGATGTTTATGGTGGGCGCGTTTGCACTGGCGCTGGTACTGACGGCCATGACCTTTGTCGTGCTGCGCCGCACGGTAATCAATCCGCTGCAGCGGGCAGCGAAACGTATCGAGAATATCGCCAAAGGCGACCTGACGATGCCGGACGATGTGGCCGGGCGCAGCGAAATTGGCCGCCTGACGCGCGATCTGCAAACCATGCAGCACTCGCTGGAAAACACGGTGGGCACCGTACGTCAGGGGGCGGAGGAGATCTATCGCGGCACCAGCGAGATTTCTGCCGGTAACACCGATCTCTCTTCACGTACCGAGCAGCAGGCCGCAGCCATTGAGCAAACCGCCGCAAGCATGGAACAGTTGACCGCGACGGTGAAGCAGAACGCCGATAACGCCCATCATGCCAGCAAGCTGGCTGAAGATGCGTCCGGGAAAGCCAGCCGCGGCGGCCAGATGGTCTCCGGCGTGGTTAAAACCATGGGCAATATCTCCAGCAGCTCGAAGAAAATCTCGGAGATCACCGCCGTCATCAACAGCATTGCCTTCCAGACCAATATCCTGGCGCTTAACGCGGCGGTAGAAGCGGCGCGGGCGGGTGAACAGGGGCGCGGGTTTGCCGTGGTGGCAAGCGAAGTCCGAACCCTTGCAAGCCGCAGTGCGAATGCCGCAAAAGAGATCGAAAGCCTGATCAACGAATCGGTCTCGCTGATCGACCAGGGCTCCGGTGAAGTTGTCGCCGCCGGTAACACCATGAATGAAATCGTCGACGCGGTTAAACGCGTGACCGACATCATGCTGGAGATTGCCGCAGCGTCCGACGAGCAGAGCCGCGGTATCGTGCAGGTGAGCCAGGCGATTTCTGAGATGGATAAAGTGACCCAGCAGAACGCCTCGCTGGTGGAAGAAGCTTCCGCGGCGGCGGCGTCACTGGAAGAACAGGGGGCGCGTCTGACCGAGGCGGTTGGGGCGTTTCGGTTGAGCAGTGTAAAGCCGGGCCGCGCGGCGTCGTCTGCGCCGTTAGCGAAGAGCGCTCCGCTACGCCCGGCGGCGACGGTTTCCGGGGATAACTGGGAAACGTTCTGAGTTGCGCCACCAGATAAAAAAGGGACCTTTCGGTCCCTTTTTCACATCTTATTTCTTATCGGGCAACGCGTACGCGATAACGTAATCACCCCGATCCGGCGACTGTCGAGCGCCCCCGGCGTTGATGATGATGTACTGCTTACCGGTTTTCGGCGATACGTAGGTCATCGGGCCGGACTGGCTGCCGACCGGCAGGCGGTCTTTCCAGATCTCTTTCCCGGTGGCAGTATCAAACGCGCGCAGGTAGAAATCCTGCGTGCCGGCGAAGAACAGCAGGCCGGACTGGGTAGAGAGTGATGCGCCCAGGGTCGGCATACCGATTGGGATTGGCATGTGCATGCGAATGCCCAGCGGGCCGGTATCTTCCACCGTGCCGACAGGGACCTGCCAGACCAGCTTGCCGGTTTTCAGGTCAACGGCCGACATGGTGCCGAACGGCGGCTTCTGGCATGGAATGCCCAGCGGCGACAGGAAGCGTTCGCGCATCGCGCCGAACGGCGTGCCGTCCATCGGGACGATACCCATCTCGATGCCGCTGGCGTTTTTCGCCACGTTCGCGCGCGGCACCATGTAGTTTGCCAGACCCAGGCGCATATCGTTGACGAACATCAGGCTGTTGTTCGGGTCAACGGAGACGCTGCCCCAGTTCATCCCGCCGAGTGAGCCGGGGAACTGCAGGGAACGGTCGAGACCTGGTGGGGTGAAGACGCCCTGATGACGCATCTCTTTAAACTGAATGCGGCACAGCAGCAGGTCGACCGGAGTCGCGCCCCACATGTCGGATTCGGTCAGCGCCTGGTTGCCAATCATCGGCATGCCAACGGAATACGGCTGGGTCGGGGAGTAGCGTTCACCTTCCACATTACCGGCCGGGACAGGACGTTCTTCTACCTTCGCCACCGGCTTGCCGGTTTCGCGGTTAAGCATGAAGATCATGCCCTGCTTGCTGGTCTGCACCAGCACAGGCGTGGTGCCGCCCTTACCGTCGGGCAGGTCGTACAGCAGCGGCTGGGAAGGCAGGTCAAAGTCCCACAGGTCGTGATGGGTCGTCTGGAAATGCCAGCGCACCTGACCGGTGGTCGCGTCCACGGCGACGATGGAGGAGCTGTACTTATCGTCCAGCGCGGTACGCTCACCCGCCCAGAAGTCCGGGGTGGCGTTGCCGGTTGGCAGGTAGATCAGGTTCAGCTTAGCGTCGTAAGACATCGCGGACCAGACGTTCGGCGTGCCGCGGGTGTAGGTCTGGCCTTCCGGCGGCAGGCCGGTCAGGTTCGGATTACCCGGATCCCACGCCCACGCCAGCTTACCGGTGTGAACGTCGTAGGCGCGCACTACGCCCGGCGGTTCGCCGGTGGAGTAGTTATCCGCGACGCGACCGCCGACGACAACCACATTCCCGGCAACCAGCGGCGTGGAGGTCTGCTGATAATACCCGGGCTTGATCTCGCCCATGCCGACGCTCAGATCCACCGTGCCATGGTCGCCGAAGTCTTCGCAGACCTTGCCGGTATCCGCGTTGATGGCAATCAGGCGGGCGTCGGTGGTCGGCAGGAACAGGCGGCGAGGGCATGCCGCAGTCGGTGTTTCTGCCTGTGACGTTGTCACGCTGGAATGGTCTTCAAAATAGCCCAGACCGCGGCAGCGCTGCCAGTTAGGTGCCGTGGCTTTGGAATCGTAGCGCCATTTTTCCTTGCCGGAATCCACGTCCAGCGCCAGCACTTTACTGTATGGAGTACAGACGTACAGCGTGTCGCCAATCTGCAATGGCGTGTTCTGATCTTCCGCGCCGGAGCCGTTGCTCTGCGGAATATCGCCGGTGTGCGCAACCCAGGCGACCTTCAGATCGCTGACGTTTTGCTTGTTAATCTGGTCCAGCGCGGCGAAACGGTCGCCGTGGGTGGTATTGCCCCAGTGCGCCCAGTTCTTTTGCTGCTCGCCGGGGGCGACGGGTTTCACCGGAACGGGCTCGTTCGCTGCCACGAGGGTCTGCGGCTTAAACATCCAGCCCAGGCTGACCAGCATCGCTACCGCGAGCACGGCCGCGACGCCAAAAGCGGGAGCCTTGTTCGCGGCGCTGTGGTTTGCCGCGCGCAGGAAAGGCCAGACGATGGCGCAGAGGAAGGCCAGTACGGCAAAGGTAAACAGGCGGGAGAAGAGCGGCCAGAAATCCCAGCCCGCATCGCCTACCGCCCAGAACAGCGAGGCAATAAACGCGATGCCGTAAAGCACGATCCCGCTGCTACGGTTGAGGAAAATCAGGATCGCGGCAATCACCATCACCACGCCCATTATCAGGAAGTATCCACTTCCGCCTACGGTGACGAGCTTAAAGCCCAGCCCGCCGACTGCCAGACCGATGAGCAACATCAGTCCGGCAAGAAGCCACTGCAGGATACGCGGTATCCCACGTGGCGCGCTGCCAAATGCCATTTCTGTCTCCTTAAGATCCCCCCGTCGCGCTGGGTGTGTACCAGTTGGGTAATAAATGCGGAGGGAAGAATGATTAATACGGTTGAATTCGGGGTTGTAAAATTATTTACGAACCATTTGGTGAATTCGTCGCTATGATAAAACTGTTAAAATGTTTTGCGCAATTGTTAATGAATGATTTCGCATTAATTGATTAGGGCGCAGGACAATGCCCTCGCCCCGCTGGGGAGAGGGTTAGGGCGAGGGGAGAAAAGTGTCAGACCGGCATTGATTTACGGATAGCGCTCAGCAGCGTCTGCGCGCCCGTTGAAAGCGGCGTGTCTACGCGGGTCAAAATGCCGATAGGTTCACCGGGGCCAGGGGAGGTAATCGGCAGGGCGATCAGCGTTCCCTGGCGTAAATCATCTTTTACCGCGCCGGAGGGAACGAACCAGACGTAGTCATAATCCAGCGTAAGCTGGCGCGAAAGCGAGGCCGACAGCGTTTCGATACATCCTGACGGCAGCGTACATCCCTGCATTTGCAGCAAGGTTTCGGCGGTCTGGCGGGGAACGGTCCCTTTCGGGCAAACCACTACTGGCCACTCCATCACGCGGCTTAAGGTGACAGTGTCCTGCAGCAGGGGGTGATCGGGACGAACCACCAGCTTCAGGGACTCCAGGAACAGCAGTTCATAGTTGAGGCCTCCCATCAGCTCAGGGTCGGACATGCGACCGATACCGAGATCCAGTTCGCCTGATTTCAGCCCCGCGAGCAGCATGGTGTTATTCATGGTGGCGACCTGAATCGTGGTATGCCGCTGCTGCTTGTGGAACTGGCCGATAACGGGCGGAAGGATGCCCAGCGCCGCGGTAGGCAAAGCACCCACGCGCACCACCTCACTGGATTGCTCTTCTTTTCGGTGCAGGGACTGGCCTGCGGTATTGAGCGCATCCAGCACTTTAACGGCGTGCGTGAGGAACTGTTCACCCACGATGGTAAGCTGCGCCCCCAGCCGGCCGCGGTCAAAAAGACGGGCACCGGTCAGCTGTTCCAGCTCGTTGAGAGTTTTTGAGAGCGCAGGCTGGCTCAGGTTGAGAGTTTCAGCCGCACGCCCCAGCGTTCCCTGTTGAGCGACGGCCACAAATGTATGCAAATGGCGCAAGCGTATGCGCTGACTGAACAGACCATTTTTTTCCATAGGCGATGTTAAAAACAGAGCGATGCGGGTGACAAGTTAAGTTGTTTAATTTTGATAACCTGATAGCAAAATATTTTTAACATTTGATCTGTTTGAGTTACAACATGTTTTTTGGCAGGGGAATAAAAGCGAACATCCTTGTTCATTTATTGCTCATTGCGGAGGGGTATCGTTTACCGGTTTAGATCACGCCGTCACCGCCATCGGAACACCACACCTGGCCGGACGTAAATGAACATTCATCCGAGGCCAGCGTGACGTACAGCGGGGCAATCTCGACGGGCTGGCCCGGACGTCCCAGCGGGGTGTCGCCCCCGAACTCCTTCACTTTTTCCATCGGCTGTCCGCCGCTGGATTGCAGAACCGTCCAGTAAGGGCCAGGAGCAACTGCGTTGACGCGAATGCCTTTCGGACCCAGCTGTTTGGCTAAGGATTTGGTAAACACCGCCAGACAGGCTTTCGTCTGGGCGTAGTCCAGCAAAACGGGGCTGGGCTTCACCGCCTGAACGGAGGAGGTATTAATGATAACGGACGACGCTTTCAGGTGGCGCAGCGCCGCTTTGGTGATCCAGAACGGCGCGTAAACGTTGGTTTTAAACGTTGCGTCAAAATCTTCCGTGGTCAGTTCCTCAAGCGATTCACGGAACTGCTGACGGCCGGCGTTGTTGACCAGAATGTCCAGCCCGCCCAGCTTCGAGACGGCTTCTTCAACCAGATTTTTGCAGAACGTTTCGTCCCGGACGTCCCCTGGCAGCGCGACGGCCTTGCGGCCTTCCGCTTCGATCAGGTCGATGACCTCAGCGGCGTCTTTTTCCTCTTCGGGCAGGTAGTTAATGGCAACGTCAGCGCCTTCACGCGCATAGGCGATAGCGACCGCGCGCCCAATACCGGAGTCTCCGCCGGTAATCAGCGCTTTTTTGCCGGCAAGGCGGCCATGCCCTTTATAGCTTTGTTCCCCGTGGTCGGGTACGGGCTGCATTTCAGATGCCAGTCCCGGCGGCGTTTGCGGCTGTTCCGGGAACGGGGGCTGCGGGTAAGCGTTCGTACGTTGTTTAGTATCACTCATAGCTGACTCCTTAAGCCAAGGGGTGAGATTTGATGGATAACTGCAGCGTTAACGCTTCGCTGAATTATTTCTGCAAACGATCAACACGGACGACGGCAGGAGATGATTTTTTATCAAGCGAACCGTTGATACTGATCATCTGGTCGGGTTTTACCGTTCTGCCGTCGAAAACTGCCTGGGGAATAATAACGTCGATTTTTCCGGTTTTATCCTGAAATACAAACTTATCGCCGTTACCGTCAATAAGATTACCGCGTAATGAAATTGTCGCACCATCGTGCAATTCTTTTGCCTGTTTGATGGTCATAATACGCGCGTCGTCTGTTCCGCGATATCCGCTATCAAGCGCGTGGGGAGGCGGTGGCGCTTCACCTTTTTGTAAACCCCCGTTATTATCTGCCCATGCGGACGGAACCAGAAATATCAATAAGGCGGAAATAAGTGATAATTTCATCCGATATCCTTCATTTTGCGTGTCTTGACTTATTAAGTATTGTTGCTATTCCTTTATGTGGCAAATGTGATAAGTCCTAAAAACATTCGCGTTAGAAATCAAAATTATCTGGAAATAAGCGAAACGGTGACGATGGCCATGAAGCGTGAAAATGAAAAGTTACCCGGGATAGATGAGAGTTACCGTTTGCTGACGTTTGAATACGCGTTTCGTCAGGTGGGTTTTATTGTTCTGCTGGGTATTATCGTCGCGGCGATTGCCGGTCTGTTTTCCAGCGGAATGGTCAGCGACACGGTCAAAACGAATTCCGCTAAATCACTCACCATAGACTATGAACGCTTTGGACGACGGGAGACAGAGACGCGGATGGCGCTCGCGTTTCCGGTGCAGACCGAGGGGAAGTATGTCCTTAGCATGACCAGCGAGAGCAGCGATGCGTATGAGCCCGGCAGCGTCTGGCCGCAGCCGGACAGCATGTTCAGCCGTGGGAAGACCCTCTTTTTTGTCTATAACAACCTGAAAAAAACAGACAGCTTCTCCGTGTTACTGTTCACGACACCTTCCAGAGCCGGTAAATGGAACACCGTCATCCGCGTCAACAGCGAGCCGGAGATTAACATCTGGCAATTCATTTACCCCTAGGAGGCTGATATGGATATGGTCTTTCGCGCGCTGGCTATTTATCTGTTCCTCGTGGTGGTATTTAAAGTGGCCGGGCGTCGCGCGCTGCTGCAGATGACCAGCTTCGATCTCATCCTGCTCCTGATAATTAGTGAAGCCACGCAGCAGGCGCTTCTTGGACAGGATTTTTCCGTTACCGGCGCGATGATTACTATTACTACGTTGGTGGTGGTGGATATAATATTCGGCTTGATGAAAAAATATTTTTCCCCTGTGGAGAATATTCTGGATGGTACGCCGGTGATTCTGGTCGAGAATGGAGTGCCGTTAGCCGATAAGCTGAAAAAAGTCGACGTATCCTGTGATGATATTCTGGTGTCAGCGCGTCAAAATAATGGGCTTACAGAAATGAGTGAGATTAAATATGCCATACTTGAGCGCAATGGACATATTTCAATCATTCCTTTCGAGAAATAAGAGGCGGTAAGATGAGCAATCTTTTTCACGACAGTAATAATACCGTGGGTGAACTGACAAAAAAGCTGGCGAGCAAATTAACCGATCTCGGGCTTCGCTTAACCACCGCGGAATCCTGCACGGGCGGCAAGCTCTCGGTAGCGCTTTGCGCAGAGGAAAACACCGCCGAATTTTATGATGTCGGCCTGGTCGTGTTCAGCGATGAAGCCAAAGCGCGGATCCTCGGCGTGCGTCCTGAGACGCTTGAGCGGTTTACGGCCGTGAGCGAGCAGACGGTAACCGAAATGGCCGCCAGTATCCGCGACATCGCCCAGGCCGATATCAGCATCGCCATCAGCGGCTACGCGGGCCCGGAAGGGGGCGACGACGGCACGGCGGCGGGGACGGTCTGCTTCGCGTGGAATATACGCGGCGAGACGAAGACCCGCACCGTGCTTTTCTCCGGTGACTGTCAGGACGTGGTCGAAAAAGCGGTGCATTACTCGCTGGCTGAACTGGTAACAACGTTGTCGGACGGGAATAACGGATAAACTCACGTGGAGGTTCTATGGCTGTCATAGTGATTACCGGCGGGACGGCGGGCGTGGGAAAAGCCACGGCGCTGCACTTTGCAAAGGCGGGTTACGACGTGGGGCTCATCGCCCGCGATGAAGCCAGCCTGCACTCGACCCAGGAGGAGCTACGGCGCTTTGGCGTTAATGCCCACGCCGTGCAGGCGGACGTCGCCGACAGCCAGGCGGTGGTGGATGCCGCTAACGAAATTGAGTATCGCCTCGGCGCGATTGATGTCTGGGTGAACAACGCCATGGGGGCCGTTCTGGCGCCGTTTCGCACCCTTACGCCGGACGAGTTTCGGCGCGTGACTGAGGTGACGTACCTCGGCTACGTAAACGGCACTCGCGCCGCGCTTGAGCTTATGGTTCCGCGCGACAGGGGCGTGATTATCCAGGTGGGGTCCGCGCTGGCCTACCGTTCTATTCCGCTGCAGTCAGCCTACTGCGGGGCAAAAGCGGCGATCCGCGGGTTCACCGATGCGGTGCGTACCGAGCTGATGCATGAGAACAGCCGGGTTCAGCTTTCGATGGTCCAGATGCCGGGGCTCAATACCCCGCAGTTCGAATGGGCGAGGAACAAGTTCGCCTGGGCGATGCGTCCGGTGCCGCCGGTCTTTGAGCCTGAGGTGGCCGCCAGCGCCATCTTCAGAGTGGCGCAAAAGCCGGTGCGCGAGCTGTGGGTTGGCAGCAGTACCATCCAGTCCATCGTCGGGCAATTTTTCTTCCCCGGTTTTCTTGACCGGCTGATGGTGAAAAAGGCCTGGGAAGGCCAGATGACCGACGACCTCAACGCGCCGGATCGCCGGGACTATCTCGACCAGCCGGTTAACGATCTGCATAAAATCCATGGCCGCTTTACTGATGAGGCGAAAACCCGCGCGCCGTCCGTCACCTCCGGCATGCCGGGTAAGGTAGCGCTGGGCGCCCTCGCGGTGGCGGGGGTAGTGCTGACGCGTCTGATAACCCGCCGGAAACCGTAATCAGCGCAGCGCGCTACGGTGCGTCCAGAACCAGCGGTAGCCGTAGCCGCCAAGACTGAGCTGAACGGTTTTACCGCAAATCAGCGCATCATCGTAGCGCTTGTCCGCGAGACAGGCGGTCCAGGTGGCGTTGCGGATCCCCTTTGCGGTGAACTGCACCGGCTCGTCGCTGAAGTTAACGAAGGTCAGGATGCTGCGCTCGTCGGTTTCGTAATAGAGCCCCAGCACCGCGTCATCATCGATTGCGATAAGCCGAAAGGGCGCAACGGCAATTTCGGGGAACTCCGAGCGGGTAGTGGCAATATCGATGATCCGGTGCAGGAGCGAGTTGCGGTGAAGCAGCGAATCGGCGACGTTGACTTTGTGATAGCGGTAAGGGCCGCGGTCGATAATCGGCGCGATAAATTTTTCAGGGGCTGCCGCAGAGAAACCTCCTCCCTGTGACCCCGCCCACTGCATCGGGGTACGGACGGCGTAGCGCTCCTCCAGATCCAGGTCGTCCCCCATGCCTATCTCGTCGCCGTAGCGCATCACCGGGACACCCGGCAGGGAAAACAGCACCGCGTGGCAGAACGCCAGCCGCTTCCGATCGCCGTTGAGCATCGGCGCCAGGCGGCGGCGGATCCCGCGCTGATAGACGTTCATCTCTTTGTCAGGGGCGAAGGTATCGAGGACAAACTGTTTGTCTTTCTGACTGATGCCTTCCAGATCCAGCTCGTCGTGATTGCGCAGCCAGTTGGCAAAACAGCAGGAGTCAGGCGGGACGATCATCTTCTTCACCGCATTGCGCAGCGGGCGGGCGCTTTTGCGGGCCAGGCTGACGTAGAAATACTTGTTGAGCCAGAAGTTGAGCACCAGATTAAGGCGGTCGTTATTACCGAAGTAGTCCTGATAGGCCTCCACCTCAACGTCGACCTCACCCAGCAGGATCGCGTCCGGATTGCGCTGTTCGATAAGACGCCGCATATGCTCGAGGATCCACAGCCCTTTTTTTTCGTCACCGTTGCCTGCCTGCGTGGTGAGATGGGAGGCAGCATCGAGGCGAAATCCCGATACGCCCAGCTTGAGCCAGAAGAGGATGATGTTTTCAATCTCTTTAAGCACCGCGGGCGAGGTGAGGTTCAGATCCGGCTCGTGGCGATAAAACATGTGCCGGTAGTATTGTCCCGCCTCGTCGTCCCAACTCCAGATGCTCTTTTCCACGCCGGGAAACATGGGGGGCGTATCGTCCTCGTCGCTATCCGACCAGAGATAGTAATCACGATAGGGTGACGCCGGATTGCGGCGGGCCTGCTGGAACCAGGGATGCGCGTCCGACGTGTGCTGGATCAGCAGCTCGATAATGACCTGCATGCCCAGCTCGCGGGCCTGTTCGATAAAGGCGATGATATCGGCCAGCTTTCCGAAGCGGGGGTCCACCTGGAGGTGGTCGCTGACGTCATAGCCTTCATCGAGAAAAGGCGTGAGGTAAAACGGGGTGATCCAGATGACCGTCGCCCCCATGCGGCGAATATAGCGTAGCTTAGACGCTATCCCGGCGATGTCCCCACAGCCATCGCCGTTCAAATCATAAAATAGCGCGGTATCAATCTGATAAATGATGGCTCGTGTATGCCAGTCCGTCATAGCGTTCCTCAGTGATAGCCTTCAGTATCCGACACTTTGCCGCGGAAGACGTAGTAGCTCCAGGCGGTGTACACCAGGATCACCGGAATAATCAGCAACGTGCCTACCAGCATAAACAGCTGGCTGGCGGGTGGGGCCGCGGCTTCCCACAGGGTGATGCGCGGCGGAATAATGTTTGGCCAGAGGCTGATACCCAGGCCGCTAAACCCGAGGAAGATCAGCCCCAGCGTCAGCAGGAAGGGGCGCGCGTGGCTGGCCGGGTTGCGGGTCAGGCGCCAGATCAGCACGCTGAACAGCCCGACCAGCAGCGGAACCGGCAGGAACCAGAAGAAGTTGGGCAGGGTAAACCAGCGCTCGGCCACGTACTGCCAGCCGAGCGGCGTCCAGATGCTCACCACAGCGATGACGACCATCAGTGCCAGCAGCACGTGGCGGGTCAGCTCGCGCATGCGGGCCTGCAGCGCGCCTTCGCTTTTCATGATGAGCCAGGTGGTGCCCAGCAGCGTGTAGGCGACGACCAGACCGATGCCGCAGAAGAGGTTGAAGGGGGTGAGCCAGTCTAGCGCAGAGCCGACAAAACGTCGGCCTTCGACGTCAAAGCCGTTGATCACGGCCCCTACCACCACGCCCTGGCTAAAGGTGGCAAGCAGGGAGCCGCCGGCAAAGGAGTAGTCCCAGAACTTGCGGTGCGAGGGCGTGGCTTTGAAGCGGAACTCAAAGGCGACGCCGCGAAAGATGAGGCCGATCAGCATCGCGGTGAGGGGTATCGTCAGCGCATCAATAATCACCGCATAGGCCAGCGGAAACGCGCCGAACAGGCCCGCGCCACCGAGCACCAGCCAGGTCTCGTTGCCGTCCCAGACCGGCGCCACGCTGTTGACCATCACGTCGCGCTCTTTCGCGTCGCCCACGAAGTTAAACAGCAGGCCAATCCCCAGATCGAAGCCGTCCATAATGATGTACATCAGCGTGGCAAACACGATGATGGCAAACCAAATCACTGAGATATCGACGCCCATCAGATTCTCTCCTCTTCCGGAACAGACTCCGCGGCAGACAGCGGACGAGCGGGCGTGCCCGAGGTGTTTGACGTCAGCGTATCGACGGGCTGCGGACCTTTCTTAATCAGCCGGATAAGATAAACATAGCCCACGCCAAACACGGATGAGTAGACAACGAAGAACGCCAGCAGGCTGATGCTCATCTGCAGGGTGCTGTGCAGCGATACCGCGTCGATGGTGCGCAGATAGCCGTAGACCACCCACGGCTGACGGCCCACCTCGGTGGTCACCCAGCCGGCGAGCAGCGCCAGCAGCCCGGCAGGCCCCATGCAGAGGGCAAACCAATGGAACGGACGCGAGTAGTAAAGTCGATGACGATAGCGCAGCCAGACGCTAATCAGCCCGAGGGTAATCATCAGCAGCCCCATCCCGACCATGACGCGGAACGACCAGAAAACGATGGTCGAGTTTGGCCGATCTTCTTTCGGAAAATCCTTCAGCGCCGGGACCTGCTTATCCAGACTGTGGGTCAGGATAAGGCTGCCGAGCGCGGGGATCTCCAGACCGTATTTGGTGCGCTCTTCGTCCATATCCGGCAGGCCAAACAGCAGCAGCGGAGTGGCCTCGCCCGGCGGATTTTCCCAGTGCCCCTCAATGGCGGCAATTTTGGCCGGCTGATGCTCAAGCGTGTTCAGGCCGTGCATATCGCCCACGACCGCCTGGATAGGGGCGACCAGCAGCGCCATCCACATCGCCATGGAAAACATGGTGCGGACGGCGGGGGTATCGTTACCGCGCAGCAGGTGCCATGCGCCCGACGCGCCGACAAACAGCGCGCTGCTCAGAAACGCGGCGATAGCCATGTGAATAAGGCGGTAAGGGAAGGAGGGATTAAAGACGATCGCCAGCCAGTCCTGCGGGATAACCTGTCCGTTCTCAATAGTGAAGCCCTGCGGCGTATGCATCCAGCTGTTGGAGGCGAGGATCCAGAAGGTCGACATCAGCGTGCCGAGCGCCACCATGCAGGTTGAAAAGAAGTGCAGGCCCGGGCCGACCTTATTCCAGCCGAACATCATGACGCCAAGGAAACCGGCCTCGAGGAAGAAGGCGGTTAACACTTCATAGGTCAGAAGGGGGCCGGTAATACTGCCCGCGAACTGTGAGAATCCGCTCCAGTTGGTGCCAAACTGGTACGCCATGACCAGGCCGGAAACGACGCCCATCCCGAAGTTAACGGCAAATATCTTGAGCCAGAAATGGTACAACGATCGCCAGACGTCGTTTTTGGTGCGCAGCCACATGCCCTCCAGCACCACCAGATAGCTGGCGAGGCCGATGGTGATCGCAGGAAAAAGGATATGAAACGAGACGGTAAAAGCGAACTGAATTCTGGCCAGATGGAACGCGTCGAGTTCGAACATGGTCCGTACCTCTGAAACGATGGGGCACGAGAATTGCCGGGCAGTTTATGGCTGCCCGGCAAAACCGATTACGGTTTAGTCTTACCGGCACCCAGCTCGGCACCGGTCAGCGGGTCAGAATGTGGATCGGACTTCGTGCGGGCAGACATCGCCTTGACCAGGGTTGCCTGTTCGGTCGTGAGCGTGACGCTTGCGCTGCCATCGCCGCCGTCAACCGCAGGCTGGGGGGACTCAACGTAATCGAAATGTTTATCGCTGTTCCAGCTTCCGCGAACCTCTCCACCTTCAGACATATTGTAGTACTTGTTGGTGAATTCCTCGATTGGCGGCAGTTTTCCCGGTGGGAAATTATTACGGATCGACTGCAGCGCCTTCTCAAAGGAGAGCTGATGCGCCGCCTCGCGCGTCATCAGAAACGCCAGCGCATCTTTTACGCCGGGATCGTCGGTCACGTTGATCAGCCGTTCATAGATGATTTTCGCTCGTGCCTCAGCTGCCACGTTTGAGCGCAGGTCCGCCGTAGGCTCGCCGATGGTATCGACGTAGGCTGCCGTCCAGGGCACGCCCGCCGAGTTAGTGAGCGGGGTGCCGCCACCGTAGAGCAGGGAGGTGATGTGGCTGTCATTGCCGTTTTCGGTCATGGACCGATACAGCTCAGCCTCGTTTTCCACCCCTTCCGCCAGCGCGCCTTTGGCGCCTTTATTCAGCATGCCGACCAGAGTACCGATGATTTCGAGGTGGCTTAGCTCCTCGGTCGCGATATCCATCAGCATATCTTTACGGCCCGGATCGTCATCGCTTAATCCTTGCGTAAAGTAGCGGCAGGCGGCAGCAAGTTCGCCCTGTGGCCCACCGAACTGTTCCAGTAAAAGATTGGCGAGGCCTGGGTTCGGTTCGGCAACGCGAACCGTGTATTGCAGCTGTTTGACGTGTCGGAACATGGCGATTCTCCCGGGTTATTTTTTCGCTTCGACGCCCGATGCGTCAGAACGCAGCAGGAACTGTTCCGTGGTCTGCGGAATATGACGAATCAGCCAGTCGGCCATTTCGCGTTCCTCAGCCAGAATCGTCTCAATCGCAGGTATCGAGGCGGTGTCGCCCGCTTTTTTGGCCGCCGCCAGCAGGGAGGTATAACAGGCTATTTCAAACTGTTCGAAAACATAACCGCTGATCGAGCCCTTCACGATCTCATCAGACGGGAACATGCCGCCGATGGACTGCCCGAGCGCCGCCATTTTGCTCATCGAATCTTTTAAAACCGAACGAGAAATATCATTACGGTCGAGGATTTCTTCCAGCAATGTAATTTGCCGTTTTGTCTCATTAATATGCTGCTCAATTCTGGCGCGAACATCAGGATAATTATCGATACGGCTGGCCATGGATTCCAGCATAGATTCGGCTTGCTTTTCCATCGCATGGGCATCGCGTAGCCAGTCATGGTAGTGTTCTACGTGATTCATCATTGTATCCTCATTAGGGGTTCGCTTATTTGGTCTCACTTTCAGCAGCCTGATCGGCACGCGCGGCACTGTAGCCAGATAAATGGCCGACAATATTGGCGTAAATACTGATGATAATGACCCATAGCACGCTATTCTTCCACCATATTACAGAGGGGATAGCGAGAATGAACCATATTATGGCTGCCGCTAAATGGCACCGTTTAATAGTCCTGGGACTGATGCTCATTTTATTTAACCTTTTATTGCGTCATTTCTGCGCTTTTTGGTTAATATTTCCTACGGCCAGATCGGTGAGTTTAAGGTCGGTCTCTTTTTCTTCTTCCAGCGTTTCGGCAAGAAGCTTAACGGCTTTTTTATAGCCCAGTTGTTCTGCTAATGTGGCAAGGGTACCGTAGCTGGCAATTTCGTAATGTTCGACTTTTTGCGCGGCGGCAATAAGTGCGGCATCACGTACTTCATTTTTTTCCGTGCTTTCGATGACTTCGTTGGCTTCTTCAATTAAGCCTTCCATCGCCACGCATTTCATGCGCTTAAGCTTGATACCGTCTTCCTGCTCGACGATTTGGTCGATACGTTCGATCTGACCCTGCGTCTCTTCCAGGTGCGCGGTAAAAGCGGCGCTCAGCTTCTCGCTGGACGCGGCGCGGGCAAGCTTGCTTAACGCTCGGGTAAGCTGCTTTTCTGCGCTGTAGGTATCCGACAGAAGATGAATAAAGACATCCTCGACGCTTTTCATATTCATAATAATTACGCTCCGGTAAAATAAAGAAAGGGTACTGCGAGCTTTTCAGCCCGCAGCATGCTCTCTGGTATTATTAAAAGAGTATTAAATAAGATCAGGAGTTATCAGATTTACGGCCTCCGCCGTGACTGTTCTGTCCCCCTTTCTTACCCGCTTCAGATGCGCGTTGCGGATCGTTTTTAAAGTTCCCACCGCTATGCTGGCCACCTTTACGTCCAGCTTCTGATGCTTTTTCACGGTCTTCAGCGAAATTACCGGAACCACCACGATGCTCTGCCATATTAAACCTCTTAGTCATATATTGGTTATGTCAGTACGATACGAAAAATATTCCGTATCACTCGTCGTTCGAGTAATAACTCTAGTCGGTGTTCGGCATCCGTCAAATGCGTTTTGCTATTTGCGGTTGCGTTATTTTTAAATATTTGTAAATTTGCGCTTCGCTTAAAATGGAAATATGGATAGACAGGAAGGACTTGTAAACAACTATTCAGATTAATCCTAACTTCAGGCTAAAAATTTGAAAGGTGAGGATAAAAATAATGGCGTACTCGAATTGGTTAATTTGCATTCAGGAGAGAACCAAAAAATACTCCTTTATAGCTAGAAAGCGGAACCCTAAATAATTATAAGGAAAATCCTGGATAAAAGCGTTGAGCATAAAGGGCGGTTCCGTTCGGCGCTGTTCAGGGACCCGTAGCGCACGGTTTGACCACTGTCGTCTTAAGATCACAAATCAGAAATCTTTCCCCCCGGAAGGAACGGGTTTCTCTACACTCCAGGTAATATTCACTGGAGGCATGACATCATGGCGAACACCATCACGGCTGATGACATTCGGGAACACTTTTCGCAGGCTATGTCGGCGATGTACCAGCAGGAAGTTCCGCAGTACGGCACCTTGCTCGAACTGGTTGCGGACGTAAACCTGGCGGTTCTGGAAAATAATCCACTATTACATGAACAACTGGCTAACGCCGATGAGCTTGCGCGCCTGAACGTGGAGCGTCACGGGGCGATCCGCGTCGGCACGGCACAGGAACTTTCAACCCTGCGCCGTATGTTTGCCATTATGGGCATGTACCCGGTCAGCTATTACGATCTCTCTCAGGCGGGGGTGCCCGTCCACTCAACGGCGTTTCGTCCGATAGAAGACGCAGCGCTGTGCCGGAATCCGTTTCGTATCTTTACCTCGCTGCTGCGTCTTGAGCTGATTGAAAACGTCGCGCTGCGCGAACGTGCCGCGGAGATTCTCTCTCACCGGAACATCTTCACCCCCCGCTGTCTGGAACTGCTCGACCTCCACGAGTCGGAAGGGCACTTTACTGATGCACAGGCCCACGAGTTTGTGCAGGAAGCGGTGGAAACCTTCCGCTGGCACCGCCATGCGACGGTCGATCGGGAGACCTATCTGGCTCTGAGCAACGAGCATCGCCTGATTGCCGACGTGGTCTGCTTCCCGGGCTGCCATATTAACCACCTCACGCCGCGCACGCTGGATATTGACCGGGTGCAGGAGCTGATGCCGAAGTACGGTATTGAGCCAAAAATACTGATTGAAGGCCCGCCGCGTCGCGAGGTGCCCGTATTACTGCGTCAAACCAGCTTCAAGGCGCTGGAAGAGCCGGTGCTGTTTGCCGGGGAACATAAAGGAACCCACACCGCGCGCTTCGGTGAGATTGAGCAGCGCGGCGTGGCGCTGACGCAAAAAGGCCGGGAACTGTACGATAGCCTCCTCGCCCAGGCCGGTACCGGCAAAGATAACCTGACGCATCAGCTGCATCTGCGGGAGATCTTTAGCGCCTTCCCGGACAGCGAAATGCTCATGCGCCGTCAGGAGCTGGCTTATTTCCGCTACCGCCTGACGCCAGCCGGGGAAGCGCATCGGCATGCGTTTCGTCCGGGCGACGATCCTCAGCCGCTGATCGAGCGCGGATGGGTGGTTGCCCAGCCGATCACCTACGAAGATTTTCTCCCGGTCAGCGCTGCGGGGATTTTCCAGTCCAATCTCGGGAACGAAACCCAGGCCCGCAGCCACGGTAACGCCAGCCGCGATGCGTTTGAAGACGCGCTGGGCTGCCCGGTGTATGACGAGTTTACGCTCTACCAGGAGGCTGAAACGCGCAGCAAACAGCGTTGCGGTTTGCTCTGAAATCGTTACTCTGCTGGGGTGTGATGGAAAAATTAAGGTCGTTATGCAAAATCCTTCCGCCCCTGTGGTTGAAACGCGCCAGGGCGCACTGTCTGGTTTAACCGATGAAAATGTCCACGTCTGGTGCGGTATTCCCTACGCCGCACCGCCCGTGGGGGAGTGGCGCTGGCGCTCGCCCCGGCCGCCTGAACCCTGGGATGGCCTGCGTGAGGCCAAGGCCTTCTCCGCCTCAAGCTGGCAAAGCAGCGAGTATTGCCAGGAGCTGGGCGGGGGCGATCCGGGCCAGTTTTCCGAAGACTGCCTCTACCTTAACGTCTGGTCTCCCGCAGAGCGGGCCGAGCCGCTCCCGGTTATGGTCTGGCTGCACGGAGGCGGGTTTACGATTGGTGCCGGGGGCCTGCCGCCGTATAACGGCAAAGCGCTGGCCACGCGCGGCGTGGTTGTGGTCACGATTAACTACCGTCTCGGCCATCTCGGCTTTTTCGCCCATCCCGCGCTGGAAGGCGAGGAAGGGCGCGTGGTGCATAATTTTGCCCTGCTGGATCAGATCGCCGCGCTCGAATGGGTGCGGGAGAATATCGCCGGGTTTGGCGGGGATCCCGCTAATGTGACCCTGTTTGGCGAATCCGCTGGCGCGCGCAGCGTGCTTTCTCTGCTGGCCTCGCCGCTGGCAGCAGGATTATTCCACAAGGCGATTGTGCAAAGCGGATACACTCTGCCGGACACGCCGCGCGAGCAGGCGCTGCAAAAAGGGGAAGCGCTGGCCGCCCATTTCGGGCTGGAAAATGCGACCGCCGGGCAGCTGCGCGCCATTCCGCCCGAGGCGTTTTGGCCGCTCACCGCGCCGCTGAACGTCGCCCCGGCGCCTATCGCTGGAGACTGTGTTCTGCCGGAAGCCATGTTGGACGTCTTTTTCGCCGCCCGTCAGCATCCGGTGCCGGTGATGATTGGCTCTAACAGCGATGAAGCCAGCGTGATGGCGGTGTTTGGCATCGATCTCGCCGGACAAATTCAGAAGCTTCGCCGGGAGCGCCGCTTCGGGCTGGGGCTGATTAAGCTGCTCTATCCGGGTGTGAAGGGCGATGAAGAGCTGGGCAGACAGGTGTGCCGCGACATGGCGTTCACCACGATGGGCTATGTGGTGATGCAGGCCCAGCAGCGCGTCGGTGGACTGTGCTGGCGTTACTGGTTTGACTATGTCGCGGAAGCGGAACATGCCACCTATATTAACGGCGCGTGGCACGGCAATGAAGTGCCTTACGTCTTTGATACGCTCGGCCAGGTGGAGCCTTCACGCCAGTATGTCAATGAGCGGGATCTGCAGTTTGCTGCCCAGGTGGCCGATTACTGGGTGAGTTTTGCGCGTGACGCGGGTCGTCGCGACATCCTGCCCGGGCCGACGCACTGGCCCGCGTGCCGTAAAGGGCGGGACGTTCTGTTACGCATTGGCGTGAATAAACATGCAGTTTTCAGGCTTGAAAACCGCTTTATGCGCGCCCGCATGAGCCTCTTCAAGCGGGTGATGAAGCACCACGTCAGCCTCGATTAAGCAAACAGGCGCGAAACGCCGCGAGACCATTTTCCTCGCCTGGCGTTTCGCGCAGCACCAGCCGGTAGCTTGCGCCGGTTTTTATGCTTGCCTCATAGGGCCGTACCAGCCTTCCAGCGTGAACATCTTCTGCCACCAGCGTTTCGTCGGCGATTGCGACGCCGAGCCCCTGAATGGCGGCCGTAATGGCGAGATCCATCGTGTCGAAGTGTTGATTTTTGTGCATGGCAAAGCCTGGACCTTCCTGTTTCGCCAGCCACAGCGACCAGTCCGTCTTATCCCTTGTGGGATGCAGAAACGTCAGCGAGCTCAGCGCTGCCCCCGCACGCACTGGGCTTATCACCGGGGTGAGCGCCTCTTCGAACAGCAGATCGCCTGCGCTCATGTGCGTGCCGAATACAATGGCCGCGTCGTAAGATTCGGTTTTGAAATTGACGTTGTGATCGGTGGTGGTGGTCAGCGCAATTTGCAGATCCGGATGCTCGCGCTCCACCTCCAGCAGGCGCGGCACCAGCCAGCGCATGGCGCAGGTGGGCGCCTTCAGCCGGATCACCGTGTGCTGGCTGCGGGCCTGGTCGGCCACGGACAGCAGCTGCTCGAAAGCGGACTGCAGCTCCGGAAGCAGGGCGCTACCCTGCGGTGAGAGGCGCAGCCCGCGCGCGTGGCGTTCAAAAAGCGGAAAGCCAAACCACGCCTCAAGAGAGGCAATCTTACGGCTCACGGCCCCCTGCGTCAGACACAGTTCCGCCGCGGCATGGGTAAGATTGAGGTGACGCGCGGTGACTAAAAATGCGTCGATGGCATTAAGGGGGAGCGAACGGCGTGACATAGAAAACACCTCAGCTATGCATTTTTCTCATGGCTATTATGACAACAATTCGATTGTCCCGACAGCACAGATGTTGTTTGAATAGTTATGCAATGTCCATGAGAAGGGAAAGAGGATGACTTTACGAACGCCTGTGCAAACGCGCTCCAAACTGCCGGATGTGGGAACCACCATTTTTACCGTTATCGGCCAGCTCTCGGCGCAGCATAACGCGATTAACCTTTCTCAGGGCGCACCGAATTTTTCCTGCGACCCGAAGCTGATTGCGGGCGTCACCCGCGCAATGGAGGCGGGGCACAACCAGTACGCGTCGATGACCGGCCTGCAGCCGCTCAGGGAACGTATTGCCGATAAAATTGCTACGCTCTACGGCACGCAGTATGACCCTGCCAGCGAGGTGCTGGTGACCGCCAGCGCCAGCGAAGGGCTCTATTCGGCGATTAGCGGGCTGGTACATCCGGGCGATGAGGTGATCTACTTTGAGCCGTCCTTTGACAGCTACGCGCCGATTGTCCGTCTGCAGGGGGCAACCCCGATTGCCATCAAGCTCACCGTGCCGGATTTTACCGTCAACTGGGATGAGGTTCGCGCCGCGATCACCCCGCGCACGCGCATGATCATCATCAATACGCCGCACAACCCGAGCGGTCAGGTCTTCTCCGCCAGTGACCTGCAGCAGCTGGCGGCGCTGACGCGCAATACCGACATCATTATTTTGTCTGACGAAGTGTACGAACACGTCGTTTTTGACGGCGAGCCGCACCACGGGATGGCCACGCACCCGCAGCTGGCGGAGCGCAGCGTGATTATTTCCTCTTTCGGAAAAACCTATCACGTCACCGGATGGCGCGTGGGTTACTGTGTTGCACCTGCGGTACTGATGGACGAGATTTGTAAAGTGCATCAATTTTTAATGTTTTCTGCCGATACGCCAATGCAGCACGCGTTTGCTGAGCATATGGTCGACCCGCAAACCTGGCTATCGCTCTCTGCGTTTTACCAGCGCAAGCGCGATCTGCTGCACAGCCTGCTGGCCGATTCACCGTTTACGCTGCTGCCGAGCGCCGGATCTTTCTTCATGCTGGCGGACTACAGCCAGTTCAGCGACGAGCGCGACAGCGAGCTGGTGAAACGGCTGATCGTTGAGTACGGCGTTGCCACCATTCCGCTGTCGGCGTTTTATACGGACGGTACGGATAATAAATTGATTCGTCTCTCTTTTGCGAAAGATGAGGCGACGTTACGGGCAGGTGCCCAGGCCCTGTGTCGGGTTAAACCACGCTGAGGAGTATGAGATGAAATTACGCGCGTTAGTTGTCGGCATGGGATTGCTGTGTACTTTTTCTTCCTTCGCGGCCACCGAGCTGCGTTACGGTCTGGAAGCGGAATACCCGCCGTTTGAGAGCCGCAATGCGGCGGGCGAACTGGAAGGGTTTGACGTTGAGCTGGGGAATGCCATCTGCAAAGCGGCAGCGCTGAAGTGCAGCTGGGTTGAAACCTCCTTTGATGCGCTGATCCCGGGGCTGGTGGCGAAGAAATTTGATGCCATCAACTCGGCGATGAACATCACCGAGCAGCGCCGCAAGAGCATTGATTTTACCCAGCCGATCTACCGTATTCCGTCGCAGCTGGTCGGCAAGGCCGGCACGGCGGTTGAGGCAACGCCAGAAGGGCTGAAGGGCAAAACCATCGGCGTACTGCAGGGATCCATTCAGGAAACCTATGCCAAAGAGCACTGGGAAAAGCAGGGTGTCACCGTGGTGTCTTATAAAGATCAGAATATGGCCTGGGGCGATCTGCTGAATGGCCGTATCGACGCCTCGCTGGTCATGTCCGCGGCCGGGCAGGCAGGTTTCCTCAGCAAGCCGCAGGGGAAAGGGTTTGGCTTCATCGGCAAACCGGTGTCTGACGACACTATCCTCGGCAGTGGGATCGGTTTTGGGTTGCGTAAAGGTGACGAGGCCACCAAAAAGCAGCTTGATGCCGCGATTGATAAAGTACGTGCCGACGGCACGATCGCTAAACTCGCTGATAAGTACTTCCCGGGTATCGATGTCAGCGTAAAATAACCGCCTCATTAGCCCCGTCAGCTGATGTCCTGACGGGGCATTTTTAATACACTTCATCCTTCAAGCTGCCTCTGCGTTGGCTACGTCTGTTCACCCCAGTCACTTACTTAAGTAAGCTCCTGGAGATTCTCAGACTTGCCGCCTTGATCCAGCATGAATGATTTTGTGTATTTACTGTTTTTTACACCACTTTCGGGCCGTTCTGGTCGACAGAAAATATTTCTCACTTTGTTCATATAATCACCGGCCAACAATTGGATTCTTAACCATTTTTGTTTAGGCTGTGCGTTCTTTCTTGCCGTCATTTCGCCGAGCGCGAAACACATTCACACGACCATAAGGACGTTTTTCCAGGCATGAATCGCAGACGTTTTCTAAAAGGCTCGCTGGCAGTGGCAGCCCTGAGCGGCACATCTGGCCTTGCTTCCCTGTTTTCCAAAGCGGCATACGCTGCCGACTCTGACATTGCTGACGGCCAGAGCCGTCGTTTCGACTTCTCCGTACTGCAATCCATGGCGCATGACCTGGCGAAAACCCCGTGGGGTGGCGCGCCGCGTCCGCTGCCGGACACGCTGGCAACCATGACGCCGCAGGCGTATAACGCCATCCGCTACGATGAAAAACAGTCACTGTGGAACAACATTGAAGGGCGTCAGCTGGACGTGCAGTTCTTCCATATGGGGATGGGGTTCCGCCGCCGCGTGCGGATGTTCTCGCTGGACCAGTCGACCTCTATGGCGCGCGAGATCCACTTCCGTCCGGAGCTGTTCAGCTACGGTGAAACGGGTGTGGATACCAAACAGCTGGAAGGGCAAAGCGATCTCGGGTTTGCGGGATTCCGCGCCTTTAAGGCCCCTGAACTGGCGCGTCGCGATATCGTCTCTTTCCTGGGCGCGAGCTATTTCCGCGCGGTGGATGACACCTACCAGTACGGCCTGTCTGCCCGCGGTCTGGCGGTAGATACCTTTACCGATACGCCGGAAGAGTTTCCCGATTTCACGTCATTCTGGTTTGAAACCGTCAAGCCCGGCGACACGACTTTTACCGTCTATACCCTGCTGGACAGCCCGAGCATCACGGGTGCCTATAAATTCGTGATCCACTGCGAGAAGAGCCAGGTGATTATGGAGGTGGAAAACCATCTCTACGCGCGAAAGGACATCAAGCAGCTCGGCATCGCGCCGATGACCAGCATGTTCAGCTGCGGTAATAACGAACGCCGCATGTGTGACACCATTCACCCGCAAATTCATGACTCCGACCGCCTGGCAATGTGGCGCGGCAACGGGGAGTGGATCTGTCGTCCGCTGAACAACCCGCAGAAGCTGCAGTTCAACGCCTATATGGACAAAAACCCGAAAGGGTTCGGCCTGCTGCAGCTCGACCGCGATTTCTCGCACTATCAGGACGTGATGGGCTGGTATAACAAACGCCCGAGCCTGTGGGTGGAACCGCGTAACAACTGGGGGAAAGGCGCGGTTGGCCTGATGGAGATCCCGACCACCGGCGAAACGCTGGATAACGTGGTCTGCTTCTGGCAGCCGGAAAAAGCGGTGAAAGCGGGCGACGAGCTGGACTTCAAATATCGCCTCTACTGGAGCGCCATGCCGCCGGTGCGTTCTCCGCTGGCCAACGTCTTCGCCACCCGTACCGGCATGGGCGGCTTCCCGGAAGGCTGGGCACCGGGCGAAAATTACCCGAAAGTGTGGGCACGTCGCTTTGCCATCGACTTCGTCGGCGGCGACCTGAAGGCCGCTGCGCCAAAAGGCATCGAGCCGGTGATTACGCTCTCCAGCGGTGAAGCGAAGCAGGTTGAGATCCTCTACGTTGAGCCGTTTGACGGCTATCGCATCCTGTTTGACTGGTATCCGACGTCGGATTCAACGGAGCCGGTGGATATGCGCCTGTTCCTGCGCTGTCAGGGCGACGCCATCAGTGAAACCTGGCTGTACCAGTATTTCCCACCGGCGCCGGATAAACGTAACTACGTTGACGACCGGATAATGCGTTAACGATCGATTCCCTCTCCCTTCGGGAGAGGGTTAGAGTGAGGGGCAATGACCGCAGCAAAATCTGAAATAATCCCGATATCTGACGCTCTCGAGCTTCGCGCCGTCGAAGAGCGCTACGCCGCCGATCTGCATAATCTGGTCGTCAAAAATAAAACCTTTTTGCAAACCGCCTTTGACTGGGCGCAGCACGTCGGCAGCGAGGAGGATACCCGCCGCAACGTGCAGAGCAATCAGATGCTGCATCAGCGCGGCTACGCCAAAATGTTTTTGATCTTCAAGAGTGATGAACTGGTTGGCGTGCTGTCGTTCAACACGATTGAGCCTGCTAACAAAGCCGGGTACATCGGCTACTGGCTGGATGAATCCAACCAGGGGCAGGGCATTCTCTCCCGGTCACTGCAGGCGTTTATGCGCTACTACGCTGAGCGCGGGGAGATCCGCCGTTTTGTGATCAAGTGTCGGGTGGCGAATCAGCACAGCAACAGCGTTGCCGTGCGTAACGGTTTTACGCTGGAAGGGTGCCTTCGGGAAGCGGAATACCTGAATGGCCGCTTTGATGATGTGAATATTTACGGCAGGATCTATACCCTATAACGCGCCCAGCAGCGGGGTGCGGGTGATGCGCTGGTCGCCGTTAATCACCTTTTCGCCGCGCAGGTGAATGCTCTCCCCGGCAAACGCTTCAATGACCGCATCGTCGGTGATTTCAACCCGATGTTCGATCAGCACGTCCCCGCTGATCCGCGCGCGTCCCTGAATCACCACTTTATCGTCCAGCATGATCGGCCCGCCGCGTAGCCATGCCTGACCGCCAATCAGGACGTGGTGCTTGATGACGCAGTTTCCCTCCACCACGGCATTCTCCGCAATCTGAGAGCTGTAGCGCACCGTCGGAATAGCATCGTCGTCATAACCGGCAATCACGCGGGCGTTGCCATAGACCTTTGCGCAGTCGCACACCCAGACGTTATTTAAGTCGTTACCTTCGAGGATTGCGTTGTCGAATATTTCGGCGCGGTGCTCAACAAAGGCAAAATTCACCATCGCCTCGCCGTAGATTTGCGCCTGATGCACAATGCGCGACTGGCTCACCGTCGCCTTATCGTAGATTTGCAGGATCTGGTCATGGTCCGGCGTCAGCCCTTTGGCGGCAATGATAACGCTGTTGTGCAGAATGCGGGCATCGCCGTAGAGATGGCATTCGCCCCGCACGCAGGAGTGCTGAATGGTGACGTTGTCACTTATGCGCGCTCCGTGGCTGACCTCTGCCGCGTCCAGCCAGCAGCTGCCGCTGATATGCGCGTCGTGGCTAACGATGCACGGCAGTGTAAGCCGCGCGTTGCCGGACACGGTTGCACCGGCGAACACCACGCTGTTTTCGTCGTAGATCCAACAGTCGCCGTCCTGCGCGAGGGCGCGCTCATCGTCAACCCAGCCGCCTTTCGTGCCGACCGTCACGTCGTTAAAATCCGCCGTTGCGATAATCTGTCGCAGCGTGACGGAGTGGGTAGTGTCGCCGTTTTTCCACTGCCAGAGGCGGGTTTCGTCGCTAAGGCGATATTTATTCATCTTTAGGTCTCTGATAAGCGTCTTAACTAAACGTAGCAAATTTTTCGGTTTTCGAACGGTTGGCAACCAGACGGTAAACGCCTTAAAATGGCATTCAGAATGCACTTTCAGATTATGCAGGCTCAGGAAAAAATAATGACCGTCGACGAGAATTACTTCACAGAGAAATATGGCTTAACCCGCACCCATTCAGAGGTGCTTTTCAGTGCGGCAAAGATTAAACCGGGTAAAACGCTGGATCTGGGCTGCGGCAATGGCCGCAACAGCCTTTATCTGGCGTCCAACGGTTACGAGGTGACCGCGTGGGATAAGAACCCGATGAGCATCGAGAATATCGAGCGCATCAAGGTGGAAGAAGGGATCGATAACCTCCACACGTCGATCAAAGATCTCAACAACCTGAGTTTTGACGGCGAGTACGATTTCATTCTCTCCACCGTGGTGCTGATGTTCCTGGAGTCAAAAACCATCCCGGGACTTATCGCCAACATGCAGCGCTGCACCAAACCCGGCGGCTACAACCTGATTGTTGCCGCGATGGACACGGCGGATTACCCGTGCACCGTCGGCTTCCCGTTTGCGTTCAGGAGCGGCGAGCTGAGCAACTACTACGAAGGCTGGGAGTTGCTCAAATACAACGAAGACGTTGGCGAACTGCACCGCACCGATGAAAACGGCAACCGCATCAAGCTGCGCTTTGCCACGATGCTGGCGCGCAAGCCCGCTTAGCGGGCGGCCAGCAGGCAGATCTGCAGGGCCGTGTTGTAAGACGCCTCGAACGACGACAGCGGCAGGAATTCAAACTTCGAGTGGAAATTATGCGCGCCGGTGAAGAAGTTCGGCGTGAGTAACCCTTTTGCCGAGAGCGCCGCGCCGTCGGTACCGCCGCGCATGGGCGTCGGCTTCGGCGTGATGCCGAGCGATTCCATCGCCTCAAACATCAGATCGATGGTGCGCCGGTCCTCACCAATCGCATTGCTGATATTGCTGTAGGTATCTTCAATGCGATAGTCCACCCTGGCCGTTGGATGTTGGGCGGCAATCCGCGCGGCAACGTCGGCAATCTGCTGCTTGCGGGCGGCAAAGCTGTTCTTGTCAAAGTCGCGGATATTGGCCTTAAGAATGGCCTCGTTCTGTCCGGCCTGAATGCCGTTAAACCAGATGTAGCCTTCACGCCCCTCGGTGCACTCTGGCGTTTGCAGACGGTCAAAATGGCTGATGTAATCAGTCGCCATCAGCAGGGGATTCACCAGCACGCCTTTGGCGGACATCGGGTGCGCCGTTACGCCGGTAAAGCGGATTTCAGCGGCTGCCGCATTAAAGTTCTCGTAGACAATTTCCCCCAGCTCGCAGCAGTCGATAGTCCAGGCGAAGTCGACGTCAAAGCGCTTAAGGTCCAGCGCTTTTGCACCGTTCAGGCCGATCTCTTCGTCAGGCACAAACGCCACGACGATATCTCCGTGCTGATGTTCCGCGGTCAGGTTTTCCAGCACCGTCATGACCACCGTGACCGCCGATTTATTATCCGCGCCCAATACGCTGGTTCCGTCGCTGAAAATAATCTCCTCATTCGGATACGCCAGAATTTCAGGATGCTCGTTAACCCGCAGCCAGATGTCTTTCTCTTTATTCAGACAGAGATCTTCGCCGGTAAAGGTTAATATTTGTGGATGAATATCCGGTGATAATCCCACGTCCACGGTATCAATATGGGTAATAAAGCCGATGCGCGGCGCACCGGGCACGTTGCCTTTTTTTACCGCCGTTACCGTGGCGAATTCATCAATAACAATGTCGTCTAAACCCAGCTGCGCCAGCTCCTGCGCCAGTTCCCGCGCCATGTCGTGCTGGCCCGGCGTTGAGGGCAGGGTTTTGACTTTAGGATCGCTCTGGCTGGTGATCGCGAGATAGCGGAAAAAACGGTGCGTTAATTGTCTGGAAAGCGGCGAGCCCATAGTGATTTATTCCTTATTTATTTTTCAGGTGTTTGCCACATCACTTTAATGTTATTTATGAAATGGCAAAAGAATTAATTAGCCGTCGAATTAAAAAGACAGGAATAAATGATGAAAAGCAAACTCACAACTTTAACGCTGGCGCTTGCTGCACTCACGGTCAGTTCCACCGTTGCCGCGAAAACGCTGGTGTATTGCTCCGAAGGATCGCCGGAAAACTTTAATCCTCAGCTATACACCTCGGGAACCAGCGTGGACGCCAGCGCCGTGCCGGTCTATAACCGGTTGGTCGATTTCAAACCCGGCACCACGGAGCTGGTGCCGAGCCTGGCGGAGCGCTGGGAGGTGAGCGACGACGGCAAGGTTTACACCTTCCATCTGCGTAAGGGCGTTAAATTCCAGAGTAATAAATCCTTCACGCCGACCCGCGACTTTAACGCCGACGACGTGATTTTCTCGTTTATGCGTCAGAAAGACGTGAATCATCCGTATCACAACGTCTCTAACGGCAGCTACTCCAACTTCGAAAGTCTGGAATTTGGCAGCCTGATAACCGGCATTGATAAAGTTGATGACCACACCGTGCGCTTTACCCTGGCGCACCCGGAAGCGCCGTTTGTCGCCGATCTGGCATGGTATTTTGCCTCGATCCTGTCCGCGGAATATGCCGACGCGATGCTCAAAGCGGGTACGCCGGAGAAGGTGGATATGGAGCCCATAGGCACCGGCCCGTTTAAGCTGGCCCAGTATCAGAAGGATTCGCGGATCCTGTTCACGGCGTTTGCCGACTACTGGCAGGGGAAATCGAAGCTGGATCGGCTGGTGTTTAGCATCACGCCGGATGCCTCCGTGCGTTTTGCCAAAATTGAGAAGAACGAGTGTCAGGTGATGCCGTTCCCGAACCCGGCGGACCTGCCGCGCATGAAGGCGAACAAAGACATCAACCTGATGAGCAAAGCCGGTCTGAATACCGGTTTTCTGGCGTTCAATACCCAAAAACCGCCGCTGGATAACGTAAAAGTCCGTCAGGCGCTGGCGATGGCCATCAATAAACCGGCCATTATTGATGCGGTGTTCCACGGCACCGGTACCGCTGCAAAAAACCTGCTGCCGCCGGGGGTCTGGAGCGCAGACAGTGAGCTCAAGGATTACGGTTACGATCCTGAAAAGGCGAAAGCGCTGCTGAAAGAGGCCGGTTTTGCCAGCGGCGTGAGCATCGATTTATGGGCGATGCCGGTCCAGCGTCCCTATAATCCGAATGCTAAACGCATGGCGGAGATGATTCAGGCCGACTGGGCGAAAATCGGCGTACAGGCCAAAATCGTCACCTACGAGTGGGGCGAATACCTTAAGCGCGTGAAGGGCGGGGAACATCAGGCCGCGCTGATGGGCTGGACGACCGCAACGGGCGATCCCGACAACTTCTTTGGTCCGCTATTTACCTGCACCTCGGCAAACGGTGGCTCAAATTCGGCGAAATGGTGCTATAAGCCCTTCGATAATATTATCGCGGAAGCAAAATCAACGACCGATCGCGATAAACGCGCGGCGCTGTATAAAGAGGCTCAGCAAATGATGCATGACCAGATGCCGGCGGTGATGATTGCGCATTCAACCATTTTCGAGCCGGTGCGCAAGGAGGTGACGGGCTATGAAATTGACCCGTTTGGCAAACATCTGTTCTGGCAACTGGATATAAATCAGTAATTTTTCACTGCCCGGCACGCCTCCGGGCAGTCTTTTCGCAATTTGTGCTCTCCGCATCATTTTTTGTCACAACAAACCCATCGGTCTTTTGCTATAACTTCAAATGCATACTTGCAGATAACACGGAAAACTATCATGCGTACTCAAACTTTTTTTAAAGTTGCAGTGCTTACTGGTCTGTTGGCGTTGGCGGGCTGTTCTTCAAAAGTCGCGGCTCCCGAACAATATTCTGGCTTTTTAAAAGACTATTCCGGCTTGCAGCAGACGACGTCTGCGACGGGAAAACCAACGCTGCGTTGGGTTGATCCTTCTTATAACGAAGCTAATTACGACAGTATTCTCTGGACGCCGATTACTTATTATCCTGCGCCTAAACCGACCACTCAAATTGGTCAGAAAACGCTTGATGAGCTGTTGAATTACACCAATAACAAAATGAAAACCGCTATTGGTACCCGTAAGCCAGTGGTGACCACGCCGGGTAAACACAGCCTGATTTTCCGCGGTGCAATTACCGGGGTGAGTTCGCAGAAAGAAGGTCTGCAGTTCTATGAAGTGGTGCCGGTCGCGCTGGTGGTAGCAGGTACGCAAATGGCAACCGGACATCGCACCATGGATACCCATCTTTACTTTGAAGGTGAGCTGATTGATGCGGCAACCAATAAGTCCGTAATGAAGGTGGTTCGTAAAGGCGAAGGTAAAGAGCTGGCAAACGAAAATACGCCGATGGGCTTTGCGACGCTGAAACAGGTAGTTGATGACATGGCGACGGACGCCACCATGTTTGATGTGAAAAAGACCGCCAAATAAAATAAAACGGCCTGCGTAATGCAGGCCTTTTTATTTACGCCATTCGTAAGCGTCTGAACCAGGTTTCTGGTTTGGTAAACATCACCATATTTCCCCCCAGAATCAGCACTAATCCCACGATACCGTTGATATGCCAGACGTAGCCTTCGTACACCGTGGAGATGGACAGCGCCACCAGCGGGAAGAGCAGCGTACTGTAGGCCGCTTTGCCGGGACCGATACGTCCCACCAGCGTGAAGTAGGCGCCAAAGGCAATCACCGAACCAAACACGGCCAGATAGAGCAGCGCGCCAATGTAGCTGATGGTCCACTCTGGCGCGAAGCTGTCGCCTCTGAGCAGGGCAATGCAACCCATTACCAGCGTGCCGTAGAGCATCGCCCAGGCGTTGGTGGTCATGGTTTCCAAGCCTCTGCGCTGGTGACGCATGCTGATCATATTGCCCAGCGAGAAGCCGTAGGTGCCGAGCGCGGAAAGACCAATCCCGGTCAGGAGCGACGCGCTCCAGCCGCTGGCCAGCAGATCGTCCCAGAAGAGGGTGACGATCCCAGACAGGCCCAGTGCCGCCGCCGTCCAGAAACGCGCGGGCGGGCGCTGCCCGAAGAAGATAAAGCTGTTAATAGCGTTATAGAGCACGGCCATGGAGAAGATCACCGACTCCAGCCCGGTATTGATATGTGCCGCTGCCGTATAAAAACACCAGAAGTTAAAGCAGAAAACGCAGCATCCCTGGAGCATACAAAAGAGGTGATCCCGCAGCGCCAGCGTGCGCAGGCGGCGCAGGGCGAGTAACACCACCATCATCGTGAGGCTGGCGACGGCGAAACGCCAGAATATAGAGACGGGCGCCGCCACGGGGCCCTGCTGCAGGAAAATCGCAATCCAGGTGGTTCCCCAGATGACCACCACCAGTCCGTATAATAATGCGTTCATATTTTTCTCTTCTCAAACCACGGAAGCCCGCAGTATGCCGCTGAGATCGGTCAGGGGCTTTCACCGGCTTGCGGTCGACTTGCAAAATCTTGCGCTTTTTTCTTCCCCGGGGGCTGGCAACGGGAGACAACTCTTCTTAGACTGATATTCCAGTCAATCACGCGCTTATGGTCATGTCTCACGCTTACGATACCTTTGAAACGCTTTGCCAACAGAATGCGGTCCTGCGGGAAACCGTCTCGCTGAATTCGGGCATTCAGCTGGCTGCGTGGTACAACAAGCACGATACGATAACGGTAAAAAGTAACCACCATACCCTGAGCCTGTACGTGGCGGACGGCTACGAAAGCTACCAAAAAACGCCGGGCGGCTGGAAGAACGGCGGGGGACCGGACCGCTTCTGTTTGATGCCAAAAGAGAGCGAATCGACGTGGGATATCCGCGATGACCTGTCGTTTGTGCATCTCTACTGCACCGACGAACACCTGCGCGACGTGGGGGAAAAGATCTGGGACAAGCGCCCGCTTTCGCTGACGCTCGACGAGCACATTTTTGGTAGCGATCCGAAGATCACCGCGCTGTATCGCCAGTTTTTGCTCGGCTGCGACTGGCAGCAGCACGCCAACCAGCTCACTCTGAGCACGGCCTCTACGCTGCTCCTGACCCATCTGCTGCAAAACTACTCTAACGTTCAGTGGAAGCTGCCGGTCGTCACCGGCGGGCTATCGCCATTCGTGCTGCGCAACGTGCTGGCCTTTATTGAAGAGAACCTCGGGCAACCCCTGACGCTGGCTGAACTGGCGGCGCAGGCCGCCCTCAGCGAATACCATTTTGCCCGCATGTTCCGCCAGTCGACGGGGCTGGCGCCGCATCAGTACGTGATGCAGAGGCGAATGGAAAAAGCGAAGGCGCTGGTGCAGAACACGGCGACGCCGCTAACGGACATCGCCCTTGCCTGTGGGTTTAACTCCGCCAGCCACTTCAGCAACCGCTTTCGCAGCGCGACGGGCATGACGCCTTCGCAGCTACGCGCGGCGAGTGCGTGAAAACAGGGCGTAGCACATCCCGCCCAGCACCAGCCCCCAGAATGCCGAACCGATGCCGAGGATTGTGACGCCGCTCGCGGTCATCAGAAACGTGACGATGGCCGCGTCGCGCTCCGCCTCGTGATTCAGCGCCTGATATAAACTCCCGCTAATGGTGCCCAGCAGCGCCAGACCGGCGAGCGTCTGGATCCAGCTGAGCGGCAGAGCGGCCATCAGCCCGGTAATCGAGCCGCCGAAAATCCCCGCAAGCAGATAAAAACCTCCCGCTGCGACGGCCGCCAGCCAGCGTTTATCGGCGTCCGGGTGTGCATCCGGGCTTTGGCAAATGGCGGCGGTAATGGCCGCGATGCAGATAGAAAAGACGCCAAACGGAGAAAACAGCAGCGCCAGTCCGCCCGTCACGACGATAAGCGGCGAGACCGCCAGCGGGTAACCGGAGGCTTTCATCGTGGCGAACCCCGGCGCGTTCTGCGAGGCCATGGTCACCAGGAAGAAGGGCACGCCAATACTCACCAGGCTGGTGAAGGTGAACGTGGGCGCAATAAACTCGGGCATCGCAAGGGAGAGCGTGAGCTTATCCGTGACAACGTCACCTCCCGCCCACGCCACCATACCGCCGACCAGCAGCGTGACCACGATGGCATAGCGCGGCGCCAGCGCTTTTGCCATCAGCCACGCCGCAATCATGCTGCCGCACAGCAGAAAGTGACCCTCCAGGTGCGCAAACGCGTGAAGGCCAAACTGCAGCAACACGCCTGCCAGCATGGCGGCAGCAAGCGAATGGGGGATCAGCCTCATCAGACGGGCGAAGAGCCCGGTGATGCCGCAAAGTAAAATGAGCCCGTTAGCAAAGATGAACACGCCGATCGTTTCCGGCAGCGTCACGCCGTGCAGGCTGGTAGCGAGCAGCGCCGCGCCGGGCGTCGACCAGGCGGTCAGCACCGGCGCTTTGTACCACCAGGAAAGCGCCAGCGTGCTGACGCCCATCCCAATCCCCAGCGCGGTCATCCAGCCTGCGATCTGCTGTGCGCTGGCACCAGCCGCCGCGGCGGCCTGCCAGATGATGGCGGCCGAGCTGGCGTAACCGACCAGCACGGCGACAAATCCAGCCAGTGCGACTGGAACAAGGTGAGAGGAAGGGCGCATGAAAACTCCGTTGTGCGTTATAACGTCCGACATAAGGTAACACTGTGCGCTATAGCGTACAAGTGGTATGCTGATCGCCATCAGGAGGGACCATGGACATCACACTACACCTTGCAACAACGCTGAAAACGCTGCGCCAGACGCGCGGCTGGAGTTTGTCGAAGCTCGCGGACGAGACCGGCGTGTCAAAAGCGATGCTGGGGCAAATCGAGCGCAATGAATCCAGCCCGACGGTGTCGACGCTGTGGAAAATCGCCACCGGGCTGAACGTGCCGTTTTCCGCGTTCATCACGCCAGAGGCGGAACGACAGGCGGTGTTTGACCCGCAGCAGCAGGCGATGGTGGTCAAACCGCTTTTTCCGTGGGACGAGACGCTCGGGTTTGATTACTTCTCCATCACGCTGGCACCCGGCGCGCTGAGTGAATCCACGCCGCATGAGGCGGGGGTGATTGAACATGTGGTGGTGGTCAGCGGCGAGCTGGAGATGAAGCTCGAGGGCAAATGGCAGACGATATCTGCCGATTCGGGCGTCCGTTTCGCCGGCGATAAACCGCACGCCTACCGCAACAGCAGCGACCGGACGGTGCATTTTCACTCCCTGATTCATTATCCCCGCTGACGCTACGCAAAACTGTTTCGCTGACGCATACTTCTGACTACAATAGCCGCCATTTTGACCATAACGGATAACGACGAAGTATGCGCCTGCAATCCCATCATCTTGAACTTTTAAGCCCGGCCCGCGACGCCGCCATTGCCCGTGAAGCGATCCTTCATGGCGCAGACGCCGTCTACATTGGCGGCCCTGGCTTCGGTGCCCGCCATAACGCCAGCAACAGCCTGAGCGATATTGCTGAACTGGTGCCGTTCGCCCACCGTTTCGGGGCGAAAGTGTTCGTGACCCTGAACACCATTCTTCATGATGATGAGCTGGAGCCTGCGCAACGTCTGATTACCGATCTCTACCAGGCCGGCGTTGATGCCCTGATCGTTCAGGACATGGGCGTGCTTGAGCTGGATATTCCGCCCATTGAACTGCATGCCAGTACCCAGTGCGATATCCGTACGGTCGAGAAGGCGAAATTTCTCTCCGACGTCGGCTTTTCGCAGATCGTTCTGGCACGCGAGCTGAACCTGAATCAGATCCGCGACATTCACCAGGCGACAGACGCGACGATTGAATTCTTTATCCACGGCGCGCTGTGCGTGGCTTATTCCGGTCAGTGCAATATTTCCCACGCGCAGACGGGCCGCAGCGCCAACCGCGGCGACTGTTCTCAGGCCTGCCGTCTGCCGTATACCCTGAAAGACGATCAGGGCCGCGTCGTGGCGTTCGAAAAACACCTGCTTTCTATGAAGGACAACGATCAGACGGCCAACCTGGGTGCGCTGATCGACGCGGGCGTGCGTTCCTTCAAGATTGAAGGGCGCTACAAAGATATGAGCTACGTGAAGAACATCACGGCGCACTATCGCCAAATGCTGGACGCCATTATCGAAGATCGCGGCGACCTGGCGCGCGCGTCGGCCGGGCGCACCGAGCATTTCTTTATTCCGTCGACGGACAAAACGTTCCACCGCGGCAGCACGGACTATTTTGTGAATGCCCGTAAAGGGGATATCGGCGCGTTCGACTCACCGAAGTTTATCGGTTTACCGGTGGGTGAAGTGCTGAAAGTGGCGAAAGATCACCTTGATGTCGAAGTGACGGAACCGCTGGCGAACGGCGATGGCCTTAACGTGATGATAAAGCGTGAGGTCGTAGGCTTCCGTGCCAATACGGTCGAGAAAACCGGCGAGAACCGCTACCGCGTCTGGCCGAATGAAATGCCGGCCGATCTTTATAAGGCGAGGCCGAACGCGGCGCTTAACCGTAACCTCGATCATAACTGGCAGCAGGCGCTGCTGAAAACCTCCAGCGAACGCCGTATCGCCGTGGATATTGAGCTGGGCGGCTGGGAAGAGCAGCTAATTCTGACCATGACCTGTGAAGACGGCATTAGCGTGACGCATACGCTCGATGGTCATTTCGAGGTGGCAAACAACGCGGAAAAAGCGCTTAACAGCCTGAAGGATGGCGTGGCGAAGCTGGGCCAGACGATTTATTACGCGCGCGCGATCGACGTGAATCTGCCGGACGCGCTGTTCGTGCCGAACAGCCTGCTTAACCAGTTCCGTCGCGAAACGGCAGAGATGCTGGATGCCGCGCGCCTGGCACAGTATCCACGCGGTAGTCGTAAAGCGGAAACCGTCCCTGCGCCAGTCTACCCGGACACCCATTTATCCTTCCTCGCTAACGTCTACAACCATAAAGCGCGTGAATTCTATCATCGCCATGGCGTGCAGCTGATCGACGCGGCCTATGAAGCGCATGAAGAGAAGGGCGATGTTCCGGTGATGATCACCAAGCACTGCCTGCGCTTTGCCTTTAACCTGTGTCCTAAGCAGGCGAAAGGGAATATTAAGAGCTGGAAGGCCACCCCTATGCAGCTCGTAAACGGTGACGAAGTGCTAACCCTTAAATTCGACTGTCGTCCCTGCGAAATGCACGTGATTGGCAAGATGAAAAACCACATCTTCAAAATGCCGCAGCCTGGCAGCATTGTGGCGTCCGTCAGTCCGGACGATCTGATGAAAACGCTGCCGAAACGCAAGGGCAGCTAACTACCGAACGTGCGTGTCCGGTTTGCGCGATTTCTGCCACAGGTGGTGTTCGCGCAAACCCTCCGCCGACTCTTCCGCAGCGCTTCGCAACTCATCGCTGTCGGCTTCATGACGAAGCTGATGCGCCACATTCTTGACCCATAAATATTCGTGTCCTTTGTGCCCGGCCATAAGCTGGCCGGAAAACAGCGCACAGATAAGCATGACGAAAGATAACCCTTTTTTAATCATGGATTCACCGCTTAAAAACAATGCGGGATAATCATGTCGATTATTTTTAAGGGTTATTATTCAAAAATTAAAATTAGCGAAAAGAAAATGTCAAATATTGTGGATTCGGAATTACGGTTAAGACATTTCCTAAAAGTCATCTGAAATTTTGTAAAGCTCCATTTCTGGACCACAATTGGATATTTGCATTAAGGATAAATCTTATATAATAGTTATCTCGGGCTAAGGAACAGGTCATTCATAAATGAAAAAAATAATAGCGCTTGCGCTTCTGGCGGTGGCTGTTGGAGCTGTTGTTGGGATTCGTCATGCAGGTAATGAAGAACCAGAATATATTCAGTCTGCAGAAATTCGCGTGGGTTCCTATTTAACCAGCGATTATGGTGGCGTTGCCTGCTCCAGCAAAAAAATAAACGATCGGCGCTGGGAATTAGATTGTACTCATCAGGCAAGAGGAAAAACATTCCAGTTCGCGGTGTATCCCTCTGAAAAAGCACCTTATGGTGTCGCTCGCTCCTTTTATCTTGAAGCCCTTAATGACGACGCAAAACAGAGCGCTGAGCAGGGGCTTATGCGTTATTTGCAGATCAATACCCATGCAGGTTAATAAGACTGTTTAACCTTCGTTAAGACAACGGGTGTTAGGTTGTAGGAGATCCGCAGCCCGGCCATGGAGTGTCGGGACGTAGAGACCAAAACACAAATCTATCCATGCAAGCATTTACCGCCAGTTAATGGCGGTTTTTTTTTTGCACTTATGCCGCTATCGGGCAGTGTCAGAACGAGAAAATTGTTTGCGATACTGAGCCGGGGAAAGCGCGAACTGCTGGCGAAAATGATGACGTAACGTTGATGCCTGCCCAAACCCGGTCTGCTCAGCGATGCTGTCGATGCTTAACCGGCTGCTTTCCAGATAATCTTTTGCTCTCAGCAGGCGCTCATTGATTAACCAGCGTGCGGGCGTCGTTCCCGTTGCCGCCTCGAAGCGACGAAGGAAGGTGCGCTGGCTCATTCCGACCCGACGCGCCAGGGAGTCGACGCTGTGCGACTCGATAAGATGCGTGTGCAGAAAATCAAATAGCTGGCCGAGACGCTGGCTCTCCCGCAGCTGCGCCACAGGGCGGCTCAGCTGCTGTGGCTGTGAACCATCACGGTGTGGAGGAATGACCAGCCGACGCGCCACGCTGTTGGCGGTTTCCATGCCATAATCCCGCCGCACAACGTGCAGACAGAGATCGATTCCCGCCGCGCTGCCAGCGGACGTCAGAATATCGCCTTCGTCCTGGTAGAGCACATCTTCAACCACGTCGATGTCAGGGTAACGGGCTTTAAGCGCGTCAATGTAGCGCCAGTGCGTCGTGGCTTTGCGGCCGTTCAGCAGCCCCGTAGCGGCCAGCGCAAACACCCCCGAACAGATGGACAGCAGCTGGCATCCTCGTGCGCTGGCCTGGCGTAATGCCTCGCTGAGCGCGTCCGGAACCGGCGAGTCAAGCCCACGCCAGCCGGGAACCACAATCAGATCCGCAGACGCAAGCAGGCTTAAATCACCATCGGTAACGATGCGGATCCCGCCAGTTGCCCGAAGTTCACCGCTGTCCACGCTCGCCACCGCAAAACGATACCATTCGTCGCCCAGCTCGGGACGCGGCAGGCCGAAGATCTCCACCGCTACGCCAAACTCAAAGGTACACAGACCGTCATACGCCAGCACGACCACCTGCGGGCGGGCAATTTGTCTTAAGTTTGTCATCTTTTTGCTGTTTTCTGGCATAAGCGAACGCATTCACGGGCTGAATTTGTGGATAGAGTAGTGTTAACACAAACGCCAAAGATGAGGAAGGATCATGAGCTATGTTACTGAATTTCCGGCTGCCGAGCCGCAGGAAGCCGTTACCCATTTTCTGCGCCGCCTGAGCGTTGAAACCGACTGTGCGGATGTGCATCACGCCATCGCCAATAATGAGCAGGATTTTGTTTTGCTGCACGTGGTGGGGAGTCCGGAGCAGTTTGCCCGCCGTCACGTGCCGGGCGCATTGCACCTGCCGCGGAGTCAGATGACTGCCGGGCGCATGGCCGAATGGCCTGAAGGCACGCTGTTCGTCGTTTACTGCGCAGGTCCGCACTGTAACGGCGCGGACAGAGCCGCGCTGAAGCTGGCGCGCCTCGGGCTGCCGGTCAAAATTATGCTCGGGGGGATCGCCGGATGGGAAGATGAAAAGTTCGCCTTTGCCAGCAGCGAAACCGCCGTCGCGCTGTGAAGATGAATTTTTTTCAACACCCGTGAAATTTTCTCGTTTGCCGGAACAGGACAGGTATGACATCTTTTTTGGACATTTAGACATCCAGAAGTCTAAAACTTCAAATGATGAATTATCACTGCGGGCAATTATCGCCGGCAGACTGAGGAGATTTCCATGCAACGACACCACGCCCCGTACCGCGCCGACGTAGTCGGCAGTTTTTTACGCCCGGATGCCATCAAGCAGGCTCGCCTGAAGTTCGCCAGCGGCGAGATTGACGCCGGACAGCTTCGCGCGGTGGAAGACGATGCCATTCGCCACGTCGTTGAGCAGCAGTGTGCGTGCGGCCTGCATGTGGTCACCGACGGTGAATTTCGCCGTGCCTGGTGGCACTTCGACTTCTTCGACGGTCTTCAGGGCGTTGAGCGTTACGATTCACAGCAGGGGATCCAGTTCAACGGGGTACAAACCAAAGCCCACGGCGTGCGCGTCACCGGAAAGCTGGGCTTTGGCGACCATCCGATGCTCGAGGATTTCCGCTACCTGAAAAGCATCAGCGGCAATGCTCAGCCGAAGATGACCATTCCCAGCCCGAGCGTGCTCCATTTCCGCGGCGGGCGTAAAGACATTGATGCGACCGTCTATCCGGACCTGAACGTCTATTTTGACGATCTGGCGACCACCTGGCGCGACGCCATCCGCGCATTTTACGACGCGGGCTGCCGCTACCTGCAGCTGGACGACACCGTCTGGGCCTATCTTTGTTCGGACGACCAGCGCCGTCAGATCCGCGAGCGGGGCGATGATGCCGATGAGCTGGCACGCATCTATGCCCGCGTCCTGAACAAGGCGCTGGAAGGCAAGCCGGACGATCTGACCATCGGGCTGCACGTCTGTCGCGGTAACTTCCGTTCAACCTGGATTTCCGAAGGTGGCTATGAGCCGGTGGCGGAAGTGCTGTTCGGAACGGTCAACGTTGACGCATTCTTCCTTGAATACGACAACGACCGCAGCGGGGATTTCGCGCCATTGCGCTTCATTCGCCCGGGCAAACAGCAGGTGGTGCTGGGTCTGATCACCACGAAAAACGGCGAGCTGGAGAACCCGGAGGGGATTAAAGCCCGTCTGGAAGAGGCGGCAAAATACGTGGCAAAAGAGCAAATTTGCCTCAGCCCGCAGTGCGGCTTTGCCTCTACCGAAGAGGGCAACAGCCTGAGTGAATCCCAGCAGTGGGATAAAGTCCGTCTGGTCACGCAGATCGCCAGCGAAGTCTGGTAAGCCTCTTCCACAGCGCTGCATTATAAAAGTGCAGCGCTGTGCCATTCTGAGTCGTTCTCTTTACATCCCGCGTTCCCCCACCTGAAATAGCGCTTCCTCCATTCTGGCATCCTTTTTGCTCCTGCTTCGCTGACACATTTTTTTCCGCGTCCACGCCGTAACGGACGTTTTGACAGCGTTCTTTTTCAGGAGTGAAAATATGCAGCGTCGTACCTTATTAAAAGCCTTTGCGTTATCCGCGTCAGTCGTGGCGATGGGAATGAGTTTTGGCGTGCAGGCGGCCGATACCATCAAAGTGGGGATCATGCATTCTCTTTCCGGCACCATGGCCATCTCCGAAACGCCGCTGAAAGACGTCGCGCTGATGACCATCGACGAGATCAACGCGAAAGGCGGCGTGCTGGGTAAAAAACTGGAGCCGGTGGTGGTGGATCCCGCCTCAAACTGGCCGCTGTTTGCCGAAAAGGCGCGCCAGCTGTTAAGTCAGGATAAAGTGGCGGTGGTATTCGGCTGCTGGACGTCGGTATCGCGCAAATCCGTGCTGCCGGTCTTTGAGGAGCTGAACGGCCTGTTGTTCTACCCGGTGCAGTATGAAGGCGAAGAGATGTCGCCAAACGTCTTCTATACCGGCGCGGCGCCGAATCAGCAGGCCATCCCGGCGGTGGAATACCTGATGAGCGAAGACGGCGGCGCGGCGAAGCGCTTCTTCCTGCTGGGCACGGACTATGTTTACCCGCGCACCACCAACAAGATCCTGCGCGCTTTCCTGCATTCGAAAGGGGTGGAGGATAAGGACATCGAGGAAGTTTATACCCCGTTCGGTCATAGCGACTACCAGACCATCGTCGCCAACATCAAAAAATTCTCTGCGGGCGGCAAAACCGCCGTGGTGTCGACCATCAACGGTGACTCCAACGTACCGTTTTACAAAGAGCTGGCTAACCAGGGCCTGAAGGCGACCGACGTGCCGGTGGTGGCGTTCTCCGTGGGCGAAGAAGAGCTGCGCGGGATCGACACCAAACCGCTGGTGGGTAACCTGGCCGCGTGGAACTACTTTGAGTCCGTCGATAATCCGACTAACCAGGCATTCGTGGCGGATTACAAAGCCTATGCGAAGGCGCACAAGCTGCCGAACGCCGACACCGTGGTGACCAACGACCCGATGGAAGCGACTTACGTGGGGATCCATATGTGGGCGCAGGCAGTGGAAAAAGCGGGCACGACCGACGTGGATAAAGTGCGTGCGGCGATGGCCGGCCAGTCCTTTAAGGCGCCGTCAGGCTTCACGCTCACCATGGATGCCACCAACCACCATCTGCATAAGCCGGTCATGATCGGTGAAATCGAAGGCAACGGTCAGTTCAACGTGGTGTGGCAGACGGAACAGCCGGTACGCGCCCAGCCGTGGAGCCCGTTCATCGCTGGAAACGATAAAAAGCCCGACCAGCCGATGAAAACCGTCAGCAACTAAGCCATCATCAGGGAGAAACGTCATGAACGCCATGCGCATGTTCATCGCTCTTGTATGGCTTTCCGGACTGCTGCCAGGGATGGCGCAGGCATCGGATGCCGATCGTTTTGTTGCCGCCAGCCGCAGCCAGCAGGCGGAGTTGCTGACGCAGTGGGCCGAAGCGCCGGACGCCGCGAGGCTGCCGCTGCTGCAGGCACTGCAAAAAGAAAATCTCTATACCGACGGCCAAAAGCACGCCTTTGCGCAGCGCAACGGTCAAATGGTCTCGCTCGGTGACGCTAAGTCGACCGAAGGGGCAGCCAAAGCCGTTCGTCTGACCAACCGGATTCGGGTTCTGGCCGCCACGGCCATCGCTACACATCAGCTGGTGAGTGACAGTGTCACCGAAAGGCGAACGTCAGCCCGTCAGCTTCAGCGGGATGCCCAGCCCGGAATGCTCGCTTTTCTGGAAAAGCGGATAAACGATGAAACGGACGCGGTGGCACGTCAGGCGCTTTTACTGGCGGTGGCGAATCTCCAGCTCTCCAGCCCGCAGGCAGAGGTGCGCCGCAAGGCCGTCGAATTATTAGGGCAGTCCGACGATCCGGACGTGGAGTCCAGACTTACCCCGTTTACCCAGGCACAGACTGAGCCGGATGCCGGGGTTCGCGCCGCCGCGCAGGAGAGTCTGAGCCAGATCCAGCATCGACTGATGTGGGGCGATCTGCTGGGCCAGGCGTTTATGGGGCTGTCCCTCGGGTCGGTACTTCTGCTGGCCGCGCTGGGGCTGGCTATCACCTATGGCCTGCTGGGCGTCATCAATATGGCGCACGGCGAGATGCTGATGCTGGGGGCGTATGCCACCTGGATGGTGCAGCAGGCGATGGCCGGGCTTGCACCCCAGTGGCTGGCGCTCTATCCCTTTATCGCCTTGCCGGTCGCGTTCTGCCTGACGGCGGGCATTGGAATGGTGCTGGAGCGCACCGTGATCCGCCATCTGTACGGTCGTCCGCTGGAAACGCTGCTGGCAACGTGGGGCATCAGCCTGATGCTCATCCAGCTGGTGCGCATGACCTTTGGCGCCCAGAACCTGGAGGTCGCCAACCCGGCATGGCTCTCCGGCGGGGTGCAGGTTTTTGCCAACCTGACGCTGCCGTGGAACCGCATCGTGGTGCTGGGCTTCGTGCTGCTGGTGCTGTTCTTTACCTGGCTCATTCTGAATAAAACCCGTTTGGGTCTAAACGTGCGCGCGGTGACGCAGAACCGCAGCATGGCCGCCTGCTGCGGGGTACCGACAGGCCGCGTCGATATGCTGGCATTTGGGCTTGGTTCAGGGATTGCCGGGTTAGGCGGCGTGGCGCTATCCCAGCTCGGTAACGTCGGCCCGGAGCTGGGACAGGGCTACATCATTGACTCCTTCCTCGTGGTGGTGCTTGGAGGCGTAGGCCAGCTGGCAGGCAGCGTGGCCGCGGCGTTTGGTCTGGGCATTTTCAATAAAATTCTGGAACCGCAGATGGGTGCGGTGCTGGGCAAGATCGTGATTCTGGTGGCGATCGTGCTATTTATTCAAAAACGCCCTCAGGGGCTGTTTGCGCTGAAAGGGAGGGTGATTGACTGATGAGCCAGCCGCTGACCTTAACGCTGGCGCGCAAAGCGCCGCGCACAACGCAGATTGCAGGCAGCCTGCTGGTGGTGTGTCTGCTGATATTACCGTTTTTCGCCTTACTGCCTGCGACGCATCCGCTGGCGCTGTCGACCTGGATGCTGACGCTGACTGGCAAGATCCTCTGCTATGCCATCGTTGCGGTGGCGCTGGATCTGGTATGGGGCTACGCCGGGATGCTCTCTCTCGGGCACGGCATCTTCTTCGCCCTGGGCGGCTACGCGATGGGGATGTACCTGATGCGTCAGGCCGCGGGTGACGGTCTTCCCGCGTTTATGTCGTTTCTCTCCTGGAGCGAACTGCCGTGGTTCTGGTTGGGCACCCAGCATTTTGCCTGGGCGCTGGTATTGATTGTGATGGTGCCGGGCCTGCTGGCGCTGGTGTTCGGCTGGTTCGCCTTCCGCTCAAAGATCAAAGGGGTCTACTTCTCGATTATGACCCAGGCGCTGACCTATGCCGGGATGCTGCTGTTCTTTCGCAACGAAACCGGTTTTGGGGGCAACAACGGCTTTACCGGCTTCACCACGCTGCTCGGGTTTTCGGTAACGGAAACGACCACCCGCATCGCGCTGTTTCTGGCGACCGTGCTGTTGCTGATTTTGGCGTTGGGCACCGGATTTGCCCTGGCGAAGAGCAAGTTTGGCCGCATCCTGACCGCCGTTCGCGACGCCGAAAACCGCCTGACGTTTTGCGGCTACGATCCGCGCGGGTTCAAGCTGCTGGTATGGACGCTCTCCGCCGTGCTGTGCGGCCTGGCGGGGGCGCTGTACGTCCCGCAGGTGGGCATTATTAACCCCGGTGAAATGTCGCCGACCAACTCAATAGAAGCGGCAATCTGGGTGGCGCTGGGCGGGCGCGGCACGCTGGTCGGGCCGGTGATTGGCGCGGCGCTGGTGAACGGGGCGAAGAGCTTCTTCACCGTCGCGATGCCGGAATACTGGCAGCTGTTCCTGGGGCTGATTTTCATCGCCGTCACGCTGTTTTTACCGCGCGGCGTCTACGGTCTGTTTCGAAAGGGAGAGAAATAATGCAGCCAGCCGAAGGGTTATTCACCCGCCAGTTGCCGGGCGATCGTTACCGTGAACAGACCGACCCGGTTCTTCAGCTTGAGGCCATTAACGTCAATTTTGACGGGTTTCAGGCCCTGACCGATCTCTCGCTGAATATCGGCGTGGGCGAGCTGCGCTGCGTGATTGGCCCCAACGGCGCCGGTAAAACCACGCTGATGGACGTTATTACAGGCAAAACGCGGCCAAAGAGCGGCAGGGCGATTTACGATCAGTCTATCGACCTGACCGCGCTGGAGCCTGCGGCCATTGCCCGCCAGGGGATCGGGCGTAAATTCCAGAAGCCCACGGTCTTTGAAGCGCTGACCGTGTGGGAAAATCTCGAAATCGCAATGAAAACCGATAAATCCGTCTGGGCGAGCCTGCGGGCGAAACTCAACGGCGAGCAGCGCGACCGCATTGATGAGATGCTGGTTTTGCTGCGCCTCAGCAGCGAGCGCGACCGCCGCGCCGGGCTGCTTTCTCACGGGCAAAAACAGTTTCTGGAAATCGGTATGCTGCTGGTGCAGGACCCGCATCTGCTGCTGTTGGATGAACCGGCCGCTGGGATGACCGACGCGGAAACGGAATACACCGCCGAGCTGTTCAAAACGCTGGCGGGTAAGCACTCCCTGATGGTGGTGGAGCACGATATGGGCTTTGTTGAGACTATCGCCGACCACGTCACGGTGCTGCATCAGGGACGCGTGCTGGCGGAAGGTTCGCTTCGCGAGGTGCAGGCCAACGAGCAGGTGATTGAGGTCTATCTCGGGCGCTGAGGAGCGATGATGTTACAGGTTAACGAACTGAATCAGTATTACGGCGGCAGCCATATCCTGCGCGGCGTGAGTTTTGAGGCCGTCACCGGAGAGGTCACCTGCCTGCTGGGGCGCAACGGCGTCGGGAAAACCACGCTGCTGAAGTGTCTGATGGGGCTGATCCCGGCTAAAACCGGGGAGGTCATCTGGCAGGGTAAAAAGATCACCCACAGCAGGCCGCACCAGCGGGTGCAGTCTGGCGTAGCGTACGTCCCGCAGGGCCGCGAGATTTTCCCGCGCCTGACCGTGGAAGAGAACCTTCTGCTCGGGCTGTCGCGTTTTTCCGCCCGCGAGGCGAAGCAGGTTCCGGATGAGATCTGGCAGCTGTTTCCGGTGCTCAAAGAGATGAAGCATCGCCGCGGGGGCGATCTCTCCGGTGGACAGCAGCAGCAGCTGGCGATTGGTCGCGCGCTGGCGAGCCGTCCGCAGCTGTTGATTCTGGATGAGCCGACGGAAGGCATACAGCCGTCCGTCATTAAAGAGATCGGCCATGTGATCCGCACTCTGGCGAACAGAGGCGACATGGCGATCCTGCTGGTGGAGCAGTTTTACGATTTTGCCGCCGAGCTGGCCGACAGCTATCTGCTGATGTCGCGCGGCTCCATCATTCAGCGCGGGCGGGGTGAAAACATGGAGCAGGAGGGCGTACGCGGCCTGGTTGCGATCTGAAATGTTATAATATAACATCCTCATTCTTATAAAACGGAATGAGGGCGTTACTTTGGCTGCACATATTGGGAAATTTGCCATGACTCTGGGGGCGCTGCTGGTCAGCGGCCAGCTGTTTGCACACTCGCACGGCCACCAGATGACCGAAGCGGAACAGAAAGCGGCGAACGGCGTGTTTGAGGATAAAGACGTCAAGGACAGGCAGCTGTCTGACTGGGACGGAACCTGGCAGTCGGTCTATCCGTTCCTGTTGGATGGCTCGCTGGATCCGGTCTTTAAGCAGAAGGCCCAGAAGGATAAAAGTAAATCCTTTGACGAGGTGAAAGCGTACTACCGCACGGGTTATGCGACGGACGTGGATGCCATCGGCATCGAAAATAACGTGATGGAATTTCATAAAGGCAAAACGGTTAGCCGCTGTCAGTATGATTACAGCGGTTATAAAATACTGACCTACGCATCGGGCAAAAAAGGCGTTCGCTATCTGTTTGAATGTAAGGATGCCGGCAGCAAGGCGCCGAAGTTTGTTCAGTTCAGCGACCACACCATCGCCCCGAAGGCCTCTTCGCACTTCCACATTTTTATGGGCAACACCTCCCACGAGGCGCTGCTGAAAGAGATGGATAACTGGCCGACCTATTATCCAAATGAGATGTACAAAGAGCAGGTGGTAGAGGAAATGCTGCACCACTGATGCTTTATTGCCGGGTGGCGGCTACGCCTCACCCGGCCTGGAAGCGCTACGCCACCTTCGGTGACTCGCACCACGCCTTCACGCTCATCCCACGCAAAATCATCAGCCACGCAATGACGATGGCGACCATCATGATGACAAATAACGACCAGTGCGGCAGGTTGGTCAGAATAATACCGGTGATCATCGGGTTTGCCGCCGCGCCGAGCCAGCCCAGCGCCTGAGCGGAGAAATAGCTCGCCTTCATCCCCGGCGGGGCAATGTTGTCGATCAACATGTATTCGCCCGGTGCATAGATAATCTCACCCAGGGTAAAGATGGCGGCAGCGATGCCCCAGTAAACCAGGTTTTCCCCGGAGAGCATAAAGCCACCCAGTCCCACGATAAAAAACAGGGTGGCGAGGGTCATCAGCGGGCGAATATTGCTGGCAGAGATCTTGCGGCCCAGCGCATATTGCAGCGTCACCACCACGGCGGCGTTGACGGGCAATACTACGGCGACCACCTTTTCGGCGAAATTACTGTCTGCATGCGCGGCCAGAACGTATTGCGAAATGCAGGTCGCGAACGATCCGCCGACGTATGACGCGAGCAGGCCAGAGAGCGTATACCAGAACAGCGCGCGGTCTTTCAGCAGCACCGACGGCTGCCAGGGCATCTTCTCCTCGGCGGTATCCAGCGCAACGCTTTTCTGCACGAAGAAATGGATGAATCCGAGCGGCAGCGCGGCGCAGAAGGCCGCCAGCCAGAACGGCAGTTGCAGGCTGTACATCACCAGCAGGGTGCCAATCGGCGGCCCGATCGTCCAGCCAATGTTCAGGAAGCTGTAGTTAAGCGAGAAGACGCGCGCTTTCTGGCTTGCGGTAAGCACGTCGGAGAACCAGGCCTTCAGCACCGTCGAAAAGACGGAATAGGCGCAGTTGATCAGCGCAAAGAACAGCACCACCAGCGTGACGTTATCCACCAGCGGGATCGCGACAAAACCGGCGATAAAGGCCACGATCGCGATCAGCATGTAGCGCTTTTTATCAAACTTATCGGCAAGAATGCCAAATCCCAGGCTGAACACCACGCCGATAGTCAGCGCAATCGTCAGGGCATAACCAATATTCTCGACGCTCATGCTGTAGACGCGCGTGAGATAAATGGTCATGAACGGCAGCGTTGCCCCCCGACCGATGGTTAATAACAATGACGACGCCAGCAGCGCTGCGGTTGAGCGCCTGAGAGATGGTTTCATATTCCTGCCCGACAATTGCTTATGCTTTTTATGTTGTGTCCTAAAAGGAGTATCACGACATAAGGGGCTTGTATAGCGCCCAATTTATCCGTAAGTGCTTCGCCTGACTGCCAGAATTAATGATCTTCTCGCCGCGCGCTTTTTTCTGTTACCTTGAAGTGTTAACAAATAATTAATAATTCAGGGGCAGGGTATGACGCGTAAAGACGGGCTGCTGGCGTTGCTGGTGGTCGTAGTATGGGGACTCAATTTTGTGGTCATCAAGCTGGGGTTGCACAACATGCCGCCGCTGATGCTGGCCGGTTTGCGTTTTTTGCTGGTCGCCTTCCCGGCGCTCTTTTTCGTCGCCCGTCCGAAGATCCCGCTAAAGCTGCTGCTGGGCTATGGCCTGACCATCAGCTTTGGCCAGTTCGCCTTTCTCTTTTGCGCCATCAAGTTCGGGATGCCGGCCGGTCTTGCCTCGCTGGTGCTGCAGGCGCAGGCGTTCTTTACCATTATTCTCGGCGCCTTCGTGTTTGGCGAACGATTACAGGGCAAACAGCTGGCGGGCATTACGCTGGCGGTGTTTGGCGTTCTGGTGCTCATTGAAGCCAGCCTGAATGGTCAGCATGTGGCACTGCTCGGCTTTATGCTGACGCTGGCGGCGGGACTGAGCTGGGCCTGCGGGAATATCTTCAACAAGCTGATTATGCAGCACGAGGCGCGCCCGCAGGTGATGTCTCTGGTGGTCTGGAGCGCGCTGATCCCGATAATCCCATTTATGGTGGCGTCGTTTATTCTTGATGGTCCAGATGTGATGCTGAACAGCCTGGTTGAGATCGACCTGACCACGATCCTTTCTCTTGTCTATCTGGCCTTTGTCGCTACCATTGTGGGCTACGGGATTTGGGGATCGCTGCTGGGGCGTTATGAAACCTGGCGCGTGGCGCCGTTATCCCTGCTCGTGCCGGTGGTGGGGCTTGCCAGTGCGGCACTCTTGCTGGATGAAACGCTGAGCGCGCTGCAGCTGTTTGGCGCCGTGCTGATCATGGCCGGGCTGTACATTAACGTGTTTGGTCTGCGGGTTCGTCGGGCGACGCGGGTAAGCGAAAAGGCATAAAAAAGCCCCGCGTCTGCGGGGCAAAAACGAATCAGAGGCCGTGCTGATTATAATAAGGCACGCCTAATTCGTCGGATTTGTCGCTACCAGCACCCATATGGTTGAAATCATAAGGCGACTGGTCATGTGCTGACGGCAAAATCATCGTATCAGGATTATTTTGCTGCGTTGCACGAGGGGTTTGCTCCGCGAAGGTCTGGCTGGAGAAGAGCACCAGCAAGGCGAGGGCGGCGGAGGCGGTAACTTTCATGATTTCCTCGGTTACGTCTTTACAGGCGATGATTAACTACAGTGTTTTAACGGATACAGGTATCGGGATTCGCCCGGCACGCTGGTGATTCGGTACTTATGAGGCGGCACGTCAAAATAGTTCTTGAAGGTACGCGTCAGGGTTTGTTGCGATTCAAATCCGTAACGCTCCGCCAGATAAAGGATCGGCTCATTGCTTTCTTTCAGTTTCTGGGCAATTTCCGTCAGCTTGCGGCTGCGAATGTATTGACCTAATGAATGACCGGTCTCTTTTTTGAACATCCGTTGCAGGTGCCATTTGGAGTAACCTGAACGCTCTGACACTTTTTCAAGGGAGAGCGGCGATTCCAGGTTATCTTCGATCCAGTCCAAAATGCTATGAATGGTGATAGCGTCAGTATTGCGTCTGGACATCGTCATACCTCTTTTTCTGTTTACGGCAGGATTTTCTTCAGCAAAAGCTCAAGGGTTGCCACTTCATCTGCCGTTAAGTTTTTTGTTAGTTCCTGATGCAGTGTTTGTCCTACTAATTGATGACATTGCTCGCACATGTCAGCGCCATCGCTGGTCAGCTTCACCAGTACGCCGCGTTTGTCATTCGGGTTAGGGCTTCGTTCTATCCATCCTTTGCAGACGAGACGATCGAGCATGCGGGTTAACGCACCCAGATCGACAGAGAGCACCTTTTTCAGCTCAACCGGCGTGATACACACTTCGCAGCGAATGGAACACAGCACTTTGAACTGTGTTGCGGTGATATCCAGCGGTGACAGGTAGTCGTTGAGCAGGCGATCTTTTTTCTGATTGACCATATGAATAAGACGACCCAGCGGAACAACGTCGTTAAAGATATCACTGGTGCTTTTCACAATGGTTGCCCTGGCAAGTAGTTAGTCACGGCAGATATTATTGCTCAGGCAAGTATAAGTCAACTGAATGAGTCAGCCGATGCCACGAATTGCTAAAACGTTTCATGAACTTTTTTTGAGGTCTTTCAAATCATATAGATAACTGTCAGTTATCATTCCGGGAGGGAAATAATCCTTACATTGTGACCATGGCTGAATGTCACACTTTCACCCTATAATTGCTGGGTTAAATATGGATAAGGACGACAACGCACTATGTTGGATTTAATAAAAGCAATCAGCCTTGGGCTGGTGGTCTTGCTGCCGTTGGCAAACCCGTTAACGACGGTGGCGCTGTTCCTCGGGCTGGCAGGGAATATGAACAGCGCCGAGCGCAACCATCAGTCGATGATGGCCTCCGTGTATGTGTTTGCCATCATGATGGTGGCTTACTACGCCGGACAGGTGGTGATGAACACCTTCGGGATCTCCATTCCCGGCCTGCGTATCGCCGGGGGGCTGATTGTGGCCTTTATTGGTTTCCGCATGCTGTTCCCGGCGCAAAAAGCGCATGAGTCGCCGGAGGCCACGCACAAGTCCGAAGAGCTGGAAACCGAACCGAGTGCGAATATCGCCTTTGTGCCGATTGCCATGCCGAGCACGGCGGGGCCGGGTACCATCGCGATGATCATCAGCTCCGCCTCAACGGTGCGGGACAGCGCGACCTTCCCGGACTGGGTGCTGACGGTTGCGCCGCCGCTCATTTTTGCGATTATCGGGGTTATCGTGTGGGCGTCGCTGCGCAGCTCCGGCGCCATCATGCGCTGGGTAGGCAAGGGCGGTATCGAGGCGATTTCCCGTCTGATGGGCTTCTTACTGGTCTGTATGGGCGTGCAGTTTATTATTAACGGCGTGCTGGAAATTATTAAGACCTACCATTAAGTCATTACCGGGTGGCGTTGCGCCACCCGTCACAAATAACCCTCACCCGTGCTGACCCTGTTCCTCCAGCGCCACCGGCCATTTACGGAAGATGAGCACCGACCAGACCAGCGCCACCAGCGCCGGAATGGCGCCGAGATAGCCAATCGCCGACATCGATACGTGCAGTATTACCTGATTTCCCACCAGCGCGCCCGCGCCAATCCCCAGATTGAAAATCCCTGAGAACAGCGACATGGCGACGTCCGTTGCATCCGGTGCCAGGGCCAAAACTTTCACCTGCATACCCAGACCAATAATCATAATCGCCACGCCCCAGAACAGGCTGAGGATCGCCAGATGGCTTTCGCTGCCTGCGGCAGGCATCAGCAGCAGCAGGCAGGCCAGCAGCAGACCGATAGCGCTGCTCACCAGCGTCGAGGCGTGCCGGTTACCCAGCTTACCGAACAGCACGCTGCCAATAATGCCCGCTCCGCCGAGGATCAACAGTAAGACGGTGGCAAAGTTGGCGCTAAAGCCCGCTACCACCTGCACAAACGGTTCGATGTAGCTATAGGCCGTGTAATGGGCCGTCACCACGATCGCAGTCAGCAGGTAGATACTCAGCAGCGCCGGGCGACGCATCAGCAGCGGCAGGCTTTTCAGCGAGCCGGAATGTTCGCTCGGCAGCGCGGGCAGCAGCTTAATCAGGCACACCAGCGTAACCAGCGCGCCCATGCCGATGGCGAAGAAGGTCGTGCGCCAGCCGAAGTATTGCCCCACGATGCGGCCAATCGGCAGACCCAGCACCATCGCCAGCGCGGTACCGGTAGCAATCAGGCTCAGCGCCTGTGCGCGTTTCCCCGCCGGTGCGAGTCGAATAGCCAGCGATGCGGTGATCGACCAGAACACCGCATGGGCAAAGGCAATGCCGATGCGGCTAATAACCAGCACCGTAAAATTCCACGCCATAAACGACAGGACATGGCTGGCGATGAACAGCACAAACAGACCGATCAGCAGCCTGCGCCGCTCCATCTGGCTGGTCAAAAGCATAAACGGCAGGGACATCAGCGCCACTACCCAGGCGTAGATGGTCAACATAATGCCCACCTGAGCCGTTTCCATCTGGAAACTTTCAGCGATGTCAGACAACAGCCCAACCGGAACAAATTCTGTGGTGTTAAAAATAAACGCGGCAATGGCCAGCGTGACCACGCGTAGCCACGCAACCCTGCGGGAAACTGTGTTCGTTGTCATAGGGATGTCGGAGATTCGTTGCTGAAAAGAAGAGGAGACGATCTTAAAACGTTGAACGGCGAAAACTCAACCATTATGTGACGCAGATCTCAATATTTACCTTATGAAAGCGGTAGCCGGGAACGCCGTTTTCATTGAATATAAAAGAACAACACAATAAAAACAGGCGGTAAGACAATGCAGGAGATTGATTTTTATCTGGTAGATGCGTTCAGCGATACCTCGTTTGGCGGAAATCCGGCCGCCGTTTGCCCGCTTAAGGAATGGTTACCCGATGAGACCTTACTGAAAATGGCGCAGCAGCATAATCAGTCGGAAACGGCTTTTTTCGTCTGCAGTAAAGGGGGCATTGAGCTACGCTGGTTTACCACGCTTACCGAAGTCAATCTCTGCGGCCACGCTACGCTGGCGGCCGCGCACGTGCTGTTTACCGAGCTGGATTACCCGGATTCGCGGATCCACTTTGATACCGCCTCTGGCCGCCTGACGGTCAGCCGGGAGGGGGAGTGGATGACGCTGGACTTCCCGGCATGTCCAACCCATGAAGAGACCCCCCCGCCGGAGATGCTCTCGGCGCTGGGTATCAGCCGCTACGTTGAAGCCCGTAAAGGGCGCGCCTGGCTGATCGTTCTGGACAATCGCCAGCAGGTTGAAGCGCTTGAGCCGCGCTTCTCGGCGATGACGCCAGGCGAGCATAAGGTGAGCGTTACGGCGCGCGGAGAGGGGGAATATGATTTTGTCAGCCGCTTTTTCTCACCGGGCGTTTCCGTCCCGGAAGACCCGGTCACCGGCTCCGCACATACCATGCTGATCCCGTACTGGAGCGAAAAGCTGGGCAAAAACACAATGTTTGCCCGTCAGGTTTCCGCGCGCGGCGGCGATGTACGCTGTGAGCTGAAAGGTTCGCGCGTGCTGATGAGCGGGCAGGCCGCGCTTTATCTGAAAGGCACAGTTTTTCTGCGCTAAAAACCCATAACAAGAGAGGAAGAGACAATGCAGGAAATTGATTTTTATCTGGTGGATGCCTTCAGCGATAAAACCTTTGGCGGCAACGCCGCAGCGGTATGTCCTCTGGAAGAGTGGCTGCCGGACGAAACGCTGCTCAAAATGGCGCAGCAGCATAACCAGTCTGAGACCGCCTTTTTCGTGCGCACCGACGGCGGGTTTGAGCTGCGCTGGTTCACCACGCTGGATGAAATTAACCTGTGCGGTCACGCCACGCTTGCCGCATCGCACGTCATTTTCGAATACCTTGATTATCCGCATACCGAAATCACCTTCACCACCCGCTTCGTGGGCGAGCTGACCGTCAAGCGCAGCGGCGACTGGCTGACGCTGAACTTCCCGGCGTGGTCAACGGAGGTTGTCGAGAACCCACCTGCGCTGCTGTTTAGCGCGCTGGGCATCACGGAGGCAAAAGAGGTGCGCGTCGGACGCGATTACATGGTGGTGCTGGAGAGTCAGCAGCAGGTTGAAGCGTTAACGCCGGATATTGGGGCCATGCTTCCGCTGGATAAAATGGTCTGCGTGACGGCGCCGGGAGAAGAATATGACTTCGTCAGCCGCTTCTTCTGCCCGGGCGAAGGGGTGCCGGAAGATCCGGTCACCGGATCCGCCCACAGCATGCTGATCCCTTACTGGAGCGAAAAGCTGGGCAAAACGTCACTCATTGCCCGCCAGGTGTCATACCGTGGCGGGGATTTGCGCTGCGAGCTGAAGGGCGACCGAGTGCTGATTGGCGGCCAGGCTACGCTGTACCTGAAAGGGCGAATCTTCCTGCGCTAGGTGAGTGACGCGCTATAAGTTAATACTATGAACCACCCCGGCAGGCCTGAGCTATGTTGATATAAAAACAGCAAGGAGCCTGCCATGTATTCCATTACCTCTGAATCTGCACGTCATCCGGACATTCTCACGCTGATCGCGGCGCTTGACCGCTACCAGAGCGAACTCTATCCCGCCGAAAGCAATCATCTTCTCGACCTGTCCGCGCTGCCGGAAGCCTCGCTGATCCTGATGGTCATTCGTGACCAGCAGCTGCACGCCGTAGGCTGCGGGGCCATCGTGCTCAACGGCGACGGAACGGGGGAGATGAAGCGGGTCTATATCGATCCGGCCCATCGCGGGCAGCATCTGGGTGAAACGCTGCTGGCCGCCCTGGAAGATGAGGCCCTGAGCCGTCATTGCCACACGGTAAGGCTGGAGACGGGCATCAAACAGCGCGCCGCGGTTCGCCTGTACGAGCAGTGCGGATATGATTTGCGGCCGGCGTTTGCCCCGTACGCTGACGATCCGCTCAGCCTGTTTATGGAGAAGGCGCTGGTTGAAGACGTTCGTTTAGCAGCGCTATAAACGCTTCCAGCTGGCGGGTCATCGCCCCGCGCCGCCACACCAGCCAGGTTGTAAGCCAGCGCCAGTTTTCCGCCAGCGGCCAGGCTTCAACCTGATGATGTCCCGGCATACTCTCCAGCATCGAGCGCGGCATCAGCGCGATGCCCGCGCCCGCAATGACGCAGGCGAGCATGCCGTGGTAGGACTCCATCTCATGAATGCGGCCGGGGGTCGCTCTGTCCGCATGAAACCAGCTTTCCAGATGTCGACGGTACGAGCAGTTCGCGCGAAATGCGTAAACGTCGCTACCGCTAACCTGCGTAGCGCGGGCGACCTCCGCGTGCCCGGCAGGCGTGACCAGCATCATCTCTTCCCGGTAGACCGGCATGCCCTCCAGCTCCGGGTGCGACAGCGGCCCGTCGACAAAGGCGGCGCTTAAGGTTCCCTCCAGTACGCCATCAATCATCGTCCCGGAAGGCCCGGTAGAAAGGGCAAACTGAATGCGCGGATAGCGCTGGTTAAACTGCGCCAGCGTTTCGGGAATGCGCACCGCGGCGGTGCTTTCCAGCGCGCCGAGGGCAAATAACCCCTGCGGCTCATCACCCGCGACGACCATGCGCGCTTCATCCACCAGGGCGAGGATCTGCCTGCTGTAGCGCAGGAAGTTATGCCCGGCTGGAGATAAGCGCAAACGCTGATTCTCACGAATAAACAGCTCAACGCCAAGATCGGCTTCCAGCTGGCGGATGCGGGTCGTCAGGTTGGACGGCACGCGATGCACCTTCTGCGCCGCCTGGGTGATGCTGCCCGTCAGCGCGACGGCGTTAAACATTTCAAGCTGGGTTAAGTCCATAGCATTCTCGTTTCGTGAATAAGGTGGTTAGTATTATTCATTTTTAAGAAATAGCAGAGTGAGCCACAATGAATCAACCGAAATGCGTGGAGAACATCATGAAATATTCATCTGCTACACATGCCCTGTCCGTTAACCCGGCAACGGGGGAAACTCTCGGCGCCGTTGCCTGGGCGACGCCGGAAGAGGTTGAACGCGCGATTGCTCAGTCTGACGCGGGGTATCGCCAGTGGCGACGTGAAAGCGTGGCCCACCGGGCGCAGAAGCTGCGGGATCTCGGGGCAGCGCTGCGAAACCGCGCAGAAGAGATGGCGCAGACCATCTCCCGTGAAATGGGGAAACCCATCCTGCAGGCGCGGGCGGAAGTGGCAAAATCCGCCGGTCTGTGCGACTGGTATGCCGAGCACGGTCCGGCGATGCTGCGTGCGGAGCCTACGCTTGTGGAAAACCACAACGCGGTCATTGAATACCGTCCGCTGGGGCCGATTCTCGCGGTGATGCCCTGGAACTTTCCGCTCTGGCAGGTGCTGCGCGGCGCGGTACCGATTCTGCTGGCAGGTAACAGCTGTCTGCTTAAGCATGCGCCAAACGTGCTCGGCTCTGCGGAGCTGATTGCGCAGATCTTTGCGGATGCCGGTTTCCCTGAAGGCGTATTCGGCTGGGTGAACGCCACTAATGACGGCGTAAGCCAGGCGATTAACGATCGCCGTATTGCGGCGGTGACCGTCACCGGCAGCGTGCGTGCCGGTGCGGCCATTGGCGCGCAGGCAGGAGCCGCGCTGAAAAAATGCGTGCTTGAGCTGGGTGGCTCCGACCCGTTCATCGTCCTAAACGATGCCGACCTGGATCTTGCCGTGAAGGCGGCGGTGGCGGGGCGCTACCAGAATACCGGGCAGGTGTGCGCGGCAGCCAAACGCTTCATTGTGGAAGAGGGTATTGCGGATACCTTTACCCGCCGCTTCGTCGACGCCGTCGCCGCGTTAAAGATGGGCGCGCCGGAAGCAGAAGAGAACTACCTGGGCCCGATGGCGCGTTATGACCTGCGCGATGAACTGCATCAGCAGGTGCAGGCCACCCTGGCCGAAGGGGCAACGCTGCTGCTGGGCGGAGAGAAAATCAGCGGAGAGGGCAATTACTACGCGCCAACCGTGCTGACCAACGTTACCCCGTCGATGACGGCGTTCCGCCAGGAACTGTTTGGTCCGGTCGCGGCCGTTACGGTAGCAACAGACGCGGAGCACGCCCTGACGCTTGCCAACGACAGCGACTTTGGCCTGTCCGCTACCGTCTTTACCGCTGACGCAGCGCTTGCGGATAAATTCTCCCGCGAACTGGAATGCGGCGGCGTGTTTATCAACGGCTTTAGCGCCAGCGACGCGCGCGTAGCCTTCGGCGGCGTAAAGAAAAGCGGCTTTGGACGCGAGCTTTCCCGCTTTGGTTTGCACGAGTTCTGTAACGTGCAGACGGTGTGGAAGGATCGCGTGTAGTTTTTCACCCGGCGGCACCCGCCAGTAATTTCGGCCCTCATCACGAGGGCCGTTGTCATTTATCTGCAATGGTTCTGTCATTTTCATTTCGTAGACTCGCACGCGTCTAACGTCTTGTAAATGAAGATAATTATGAACCTAACGCAAATTTTTCGCCGTATTGCGCAGCGTCTCACTCCTCGTCACTTTGGCCTGCTGACGGGTATCTTTTGCATTATTGGCCTTTTCTCCGCGCTGCAGCTCTCCTCCTCCTACCTGCTTAACGCCTCCCTGAACGACGCCCAGCGCAACGAGCAGCAAAACCTGCTGGCCTGGCAGCAGCAGAGCAAGCTGGATCTGGCTCGTGTTTCCCTGCTGGCGGCAAGCGATCTGCTTAACCGCTCCGGCGTCTGGTTTATGCAGGATAAAGAGACCGGATCCGACGGGAGCTGGCATAGCCTGATGGACGATGCGCAAAAGGCGCTGGCGGTTTCTCAGCAGGCGTGGAAGGCCTGGCTGGCGCTGAATCCGCCGAAAGACGACGCCCTGGTGAACAGCTATCAGCTTTTTTACGGCGCGATCAACGAGCAGGCTGAAGCTCTGATTAAGACCAACACCATCGACGCATTTTTTGCCGTACCGGCTCAGGCGTTTCAGTCTGATTTTAACGACAACTATGCGCGCTATCAGCAGGCAAGCGAGAAGCAGGCCATGCAGGGGCGTCAGAGCCTAATGGCGCAGCTCTCCGGCCTGCAAACGTTGTTCCTGTTTGCACCGGTGCTGTTGCTCGCCATCGCGGTTGTCGTCTGGTTCGGCATGTCCAGATGGGTGATTACGCCGCTGCGTCGGTTGATCGCGCATATTAACCGGCTGGCGGCAGGGGATCTCTCCGGCACGCCGCCGAACGTCATGCGCTTCAACCGGGAAATAGGGGAGCTTAGCGACAGTATTGCGACGATGCAGCACGGTCTGCAGCAGCTGGTGACGCAGGTCAGCCATGCCACCGCCACGATGGTGGAGAACATTGACACCCTTGCGCAGGGTAACCAGAAGCTGTATCAGCAGTCAGCGCGCCAGGCGAAAGAGCTTGAGGATGTGACGGCGCATATTGCGGCGCTGGAAAGCCATGTGGAAGGGAATACCGGCTATGCAAGGCTCGCCAGCTCGCGGGCTGATGAAGCGCGTCAGGCCGCCGTGGGGGGCGACAAGATGATGTCTACCGTGAATGCGTCCATGCAGGCAATCGTCGACCGATCTTCTGAGATGCGCGGGATCGTGGCGATGATCGACAGCGTGGCGTTTCAGACCAACATCCTGGCGCTGAACGCGGCCATCGAGGCGGCTCATGCCGGAAACCAGGGGCGCGGCTTTGCCGTCGTCGCCCGGGAGGTCGGTCTTTTGGCCAGAAAGAGCAGCCACTCGACGCAGACCATTCAGGATCTGATCAACCGCTCGCTGCAGGGCATTGAAGACGGTTCCCGCGCCGTTAACCTGATGGAAGAAAATTTGCAGCAGGTCACCGGTCTGGTGGGCAATTTAAGCAGTTTGCTTAATGAGATCTCAACCGCCACGCTCAGCCAGGGAGACAGTATTCACCAGATGACGCGCCAGCTTCAGGCGCTGAATCAGGTCTCCCGTCAGACGGACCTGCTGGTCTCAGACGCCTCGGATGCCTCAGAGCGGCTGCAAAAGCAATCCGATCTTTTATTGCAGGCCGTTTCGCGTTTTCGTCTTAGCGCCTGACGCAATACATAAGCCTCTGTTATACTCGCAGCCCGTTTTAGCCTGAGGGCAAGGAGCAAAGTGTGGCTGCGGTCATCCATAATGAGATGTTGGACGAGATTCTGGCGCAGGTTCGTCCGTTAATTGGAAAGGGGAAGGTTGCCGACTATATTCCGGCCCTTGCCTCGGTGAGCGGGAATAAGCTGGGGATTGCTATCTGTACCATCGACGGACAGCGATACCAGGCAGGCGATGCGACTGAGCGTTTTTCCATTCAGTCCATTTCGAAAGTGCTCAGTCTGGTTGCGGCGATGCGCCAGTATGAAGAAGAAGAGATTTGGCAGCGCGTGGGTAAAGATCCTTCCGGCCAGCCTTTTAACTCGCTGCTTCAGCTCGAGATTGAACAGGGTAAACCGCGAAATCCCTTTATCAATGCCGGAGCGCTGGTGGTCTGCGATATGCTGCAAAGCCGCCTCAGCGCACCGCGTCAGCGAATGCTGGAGATTGTTCGCCAGCTCTCGGGCGTTGACGATATTGCTTATGATGCGGTGGTGGCACGCTCGGAGTTTGAACACTCCGCCCGTAACGCGGCTATCGCGTGGCTGATGAAATCCTTTGGTAATTTCCACAACGACGTGGCGACCGTGCTGCAAAACTACTTCCATTACTGCGCCCTGAAAATGAGCTGCGTTGAGCTGGCCCAGACGTTCCTGTTCCTTGCGCACCAGGGGCACGCGCCGCATCTCGATCAGGAGGTGGTTTCTCCGCTTCAGGCCCGGCAGGTTAACGCGCTGATGGCCACCAGCGGGATGTATCAAAACGCCGGTGAGTTTGCCTGGCGCGTTGGACTTCCGGCTAAATCGGGCGTCGGCGGCGGAGTCGTGGCGATTGTACCGCATGAAATGGCGATAGCCGTCTGGAGCCCGGAACTGGATGAAACGGGAAATTCACTTGCCGGCGTGGCGGTTCTGGAGAAACTGACCCAGCGCCTGGGACGTTCCGTATACTGATGTCCGAACTGGATCCTCTCTTTTCCCGCCTGGCGCGATCGACATTTCGCTCGCGCTTTCGGTTAGGCGATAAGGAACGACAGTACTGCTGGGACAAAGGCCCCGAAACCATCGATCGGCATGCAGCGGATTTTGTCGAAAAGCGCCTGGCGCCCGCGCACCCCGCAAACGACGGTAAACAGACGCCCATGCGCGGACATCCGGTGTTTATCGCCCAGCATGCCACCGCCACCTGTTGTCGGGGCTGTCTGGCAAAGTGGCACAATATTCCACAGGGTGTAACGCTCACGGCGCCGCAACAAAATTATATCGTCAGCGTTATCCACCACTGGCTGGTGCTGCAGATGAACGCCTAAATTTGACGAGTTATGCTCCAGTGGTATTTGTGTTATAGATGCATCCCAAGTTAGTCCAGATCGTGCTGACGACCGCAATAATTGCCATAAGCTCTCATATGGAATGATATTTAATGCGTTCTGCTCTTACCGCTATCAGGCCGTTCCAGGTTGACACGCCGCTGCGAAATGCAACGACGATCTTCATCCTCACCACCTTATTCTATTTTGTGGGCGCGGAATTACGGCTCATTGAGGCCCTGTCGCTGTTCTGGCCGCTGAATGGCGTCATGGCAGGGATCTTCGCCCGCTTTGTTTATCTGAATCGCCTGCATTACTATGCGGTATGTTATGTCGCGATGCTGTTGTACGACGCGGTAACGACCAACTGGGGGTTGGCCTCAGTGACGATCAACCTGTCTAACATGATCTTTATCGTCGTTGTCGCCGTGCTGGTTCAACGCGACAAGCGGCTGATGAAGAAAACCCCCGATCCGCTTAACGCATTACGTCTGTTTAACTACTGTCTGATTGCCGCGCTGCTTTGTGCCTTGCTCGGCGCAGTGGGGTCGGTGGGGATTGATAGTCATACTTTCTGGCCGCTGTTTGCCGACTGGTTTAGCGAGCAGTTCTCAACCGGCGTGCTTGTTGTGCCCTGTATGCTCACGATAGGCATGCCCGTGCGCGAATTCAGGTTACGTCTGGAGCAGCTGCTGCCGGTAATTGCGTTGATCGTCTCGGTGGTCGCGTCGGTGGTGATTGGCGGCGCGGGGAGCCTCTCATTTCCTCTGCCTGCGCTTATCTGGTGTGCGGTTCGCTACTCATTGCCTGCGACCTGCCTGCTGACGTTTGTCACGGGCGCTACTGAAATCATTCTGGTCGCCAACTCGATTATTAATATTGCCGTGGCGACGCCGTTTACGACGCCAATGATGTTTTCAGCCCGGCTGGGGATCGCCACGATGGCGATCTGTCCGGTGATGGTTTCCGTCAGCATGGCGGCGATTAATTCCCTGATCCGCCAGGTTTCGCTGAGGGCAGATTATGACTTCTTAACGCACGTCTACTCGCGTTCCGGGCTTTATGAGGCGTTAAAGCATGAAGAAAGCTACCGGCACACGCGTTTTTTGACCGTCATGCTGCTGGATATTGATTATTTCAAAAGCATTAATGATAACTACGGCCACGAGTGCGGAGACCGCGTGCTGGCGTCGTTTGCCCGACAGGTGCAGCAGGTCGTCGGTGAAGACGGTATGGTGGCGCGCATGGGCGGGGAAGAGTTCGCCGTGGTGGTCAATTCAGGCGACGCGCAGCACGGTTTTGAACTGGCTGAACGTATCCGATCCACCGTGGCCAGCCATCCTTTTACATGGCGTAACCAGACGCTCTATCTGACGGTCAGCATTGGCCTCGGCAGCGGAAAGGCCGAGTCATGGCAGTTGACCGAGGTCTTCAACAAGCTCATGGCCGAAGCGGACGATCATCTCTATCGTTCAAAAAAAGCGGGTCGAAACCGTACCAGCGCCCGGGTGGCGGACGAGCACATTGCCGCGCCCTCCGGGAGTGAAACATAGCTGCGTTAATCGTCATAAGGCATTGACGTGAATAGTAAGCGGCTTAACAGGCTGTCAGATCGCTGACAATGTCTCTGTTTAAGCTACGCTTTTAGTAACGCTTTACGTCAGGAGACATTATGAAAGCACCTGCAACCCCTGAAAATGAAACGGACAGACTCAACTCGCTTAGAGAATCAGGTCTGCTTGAGATCGACAGTTCCCCGGCGTTTGACCGCTTAACGCGTCTGGCAAAACGCTTCTTCCAGGTGCCGCTGGCGATGGTCAATCTCATTGATGAGCATTCGCTGATCGTTAAGTCGGCCGACGGTCAGGCGCCCGGCAGCGTTCCGCGTAATATCTCATTTTGTGGTCATACGATCCTCACCGAAGCACCGCTGGTGGTGGGAGATATGCTTCAGGACGATCGTTTTGCGGATAACCCGCTGGTGGCCGGTGAGCCTCGCGTGCGGTTTTACGCGGGCTTCCCGCTGCGCCTGCGCGACGGTGCAAGCGTTGGCTCGCTGTGCCTGATTGATTACGCTCCCCGCGAGTTTTCTGCCGCCGACCTCGCCGTGCTGGGAGACCTTGGCGCGCTGGCTGAGGATGAATTTGCTGCCATCAGCGCGGCGACCACCGATGAATTGACCGGGTTATTCAACCGTCGGGGCTTTAATCAGCTCGTGCGGTTCACGCTTTCCGTTGCCCGGCGTCGCGCTGAGCCGCTCACGCTCGGCTGGCTGGATTTGGATCGCTTTAAGGAGATTAACGATCGTTACGGACACGAAGAAGGGGATAAGGCGCTGAAAGCGATGGCGCAACTGATGCGCGCCTCTTTCCGTGAAGCGGATCTGCTGGTACGTTTCGGCGGGGACGAGTTTGCCGTGCTGTTCGCGGATACGGATGAGCAGGGTGCCTGGATTGCCATGCAGTATCTTGCCGAGCAGGTAGAAAATTATAACGCCCGCAGGCTACATCCCTGGTCGCTTCATTTCTCGTGGGGGCTCAGTGAATTCGATCATAATGGCAACGACCTGCAGCAGTGGTTAAAAGATGCCGATGAAAAGATGTATGCCATGAAACAGCAGCGCCAGCGCGCCCGGTAACATAACGAAAGCGTATGTTCGAACCGTTTGCGTTAAGAAGATGTTAAATGCACAGTGACGGTATTCAACGTAAGGAAAAACAATGAATACCTCACTGCAAATCAAAAACCTCACCCGCGACGAAATTCTCACCCATCTTGATGCGCTGGCCGGGATCCTCGAAAACTGTGTGAACGGCGGGGCATCCGTCAGCTTTATGCTTCCCTTTAGTCTGGATAAGGCTCGTTCATTCTGGCTCGGCATTGCCGAAAGCGTCGCGCGAGGCGAGCGGCTGGTGCTGGCCAGTATCGACCCGCAGGACGGCGTCATCGGTACGGTGCAGCTGATCGTCGACCAGCCGGAAAACCAGCCGCATCGCGCCGATGTGGCGAAGCTGCTGGTTCACGAGAAAGCGCGCCGGAAAGGTGCCGCGATGGCATTGATGGAAGCGCTTGAAGCGGAGGCGCGGGCCAGAGATATTTCGGTTCTGGTGCTCGATACCTCCACCGGCAGCGGCGCCGAGACGTTCTACCAGCGTGCCGGCTGGCAAAAGGTGGGGGAGATCCCGCGCTATGCCCTGATGCCGGACGGCGCCATGACGCCCACGTCCGTGTTCTATAAGTTCTTATGATTATTTTGTACAACTACACCGTGGATTGATCAAAACAGGGTTTCTGGTCGTTAAGTTTTGATAAGTTATCGTACCAATCTTATCAGGCTGTATGACTAATCATAAAAGGAACCCTCTTGTGAACACGCTCAACCGTCGTGAGTTTCCCGGTGCTCAATACCCGGAACGCATTATTCAGTTTGGTGAAGGCAACTTCCTGCGTGCGTTTGTCGACTGGCAAATTGACCTGCTAAATGAACATACCGATCTTAACGCCGGAGTGGTGATCGTTCGTCCTATTCAGAGCGACTTCCCGCCGTCGCTGAACACTCAGGATGGTCTCTATACCACAATCATTCGTGGCCTGAACGGGCAGGGTGAAGCGGTGAGTGAGAGCCGTCTTATCCGCTCGGTTAACCGGGAGATCGACGTCTACGGCCAGTATGATGCGTTCCTGAAACTGGCGCACAATCCAGACATGCGCTTTGTTTTCTCGAACACCACCGAAGCGGGTATCAGCCACCACGCGGGGGACAGATTCGACGATGCCCCTGCGGTGAGCTACCCGGCGAAGCTAACTCGACTGCTGTTTGAGCGTTATATCCACTTCAACGGTGCAGCGGATAAAGGCTGGATCATCATTCCGTGCGAGCTGATTGACTACAACGGTGACGCATTGCGCGAACTCGTCCTGCGCTATGCCCGGGAGTGGGCGCTGCCTGCCGCCTTTATCCAGTGGCTTAACGAGGCAAACAGCTTCTGCTCGACGCTGGTTGACCGTATCGTGACCGGTTACCCGCGCGACGAAGCGGCCACGCTGGAGGCTGAGCTGGGTTATCACGATGGTTTCCTGGATACGGCTGAACATTTCTATCTGTTCGTTATCCAGGGGCCGGCATCCCTTGCGCAGGAACTTCGTCTGGATAAGTACCCGTTGAATGTGCTGATTGTCGACGACATCAGGCCCTACAAAGAGCGCAAAGTCGCTATCCTGAACGGCGCGCATACGGCGCTGGTGCCGGTGGCATTCCAGGCTGGGTTAGAGACAGTAGGCGAGGCGATGAATGATGCAGAGATCTGCGCATTCGTCGAAAAAGCGATTTATCAGGAGATTATTCCTGTGCTCGATCTGCCGCGTGACGAGCTGGAATCTTTCGCCAGTGCGGTAACAGGGCGTTTTCGCAACCCTTACATCAGACACCAGCTGCTTTCCATTGCGCTCAACGGCATGACTAAATATCGCACCCGCATCCTGCCGCAGCTGCTGGCAGGGCAGAAGGCAAGCGGACAATTGCCTCCGCGTCTGACGTTCGCGCTGGCTGCATTGATAGCGTTTTATCGCGCGGAGCGTAACGGGGAAAACTATCCTGTGCAGGATGATGCATTCTGGCTGGAACGTTATCAGCAGCTCTGGGCGCAGCACCGCGATCGGCAGTTGAGCACCCGTGAGCTGGTGCAGTCCGTACTGAGCGTGAGCGAGCACTGGGAACAGGATCTGACGCAAATCTCCGGTCTCGTCGACCAGGTGACCCTGGACCTGGATGCTATTCTGCTGAAGGGAATGCGCGCAGCGGTGAAACCTCTTTGCTAATGACGTCACCCGGCTTCGGCCGGGTTTAACTACGACTTATGTTAGTTACAACATACTATTGGGTCTTTTTTTAAAACAACATGCAGCACCGTGCGGTTATCGCCAGGCAGGTCATAGAATTCAATGTTTCGTTAACATGCTTGCAACGGTGAGGGAGATCACGTTTAATAGCCACGCTCTTTTCCTTCCTGAAACTCACTATGATTGTTCGTCCTAAACAGCACTGGCTACAACTGATTTTTGTCTGGCACGGTTCAGTACTTCCCAAAATCTACACCCGACTGCTGCTCAACTTCCTGCTTTCAATCGCCGTTATCCTGATGCTGCCGTGGTATACCTCGCTGGGCATCAAATTTACCGTCGCGCCATTCAGCATTCTCGGCGTGGCGATCGCTATCTTTCTCGGTTTCAGAAACAACGCCTGCTATTCACGCTACGTTGAGGCTCGCCTGCTGTGGGGGCAGTTGATGATAGCGGCACGCTCGCTGTTTCGCGAGGTAAAAAACACCTTGCCTGACGATAAGCACCTGGGTGAATTTGTCCGCCTGCAGATAGCTTTTGCCAACTGCCTGCGCATGACCCTGCGCCGGGACCTGAACGCGGAACAGCTCTCTCGCTATCTTGCTCCGGATGATTTACGCCACGTGATGAGCGCCAACTCGCCGGCGAACCGTATTTTACTGATCATGGGGGAGTGGCTGGCCGTGCGGCGGCGTAACGGGCAGCTTTCAGACATCCTGTTCCACAGCCTGAACAACCGTCTGAACGATATGTCCATCGTCCTCTCCGGCTGCGAGCGCATTGCGACTACGCCGGTGCCGTTTGCCTATACGCTGATTTTGCACCGCACGGTGTATCTGTTCTGCATCATGCTGCCGTTCGCGCTGGTTGTGGATCTGCACTACATGACGCCGTTTGTCTCGGCGCTGATCTCATATACCTTTATCTCGCTGGACACCCTGGCCGAAGAGCTGGAAGACCCGTTCGGCACAGAAGATAACGATCTGCCGCTGGACGCCATCTGCAACATGATGGAACGCGATCTGCTTCAGATGAACGATGAAGACAACATTCCTGAAAGGCTGATGCCGGATAAGTATTATCAGCTGACCTGACGGGCGTTCCACTCGTCGCGGGTGATTTCCCACAGCTCGGAATCCAGCATGCCGCTAACGTAGGCTTTCTTTTCCGTCCTGATAAGCCGCATGCCGCTACTGTCTGAAATACGCCGGGAGCGGCTGTTTGCGGCGGCCTTCGGGGCGCGTAAAACTGATTTGTTCAGCGTATTAAACCAGTAATCCGTCACAGCAATGCTGGCCTCACGCATGTATCCCTGGCCCTGAAACTCCGGCGCCAGCCAGAATCCACGGTTGTTATCTTCGACGTCATACAAACAGATAATACCCATCAACTCATCCGGCACCTCGCGACGACGGATGCTCCAGAACCAGGCGATCCCTTTTGCCATATCCGGCAGCGCCACGTTGTTGACATAGTTTTCCGCGCCGTTGTCCGGGTAGGGCCAGGGCACGGAGGAGACCATATAGCGGACGATCTCCCAGCGCGGATAAAGCGTTTGAATCTGGGCCGCATCTTCGGCAACCAGCGGTTTTAGCAGCAAGCGTTCTGTCGTGAGCGTCGGTATCGTCATCCGCGGATCTCCCTATTTAGGCGTTATGCTTTTGTTTGCGTTCTGGTATTTTCATCTTTACGGCACTCTATCCCAGGTGAACTCTTTTCCCATACTACTAATAATGTGAGGAACACATGGCTGTCACGGTAAGATCTCTACGTGAAGACGATTATTCCCAATGGCGACTGCTGTGGGATGGCTATACCCATTTTTATGATTGTTACCTCGAAGAAACCGTCACCGCATCGACATGGGAAAGGGCGCTCTCAGCGCATTCTCAGATGTTCTGCCGCGTGGTAGAGAAGGACCAACAGGTCATCGGTTTCGCGATGTGCATTCTGCACGAAGGAACCTGGTCAACGGCCCCCATATGCTATCTGGAAGATCTGTTTGTTGATGCCGACGAACGCGGGGCGGGAGCCGGTAAGGCGCTTATTGATGCTCTGATTGAGGAAGGCAAGCGCGAAGGGTGGTCAAAGCTGTACTGGGTCACGCGGGAGAATAACCCGGCGCGTAAGCTCTATGACAAATATGGTGAAGCTGACGATTACGTCCGCTATCGCCTCTCCCTTTAAGGCGACAACGCCTGTGTTTGTATCACACTGTATCAGCGTCCCGGATACATACACAGGCTTGCAATAAACCCGCTTTCACACATATCCGCTATACATTTCAGTGTTGTTATATCCCCGTGAATTATACTCAATCGGAGATACCAACATGTTTAGCAAACTCGCGTATTCAACTCTCGCACTGACCGTTTCTCTTGGCACAGTGATGTCCTGTCAGGCCGAAGTCACCGGCACAACTTTCGCGGCAGCCTTCGATCGTCCGCAGCAAATTAACGCCGGCGATCTGAACGTCGGTTATGTCGACATCGGCCCGAAAAACGGCCAGCCGGTAATTTTACTGCACGGCTGGCCCTACGATATTCACAGCTACGCCGAGGTCGCACCCGCGCTGGCGGCAAAAGGGTACCGGGTAATAGTGCCGTCTCTGCGCGGCTACGGCACCACGCGCTTCCTGTCAGCCAAAACGCCGCGCAACGGCCAGCCTTCCGCCATGGCGAAAGATATTGTGAACCTGATGGATGCCCTGAATATTAAGCAGGCGGTATTTGCTGGATATGACTGGGGCGCCCGTACCGCGGATATCGTTGCGGCGCTGTGGCCAGAGCGCGTTAAGTCACTCGTTTCAGTGAGTGGGTATCTCATCAGCAGCCAGCAGATTGGCAAACAGCCGCTGCCGCCAAAAGCGGAGCAGCAGTGGTGGTATCAGTTCTATTTCGCCACCGCGCGCGGTGCTGAAGGCTATGCCAAAAACACGCATGACTTCGCACGCTTAATCTGGTCTCAGGCCTCGCCTGACTGGAAATTTAGCGATGCTGTTTTTAGCGCCAGCGCCAAATCGCTCGATAACCCGGATCACGTCGCCGTGACGCTCAGCAACTATCGCTGGCGTTTAGGGCTGGAAAAAGGCGAACGCAAATACGACAGCTACGAGCAAAAACTGGCTACGCTGCCGAATATCACCGTTCCAACCATCACCATCGAAGGCGGAAACAACGGAGCACCGCATCCGGCACCGCAGGCCTACGCGGGTAAATTTACCGGTAAATATGAGCATCGTACCTTCGGGGCAACCGTGGGGCACAATCCGCCTCAGGAAGATCCACAGGATTTCGTCAAGGCCGTCGTTGACGCTGACAAGCTCTGAAATGTGCTATTTTCAGTACGTTACCCTTCGGTCTGGAGATTTCGGTGGAGCATATTGATCATATCCTTGTCGTCGATGACGACAGGGATATTCGTGAACTGATTGTCGATTATCTCGTTAAGTCTGGCTATCGCGCGACGGGCGCGGCCAACGGCAAAGAGATGCGCGTCGTGCTGGATAAACAGCATATCGACCTGGTGGTGCTGGATATCATGATGCCCGGCGACGACGGGCTTACGCTGTGTCGAGAGCTACGCGTCGGGAAATATAAAGATCTGCCCATCCTGATGCTGACGGCGCGCAACGAGGAGACGGACAGGATCCTGGGTCTGGAGATGGGGGCGGATGACTACGTGGTGAAGCCGTTTATCGCCCGCGAACTGCTGGCGCGTATCAAAGCGATTTTACGGCGTTTTCGCACGATGCCGCCCAATCTGCAGGTGACAGAAGCCGGGCGGCTGGTGATGTTCGGTGAATGGCAGCTCGATACCGTTGCCCGTCACTTAATCGATCCGGAAGGGGTGATCGTCGCGCTCAGCGGGGCGGAGTATCGCCTGCTGCGCGTTTTCCTGGACCATCCTCAGCGGGTGCTGACCCGCGATCAGCTGCTCAACCTGACGCAGGGACGCGACGCCGAGCTGTTTGAACGTTCTATCGACCTGCTGGTTAGCCGCGTTCGCCAGCGTCTGAATGAAGATGCCCGCACGCCCGCCTATATCAAGACCGTGCGCAGCGAGGGCTATGTGTTTACCATGCCGGTCACCATCAAAGAGGCTAACGAATGACGCTCTGGCCTCGCTCGCTGCTGGCCCGCTTGCTGCTCGTCGTGCTGTCCGGCCTGCTGCTGGCTAACGGCCTGAGCCTGACGCTGGTCATGATTGAACGAATGCACAGCGCCAGAACGGTGATGCTCGGCAATCTCGAAAACGACGTCGCAACCAGCGTCGCCATTTTAGACCGCTTACCGGCCAGCGAACGCGCGGCCTGGCTGCCGCGCCTCGAACGGGGTAACTACCGCTATATTCTGGGGCCGGGAGAGCCCGGCAACGCGCCGACGGATAAGCGTTCGCAGGACGCCATCCGGACCTTAAAAGCGACGCTCGCGACACAGTACCCGCTCAGCTTTACCGCCGTTCCCGGCGCCGTTTCACACATCCAGGCGCATCTGACGCTGCGCGACGGCGCGCCGCTGACCATTGACCTCATCCCACGCATGCCGCCGGTCGCCAGCTGGCTGCCCGTTGTCCTGATCCTGCAGCTGCTGCTGCTGGGCGCGTGCGCCTGGATTAGCGTGCGGCAGGTGGTGCGGCCTTTTTCACAATTTACCCGCGCGGTGGATTCGCTGGATCCGGCGGCCAGCACGCCAATGACGGAGAAAGGGCCGCTTGAGGTGCAGCGTGCAGCGCATGCCTTCAACGCCATGCAGGCGCGCATTCAGTCTTATCTCCGGGAGCGCGCGCAGATCCTGGCGTCCATTTCTCACGATCTCCAGACCCCGATTACCCGCATGAAGCTGCGCGTCGAGATGGCAGGTGAACCTGAACTTCGCGACAAGCTCCTGAACGATCTTGATAGCATGACGCGTCTTGTTCGCGAGGGTATTGCGTATGCCCGGTCATCAGAATCGCTGGAAGAGACTCCGCTGAAGCTGGAGCTGAACGCCTGGGTCAACAGCATCGCCTGCGATTATCAGGACATCGGTAAAAACGTACAGTTTCAGGCAGGCGAAGCCCGTTTACCGATCGTTACGCGTCCCCAGGCGCTTCGTCGGGTGATGACCAACCTGCTGGATAACGCCCTTAAGTTCGGTGAGCATGCCGTTATTGCCATTGATAATTCGTCTTCCGAAGAGGTGGTGATTCACATCACGGACGGCGGGCCGGGAATACCCGATGACGAACTTGAGGCGGTATTACAGCCGTTTTACCGGGTGGAAACATCCCGCAATCGCGATACCGGCGGAACAGGACTCGGACTGGCGATTGCCGCGCAGCTCACCGCTCAGCTGGAAGGAAAGCTCAACCTGACGAATCGGTCCGGAGGCGGACTGGATGTCTCCATTACGCTACCGCGCCGTTAATTGTACGGCTTTGTATCTCCCGGCCCGGGCGATACAGAGCCAGACAAAACCCGCGTTTTTACACATATCCTGAACACATCCGCACGATGAAATAGCCTCACTGCAGCGTCGCAGGACTTGTATTGTGAGGTGTCTATGTTTCTGGTAATCGCTTTTCTGGGCGGGATGATAAGCCTGCTCAGCCCATGTACGCTCCCGGTTATTCCACTCCTGTTCGCCGGCTTTCAGGGACAACGACGACATATTCTGGCCCTGCTCGTGGGGATGATCGTGATGTTCACCCTGGTGGCGATGGCCGTCACCGTCGCCAGCGAGTGGATCGCAGAGGCAACTATCGTCGGGCGCTGGATCGCCCTTGTTATTCTGGCCACGGCCGCGCTGGCCCTGATTTTTCCGTCATTCGCCCAGCGTATTGCGGGTCCGGCCGTCAGCGCGGGCAATATTCTGAATGCCCGAAGCGGGCAAACGCGCGGTCTGGCATCGGCTTTTCTGGCCGGGCTCGCGGTGGGGCTGCTCTGGTCTCCCTGCGCCGGTCCCATACTGGGCGCCATTTTCAGCATTAATATCGCCGGCCACTCGGCCATTGCGACGGGCGCGCTGCTGGCGGCCTACGGTAGCGGATGTGCGCTAATGCTGAGCCTGCTCGTTTTCGGCGGCCGCACGCTGATGGCGCCGTTAAGAGCTAAATCGGCGCTGATGGAAAAGCTGCGGCAGGGGACGGGCGTGGTGATGCTGTCGGCTGTCGTATTTAACGCGACAGGAATGACCTCGCTTCTGAAAGGAGCAAACGGCGTTGCAGACCGTCTGGAGACAACACTTTTGACGCTGGCGAAACCCACAGCCGCGCCGGTGAAGCTCCAGCCGGTCGTGATGGCAGAGCCCAGCAGCCAGTTGCCTTCGTTAAGCGGCGGAACAGGGTGGATTAACGGTGACCCTGTCACGTCTGAATCCCTGCGAGGGAAGGTGGTGTTGATTGATTTCTGGACGTGGGATTGCATTAACTGCCAGCATACGCTTCCGCACGTGCGAGACTGGGCCAGGAAGTATCAGTCGCAGGGGCTGGTCGTGATTGGGGTTCACACGCCTGAATACCCCTGGGAAAAACCGCTCGCCTCGGTGAAAAACGCGGTAAATAAATGGCAGCTGCCGTACCGGGTGGTGACGGATAACAACTATCAAATCTGGAACGCTTGCGGGAACCAGTACTGGCCGGCGCATTACTATTTCGATGCCAAAGGCCAGCTACGCTATACCGCCTTTGGCGAAGGAGATTATGCGCAGCAGGAAAAGGTTATTCAGCAGCTGCTGAAAGAAGCCCGGTCATAACCCGTCAGGGCTGGCGTTGAGCCACAATAAACAGTCGTGGAAAAGCGAGCAGTATCTGCCCATTTTCCTGAAGCGGATACTGCTCTTCCAGCAGTTCATGGTAGCGTTTCAGGAAACGTTTCTGCTCGTTCTCATTCAGTTCCTGGAGCCACGGGCGCAATCCGGTGGCGCTTACCCAGTCAATAATGGCCTGGTGCGAGCTCATTTTATGGAAATAAGTTGTTCGCCAGATATCCACGTCACAGCCCGCCTCGGACAAGATATCGTAGTAGGCATGCACTCCCGGCAGAGGTTCGCGGCCGCGGTCAGGGTAGTCTTGCTCCAGCGCCACTTCGCGCATCGCTACGTGAGTGGGCTCAAGCCAGTTGTCAGGCATCTGGATCGCCAGCACGCCATTTAACTTAAGCAGGGAAACAAGGTGCGGCAGGAGATCGTAATGGTCAGGAACCCATTGCAGCGACGCGTTGGCATAAATCAGGCTCAGCGGCTGGCCGGGCTTGTACTGGCGGATATCGGCCTCAACAAAATGGCAGTCAGGTAAGGCGGTGCGCGCTTCCACGAGCATAGCAGGGGAGTTATCTACCCCGGTAATGTGGGCACAAGGCCAGCGATGCTTCAGAAGCGCCGTGCTGTTTCCTGGCCCACAGCCCAGATCGACGATAGTAGCGGCCTCATCCAGAGAAATTCTGGCGAGCAATTCGGCAGCTGGACGCGTTCTTTCAGCGCCATATTGCAGGTAAAGAGAGGGATTCCAGTCGGCCATTATTTGTTCTCCGTTTTGCATGCTTCTGCAAGAATAGCACAGGGAGATGCCCGGAAAACCGTACCGGCGAGGATGTTTGAGTAGACGTAGATGAAGTCAGCAGAGTGGACAAAACGAAGATGAGGCAAAAAACATGAAAACAGAAATATTACCCCTTAAAAAATTAAGGGGCAATGCTTTAATTGTAATTATTTTATGATTATTGTTTTTTAATATTTTATCGGCAAAGTGCTTCTTATGCTCTGTACCCGAAACTTTAAATATTAGATAATCATCGATGGGTATATCCCTGGTGTTTCGTAGGTCTTTGACCTCCTGACCGCTTAGTTTTGCGAGAACTTTGTGGTCAGGTACTTTTTAAGTATAGGGAATATGCGGCACAATGAAAGCTGTCCTTAAAGACAGGTAATAATAGTTTCAGGTGTTATTATCAGGAACAAGAGAATGAATTCTGTCATTGAATTTTTTTTGCACGGCTACGATGATTTACCACCAGCATTAGCGCGCGAACTCTACCGGCTGAGAAGAAAAACCTTTCGGGACCGGCTCGACTGGAAAGTGGAATGCGTCGAAGGCCTGGAAAAAGATCGCTTTGATTCCCATAACACGACATACCTGCTGGGTATGTATGATGGACAGCTGTTATGCGGCGCGCGATTTATTAATTCGACGAAGCCGACAATGATAAGCGAAATCTTTCACAATTATTTCGATAATCCTATTGTTTTTCCAGCAGATGTTCCCTGCTGTGAAGTGAGCCGTTTATTTTTAGATAAAGAAACACGAGACTCTGCAAGTCTGCAAGGCGTGCCTGCCAGTAAAGCGTTGTTTCTTGCGATGAATATGTATTGCATAAAGAATAAATATCATGGGATGTACGCAGTAGCCAGTCGTGGCATGTATGCCATATTTCGCCATGCAAACTGGAAAGTTGACGTTATTCAGCGCGGTGTCTCTGAAAAAGGGGAGGTTATTTATTATATTTATATGCCTGCCAACACCAACATTATTGAAGACATTATTAGCAAAGACAAATCCAGCCACTGGCTTAGCGAAATGCTGGAGCATTTACGCTACTTATAGCCAGTGACTGAGGCTCAGTCGTCCAGTAACCGTAGTTCTGTTCCGAGTTTTATTGCGTGTCTGGCATTATTCACACCGAGCTTTTTCATTACATTTCCCATATGGAACTTAACGGTGCGTTCAGCAATAGATAAAATAACAGAAATTTCTGCGTAGGTTTTCCCGGCGCTGACCCATTTAAGGATTTGTCGCTCACGTGGCGACAGAAAAACATTCTTTTTCTGTTGATGCTGGCTATACAGATTGAGTGTCTTCTGATGCAATTGAACAAGGAAGCTTAGAAATTGTGGCCGATATCTTTCTATATCAATCCCAGAATGCTTTGGACTGATGACGGATAATACAACAAGATTATTCAGATAGTCATGCAGAGGGAAAGTCTGCCCCTGGTAAATATCATACTGGACGCTTTCGTTGAAAATGCGCGTCAGGTTATAACCATCCGACAGGACGACATCACTTTCCCAAAAAAAATCTTCAACACAGCGCAAAGCCCGAATGATAACAGGGTCAATGAACTGGTATTTCCTGTCGAGGTAGATATCAAACCACTCGGGGCTGTTATTGATTATCCGCATCTGTGAAGGATCTTTCTTGTTCATAATGGCGTAGGCGAAGACGATCCCTTTGAAATCCTCAAAAAACGCGTCCAGCTCACTCTGAATTAGCGTATTGATCGCTATGTCGTTGTAATATGTATCCTTCACGTGAGTTGCTTGCCTCCTGTTCGAGTGGAGGAGCAAGTATAATATGCTTCGTTATCTGTAGCGAGTCGCATTTTAATCCAGCCAACAGATAAGACAGGCTACCTCAACTGGTAGCCTGGTCAACTTGTGGCATTTCTAATGGTAAACGCAGATGACTCAGCAAATTTTTGAAGATTTTGTCAAATCCCGAATCGTTCACTAAATATAGTAGGCTGCAAAATTTAGGAGGTTTTCCGCTTTACATTCGAGTATTGGACAAGCGTACCGACCCAGATTCAAATCAGGATTTTAACCAGCAGTCTACATAATGCCTTTAAGAGCAATATGATAAAGCAGCATGATGGTTTTACCGTCGACAATCTTGCCTGTTTCAATGCCGCGTAATGCCTCTTCAAGCGTCATTTCCAGCACGTCGATATCTTCTCCCTCAGCCTTGATCCCGCCGCCTGCGCCGGTTCTGTCTTTTGGCTGATACTCGGCAAGATAAAAATAGAGTTTTTCCGTGACGGAGCCCGGGCTCATATAGGCTTCAAAGATTTTCTGCACGCTCGAAACGTGAAATCCTGTCTCTTCTTCCGTTTCTGCTTTTATGCGGCTTTCGGGATCCATGTTGTCAAGCAGTCCCGCCGCGGCTTCAATTAAATCGTCCTCATGCCCGTTGATAAAGACAGGGAAGCGGAACTGGCGCGTCAGGATCACCGTCTTTTTCTCACGGTTGTAGAGAAGAATAGTCGCGCCGTTGCCACGGTCATAGACCTCCCGCTGCTGCCGCTGCCATTCACCATCACGGCGCTGCAGGTCGAAGGTGTATTTTTTTAGGTTGTACCAGTTATCGGACAGGGTTTCACTGTCAATGATGCGCACATCTGCACGTTTTGATTGCACGTTTGTTCCTCCTTACGTAGAGTAATTATCATAAACAGCATTATCGTGCACTTTCAAGATAAAACATGCAACATCAGGAATTCATGATGCTCACCAGTCAGCGAAAACAATTAATCCTCGAAAAGCTCGGCGCCGAAGGTCAGGTCCAGTCAAAAGCACTCAGCATGCTTTTTGACGTCTCTGAAGACACCATTCGACGTGATTTACGCGAGCTGGCGGCAGAAGGGCGTTTACAGCGGGTTCACGGCGGCGCGCTGCCGTCATCTTCTGCTATTGCGCCATTTGCCGAACGGCAATCCGTGAAGATGGATGCAAAAAAGAGGATCGCCCGGAAAGGGGCTCAGCTGATTTCATCAGGGCAGGTGGTGATCGTTGACGGCGGCACGACAACTTCGGAGCTGATTACGTTTTTCCCTCCTGACCTGCGCATTACGGTGGTTACGCACAGCCCGAGCATCGCCCTGAGGCTCGTGGATCATCCGTCCATCGAGGTGATTCTGATCGGCGGTCGCTTGTATAAGCACTCCATTGTTGCGGTCGGCGCTGCGGCCATCGAAGGCATCGAAAATATTCATGCAGATCTGTTCTTTATGGGCGTGACCGGGATTCATCCTGATGCGGGGCTGACAACCGGCGATTTCGAAGAAGCGTGCATCAAACGTGCATTTTCCGGCAGAGCCGCGGAGACGGTCGTCCTGGCTTCTCCGGAAAAGGTCAACACAGCGTCTTCGTTTGTGATTGGCGATGTGTCATCGGTGAACACCATCGTCGTTGATGACAATACCGATCGGGACTGGATCCGCGCGGTATCGGAAAAAGGGGTCTCCGTCGTGTTGACCTCAGAGAGTGACTGAAGAAGCCTTGAGCTACACGCGCCTCTTCATTTTTTACATTGATTCACTTAGCTATAACGCCGAACGCTTTCGTCCAACGAACGTCCAGCGCAGGTAGTCGTAAAGCCAGTTAAACAGCATCGTATAGGGCAGGAAAAACAGCACCAGGCCAATCTCAACAAAAAATGCCTCCGTCACGGTCAGTTTCAGCATAACCATTGCCACTGGGATTAAGGAGATGATAAGTCCCGTTTCAAAACCAACCGCATGGATTGCGCGAACGAGAAATGTGCGTTGAAACTGATGTTTTTTCTGCAGGGAATCAAAGAGCTTATTAAAAATAAAATTCCAGACCGTTGCGGTAAGTGCAGATATCACGGACAACGAGCCTGACTGAAGTACCGACACGTTCATCAGCCAGGCGAGTGACAGCGCGATGATAACGTTGGCCGTCACTTCAAAAATGACAGCGTGGAAAACTCTCTCTTTAACACTTTTATTTAATTCAATTTCCATTTGCTTACGACAGCGTTTATCAAAAGCTGAAGTATATCAGACATTTTTCAACTCTTTCTGAACGTGCAGGTTATGTTAATGAGGGTTTACAGACTTATATCAACAGGGCAAAACGGTAAGCCATACACTGTGAGATGATCAGCGTGACGATAGTAGCACTTGAGAAAACATACTCAGAGGCTATTAGCATCCAGTAAAACGATGCCCATAAAATGCCAGATTTCTTCTGGTTCCATATTGGTTCGCATAATGTATATTATGTTAAATTTAATCTATGGTATGTAGACCACTAACGGCCATACAACCCAATATCCTTCCCTCGTCCTCCCGTCAGATGAGCGCTAAAATTTCTCGCATCTAAAGCGCATATCCTCTGGCCACAGTGCGTTGCTTTGCATACATATCTCTTTCGCTTTTTCGCTGTGTTGCGCCCTGTAGATCATCATCAGGCTGAAGTTGACATCGGGATTATTGTGAACCTTCCGATAGTGCTCGGCCCAGGACTGGAAGCGAGTTAATAAATCAGGATCTCTGGTCAAATTGAACCGCAGCAGCAGAGCTACGTGGCGGTCAAAATCCAGCCTGTCATGTTGACTCCAGGGATTAGGTAATGTTCCGACAGCTGCGCTTTCATCCCTGGCCAGCGGTGCAAGCCCATGTTGCTCAATATGGGTCATTTGCACTTCGGTTACGACACCGGTTGCCATAAATATCAAAACGGCACTCGCGGCTAAAACGCGTACCATTCTGTTGAACGTCATTACGTTGCCCTGAGCGGCATTTTTCACCGGCGTCGCTGTTGGGCCGTTAATTCCCAGCAGGATGACAAGAGCCAGACCATGCGTTACTGATTGATAGAGCGGATACTCCAGATTCATGTGTAGCGCAATGGGTAATAACATTGCCAGACCAATCCATCGACGCCCTCCCCGACTCCACAGCCGTTTCAGCATGCCGCCGATCATCAGAATCATACCCGCGACGGCAACGATTCCCCCTTCCATCCAGGTATAAAGAAGTTCATTGTGCGGATATAGCAAGGTGGCATCTCTCAGCCCTGGAGGATTGTGCTGTGTCATCTGACCAAACAGAGCTTCGAAACTGCCGTATCCATTGCCGACGATGGGATGATTTTGAATAAGCTGCCAGGTCACTTGCAGGATATACCAGCGCTGACTGTTCGATCCGCTTTTGTCGGCTAATCCCGGTATAAAACCAGGAAATAACCGTGGGCCAACATGAAGCGCGACAAGCCCCAGAATGATACCTGCTAACATCAGCAACAGAGAAAAATAACCGCGGCTACGGTGCGTTTTGTATGCGGCGACCAGTACGATCAGGCTCCCCAGGATAGCGCCAAGATAACCCGCCCGGCTTTGCAACAACACCAGCATGGCCGGTAGCATAACCAGTGACAGGGAACAGAAACGCGTTACCCACTTCTGACGCGCCGTTGTGTTAAGCCACAGGGCACAAACCGTGCCGGTGGCTAAAAACGATGCCAGAACGTTCACCTGCTGGAAGCTGCCGTACGGGCGTCCGCCGGGCAGTTTCGCCATATCATTCAATTGGTACAGACAGAAAATGGTCTGTAAAAAGGCCGACATCACCAGAATCATCAGCCAGTGGCGTCTGGTGATGAGGTTGACAGGCGTCTTAAGCAGTTCAAGCCAGACGATGAGCAGCCCCCACAGTGCCATTACTTTCGTCGCGGCATTCCACTGCCAGGCTGAAGACGGCGACCATAGCAGCGGCAGAGACCACAGAATGGCACCCGTTATAATCAGTTGAGTGCCAGCCGGATAACTGAATTTTACCCGGCGCCCGGTCAGTGAGCACCACAACACCATGAGCGCCATCGCGCACCAGGCCAGCAGGTTTTGGGGTAACGCCAGTCCGGAGCCCCCCTGATTCGGTAATACCCAGAGCAGACCACAGCATATCCAGACGCCAGCAATAAAGAGTATACCGCGCCCGGGGAAATAATAGTTGCAGTTTATATTTAACATGAATGTATTCATAAATATCGGGACGAAAAATCATTTCCGTCCCGTTAAAGGTAAGCAGAATTATTTGGGGATTACTGTTGAGTCATTACCATGGTCGCGCTGGCGGTAAACGCGCCGGTGGGAATATCCTTCACTGCCACCGCTGAGTCACGAATTGCCTGAAAACCCAGATCGACCGTATTCGATCCACTTTTTAAGTTAATTGTGGCTTTGCTGGTTGGGGTTACGGCGGCGTTGTTATAAATAATCGCCGTGCCTACCCCATTCGCCGAGGTTTTTACTGCCTGCGTGCTGCCAATGGTAATCGCCGTATAGGTGATATTCATTGAGACGGTGACGTCTCCGCCTGTGCAACTCACCGGGATCTTGATGTGCTTGGCGGTGCCTGAGCTTGGTGTGGTGGGTAGCGTGGCGCGATCCAGTGAACCTAACGACACACTTAATGCGTTACCGCTGTTAATGGTACAGGAGGTATTTACCACGGGCGTTATCGGAAGTTTTTGACCGGTACACTGTCCGTAAGTGTTGAGAAAATAGATCTTCCCGTCCGGCGCTTTTAAGGTATCGCAAGCATCAAAAGAGGTAGCACCATTATACTTCCAGGTAGAGTATGTTCCAGGATTTACATCCTGATTATTTAACGGTTTAGTCGCGCTAATATATCGAGTTGACATCGCAAAAAGATCTGTTCGAACACCATTAGAAACGCGTGCTAAACCAACGGTGTAATTTCCAGAAACTGGGACGTAATAGGTACCTTGTAGATTAACACCACACTTCCCCTGATCAAAAGTATGCATGTCGGCCATACCGCCGCTTCTTGCCGGAACATAGCGTGGTAAACCGCAGGAACCATCAACGGAAAACCCCATGACCGTCGCCGTCGTACTCCCCTGACACATTAACATCACGATGACAAAAGCAAAAACATTCATTATCACCGTAATAGAATGATGAAATTTTTTATATATATTCACTCTATTATCTCTTAATTAAGGATAGGCCAGCATAAAGGTAGACACCGCCGTAAAATTCCCCGGTGTAATGGTTTCCTGCCGCAGATGGGTCGGTTCCCCCTGAATATAGGCCATGAGGGTAAAGGTATTGTCACCGCTGTTCAGTACATGTTCCGGTGTCGGTTTATTAAACGGTATCGCGATGCCGTCTTCGGTTTCTACACCAATTGCGATACCCGCCGCCTCCCCGGTGACGGCTAATAAGCCAGGCAATTCTGTACTTTCTGTTCCTTTAAACGTTATCGACGCTTTGCTTGCTATCGATAAATCACAGTCCGTCAGGGTAATGGTGAACGGCACGCCTTTTGTACGGGCATAAGCATACAAATCGGGTTCCATGATCATGTCAAAATCGACACTCAGATCGGTAGTTAAGGGGTCTAGGCCGCAGGGAGCACTGGTCAGCGTGCCGCTAAAATGCAGATTGTCTTCGAGAGCCAGCGCCGGCTTGACAGACAGACCGGCCAGGAGAATGAGCGCAACCGCGCCCCAGCAAGTTATCTTCATTCTATGACTGTTCATTTTGTGCCTCAGAAATAATCAGCGGTTAGGGTGGCAGTGGCGGAAAATGTCTGTTCGCTCAATACTTTTGCCGGATCCTTCACCGGTACAGCGCTCAGCACCAGGGATTGCAGGCCGCCAAGCGTCGTCTTCAGAGGCTGGTTGAGTTTCATCGGCACGCCGTTAGCCTGAATCTGGATACCCAGCCCGTCAGCAGAGGTCGTAACGGCGGCGTCATCGAAAATTTCAGCCACCCCGCTCACCTGAATATTGAGTGCGGAATCATCCGGCGCGCCGTGGCAGTCAACGGTATAAGGAATGTCCTGTTTATTGTCGATGCCGTTTACTTTACCCACGCTGATGCTGCCAAACGATACATCTATCACCTCATCGCCCGAAACCGTACAGGGCGTGGTAATGATAAATGTGCCTTTAAAATTGACAGACATCTGATCGCCAACCTGCGCGGCCTGCGGCGTCCCGGTCAGCAGCAAGCCAGATAAGGTGACAATGTGAAATATTCTCTTCATAACTGTCTGCTCAATTAAACGAAAGTTGCAATGTGGCAGAAGCCGTGAACGTATCGCCATTTGTCACCTGTTTGCTGTTCGTTGTGCTGATTTGTACTAACTCTGCCTCAAGCGTGGGTGGCTTGCTTTGGTCGATGGTGAACCACTTCCCCGACGCCTGCGGAGCGCCATTTACTAACAGTTCGACGCCAAGCATACCTTTGTCTATCTCAATCACGTCGGTTCCGTTATAAGCTTTATAGCTTCCTGATAGGCTAGCCAATTGCATTTGCAAGAGTCCGGCAGTGTCACCAGTACAGGTAAAAGCGCTGGTAATCGATTTACGGTAATTCCCATCCAGCGTCATGGTGTCCGTCCCTTCCGGGAGCAATTTCACATCACCAAAGTCGACCGTCAGGCTGTCGCCCTGATTAAACTGACAAGAACCGTTTGCCACCAGGGTGCCATCGATATTGATCGTCAGCTTATAGGTGTCGCCTTTATTCGCCTGACATACCGTCGGGGCCAGCAGCACCAGCGCGAGGAGCGGTGTACGGACAAGGCGTTTAAACGTCATCACGCGTGAATTAGTCATAACTGATTCCGAAATCAACTGAGGCGCGAAATTCTCCCGCAATCAGCGGGGCGATGGTACGAACAGGGATAACGGTATAGGTCAGTTCATCACTGCCCGTCGTCACAAACTGCGGTTTGCCGCGAGTGCCGGGAATTACGATTCTGCCGTTACTGTCAAGGATGCGAAGGCCGACGCCAGACATCCCGGCGATCAGTAATAACGTAGGATCGTCAGGATCCGTTGCACCAACGAAGCTGACTGTGACCACCGGTTGGGTTTCATCCCATGTCGATGGCCCTACCCGATTACTGCGCTGCAGACCACCGGTGCTTTCGCAACCCAGAAGACGAAATACGATCTGTGTTGGTTTACCGGTATCGCCCGGGCGTTTCATCGCCCCTAGCGCCGAGTTATCCATTACCACATCCTGCAGTTTTGAACGCATGCTGATCAGGCAACTTCCGTTACGCAGAACGCCGTGAACGTGCAACTGTCCATTCTCACCCTGAACATTCCAGTCATCGACAGCCAGAGCATTACTCGCCACGCTGCCGCTCAGGAGCAGACTCAACGCACACGTGCGCGAGTAGCGGTAAAATGCTTTTCCGTTCACAGGTCTTTCTCCTTAACCCGCGTTAACATGGTCCACTGAACAGGTATTCCCTGCACAGTTAAAAACAAGTTTCGGCCGACCACCGTAATCATTCACGGAGGTCAGTACCGGATGTGAGCCCAGTGAAGCCGCGGTTATGCCCAGTGCAATGCTTTCTTTAGGCGCAACCATTACAGGTTTAAAACTCTCAATATCACCGCCCTTCTCTGACGTCGCTGCTGCGACAATCGTCAGGTAGTAAGGCGTGGGATTGGTTAACTGGAATCCTTCACCCTGACGAGTTAAGGTGAGTTTTTTCGCGGCCTCGTTCTCCATCCCGTTTTGTAACTGCAACGCTTCCGGGCGGTAAAAGAGTTTGACGCGGGTTTGTAACGCGAGCTGAAGCGTATTGGGTTTAGAACTCTTCGGCGGAATTTCGCGTACGTTAAAATAGAACAGCGATTCTCTGTCCTGCGGTAACGCCTGGGCGTTATTACCCTGAATTTTTACCTGACCTTTGGCGCCGGGCTCAACGCGTTGTACCGGTGGTAATGCCATAAACGGCGTCTCGGTTTTATTGCCGTTGCTGTCCTCAATCCAGGACTGCGCCAGATACGGCAAGGATTTATTTTGATTCGTCACGGTGACACTCATTGATTTCTGGTTGCCGCTATAAATCACCCGGGTGCGATCAAGCGCAATGGCCGCATTCACCTGCTGTGCGACTAACGCCAGCGCGAGTACACCCAGCGTTAAACCGATTTTTTTTTGTACAAAACGCATAACTCACTCTCTGATTTACAAAATGATGATGAAGAATCTGCCTGGCCCTCTACGCCGCTTAGCGTAAGTGGCAAGGCAACAACAGATTGTTGATTGTTTCCGGCAGCGATGGTGGCAACTCGATGTAACATTGCGCGTCGTTGCCCCAGTACACGTCCATGCGCTCTCCAGGACGTATACCTGAAAGCCAGACGCTGCCGTTTTCGGCGACAATCCCTGTTGTCATGTTCTCTCCATTGCGTACTTCTGCGCCAAACGGCGGTTCGCTGCCGTCAGCCAGTTTGATCACCGCCATGCCCTTCTGTCCGGCAAGAATGCCAAAGGCACGGTAGCCAATCGCGCCTTCCGTTAACGTGTCCTGCACAACTGAACGAGTGGCATCGACGTTTTCCGGCAGGCTGTCCAGATCAACACTCACGCTGCTTCGGTAGTAGCTGCTAACATCCGCAACGACTGCCTTACCGAAGGCATTGGTACGAACAATCCCCGCCATGCCCTGCACGGGAACATCTGCCACCCCTGCCGTATCAACGAGCATTCGGGTTCCGCCTGCCGAATTGGTTCTGTGCAGCGCCGCACCTTTGGCGGTAGCGGTAACGCCTCCTTGTAGCGAAAGACCTGCGGCGCTGGATTTGCTGCCGGTATAGCTGGCATTGGCGGTCACACTTGCGCTATCGCCATCATGGGTAAAGTACCCGCTCCCGGTACCTCGGCCATCAGTCGTGCTGCCGGCATTAACCTGGTAATAATTGTTGGCATTGATGCGCTGGTAATAACCCACCGTATTGCTACTGCTGTCTCCGCTGTACTGACTGTTGTAGCTTAATGTTGCGCCGTTGGACCACGGCACAGACAAGCTCAGATAGACGCCATCATCTTTAGAATCGTCATATTCAGTTCTGTAGGCAGACAGTGTCAGGCTGATGTTCTTAAACCGACTGACGTCAAAAAAGCTCGATACCGAAACGTTCCAGGTGTTCGTCGCTTCCCTGTCCCAGTAAGTCTGGTGGCTATAGTTCAGAAACGCGCTCATGTTCTGTTCGCGGAACTGTTTATTCATGGTGATGGTGTACAGTTCTTTATCGCGCCCACCGTTATCGCCGTTGTGATAGCGGCGGTCCAGATACTGAGACATGCTCATAAAGTCACGTTCTGAGAAGCGGTAACCCGCAAAGGTCACCTGGCTGTCAAACTCATCGAAGCGTTTCGAATAGCTGACGCGATAAGATTTACCGCTTAATGTGTCCTGATTAGGAATCGCAGCCCGGGACTGCGTGACGTCAAAGGAAATTGCCCCAAACATCAACAGATCGCGCCCGACCCCTAAGGAGAGCGCGTTATAGTCCCCTGCCAGTAGCGTTCCGCCATATAATGACCAGCCGCTATTCACGCCCCATGATGCTTCGCCAGTGGCAAAATTTGGCCCCTGAGAATGGTGGTCATAATCAGACGGTTTGCCCATCGCTATTTTGTAGCGCACCAGCCCCGGTCGCGTCAGATAGGGAATGGAGGCGGTGTCGACCTGGAAAGTCTGGGTTCCGCCATCCTGCTCTTCCACTTTGACATCCAGCTTGCCGGATACCGCCGAGTTGAGATCCTGGATACGAAACGGACCTGGCGCGACAGTGGTTTCATAAATCACGCGCCCCTGCTGGCTGATAGTCACTTTGGCGTTCGTCTTCGCGACCCCCACCACTTCCGGCGCATATCCGCGGAGATTGGGCGGCAACTGGTTATCGTCTGTAGACAGGCTGGCGCCGGTAAAACGGAAACTGTCAAACAGAGAGGAATTTAAATAGTCTTCTCCCAGCACCAGTTTTGCCCGCAATGCAGTGATGGCCCGATAGGTATAAACCCGGCTCCAGTCCCAGCTTTGCTGTTTTTGACTCTCATTTCCGGTATTGCGTATGTATTGCGCTTGCCAGTCACCCCGCAGGCGCCAGGCACCCAAATTCGCGCCAGTCGTGCCGTTACCCGTGACGGAACTGGAACGCTGTTCCTGTTGTTTCGACGACGTTGCATTGACGGTGTAATCAAACAGTACGCCCGGAATTCCCTCATCCCAGCGAGAAGGCGGATCCCAGTTTTCGGCCGTATACTCAAGGTATGCCTGAGGAATGCTGAGATAGAGGGTACTTGTTCCCAGATCGGCTCTGGCAACCATTCCTTCCAGAGAATGAAGATCCAGACACTGTCCGTTATGCCACCATGAAACACCCTTAACGATGGACTCTTTCAGGCCAATTTGTAAGACATGCTCGGCTGTGAGGCAAACTTCGCTCCCTTTCGGATCGTCTTCAGGCGGGAAATACTCTACCGTCTGATCCGGTATGTCGGTTTTATTGACCTTTAGCGTAAGCTGATACTTACCGGGCATTAAATAACCCGCCCGGGAAAACTGGCTCAAATCAACATTATTCCGCTCTTTAATGTCGAGTACATCAGTGTTAAATTCGACATTCTCTTCAGCGTGAACGCCTTTGACTGCAAGAAACGCAAGAAATACACCAATCGCTACAGGGTGTAACTTGCCCAGAAAGATGGTTTTATTGACTTTTTTCATTTTCAAAAGTAATCAACTTTGAAGCGTATCGTGGCCGTATACTCACCCACTTTCAGGCGGTCGCGATTACTCATAAGACGCAACTGGTATTTAAGAATTTGTGAACCGTTGCTCAATGTACCCGGAGGGAGCGCTTTCCCAGGTTGCGCCACATTTCCGGCGTCATCCGTAATTTCAATCCCTACGCCTGAAGCGCCGTCCACGGAAAAAAGTCCATCTAAAGATGGACCATCAAACGTCGTCTGGAAATGGGATGACAGGGTTTGCGCATCCTTATTTATATGAAGATTGCAATTGACCAGCGTTAACGAAAAGGGATTTTTATTTCCACGGCCGTTGTGAATAATTTCGCCCACGGTCGTGGTCACCATTTCAATGCTTTGCTCACGATCCGCGGTGGCGATAGCGCATGGGGTATCAATTATACTTCCCTGCATATTGACAATACCGTGGCCTTGATCGGCCAGCGCATGGCGGGGATTATTTGCCGCCGCTATGCAGGGTATCAATATACAGGGAAATATAATCACCCGAAGTCCAGATAATACAATCATTAAAATACGCTCTGGTTTCATGAAAAAAGTGCCAGTGATTAAGACAGTTGACTAATCACCAGCACAACAACAAGGTTAATTACTTGCGTAATAAGTCATGCCGGGATTATGGGTAATCCAGAGCGAAGCTTGCAATGGCCTGGAATTTACCTGGGACGATTGTCGCAGACGCGCCATCACCCTTCAGGAAAGCAGCAAACGTCAGGTCGTTATCACCATTCAGCAGTGCCTGCGCCGGAGAAGCCTGGCCCAGTTTAATCGGCGTACCGGTGTCCGTGGTAATCTCAACTGAAGCGCCTTTCGCGGTGCCCTGAATACCGAGCAGATCCGGGTTAGCCGCAGATGCGGTGCCAGAGAACGTGGTGGTCACTGATTTCTTGGTTTCGGTATTACACTGTTGCAGTTTGATAGCGAAAACCTGAGGAATAGAGGTACCGCCATCTTCCAGCGCCAGGTTAGAGATCTGACCCAAATCAACGGTTTGATCAGCACTGTCCGGTGTAATGGAGCAAGGCGCATCAATAATAGAACCCGTAAACGTTACGGTACCATGTCCCTGATCTTTTGCATTCGCATTTGCGATCATAGCACCAGCTATCATCGCAATCGCGAGAGCGATTTTCTTTGCCTTCATATAAGAACTCTCTTCAATAAGATATTGCCCATTTGGGTTCATTGCTTTCTCAGTTTTTCTGACAAGAGCAATGTGTATATATTCTTTCCTTTCGAGGGGTTTGCTTCAACAACAACACAGTGTCAAATGAGACTAAAAAAGAGTATTTAATGGCAAGATATGCAGGCTTGACGGGTCTCAATCCATTTTTTTCTCGGGCCGCTGATTTCTGGAGAGAAAAAAGGAATTGATGTTATTTCAGGTATAGGGGGATTGCTGTGAGTTATCAATATTAGTGTTTAATGTAATAACAAGCAACACGTAAGCGTGCTGGCGAATCGCTGAATAATCCCGCCATTTCGCGAGGGCGGTATCCTTATTATCCCGGAGGCAATATCATTAATCTCGCCTCGTCCAGATGGCTGCGCAATGCCGCAAAACATTGCGCATATGAATAGCTTATTTATCAGGTATTGCTTCCCTCTCCTCCTCACTAACGGCTGCCGTCGTTCTCTTCCTGCGCAACCAGATTAACTTATACGCCGCCGGAATAATAAACAGCGATAACAGCGGCGCCGTGATCATCCCGCCGATCATGGGCGCCGCTATCCGGCTCATGACTTCTGACCCGGCACCGGTCCCCCAGAGAATGGGCAGCAGACCGGCAACGATCACCGCGACGGTCATTGCCTTTGGACGCACGCGCAGCACGGCGCCATGATAAAGCGCCTCATCCAGCCCCTGTTCGGTGAACGTGTCCCGATGGGACAACGCCGGATGCGCTTCAACGGCATGGCGCAAATACATCAGCATGACCACCCCAAATTCTGCCGCCACCCCTGCCAGAGCGATAAAACCGGTGCCGGTTGCCACAGACATATGGAAGCCCTGCCAGTAGAGGAACCATATCCCACCGACCAGGGCGAACGGCAGACTCATCAGGATCAACAGCGCTTCATCCACGCGGCGGAACGCCAGATACAGCAGTATAAAGATGATCATTACCGTCATCGGTACCATCAGCTTCAGTTTCTTGTTGGCGTGCTCGAGCAGCTCAAACTGCCCGGAGAATGAGACGCTGGTGCCCGGCCTCAGCTTTACGTTCTGACTAATGGCCGTCTTAATGTCGTTCACCACCGACACCATATCCCTGCCGCGAGCATCGATATAAATCCAGCTCGCAGGCCGGGCATTCTCCGTTTTCAGCATCGTGGGGCCGGAAACCACGTTGATATCCGCCACATCTCCCAGCGTGATCTGCTGTTTCATCGGCGTCAGGATCGGCATCTGCTTCAACGCGTTCGGGCTGTTCCGGTAGTCCTGAGGATAGCGAATATTAATCGGGTACCGGGCGACGCCTTCCACCGTTTCCCCTACCGTCGCCCCGCCGATAGCTGAGGAGACGAACAGCTGCACATCGCCCACCGTCATCCCGTAGCGGGAGGCTTTTTCCCGGTTGATATCGACATCAATGTAGCGCCCGCCCTCAAGGCGTTCAGCCAGGGCAGACACCACGCCCGGCACCGTTTTGGCTACCGCCTCGATGCTCTGCGCCGTAGCGTCGATATCCGACAAAACGGTACCTGACACCTTGATACCAATCGGGCTTTTTATCCCGGTGGAAAGCATATCGATACGGTTACGGATGGGCGGAACCCAGAGGTTCGCCAGGCCGGGCAACCGAACGGTCTTGTCGAGCTCGTCAATAATCTTGTCTATCGTCATGCCGGACCGCCACTCATTCTCGGGTTTGAGCTGAATGGTGGTTTCCACCATTTCGAGCGGCGCGGAATCCGTAGCCGTTTCGGCCTTACCCGTCTTGCCGAAAACAGAGGCCACTTCTGGCACGGTTTTGATGAGTTTGTCCGTGGTCTGCAGGAGCGCGGCCGCTTCTGCCGGAGAGACGCCCGGCAACGTTGACGGCATATACAGCAGATCGCCTTCATTAATCTTCGGCAGGAACTCGCCGCCCACCTGGCTCAGGGGCCAGATCACCGTGATGAGGGATAAGGCCGCAACCAGCAGGGTTGTTTTAGGCCAGTGGAGCACCCTTATCAGTAGCGGATGGTAGGCTTTAATCAGCAGTCTGTTCAGCGGATTGCTGGTCTCCGCGGGAATTTTGCCCCGGATCCAGAACCCCATCAGAATCGGAATGACGATAATGGCCAGCACGGCCGCGCCCGCCATGGCGTACGTTTTCGTAAAGGCCAACGGGCCGAACAGCCGCCCTTCCTGCCCCTCGAGGGTAAAGATGGGAATGAACGACAAGGTAATGATCAGCAGGCTGATAAACAGCGCGGGGCCAACCTCGACAGAGGCGTTGGTGATCACCGTCCATCGCGTAGCGTTGTCAATCTGCTCTCCCGGATGCTGGCGATCCCACTCCTCCAGCCGTTTGTGAGCGTTTTCAATCATGACGATGGCGGCATCCACCATCGCGCCGACCGCAATAGCAATCCCGCCCAGCGACATGATATTGGCGTTCAGCCCCTGGAAATGCATGACGATAAAGGCAATACACAGGCCAAGCGGCAGAGAGATAATCGCCACCAGCGCGGAGCGGACGTGCCAGAGGAACAGGGCGCAGACGATGGCCACCACGATAAACTCTTCGAGCAGTTTGGAACTCAGGTTGTCGATTGCCCGATCGATGAGCTGGCTGCGATCGTAGGTGGTCACAATCTCAACGCCTTCCGGCAGGCTGGCCTTCAGCGTTTCCAGCTTATCTTTCACCGCCGTGATGACCTCGCGCGCGTTTTTGCCCGAACGCAGGATCACCACGCCGCCCGCAACTTCCCCCTGCCCGTTCAGCTCGGCAATACCGCGCCGCATTTCCGGCCCCGTTTGTACGCGGGCAACATCGCGAAGGTAAATCGGCACCCCGTTCTCGGCGGTTTTCAGGACGATGTTATTGAAATCGTCCATCGTCTGCAGATAGCCGCTGGCCCGGACCATATACTCCGCTTCCGCCATTTCAACTGACGATCCCCCCGCCTCCTGGTTAGACGACTCAAGCGCCTGCTTAACCTCCGGCAGGCTAACGCCGTACTGAGCCAGCTTTAACGGATTGACCTGGATCTGATACTGCTTTACCACGCCGCCGACGGAGGCCACTTCGGCCACGTTAGGGATTGTTTTCAGCTCAAATTTCAGGAACCAGTCCTGCAATGAGCGCAACTCAGCGAGATCGTGTTTTCCGCTGCGATCCACCAGCGCATACTCAAATATCCAGCCCACGCCCGTGGCATCAGGACCAATTTCAGAGTTCACGCCGGCAGGCAGCTTGCCCTGAACCTGGTTCAGATACTCCAGCACGCGCGAACGGGCCCAGTACAAATCGGTGCCGTCTTCAAAAATGACGTACACGTACGAATCGCCAAACTGCGAAAAACCGCGCACGGTCTTTGCGCCGGGAACCGACAGCATGGTGGTCGTGAGTGGATAGGTCACCTGGTTTTCAACAATCTGCGGGGCCTGGCCGGGGTAGCTGGTTTTGATAATCACCTGAACGTCAGAGAGATCGGGCAAGGCATCAACTGGCGTATTAATAATCGTCCAGGTGCCCCAGACGCTGAGGAACAGCGCCCCCATCATGACCAGGAAACGGTTGGCGACCGACCGCCGGATAATCCATTCAATCATCATCGTCTCCTTAATGGCCAGAATGCGCGTCGTCAGCGGCTTCAGCGTGGCGCATGCGCTCCAGCGCGCCGGTAATATTGGCCTCCGAGTCAATCAGGAACAGACCGCTGACCACTACCGACTCCCCCTCTTCCAGTCCGCTACCAATGCCGGACTGCTGCTGAGATTCGTGCAGTACGTGGATCCTTTTCGGTACAAAATTCCCGTCCGCATCGACGGTAATCACGCGCTGTTCTTTGCCGGTATCAATAACGGCCTGGGAGGGGATCAGCAGCATTTCCTGGCTTTGAGTATTCAGCTTCAGGTAGGCATTCATGCCCGGTTTCAGCAGCTCATCCTTGTTGGATACCTGCAGGCGCACCTGTAGCGTACGGGTGGTTGGATCCACGCTCGGCAGAAGACTCCATTTTTCAACCGGGAAGGATTTATCCGGATAAGCCGGTATCGAGACAGTAAACTGCGAGGTCTCTTTCAGCAGATAAGCAATGGATTCAGGCACTGCCGCGCCGATCCAGACCGGATCCATCCCCTGAATTTGCGCCACCACCTTATCTTTCGAAATATTCATGCCGGTACGCAGGTCAAAGGCCGTGATCGCTCCGTCGATCGGCGCCCTGATGGTAAACCGGGTCTGGATGGTACGGGTCGCACGCAGTCTCTGAATATCGTCATCCGGCATACCCGCCAGACGAAGCCGTTCCAGAACCCCTTTGATTTGCGTCGGCGTTCCGCCGGTACCGGACAACAGCAGAAACTCGCTCTGCGCCTCTACCCAGTCAGGAATGGTTATATCAATGAGCGGCGTGCCTTTCTTCACCTTATCGCCCGTCGTCAGCGGGTACACTTTTTCCACAAAGCCTTCCGCGCGCGCCTGCACAATGACAAACTGATAGTCGTTATAGCTGACGTTGGCCGGGATCGTCTGGGCATAGTTCAGCGTTCCGCGCGTCACTTTTTGCGTTTTTAATCCTAAATTCTGGACCTGCGTCGGATCGATACGGATACCGGCACTGCTTTTACTGTCGTTTTCATCCGCATATTTCGGAACCAGATCCATATCCATAAACGGCGATTTGCCGGGCTTATCGAATTTCACGTCTGGCTTCATCGGGTCATACCAGAAAAGCACCTTTCTTTCAGAGACGCTATTTTCCGTTTTTTCAGATGAATGAAGTGTCTGCCATACCGTCACCGATATCAGCCCTCCCGCAATCAGGCTGCTGACTATCATGGCAGCATATTTTATTTTTAATGAGGCCATGCCGCGTCTCGCTATTTAATGCTCTTGAGTAAAGAGAGATTGCCCTGCTGAACAAACGAGAAATTCACGTGGCTGCCGACTTTTAAAGAATTAATACTCTCGTTAGCCTGAATAAAGGTAAAACGCATGGTCATCGCGGGCCAGCCAATTTCCGGGATCGCTTCATGGGAAATCGTGACTTTTTTATTCGTCAGATCAATGTCCTTCACGATACCGGTTCCCGTGATGACCTGCTCTGAGGCCCCTTCGCTGGCAGTACTCATCATCTCGTGCTGATGAACCTCAGCCTGGAGGCCGGCAGAAAACACAATAGAAATCGCACCAAATACAACGGCCTTAAGTGAATTGCGCATGGTTATTTTCCTGTTTAATTAAATAAGGTTATTCGACCCAACCGCCGCCGAGCGCGGTGAAGAGATTAATTTCATTAACCTGCCGGGCATAAATAAGGTCGAGAATATTTTGCTGGGTAGAGAAAAGAGAACGCTCCGCGTCAAGTACTTCGATATAGCTGACCGCGCCGCTGGAATATAACCCTCTGGCACGTTGAAGCGTGATGCGGAGCGAATCCAGATACCGCTGTTGCGCAGCAAGCTGCTGGTTAATGCTGTCCCGCAGCGCGAGCGCGTCGGCAACCTGTTTGAAGGCGGACTGAATTTTTTGTTCGTAATTAACCACTGACTGCTGCTGGCGAATTTCGGCCAGCTTCAGGTTGGCCTTATTTCTGCCCGCATTAAAAATGGGAATTTCAATTTTAGGAATAAAGTTCCACATCCCGCTCCCTGACGTGAAGAGGCTGGACAACTCCGTGCTGCCGGTTGAAAGCCCGCTGGTAAGTGATATTGACGGGAAAAAGGCGGCGCGCGCCGCACCGATATTCGCATCGGCCGCTTTAAGCTGATACTCCGCCTCCATAATATCCGGGCGCTGCAGCAGTATCGCGGAGGAAAGATGAGGAGGCAGTTTTACCGGCGCAACGTCGCTGGCGTTCATGCCGCCGTCACCCGGCAGCGCGCGATACGTGCCGAGGACCAGCTGCAGAGAGTTATTGGCCTGCGCCAGCTCCCCCTCTCTTTTGGCAATCTCTGCCCGCGTGCTTTCGATCTGTCCCCGGGCCTGCTCCAGCGCCAGGACGTTGGTACTGCCCGTCACCAGCTGCTGCTCAACGAACGCATAAGACTGCCGGTAATTGTTCAGCGTATCCCGCGCAATGCGCAGCTGTTTGTACGCCAGCTGCTGGTTGAAATATCTCTGGGAAACGTTAGAGACGAGCAGGATATGCACCGCGCGACGGGCCTCTTCTCTGGCGAAAAAGTTTTGTCGGTCGGCCTCGCTCATGTTCTTCAGCTTGCCGAAGAAATCGAGCTCATAGCTAAGCGCAAGGCCCGCGTCATACTGCTGCGCGGTGGGTTTGTCACTTTTCAGCCCGCCGCTGTACGTGATGCCCGAGGAGGCATTCAGCTGAGGATAGCGATCCGCGTCCGTCACGTTGAACTGCGCCCGGGCTTCTTCAACCTTCAGGGCGGCCATTTTTAGATCGCGATTGTTCTTCAGGGCCTCCGTAATCAGCCCGGCAACCTGAGGGTCGACGAAGAAGTTGCGCCAGCCGGTGTCCTGATATCCCGCCGCCGCGGGCGTCAGGCCGTTACGGGAGAGCGAAAACTGCCGGGGGACAGGTGCTTCCGGCCGCTGGTACTCCGGAGCCAGCGAGACGCAGCCTGCCAGAATAAATACCGTACTGATGCTTAGTCGTTTTAACAGGAACATAACGGTTCAAATAAAGTCCAGAGTAGTTTTAGGGCTACTCTACGCAACGCATCCTGTTTGACGGGTGACAGGATAATGACAATGTTGTCATTTTTAGCGTAAGTCATTGTTAACGGCGGTACGCTCACTAGAATGTCTTCAGCAGCCAGTCAGGGGAGCACGATGAAAATACTGATCGTCGAAGACGAAATGAAAACCGGTGAGTACCTGAGTAAGGGGCTGACTGAAGCGGGGTTTGTGGTGGACCACGCGGATAACGGCCTGAACGGCTACCATCTCGCCATGACTGCGGAATACGATCTGCTGATTCTGGATATCATGCTGCCCGACGTGAACGGCTGGGACATTGTCCGCATGCTCCGCTCTGCGGGAAAAGGGATGCCCATCCTGTTACTCACGGCTCTCGGCACGATTGAACACCGGGTTAAAGGGCTTGAGCTGGGCGCGGATGATTACCTGATTAAGCCTTTCGCCTTTGCTGAGCTGCTCGCCAGGGTGAGGACGCTGTTAAGGCGCGGTAATACGGTGATTGCGGAAAGCCAGCTTCAGGTGGCAGATCTGACGGTTGACCTCGTGTCGAGAAAGGTAAGCCGGGCCGGAAGCCGCATCTCGTTAACCAGCAAAGAGTTCAGCCTGCTGGAGTTTTTCATGCGTCATCAGGGAGAGGTGCTTCCCCGCTCCCTGATTGCCTCCCAGGTGTGGGACATGAATTTTGACAGCGACACAAACGCGATTGACGTGGCGGTAAAGCGGCTTCGCGCGAAAATCGATAACGATTTTGAACCGAAGCTGATCCAGACGGTGCGCGGCGTGGGCTATATGCTGGAGGTACCGGATGCGCGTTAAGCCCCTCCGACGCCCGTTCTCACTTGCCCTGCGGCTGACCTTTTTTATCAGCCTCTCCACCATTCTGGCCTTCTTCGCCTTTACCTGGTTTATGCTGCACTCCGTTGAGAAGCACTTTGCCGAGCAGGATATCAGCGACCTTGAGCAGATCAGCACCGCGATGCACCGCATCCTGCAGTCTCCGGTCGATCCTGACCAAAAGAAAATCAGTAAAATCAAAGAGTCGATCGCCAGCTACCGCAACGTGGCCGTCCTGCTCCTGGATCCGCAGGGAAATACCCTGTTCAGCTCGGCGCAAGGGGCGGCACTGCGCCCTGCGATGAACGCGGCAGACTTTAGCGAACACCGCCGCGCGCAGGATGTGTTTCTCTGGACGGTTGAAGATCCTGCTGAAAACATGCACGCCGGGTCCGATATGAAAATGGAAACGTACCGGATTATCGCCTCTTCAGGCACGGCGACGCTGCAGGGCAAAACGCAGGGTTACGTGATGCTTATCGGGCTCTCGATTAATTTTCATCTGCACTACCTTGAGGCGCTGAAAAGGAATCTCCTGATGATTGCCGCGGCGATCAGCCTGCTGATTATTCTTGTCATTCGCATCGCGGTTCGTCAGGGCCATTTGCCCCTGCGTAACGTCAGCAACGCCATTAAAAATATCACTTCAGAAAACCTGGATGCTCGTCTGGAGCCGTCTCGCGTGCCCGTTGAGCTGGAACAGCTGGTCATCTCCTTCAATCAGATGATCGAAAAGATTGAAGATGTCTTTACCCGTCAGGCGAATTTTTCTGCCGATATCGCGCATGAAATCAGAACTCCCATCACCAACCTGGTGACGCAAACGGAAATCGCGTTGAGCCAGAACCGCTCGCAGAAAGAGCTGGAAGATGTTCTGTACTCCAGCCTTGAAGAGTACAACCGGATGACCCGCATGGTCAGCGACATGCTTTTCCTGGCGCAGGCGGATAATAACCAGCTCATCCCTGACCGGGTGATGTTTGATTTAAGTGCGGAGGTCATAAAAGTCTTCGATTTCTTCGAAGCCTGGGCGGAAGAACGCAACGTTACGCTGAAATTTAGAGGGATGCCCTGCCTGATAGAAGGCGATCCGCAGATGTTCAGAAGAGCAGTGAATAATCTGCTCTCCAACGCCCTGCGCTACACGCCAGCCGGGAAAGCGGTGACGGTCTCCATCAGCAAACAGGATAACGACGTTGAGCTGATGATAGAAAATCCCGGTACGCCGATCCCGCAAGAGCATCTGTCGAAGCTGTTTGACCGCTTTTATCGCGTCGATCCGTCAAGGCAGCGCAAAGGCGAAGGCAGCGGGATCGGGCTTGCCATCGTGAAGTCCATCGTCACCGCGCACCACGGAAAAGTCCGCGTGGAGTCGGATGCGGTATCGACGCGCTTCATCCTCTCCGTGCCGGTAAAAGTGACCTGAGGCGTCAGCGCACGGGCCGACACACTTCCAGTACCTTTTCCCTGAGCCAGCGATGCCCCGGATCCCTTTCCATGCGCGGATGCCACATCTGCGACACCGTAATGGTCCGGGTTTTAAACGGCAGTTCAAAGACGTGTACATGCTCGTTCATCGGCTGATTGAGCAGGTACAGCGCCGGCACCATGGCAATCAAATCGGACGCCAGCGCCACGGATAATGCCGTCGGAAATCCGGGCACTACGCTGGCGATCTTGCGTTTCATCCCCCGTTCCGCCAGCGCGTCATCGACAGCCCCATGTAAGGCTCCGTTCGGAGAGGCCACCACATGGCCCCACGCGACATAATCGTCAAGGCTGACATCAGGCTGAAATGACAGCGGATGTCCCTTGCGCACCGCGCCAACAAACCGGTCCTGAAAGAGCCTTTGCAGCCGTATTTCAGGCCCCATATTGTTCTGCACGCCGATCTCCAGATCGACAAGCCCCTCCCGCAAGTAGCGTGACGTTTTTTCCGGTTTCGGTGAGAAGCGGATGCATACCCCGGGCGCAACGCTCGCCACCGCAGCAATTAGCATTGGACCAAACGCCACCACAAAACCGTCGTTGGCCCGGATGGTGAACAGCCGTTCGAGATTTTCCACCTTCAGCGTGTCGGTGGAGGGCTGCAGCACCGCCCTCGCCTCATGTACGGCGCTTCTGGCGCGGTCCCGCGTGGCTTCGGCCCAGGGCGTCAGCACCATATGACGGCCGGCCCGCACGAGAATAGGATCGCCGGTCACCTCTCGCAGTCTGCTCAGGGTGCGGCTCATGGCGGAGGTGCTGAGGTTCAAACGTCGCGCCGCGCCCGCCACGCTGGCTTCTGCCAGCAGAACGTCGAGCGCAACCAGAAGGTTAAAATCAGGATCGGACACGGTGGCTCCTCAGATGTGGCGTTACGTGCAATGATTAAGTGCAAATGCTGCGTCTTCCGCCCTGTATACCGCATGATTATAGTTTCGTCATCACGATTCTTATCCGGAGTAACGACGATGACGCTATTTTCAAACCTGCCCGGCGATGAAGGCTTACCCGGTCATGAACGCGCCCGGGTGATGGCCGCCGTCATGACCACCACGCTGATGGGCGTCTTTGACGGCACCATGATCAACATCGCGCTGCCCTCCATGGCAAGGGCGATGCAGGTTCCCGCGAACGTTGCGGTCTGGTTCGCCAACGGTTACCTGCTGTCAGCGGCAATGACGCTAGCCATCTTCGCGGCGCTGGCGGCGCGCGTGGGCTATCGCCCGGTTTTTCTTGCCGGGCTTACCACCTTTACGCTCACCTCGTTCGGCTGCGCGCTGGCAACAACGCCAGAAATGTTAACCGGGATGCGAATTCTGCAGGGCATCGGCGGCGCGGCGACCCTGAGTATCGCTCCGGCGATCCTGCGAGCCGTTTTTCCGGGACGGCTGCTGGGCCGCATTCTGGGGCTGCACGCCCTGCTTATCGCCTCCAGCACGGCTATTGCCCCGGTACTCGGCGGAACCATACTGGACATGCTGAGCTGGCAGTGGCTGTTCGCCATTAACATTGTCCCGGGCAGCATCGCCCTGCTGCTGGCATGGCGGGCCCTGCCGCGGGAAACGGCCGTTGACCGCACTCCCTTTGACGCGCCGGGCGCCGTGCTCTCCGCCGCGCTGTTAGGTTCGGCGATCATGATGGCCGACAGCCTTCAGAGCGTGACGCGCCCGATTAGCCAGGCAGCCTTATGCTGGGGTGTTCTCACGCTGGTCAGCGCCTTCGCCTTTATCTGGCGGATTCGGCGGGCAAAAAATCCCATACTGCCGCCTGTTATCTTCAAAAACGGGCGCTTTACCCTCGCCGCGCTGACCTCGCTGGCCTCGTTTGTCAGTCAGGGCATCACCTTTGTCGCGCTACCGTTCCTGTTTCAGAGCGTGTATGGCTACACCCCGGTGGTCTCCGCGCTGCTGTTCACCCCGTGGCCGATTGGCATCGTGCTGATCGCGCCGCACGCGGGACGCTGGGCGGATACGATTTCCGCGCCGCTGATCTCGACAATCGGGCTGATGATTTTTGTCGGTGGGCTGGTCCTGCTGGCCACCCTGCCGGAAAATCCTTCCGCGTGGAATATCTGCCTGCGCAGTCTGGTCTGCGGGATTGGGTTTGGCTGCTTCCAGAGCCCCAATAACCGGGAGATGCTCTCTAACGTGGCGCGGGAATATGCCAGCTATGCCTCCGGCGTGTTGTCCATCGTCAGGACGTTTGGACAGTGTCTGGGTGCGGCCGTGGTAGGGGTTCTGATGGCCGCAGAGGCAGGATCGGACCCTCAACATGCCGTCCATGTTGCGCTGTGGATAGGCGTCATCGCCTCAATGGCTTCGGTGTTATTCAGCCTGAGCCGGCTGCGCCCTGCGGTTCGGGCGTCAGCCTAGACTGATGCAGCGCCTTGCAGCGCTGCGCGTTTGTTTACTCCAGCGCCAGCAGCGCAAAGCTCGCCAGCCAGTGCCCGCCGCTATAGTGGCTGCCGACCACATGCCCGACGCTTGCGGCCAGATGTTTCGTCACAGCTTCGCGCAGCGCCTGCTGCCCAGGATGGTCTGCGGGAAGCGCGCGGGCAATATGCTTCATGCACCACGCGCGGCTGAGGTTTAATCCGTCGAGATGGGCAATTTTCGGGTCGGTACGATCGCTCACCTCCGCCGGGTTCATCAATGCCGTAACGGCGCCGACCTCCGGCAGAAACAGATCAAACCAGGCCGGGAAGTCCTCCGACACTTTGCTCATCAGCAGCGCTTCCGTCAGCGCCCCGGAAATATACTCATCACCGCCGGGCTCGTAGTGGGCAGGATAGCGCGTGTCGGCGAGATAAAACCGCTCCGCCGCCGTCACAAACGCCTGCTCAAGCGCGCTATCTTCTACAGCTCGCGCGTAATCGAGCGCCAGCGCCAGGGCAAACGCCGTGTTGTAGTGCGTCCCGACGCGGATCGGATAGGTGAGCTTGCTGAGATAATCCACCAGCCTGTTGCGAATATCCTGGGTGAGCGGCTCCAGCGTCCGGTACCAGCCTGCGGCCTGCGGCAGCGACGACTGCTTTATCTCCTGGGCCAGCGCCAGCAGCCAGCCGTAGCCATACGGGCGCTCAAACGAGGCGCGGAACGGCGCGGTGAAATAGGCCAGCTCCTTCGTCACGTTCTCGTCCGTCAGGTGCTCGTCGACAAGCGCGACGATCGCGTCACGGCTCGGCAGTTCCGGGTAGAGGCGCACGCAGCGCAGCAGCAGCCAGTAGCCGTGCACCGCCGAATGCCAGTCAAAACAGCCGTAGAAAATGGGGTGCAGCTCGCGCGGCGGCAGAACGTCGCCATCATCATTAAGCAGGTGCATGATGTGGTTCGGGTATTCCTGGCGCAAATAGGTTAAAGGCATGCGGGCAAACGCGTCAGCCTGATGTTGCGTTAATTCCATAACAGCTCCTTAGCGAAACACGAGGAAATACATTAGGAACACGTTCACCACCAGCAGGGTTAACGCGGTCGGGATCTGGATCTTGATCACCTGATATTTGTCTTTCAGCTCCAGCAGCGCGGCGGGAACGATATTGAAGTTCGCGGCCATCGGCGTCATCAGCGTGCCGCAGTAGCCCGCGTACATGCCAATCGCCAGCAGCGGCGCCGGGTTGCCGTGATGCACGTTGATCAGAAACGGCAACGCGATGCCGGCACTCAGCACCGGGAAGGCCGCAAAGGCGTTGCCCATGATCATGGTAAACAGCGCCATGCCCACGCAGTAAATCACTACCAGCATAAAGCGGTTATCCGGGTTAACGAACAGGCTCACCACCTTCTGCACCGAATCACCGGTGTTGGCTGCCACGAACACGCCGCCGAGCATGGCGAGCATCTGCGGCAGGATCACCGCCCAGCCAATGGTATCGACAAGACGGCGAGACTGACGAATGGCGTGCAGCGGCGTGCCTTTGGTGAGCCACCAGCCGGTGAGGATCGCCGCAACGCAGGCCACGCACAGCGCCGCCAGGGTGAGCTGTTTCTGATCGAGCAGGAACACGCCGCCAATCGACACGCCCTTAAGAAACAGCGTCCCGATAACCGTCACCACCGGGATCATCAGCGCCGGCAGGAATAGCCAGTTTTTAAGGCGGTTTGACGACGCGAGACGTTCGTCTTCGGTCGACATTTTATAGTGCCCTTTTCCGACCAGACCAAAGCCCGCCAGCAGCGCGATAGCGATGACGCCCCCGCCGATTATCCGGTACGCCAGCGATTTCCCCAGCTCCTGCACCATAAGGTCGCCGAACAGGAAGATCCCGCCGAATAAAAACCAGAACAGCGCGGTGGTAAAACGCTTCGGATTGGCGCGATCGCGCAGGGTCATCACAACCAGCAGCATCACGACAAAGCCGATCAGGTAGTACACGCGGTTAATGGTGATAAGCGTCATCATTGCGCGGCCCCCTGCGTACCCTGCTCCGCGCGCCAGGCCATGACGTCGCGACGGATGCTGGCATCCAGACGCAGCAGGCGCGTCATATGAATAATTAATGCCGCAATGGCGGTTGGAATGGCCCACAGGCCGATATGCAGCGGTTCAATGCCCGGAATACCGTTCTCTTTCAGGAAGGCGTCGATCAGCAGCACCGCGCCAAAGGCAATAAAGATATCTTCCCCAAAGAAGACCGCGATGTTGTCGCACGCGGCGGCATGGGCTTTGATTTTGTCGCGGATGTGCTGCGGCAGCTCGCCGTATTCGTTCAGCGCCGCCCCTTCGGCCATCGGCGCCAGCAGCGGACGCACCGTCTGGGCATGACCGCCCAGCGACATCAGCCCCAGCGCGGCGGTACCTTCACGGGCGACAAAATAGAGCATCAGAATTCGCGCCGAGGTGGCGCTGGCGATCTTCGCCACCCAGGCCTGGGCGCGCTCCTTAAGCCCGTAGTATTCCAGCAGACCAATCACCGGCAGGATCAGAATGAAGGTCGCCAGCGAGCGACTATTCACGAACTTTTCGCCAAAGGTCTCCAGCAGCATCCCGAAATCCATCCCGACCAGCAGACCTGTTGCCAGCCCCGCCACCACGACCACCAGCAGCGGGTTGAAGCGTAGTGCAAAACCAATAACCACGATCGGTATCCCGATCAGCGGCAGCAGCGTAGTACCGTCCATAACGTTTACCCTATCGAAAGTGAGCGTTGCGCGCCGGCGACTATTTTTTTAATTTGCGGCGAGCGATGTTGTGTTTTGTTGGCAGGCTTCACAAAACCTGCGCTAAAAAGCTATATCTGAACCTCAAAAACATGTAAACAAATTATCAATAAAATGTTCTTATTTTATCGATGAGTTTACATTTCTGGCTAAGGAACGTTATGAACTCGAAAAAGAGTGCTTCACCCGATCGCGACGATATCAACGATGGCCGGATCGTCTCTTCCCGCCATCTGGTGTCCGAGCGCTGCGCGGAACTGTCAGAACTGGAATATGCGCTGATCATGACCAGCAACGCGTTCAACAAATGGATGGTGCGCTGCATGACCGCAGCCGGTGAGCCCGATATGGGCGCCTTTGACGTTTCGCTGCTGCATCACGTCAACCACCGCGACCGCAAGAAAAAGCTGGCCGATATCTGCTTCGTCCTCAACGTGGAAGATACCCACGTGGTGACCTATGCCCTGAAAAAACTGGTCAAAGCGGGCTACGTGACGAGCGAGAAAGCGGGTAAAGAGCTCTTTTTCTTCACCACCGAGGAAGGGAAAGCGTTGTGCATGAAGTACCGGGACGTGCGGGAAGCGTGTCTGATTGCGATCCACGCGGAGAGCGGCATTGCCGGGAAGTCGATCGGAGAAACCGCGCAGCTGTTACGCACGATCTCCTCCCTGTATGACACCGCCGCCCGCGCGGCGGCATCACTCTAACGCTAAGGACGTCTGAAGAGGGTAATACTCCGTCCGGCCAGCTCGTACTCTACGGTTTCGGTGATCGCGGTCCCTGCGGCAGCGTCATCCGCCGTGGAGAGCTCCAGCACCCATCCCCCTTCGCCAAACTGCGGGATCTGGAACGGCACGGTGCCTTCAAACGGGTTGAACAGCATCAGCACGTCGTGCCAGATGCCGTCCTCATGCCTGAGATCCGGCCTGCTGATGGAGACGCCGAGCGTCGAACCTTCATCCCACTGTTCGGCCTGCTGCGGGCCGCCTCCGGCATTAAACCAGCGGATCTCCAGCCCGTCGCGCCAGCTCTCACGACGCAGCAGCGGCTGTTGCGCGCGAAGGGCGATGAGCCGTCGGGTGAACTCGCGCAGCGCGGCGTCGTTTTCGGAAAGCCCCTTCCAGTCGATCCACGAGATCTCGCTGTCCTGACAGTAGCCGTTATTGTTGCCCTTCTGCGTGCGGCCAAACTCGTCCCCCGCCAACAGCATCGGCGTGCCGTGGGAAAACAGCAGCGTGGTCAGGAAATTACGCTTCTGCCGCTCCCGGGTGGCGATAATATCCGGGTTATCCGTCGGCCCTTCTTCGCCATAGTTGTACGAGCGATTGTCATTATGCCCGTCGTTATTGTCCTCGCCGTTGTCGGCGTTGTGCTTTTCGTTGTACGACACCAGGTCATTCAGCGTAAAGCCGTCGTGAGCGGTGATGAAGTTGACGCTGGCCCACGGACGACGTCCGCGCAGGTCGTACAGATCCCCGGAGCCCAGCAGGCGTGCGGCAAAGTCGTTGGAGACGTTATCACCCTTCCAGTACTCGCGTACGGTATCACGGTATTTGTCGTTCCACTCACCCCAGCCCGGCGGGAAACCGCCGACCTGATACCCGCCGGGACCGATGTCCCAGGGTTCACCAATCAGCTTAAGTCTCGATAACACCGGATCCTGCGATATGGCGTCGAAGAAACCGCCGCGCGGGTCAAACCCTTCCGGCTCGCGGCCCAGTATCGTCCCCAGGTCGAAACGAAAACCGTCAATATGCATCGATTCCGCCCAGTAGCGCAGCGAATCCATCACCATCTGCAGCACGCGCGGGTGCGAAGTATTGACCGTGTTTCCAGTCCCGGTGTCGTTGATGTAGTACCGGTGCTGGTCCGGGAGCGTGCGGTAATAGCTGTAGTTATCAATCCCCTTAAACGAGAGCGTGGGGCCAAGCTCATTCCCCTCCGCCGTGTGGTTGTACACCACGTCCAGAATCACCTCGATGCCCGCATCATGATACGCGCGCACCATGTCGCGAAAGCCCTGGATCCCCGCCGGGCCGTAATAGCGCGACGCCGGAGCAAAAAAGCCGAGGGTATTATAGCCCCAGAAGTTCTTCAGACCACGATCGAGCAGATGCTGGTCGTCCGGGAACCAGTGAACCGGCAGCAGCTCCACCGAGGTGATTCCGAGACTCTTGATGTAGTCGACCGAGGCTTTGTGTCCCATCCCCTCAAACGTCCCGCGCAGCTCGGGCGGGATGGCCGGGTTCATCTGGGTAAAGCCCTTCACGTGGCTCTCGTAGACAACGGTATGCGGCCAGGGCACCTCCGGCCGGTTGTTGTCCTGCCAGTCGAAGGCGTCCGGATCGATAACCTTGCATTTGGGCGTGAACGGCGCGCTGTCGCGCGTATCAAAACTAAGATCCAGTTCATCATGCCCAAGCTCATAGCCGAAATGGGCGTCGTTCCAGTCGATATCACCCACCAGTTCACGCGCGTACGGGTCGATAAGCAGCTTATGCGGGTTGAAGCGGTGACCGTTTTCAGGATCGTAGGGTCCGTAGACGCGATAGCCGTACAGCGCGCCGGGCTTCAGGTCCGGCACATAGCCGTGCCAGACCTCATGGGTATATTCCGGCAGCTCCAGCCGGGCAATTTCGTTTTTCCCGGACGGGTCAAACAGACAGAGTTCCACCCGCTCAGCGTGAGCGGAGAACAGCGCGAAGTTGACGCCCTTCCCGTCATAATTCGCCCCCAACTGCTGGCCATGACCGGCCCGAATTTCAAACGTAGTATCCTTTGCCATTTTCGTTCTCCACGATTATTCGCAGGTAAGCAGAACCAGTACACATCCCTTTTCTGACGTTAAATCCAGCGTCTCTTGCAGAATGCGGCTTTCACCGCTGAACAGATCCCGATAGCGTTTCCCCGCCAGCTCCTCGGGTATCGCGACCGTGGTATTGACCCACAGCTGATGATTATCGGTGACATCAAAAACCAGGCGCGGCACGGCGACAATCAGCGCCTCCTCGTCCTTAACGCGCGCATAGACAATCAGGTTCTCCTCGCGCTCGCCGGAGACCTTAAGCGGCAGCCAGTCGCCGTAGCGGAAAAGCGCGTCGTAATGCGGTCGAAGCCGCAGCAGCGTGGCGGTGACGAACTGCTTAACGCGCCCGTCCCGCCAGCAGGCCGGGTTATCAAATACCGTGGCATCCGCCGCGCTGAGGTTGTGCACCAGCGCGTTGAAGTCCGGCTCCCGTCGGTTATCCGGGTCGACCAGGCTAAAGTTAAGCGCCTCGCTGCCCTGATAGATATCCGGCACGCCGGGAGCCGTCAGCTTGATCACCGTCTGGCTGAGGCTGTTCATCAACCCGGCCCGGATAAAGGGCTGCATCGCCTCGCTAAAATCCTGCAGGAACAGGGCGTTGTCCGGCGAAAGCAGATGCCGCGCGTAGCTCAGCACCACGCTCTCATAGCTCTCGTTGCTGTCGATCCAGTCGGTGCGCTGTTTTGCCTCCCGCAGCGCTTTCTCGAGGAAGCCGAGGAAACGTTCTTCCAGCGATTTCAGCCCGTCGGCGTCGTCCGGTGACAGCGTGGCGGGCCAGACGCCCGCCAGCGCCTGATAGATCATCCACGTATCGGCGGCGTTCGGCGCGGTACCGTCATTGAGAAAACGCACCTGGGTCTGGTTCATCTGCCGCCAGCGGGCCAGGTTGTCACCCCATCGTTCCGGGGCTTCCGTCAGGGTATAGAGACGCGCCCGGGCGTCTTCCCCGCGCTTGGTATCGTGCGTGGAGGTGCCCAGCAGCGCGTCGGGCTGTCGGGCGAGACGAATGCGCATATCCTGGTGGAAGCGGGATAATGAAAACGCGCGCGGCGTCGGGTCGGCGCCCACTTCATTGAGCGCCAGCTCCAGGTTGTGGCGAAAGAACAGCGTGTCTTCAACGGACTTTGCCATCAGCGGCCCGGTAAGCTGCTGGAAGCGGGTTCTGAACAGCGCGGCGGACTCGCGGCAATCTTCCGGCAGGTCGCCGGTAAGAATGTGCACAATCAGACTCAGCGCCGCTTCAGACGTCTCCACGCTGGCGACCACGCGGTTAAGCAGCGCCACGTCAGACGGGGTTAATCCCTCCCGGGTGCCGTAGGTGCGGTAGACCGGAAAGGCAATAAGCAGCTCGCGCAGCGCGTGGCGGATCTCCTCGCGCGGCAGCGCAACCTCATTGCGGCGGGCCAGATCCTCAGCAAGGTTTAGCAGCGTGGTGAATTCACCCTCGAAATTGCGATCGGTCATCAGGCCTTTGGCATCGCGCAGTTCCGCATGGCGATCGACCGTTATTCCCAGCGTTTCGTCGTGGATGGTCTCCAGGCGCGACAGGTTATCGTCATCGACCAGCACTTCCGCCAGCGAGGCGATAAACTCGTAGCCGGTGGTGCCGGATACCGGCCAGTCGGCGGGGAGCTGTTCCCCCTTCGCGAGGATTTTTTCAACCGTGATGTAGCAGTCGGGCCCGGTTTTCTCCCGCAGGCGCTGCAGATAGCCCAGCGGATCGGCCAGGCCGTCGACGTGGTCAATGCGCAGACCATCTACCACGCCTGCGTGGACCAGCTCAAGGATCAGCCGATGCGTATCGTCGAAGACCGCGTCGTCTTCAACCCGAACGCCGACCAGGCCGATGATCTCGAAGAAGCGCCGCCACGAGAGCTGCTTCGGCGCCTCCCGCCAGGACATCAGCCGCCAGCTTTGCGCTTCATGCAGTTCAGCAATGCTTTTCTCCTCGCTGTACGTGCCGGGGTTGAGCGGATACGCCGTGTCGTAATAGACCAGAGAGGGCTTTCCAGTGACAGTGTCACGCACAATGTCAATCGCGCCTTTCTCCAGCTCGGCCTCAAAGGTGTCGCCGAGGAACGGCAGCGTTAGCGGGCGCGACCCGTCGATATCGAAATAGCGGAAATAGCGGCTCTGCTGGCCGTATTCAATCACGTCCCGCCACCAGGCGTTTTCCAGCGAGGTGGACATATGGTTCGGGACAATATCCAGAATCAGCCCCATGCCGGCCTGCTTAAGCGCTGCCGCCATGCGGTCGAAACCGTCTCGTCCGCCGATCGCGGGGTCAATTTCATTCGGGTTGGTCACGTCATAGCCGTGGGTGGAACCCGCTGTGGCGGTAAATACGGGCGACGCGTAGAGATGGCTGATGCCGAGATCTTTCAGGTAAGGCACCAGCGCCGCAACGCGGTCGAAGGTCATGCCATTACGGAACTGAATACGGTACGTGGCGGAAGGGATCATAACGATGCTTCTCCATCAGCAAAGCGAACGACAATACCGTTCGGCGGTAAAACGTCAGTGACTTCCGGCCAGGCAAAGCGCGTCTCACCCGCGAGATCGGGCATCGAGACGGGCTTATTGCCGATATTCAGCGCCAGAGAGAGCGTGCCCGACGGGAAATGCCAGCTCACCGCCACCATGCCGGGCGCGGTCTTGATTACCTTGCCCTCAACGGCGCCGCCATGACGCAGAAGCGGAACGATATGGCGATGACGCAGCGTCAGCAGGTGGCGCGTGAAGCGCAGCCACGTTTTGCCTTCGTCGGTGGCAATCTTATTCCAGTCGAGTTTTGAACGGATGAAGGTGTTCACGTCATTCGGATCCGGGACGGTTTCATCGTGCCCTGCATGGCCGGTAAACTCTTTCGCGCGCCCTTCCCGCACCGCCTTTGCCAGATCGCCGTGAAAATCGGTGAAGAACAGGAACGGATGCGTTTCCCCAAACTCCTCGCCCATAAACAGCAGCGGGATATGGGGGGAAAGCAGCAGCGCGGCAAGCAGCACCCGCGTCTTGTCGGATCCCGCCAGGGCGATCAGCCGCTCGCCCTGGGCGCGGTTCCCGGTCTGATCGTGGTTCTGAATAAAATCGACGAAGAACTGCGGCGGCTGCGTCTGGCACTCCACTCCGCGAGACTCGCCGGTTTGCAGCGAAATCTCGCCCTGGTAGACAAAGCCTTCTGCCAGCGCCCGGGCGAACTTTTTCTCCGGCTCAAAGGCAAAATCCTGGTAATACGCGTGGGTCTCGCCGGTGGCAAACACGTGGGCAGCGTTGTGGAAGTCGTCATTCCACTCGGCGGTGAACTGCGGCGCGTTGCCCTGCTCATCGCGCGGATGCAGGAAAATCACGTTGCGGCTGTCTTCCGTGGTCAGGTGAACGTGACGGTGCGGGATTGCCTCGCGGATCTTTTCTGCTATCTCCACAAGAATGTGCGTGTCCGAGCCGTCTTTAATCTGGTCGATGGCATCGAAGCGCAGGCCGTCCAGACGGTATTCCGTCAGCCAGTAGAGGGGCGCATCGGTGATGTACTGCCTCACCGGCTCGCGCTCGTAGGCGATGCCGTTGCCCCACGGCGTCATCCGCTGCGCATCAAAAAACGCGGGCGACAGCAGCGGCAGATAGTTCCCCTCCGGGCCGAAGTGGTTGAGCACGATATCCAGCACCACGGAGAGCCCCAGCCCGTGCGCGGCGTCGATAAACGCGTGGAAATCCTCCGGCGTGCCGTAGGCAGAGTGCGGGGCGTACAGCAGCACGCCGTCATACCCCCAGCCGCGCGTTCCGCCAAACTGGGAGACGGGCATGACTTCAAGCTGGGTAATACCGAGCTCTGCCAGATACGGCAGCTTGTCGATGGCGGCCCGGAAGGTGCCCTCCGGGGTAAACGTGCCGATGTGCAGCTCGTAGATAACCGTGTCTTCCCACGGCCGCCCTGCCCAGTCCCGGTTGACCGGCTGATAGCGATGGGGATCGATAACGACGGAGGGGCCGTTAACGTCGCCCTTTTGCGCGCGCGACGCCGGGTCGGGCACCGTCATGCCGTCCTGCAGAACAAACTGATATTCTGCACCGTGCGTGACGCCGGATACGTCAGCCTGAAACCAGCCGTCGCACGTTGTCGTCATCGGCACGTCGGCGGCGGCCAGACGTAGCGTAAGTTCTTTCTGTCCTTCTGCCCAGACGCGAAAACGTACAACGTCATCGGAAATAAACTCAGCACCCCACTGCTTTTGAAATGTCCTGAATTCCATTCATTGTCCTCGAATGACCCACATTTTACGCGGAACGAAGTACAAGCTTAGTTCAGGATTAAAAGTGCGTGAGCCCAGCGGATTTAACCGCTTCGTCTATTCTTTATTAAATAACTCACTACCGGGAATACTATGCAGATTCGAAAAGGACTCAGTACCGACCTCACACGCCTTGAATGCTGTGACTTTTCTTTCACCATAAGCCACGTTGCGCGAGAGCCCTTTATCCACTGTGATTTGCATATCGAAGCCGTCGCTGAGCCCTGGATTAAAACCTACGAGCTCGATATCCAAACCCTTGAAAACCATTGCGTTAATCCGGACGCCATATTTCTTATTGCCGAAACGGATGACGGTGAAATAGCCGGATTTATTACCGCGTCAATCGGCTGGAATAAGTTTATCTCGGTGGATTACATTGCCGTGGAGCGCACGAAACGCAGAACCGGCGCCGCGCAAAAATTAATGGCCGCCGCGCACGTGTGGGCCCGCAGCGTAAACGCGCCGGGACTACGGCTTGAAACACAAAATGTGAACGTCTCTGCCTGTCTGTTTTACCGCAACTACGGCTTTACCTTGGGCGGATACGATCGTTATCTCTACAACGCCTTGCCGGAAAAAGACGAGGTCGCCCTGTTCTGGTATTACATGCTGGTCTAAGGGCGCGGCCTTCATATTTCTGTCATTGAATTTCATTACGCTTTCGGGATTTTAACCACGGTGTTGAGGAAAGAAGTGTGAATTCAATGGCTAAGGCATTACTGCTGGCATTACCTGTTTTGAGTGCAACGGCGACGGCCGCCGGGGGCGACCTGTGTGAACCCAAAGCGTACGAAATGGCGCTGCGCTATCAGCAGAAATCGGCAGAGATTATGGCCCTTCAGTTGCAAACCTATCGGTTTGCCACCGAGCGTTTCAACGAAAAGTTAAAAGAGCTGAATACGCCCGAAAACTACGCCGTGGTGATGGACCTCGACGAAACGGTGCTGGATAACACCCCTCTGCTGGTGCGCGACACCGAGCAGTGTCACGACTATACAAAATGGGATACCTGGAGCGACTGGGAGAAACAGGGAAAACCCGGCTTAATTCCGGGCGCGAAGGCGTTTCTTGACCATGTGAATCAGAGCAAGGTGCGGATCTATTATGTCTCGGACCGCATGCAGGAAAATAAAGCCGATACGCTCAGGACGTTAAAAGCCCTGGGACTTCCGCAGGTGTCCGATGAAAGCGTGCTTCTGGACACGGTCAGCAAGGAAGAGCGTCGCCAGAGCATCCTCAAAAAGCAGCAGATCGTGATGCTGTTTGGCGACAGCCTGCCGGATTTCGCCGTGCAGTTTAAAAACAAAAAGCCGAGCGAACAGCAGCGTGAACTGGTTGAGGCCAGCGCGGAACACTTCGGAAACGACTGGATTGTGCTGCCAAATGCCGCTTATGGCTCCTGGTCCAAAGCCACGCCGGACGGCTGGAACGCACCGCTGAAAAAATAACGTGTTACGGGCCGGGAAAGGCAGCATCGCCACCCGGCCTCTTCGCTGTGCTATCCACTGCGTTTATAGGTCCTATCATTTCTGGGCAGGTTCTTATAATTTTACGAAGAAGTAAGATGAGCGCTTTCAAAGGAGACTCGTATGCTTACCGTGAAAAAACTTGCTCTTTCCACGCTGATTTCCAGTTCACTGCTTTTCTACCCTGCGCTGCAGGCGGCGGCAGAGACGCCTCAGCACGTCGTTAAACAACCGGCGGGCGGATACAGCGTTCAGGTCGGCGATGTGCTGGTTACCTCGTTTACGGACGGGACCGTCGCGCAGGATCTGCACAAGCTGCTGCGCCGGACAACGCCGCAAAAAATCGATGCGCTGCTCGCGAAGAATTTCCAGACCAACCCGCCCGAGGTGTCCATCAACGCGTTCCTGATTGCGATGCCCGGACATAAAATTCTGGTAGATACGGGCTCAGGCCAGCTCTTTGGCCCCGGCAACGGCGGACGTCTGATTGAGAGCCTCGCCACCCAGGGGGTTAAACCCGAGGACATTACTGAAGTCCTGCTGACCCACGCCCACTCCGATCACGCGGGCGGTCTGGTGAAAGACGGCAAGGTGGTGTTCAGCAACGCGCGCGTTTTCGTTGGCAAACCGGACGTCGACTTTTTCTTTAACGACGAGAATCAGAAAAAAACCGGCTACGGCAAGAACTACTTTGACGTCGCGCAGAAGACCTTAAAACCCTATCTTGATGCCGGTAAAGTGGTGCCGTTTAGCGGCACATCTGAGATTCTTCCGGGGCTGACCGGCACGGTTCATCCCGGCCATACGCCGGGTTCAGCCTTCTACACCCTGACGAGCAAAGGCGAGAAGATCACCTTTGTCGGCGACATCATTCATGCCGCGGCGGTACAGTTCCCGCAGCCTGACGTGACCATTACCTACGATGAAGATCAGAACAAAGCGGCAAGCGTGCGCGAGCATGCGTTTGCGGACTTTGTGAAAAATAAAGACCTGGTTGCCGCGCCCCATCTGCCGTTCCCGGGTATCGGGTACGTCACCAAAGGCGAAAACGGCGGCTATGCCTGGGTCCCTGTCACCTATACCAACCGGGACGCCAGCAGCGCGAAATAAAATGACGCCCGTCTCTGACATGGACATCGACCTTATCCTGACCCTTGACGCCCTGCTTCAGGACAGGAATATCACCCATGCGGCCGCGCGGCTGGGCATCAGCCAGCCCGCGCTTTCCGCCCGTCTCGCGCGTCTGCGAACGCTGTTTGGCGAACCGCTGTTTATTCCTTCCCCACATGGACGTGGGGTGCTACCCACACCGAGAGCGGAAGCGCTTAAGCCGCAGGTTGAGAGCGTGCTGCGCGGCATCAGCGCGATGTTTTCTCCCACCACGTTTGATGCCCAGACCAGCACCCGAACCTTTGTCATCGCCCTGCACGAAAACCCGGCGCTGATGCTGGGCTCCGGGCTGCTTAACCAGGTGGGTACCGAAGCTCCCGGTATTCGTCTGCGCTTCGCCCTGCCACAGATGTCCGAATTGCCGCAGCAGCTGGAAAACGGGGATGTGGATATCTACATCGGCGTAAGCGCGGACGCCCATGACGGCTGGGTGAGACGCAAACTGCTCGACGACGCGTTTGCCACCGCCCAGCGCAAAGGCCATCCGCGCGGGAGCGGGGCGTTAGACCTGGAAAGCTACTGCGCGCTTTCTCATCTGGTGGTGTCATCGGCGGAAGATCCGTTTACCGGATTTGTCGATCAAACCCTGGCCGGGCTGGGCTATCAGCGACGCGTTGCGATGTCCACGCAGAGCTACGCCGTGGCGCCTGCGCTTGTCGCCGGTACCGACCTGGTGTGCACCCTGCCGGAGCGGATGCTGAGACAGTTCGCCTCCACGCTGGATATTTTTCCGCCGCCGCTGCCGCTCCAGCCGATTACCATCTACATGTACTGGCACCCGAAAAACAGCCAGGATCCGGCAAATGCCTGGCTGCGCGAGCAGCTGCTGCGGGCCGCCGGACGTCAGGTGTGATCGAGCGTAACCAGAAACTTTTTAAGTACTTCTGATCGGATAATCCGGTGGCAAACCAGCGTCAGCTCGCTTTCCCGGAGCCGGTCGAGGATGTCCACGTAAACCACATTCTCGACGCTCACCGCTTTTGCCGACGCGGGCAGCAGCGCCAGCCCAAACCCCGCCGAGACCAGGCTTATCACCGTGGGCACGTCGGTCGCGTTTTGCACCACGTCCGGCTGAAAGCCCGCCCCGCTGCAGGCGTCATAAAAGTACTGTTCCAGCCCCATTCCCTCCGGGTCGCGCAGGGAGATCCATTTTTCGTCCTTCACTGACGAAAGCGTCAGCGCGGAAGATCCCGCCAGCGGGTGCTGACGAAACAGCGCCAGCACCGTTTTCTCTGACGTGAACGGGCGGCTTTGCAGATCGTCAGGCAGCGACGGCAGCGGCGCCCGGATAATGGCCACATCGAGCTGGTTGCTCTGCACGGCCGCGTAGAGCGTCTGCACGTTTCCCGTCACCAGCGACATGGTAATGGCCGGCCAGCGCGTGTGCATCTGTCGCAGCGCGGCGGGCAGCCTGCCGTCGAACATCGCGCTCGACACGCACCCCAGGTTTAATACCCCCTGCTCGCCCCGTGCCGTTTGCCTGGCGTCGAGAACCGCCTGCTCGGTCAGGGAAATGGCGAGCCTGGCTTTCACCAGAAACGCTTCACCCGCGGGCGTCAGGGTTAAGCGGCGGTTCGCCCGGCTGAAAAGCGTGACGCCTAAACATTCTTCCAGCGCCTTTATCTGCTGGCTCAGTGCCGGTTGCGCCATGTTCAGACGCTCGGCGGCCCGGTGCATGTGGAGCTCTTCGGCCACGACGATGAAGTTGCGCATCTGACGAAACTGCACGGAACGCCTCCTTTTGATAAGAATTTACTTATCAATTTAGCAGTAATGATGCAATTGATGCTATTGGTCATTGCCATAAAAATGGAGGTATTCAAACGAGGGAGGAAAATATGGAAAACAAGATTAACGATCTCCGCAGCGCCATCGCCCTGCTTCAGCGCCATGAAGGGCAGTATCTTGAAACCGATCATCCGGTCGATCCCAACGCGGAGCTGGCGGGAGTCTACCGTCATATCGGCGCGGGCGGCACGGTAAAACGCCCGACCCGCACGGGCCCGGCCATGATGTTCAACAGCGTCAAGGGCTATCCGGGCTCCCGCATCCTGGTGGGCATGCACGCCAGCCGCGAGCGCGCGGCGCTGCTTCTGGGCTGCGAGCCCTCCGAGCTTGCAAAACACGTCGGCCAGGCGGTGAAAAAGCCGGTTGCGCCGGTTGTCGTTCCGGCCTCGCAGGCGCCCTGCCAGGAACAGGTTTTCTACGCAGACGACCCTGACTTCGATCTGCGCAAGCTGCTTCCGGCCCCGACCAACACGCCGATTGATGCGGGTCCGTTCTTCTGTCTGGGACTGGTGCTGGCAAGCGATCCGGAAGACAGCTCGCTGACGGACGTCACCATTCACCGCCTCTGCGTGCAGGAGCGCGACGAACTTTCCATGTTCCTTGCCGCCGGACGCCATATCGAAGTGTTTCGTAAAAAGGCGGAAGAAGCCGGAAAACCGCTGCCGGTGACAATCAACATGGGTCTCGACCCCGCCATCTACATCGGCGCGTGCTTTGAGGCCCCTACCACACCGTTTGGCTACAACGAGCTGGGCGTCGCCGGGGCGCTGCGCCAGCAGCCCGTCGAACTGGTGCAGGGCGTGGCGGTAAAAGAGAAAGCGATCGCGCGGGCGGAAATCATCATCGAGGGCGAACTGCTGCCGGGCGTGCGCGTAAGAGAAGATCAGCACACCAATACCGGCCACGCGATGCCGGAGTTCCCGGGCTACTGCGGCGAGGCGAATCCCTCCCTGCCGGTGATCAAAGTGAAAGCCGTGACCATGCGAAACCACGCGATCCTGCAGACGCTGGTGGGACCGGGGGAAGAACATACCACCCTGGCCGGATTGCCGACGGAGGCCAGCATCCGCAATGCCGTTGAGGAGGCGATTCCGGGCTTCCTGCAAAACGTCTATGCCCATACCGCGGGCGGCGGTAAGTTCCTCGGGATATTGCAGGTGAAAAAACGCCAGCCGTCAGACGAAGGACGCCAGGGCCAGGCGGCGCTCATCGCCTTAGCCACCTATTCGGAGCTGAAAAACATTATTCTTGTCGACGAAGACGTGGATATTTTCGACAGCGACGACATCCTGTGGGCGATGACGACGCGCATGCAGGGCGATGTCAGCATCACCAATATTCCGGGGATCCGAGGCCACCAGCTGGATCCGTCCCAGTCACCGGATTACAGCACCTCGATTCGCGGCAACGGCATTTCCTGCAAGACGATCTTCGACTGCACGGTGCCGTGGGCGCTGAAGGACCGCTTCGAGCGCGCGCCGTTTATGGAGGTGGATCCGCGTCCATGGGCACCGGAGCTGTTTGGCGGAAACTGATCACTAAAGGCCACGTTAGGGTGGCCTTTATCGTTATCCTGGCAGGTATTCTAGCGTTTCATCCGAGGTTTTTTCCGTTTATTTCTCTGCGCCAGGGTTCAGGGATCGTCAAAGCCAGGTAATGGTGCTTTACGCGTTCCCCCCCATGGCGAACGGTGTTTCTTTATCGTTTCCGGTAAATCATTAACTAATCGCTTCTCTTCCTCATCCGGGTAAAATTGCAAAGACGCTTTCTTAATCAGCCCGGCGTGAATAAAATGTTCAATCTGCTCATGCCTGGACCTGAGCCAGTAATTTGCCGACTGGAAGCAGAAAAAAACCACCGAGGATAAATGATAGGGTGGATTTTTCGGAAGTCTCAATGCCGTCAGCCGTCCAGTCGTTGCCGCTTCCCCCACTTTCTTGTACCCTTTCTCCGTTAACCCTGCCCCCACAAACATTGAGACATCCGGACATCTATGACTGCACACATTTCTAACGATCCTTTGCATGGCGTAACGCTGGAGATGATGGTCAACGCCCTGGTGGCGAAATATGGCTGGAGCGAGCTGGGTGACCGCATCAAAATTAACTGTTTCAGAAAAGATCCCAGCGTTAAATCGAGCCTGAAATTTCTGCGCCGCACCCCGTGGGCGCGCGCGGAAGTGGAAGCCCTGTATCTGGACTCCCTCAACGATGAGGTAAGCGCAGAACAGGCGGAACCCGCCTTTAATCCCTGGGCCAACAGTCGGATTATCAAGAGCTAATACGCAAATGACGCGACACGTAAAACGGATTGGTGCGCTGGCTGCCTGCGCGCTTTTACTTGTGAGTTGCTCCTCAAAACCACCCAAATCATTGGTTACCCCTCTCCCCACCGCGAGCAAACCGACGCAGCAGGCAAACGAGCCGATGCGCGGGATCTGGCTGGCGACCGTCTCTCGTCTCGACTGGCCGCCGGTTGCCTCGGTGAATGGCCGCAGCGCTGACCAGCGCATCGCGATGCAAAAGCAGGCGCTGACAAGCAAGCTCGACAACCTTAAGCACCTCGGCATTAATACGGTGTTTTTCCAGGTGAAGCCGGACAGCACGGCCCTCTGGTCATCAAAAATTTTACCGTGGTCGGATATGCTGACGGGCAACATCGGCGAATATCCGGGATACGATCCGCTGCAGTTTATGCTGGATGAAGCGCACAAGCGCGGCATGAAGGTCCATGCCTGGTTCAACCCGTACCGCGTGTCGACCAACACGAAGCCGTCCACCATCGCCGCCCTGAACCGGACCGCCTATCAGACCCCGTCCAGCGTCTATGTTCAGCATCCGGAGTGGGTGCGCATCTCAGGCGACCGTTTTGTTCTCGACCCCGGTATTCCGGAAGTGCGCGACTGGATCACCAAAGTGGTGACCGAAGTGGTGGCGAACTACCCGGTAGACGGCGTGCAGTTTGATGATTACTTTTACGCCGAATCGCCGGGGTCCGCGCTGAATGACGCACAGACCTGGCGGCAGTACGGTCAGGGATTTGCCTCAAAGGCCGACTGGCGTAGACACAACACGCAGCAGCTGATCGTCCAGGTGTCCCGCGCGATTAAACAGACTAAGCCCGACGTTGAGTTTGGCGTCAGCCCGGCGGGCGTGTGGCGTAACCGCTCCTTTGACCCGGCAGGCTCGGACACCCGCGGCGCCGCGGCCTACGATGAATCCTACGCCGATACGCGTCAGTGGGTTCAGCAGGGCCTGCTCGACTACATCGCTCCGCAGATTTACTGGCCCTTCTCCCGGGACGCCGCGCGCTACGACGTGCTGACCAAATGGTGGGCCGACGTCGTTAAGCCGACCCACACTCGCCTGTATATCGGCATTGCGTTCTACAAGGTGGGCGAGCCGTCGAGAAACGAACCGGACTGGACGGTTCAGGGCGGCGTGCCGGAGCTGAAAAAACAGCTCGATCTCAACGATTCGCTGCCCAACGTGAACGGCACCATCCTGTTTCGGGAAGATTACCTGAACCAGCCGCAGACCCAGCAGGCGGTAAACTACCTCCGAGGACGCTGGGGTAGCTGATTGATGACCAGGCAGAAACATCCCGTTTCTGCCTGTTTTTTTTACGGCTTCGGCCCGAACATCGCCTCAAGCTGCTGCGCATCCGGCATACCGACCACCTGCTGCAGCTCATTTTCCGCATTCAGATAGTAAATGGCCGGCGTGGCGTTAGCGCCCAGGCTGTCCATCAGCGTCTGGTGCTTCTGCAGGATCTCAACCGTCTCACGGGAAGCCTCGCCCTCAGGCTTCGGTAATTTTTTCCCACCGGAAAGCTCGTATTCGCGCCACGCCGAAACCGGATCTTTCGCATTCAGAATCGCCGAGGCGTTACGCCCGCTGTTGGGGTTGAGAAATGCCACCAGCAGCGTGTTGAGCTGCACCTTGCCCGCCTTCACCCACGGCTGCGCTTCGGCCCAGAACTGCTTGCAGTACGGACAGAACGGATCGGCGAAAACAAAGACTTTACGCGGGGCGTTATCCGCCCCTTCCTTCAGGGGATGCGCCGCGTTGAGGTTCTTCCACATTTCGCGGCCCATCGGGGCGTAGATCTCTTTCTGGAAATAGCCTTCGCTGAGGTTTTTTCCTTTGTCATCGTACAGATAGCCTGAAATGACGTGCTTGCCGTCCGGGGTTAAAAAGAGCGTCACGCCCATATCCTGATACTGCCCCAGCCAGGCGGGCGCGCCGCCGGGCGCATCCAGCTTCTTGATGATTTTAATGTTCTGCTGCTCGCCGAAGTGCTTCACCACGTCCGGTATGGCTTCAGCGGCCTGCACCAGCCCTGACGTCGCCAGCGCTGAAAGTAACAGTAATCTTTTCATTTCCCTCTCCGGTTTGTCGGGGGCATTCCGCCCCCTTCAGGTTAGCGGTTTTTCAGTGCGTCACTGACCATTTCGTCGAACTGTTCAAACGGCACCCAGCCGGGCAGCAGTCCCTCGCCGATGAGCGTGGCGGGCGTGCCCTGGATCCCCATTTTTTCCGCGACGATCAGGCTGCGCTTGATCGTCATCAGGCTCTCGTCATCCGGCGCGGTGACGCTCACGCCCGCCCGCTTCTGCGCCTCCTGAATGCTGGCGTCATCGTGGTAGCCCTTTTTCGCCATCAGAGTATGGTTCAGCTTCATAAACTGCCCCGGATCCTGACGCCAGAGCGTTAACGCATCGCGCGCCGCGGTTAGCGAACTTTCCGAGCGGAAAGGTAAAAATTTAAAGACCACCGCGACGTCCGGATGCTTTTCGACGATCTTCTCCAGGTACGGATCGAATTTTTTACAGTACGGGCAGTTGTAGTCGGTAAACACAACCAGGGTGAGCTTTGGGTTTTTCGCGCCGATGCGCGGGGAGTTCGGATCGTTAAACAGGAAATCAGCGATCATCTTCTGCGCACGCTGCTCCTGGTCCGGCGTCAGCGGCTGGGCAGCGAACACCTGAACCGGGGCCAGCAGGAGCAGAAGCGTAATAAGGATTTGTTTCATAACACAGTTAGCCTTTTGCGTTGGTCAGGGTGGTGATGAGGGTGCGCTTGTCCAGCAGCGGCGAGAGGATTTCGCCGTCAGACAGGCCGGGGCCATACACCGCGTTAAACGGAATAGCGTAACGGTTTCGCTTCGCCAGAAAATCCGCGATAAACGCGGACGGCTGGCTCCAGTCTCCGCGCAGGGCCACCACGTCCGGCTGGCGCAGCGCGGCAATGACGTCCGGCTGATTCAGCACCCGATGCTCGTTAACTTTGCAGGTCACGCACCAGTCCGCCGAGATATCCACAAACACCCGCTTCCCCTGCGCCAGCGCCTGCTGGATGGCCTCCTCGCTGAGCGGCTGCCACGGGATGGACTGAGCGGCATTCTGCGCCGGAGCGTCAGGCGGCGCGTTAAGCAGCCCGCGCGCCTGATACCCGCCGAGCGCCGACAACGCGATAATCACGAGCCAGAACAGCGGTGAGGATTTTTGCCCCTTCAGGGCTAACAGCGCGAGCGCGACGGCGATGAGCACCAGCATCACAATCTGGCTGACCGCCTCGCCCAGATGCACGCTTAACAATGTCGCCAGCCACAGGCTGGAGGCGAGCATCATCAGGCCCAGAACGACTTTTAGCGTATTCATCCAGCGGCCGGGTTTCGGCAGCAGCATGGCCGTTTTCGGCACCAGAGCGACAAACAGCCACGGCAGGCTCATGCCCACGCCGAGCATCAGGAAGATCAGCCACAGGGAGTGCAGCGGTGCGCCAAGGGCAAAGGCGACCGCCGTACCGAGGAACGGCGCGGAGCACGGCGTCGCCAGCAGCGTGGCGAACATCCCTTCGCAGAAGCTGCCGCCAATCCCCGCGCCACCTGCCGTAGCCAACCGTCCCGTAGCGGCGGAAGGCAGCAGCATCTCAAACACGCCAAACAGGTTCAGCGCAAACAGGAAGGTGACGGCGACCATCAGGCCGATAAACCACGGGTTCTGGAACTGAATGCCCCACCCCAGCGACGCCCCGGCCAGCTTCAGCGCGGTCACCATTCCCGCCAGCAGCATAAAGGAGGTGAGGATCCCGGCGCTGGTGGCGAGGAAGCGCAGCCTGATGGCGCGCCTGTCCGATCCCGCCTGCAGGATGCTGTTAAGCTTCATGCCCATGACAGGCAGCACGCAGGGCATCAGGTTCAGGATCAGCCCGCCCAGCAGCGCAAAGAGCACCATTTTTCCCGTCCCGTCCGGCGCTGAGGTCACCTCGGGCGCTATCCCAACGGTCATGGCGGTTTGCTGCGCATTGCCGCCACTGGTCAGCACAAACGACAGCCTTTTGCCTTCCAGCGAGGCGGGTTTATCGCCCCATTCGTCGGTCACGGGAACCGCCACCCGAAGCGTATTGCCGTCGTGTTTGATGACCGGCTCGCCGGGAAGAATGTCACCCTCCAGCGGGTCAAAGTAGATCCCCGGATTATCCCACTTCCCGTCCGTCGTGCCGGTAATCACCAGCTTGTCGCCAGCGAGCCAGGCGGCAAGATCCGCGGATACGCCTGACGTACCGGGCACGGCGCGCATCGCTTGCTCAAAGGCGCTGCGGAAGCCCTCATCCACCGGCTGGGTAAAATCGAGATGCAGCGGGTAGTCCGTCAGCAGGCAGACGTTACTGCACGTCGAGAGCGTGAGCGTTCCGTCGAGCGTGTCGCCCTCCACTCCGTCGAGCGTAATCGGGATTGTGACCTTATCGTGATAGCCCTGCGTGGTCATGCCGGAGATATCGAAGCGCGACGGGACCGGCCAGGACCAGCTGTCCGTTACGCCATCCGGCCAGCTGATTTTCGGCGCGACGCCGCCCTCGCCCGGCGATCGCCAGTAGGTTTTCCAGCCGGGCTTTAGCTCAACGGTGAGCAGGCCTTTAACGTGCGTTTGCTCCCTCTCCGCCTGAAAGCGGATGCGGGCGTGATCGTTTTGGGGGGAAACCAGCCAGCCGGTGTCCGCCGCATGGACAATGCCGATGCAGGACAGCCACAGGAAGACGAATCCCCTGAAGAGGTTAACCATGTTGTACTCCGTGAACATTGAAAAATTATCGTGTGGTGACGATGTTTTTCATTCACGGAAAACGCAGTTTTTAAGGTGTATTCGGGGAGGCGGTGCCTGAACGGGCTGTACTGCGGGAGCCAATGCCCGCCCTTGCGTAAGCAGCTGCAGCAGCGCGAAGAAGATGATAATGGCCGGCAGAGCGCCGTCGAAGAACAGCGGCTGCGCACAAAGCAGCGAGTGCGCGCCCAGCTGACACGGCGACGGGCCGGGCTGTTCGGTGCTGCTGGTTTGAGCCGGGGCATCTGCACTCAGGGAAATCTGCGGATCCAGTCCCTGTAAAAAATGGTTGAGCATCACCGCACGCTGCACGAGGCAAAGCGCCATCGCGAGACAGGTGATAATCAAAAGCCATTTTCCGAGGAGCTGACGGTTGCGCATAACAATCCAGAGTGACAAGACGCCCCGATCATAAACGATAGTGATGAATCTACAAGTGCCGGAAGTGTAAGGTTTTGTCTGCCGCCGCTATTCGCCCGTCAGCGCGTCATAGACGTCCCGCAGCCGCGTGCGCAGAAACAGCACCGCCTTGTGCTTGCGGGATAACAGCGCCTGTTCGCTGGCGCCGGTCTCCTCTGCCAGCATTTTAATGCTGTAGCCGTGGAGCTCGGTCTTTTCAAACGCCTCCCGCTGCGTCGGCGGAAGTTCAGACAACGCCTGGCCCAGCTCTTCCCACAGCAGCGTTTTGAGGTACTCCTCTTCCGGCGTGTGCGCTACGCCGAACAGGGTTTCGGCCAGCTCGTCCTCCGGGAAACCCTCTTCGTCTCCGCCCGTAAAATAGCCGGAGAGCGACACTTCGCGCTTTTTACGCGCCCGGTCGGTCATCTCGTTACGCGCCGCGCGGAACAGCCAGGCGGCGACGTTTTCGACCGGCTGCTCCACTTTCATCAGCTGATAGGTGACTTCCTGCAAAATGTCGTCGGCATCATCGCGAACGGACGTCCGTCCGCGAATGAAGGCTTTCAGCCGGGCGCGGCAGGCATTGAGCGCCGACATCAGCATGGATCCGCCCGCCTCCCCGGCTTTCATCTCGCTCACTCTGCTTCCGGCGCTTTTGGCGTGGCGTCGTCGCGCTTATCGTCACGATGGCCGTGCCAGCCGCAGTGCCCGCGTCCGTGGCGACCGAACCCTTCGCGACGCTGCTGAATAAACGCCTCGCGCTGTTCTGGCGTCATGTTCATCCAGCGCTCGTGCATCCGGCGGTGCGCACCAAACATCCCCGGGCGGAAACCCAACCCGCCAAACAGAATGCGGCTCAGCACCAGAATGCCCAGCGCCTGCCAGAATCCGATGGCCTTCACGCCGAGGATGGCCGGGAGCAAGGCGTTCCACAGGGTCATCACCACCAGGCCGAGCACGATGAATATCACCGAGCCGATGACTAAACCCTTGCCCATACGGTGGCGACCGAATCCGCGCCCGTGACCTCTGTCGTGCATATCAAAATCTCTCATGGTTTTTACCTCGTTTACAGTAACTGATTATGGCTTGTGATGAGGTAGACGGATGAGGGAGGGAAATATTGCTGGGGTGAATGAAATAATTACTCTGGCCGCACATTCGCGGTTATTGCCCGGCGGCGCTGACGCTTGCGCGGGCCTATAGGTTTCGTAGGCCGGGTAAGCGTCAGCGCCACCCGGCACATGTCAAAGGCTTACGCCTGCACCGGCAAACTAAAACTCGAAATACTCCGCGAAAGCTGCTGCGCCTGCTCTTCCAGCGAGGCCGCTGCCGCAGCGGACTGCTGCACCAGCGCGGCGTTCTGCTGGGTCACGCCGTCCATTTCGGTCACCGCCTGCCCGACCTGGCCGATCCCGCGGCTCTGCTCTTCGGAGGCGACGGAGATCTGCTCCATCAGCGTATTCACTTTATTCACCGACGAAATAATCGAGTCAATCACCTCACCCGAGCGGCTGACCAGCTCCGCACCGTTTTTCACGCTGGATACCGACTGCGCAATCAGGCTTTCGATGTCTTTAGCCGCCACCGCGCTTTTCTGCGCCAGGGTGCGCACTTCGCTGGCCACGACCGCAAAGCCGCGCCCCTGCGTGCCGGCGCGCGCCGCTTCAACCGCCGCGTTCAGCGCCAGAATGTTGGTCTGGAAGGCGATACTGTTGATCACGCTGGTAATGTCTTCGATGCGCTTCGAGTTCGCCGCGATGGTATTCATCGTGTCGATGACTTCACGGGTCACCGCCTCACCGGTGTGGGCATTTTTCACCGCGTCCTGCACCAGTTTACCGGCCTGATAGACGTTGTCGGTATTGTTCGCCACCGTCGCGCTCAGCTCTTCCATGCTCGCCGCCGTCTGGGTTAACGCGGAAGCCTGCTGTTCGGTGCGTGACGCCAGGTCGATATTCCCGGAGGCAATCTCCTGCGCCGCGTGCGTGACGGTATGGCTCGCATCGCGCACCTGGGCGATGGTCGCCAGCAGCGCCTGACGCATCTGCTCCATTGAGCTCATAAGATGATCGATTTCGTTATGTGCACTCCCCTTGACCGGCACCGGAACGTCCAGCTTGCCCGCCGCAATCTGGCTGCAGTGCTCGCGCGCCAGGTTGACCGGCGCAAATACAAAGCGCTTCATCAGCAGGCTGACGGCGACAATCACCACCACAAACAGGCAGGCGATAGCGGCAATAATCACCAGGCCGGAGACGAAGTTACTGCTCGCATCCTCGTTCAGGCTTTTGGCGTATTTCTGGTGGACGGAAAGGACCTGGTCGAGAACGATCTCGTACTGGCGGTCGAGGCGGGAGACTTCCGGGATCAGCGCGTTAAATTTGGCCACATCGTGCGCCTCGGCGGCATCGATCAGCGGCGCCAGCCCCTGGTTGCGGTAGTTTTGCCAGGCATCCTGATAGGCAGTCACCAGCGACGCTTCATCGCTCAGGCGCGGCGACGCCATAAAGGCCGCAAAGGCGTGGTCCGCTTTGGTCAGCGCCTCTTTCACGGCGGTTAGCTTAGCAGCCCCGTCCGCCGAGTTTCCCGCTTCCACCATCTTCACATACTCCATCACCCGCACGCGCAGCGTACGGCTATGGTTGATGGGGTCAATAATGGACAGCACAACCTGGATCTCTTTGTTGACGTTATCCAGGGAGTTATTACTTTTAATGATGAGGCCAACGCTGGTCACGGTGCTGACAACAAAGAAGAAAAGCAGCGAGAACAGAACGATCAGGGACGACTTTTTCAACGACATAAACCAATACCTCAAGGAGAATTATTCCTTATGGTTATCGGCTCTTCCAAAACTTAAATTAATTAAAGTTATTGATGTATCGGTCCGAGCTATATTGCTCACTTATAGCGCCGCTGCAGGGTGGCAGCCAGCTTGCGTTGCAACGGTTCCGGGGTCTCTCCCTCGATCAGTTTGCTAATCAAATCAAAGCAGTGCCACGCCAGCTGGCGGTTATCCTGACGAATGGTATCCACGGGAATCGTCAGCGAATCGTAGAGATAGTGATCGTCAAAACTGGCTAACCTGATATCACTTTGCAACAGGTTGTGTTGGCCCATATAGCGCAGCACCCCTTCCAGCAGACCGCATGCGGCGGCGAACAGCGCTTTTGGCGGACGCCCCAGACGGGCGCAGAGTTCAGCAAACATCTCGTACCCGGAGCTCGGGTGATAGTTGCCGTGAATGATCCACTCGGGGCGCAGCGCTACGCCGGCCTCTCGCAGACCTTGCTTAAACCCTTCCAGACGGTCGCGCGTCGGAGAAAGGCGCGGCTGACCGCCGAGGAAGTAGAACTCATCAGGATGCTGGCGCGCAATGTCGGCCACCAGTTCCGCCGTCGGGGTAATGGAGTCGGTGATCACCAGCGGCAGCGCGCTGTCGTTGATGTGGCGGTCAAACAGGACAACGGGCAGCTGCTCGCTCAGCTTATGGTAGTCCGCATCGTTAAGCATGCTGGAGGCCACAATCAGCCCGTCCACCTGACGCGCCACCATGTTGTTCACCACCACCGTCTCCTGCCCCGGGTTTTCATCGCTGCAGGAGATCAGCAGCTGAACGCCCGCCTCGCGGCACAGCGTTTCCAGCTCGTGAGAAAAGACGGCAAAACCGTAGTTGGTGATCTCCGGGACCACCAGACCAACGGTGTGGCTGCGGTTATCGCGCAGCGACCGGGCGTGAATGCTGGGCTGATAGTGGTGCTCTTTTGCAATCGCCAGCACGCGCTCGCGCGTCTCTTCCGCCACGCGAAGCTCTTTGCTGCGACCGTTCAGTACCAGGCTGGCGGTGGCTTTTGACACCCCCGCCAGCTCCGCGATGTCTTTAATGGTGACGCGTTTTGTTTTTCTCACAACGACTTAGATCCGGCTGCCAAAACCCTCATTCTATCATGCAGGCGCGCAGCGACCAGTAGCGTAATGTGATATCGGACGCACCTTCGAATCGCACCCGGGCCGGATGGTCAGGAAAATAGCGGCTGCTCATCACCCCTTCACCGTGATTGATGAAAATTTCAGTACTGGAGCGGTCGCAGAGAACGCGCAAATGGCTGACCTCGCCCTGCCAGTATCGGGTCAGCGTTTCACCAGTTTTCAGGCTCGCGCGTTCCAGGCGTATACCCTGCTCATCGACAGTGAGGCGCAGCGTGCCGCCAAAATCGACACTCACCTGCGATGCGCTCAGCTCAAACTCCAGGCGCGTCGCGTCCAGGTCCGGCGCCTCGCTGGCGCGCCCCTGCCAGCGCTGCTCATCTTCACGCAGCGCCGCCAGCTCGCGCGCCGGGGTCTGCCAGAGCCTGCCGTCTCGGTAGCGTAATTCGCGCGGACAGGTCATCTGGTGCATCCAGCCGTGCGTCCGGGTTGGCTGAAGCATCTCTTCCCCGTCCGGTACGCCCATCCAGCCGATCAGAATGCGTCGGCCGTCTTCAGCCAGCGTGGTTTGCGGGGCGTAAAACTCAAAGCCCGCGTCCAGCTCGTGCAGCTCGCCGTGATCGAATGCGACGTTTTCATAGTCAAACGCCCCGCTCATCCAGGTGGCCGGATAGGTGTTGAGATAGCGATGCGGCTCGCGGGCCAGCCCCTGCGGACAGCTGATCAGAACATGCGTTCCGTCGAGCGCGAACAGGTCCGGACACTCCCACATATAACCCGCGTCCGTCAGGCCGTTAACCCCGTGACCGGCGATTTCCCCGCAGGACGTCCAGGCGTGCAGATCGGCTGATTTAAACAGCAGCACCTTGCCGCGCTTTTGCACATCCTGCGCGCCGAGCACCATGTACCACATCCCGTCGTGCTGCCACACCTTTGGGTCGCGCACGTGGCCGGTGTAGCCTTCCGGCAGCGCCAGCACCGGCCCCAGCTTCTTAAAGGTTCCGTCGGGCTGTTCTACGGCCAGACACTGCCAGGCGGTGCGGCTGCCGTCATCAAACTTGACGTTGCCGGTGTAGCAAAGCGTCAGGACGCCGTGGTTGTCCACGGCGCTACCGGAGTAGCAGCCGTTGCGGTCATACTCTTCATCCGGCATCAGCGCCAGCGGCTCATGCCGCCAGTGCACCAGGTCCGCAGAGCTCCAGTGCCCCCAGCATTTAAACCGATGCTCGCAGTCCAGCGGGTTCCACTGATAGAACAGGTGGTAGCGGCCGGCAAACCAGATGAACCCGTTGGGATCGTTCATCAGCCCCGTCACCGGCGCGGGATGCCACTGCGGATAGTGGCTATCCGCAAGCGCCCGCGTCTGGCCTTTCATAACGGCCTGCAGTATCGCAGGCCAGCGGGAAGGTAACGTCATTATTCAGAGTCCGTTTTATATTTCAGCAGCAGTGAGACGGTAAACGCCACGCCGAAGGCAATCACCATACCGATAATATAGTTGAGCAGCGAGCTGGCCTGCACGATGGCCATGCCCGGAATAGCGGTCAACCCAACGGCGGTCATGTAAACATGGACAGATACCACCCAGGCCCCGCCCACCGCGCCGCCGATCAGCGCGGCGATAAACGGCTTAACGAAGCGCAGGTTGATACCAAAAATGGCCGCTTCGGTGATGCCCAGCATCGCAGAAAACGCCGACGGTAAGGTAATGGCTTTGATTTTGGCATCTTTGGTTTTGAACCACACCGCCAGACAGGCGCCGCCCTGCGCCACGTTCGCCATGGCCCAGATCGGCAGCAGGAAGTTCACGCCAATCGACGGGTTACCGAGCAGCCCGGCTTCAATCGCGTGGAAGCTGTGGTGAATACCGGTGATCACAATCACCGAGTAAAGCCCGCCGAACAGCAGCCCGGCCAGCCAGCCCGCGTGGGCGATCAGCGTGCTAAGAATAAAGGAGATACCATCACCTAAGGCGCGCCCCGCCGGGCCGATAATCAGCAAGGCGATAAAGCCGGAGATAACGACGGTGAGGAACGGCGTCAGGATCAGATCTAATGCGTCCGGGATCGCGCGGCGCAGGTTTTTCTCCACGATGCTCATAAACCAGACGGCCAGCAGCACCGGGAATACCGTGCCCTGATAGCCAATCATCGCGATCTCAAGGCCGAAGAAGTTCATGGTGTGGAAGCCCGACGCCACGCCCCAGGCGTTGGTCAGCGCCGGGTGGGTCAGAATACCGCCCAGCGTCGCGCCGAGATACGGGTTACCGCCAAATTCCCGCGCGGCGGTAAAGCCGATCAGAATAGGCAGAATGATAAACGCCGCGGAGCTGCACATGTCCAGCATGATGTAGATGGCGTTATCCGCATTGACCCAGCCGTAGGTTTTCACCATGCCGAGCAGGCCCATCAGCAGACCGGACGCCACAATCGCGGGAATGATCGGGACAAAGATATTGGAGAGCAGACGGGCAATGCGCTGGAACGGGTTCAGCTTGCGCGCCGCCAGATCTGCGGCCTCAGATTTACTGGATTCGCTAATCCCCGCCGCCTGAATAAACGCGGCGTAGACCTTGTTGACTACGCCCGTGCCAAAAATCACCTGCATCTGGCCGGCGTTACGAAAACAGCCTTTTACGCCGTCGACCTTACCGATCGCCTGCTGATCGGCAAGCGCGTCATCGACCAGCACCAGACGAAGACGCGTTGCGCAGTGCGCCGCGCTGGCGATATTTTCCTTGCCACCGAGCAGCGGAATAAGCTCGCGGGCGATTTGATTAAAATCCATAGATACCTCTGCCTGACTTCTTTTTATGATGTGCGAAACGCTCCCGCCAGGCGGGAGCGTGATGGGTTAAAACCAGGTTTCCATCTGGACCCCAAAGTTCCATTCCCCGCCGGCGTTGAAGCCGCTGCTGCCAAAGGCATCATCGCTGGCGTAATTATCCAGTTTGCTGCTCCAGTCCATCCAGGTGGCAAACAGGCGCAGCTCCGGACGGCTGAAGAAATCGCCGATTTTGCTCGCTTTTAACGTTGGAGCAAAGGTCAGCTTGTAGAAACTGCCGTTAACGGCGTTCCGGTCCTTGTAGCCTTCCGGATTTAAATCCATGTACTGATAGCTGCCCTCAAACGCCAGCGCGAAGTTCTGCGTCACCTCTTTGATCAGGCGGGTGTTGAGCGTTACCCACTCATAGCTATCGCCCTTGACGTAGCGATCTTTACTGCTCTGCGCCAGAACGGCGGGCGCAACGCTCCAGCCACCGCCGATCGGCGTGACACCGTAACTTGCGAAGCGCCAGGTATCCGCCTCAGAGAGCAGCGCGCCGTCGGAACCGATGCTTTTCACTTCCGCACCCAGCCCGTGACCGTACAGCAGCGCCGTTTTGGCGGTCCCTTCCCGCAGGCCGTAGAAGCTCTCGTTATGTAACCCGACCAGGGCATGAACACCGGTATTGGCGGCATCGGTTTTGATGAGATCGCCGTTGGTGTCTTTACGGTCGTCGTTATCCTTCGCACGCAGGCCGCTCACCATCAGCTGGAACGGTCCGGCGAAGTGGTTCATGCTGAGGATATAGTTCTGAACGTTATTGTCGGTCTGCTCCACGCTGCCGAAGTTGCGGCCGTAGATGGAGAAGTTGCTGCGCAGCGAATCGTTCCACTTCACGTCGTAGACGCCGCCGCCGGTACCGGCCAGGAACACCACGTCGGAGTCCAGCCAGTGAATATCAAAGTTGTCGCGGTCGAAGCGTTTACCCGCCCAGAAGGTGCTGCCCTTCAGCGCGCCGGTAAAATCAGGCAGGTTGCCCAGCTCCGCGAAGGCCTGGCGAATATTGAGATCGCTGGTATCGGCTGACCAGTCGTTATAGGTTCTCTGACCGTCGGCGAGCATCGCCTTAAAGCGCGTGGTCGCCCCGTTATCCAGAGTTTGTTTGTGCTCCAGGTTCAGCTCGACGTAGGTGTCGGCTTCGTTACCCAGACGCCCTACCGCACCGCCGGTTTCACCGGCCGGGGTCAGATAAGGACCGCTTTTGCTGCTGGAGGCCGCATCGTTCATCAGCAGGCCCGAGCGGGCGTAGCCGTGGAACTCAAACCCGCTGCTTTGATCCGCCTTCTTCTCCAGCGCGCTGGTGCGCTGCGCCACCGCCTGGGTTGTCGTTTGCGCCTGCTGCTGGGCGGCAACCAGCTGCTGCGTTTTTTGTTCCGCATCGGTGGCGCGCTTCTCAGCCACCTGCGCACGCGTTTCCGCCGCCTGGAGGCGCTGCTCCATCGCGGCAAGTCGCGCTTCGATACTTGTCATATCCGTTTGGGCAAAAACAGAGGTACTTCCGGCCAGCATGCCTATCATCACGGCAAGTCTGCGTTTTTTATACATTTTGTCGCATCCCTAAAAGAAGTCATTAAACGTGCTAAATTGCTAAACCGGTTTAGGTTGCTGATACTAAACCTCTGAATTTTGTATCGGCAATCTTTTTTGCTAAACCGTTTTAGTAAGTGTGATCGAGGCGACAATTCAGGCCGCCGGATGGCGGCCAGGAGAGGAAAAATTACAGGTCGTGCTGCCAGGGCAATGCAGTCATCGCCCCTTTGGCCGTGGTGGCTAATGCGCCGCAGCGCTGGGCAAGCGCGATGACCGGCGTCAGGTCCTGTCCAGCGGCCAGCCCGTAAAGCAGCCCGGCAACGAAGGCGTCGCCCGCGCCGGTGGTATCGACACACTCTACGGGCGTAGCCGGATAGTGTTTTACGGTACCCTGATGCCAGGCGATCACGCCCTCCTTGCCCTGGGTGACCAGCACCAGACGCGCCGGACAGCGCGCCATCAGCCTGTCCAGACCGACGTTTACCTCGACATTTCCGGTTAAAAACGCCAGCTCTTCGACGGAGAGTTTCACCACGTCGGCGCTCTGCAGGGCCTGCTCCAGGCAGCGACGCAGCTCGTTCTCATCCGGCCAGAGATCTGGGCGAATATTGGGGTCGAAGCTGACGTAACCGCCCGCCTCGCGAATGGTGGCCATCGCCTCAAACGTCGCAGAACGGCTCGGCTCTGCGCTTAACGCGATGGAACAGACGTGTAGCCATTCCCCGGCGCTGAACGTCGGCAGATCGGCGGATTCGAGAAACAGATCGGCGCTCGGGCGCACCATAAAGGTAAACGAGCGTTCGCCGTGCTCGTCGAGATCGACCACCACCGTTGAGGTGCGGTGCGCCGGGTCAAGGCGCATAGACTTCACGTCGACCTTTTCGTCAGCGAGCGTTTTCGCCATAAAGCGCCCGAATGGATCGTCGCCAACCCTGCCGATAAAGGCGCTCTGGCCGCCCAGGCGGGCAATACCGACCGCAACGTTTGCCGGTGCGCCGCCGGGACACTGCAGCAATCTGCCTTCTCCATCGGGCAGCAAATCCACCACCGCATCGCCAAGTACCCAGATTTTTTTCATGTGATCCTCGCAGCTAAACAATGTTAAACCGTTTTAGCTATTTAAGCACAGGCAGGACGAAGGGGAAATAACGCGGGAGGAAAATTGGCTAACGCACCAGATGCGGCCAGTGAATATCACCGACGCCATTAAGCTGCGGACGGGCAAACAGAAAGCCCTGGAAGCGGCGGATACCGGCAGATTCCAGCCAGCACCACTCCTCTATCTTCTCGATCCCTTCGGCCACAAGGGTAATTTCGAGGTCCGAGCAGCAGCTGATGATGGAGCGCACAATCGCCTGCTTAGGGCCGCTCAGGTGGATATTGCTGACAATTTCGCGGTCGATCTTAATTTTGTCCGGCTGAAAGCGAGTCAGCAGCGAAAGGCCGGCATAGCCGGAACCGAAATCATCGATTGCCAGGCCAACGCCCTCGCCGCGAAGCTGCTTGATAGCGCTGTTGAACTGGTTAAGCCCGGATATCATCTCGTTTTCAGTCACTTCAATGACCACCTGCTCCGGCTGAAGGCCATGCAGTTTAATCTGCTCGACCAGAAATTCCACTGCGCCAGGAACATTCACCAGCGACATCGGCAGCAGGTTTACCGCAATTTTATGGCTGCCAATACCCAGTTTTTTTGCCAGCGCAAAGGCATACGCTTTCGTCTGGAGATCGACTTCGTAAATTTTGTCCGGATCGAGGGTGCTGAAGAAATGCTCAGGGCTGCCGCCGTCGTTGCCGCGGATGAGGGCTTCAAGAGAGCTGATCTTCCCTTCAGAGGGCTCAACGATGGGCTGGAGTGCGAACTGACAGGTTTGATTAGCCATCAGGCCCAGACTCGCGCCAAAGGGTGACGCTTCCGACGAAAGCGACCATTTTTCTGGAGCGTAGCGTGCTCCCGACGGGGATGGGCGTCTGCCCGTAATAAATGTCTGAATGAATTTGAACACCCGATCGTCGGAGGTCAGATAGCTGTCCAGCTTGCTGTAATGCAGAACCGAATGCAGCACCTCTTTCGGCGACTGGGTTTGGAGATCGAAAAGCAGCATACCGACGTTTTCGAACCGTCTGCGCGGACCATAGTCCCGCAGCAGTTCAACCACCCCACTGTGCCGCTTGTCATCCCGAATTTTATGAAACAGCGTAACCACGCTCTCTTCCGACCCTTCGAGGATTTGCAGAACATCATTGCCTTTTGCGAGCAGAACTCCGGTGATGCTCTGGTTGGCATTGCGGATCCGGGCGCGCTCTACCAGCTCCCGCAGCTCGGTGGAGGGGCGGGATAAATTCAACTGGCTTCGGTAAATCAGCGTGGTCAGCACAAAAAAGGGTTCCGGAGTGAGAAAGGTGCCTTAAAGCTACTGTTTAACATACTTTATCAATGCGACCTAACATATTCACACTAAAAGGGAACGTTACCTTTCCGCGTCCCCAATGTGACTGTCTATCCTCTCCTGCATATAGTCGTAGAACGGATTCGAGGTGACGCGCATCAGCGCCTCTTTGCCGACGCTCAACACGGACGTTTCGCCCCAGAGCGCAATCGTCCCCAGGCTGATGCCGTAGCGGTTTTTCACAACAGGCTCACGGCCATACAGATCGTCATCCGGCGGGAACGGGACCGCAACATGCGACAGCGAATAGACATCCTGCGGCCAGGCCTGCGCAAGCGGCACGACCGTCTCCCGGGTGCTGCCGGCCGGGGTGATTTTCGCCACCGTCGAGAAGCTGTGTGCGTCCGAATTGGTAATAATCGTGACACCGTAACACCTCTGCGCAACCGGCAGCAGCGCCGAAGTTGCCGTCCACGACGACGGTTTGAACAGCGGTCGGAAGCTGGCTGCCTGATTGATATCAAACACCACCAGCTCGCTGCCGTTTGCCGGAAGCTGGTCAAACAGGCCGGTCACCACCGCGCGGGTGCTGACCGTGGAATCCATGACCGACTGAAACGCCAGGATCGGCGGCAAATTCGCCAGCCTGTTCTCCCGCGCCTCGCGGCCGATTTGCTCCTGCAGGGCCTTCGTCAGCAGCCATGACTGGCGGGCGGCGTTCACCGGGAACGAGTTATATTTGTACGGATTATATTCCGGAGAGATATTCAGCCACGCCGCTTTGGCAAACGCCGGCAGCAGCGCCGGTAGCCCGGCGAAACCGGCAAAGCGTGCAAAAGCCGTCACGCCGATCATCGGTGAGAGCAGTATCACCTGCTGCGGTCGACGAAGCGCAGGCGCGTCCAGCGCATCGAGGGTATATTTCATCGCCAGCGCCCCGCCGTTGGAGTAGCCCACCAGATGCAGAGGCACTGACTCACCCGCCAGACGCGTGGCTTCCCGCACCGCAAGACGCGTCGCTGCCAGCCACATCTCCCAGTCGACGTCCGTCAGCGCGCCGGGCGCGGTGCCGTGCCCGGGCAGGCGCGGGACCACGGCCACAAAGCCGTGCTGTTGATAGTTCACGGCAAGGCGTCGGACGCTGTAGGGCGAGTCCGTCAAACCGTGCAGCAGCACTACCGCGCCGCGCGGCTTTCCGGCAGGCATCAGCACAAAGGAGCGGTTGGCATCGGGCGTAAACTGACCGGGCCACACCAGGCTCTGGCGGTAGTAACGGTTTAACGGGGTTTGTTCCTCGCCCGCTGTTTTCGCCGTCACCGCATTATCAAGATCGGCGAAAATAGCGTTTTCCCGCGCGATATACCCGGCAAAATTGGCGTTATCCATCTCGCGCACGGACATCTCATCGGCCCGCCAGGTATGCCACAGGTGCAGTTCCGGCCCCTGCTGGGAGAGATACGCCCGCACCGCCAGCAGGACGACCAGGACGATCCCGACGACAATCCCTATTTTCTTTGCAAGCGCCATCAGGCGCACGCTGATTCGCCAGGGCAGATTTGCCATGCCGGGATCCCTTTTATATTCACAGTACATCTATCTTATCAAAAATGTGAACGGACTGACGGATTCACTAAATTCATACCTGCCTGCTCAGCCGGTGCACCAAAAGTGAACTACGCTGCACAAATGTTGAGCATTGGTTAAACAAATATTGCATGAAGTTTACCGCGCAGCGGGTTTTATCCGCCCTGTGAACATGGCACGCGTCATGCATTGTTAACCAGGTAACAAAAACTCAGCCATTGACAGCCTGTTAACAGCGAGGCGGTATGACGACGAAACCTGAGATGTTGAGCCGTATCGAAGCGACGTTCAGCCAGCTCACGCCCAGCGAAAAGCGGGTCGGAAGCTGGCTGCTGGCGCACGCCGCGCAAATCCCGTTTGAAACGGCGGAGAGCGTCGGTCAGGCGAGCGGGACCAGCGGAATTACCGTCGGACGCTTCCTGCGCAAGCTGGGGTATCGCAACCTGGAAGATGCCAAAAAAAGCCTGCGCGATCCGTATCAGCCCTGGGGCATGAACGAGCGGCTGGACTCCTGGCAGCAGCAGCGCCCCCTTTCCAGCCGCCTTCAGCACGCCCTATCGCTGGAAGTGGATGCCATCACGCAGGTATACCAGCTGGCGCAAACGGACGCCTTCCGTCAGGTGGTGCACAACCTCGCCCACGCCGACGCGGTGTTTGTGCTGGGGATCCAGTCCACGCGCGGGATTGCCAACGCTTTCTTCAGCCACCTCGAGTACCTCCGCCCGCGCGTGAGCTATTCGGAGGGGGCTTCCGGCAGCTGGGTGGAATCCCTCAACTCGGGGTTTGCGCACCCGTACGTCGTGCTGACCGATACGCGCACCTACTCCGCGATGGCCCGTCAGTACTGCCGCGTCGCCAGCGAGAAAGGCATTCCGCTGGCCTTGATCACCGACATCTGGTGCCCGTGGGCGCGGGATTACCCGATGGATTTACTGCAGGTGAAAACCGATACCGGTCACTTCTGGGATTCGCTTGCCCCCGTGAGCTGTCTGTTCAACCTGCTGCTGTCGGGCGTGGTGGAAGCGCTGGGTGATGCGCTCCCGGCGCGTCTGGCGGTAAACCGGCAATTACAACAAGAGTTTGGTCAATTCGAACGCTAAAGGAGCGGAGCTATGCCCGAAGAGAGTGAACTGATTGATGTGGCGAAGACGTTTCCCGCGCTGCATATCGATCTGAAGTACGCCACCGCCGACAACATCACCGGCCGCCCGATCTATCAGGAGTCGCTGTGCCTGCTGCATACCGATGCGGCCACCGCGCTGGCAAAAGCCATCAGCATTGCCTCGCTGGCCGGGCTGAAGCTGGTGGTGTACGACGCCTATCGGCCGCAGCAGGCGCAGGCCCAGCTGTGGGATGCCTGCCCGAACCCGGAGTACGTGGTCGACGTGGCGATTGGCTCCAATCACAGCCGCGGTACGGCCATCGACGTCACCCTGATGGATGAACATAACGCCGTGCTGGATATGGGTGCCGGTTTTGACGAAATGCACGACCGCTCGCATCCGTATCACCCCTCCGTGCCGCCGCACGCCCAGCGCAACCGTCTGCTGTTGAACGCCATCATGTTTGGCGGCGGTTTTGTCGGTATCAGCAGCGAATGGTGGCACTTCGAACTGCCGAACGCCGCCAGCTACCCGCTGCTTGACGACCGTTTTGCCTGTTTTCCCCTGACGCACACTTCTCTCTAAACCTGGAGCACTGCCATGAAAACATCGCTTCTCTCGACGCTGATCGCCGCCACGCTGGCCCTGAGCGCACCGCTGGCGCTGGCTGCCGTCCCGAAAGATATGCTGGCGATCGGTAAAGCCGCCGACCCGCAAACGCTCGATCCTGCCATCACTATTGATAACAACGACTGGACCGTCACCTATCCGTCCTACCAGCGTCTGGTCAAGTACAAGCCAGGCTCTACCGAGGTGGAGGGCGATCTGTCCACGGGCTGGAAGGCGTCCGACGACCAGAAAGAGTGGACCTTTACCCTGGCGGATAACGCGAAATTCTCCGACGGTACGCCGGTCACCGCCGAGGCGGTAAAACTCTCCTTTGAGCGCCTGCTGAAGCTCGGTCAGGGGCCGTCTGAAGCCTTCCCGAAAGACCTGAAAATTGATGTCGTCGATGACCATACGGTGAAGTTCACCCTCAGCCAGCCTTTCGCGCCTTTCCTCTACACGCTGGCAAACGACGGGGCGTCCATCATTAATCCGGCGGTGCTGAAGGCCAACGCGGCAGATGATGCGCGCGGTTTTCTGGCGCAAAACACCGCCGGTTCCGGGCCGTTTATGCTGAAAAGCTGGCAGAAAGGCCAGCAGCTGATCCTGGTGCCTAACCCCCACTGGCAGGGTGAAAAACCGCACTTTAAGCGCGTCTCGGTGAAAATTATCGGAGAGAGCGCCTCGCGCCGACTGCAGCTTTCCCGCGGCGATCTGGACATTGCCGACTCCCTGCCGGTCGATCAGCTCGCGGCCCTGAAGCAGGAAGGCAAAGTCGCCGTCGCGGAATACCCGTCCCTGCGCGTGACTTACCTCTATCTCAACAACGGCAAAGCGCCGCTCAATCAGGTGGATTTACGCCGGGCCATCTCCTGGGCGACGGATTACCAGGGCATGGTGAAAGGCATTCTGAGCGGCAACGGCAAGCAGATGCGCGGCCCGATCCCGGAAGGCATGTGGGGCTATGACGCCACGGCAATGCAGTACAGCTTTGACGAGGCCAAAGCCAAAGCCGCGCTGGAGAAGGTCAAAGACAAACCCGCCAGCCTGACCTTCCTCTACTCGGATAACGATCCGAACTGGGAGCCTATCGCCCTCTCCACTCAGGGCAGCCTCGGCAAGATTGGCATTAGCGTCAAGCTGGAAAAACTGGCCAATGCCACCATGCGCGACCGCGTCGGAAAAGGCGATTACGACATTGCCATCGGCAACTGGAGTCCGGACTTTGCCGACCCGTACATGTTCATGAACTACTGGTTCGAATCGGACAAAAAAGGGCTGCCGGGCAACCGCTCGTTCTATGAGAACAAAGAGGTGGATTCGCTCCTGCAGGCCGCGCTGAAAACCACCGACCAGGCGGAACGCACCAAAGATTACCAGCAGGCGCAGAAGGTGGTTATCGACGAGGCGGCCTACGTTTATCTGTTCCAGAAAAACTACCAGCTGGCGATGAACAAAGAGGTCAAAGGCTTCACCTTTAATCCAATGCTCGAGCAGGTGTTCAACATCGCCACCATGAGCAAGTAACCGTTTCGCCGGGGGAAAGCGTATGACGTTCTGGAGCATAGTGCGCCAGCGCTGCTGGGGGTTAATCCTGGTGGTGGCCGGTGTCTGTATTATCACCTTTATTATTTCACACCTGATCCCCGGCGATCCGGCCCGTCTGCTGGCCGGCGACCGCGCCAGCGACGAAATCGTGCAGAACATCCGCCAGCAGCTAGGGCTGGATCGGCCGCTGTACGTTCAGTTTGGCCGCTACGTGGACGCTCTGGCCCACGGTGATCTAGGCACGTCCATCCGTACCGGACGCCCGGTTGCGGAAGACCTGAAGGCCTTTTTCCCCGCTACGCTGGAGCTGGCCTTTTGTTCTCTGCTGCTGGCACTGGTCATCGGCGTGCCGCTGGGGATTTTGTCGGCGGTCTACCGCAACCGCTGGCTGGATCACCTGGTGCGTTTAATGGCGATGACCGGGATCTCCACGCCGGCCTTCTGGCTCGGGCTGGGCGTCATCGTGCTGTTCTACGGGCACCTGCAGATCCTGCCGGGCGGCGGCAGGCTGGACGACTGGCTCGATCCGCCGACGCGCGTCACCGGCTTTTATCTGCTGGACGCGCTGCTGGAGGGCAACGGTGAGGTCTTTTTCAACGCGCTTCAGCACCTGATTTTACCCTCGCTGACGCTGGCGTTTGTTCACCTGGGCATCGTGGCGCGCCAGGTCCGCTCGGCGATGCTGGAGCAGCTCAGCGAGGACTACATCCGCACCGCGCGGGCCAGCGGCCTGCCCGGCTGGTATATCGTCCTGCGCTACGCCCTGCCGAATGCGATGATCCCGTCCATCACCGTGCTCGGGCTGGCGCTGGGCGATCTGCTTTACGGCGCCGTGCTGACCGAAACCGTCTTTGCCTGGCCGGGCATGGGCGCCTGGGTGGTGACGTCCATTCAGGCGCTCGATTTCCCTGCCGTGATGGGCTTTGCCGTCGTCGTTTCGCTGGCCTACGTGCTGGTTAATCTGGTGGTCGATCTGCTTTACCTGTGGATTGACCCGCGAATCGGGCGCGGAGGTGCCGAATGATGTTAACGCAGGAAACGCCCGTCCCGGCTAAAACCGCCGGACAACGCATCAACTGGGCAAAGCTGTTCTGGATGCTGCGTCAAAGCCCGCTCACCATCGTTGGCGGCGTCATTATGATTGCGATGCTCTTCCTGATGGTGGCCTCGCCGTGGATCGTGCCGCATGACCCGAACGCGCTGGATTTGACCGCACGCCTGCAGGCGCCGTCTGCGCAACACTGGTTTGGTACCGATGAGGTGGGACGCGATCTGTTCAGCCGCGTGCTGGCGGGCAGCCAGCAGTCGATTACCGCCGGGCTGGCGGTGGTGGCGATTGCGGGCGGCATCGGCTCGCTTCTGGGCTGTCTGTCCGGCGTGCTGGGCGGGCGCGGCGACGCCGTCATCATGCGGGTGATGGACATTATGCTCTCGATACCTTCCCTGGTGCTGACCATGGCGCTGGCCGCCGCGCTCGGGCCGAGCCTGTTCAACGCCATGCTTGCGATTGCGATTGTCCGCATCCCGTTTTACGTCCGCCTGGCCCGCGGGCAAACCCTGGTGGTGCGCCAGTTTACCTACGTCCAGGCCGCCCGCACCTTTGGCGCGTCCCGCTGGCATTTGATCCGCTGGCATATCCTGCGCAACGCCCTTCCGCCGCTGATCGTGCAGGCTTCGCTGGACATCGGCAGCGCCATTCTGATGGCCGCCACGCTGGGGTTTATCGGCCTGGGCGCGCAGCAGCCGACTGCCGAATGGGGCGCGATGGTGGCCGTTGGCCGGAACTACGTCCTGGACCAGTGGTGGTACTGCGCCTTTCCCGGTGCGGCGATTTTGATTACCGCCGTAGGCTTTAACCTGTTTGGCGACGGTATCCGCGATCTGCTGGACCCGAAATCGGGAGGGAAACAGTAATGACCGAATCGGTACTGAGTATTGAAGACCTGCACCTGAGCTTCCCGATATTTCGCGGTGAGGTCCACGCGCTGAACCACGTCTCGCTGGAGATCGGCAGGGGCGAAATCGTCGGCGTGGTGGGCGAGTCGGGATCGGGTAAATCCGTGACCGCCATGCTCGCCATGCGGCTGCTGCCGCAAGGAAGCTACCGCATTCATCACGGTCAGGTGAAGTTACTAGGTGAAAACGTCCTGACGGCGTCCGAGAAGCAGCTTCGCCAGTGGCGCGGTGCGCGAGTGGCGATGATTTTTCAGGAGCCCATGACCGCCCTCAACCCGACGCGGCGGATTGGCAAACAGATGGTGGAGGTGATCCGCCAGCATCAGCCGCTCTCGCGGCGCGAGGCGCAGCAGAAGGCGATTACCCTGCTGGAAGAGATGCAAATCCCGGACGCGAAGCAGGTCATGGCGCGTTATCCGTTTGAACTCTCCGGCGGCATGCGCCAGCGGGTGATGATCGCCCTTGCCTTCTCCTGCGAGCCGGAGCTGATCATCGCCGACGAACCGACCACCGCGCTGGACGTTACCGTCCAGCTCCAGGTGCTGCGCCTGCTGAAGCATAAGGCGCGGGCCAGCGGGACCTCGGTGCTGTTTATCAGCCACGACATGGCCGTGGTGTCGCAGCTATGCGACAGAATGTACGTGATGTACGCGGGCAGCGTGATCGAGAGCGGTGCCACGCAAACGCTGATCGACCATCCCGTGCATCCCTACTCCATCGGCCTGCTGCGGTGCGCGCCGGAACACGGCCAGCCGCGCGCCCCGCTTCCCGCCATCCCCGGCACGGTGCCCAACCTCAGCCAGCTCCCGCCGGGATGCGCGTTCCGCGAGCGCTGCTTTGCCGCCGGGGCGAAATGCAGCGAAACGCCGCGCTTAGCGCCCACTGGTGCAGAAGGCCAACAGGCTGCCTGCTGGTATCCGCAACGGGAGAAATACCATGACTGATGTACTGCTGGAACTGGATAGCGTGCACGTGAACTTTGCGGCGCGCAAAAACTGGCTGGGGCGCGTGACGGAACAGGTCCATGCCCTCAACGGGCTCGATCTTCAGATCCGTCGGGGGGAAACGCTGGGCATTGTCGGGGAATCAGGCTGCGGGAAAAGCACGCTGGCCCAGCTGCTGATGGGCATGCTTAAGCCCAGCACCGGCGCGTGCCAGCGGGCGCACCACGCGGGCGGCATGCAGATGGTGTTTCAGGATCCGCTCTCCTCGCTCGACCCGCGATTGCCGGTCTGGCGCATCATCACCGAGCCGGTGTGGGTGCAAAAACGCAGCAGCGAGCGCGCGCGCCGTCAGCTGGCTGAAAACCTGGCGCTGCAGGTTGGCATTCGCCCGGAATATCTCGACAGGCTTCCGCACGCATTCTCCGGCGGGCAGCGCCAGCGCATCGCCATCGCCCGGGCGCTCTCGTCCGACCCCGATATTATCGTGCTTGATGAACCCACCAGCGCGCTGGATATCTCCGTGCAGGCGCAGATCCTCAACCTGCTGGTGACCCTGCAGCAGCAGCGTAATCTGACCTACGTGTTAATCTCGCATAACGTCTCGGTGGTCAGACACATGAGCGACCGCGTGGCGGTGATGTACCTCGGGCAGATTGTGGAGCTGGGCAGCGCCGCGCAGGTGCTTGGCGAGCCGCGCCATCCCTACACCCGTCTGCTGCTCGACTCGGTTCCCCGCACCGGTGAACCGCTGGATGAAAATCTGGCCTTGCGCAAAACGGAGCTTCCCGGCAACCGTCACCTGCCCGAGGGCTGTTTTTTCCGCGACCGTTGCCCGATGGCAGCGCAGGGGTGTGAGCATCCCCAGCCGTTACAGCCCTCTCGCGAGGGCCGTGACGTCCGCTGCTGGCGCAGTCTGGGTTAGATTTGGGCCATTCCGCCGTCCACAAACAGCTCGGTGGCGTTAATAAAGCTGGCCGCGTCGGAGGCCAGAAACGCCACCGCTTTCCCCACCTCGCCCGGCGCGCCTAAGCGCCCAAGCGGTACCTGAGCGGCCAGCGCGTCGTACAGACCCTGACGGTGCTCTTCCGGCACCAGATCGCCGAGACCCGGGGTTTTGATCGGGCCCGGGCTTACCACGTTGACGCGGATTCCGCGGCCCTGCAAATCCAGCGCCCAGGAGCGGGCAAAGTTGCGCACGGCGGCCTTGCTGGCGCTGTAGACGCTGAAGTTGGCCGTCCCTTTAATCGACACCGTCGAGCCGGTCAGAATAATCGACGAACCGGTGGATAGCAGCGGCAGCGCCTTCTGCACCGTAAACAGCACCCCGCGAACGTTGGTGCCAAAAATCCTGTCAAACTGCTCTTCGGTGATCGCGCCCAGCGGCAGCATATCGCCGCCACCGGCATTGGCGAACAGAATATCGAGGCGGCCTTCTTCTTTGGCTATCCGGGCATAAACCTCATCCAGATCGGCAAGCTTAGAGACGTCCGCGCGAATGCCCACTGCCGTTGAAGCAATTTCTGCGACCGCCGCGTCAAGCTCGGCCTGACGACGACCGGTGATATACACCTTCGCGCCCTGTGCCGCCAGCTCCTGCGCCGTGGCAAGACCGATACCGGTGCTGCCGCCGGTGACCAGTGCGATTTTTCCTGAGAGAGTCGTGTTCATGTCATTTACCTTTTGTTGGGTTTGCGTTGAACAAACTTTAGCCCTTGCGGCATTAGTTAAAAACAGGCAAAAATGAAAATGACTATTCACATACAGAAATAATCCGAGGTCATCATGGACCAGCTCATGGCGATGCGCGCCTTTACGCGGGTCGTAGAGTCCGGCAGCTTTACCCGCGCGGCGGACTCGCTGAATATGCCGATCGCCACGCTGAGCAAACTGGTTAAATCGCTTGAGGCGCACCTGGAGATACGCCTTCTGCACCGCACCACTCGCCGGGTGGTCGCGACGCCTGAAGGGATGGAATACTATGAAAAAGCGCTCAGGGTGCTGATTGATATCGAAGATATCGACACCTCGTTTCGCGTTTCCCGCGCGACGCCAAAAGGTCATTTGCGGGTTGACGTGGGCGGATCCACCGCCCGGGACGTGCTCATTCCCCTGCTGCCGGATTTTATGCAGCGCTATCCGGAGATCCGCATCGACCTTGGCGTGGCCGACCGGCCGGTCGATCTCATCAGCGGTAACGTAGACTGCGTGATCCGCGGCGGTCCGCTGGACGATTCAACCCTCATCGCCCGTCATCTCGGTAACGCCGAAATGGTCACCTGCGCGACGCCGGGTTACCTGAGAAATCACGGCGTTCCGGCCTATCCGCAGGAGCTGCGCAACGGCCACAAGCTGATTAGCTATCTCTCGCCCGTCACCGGACGGCCGTTTCCGTTTCGCTTCCGGCAGAAAGGCGAGGCGCTGGAAATCAACATTCCGCACTATCTCGGCGTCAATGAAAGTAATGCCCATCTGGCGGCTGCCGCGGCGGGGCTGGGGATCGTTCAAACCTTTGAGTATTCGGCAAAGTCGTATCTGCAGGCGGGAACGCTGGCGGCTATCCTGGGCGACTGGCGCCCTGCCGCGTATCCGTTTCATGTGGTTTACCCGCAGAACCGGCATTTGACGCACCGCCTGAAGGTGTTTATCGCCTGGCTGGCGGAGGTGTTCCCCGCCGCGCTGAAGGGATAGCCGGGCGCAAACCCGGCTGTGGCTTAATTGAGCTTATAGTCCAGGGTAATCTCGGCTTTCAGGAGTTGCGAGACCGGACAGCCCGCTTTTGCTTTCTGAATAATGCCGTCGAACTGCTGCGGGGCAATGCCTGGAACGGTCACCTTGCTATTCAGGGCAACCTTAGTGATGGCAAAGCCGCCGTCGGTTTTATCCAGAGAGACGTCCGCGGTGGTATCAATGGAATCGGCGGTATAGCCCGCTTCCCCGAGCATCAGCGACAGCGCCATTGAGAAACAGGCCGCGTGTGCCGCGCCGATCAGCTCTTCGGGGTTGGTCCCCTTTTCCCCCTCAAAGCGGGTATTGAAACCATAAGGCTGCTGATTGAGAACGCCGCTCTCGGTGGAAACCGTTCCTTTTCCGCGCTTAATGTCGCCAGACCAGTGTGCCGAACCGTGCTTATGAATAGTCATTCTTGCTCTCCTTTTGGCTTACAAAGGGTTAAGTATAGACTACGCATCTGCCCCACCCTGGAACACAGACAATTCCGGGACTTTCACCTGCTGTACCAACAAAAAGGATAATGATATGGCGCTAAAAATCAGGATGGCCGTTGCCGTCACCACGCTGGCTCTGTCGCTGACTTCACTGGCGAAAACGCCGGAGAACTTTATCTATACCAGCTCGGGCGATCTCGACGCGGCGTTTCCGCTTGTTGCGCGAAGCGATGTCGGCGGCGTGCAGATCGTTTACAACTGGCGCCTGCTGGAACCCGAGAAGGACAGCTATGACTTTTCGCGGATTGAACAGGATCTGGCGCGCGTTAAGGCCGCCGGAAAAAAGCTCTTTATTCAAATCCAGGATCGTTTCTTTGAGCCGGACGCCCGCTACGTTCCGGACTATCTGATGCGCGACACGCAGTACGGTGGCGGGATTGCGCCGCAGTTCGATAACCCCGGCGAAGGTAAGCCGGTCGGGTCAGGATGGGTGGCGCGTCAGTGGGATCCCGCCGTGCGCCAGCGCTACCAGGCGCTGCTGGCCGCCCTCGCGAAACGCTTTGACGGCGAGGTGTATGGGGTAAACCTGCCCGAAACCGCCATCGATCTCGACGAAAAAAATCCGCCCGCCGGATTTACCTGCGACAGCTATTTCGCGGGTGAAATGGAAAACCTGGCCTTTGCGCGAAAGGCTTTTCAGAAATCACACGTGGTGCAGTACGTGAACTTCTGGCCGTGCGAATGGGATAACGACCACAACTACATGGGGCGTCTGTTTGCGTACGCCAGCGCTAACAATATCGGCCTGGGCGGGCCGGACATTGTTCCCAACCGCAAGGCCCACATGAAGAATGCCTATCCCTTCTTCCATAAAAATAAACAGACGCTGCCGCTCATCGCCATGGCGGTTCAGGAGCCGACCCTGACCTATAAGGATCCTCAGACCGGAAAACCGTTCACCAAAGCGGAATTTGTCCGCTTCGGCGAAAGTTATCTCGGTGCCGATATTATTTTCTGGAGCACGACGTCTCCCTGGCTAAAGGCGAAGTAATCCCTTCTTATGCCAGGTAGCGCGACAGTTCGTCAAGGAACACGCGCAGCGCGGCAGGCTGGTATTCCCGGGACTGATAAATGCCATGGATGGCAAGCGCTTTCGGCTCAAGCGCCTCCAGTACCGGCACCAGCAATCCCTGTTCCAGCGCGGCAGACGCTTCGCGCTCCGGCAGCATGGCGATACCGCAGTGCTTGATCGCCGCGTCCATCAGCAGCGAAGAGATGCTGGCGCTCAGGTTGCCGCTGACGGCCACGCTCAGGCTTTCCCCTTCCGGCGTCAGGAAGTGCCAGGACTGCCCGGCAAAAAAGCTGTAGTGCAGGCAGTTGTGCTGCGCTAACTCTTCGGGGCTGACGGGGGTACCGTGCTGTGCCAGATACGCCGGCGAGGCGCAGAGCACCGAGCGACATTCCCCCAGCCGGCGGGCAATCATGCCGGGTTCGGGGTTGTCGGTAATGCGCACGGCGACATCAATGCGCTCTCCCACCAGGCTCACCGGGTGGTTGTTCACGTCCAGCTCGATGCGCAGCTGCGGGTAGCGCGAGAGCAGCTCAGGCAGGATCGGCGCAATGAGGTGCATGGCGGTAAAATGGGCGCAGGCCACCCGCAGCGTGCCGGACGGCAGATCCTTCTCCGACTGGCCCTCGATTTCCTGCGAAATCTGCGAGAGCGTCCGGGTTTTTTGCAGCACCTTTTCTCCTGCAGCGGTCAGCGTCAGCTTGCGCGTGGAGCGGTTTACCAGCCGCGTACCCGCCCACTTCTCCATTTGTTCAAGGTAGCGGCTCACCATCGGTCGGGAAATGCCCAACGCGCGGGCCGCCGCGCTCAAACTGCCCAGCTCGCATATCCGGTTGTAGACCTGAGCGGCGATAACGCGATCCATATAAGCTCCATTTGCTCGATTTATGAAACTAAGCATGTCTTGTTTCAGGAATTCTGGCAAATGCGAATATCCGTACAATAGACACATTCCTGAACAACAGAGACAACAGCATGAAATTCACTCACCTTGCCCTGCTTTCCACCCTTTTCACGCCGGCTGTTTTTGCCGCGCCGTTAACCATTGATACCTGGAACCCGCAGGAAAAAGGCATTTTCCCGGTCTCCTCCACGCTGGTTTCCGGCCCGAAAGAGGCGGTGCTGTTTGACGCGCAGTTCAGCGTGAAGGATGGCGAAGCGCTGGTAGAGAAAATTCGCCGCAGCGGTAAAACACTGAATAAGATTGTGATCACCTCCGGCGATCCGGATTTCTATTTTGGCCTGCAGCCGCTGGTCAAAGCCTTCCCGAATGCCAAAGTGGTGGCCACGCAGCATGTGGTTGACCATATTAAAGCCACCAAAGACGCCAAGCTCGCCTTCTGGGGGCCGCAGATGAAGGACGGCGCGCCAACGGAGCTGGTCGTCCCGCAGGTGCTTGCCTCCACCACGTTCATGGTTGACGGGGAAAAGATCGACATCGAACAGCCAGACAGCTATGCGGCGTATGTGTGGATCCCGTCGGCAAAAACGATCCTCGGCGGCACCGGGGTAGCCTGGGGTATTCACGTCTGGACGGCAGACACCCAGACGCCGGAAAGCCGCAAGCAGTGGCAGGAAACGCTGGAGAATATGGCCGCTCACAAACCTGAGCGCGTGATACCGGGCCACTACCTGGGCACTCCACCAGCGGGTACTGGCGCGATTGATTTTACCCGCGACTATCTGCAGCGCTTTGAAAAGGCTTTAGCCGCGCATAAAGATTCCGCAGGCGTCATCAGCACCCTGAAAAAACAGTATCCAGGCCTGGCTGATGAGAGCTCGCTGGAATTAAGCGCCAAAGTGAACACTGGCGAAATGAAGTGGTAATTTAAAAACGGCTCCTGCTATATTTCCACGATAGCAGGAGCACCGCCAAAATATCCCCGCCGTTACCCGTCGATATAGCCACACCTTTTAAAAGCGCATAAAAGCATGCACTTATGTCATTTTTATTTCTAAGATGAATCTGAACCACAACCGGGAAAATATTTGCCATTCTGTTTATGAATTAAATTTTTTGCGAGCCGTACCATTAAACAGACAACGACACGGAGGCAGCATGTTTACTTATTACCCGGCTAATACTGCAGCAGCACAACCTGAACTCGTTAACGCGATTGCGCAGGGTCTTCACGCCGAGCACGGTGCTGTGACTGAAGATGACATTTTGATGGAACTGACCAAATGGGTGGAATCCACGGATAATGACATCCTCAGTGACATCTACCAGCAGACCATTAACTACGTCATCAGCGGGCAAAACGCACCCTTGTAAAAACCTGCTAAGCTGGATCTGCAACCTAAGGGGTTACATTTCGTTTGCGTGAGCAAACTGGTCCTTAAAACTATCAACAGGATTGAGGAGTTAACATGAAATCGAACCGTCAGGCACGCCATATTCTGGGACTGAACTACAAGCTTTCCAATCAGCGTAAAGTGGTGATTGAAGGCGACCACGAAACGCAGGTCACTCACGCCACGGGCAGAAAACGCCACGCGGGCAAGTAAGTTCCAGACTGAGATCCAGAACACCATCGGTAATCCCGGTGGTGTTTTTGTTTATGTGTTGCGGTAATTAATATTTAGCTCCTTTATAATACCGTCGGACCGCACCCCATCGCACAGGCCAGAAAGATGACAAACAGCAGTGTCAGGGACGGATCTTCATAAAAAGAGTGAGTGACATGGACAACAAACTGAAAAAACATCGTTCCTTATACATCCCATACGCCGGACCGGTTTTACTCGAATTCCCCCTGCTCAACAAAGGCAGCGCCTTCAGCATGGAAGAGCGCAGCAGCTTTAACCTGCTGGGTTTACTGCCCGAAGTGGTTGAAACCATTGAAGAACAGGCGGAGCGCGCGTGGATCCAGTATCAGGGTTTCAAAACCGAAATCGACAAGCACATCTACCTGCGCAACATTCAGGACACCAATGAAACCCTCTTCTATCGCCTGGTGCAGAACCATCTTGAAGAGATGATGCCGGTGATCTACACCCCGACGGTGGGTGCGGCCTGCGAGCGTTTCTCAGAGATCTACCGTCGTTCACGCGGGGTATTCATCTCCTATCAGAACCGTCACAACATGGACGATATTCTGCAGAACGTGCCGAACCACAATATCAAAGTGATTGTGGTGACCGACGGCGAACGTATTCTCGGCCTCGGCGACCAGGGCATTGGCGGGATGGGGATCCCAATCGGTAAGCTCTCACTCTACACCGCCTGCGGCGGCATCAGCCCGGCGTATACCCTGCCGGTAGTGCTGGACGTCGGCACCAACAACCAGCAGTTGCTCAACGATCCGCTCTATATGGGCTGGCGCCATCCGCGCATCACCGACGACGAGTACTATCAGTTTGTCGACGACTTCATCCAGGCCGTGAAGCACCGCTGGCCGGACGTTCTGCTGCAGTTTGAAGACTTCGCGCAGAAAAACGCGATGCCGCTACTGAACCGCTATCGCGATGAGATCTGCTCCTTTAACGACGACATCCAGGGCACCGCGGCCGTGACCGTGGGTACGCTTATCGCCGCCAGCCGCGCAGCCGGCAGCCAGCTGAGCTACCAGAAAATCGTCTTCCTGGGCGCAGGCTCTGCGGGCTGTGGTATCGCCGAGCAGATCATCGCCCAGACGCAGCGCGAAGGCTTAAGCGAAGAGCTGGCCCGCTCCCGCGTCTTTATGGTTGACCGTTTCGGCCTGCTGACCGACGCTATGCCGAACCTGCTGCCGTTCCAGAACAAGCTGGTGCAGAAGCGCGAGAACCTGAAAAACTGGGATACCGACAACGAAGTCCTGTCCCTGCTGGACGTGGTGCGCAACGTGAAGCCGGATATTCTGATCGGCGTTTCCGGGCAAACCGGCCTCTTCACCGAAGAGATTATTCGCGAGATGCACAAGCACTGCGAGCGCCCTATCGTGATGCCGCTTTCTAACCCGACCTCCCGCGTGGAAGCGACGCCGCAGGACATCATCGCCTGGACCGAAGGTAACGCGCTGGTCGCGACCGGCAGCCCGTTCGACCCGGTGGTGTGGAAGGATAAAACCTATCCGATTGCCCAGTGCAACAACTCTTACATCTTCCCGGGCATTGGGCTGGGCGTGATCGCTTCCGGCGCGTCCCGCATTACCGATGAGATGCTGATGTCGGCGAGCGAAACCCTTGCGGGCTACTCGCCGCTGGTCAACAACGGTGAAGGGCTGGTGCTGCCGGAGCTGAAAGACATTCACAAGGTGTCGCGCGCTATCGCGTTTGCGGTAGGTAAAATGGCGCAGCAGCAGGGCGTGGCGGTGAAAACCTCTGCCGACGCGCTGCAGCAGGCCATCGACGACAACTTCTGGAAACCTGAATACCGCAGCTATCGCCGTACCTCGATTTAATTCGGCCTTCCGACCATTCCCTCTCCCTTTGGGAGAGGGAATTACATTTGTACCCCCACTAGCCAAACCCCTTTTCCCCCGCTACACTCCCTTCATCCATTAACCTAATGAATATATAAGGAGGCCAATTATGCTGTATCGTGAAATTTTCAATGTTTCACATACATTTGGTGATCGCACCAGCTCAAGCGTTATCGGTATCGTGCTGCGATAACTTCTGCTTGAGCGAAGACACCAACCCCTGAAATCCCTTCTCTCGGGCTTACTGAGTTATCGTCAGCGATGTTTGACGAGGCATAAACATGCCTGTAACTCTTGGGTAAGCAACAATGAGCACTTTACTCACTGCACAATCTTTACGCGTTGATACGGCGTTTGGCACGCTCTTCGACTCACTCTCCTTTACGCTGAAAAAAGGCGACCGCATTGGCCTGCTGGGCGACAACGGCTGCGGTAAAAGCACGCTGCTGAAGGTGCTGGACGGTACTGACTCCCCCGCCGCCGGAACGGTCGCGCTGGCCGGGCACTGCCTGATGGCGCGCGTGGAGCAACATCTCCCGGACGCCATTTTCCCGCTGTCCATGCTGGATGCCGTACTCGCACAGCTGCCTCTGGCTGAGCGCGATAGCCTGCGCTGGAAAGCCGAAACGCTGCTGGCGAGCATGGGCTTCACGCCGCAGGATATGGCGCTGCAATCCGCCACGCTGAGCGGCGGGCAGCACACCCGCCTGCTGCTGGCGCGGGCGTTGATTCACGAGCCGGATCTGCTCCTGCTCGATGAACCCAGCAACCACCTTGATTTGCCGACCATGCTCTGGCTGGAACACTTTCTGCAGAACTGGTCGGGCAGCTTTGTGCTGGTCTCGCATGACAGACAGCTGCTGGATGCCGTCACGAACGGCAGCTGGATCCTGCGCGATAAAACGCTGCACTACTTCGCCCTTCCCTGCACGGCAGCCCGCAAGGCGCTTGAAGCAAAGGATGAAAGCGACGCGCAGCGCCACAAGGCGGAGCAAAAGGAGATCGACCGCGTGACCGCCAGCGCGAAGCGGCTGGCGACCTGGGGCAAGGTTTACGACAACGAAGACCTGGCCCGCAAAGCCAAACAGATGGAAAAACAGGTCGAACGGCTTAAGGAGAGCCAGACGGCGCTCACGGCGGGCAGCCAGTGGACGTTAACCCTGCGCGGCGACGCGCTGCGGGCCGACCGTTTGCTGGAAATGGAGAACCTCGACGTGCCTCCTGCACCTGGCCTGCCGGCGTTGTTCAGCATCGAAATGGCGCGGCTGAAAAGCGGCGATCGCGTGGCGATTGTCGGTCGCAATGGCTGCGGAAAATCGTCGCTGATGAGGCTTATCTGGCGACATTTTACGGATGAACCGGCGGAAGGCGGGCTGAAAATCCATCCACGCGTGTCGCCTGGCTATTACGACCAGACGCTTCACCAGCTTGCGGACAACGCCACGCTGCTCGACGCGCTGGAGCCTTTCGCACCAGATCCGCAGAACCGCAAAATGGCGCTGATAAGCGCGGGTTTCCCGTGGTCGCGTCACGGGCAAACGGTCAGCACGCTCAGCGGTGGCGAACGCTCGCGCCTGCTGTTCGTTGGCCTGACGCTTGCCCGCTACAGCCTGCTGATGCTGGATGAGCCGACCAACCACCTCGACATGGAAGGCAAAGAGACGCTGGCGCAAACCCTTCAGCAGTTTGAAGGCGGCGTCCTGCTGGTCAGCCACGATCGCCAGTTAATTAGCCAAAGCTGCAACCGTTTCTGGCTGATTGAAGAGGGAAAGCTGAGCGAGTGGCACGATGCAGAGGCGGTGTTTGAACGCCTGCGTGAAAGCGCGGGGCTGGCGACACCCGCCGCGCCCGTCATCGACGCGGCGACGGTTCCATCCTCGCCGTATGACGATCTGCTCGAACGGCTGGTCGCGCTGGAAACGCTGCTGGAAGACGATCTGGCGCGTAAGCCGAAGCATCAAAAGCCGCAGCTGCAGGCGCAATGGCGTAAAGAGATTGAGGAAATAGAAGCACTGCTGTAAGTCTGCGCCCGCCGGGTCTCTCTCGGCGGGCCAGTTTTTTCCCCCTAAATTATTAGAGGAACGCCGTATTCTTATTCTGAAATCGGATTAAATGATGACATTATGTTGCCGTTGCCTTGCATTACAGCCCCAAAGCACTAATCCTTGAGGAGTATTACACCTGCTATGCAGATACTCATCATGAACAAGGAGATACACATGAAGGCTGCTGTTGTCACTCAGGATCATCAGGTTAATGTCACCGAAAAAACCTTACGCCCGCTAAAGCACGGGGAAGCCCTGCTGAAGATGGAGTGCTGTGGCGTATGCCATACCGATCTCCACGTGAAGAACGGTGATTTTGGCGATAAAACCGGGGTTATCCTGGGCCACGAAGGGATTGGTATCGTAAAAGAAGTTGGCCCCGGCGTGAAATCGCTGAAAGTCGGCGACCGCGCAAGCGTGGCCTGGTTTTTTGAAGGCTGCGGCCACTGTGAATACTGTAATACCGGCAACGAAACCCTGTGCCGCGATGTGAAAAATGCCGGTTACTCCGTTGACGGCGGCATGGCGGAAGAGTGCATCGTCACCGCGGATTACGCGGTAAAAGTGCCGGACGGTCTGGAATCCGCTGCGGCCAGCAGCATCACCTGTGCCGGGGTCACCACCTACAAAGCGGTAAAAATTTCCGGTATTAAACCGGGCCAGTGGATCGCAATCTATGGTCTGGGCGGTCTGGGCAACCTTGCGCTGCAGTACGCCAAAAACGTCTTTAACGCCAAAGTCATCGCTCTCGACGTTAACGACGAACAGCTGAAGCTGGCGGCCAGTATGGGTGCCGATTTAACCATCAACTCCCGCAGCGAAGACGCCGCAAAAATTGTGCAGGAGAAAACCGGCGGCGCGCATGCCGCAGTCGTTACTGCCGTCGCAAAAGCGGCCTTTAACTCAGCCGTTGACGCCGTGCGTGCCGGTGGCCGCGTGGTCGCGGTTGGCCTGCCGCCGGAAGCGATGAGCCTCGACATTCCGCGTCTGGTACTGGACGGCATTCAGGTGGTAGGTTCCCTGGTCGGCACCCGTCAGGATCTGCAGGAAGCGTTCCAGTTTGCGGCCGAAGGTAAAGTCGTGCCGAAAGTCACGATGCGCCCGATCGAGGACATCAACGCCATCTTCAAAGAGATGGAACAGGGCCAGATCCGCGGCCGTATGGTGATTGACCTGCGTTCATAATCACCCACCGTTCAATTACCGCTCCTGACAGGAGCGGTTTTTTTATAGCCATTTTCCGGCAATCCTTATCTTAATTCCTTTGTTCCCTTGTTTTCCCCCGCGCCCGATGATGAATCCGACGCTAACAAGAGATAACAAAGGAATTCACCATGCAAACCCCATTTCGTCTGCCGCTGCTGACGGCGCTGATCCTGGCGACAACCGCAGCCTGGGCAGCAGATGCGCCCGTCAAAGGCGGCACGCTGATTTATCTGGAGCAACAGGCGCACACCAATCTCTATCCGCCTGCCGGTGGCTTTTACCCGAACGGCGGCATTCTGAATCAAATCACCGACAAACTGACGTGGCAGAACCCAAAGACGCTGCAGGTCGAACCCTGGGTGGCCGAAAGCTGGACCACCAACGCCGATAAAACCGAATACACCTTTAAGCTTCGTCCCGGCATCACCTTCTCCGACGGCACGCCGCTGGACGCCAACGCCGTGGCGAAAAACTTTGATACCTACGGTTTAGGCAATAAGGCGCAGCGCCTGCCGGTGTCAGAAGTGATTAATAACTACGATCGCAGCGAAGTCATCGACCCGCTGACCGTGAAATTCTACTTCAAAAAACCGTCGCCGGGGTTCCTGCAGGGCACCGCCACCATTGGCTCGGGTCTGGTCTCGCTCAGCACGCTGAAGCGCAACTTCGAAGAGCTGGGTGATGCCCGCCACATCATCGGTTCCGGCCCGTTTGTGGTGAAGGACGAGAAGCTGGGTCGTGAAGTGACGCTCGAAGCCCGCAAAGACTACCAGTGGGGACCGAAAAACCTGACGCAACAGGGGCCCGCCAATCTCGATGGCATCAAGTTTATCGTGACCCAGGAAGACAGCGTGCGCGTCGGCGCCCTGCTGGCCGGTCAGGCCGACTTTATTCGCCAGGTGCAGGCGTATGACGAAAAGCAGGCGACAGACCAGGGCTATAAGATCTACGCCGCCCCGACGCGCGGGGTGAACGACAGCATCAGCTTCCGCCCGGATAACCCGCTGGTCTCCGATATTCGCGTTCGCCAGGCGCTGCTGCATGCCACCAATGCAAAACAGGTGGTCGAGACCCTCTTCTCGGCCAACTATCCGCAGGCGAAGTCCGTGATTGCCGGTTCTGCCGCAGGCTTTGTCGATCTCAGCGACAAATTGACCTTTGACCCGGCAAAAGCCAACCAGCTGCTGGACGAGGCGGGCTGGAAAGCAGGCGGCGACGGGATCCGCGCCAAAGACGGCCAGCGGCTGGCGCTGACGGTATATGAATCTCTGCCGCAGCCGCAAAACAAAGAGGTGCTGCAGCTGGTTGCCCAGCAGTGGCGACAGGTGGGCGTGGCGCTGAACGTCAAAGCCGGTGACGCAGGCAGCCGCACGCTGGATAACCTTGACCCGCTGAAAACCCCGTTAACCGTTTCCGAAGTGGGCCGCGCCGATCCGGACGTGGTGAAAAGCATGTTCTACCCGGCTAACCGCGACGCGCTGCTGCAAAAAGGCGGATCCAGCGACAAGGTCAAAAACTTCCGTGACGACAGGCTTAATGCGCTGCTGGTGAACATTTCGGCTGAGGTCGATCCGCAAAAACGCCTGCAGCTGACGGGAGACGCCCAGCGCTACCTGCTGGATAACGCCTACGTCATTCCGATTTTCGAGGAGCCGCAGGTCTTTGCCGGTGCGCCGTGGCTGAAAGGCGTGAATTTCGAAGCGGTTGGCCGCCCGTCGTTCTACGGCGCGTGGATTGAGAAACACTGAGGAGCCGACGATGCGCCACGCACTTCTTCAACGTTTAGGGCACGGGCTGCTGGTACTGTGGGCCGCCTTTACCCTCTCGTTCGTGTTGCTCCAGGTGCTGCCGGGCGACGCGGTGCTGATTAAATTTCAGAACCCGGACCTGGGCTTAAGCCCGGCGCAAATCGAGGAGATGCGCGTGGCCTACGGCGCGGACAGCCCGCTGTGGCAGCAGTACGGCCACACGCTGCTGGCGATGCTGCGCGGCGATTTCGGCTATTCGGTACAGGCAGGCGTGCCGGTCAGCGAGCTGATTGCCAGCAATCTGCCGGATACCCTGAGCCTCGCCCTGCCCGCCTTTTTGCTCGCGGTCCTGCTGGCGTTTGCGCTGGCCTTTGCGTCGCGTCTGCCGAGGCTGCGCTGGCTGAGCAATACCCTTCAGTCTCTGCCGGTCCTATTTATCTCCTTACCGACGTTCTGGCTGGGGATTGCCCTCATCCAGCTCTTTTCTTTTCAGCTGCGGCTGATCCCGGTGATTAACCCGACGCCGCTGCAGGGGCTGATCCTGCCGATCGTGACCGTTGCGATCCCGATCTCCGCCCCGCTGGCGCAAATCCTGATGCGCAGCCTGGACCAGGTGGCGACGCAGCCGTTTGTCGCAGTGGCCCGCGCCAAAGGGCTGAGTGAAACCGCCGTCCTGTGGCGTCACGTGACCGTCAACGCCCTGCTGCCGGTCCTGAACATTGCCGGACTGCTGCTGGGCGAGCTGATTGCCGGGGCGCTGATCACCGAAACCGTTTTTGGCCGCAGCGGGCTCGGGCAGCTGACCCAGCAGGCGGTGAATAATCAGGACATCGCCGTGCTTCAGGCGGTCGTGATGATTTCCGCCCTCGGTTTTGTCCTGATCAATCTGCTGGTGGATCTGCTGATGCCGCTGCTGGATCCCCGTCTGCAAACCGTTACCGGAGGTGCATCATGAGTCTGGTCGATTACGCGGCCGCCGCGCGAAAACGCGTTCCTGCCTGGCAGGGAGTGGAATGGCAGCCGGGGCTGTGGCTGGCATGGGCGGTGATTATTCTCGCCGCTTTTGCCGCCGTGGCGCCCGGCCTGTTAACCCACTACAGCCCGATTGAGGGCATCGCCGGGGCACAGCGCCTGGCGCCGCAGGCGGGTCACTGGCTCGGGACCGATCAGCTTGGCCGCGATGTTTACACGCGTATCGTTTATGGCGCCTCCCACTCCCTGAGCGCGGCATTGGCCGCCGTGACGATGGGCCTGGTGGTCGGCACCGGCTTAGGGGTAATTGCCGGGGCGTTCGCCGGACGCGTCGAGTCTCTGCTGATGCGCTTCGTCGACGTGTTGCTCTCCATCCCGTCTCTGCTGCTCTCGCTGACGGTGATTATTCTGCTCGGGTTTGGCACCGTTAACGCCGCGATTGCCGTCGGCGTTGCCTCCATTGCCAGCTTCGCCCGCCTCGCGCGCGGTGAAGTCGTGCGTATCCGCCATACGGATTATGTCGAGGCGGCGTTTGGCAGCGGCGGGACGTTTTTCGCCGTGCTGTGGCGACACATCCTGCCCAACGCATTAACCGCCGTCCTGGCCTTTGCCACGCTGCAGTTTGGTCAGGCCATCCTGGCGCTCTCCACGCTGAGCTTTCTCGGTTACGGCACCCCGCCGCCGGTGCCGGAATGGGGCTTACTGATTGCCGAAGGCCGTAACTATCTCTCTACCGCCTGGTGGCTCACCACCTTCCCCGGCGTGGTCGTCATCGCCGTGGTGCTGGCCACCAACCGTATCAGCCAACAGTTCAGCGGAGGTCGCTAATGACCGTGCTCTCAGTGGAAAATTTGACGATTAGCTACCGTACCGCTCGCCAGTGGCGAGAGGTGGTGCATAACGTCAGCTTCACGCTTGAACGAGGGGAAATGCTGGCGTTTGTCGGCGAATCCGGATCCGGCAAAACGACCACGGCGCAGGCGATCATTGGCCTGCTGGCCGATAACGCCCGGCGCGATGCGGGAAAAATATCGCTCAACGGCGAAGAGATTAGCGGATGGTCCGCGAAGCGTCTCGATACCCTTCGCGGGGCGCGAATTAGCCTGGTGCCGCAGGATCCGGGTAATTCGCTCAACCCGGTGAAGACCATCGGTGCGCAGGTCGGAGAGATCGTTCAGCTCCACCAGAAGGTGACCCGCGCCGGGCGCGACGAGCAGGTGCTCGCCCTGCTGACAAAGGTCGGCCTGAGCCACCCCGAACAGCGCATGACGCAGTATCCCCATCAGCTCTCCGGCGGGATGAAACAGCGCGTGCTGATTGCCATCGCGATAGCGCTGCGCCCGGACGTGATCGTTGCCGATGAGCCCACCAGCGCGCTGGACGTGACGGTGCAAAAACGTATTCTCGATCTGCTGGATATCCTGCGCCGGGAATCGGGTACCGCCGTTCTGTTTGTCACCCACGATCTGGCGCTGGCCGCACAGCGCGCGGACAGGCTGCTGGTGTTTCGCGATGGCGAGGTTCAGGAACAGGGCAACACCGCCGATATCGTCCGCACGCCGCAGCACGCCTACACCCGCCAGCTGCTGAGCGATCTCCAGGGCCAGCGCCTGACCATCGCCCCGGTGGCCGGTCGGCCGCTCGCGTCCCCGGCCATTCGCGCCCGCGCCATCAGCAAGCAGTTCTCCCTGGGCAAAGGTCATCAGCTTCAGGCGCTGGATCGGGTAACGTTTGATGTCAGGCGCGGCAGCACGCATGCGCTGGTCGGTGAATCCGGCTCCGGGAAAACCACCCTCGCCCGTATTTTGCTGGGTTTTGAACAGGCCGACAGCGGACAGGTCATTATTGATGATATTGATGCCACCGCGCTCAGCCGCGAGGCCCGCCGTCAGCTGCGCCAGAAGATCCAGTTTGTCTACCAGAACCCGTTTGCCTCTCTCGATCCGCGTCAGACGCTGTTCGAGATCATCGAAGAGCCTCTGAAGAATTTTTCTCGCCTCGGTAAGGCGCAGCGAAAGCTCCGGGTGGAGACGGTGGCGCAGCGGGTTGCCCTGCCCGTCGAACTCCTGACCCGCACCGCCCGGGAGCTTTCAGGCGGACAGCGCCAGCGCGTTGCCATCGCCCGGGCGCTGATCCTGGAGCCGACCATTCTGGTGCTGGACGAAGCCACCTCCGCGCTGGACGTCACCGTGCAGGCGCAGATCCTGGCGCTGCTTCAGCAGCTGCAGCAGCAGCTGGGATTGACCTACCTCTTTATCACGCACGATCTCTCCACGGTTCGCCGGATCGCCCACAGCGTCACGGTGCTGCGCAGCGGTCAGGTGGTCGAACAGGGCGACGTCGGAACCTTATTCGCGTCGCCGCAGAACGACTATACCCGCGAGCTGATTGACGCCATTCCCCATTTTTCACCCGCTACGGAGGAGTTCGCATGACGCGAAAACGCCTGGGATTTTTCACCCGCCTGCTCGACGACGCTGCGCCGAAGGAGCGCTATCGTCTGGCAACGGAACAGATCCGCCACGCCGAACGCCACGGTTTTGACAGCGCCTGGATTGCCCAGCACCACTTCCACGAAAGTGAAGGCGGCCTGCCGTCGCCGCTGCTGTTTCTGGCGCACGTAGCCGCGCATACCGAAACCATCCGCCTGGGTACGGCCATCATTACCCTGCCGATGGAAAACCCGCTGCGCGTCGCGGAAGATGCCGCCGTGCTCGATTTACTCGCTAATGGCCGTCTTGAGGTCGGTTTTGGTTCAGGCGGCACACCAACCTCATTTCTGCCGTTCGGCCTGACGTTTGTGGAGCGTGGCGCGGCCTTTGCTGACCATCTGCATGTGATCCAGAGCGCCTGGCGCGGGGATTCGCTGACCCATCCGGATAACCACCTTTACCCGCCTGCGCCGCAGCTGGCCGACCGTATCTGGATTGCCACCTTCTCTGTTGACGGAGCCGTTCGCGCCGCCCGGGCTGGACACGGTTTAATGCTCTCGCGCACGCAGCCGCGCCCGGCAGACCGGCCGGATCTCACGCTCGACGAGATCCAGAACCCGATTGTGGATGCCTACCTTGAGGCGCTGCCTGCGGGCATCGCACCGCGCATTCTGGCCTCCCGCACGGCGTTCGTTGCCGACAGCGACGACTATGCGCTCAGGGTCGCCACGCCGGGCCTTACGAAACAGGCCCAGCAGCATCGCGCTGCCGGGCACACGGTAAAAGGTGACAGTGTCACCGATTATCGCCGTCAGTTTGATGCCCATATTGGTTCGCCCGATACGGTGCTGCATTCGCTGAATGCTGACTCCATTCTCAGGCGCGCCACGGATATCTCATTCCAGGTCCATTCGGTCGAACCTACGCATCGCGACACGCTGCGGTCCATCGAACTGATCGCCGAACGTATTGCCCCCCACATCCTTTGAGGAGACACCTATGTCGTTAAGTCAGGACATTCTCGCCGAGCTGGCAGAAATTAAACCCGGTTCCCCTCTGGCAGAGGCGCGCGCCACGCGTGATGCCGCCACGCGCCACGCGCAGGGCAGCTACGAAATCCTCTTTAGCCAGCAGGATGCTGATTTTGCACTTGACGAGCGCTTCGCCGTGGCGGCAAAAGTCGCCTGGTGGCACAGCGCGGAGGCGCTGGCCGCGCACTATGCGGGGTTTGGCCTGGCCGACCCGACCTCAGAACGCCTGACCCCGGCGCTGAACTTCGCGCGCCTGCTGACGTTCTCCCCCGTCGAAGCCACGCCGACATCGTTAAAGGCGCTGACCCAGGCGGGTTGGACCAAGGAAGGCATTGTTACCCTGGCGCAGCTTATTGCGTTTGTGAGCTTCCAGAGCCGACTCATCACCGGGCTGCGGCTGCTGAACGACAGGCCCGTCGCCAGAAGCGATGCGCCGGTGGCGGCGGGCATCTGGCACACGACCGCAACAACGGTCACCGGAAAGGCGGCCCCCGTCGCGTTCACCCGGCAGGAGCTGGGATGGGAGCCGTGGATAGCGGCCAAACCGCTGGCGGATTTCCGTGACGATGAGGTTGCCATCCTGGCGAAATTTGGCCATACCGATTCCGACTACTTCCGCCTGCTGGCGCGCAATCTGCCGGTGCTTGAACAGCGCACGTTAACTGATAAAGGAATTTTTTATACATCGGGGGGATTGCCGCGCGCCGAGCGCGAGCTGGCCGCAACGGTAGCCAGTAAAATCAACGGCTGCATTTACTGCGCATCTGTCCATGCGCGTAAAGCCAGCCAGCTGTCAAAGGATGACGCGGCGGTAGAAGCCCTGCTGGCCGTGAGGCCGGGGCGGTCCCTGAGCGAGGGGCAATCTGCACGCTGGCAGGCGGAAATCGATTTTGCGGCGGCGCTGTCGGTCACGCCGCCCGCCGCCACGCCGCAGCACCTTGCCGCGCTGGAAAAAGAGGGGCTGGATACCTTAGCCCAGCTTGATCTGGTGCAGTCCACCGCATTCTTCGCCTGGGCCAACCGCCTGATGCTTACGCTGGGTGAGCCCTGGCTTGACTGAAGCCTGTCAGGCTAGCGCGCGAGCGTTAGCCTGAGCCCGTCTGGCCCGCAGGTAACCATAGATCAGCAGTGCACTCATGGCCGAGAACGAGAGTATCGCTGCAGGCAGCGTGACGTAGCGCCAGCTAAAGCCGAAGGTAATCATCATCCCACCAAAGTACGCCCCGATCGCACTGCCGAGATTAAACGCCATCTGCCCCCCTGCCGCCCCCAGCATTTCACCGCCCTTCGCATTTTGCAGCAGCAAAATTTGTAGCGGCGCAGAGAGCGCGAACAGCCCGGCACAGCAGATAAAGCCCATGACCAGCGAGGCCGTTTTCAGTTCACCAAAGGCGAAAAGCAGCAGCAGCGAGGCGACAATCACCATGTCGGTGGTAGCCGCAATGCGCAGCGGGCTAAAACGCCCCGAGAGCTTACCGCTCAGCAGATTGCCCAACACCATGCCAAGCCCCATCAGCATCATGATGGCCGTCATCATCCCTTCTGAATAACCGGAGACGGTGACCATAAACGGCTTAACGAAGCTGAACCATGCGAACACCCCGGCGTTGCCAAACATGGTGGCGGCAAAAATCAGCCAGGGTTCTGGTTTTTTCAGAAAGTGGAACTGCTCGGTCAATTTGATTTCTGATGTGTCGCGGATGTCCGGCACCCAGAGTAGAACCGAGAGGATCACCAGCGCATCGAACACGGCAATCAGAAAAAAGGTATAACGCCAGCTGAACTGGTGCCCGAGCCAGGTGCCCAGCGGAACGCCCATCAGGTTCGCCACGGTCATACCGGCGATCATCCCAGCCACCGCGACCGTCACCTTACCCGGCGGCGCAATTTTCGACAGGATAATCGCCCCGACGCCAAAAATAGCCCCGTGCGGAAAGCCGGAAATCAGCCGCCCCACCGCCAGCCAGAAATAGGACGTGGAAAACGTGAACAGGGCATTACCGACAGCGGACATCGCCACCAGAAACAGCAGCGTGGTCTTTAACGAAAACTTGCCTGAGAACAGCGCCACAACCGGGGCGCCAATCACTACGCCGAACGCATAAAACGAGATCATATTCCCGGCGGAGGGAATCGAAATACCGGTGTCATGTGCCAGCTCGGTTAACACGCCCATAATGCCAAATTCGGCCATTCCGAGGCCAAATGTGCCAAGCGCCAACGAAAAAATTGTCTTTTTCATACTTCAACCACGGGTTAATCACACGCGACGGACATTATTGAATAATCTTGTATGGTGAGCCAGTTCAAATCAGCTGGCTGACAGGTTAATCCATTAATTCAGGTGGATTACACTTCATTGTGCGGCCTCGCTTTTTTCCGCATCGGACAACCTGAGGATGACCATCATGGGAAGCAAAAAGAAAACCAGTGTCGCTGTTGATGTCGTAAAGAACGCTCCGTTAAAGACCAAAGAGTATGAACAAGAGCTACGTCGCCTCCACGTTGAACTGGTTAAGCTCCAGCAGTGGGTCGTCGCCAAAGGGCTGAAAGTGTGTATTGTTTTTGAAGGACGCGACGGGGCTGGCAAAGGCGGCACCATTAAAGCGATCACCGAGCGCGTCAGTCCTCGCGTGTTTCGCGTTGTTGCGCTCCCTGCTCCGACTGAAAAGGAAAAAAGCCAGCTTTACTTCCAGCGCTATGTGCCCCACCTGCCATCGGCTGGTGAAATCGTGATCTTCGATCGCAGCTGGTATAACCGCGCGGGCGTTGAGCGGGTGATGGGGTTCTGCACGGAGGAACAGGCCGAGAAATTTTTAGATGGTGCGCCGGTGATGGAAAAAGCGATGGTGGATGCCGGAATTATCCTGCTGAAGTACTGGCTGGAGGTCACGCCTAAAGAGCAGGAGCGACGCCTGCGCGACCGTATTAACGATGGTCGTAAAATCTGGAAGCTGTCACCGATGGATATTAAGTCCTTTAACCTGTGGGACGAGTATACCCTCGCGCGCGACGCCATGTTTGAAGCTACCGACACCGCCTGGGCGCCGTGGTTTGTGGCACGTTCAGAAGATAAAAAACGCGTGCGCCTGAACATTATTTCGCATCTGCTTTCGCAGATACCTTATAAAGAAATACACGTTGAGAAGGTGGATTTACCGAAACGCAAAATCGGCAAAGTCAAACCCACAAAATACCCGTTCCGCTATGTGGAAGAGCGGTTCTGAAATTACTGGAATACGCTTCGCAGAATGTAGATTACCAGGGGATACGGTATTGTTTTTTGTTGGCTGCGGTTAATAATGACCGCACCAACAAAGGAGATACTGATGACATACCCAGCAGAGCACACCCCCTCCCAACGCGTAAAATCGGCAAAACCGTCGAGCAACACCGCACCAGACTCCGCTGACCCGCGTCAGCAATCAGAAGCGGAGCGTTCATTTATTCGCTCAATGAATGAGTTTGTCGAAAAACATGGAACCATTACCGATGATGAGTTTTTCAGGGTGCTATAATGCTGAGACAATTTAATGTTTACCGAAATACATCTGCGGCCACCCGGGATAAGCTTCCCTATTATATGCTCATTCAGGATGATAGTTATGATGATCTTGCCACGCGCGTCATTGTGCCGCTCGCGAGAAATAATAAATTACCGTTATGGCAGATCCATCTGGCTCCAGGCGTAAATATCGATTTTGAAACATTTCTGATTTATTCGCCAATGATAACCAACCTTAACAATAACAAAATAAATCCTAAAGACTTTGTTTGTAACCTACGCAACGCACGTCATGACGTTATAGCGGCAGTTGATCGTTTATTGACTAACACATGACGCTAGTCGGTCAGGCATTTGCCCTGTCTGCACAAGCGCAGCGCCGCCGGGCAAAACCGACGGCGCAGGTCTTACTTCATTCCTTCCGTACTTTCCCGTTTCGCTTCCAGTCGCTCCACATCACGATACCAGCGCGGGTGGTGTTTCTGCGCCCAGCGGCGGCTCACCTTCCCTTCAATCATCCCTTTGATCGATCCTTTGACCCAGAACGCCATATACATGTGGATCAGGATGGCATGAATCAGAATGATGGCAGACGTGGCGTGGATCAGCAGCGCGTAGCGAATCACCTGAATCGGAAAGTAGCGCGCAAAATACGGACGCCAGATAATCACACCGGTCACCAGCAGCACAAAAATCATGCTCATGATGGTCCAGAACATCATCTTCTGCCCGGCGTTGTATTTCCCCACCTTCGCAACCTTATGCTCGTTGCCCTTCAGGACTTCGACGATCCCTTTCACCCACGGGATATCCTGCTTGTCCGGGATGTTGTGGTGGACAAAGCGCACGAACATAAACATCAGCACCACGAAAATCAGCACGCCGAAGAACGGATGCAAAATGCGCCCCATCTGCGGCGTACCGAAGGTCTCGGTCAGCCACTGCAGCGTCGGGAAGAAGAACGAAATCCCCGACACCGCCACCAGGAAGAAGCAGATCACAACCGTCCAGTGACAGGCGCGGTCAACGAACTTCGTGCGCACGATCGTTTTCGACTTACTCATGGTGCTCCTCCTCATCGTCATCCACCTCTTTGTTTGGCCCGATACCGATGTAGTGATAAATCAGCCCGGCAAAGGTGGCGATAAAGCCCGCCGCCGAGAGCGGCTTAAGCGCTCCTTTCCAGAGGTTGATGGAGGTATCGATCGCCGGATCCTTCGGCAGGTTGTGGTACAGCTCCGGCTGGTCGTTATGGTGCAGCACATACATCACGTGCGTACCGCCCACGCCCTGCGGGTTATAAATGCCCGCATTCTCATAGCCGCGCGCTTTCAGCTTGTCCACTCGCGCCTGCGCCACGTCCAGCATCTCCTTTTTGGTGCCGAAGTGAATCGCCCCGGTCGGACAGGTTTTCACACACGCGGGCTCCTGCCCGACGCTGACGCGATCCACGCACAGGGTGCATTTGTATACCCGGTTATCCTCTTTATTGAGGCGGGGGATATTAAACGGACAGCCCGCGATACAGTACCCGCAGCCGATGCAGTTGTCCTGCTGGAAGTCGACGATACCGTTGGCGTACTGAATAATTGCGCCGGCTGACGGGCACGCCTTCAGGCATCCCGGATCTTCGCAGTGCATGCAGCCGTCTTTGCGAATGAGCCACTCCAGCCTGCCGTTCTGGTCGGTTTCGCTAAAGCGCATCACCGTCCAGGATTTGGCGCTCAGGTCAGCCGGATTATCGTAGACCCCCACGCAGTGCCCCACCTCGTCGCGGATATCGTTCCACTCCGAGCACGCCACCTGGCAGGCCTTACAGCCCACGCAGGAGGAGACGTCGATAAGCTTAGCGACCTCTGCCTTGTTGTCCCGCGCGCGGGGCGCGGGCGTTATCGGGTTGGTCGCGGAGCGTTTGATAACGTCTTGTGTTTCCATCGCCATTGAATCGCTCCTTACGCTTTCTCGATGTTGACCAGAAACGCCTTGTACTCCGGCGTTTGCGAGTTGGAATCGCCGACGTTTGGCGTCAGGGTGTTGGCGATGTAGCCTTTCTGCGCCACGCCCTCAAAGCCCCAGTGCAGCGGGATCCCGACGGTTTCCACCTGCTGGCCGTGCACGTTCAGCGACTGCAGGCGGCGGGTGACCACAGCCACCGCACGAATAAAGCCACGCTTGCTGCTCACCTTCACGCGGTCGCCGTTGGCGATGCCTTTCGCCTTCGCCAGCGTTTCGCTGATCTCCACAAACTGTTCCGGCTGCGCGATAGCGTTAAGCCGCGCGTGCTTGGTCCAGGTGTGGAAATGCTCGGTCAGACGGTAGGTCGTCCCTACGTACGGGAACTTGTCCTTTTTACCTAAGCGCAGGACGTCATCTTCGTAGATACGCACCACCGGGCTGGAGACCACGTTCGGATGCAGCGGGTTGGTGCCGAGCGGCGTTTCCATCGGCTCGTAGTGTTCCGGGAAAGGCCCTTCCGCCAGCTTGTTGAGGGCAAACAGGCGTCCCAGCCCTTCCGGCTGCATGATGAACGGCCCGGTGTTGCTGCCCGGCGCGGCGGTGCTGTAGTCAGGGATATCGTTCCCCGTCCACTTCGCCCCGTTCCACTGGATCAGCATACGTTTCGGATCCCACGGCCTGCCGTTTACGTCTGCAGACGCGCGGTTGTAAAGCACGCGACGGTTCAGCGGCCACGCCCATGCCCAGCCCAGCGTATTGCCCAGCCCGGACGGGTCGGCGTTGTCGCGGTTGGCCATCTGGTTGCCCTGCTCCGTCCAGCTGCCGGTGTAGATCCAGCAGGACGACGCCGTCGTGCCGTCATCGCGCAGCAGCGCGAAGCTGTTCAGCAGCTGGCCTTTCTTCGCCACCAGGTTGCCGTTAGCGTCATAGAGATCCGCCAGCGCCACGCCGTTATTCTCCTTCGCGACTTCTTCAGACTCAGGACGATCGGGCTGCTTGTAGTGCCAGCCCATCTTCAGCAGCGGCTCAGCGCCCTTGCCGCCTTCGGTGCGGTACATTTCGCGCAGGCGATGGTAAATCCCGGCCAGGATTTCGCCGTCGTTACGCGCTTCGCCCGGCGCGTCCTGACCTTTCCAGTGCCACTGCAGCCAGCGGCCGGAGTTTGCAATCGAACCGTCCTCTTCCGCAAAGCAGGTAGACGGCAGGCGGAACACTTCGGTCTGAATCGATGCTGGATCGACATCGTTTGATTCCCCGTGGTTCTGCCAGAAGGTGGACGTTTCGGTCACAAGCGGATCGATAACCACCATGTACTTCAGCTTGCTCAGGCTGCGAACGACTTTGTTTTTGTCCGGGAAGGAGGCCACAGGGTTAAAGCCCTGGCAGATATACCCCGTGACGTCGCCCTTATCCATCATGTTGAAATACTTGATGACGTCGTACGCCTGGTCCCACTTCGGCAGCCACTCAAAGCCCCAGTCGTTCTCCTTCTGTGCCGCATCGCCGTAGAAGGATTTCATCAGGCTGACGTAGAACTTGGGATAGTTGCTCCAGTAGTTCACCTGATCCGGCAGCGTCGCTTTCGGCGTATTGGCCTCAAGATACGTTTGCAGATCGGCCTGCTTTTCCGACGGCAGCGTCAGGTAGCCCGGCAGGCTGGTGGAAAGCAGACCGAGGTCGGTAAGCCCCTGAATGTTAGAGTGCCCGCGCAGCGCGTTTACGCCGCCACCGGCCATGCCCATGTTGCCGAGCAGCAGCTGGATCATCGCCATGGTGCGGATGTTCTGCGCGCCGACGGTGTGCTGCGTCCAGCCAAGCGCATACAGGAACGTGGTGGTTCTGTCGGCGGCGCGGGTGGAGGCCAGTACCTCACACACCTTCAGGAAGTCCGATTTCGGCGTGCCGCAGATGTTTTCAACCACGTCCGGCGTATAGCGGGAGACGTGCTGCTTCAGCAGGTTCCACACGCAGCGCGGGTGCGTCAGGGTTTCATCCCGCAGCGCATAGCCGTTTTCATCGAACTGATAGTTCCAGGACGTTTTATCGTACTGGCGTTTTTCGGCGTCAAAGCCGCTAAACAGCCCGTCATCGAAGGCAAAATCATCCCGCACCAGCAGGTTCGCGTTGGTGTAGTGCTTAACGTATTCCGCGTTAATTTTGTTGTTTTCGATCAGGTACAGCAGCACGCCGGACAGGAAAGTAATGTCCGTGCCGGAGCGGATTGGCGCATAGATATCCGCCACCGATGCCGTACGCGTAAAGCGCGGATCGACGACGATAAGCGTCGCATCGTTGTTGTTTTTCGCTTCCATCGCCCAGCGGAATCCCACCGGATGGGCCTCCGCGGCGTTACCGCCCATCACCACCACGACGTTAGCGTTTTTGATATCAACCCAGTGGTTGGTCATCGCACCGCGACCAAATGTTGGAGCAAGACTTGCTACCGTTGGTCCATGTCAGACGCGCGCCTGGTTGTCTACCGCCAGCATGCCGAGAGAGCGCACAAATTTTTGCGTCAGCATGCCGGTTTCATTACTTGCCGCGGACGCACACAACATCCCGGTGGAGAGCCAGCGGTTGACCGTTACGCCCTGCGCGTTCTTTTCAATAAAGTTGGCGTCGCGGTCGGCTTTCATTAATTTTGCAATACGGGAGAAGGCCTCGTCCCAGGAGATACGCTGCCATTTAGCTGAACCCGGCGCGCGGTATTCCGGGTAGCGCAGGCGGTTTTCGCTGTGAACATAGTCCAGCAGCCCCGCCCCTTTCGGGCAAAGCGCCCCGCGGCTCACCGGATGATCCGGGTCCCCTTCAATATGGTAAATCGCTTCTCTGGCGTTCTTCGCGCCATCGCCCAGGCTATACATTAAAAGCCCACAACCTACGGAGCAGTATGTGCAGGTGTTACGGATCTCTTTTGCGCGCAGCAGCTTATAGTTGCGTGCCTGAGCCAGCGCCATTTTGGGAGCAAATCCCAGCATGGCTGCCGTTGTTCCGGCCATACCGCCCGCGCAGATTTTAAAAAATTGTCTGCGGCTGACGTCCATTGTTGTCCTCGTTTTCATATAAGACTTCGCGCCGCAAACTAACAGCAAAGCCCCTGTTTTTTTTGCGTCAAATCAAGGTCATCGGCCTTCACCCCCTTAATAGTCACCCCCGGAACCTTTAAATACCTCTTTTTGATTAACGGCTTAAGAGAATAATTGGCGACAGCGTCAGGATGAATGCGATACATTTTTGCTCTGATTTTTATTGCAATGGCGAAGTAATGGACAGAAAGAGAGCAACGCTTATTGGGCTGGCAGCAATACTGCTATGGAGCACCATGGTCGGCCTTATTCGCAGCGTGAGTGAGGGACTGGGCCCGGTAGGCGGCGCGGCGATGATCTACACGCTGAGCGGATTACTGTGTCTGGTGACGGTAGGATTTCCTGATATCAGGCGGTTTTCACCTCGCTATCTTATTGCCGGCAGCGTTTTATTTGTCAGCTACGAAATATGCCTGGCGCTGTCGCTGGGCTATGCCGCAACGCGATCGCAGGCGATTGAAGTGGGCATGGTCAATTATCTTTGGCCAAGCCTGACCATTGTGTTTGCCATCTTGTTCAACGGGCAGAAATCGACCCTGTGGGTGATCCCCGGCTTAGCCGTCTCATTGCTGGGCGTCTGCTGGGTATTGGGCGGTGAACAGGGTTTACATCTTGATGAAATAACCCGCAATATCGTTTCCAGCCCGCTGAGCTACGCGCTGGCGTTTGCCGGGGCATTTATCTGGGCCGCCTACTGCACGGTCACCAGCAAATTTGCGAAAGGACAAAACGGCATTACGCTGTTTGTTTTGCTGACAGCGCTGAGCCTGTGGGTGAAATATTTCCTGAGCGATCAGCCCGAGATGGTGTTCACGCTTCCCGTGGTCGTGAAGCTCGTTATGTGCGGTATCGCGCTTGGGTTTGGTTACGCCGCATGGAATATTGGCATCCTTCACGGTAACGTCACGGTTCTGGCGGCCGTATCCTATTTTACCCCCGTCCTCTCCGCCGCGCTTGCCGCCGCAGTGCTGAGTTCGCCCCTCTCATTCTCGTTCTGGCAAGGCGCTCTGATGGTCTGCGCCGGGTCGTTACTCTGCTGGTACGCAACAAGAAAATAATGCTTCTCCAACGGCCGGGCGAATTTCAGCCCGGCAACATAATTAACATAAATTTAAAGTGTGATCGCTCCTCAGAATATTTATCATAATTATCGTATTTCCGTTTAAATTCGGTTTATATTTGGTGTCTTCTGTAAACGGTCGAAAAGATAATTGACACAAACTGACAACGTTGTGAAATTAATCAACCGCGAATATTAACGCCATGGATAGCATTGAGTGCAATAATTCATTTGTGACGTGTTCATGGTAACATTCGCAATATACGTCGTAATTTACCCCTAACCTACTGTTATTAAGTCAAAACAGTAATAACAACCCCCTCAAAGCATCGACAACACCGAAATCTAACGCAATAGATTAAAACACGCAGAAATTATAGCGATAGCAATAGTCCCGCAGGATACATAATTATTAATCGTATGAAATTCGATCGCATTGTTTGAATAATCGCCTTTTCGCACGATCGAGATCACACTAATTGAAATTATCTCTAATATTTTGAAACTTATTATTGAAATAAGACTACGAGATTTTTAAAAATAGCATGCCATTGACGAGCAGCCTCGTTTAGAAATCGTTCACAGTGGTTCAGGAAATACTCAAAAAAAATTATAAGGAACATTTAAGATGAAACTTAAATTAGTTGCAGTGGCAGTCACTTCCATGCTGGCAGCAGGCGTTGTTAACGCTGCCGAAATTTACAACAAAGACGGTAACAAGCTGGATCTGTACGGTAAAGTAACAGGTCTGCACTATTTCTCTGATGACGCTGGCGCAGATGGCGATAAAACCTACATGCGTATCGGCTTCAAGGGCGAAACCCAGGTTAACGACCAGCTGTCCGGCTACGGCCAGTGGGAATACCAGATTCAGGGTAACAAAGACGAAGGCGACAACCAGTCCTGGACCCGTGTGGCGTTTGCAGGTCTGAAGTTTGCTGAAGCAGGCTCCTTTGATTACGGTCGTAACTACGGCGTGATTTATGACGTGACCTCCTGGACCGACGTTCTGCCAGAATTCGGCGGCGACACCTACGGTGCCGACAACTTCCTGCAGTCTCGCGCAAACGGCGTTGCGACCTACCGTAACCAGGACTTCTTTGGTCTGGTTGACGGCCTGAACTTTGCTCTGCAGTACCAGGGCAAAAACGGCAGCGTAAGCGGTGAAAACACCAGCGGTCGTAGCCTGCTGAACCAGAACGGCGACGGTTACGGCGCGTCCCTGACTTACGATCTGGGTGAAGGCTTCAGCGTGGGTGGCGCAATGTCCTCTTCACGTCGTACCGCTGACCAGAATGCGGCTGGCGTATACGGTGAAGGCGACCGCGCTGAAGTGTACAGCGGTGGCGTGAAATACGACGCGAACAACATTTACCTTGCTGCGCAGTACTCTCAGACCTATAACGCAACCCGCTTCGGTACCTCTAACAACAAGCGTACCGACATTTACGGCTTTGCAAACAAGGCGCAAAACTTCGAAGTTGTGGCTCAGTATCAGTTCGACTTTGGCCTGCGTCCATCCATTGCTTACCTGCAGTCCAAAGGTAAAGACATCGAAAACTTCGGCGACCAGGATCTGGTTAAATACATCGATGTTGGCACGACCTACTATTTTAACAAAAACATGTCCACCTATGTGGATTACAAAATCAACCTGCTCGACGACAACCAGTTCACTCGCCAGGCAGGCATCGGTACCGACAACATCGTTGCGCTGGGTCTGACCTACCAGTTCTAAATCTTGTCTGTACAAAAGCCAGCTGAATAAGCTGGCTTTTTTTTATCCGTCGCTTTTACCCGGATGACGGCTCCCCGCTCGCCGCCCGACGCAGCCAGTTTTGCAGCAGCTTACCGTCCTCGGTCATCTCTGAATCTGAACGAACGCAGAGGTGATAGTCGCGCCCGTCATCAATGGGTAAGTCAAATATCTTCACCAGCTCGCCGCTCTCAAGATAAGGCGCGATCAGCGGCTCGCGCATCAGCGCGCAGCCCAGCCCGGCCTGCACGCCCGCCAGCGTCAACAGACCGTCTTCAAACAGAGGGCCGCTGCGCCGCAGAGATCGTTTTACCCCCTGCAGCAGAAACCACTGCGGCCACGTGGTGCGCTCCTCATCATGCAGCAGCGGCATTTGCAGCAGTTGCTCAGGCGTGTCGATGTGGCCATGAATGCGCAAAAACGCGCGGCTGCACACCGGCACCATCTGTCCGGAAATCAGCTTTTCGCTCTGATAGCCCGCCCACTGGCCGTTACCAAAACGAATCGACATATCCGACGCATCGCTCAGATAGTTACGGTGGTTGGCATACACTACGTTGATCTCGGTCTGCGGATTGGCACGCATAAAATCAGGCAGACGCGGGATAAACCACCCCATGCCAAAAAGTGGGATCAGGCTGATGGTGACCTGACGCGTTTGCGCCTGCTCTGCCAGATGCTCCGTTGCCTGGCGCAGCACGTTAAACGCCGCACGGATCGAGCGGTAATATTCCCGTCCGTGCTGGCTCAGCACCAGTCTGCGCCCCTGACGCTCCGTCAGCGGCATTTGCAGATACCCTTCGAGCACCTTGAGCTGATGGCTGACCGCCGACGGTGAGATATCCAGCTCCTGCGCGGCAAGCGTGACGCTGCCCAGCCGGGCGATGGCCTCAAAGGCCCGGACGGCCCGAAGCGGCGGATCGTTTGCCAGACGGCTGTCTGCATACTCAGGCAAACCCACCGATTGTTCTGTTTTATTCATATGTTGATTTCTTTAGGCTTTTCACCTTAATGCGAGATTACATTATTTTTATACAAATCATAAAGATAAAGAAATAGCGGTTTATCATAAGAAATAATATATGTGTATTTTACAATTTAATTCATTTATTGGATGGTAGCCGCAGAAAGAAGACTTTGCGGGAACAGACGTTGGATACACTCATACAACAACTGATCAACGGTGTGATGCTGGGAAGCATTTACGCGCTGATCGCGCTGGGCTATACCATGGTGTATGGCATCTTGCGCATTATTAACTTTGCTCACGGCGATATTCTGATGGTCGGTGCGCTCACCACCCTTTCCGCCATTAACGCCCTGAACACTACCTTTCCTCACATGCCGCTGCTGTTGCAGCTTGGCGTTGCCCTGGTGATTGCCATGGCCGTTTGCGCCCTGCTGGCAATGGCCGTGGAGCGCTTTGCCTATCGTCGACTGCGCAACGCCCCGCGCCTGGCACCGCTTATTTCGGGTATCGGCGTCTCGGTCCTGCTGCAAACCGTGGCGATGATTATCTGGACGCGCAACCCGCTGATGTTCCCGCAGATCCTGCCCATGGAACCGATCGCCGTGACGTCAGGAAGTGAACAGCATCCCCCCGCCATTGTGACCGTCACCGGCATTGTTACCGTGGCGCTGGCGCTTGCGGTGATGACAGGGCTATGGCTGCTGGTGGAATACACCCGCCTGGGCCGCGGCATGCGCGCCGTGGCGGAAAACCCGCGCGTGGCCACGCTGATGGGGGTTAACCCCAATGCCATTATTACCCTGACGTTCGCCATTGGCGGCGTATTTGCCGCGCTGGCAGGCGTCATGATGGCCAGCAACTACGGCAACGCCAGCTTCTCGATGGGCTTTTTGCCCGGGATCAAAGCCTTTACCGCCGCCGTGCTGGGAGGCATTGGTAACATTCGTGGCGCAATGATTGGCGGGATCCTGCTCGGCATTATCGAAGCGCTGGGCGCAGGCTACCTGGGTGAACTGACCCACGGCGTCTTCGGCAGTAACTATCAGGACGTCTTTGCCTTCATGGTCCTAATTCTGGTGCTGGTCTTCCGTCCGGCAGGCCTGCTGGGCGAGCGCGTAGCGCACAGGGCGTGAGGGAAACAATGACAACGCTTCAACTACAAACCCCGGCGGCGACGGGCAAATTCTGGTCAGGCATGGTCCTGTTCTGCCTCGCGCTGCTGGTTGCCCCCGTAGTGGCCACGCAGCTTGGCGGCAACTACTGGGTGCGCGTTATCGACTTCGCCCTGCTCTACATCATGCTGGCGCTGGGGCTTAACATTGTGGTGGGCTATACCGGCCTGCTGGATATGGGGTTTATCGCCTTTTACGCGGTCGGCGCCTATCTCGCCGCGCTGATGGCCTCGCCACACCTGCTGGAGGTTTTCCCGATCCTCAACGTCTGGTTCCCGGACGGGCTGCACACCTCATATCTGCTGATTATTCCGCTGGCGGCGCTCGTCGCTGCGGTCTGCGGCATTTTACTGGGTGCTCCCACGCTGAAGCTGCGCGGGGACTACCTGGCGATAGTGACCCTCGGCTTTGGCGAAATCATCCGCATCCTGATGCGCAACCTCGACCGTCCGGTGAACATCACCAACGGTGCAAAGGGCATTACGGGGGTGGATACGCTGAATCTGTTCGGCCTGAAGTTCAGCGGCGTATACCACTGGTTTGGTTTCAAAGTGCCCGCCCTGTGGCTGTGGTACTACCTGCTGATGCTGGTGATTGTGGCGATTATCTTTGTCTGCCTGCGCCTGCAGCATTCCCGTATTGGCCGCGCCTGGCACGCCATCCGTGAAGATGAGGATGTGGCCCGCGCGATGGGCATCAACGTGCGTAACTATAAGCTGCTGGCCTTTGCGATGGGTGCCTCTTTTGGCGGCGTGGCGGGAGCCCTGTTCGGCGCGTTTCAGGGCTTTGTCTCCCCGGAATCCTTCACGTTACAGGAATCCATTGCCGTGCTGGCGATGGTGGTGCTGGGCGGGATGGGACACATTCCGGGCGTGATCCTCGGCGCGATACTGCTTACCGCCCTGCCAGAACTGCTGCGCAGTCAGGCAGCCCCGGTTCAGCAGGCGATGTTCGGTACGGTATTGATTGACCCGGAAGTGCTGCGTCAGCTGTTCTACGGCCTGGCGCTGGTGCTGGCCATGCTGGTGCGTCCTGCCGGGATCTGGCCGGTACGCCACAAGGAGGTGAATACATGAGTCTGTTAACCGTACGCAACATGTCAAAACGCTTCGGCGGGCTTACCGCCGTGGATGACGTTTCGATCGCCGTGAACAAGGGCGAGATCTACGGCCTGATTGGTCCTAACGGGGCGGGAAAAACCACCTGTTTTAACCTGATCACCGGGCTTTATCCGGCGGACAGCGGTGAATTTTCCATTGCCGATAAGCCCTATTTTCCAAAGCACATTGAGAAAGTCACCGCCGCCGGGATCGCGCGCACCTTCCAGAACGTGCGCCTCTTTAACGACATGTCGGTGCTGGAAAACGTGATGGTAGGTCGCCACGTGCGCACCCGTAACGGCCTGTGGGCCGCGCTGAGCCGTCACAAACGCGCTCGCGAAGAGGAGAAGCAGACCCGGGAGCTGGCCTGGCACTGGCTGGAGTACACCGGCATTGCCAAGTTCGCCCACTACCGCGCCTGCGATCTGGCGTATGGCCATCAGCGCCGTCTGGAGATTGCCCGCGCGCTGGCAACGGATCCGCTGCTGCTGGCGCTGGACGAACCCGCCGCCGGAATGAACGCAGCGGAAAAAGTGGCGCTCGGCGAGCTGCTTATCCGACTGCGCGATGACGGCAAAACCCTGCTGATGATTGAACATGACGTCAAGCTGGTGATGGGCATCTGCGATCGCCTGACGGTGCTTGATTACGGCAAAACGCTCGCCAGCGGCACGCCGGAGAGCGTGCGTCGCGACCCGGCAGTGATCGCCGCCTGGCTTGGAGGCAACGCCCATGTCTGAATTACTGAAGGTTGAACGTGTGGACGTGCATTACGGCGGCATTCAGGCCGTACGCGATGTCTCTTTTACCCTGCACGGGGGCGAACAGGCTACGCTGATCGGCGCTAACGGCGCGGGGAAAAGCTCCACCGTGCGCGCCATTACCGGGCTGGAAAGCTTTAGCGGCCGTATTGAATTCAACGGTAAAGCGGTGCGTAAGCACAGGCCCGAAACCCTGCTCCGTGACGGTCTGGTGATGGTCCCGGAAGGCCGGGGGATCTTCTCCCGAATGACGGTGCTGGAAAACCTGCAGATGGGCGCCTGGCTCAGGCGTGACGCTGTCACAATTAAGCGCGAGATGAACGAGATCTTCGAGCGCTTCCCGCGCCTGGGCGAACGCCAGCATCAGCTCGCCGGCCTGCTGTCCGGCGGTGAGCAACAGCTGCTGGCCCTTAACCGCGCCCTGCTCAGCCGCCCGCGCCTGCTGATCCTCGACGAACCCTCGATGGGCCTTGCCCCGAAGATGGTCGAGAACATTTTTGCCGTCATTGCCGGCCTGCGCGAGCGCGGCGTTGCCCTGCTGCTCATCGAACAAAACGCCCGTCTCGCGCTGGAAGTCACCGACAGCGCGTGGGTGATGGACAGCGGCAGCATTGTCCATCACGGCGAATCGAAAGCGCTGCTCAATGACGACCAGATTGCACAGATTTATTTGGGCGAGATGCCCGTTTAACAACACCAGCCAACATCAGGGAAATACAATGAAAACAGTAAAAATCAGTGCGCTCAGCGCCGCTATCCTCCTCGGCAGTTTTGCCTCGACGGCCGCGTGGGCCGCCGACGGTGAAACCGTGGTTATCGGTCTGGCAGGCCCGCTCACCGGCCCGTCTGCCCGTATCGGTAAGGATCTGGAGAACGGCGCGCAGCTGGCCATTGACGACATTAACAAGCAGCACCCGACCATCGGCGGCAAAGCGGTGACCTTCAAACTGCAGTCCGAAGACGATCAGTCCGACCCGCGCACCGCCGTGGCCGTGGCGCAGCGTCTGGTGGATAGCGGCGTGGCGGGCGTTGTCGGTCACTGGAACACCGGTACCAGTATTCCTGCGGCACGCGTCTATCACGATGCGGGCATCGCACAGGTGGCACCGGTCGCGACCGGTCACGCCTATACCAAACAGGGTTTTGATACCAGCTTCCGCGTGATGGGCCACGACGACGACGGCGGTCAGCTAGCCGGCCAGTACGCGGTCAATACGCTGAAAGCCAAACGCATTGCGGTGATCGACGACCGCACCGCCTTTGGTCAGGGGCTGGCGGACCAGTTCATTAAATCCCTTGAAGCGCAGGGCGTGAAGGTTGTCGATCGTCAGTACGTTGATGACAAAACGGTGGACTTCAGCGCCGTGCTGACCGCCATCCGGAGTAAAAACGCCGATCTGATCTTCTTCGGCGGCGTCGACAGCCAGGCCGCACCGCTGGCGCGTCGTATCAAACAGCTGGGCATGAACGCCACGCTGATGGGCGCAGGCGGATTTGTCAGCCAGACGTTCCTGCAGCTGGCGCAGAAAGAAGGCGAAGGCGTGGTGGCGCTGGAGCCGGGTCTGCCCGTTGACCAGATGCCGGGCGGTAAAGCGTTCGAGCAGGCCTATCAGTCCCGCTACCACACCCATATCGAACTGCACGCCCCGTTCGCCTATGACGCCACCCGCGTGCTGGTTGCGGCGATGGAAAAAGCAGACTCCGTTGAGCCGTCCGACTATCTGCCCGCCCTGCGCGCCATCAGCTACTCCGGCGTCACCGGCCAGATCGCGTTTGATAAAGAAGGTAACCTGAAATCGCCGTCCTTCACCGTTTACAAAGTTGTCGACGGCAAATGGCAGCCGCAGACCGTGCTGGGTGGCGCAAAAGCGAAGTAACGCAGCGAGGGCAATGTGATGAGTGATAATAACGAGCTGGGCATTCTCGCCCGCCGCAAAATTGAAGCAGAAATTATCAAGCCAATTTATGAAATCCTGGTGCGCGAGATAGGGAAAACCCGCGCCCAGGCGGTCATTGGCGAGGCCATTGAGCAGGCCGCGATTGACGCAGGCAAAGCGTTTGCCAGCAAAGAACCCAACGGCACGGACGTAAAGAGTTTCATCGCCCTGCAGTATCTGTGGGAGAAAGATAACGCCCTGGACGTGAAGGTGATCGACGCCGACGACCAGCAGTACAACTACAACGTGACCCGCTGCCGCTACGCGGAGATGTATCACGAAATGGGGCTGGGCGAGATTGGTCATCTGCTCTCCTGCGCGCGCGATGAAAAATTCATCGTTGGCTATGCGCCGGACGTGAAGCTGACCCGCACGACCACCATCATGCAGGGCGGCGCGTGCTGTGATTTTCGCTACCGCAGCAGTAAGGACAAGCCATGATCCGCGTCAACGCCGAACGGCTGTGGTCAACGCTTGAGATGATGGCGCAGATCGGCGGCACGCCCGCCGGTGGCGTGACCCGTCTGGCGCTGAGCGAGGAGGATCGTATTGCGCGTAACCTGCTGCGCGACTGGGCGCTGGACGCGGGTTTCACCTGCGACGTCGACAGCATGGGCAATATGTTTATCCGTCGCGCCGGGAAAAACCCGCAGCTTGCCCCGGTCATGACGGGTTCACATGCGGATACCCAGCCGCTGGGCGGTAACTACGACGGGGTTTACGGCGTGCTGGCCGGGCTGGAGCTGCTGCGAACCCTTAACGACCATAACGTTGAGACTGAACGTGATGTTGTGCTGGTGAACTGGACTAACGAAGAAGGCGCGCGCTTTGCGCCAGCCATGCTCTCTTCAGGGGTCTGGACGGGACAGTTTAGCGAAGCGTACGCCCATGCCCGCGCGGATAACGATGGCATCACCGTGGGCGAAGCGCTGGAGAGCATTGGCTACCGGGGTGAAACCCCTGCCCGCGCCTTTCCCGTTCACGCCTGCTACGAACTGCACATCGAACAGGGCCCGATCCTGGAAGATGAGGCCATCGATATCGGGTTAGTCCGCGCGGCAATGGGCCAGCGCTGGTTTACCCTGACGCTGGACGGATTCGCCGCCCACGCGGGCACGACGCCGATGCACAGCCGCCGCGACGCGCTGACCGCCTTCGCAGAGCTGGCGCTGAAGGTGGAAGAGATTGGCTATCGGCATGCGCCGGACGGACGCGCGACGATCGGCATGGCGAAGGTAACGCCAAACTCGCGCAACGTTGTGCCGTCCCGCGTGGAATGCAGCGTTGAGTTTCGCCACCCTATGCAGCAGGCGCTGGAAGCCATGGAAGCGGCGCTGCATAAAGTGGCTGAAAGCCTCAGCCTGCGCGACGTCGCTGCTGCCGTTGAGCGCATCTTTGACTACGCGCCCATTGCGTTTGATGTCAAATGCCTGGCGCGTTCGGAAAAGGCCGTGGCGGAACTGGGCTATTCGTCGAAACCGATGGTCTCCGGTGCGGGACACGACGCCTGCTATGTCAGCAAAATTGCGCCCGCCAGCATGATCTTTATCCCCTGCGTGAAAGGCATCAGCCATAACGAAGCGGAAAGGATCCTGCCAGAGTGGTCGGAGAAAGGGGCGAATGTGCTATTGCATAGCGTCCTGTCCGCGGCCCTGGAGAGATAAAACGGTGCGAAAGCAGAGGAGCTCTGCTTTCGCCAGAATCTACACGGCAACGCGTCGGCTGAGATGCCGTACGCAGGGTTGAGGGCCAGCAATACCGACGGGTGTTGAACGATCCCTCGCACGCCCAGCTCAGCAATCGCCAAAAACCACAGCGCCATGAGCGGGCCAAATATTTTCCCTATTCGCGCAGTGCCAAAAGGCTGAAGAAGAAACAGCGCCCGACTTTGCCTTTCTCCACCAGAAGCGACATCAGGGCCATGATGCCCCCCTCGCCATGATTATCAATTCGTATGGCGAAGGCGGCATATTTTCCAGCAAGAGTCAGATAATCCTATAAAAAACATAGCCCATCTGCCCCAACCGCGCGCCCTGTATTACTGCGGCTTGACCTTCGCCAGGCTGAACCAGATCCCTACCGCCAGCAACAGCAGCATGCCGCCCGCGCTGCCCAGCGCCACGCTGTGCGAGGTGATAAACGCGCTTTTCGCGGCCTCAATCACCGGCTCTGCCAGCGTCGGGGTCAGATCCTGCGCCACCTTCATCGCCTCACCAATGGATGACGAGGCCTTATCGACGAGCGAGGCGTTCAGCCCCTGCGGCAGGTCAATCGACGCCGAGAAGCTGCGGGTCAACAGCAGACCAAAGATGGCGATCCCCAGCCCGGCGCCCAGCTCATAGGACATGGTTTCAATGGCCCCCGCAGCGGCGGCTTTCTCTTTCGGCGCAGCGGCCATAATCGCCGAGGTCGAGGCCAGCAGCGCGCTGGCGGCGCTAAAGCCGAGCAGAACCATCAGGGCAGAAGCCAGCAGTTGCTGCGTGCTGAAATCAAGCATCGACAGGCCGATAAAGCTAACGGCGCTGAGCCCCATTCCGCCAGCCGCGACGATGCGTAGCCCTAAACGCCCCACCAGCACACCCGCGATCGGGCCGCTAAACCCGCTCGCCACCATCAGCGGCAGCATGAACATTCCCGCTTCAAACGGCGTAAAGCCATGAACAAACTGCAGCTCCTGGGCCATCAGCAGCTCAAACCCGACCAGGGCAATCATGGCGGTCATCGCCATCACCACGCCGCTCAAAATGATGCGATGGCAGAACAGACGCATGTCGATCATCGGTACGCGAGCGCGGAGCTGAATACGCACGAAGATAAACAGCAGCACCGAGCCGGTCACCAGCGCGGAGGCGACCAGCCACGGTGACAGCGCGCCTTTTAACGCGGTTTTGGCGCTGTAGACCAGCAGCAAAACCGCCACAATCAGCATAACGGCATGGCTGATATTCAGCGGCTGCTCCGGGCGCCCCTGCTGAGGTGGCACAAAACGCGCGGCCAGCGAAACCACCACCAGCACAATCGGCACGTTGATTAAAAACACCGATCCCCAGTAAAAATGCTCGAGCAGCATACCGCCAATCAGCGGACCAAACGCCGCGCCACCGGATCCCACCGCAGCCCAGACGCCGAGCGCAATATTCCGATCCCGCGCGTCGATAAACAGCGTGCGGATCCCGGCAAGCGTAGCCGGAATAATCATCGCCGCGCCGATTGCCAGCGAGGCGCGCGCCGCAATCAGCCACCCTGCTGACGGGGCAAACGCTGCCGCGAGCGACGACAGGCCAAACAGCGTGCTGCCAATCATGAGCAGGCGTTTAAAACCGATGCGATCACCCAGGGCGCCCATCGGCAGCACCATCCCCGCCATCACCAGCGAGTAGATATCGATGATCCACAATAATTCGTTACCGCTGGCACCCAGCGTCATGCTCAATGTTGGCGCCGCCACGTGCAGCACCGTCGCGTCGATCGCCACCGGGATATACACCAGCACGATAATCACTAACGCTAACCACTGACGAAACATAAATTTCCTTTTCTTTCAAAACATGGACACATGTCCAGGATGCGATCCTACGTAAAGTTGAACGAGTGTCCAGCTTTTTGTTACACTCGTTTCATTCCCATTGAGAGTGAGTAAAGATGCGATATCTGAGCAAGGATGAACGGCGGGAAGCCATCTTACAGGCCGCCATGCGCGTGGCGCTGACCGAGGGACTGGCGGCAATGACGGTACGCCGCGTTGCGGCTGAAGCCGGAGTCGCGACCGGACAGGTTCACCATCATTTTACCTCCGGCGGGGAGTTAAAATCCCTGGCCTTCGTACGGTTGATTCGCGAGCTGCTGGATGCCGATGTTGCGGGTAAACAGGCCGGCTGGCGGGAACAGCTCCATGCCATGCTCGGCAGCGATGACGGTAGGTTTGAGCCCTATATTCGCCTGTGGCGTGAGGCGCAGATCCTGGCCAGCCGTGATGCCGACATCAAAGGCGCGTATGTGATGACCATGGAGATGTGGCACCAGGAAACGGTGGCGCTTATCAAAGCAGGAACGGAGGCCGGAGCATTTCATCCGGGCGATCGGGCGGAAAATATTGCCTGGCGCTTGATTGGGCTGGTGTGCGGCCTTGACGGAATGTATATCTTAAACATGCCTGAAATGGACGAAGCCGCCTTTAACAACCATCTTGATACATTAATCACGCTCGAGTTGTTTTCTGGCCCGTCTCATCAGTGATGTTGCCGGGTGGCGGCGACGCCCTACCCGGCCTGCGTTTTACCGTCTCCTGGCCCGTTAAGACTGCAGCATGCCGTGCTGCATCAGGAAACCCCACCAGGGAATGCCGAGGAACATGTGGATTAAAAACGTGCACAGCGCCACGAGCGTGCCTATTGTCCACCATGAACTGATGTCGTTATACCCGGCGGCGAAGATAATCGGCCCCGCTGCGCCGCCATAGTGCGTGATGCAACCCCCATAAGAGTTGGAAAACAGAATGGCGAGGGCAAGCAGAACGGGTGCCGTTCCGGTGACCAGCCCCACGGTGGCAAAGACCGGCACCATCGCCGCGACGTACGCCCCGCCGGAGGCAAAGAAATAGCGAACCAGCACGCTGAGAAACACGATAATAACGATGGTCATATACCCCGCGCTGAGAAAATCGAGGTGCGTTGACAGGAAATCAGCCAGCCAGCGGAAAAATCCCTCCTTGCTCAGCGTGGCGCTCAGACCGATGATGCCCCCGTACCACATGAGGGTATTCCAGCCGCCTTTGTTTTTCTGTACATCGCTCCAGCCGATAATATTAAACAGCAGCGCTGCCCCCATCGCGATAATGGCGACGGCGGATTCATTTAGCCCAAGGTGACGCGAGAAGATCCAGCCTAATAACGCGGCGATAAAAATCACCACCAGCCCCTTCTCTTTGAGGCTCATTGCACCGAGGCTTTGCAGACCGTTGGTAGCAATCGCGACATTATCAATCTTTTTAATTTCCGGCGAGGCAACGCGGTAACAAATATAGGGGATAATACACAGCATCAATAACCCCAACGGTGCACCCGCCAGCATCCAACCGATCCAGCTAATATGAATATGGAAAATGTCGGAAATAAGCTGTAGCGCTAACGCGTTCCCGGCAAAACCGGTTAAAAACATATAGCTGGTCGTTTTAGTCACCATATAGACATTGACCATTAAATAACGGCCGGCCTTGCGCGGTGACTCTTGTGGCGTTGAGCCTAATACCGTCGCGATACTGTTAATAATAGGGAAAACCACTCCACCTGCCCGCGCGGTATTTGAGGGCGTGGCGGGTGCCAGCACCAAATCCAGCAAGGCGGTTACATAACCCAGCCTCAGCGTCGTGCTGCCAAATTTCAGGATAAACCAGTAAGCAATCCGTTTCCCCAGACCGGTGGTGACAAACGCCGCGCTAAGCGTAAAGGCGCTAAACACCAGCCAGGTTGTGCCTGAGGCGTATCCGCTAAGAACGTCCATGGATTTCACGGGAGAATCGGGGAATTTGGTCACGGTAAAACAGGTCAATGCGACCGCGACCAGCATGATGACGGGTTCAGGATAGGGTTTAATGACCAGCCCAACGATGGCCGAAAGATATATACCTGCCAGTATCCACGCCTCTTTGGTTAACCCATCAGGTGGAGGAATAAATATTGATAAAAATATTATTACGGCAAGTAAGATTGTTTTTAAAACATTGGAGTTAAGCATATCTCACCCATGAGAAAAGGGTCCCTGAATAGCGGAGGCCGCTCCTGAGAGAAGCCCCCACCGATAAAATATCGTTTATCAAATATAAAAATGACAATTACACACTAACAGTATTGATATTAACACTTTCATTGAGCTGATATTCGGCAAGAGTATCAAAACTGAGATAGCGATAGATATTTTCATGCGCATCATGAAGTTTATTCGTATAGTCAAAATATTCTTCCACGGTTGGCATTTTTCCCAGCATGGCCGCGACGGTGCTTAATTCAGCTGAGGCAAGGAATACTTTCGCATTCGTTCCCAGACGATGCGGGAAATTTCGGGTGGACGTTGATACCACGCTACTCCCTTCACGCACCCTCGCCTGGTTCCCCATGCACAGGGAACAGCCCGCAGGCTCGATTCTCGCCCCCGCTTTAATAAACTGATTAAAATAGCCCTCGCGGGAGAGCTGCTGGGCATCCATTTTTGTCGGCGGTGCGAGCCACAAACGCGCCTGGTTTTCGCTGGCACCGGCCATGATTTCACCCGCAGCGCGGAAGTGACCGATATTTGTCATGCAGGAGCCAATGAAGACCTCTTCGACAGGAGTGCAGGCAACTTCCGAAAGTAACCGGGCATCGTCCGGATCGTTCGGGGCGCAGACCACCGGCTCGGTGATTTCATTGAGATCGATCTCAATGACTGCCGCATATTCCGCGTCATGATCGGCGCGGAGCAGCGACGGGTTAGCCAGCCACGCCTCGATTTCAGCGATGCGTCGTTCAAGCGTGGCGGCGTTCTCGTATCCCTGCTTAACCATCCAGCGCAGAAGAGCCGCATTGGAGCGAAGATATTGCGCGACATTCTCCTCCGCCAGGCGCATAACGCACGCGGCGGCGGACCGTTCGGCGGAGGCGTCAGCCAGTTCAAACGCCTGCTCTGCGCTTAATGTTTCCAGGCCTTCAATTTCGAGGATCCGGCCCGAGAAAACGTTGCGCTTATTCTTTTTCTCGACCGTCAACAGCCCCTGCTTTCTGGCGTAGAGCGGAATGGCATGCACCAGATCGCGCAGGGTGATCCCTTTCTGCATCTCGCCCTTAAAGCGCACCAGCACAGATTCAGGCATATCCAGCGGCATAATGCCGGTTGCGGCGGCGAACGCAACCAGCCCGGAGCCGCCCGGGAAGGAGATCCCCAGCGGGAAGCGGGTATGGGAGTCGGCACCCGTGCCTACCGTATCCGGCAGCAGCATGCGGTTAAGCCAGGAGTGGATGATGCCGTCGCCCGGCTTAAGCGCCACCCCATTCCGTCGGGTGATAAACTGCGGCAGGGTTTCATGCAGCTGGACATCTACCGGCTTAGGGTACGCAGAGGTATGGCAGAAAGACTGCATCACCAGATCGGCTGAAAACGTGAGGCAGGCAAGGTCGGTCAGCTCGTCGCGCGTCATTCCGCCGGTGGTGTCCTGAGAACCGACGGTAGTGATTTTTGGCTCGCAATACTGTCCCGGGCGGATCCCCACCACGCCGCAGGCATTACCCACCATTTTCTGCGCCAGCGTAAAGCCGGTTGCGGATGGCGCAGGTGAAGCGGGCGTGCGGAATACCGCTGAAGGCTCAAGCTTCAGTGATTCCCGCGCTTTCGCCGTCAGGCTGCGTCCGATAATTAACGGGATCCGCCCGCCGGCGCGCACTTCGTCCAGCAGCACCTCGGTTTTAAGGGTAAAAGTCGTCACCAGCCGCTGGCTTTCTGTCTCACGAATTTCGCCCTTGTACGGGTAAAGATCGATCAGCATCCCGGTCGTTAGCGCGGAGACATCCATCTCTACCGGCAGCGCGCCGGAATCTTCCAGGGTGTTGAAGAAAATAGGCGCGATTTTGCCGCCAAACACAAACCCGCCGTTACGTTTATTCGGCACGTACTGAATGTCGTTCCCGATGTGCCACAGAATGGAGTTGGTGGCGGATTTACGTGAGGAGCCGGTCCCCACGACGTCACCGACGTACGCCAGCGGCCAGCCCGACGCTTTCAGTTCTGCCAGCTGGCGCAAAGGGCCACGCACGCCGGGCTCATCAGGCGTAACCCCTTCCCTGACGTTACTGAGCATGGAGAGCGCGTGCAGCGGAATATCCGGACGTGACCACGCCTCCGGTGCCGGAGACAAATCGTCGGTATTGGTCTCGCCGGGAACCTTAAACACCTTCAGGGTAATTTTTTCAGGCATGGCCGGACGGAGCGTGAACCAATCGGCATTTGCCCAGGAGTGAAGCACCTCTTTTGCCCGGACGTTGCCGCTCTTCGCTTTGGCTTCCACCAGGCTGAATTTTTCAAAGATCAGGATGCTAGAAGAGAGCTGCTCGGCGGCCAGCGGCGCGAGGTTCGGATGATCAAGAAGCTCAATCAGCGGCTGGACGTTATAGCCACCCTGCATAGACCCCAGCAGCGTTGTGGCCGCGTCGGGAGAAAGCCCGTTTACACGGTATTCCTGCAATGCCACCTTAAATAAAAAATCGGCTTTTAGCTTTGCAGCGAGATCAACGCCCGGCGGAACGCTGTGGGTTAATAAATCCAATAATTGCGGATGATATGCGGACGCATCATTTATTAAACAATGAATAAGTGCATCGGTTTGTTCCGCCGTTAACGGTTTCGCCGGAATACCCGAGTCAGCGCGCGCTTTCTGGTGCTGATGATAATCATCTAACATAGGTTCTCCTGTTAAAGCTAAAGTTGTTCGCAAAATTCAGTTAATCGTTCGAGTCCGTATGGCCATTCGCCAAAACCGGACTCAGAATTAATGTGCCCGGCCTCACCGATATCGATGAGATGACCGCACCAGCGCGTGGCCCAATAGTGAGCGCGCGCAAAAGGCATCAGAGGATCGTTTCGGCTGGCAAATACCATGCAGGGGACGGGTAATGGCGTAGGCTGAATGGCCTCTTCAAGTCCGAAAAAAGCAGGCTCTGCCGGTGCGACCATCACCACCCCGGCTACGTTTATCCGCCGCGTTTGCAGCAGCCGACAGGACGCCAGCGCGCCAAAGCTGTGGCCGACGAGAATGGCGGGCAGCGGGCACATTGCCAGCTCGCGGGTAATGGCCGAAACCCAATTTTCGATATCGGGCTCTAACCAGTTTTTCTGCTGGATCCGTTTCCAGAAGGGAAAACGCCGCCCCCAGCAGCTTTGCCAGTGATGTTCATCGCTGTCTCTGAGACCCGGGACCAGAACAAGGGTGTACACCTTACTGAGCTGCTGCAGACGTTGCTCGATCATGAGGTTTTCCTGTTACGCTATTCGCGATTATTCGGGTGGCAACTGCGACAATAGCCAGCCAACGGAAATAAGATCGGCGCTACCGCCGGGGCTTAAATTGCGTTTAATAAATTCCGCGTCCATTCTGAGCAGCGCGTTAACCAATTTATCCGCCGGGAGACGTTTTATTTTTAATAACCGCCTCGAATAGCGTCTGGCGTAGCTCAGACCTTTTATTCCCCCACGGGAAACCAGATTGGTATCCGGATTCGCCGCCATCAAACCCAGCAGCATTCTTAAGAGCGCCACGTCTTCGAATTCGCCCTGACCTAACGCGGTGTGCAGGTGCGGGAGACCCGCCTGGCGAACGGTCATAAAACCGCTTGCCGCTTCCCCTCTCGCCCCGGTAAATCCGTATGTCTGGAACTGCTGCTCGCCCTTCGTTCTGGCGATGCCAGTGGTTTTCAGCTCCTGCTCAACGATGCCGGTACAGATAATGCGGGTCTCGCGGCATAAACTGCGCTGCGTGAGCGTTTCATCCCTTTGCGTCAGACGTCCCGCCGCGGCGCACAGCAGCCCCAGCGAGAAGATCCCGCCTTTATGGGTATTCACCCCGCCGGTCGCGTTAAACATCGCCTGCTCGCAGGCCAGGCCGGTCGGTCTTATGGCTCGCAGCGTTTGCGGGCCAGCAAGACGAGCCGTCTCTCTGCCAACGTTAAAGAACGTTGAGAACCAGGGCGCAATCGCCGCAATGCTGGTCATGAACAGCGCAAAATCCATGTCGCTATGCGCCCCGCTGTTTACGCGATCCACCAGACCCGGCTTCGGGGTTAAGCGAATTTCCCGATACATTGCCTCGGCAGCCAGCTCAGCGAAGGTGCGCTGAACGTCTGGCGCTTTACATCTGGCAAGCGAAGTAGTCATCGGTTAACTCCTCGATTATGCGCGCGAGTTCGGCCTGCGAATGACGCCGCGCACGAGAGCAAACGTGGGCCGGTTCATGACAGATAAAGCAACTGCGCATCGGCTGCTGGATGGCGTTTCTTTTCAGCAGCCCCTTTTTCGGACAAAGCACGTCGATGTCCCACAGGCGCCCCAGAGGATGGTTATCTTCCAGATGCGCCGTGACGTGTTTTATCATCCACGCGGGTGCCGACACCGACCAGAGCGCTTCGGGGCCGGAGACCGGCTGCAGGATCTGATGCCGGCACACCGTCCACTGATGGGTGCGGAATACTTCGCCGAGCGCCTGATTCGCGGCGGCCATCACCCGTCTGGCCAGGTCGGTATCCTTCACCTCCCCCGGCCAGACCAGCGTGACGGATACAACCGTATGTTCCGACTGAAACAGCCACGCCTGCTGGCGACGGGCTCGCTGCTCTCTGGCGCTTAACACCTGTTCCAGAGAGACTTTCGCGTTCGAGGCTTTATCCGTCATGACGATTACTCCTTCACCTGACGAACCACGTCAATCACGCTGCCGTCGCGGTAGCGCACCACGCCGACGATGCGGTCAGTGAACTCAACAGACTTAGGTTCACCCGAGATGAGCAGCGCCTTTTGATACAACGCGTCGATGTCGACAACGGAAAGCCCGGCGTTAATCAGGCGTTCGCGAATTTCCGGGCGCGCCGGGTTAACGGCAATACCGTGATCGGTAACCAAAACGTCGATACTTTCGCCCGGCGTCACCAGGGTGGTGACCTGCCTGACGACGGTAGGAATGCGGCTGCGGATCAGCGGCGCAACCACGATGGTGAGATTTGCCGCCGCGGCGACGTCGCAGTGTCCGCCCGACGCGCCGCGCATCACGCCGTCGGAGCCGGTCAGCACGTTAACGTTGAACTGGGTGTCCACCTCCAGCGCGCTGAGGATGACCACGTCCACCCTGTCGCAGCAGGCGGCTTTTGCGGCCGGGTTCGCATACACGTTGGTGGAGATCTCCACGTGGTCGGGATTGATGGCCATGGAGGCTGCTGCCGCGCCGTCAAAGCTTTGCGTATCGAGGATCTTTTCAATTAACCCTTTCTGATGCAGATCGACAATGCTGCCGGTGATCCCGCCGAGCGCGAAGCGGGCGACAATATTGTGCTTGCGCATGCGGGTTTCCATAAACCGCGTGCAGGCGGTTGACGCCGCCCCTGAACCGGTCTGAATGGAAAAGCCGTCGCGGAAGTAGCCGGAGTGTTCGATAACGTCGGCCGCAGAGCGGGCAATCATCAGCTCACGCGGATTACTGGTCACCCTGGCGGCGCCGACGCTGATTTTTGCCGGGTCGCCGACGCTCTCAATCTGCACTACATAGTCAACCTGATCCTGAACGATACTGGCTGGCAGGTTGGGGAACGGCTTCAGGGTTTCGGTGAGCAAGACCACCTTTCTGGCATATTTCGCGTCAACCATCGCATAGCCGAGAGAGCCGCACTGCGAAGTGCCGCCATTGCCGCTGGCATTGCCGTATTCGTCGCTGCATGAGACCGCCAGAAACGCGACATCAATGGCAATTTCGCCCTGCTGAATCAAATTCACCCGCCCGCCGTGGGAGTGGATCTGCACCGGCTCGTCCATCAGCCCGTGCGAAATCGCATCCGCAAGTTCGCCGCGCATCCCGGAGGTGTAGATTTTGCCGATCACGCCGTTGCGAATGTGCGCGATAAGTGGCGAATTGCACGACATCAGCGAGCTGGACGCGAGCGTGATCCCCTTTAAGCCGCGCTGGGCCAGCTTATCCATCACGTAATTGATGACCTTATCCCCTTCACGAAAGGCGTGATGAAAAGAGACGGTCATGCCGTCATGCAAATCGCAGCGGGCCAGCGCATCGTCCACGCTGGCAAAGAGTTTGCGCTGATACTTTTGCTGGCTGTCAGCAAGATAAGGCGTCGTCGCGTTAGCGCCGCTGAAGGCGACGTACTCACGGCGAGAGCCAGGAATGTGGTGCAGGGTTTCAGTTTGGTTTTTCATTTTTCATCCTGTCGCTTGCGGTAAAGGGGATTACTGACGAATGCCGGAGGCATTTTTACGTTCGATCACGACGCGGGCATGGTTGATGATTGGCGCATCGATCATTTTTCCGTTCAGCGAAATCACCCCCAGTCCGTTGCGTTCACCCTCCTCTGCGGCGGCAAGCACGCGCTCTGCGTAATCCACCTCTTCCTGCGTTGGCGCGTAGGCGTTATGAATAATTTCAATTTGTCGTGGGTTAATCAGCGATTTTCCGTTGAAGCCCATCCGGCGGATGAGATCCACTTCTTTCAGGAAACCGGCCTCGTCGTTCACATCGGCGTACACCACGTCGAAGGCGTCAATACCGGCTCCGCGCGCGGCATGTAATACGGCGCAGCGGGCATAGAACAGCTCCGTTCCGTCGCCCCGCTCGGTTTGCATATCCATCACGTAGTCAAAGGCGGCCAGCGCAATACCCATCAGGCGGTCGGAGGATTTCGCAATGGCGACAGCGTTAATCACGCCAACCGCAGATTCTATCGCCGCCATTAATTTCGTTGAGCCAACGGGACGTCCGCAGGTTTCTTCAATGCGGACGATTTCACATTCGAGCTGATGAATATCTTCCGGGGAATCGGTTTTGGGTAAACGAATGACATCGACACCCGCCCTGACGGCAGCTTCCAGATCTTTTAATCCAAAAGGCGTATTCAGCGGATTAATTCTGACAACGGTTTCAATATTGTTGTACATCGGGTGTTGCAGGGCGTGAAATACCAGAAGGCGGGCGCTGTCTTTTTCTTTTAGCGCAACGGCATCTTCCAGATCAAACATTATGGAATCAGGCTTGTAGATAAATGCCGTTGATAGCATGGCGGCACTCGAACCGGGAATAAATAACATACTGCGGCGTAACTTTTTCATTATAACGTTTCCCATGCAATGTCTTCCCGGGCCATTCCTCTGAGCAGAGCAGCCTGCACGCGGGCGCGGATCACGCAGTCCAGCGCACCTTTATCATCAATAACGACAAGCCCTTGCTCAATGTTGAACGCGGCCAGGGTTTCATTGACAACCTCAGTAATTCGGTCGCCAAATTGCTTATATACTTCGCTCTGGATGACCACATCCAGCCCGCTCTCGACGGGACTGACCTTGACCATCAGGTCGCTGGACTCCAGCGTTCCCGCCATTGCGGCTTGCACAATTTTCATATCATTTTTCCTGTGATAACGCGGTTAAACCGCTGCCGACATCGGTTCAGATAAACAAGGCTGATGCTGTACCTCTTTATTCAAAAACGCGCGCGTGGTGGCTGGCACCATGCGGCTGGCAGCAGTGAGTTTGTTTTCATCTAATAAACGACGAACGGCTGAAGCTGAGACCGGCACATTGTTGCCATCCGTTCTTCTTTCTATTTCGTGTACGCTGATTCGCGCCGCTGAACACGCTTCGTCTTCCAGCCAGCGGTGCATCGCCCGGTTATATTCCGCGGTTAACGGGCAGAACGGCTCGGTACCGACAAAACGATGATTAATATTCAGCGCGGGGGCGATAAAACTTCTGAACAGCATGAGGTCAATAGCGGCATAGGCTTTATCGATGACCTGCTTATCCTTCAGGAAATAGCCCGGGAATGTGCCGCGAGAAATAATATATGCCGACCCCGGATGCACTGTGACATTTTGCAGATGCCGCGATCCGTCTTTGACCATCGCAAACCGTTCTTTAAAAGAAAAAGCGGAGACATCTTCCTGCACTACGAAAACATGCAGCCAGTCGCACCGGCTGGCCGCATGCTCGATAAGATATTGATGGCCCAGGGTGAACGGATTCGCGTTCATCACAATCGCGCCAGTGTTTTGCCCCGGCACGAAATGATGACGACGCAGCTGGCTGCAGTAACGATGAATACCAACCGGCGTATTCTCCATTAACGCCGCACAGTTCTCGATCGTCACCAGGGGATAAAACCCGCATCCGCGAAATGACTTTACGTTATCCGGGCGGGTAAAAAGAAAGAGCTGATGTTCGCCGTTTTGTGCCGCCAGCAGCTCGGCCTCATGAATTAACGTCAGGCTTAACGACGTGCCCCGCCACCCGGCATCCACGGCGATGCATTTCAGCGTGTTACCCGCAATGCCGGTGCAGGCGACAAGCTGGCGCTGATAGCGCGCAGCGATAAATTGCTCAATATCGTTATCAATGCCTAAACCGTTGCGGGCCAGGAAGCGGGCTACCTCCTCTCTGGCCAGAGCGTTACCGGCTTTAATCACCTCAAATTCTGGCGTGGTGGCGGTGTACATCGTCTCTCTCCTGAGCGTCTAGACGGTTAATTCTTGCTGCTGGGGTTGCGCTTCCACGATGGTGTTCATCAGGCGGCCAATGTTTTCAATTTCGACTTCGACGCGATCGCCATCGCGCATAAACAGAGGCGGATTACGTTTTTTCCCGACGCCGCCGGGCGAGCCGGTAATGATGACGTCCCCGGCGCTGAGGGAGGTGAACGTGCTGATGTAGGCAATAAGATCCGCCACTTTGTGGATCATGCTGCCGGTGGAGTCATTCTGAACCAGCATGCCGTTCAGCCAGGTGTGAATGGTCAGCGCGTGAGGATCGGGGATCTCATCCGCCGTGGTCATATACGGGCCAAAGGCACCGGTTTGCTTCCAGTTTTTACCAGCGGTGAACCAGGCGTGCTGCCAGTCGCGGACGGAACCATCCATGTAGCAGCTGTAGCCTGCCACGTGGCTGAGCGCGGTATTGACGTCAATTCGGGAGCCGGGTTTACCGATGATTACGGCCAGCTCGCCTTCGTAATCAAACTCGCTGGAGAGAACCGGTTTTAAAACCGGCCGCGCATGTCCGGTTTGGGAATCAGGAAAGCGAATAAACAGCGTGGGAGCATTATTGGTCTCGGCAAATTCTTTTCTTTTTTCAGCGTAATTCATCCCAACGCAGAATATCTTTCCCGGTTCTTCTATCACGGGCAGGAAGGTAATGTCTTCAGGCATCATATCCACAGGGCAATCGTGATATTGCCTGGCGACGTCAACCGCATCCCATTGCAGAAGGTCTTTTAATGTCGCATAGTGATGGCCGATTTTATTACCCAGATCGATAATGCCGGACTGTGTATAAATTCCGTAACTTTTACGGCCCTGATGAATATAGCTTGCTAATTTCATAATAATACCTGCTTGATATACGTGCTCATTCTGTGTTCACGCCCGGAGGCGTGAACACATTGCCATGCTATTTATTCAGCTGACTGCGCTGGAACCAGTACCTGTTTATTACCGGATGCCAGATACGTTGCCACCACAACGCCCACGCCCAGTAATGCCAGAATAAATCCGGTCATCCCCTGCCAGCCCATTGAGTGGAAGACAAAACCGTTGATAAAACCAATAACCGAACCGCCCATGTAGTAGAAGAATAAATAGAGCGCGACGGCCTGGCCTCTTGCATGCGTTGCATTTTTACTGACCCAGCTTAAACCGATAGAGTGGCAGCCGAAGAAACAGCCGGTAAAAATCACAGCGCCAACAATAAAGGTGACGACATTTGACGTCAGCGTCAGCAGCATCCCTAAGGCCATTATCAGGAACAGCACGCGCAGGACTTTCATGGCGCCATATTTCGCCGATAAGCGACCTGCCTGTGGAGCGGTAAAGAAACTCAGGGCGAAGCTAAAGGAGAGCAGACCCGCGTTTGCCGGTGAAATATGGAACGGCTCGCCTTTCAGGAAGAAGGCCAGATAGTTATAAAGTGAGGTAAATGCGCCAAAAATAATGAAGCTGATAACAAACGCCAGCGCCAGATTTTTGTTTTTGAAATGCGATGCCGCCCCTTTCACCATGCGCATTACATTAAGATTCTGCGTAGGCGTGAAGTTCTTCGATTCTGGCAGCAGGAACTTCACCAGAATGGCAACCGCAATCAGGCTGACCGCAAACCCGTAAAAGATGACATTGATGGAAACGTGATCGATCAGCTGGCTGGCAACAATACGCCCGGACATTCCGCCCATCGAATTACCGAAGACGAAATATCCCGTCACAATACCTGCCGCCACCGGGGCGACCTCTTCACTGATGTAGGCGGTTGCCGCCGCCGCGATGCCGCTCAGCGCCAGACCAATCACCGCACGTAGCGCCACCAGCATTGCCCAGGATTCTACCAGCGGGCAGAGCAGCGTCAGAATGCCGCCCAGCAGGAGAGAGACGATAATTAACCGCTTCCTGCCATAGCGATCGGATAACGTTCCGGTAAACAGCAGCCCAATTGCCAGCAACGCTGTTTCTGCGGATAAGATAATACTCACCTGGCTGACCGGAACATTATATTCCACAGCAAGTGTCGGGAGCAGTGGCTGAATAAAAAACAACGAAGCAAGTTCCGCAAGCCCGGATAAGGCCAGCGCCAGAATGACGCGAATATGCGCGCTGGCTTTTACCGGGTCGGGAGCTTTCAGGGTATTGTTAGCATGCGTTAACGCCATAATAACCTCAGTATTATAGTTAAGGTACAGGGTGTATTTTTGTAAGATGGTTAGCTTTTTAGTTACGACTTTACTTAATCAACTTCAGATAGCAGTTTTTCTGGCACGCAAACAACGCCTTCAAATAATTTGCGCGACGTGCGAATAACCGCAGCCCGGGTATTTTCGATATTATTTCCGTTCCTCAGCAACGATACGGATATTTTTCCACTGGGGTGTTCAATATCAATAATGTTGGTAAAGCGTTCCTTTGGACGATCGGCAACAATTTTCGCGGCGATGGAGCCTTCAATAATCGTCGCGGTTGAGATACCAATCGAACCGGTAATCGCCAGTGATTTATGGCAAGTATGCGGCATGAAATAGCGCACCTGAAGCGTGCCGCCGTTACGCGCCCGGCTAAGAAGAACCGGTTTAGGGATCACTTTGTTGGACACGTCCCCTAAGCCCATCGCCGCGCCAGCCTGACGACGCAGGTTCTCAAGCCTTTCTTTAAACGCCCTGTCGCCATCTAATTCTGCTGGTGACTCCCCGCCTGTTTTGCCCAACGCCGAGGCGTCAATCAGGACCATCGGCATCGCCATATCTATACAGGTAACTTCAATCCCGTCGAACACGTTTGTTACGCTGTCCGTTGGCAGCAGTTTTCCGGTTTTCGACCCCGCAGAATTCAGGAAGGTTAAGCCAATCGGTGCCGCTGTACCCGGCACACCATCGATCTGGGTATCGCCTTCATATTCGACCCGATAGTCAGGTGTTTGCACTTCCGCGTCGACCAGTGTTCCGGTGTTCAGATTGCGAATACGCACCGTCGTCACCGGGCTTTGCGCCTTGACCAGCCCCTTTTCAATGGCAAAGGGCCCCACGGCACAGAGCATATTGCCGCAGTTAGGCGTGGTATCAACGCGACGTTCGTTCACCATCACTTGTGCGAACAGATAATCCACATCCGCGTCCGGACTGTCGGACAGACTGACGATCGCCACCTTACTGGTTTGCGGACTTCCCCCGCCAATACCGTCAATTTCGAGTTCATGCCCCGCGCCCATCAGGCTGAGTAAAACTGCATCACGCGCTTCGGTTTCCTCTGGCAGATCGCTGGCCAGAATGACCGGACCTTTTGAGGTACCGCCACGCATTAATACGCAAGGGATCTTTAACATGTCTTTTTTCTCATTTCGCGTTTATCAGGAACGCAATAAGGTTTTCACACTCCCGTTGATAACTCTAATGTCAAAAAAAGCAGGATTAATACGCTTTGCGTATTAATAGCCCTTGCGTTACCGTGGGTATAGGCAAGCCATAATCAGGTGCGGATATGCAGCATGAATTACAGGGAATACAAGCGTTTGTAAAAATTGCAGAAATCGGATGCTTTACAAAAACATCGCAATTTCTTCACATTTCACAACCGGCTTTAACACGCAGAATTCAGAAGCTCGAAGAGAGCCTGGGGACCACGCTGTTTGAACGGTCCACGCGCAGCGTCAAACTCACAACCGTGGGAAGGGAATTTTTACCTAAGGCAAAGAATTTAATCGATTTTTATGAAAGCGCGGTCCTGAGTATTAAAGAGATGGCGACGCATCAGGCAGGGGTTATTACCGTTTCCTGTATCCCCACTGCCGCTTTCTATTTTCTGCCTTCAGTGATACGAGATTATAACAATGACTACCCAAACATCCGTATCCGCATACTTGAGCACAGTGCCAGCGATTGTCTCGAAGCGGTGTTAAATGGCGACGCAGATTTCGGCATAAATATGATAAACGTCACACATCCTAATATCGATTTTGCGCCGCTGGTTAACGAACCCTTCGTTCTGGCATGCCGACGGGACAACGAGCTGGCGAAAAAACCGCTGGTGACATGGGACGATCTGGCAGGGATGAAGCTGATTGGGGTAAGGCGCTCCAGCGGGAACCGATCGCTTATCGATCAGGCGTTCGAGAAGATGGCCTGGAAACCGAACTGGTTTTATGAAGTACGTCACCTGTCAACGTCGCTGGGGATGGTGGAAGCGGGTCTTGGCGTGTCTGTCGTTCCCAGCCTGGCGATGCCGACCGACGAACATCATGTCCTTGTCAGCCGGCCACTGATTGAACCCGTGATAAGGCGTACGCTGGGCCTCGTGCAGCGGCGCGAAACGACCCTGAGTCCGGCGGCGGAAAAATTCCGGGAGCTGATTTTACATCTGTGGTCAGGCGAAAACAGCAGCCCCTGGATCGGCAAGTTTACTCAGCTATAAATTCTGGAACGGTAAAGGGGCCTGTGCCCCTTTGCGTATTATTTCCCGGCCTGAGGATGTGTATCAAAGCCCGCCATTACCGCCGTCAACTCCGCCAGCGAAAATCCGTGTTTTGCATCGTCAACGCCCAGCCCAAAGCGTTCCTGCATCAGCTGGTAAAGCGCCTCCGCATCCGGCAGATGGATCTGCTCCTCCACATGGCCGTTCCGCCAGTGGGTAAAGTTGAAGTTTGTTAGCGTAAGCTTGCCGCCGTCCGGCAGATGGCGACACATCAACAGATGATGACGGAAATGCGACTGCGGCCAGTGCGCCGACCAGAAATTCCCCATTACGTAATCGCTGAAATACTGCGTCGTCAGGTCAAACTGGTACATCGACTGCCAGTGCTCGTGGTGCCGGAACTGCAGCACCCAGTCGTTCCCCTCGCTCAGCAGACGATACAGCCCGTGCGGCGTCTCCTGTTCTTCATTAGCGAGCAGTCGAATCGGCGCCGTCAGCGTCTGGCCGCCAAACCCCACATCGGCTATCCAGCGCTCACCGTTAAGCTCAACCAGCAGCAGACGGTGCGTGCGCGGCGGCATTTGCGGCGGATTCGCTAATACCACGCGTCCCAGCACGCTACGCACAGTAAACCCGACCTCACGCAAAACGCGCTCGAACAGGCCGTTTTGCTCAAAGCAGTACCCTCCGCGACGTGCGGTGAACAGCTTGTCGACCAGGCATCGATCGTCAAGCTGGATTTCGCGCGGCAGAACGACATCAATATTCTCAAAAGGGATCGCACAGTTGTGATGTAAATGCAGCGCGCGCAGGGTATCGATATCCACCCGTGTCGGCTGCGTCCAGCCGATGCGGGCGAAATAGGCGGTCAGGAATGGGGACATGAATCAGTTTCCTTTGATTGTGATGTTCTGTTTATAAACTAATTTTACGCACTCACTTTGATTTACGTGCTTTTTCGTCATACTCATCGGTATAGATGAGGAGAACCTATGAGCCACTTTCGCCCTGTTGAATTACGTCATGCCAGCCGTCTGCTGAACCACGGCCCTACTGTGCTTATCACCAGTCGGGATGAAAGCCTGGACAGACGCAACGTGATGGCCGCCGCATGGTCAATGCCCGTTGAGTTTGAACCGCCGCGCATCGCAATAGTCGTGGATAAAAGCACCTGGTCGCGTGAACTGATTGAGCGCAGCGGGAAGTTTGGCATCGTCATCCCCGGCGTGGCGGCGGCCAACTGGACATACGCGGTCGGTAGCGTCAGCGGACGCGATGAAGACAAATTTAACTGCTACGGGATCCCGGTCGTGAACGGTCCTGAGCTTGGCCTGCCGGTGATTGAGGAAAAATGCCTGGCGTGGATGGAGTGCCGGTTACTCCCGGTGACAGCCGCAGCAGAAAAATACGATACCCTGTTTGGTGAAGTGGTTTCAGCGGCAGCCGATGAACGCGCATTTATCGCCGGGCGCTGGCAGTTTGACGGGGATAAGCTGAATACGCTGCATCATCTTGGCGCCGGGACGTTTGTGGCGAGCGGAAAAATGGTGAAGGCGCTGGATTGAGAAAACCCTCCCCCTACCGGGAGAGGGTAACCGTATTACTTCGCACGTCGTGAAATAATCTCATCCGCAACATTCCGCGGGGCTTCCGCAAAATGATGGAACTCCATCGTATACGTCGCGCGTCCCTGGGACATCGAGCGCAATGTCGTGGCATAACCAAACATCTCTGCCAGCGGCACGTCAGCGCGAATAATCTGGCTTCCGTACTGCTCCGCCATCCCCTGCACCATGCCGCGGCGGGAAGAGAGATCGCCCATGATGTTACCGGCGTACTCTTCCGGCGTTTCCACCTCCACGTGCATGATCGGCTCAAGGATCGCCGGATCCGCCCTGCGGGCCCCCTCTTTAAAGCCGAGGATCGCCGCCGTGCGGAACGCCATCTCCGAGGAGTCGACGTCGTGATATGAGCCAAACGTCAGCGTCGCTTTGACATCGACAACCGGATAGCCCGCCAGCACGCCGCTGTTCATCGCTTCCCGCAGCCCTTTCTCAACGGACGGAATATACTCGCGCGGCACCACGCCGCCCTTGGTGGCATCTTCAAATTTAAAGCCACTTCCGGGCTCCAGCGGCTCCAGGCTCAGCACCACATGGCCGTACTGGCCTTTACCACCGGACTGACGGACAAATTTGCCTTCGATATCCTTCACCGTTTTACGCAGGGTTTCACGGTAGGTTACCTGTGGGCGGCCAATGTTCGCCTCGACGCCAAACTCACGCTTCATGCGGTCGACGATGATCTCAAGGTGTAGCTCACCCATCCCGGAGATAATGGTCTGGCCGGACTCTTCGTCAGTATGCAGGCGAAACGACGGATCTTCCGCCGCCAGACGCTGCAGCGCGATCCCCATTTTCTCCTGATCGGCCTTAGTTTTCGGCTCGATCGCCAGCGAGATAACCGGGTCCGGGAACTCCATGCGTTCAAGCGTAATGACGGCGTTCGGATCGGTAAGCGTGTCGCCGGTAGTCACATCCTTCAGCCCCACGCAGGCCGCGATGTCCCCGGCGCGCAGTTCGTCCACCTCGTGGCGATCGTTGGCATGCATCAGCACGATACGCCCGATGCGCTCTTTCTTCCCTTTGACCGGGTTATACACCGCGTCGCCTTTGCGCAGCACGCCAGAGTACACGCGGATAAAGGTCAGTTGCCCGACGTACGGATCGCTCATCAGCTTGAACGCCAGGGCCGAGAACGGCTCATCATCGCTTGGATGACGCTCCGCGTGCTGCCCTTTTTCATCCACGCCATCAATGGCCGGCACGTCCAGCGGCGACGGCATAAGCTCAATGACCGCATCGAGCATGCGCTGCACGCCCTTATTCTTGAACGCGCTGCCGCACAGCATCGGCTGAATTTCACCCGAGATGGTGCGAATACGCAGCCCTTTGATGATTTCCGCTTCGTCGAGATCGCCGGTTTCCAGGTATTTGTCCATCAGTTCATCGCTGGCTTCTGCCGCCGCAGAGACCATTTTTTCCCGCCATTCCTGAGCGGTATTGACCAAATCGTCCGGCACGGGCGCATAGGTAAACACCATGCCCTGCGTCGCATCGTCCCACAGAATGGTGCGCATCTTGATGAGGTCCACCACGCCGGTGAAATGATCTTCTGCACCCACCGGAATGACAATCGGCACCGGATTGGCCTTCAGGCGCTCCTGCATCATCCGTACGACGCGGAAGAAATCGGCACCCGGACGGTCCATTTTGTTGACGAAGGCCAGACGCGGAACGTGATATTTATTGGCCTGACGCCAGACGGTTTCCGACTGCGGCTGCACGCCGCCCACGGAGTCATACACCATCACGGCGCCGTCGAGCACGCGCATGGAACGTTCCACCTCAATGGTGAAATCCACGTGGCCCGGGGTGTCGATGATGTTGATCCGGTGCGGTTCATAGCCTCTGTCCATACCCGGCCAGAAGCAGCTGACGGCCGCGGAGGTAATCGTGATCCCGCGCTCTTGCTCCTGCGCCATCCAGTCAGTGGTTGCCGCGCCATCGTGTACTTCACCCAGCTTGTGGCTCATCCCGGTGTAAAACAGGATGCGCTCAGTGGTGGTGGTTTTACCGGCATCGATATGCGCGGAGATACCGATGTTGCGATAACGTTCGAGAGGGATGGGTCGGGGCATGATATTTCCTTAAGTCTTATGACTTGTCTGTGACGACCAGGATGGTCGTGCATTCGTTGGTTTGCTATAATAGTCCTATTGTACGAGTATTATCGAACTATTTTTTAACGGTTGACCTATTGTTGATATAGCTCAATCTAACGCCAAACGCAGGAAAACGATGATCCCAAACCACCCTGAAACTGAACAAATACTGCTGGAAAATGTGCTGTTTGCCCTCGGCAATCCGCTCCGGCTGTCGATTATTCGCCGGCTCGCCGATGGCAGCGAACTCAGCTGTAACGCGCTGCGTCCGGAAGATGTGGTGAAGTCCACGATGACACACCACTGGCGCGTTCTGCGCGACAGCGGCGTTATCTGGCAGCGCCCGCAGGGGCGGGAGAACATGATTTCGTTACGCAGAGAGGATCTGGATGCCCGTTTTCCAGGGCTGATGGAGATACTTTTACAGGCTAAATCATAAGGACATGCCTGTTTTTTCCTGAAAAATGCCCCGTACATATTTGAGGGGGCATTACGTCAGCGAAGGGATTTATCTAACCTGCATACGATATTCAATCATTCCACTTTTCTTCGCAATCCAGTCGTACAATCGTTGCCCGCGATAGTTGGCTTCATGCGTATGCCAGTAAAGGTGACTGGCATGATGTTTTCTCGCTTCTCTCTGAACATATTCTATTAACTGTTTGCCAATGTGTTTGCCCCTTACGGCTTCACAGACGTATAAATCTTCGAGGTAGCAGTAATCGCTCTCAGCCCAGGTCGAGCGGTGAAAAAGATAATGCGCAAAACCCACTATGTCTCCATTACATCGTGCTACCACGCAGAATAGCGGCTCAACGGGGCTGAAAAATCGCTGCCAGGTTCGTTGAGTGACGGCCCCAGAGAGGTCGACATTATAAAATTCCTGGTATTTACTCCACAGTGGCATCCAGCTTTCAAAATCATGTTCTTTAACTGCCTCAATTGTCACGCTCGTATTATTCATATTGCCTCTTTGGTCACCCGTTTATTCGTTTCAGGAAGAGTGTATTCGCTGAATGGCACGTTTTGCCCCGCCAATTCTCGCCATCAAGGCAGACCAATTTTTCATCCTTCTGAGTGCAATATTGCTTTAGAATCAAAAGACACAGAGGGAAAGTGGACAACGTAATGTTTAAGCACGCGCAGCTAGAAACGGTTAAGGCATGGATTATCGACCCCGCTAACGGATCGCTACCGCTTCATGAAAGGATCCAGAGAGCAATACGGACGCTGATACTGGAAGGGGTATTATCTCACGGTAAGGCCCTTCCTGCCTCACGCGCTCTGGCGGCTTCTCTCAGCGTTTCCCGGGATACCATAGAAGCGGCCTACTCCAGCCTGCATGCCGAAGGTTTTATTGAGAGACAAACAGGCAGAGGGAGCTTCGTCTCTTCCAGCGCGCGTTTTTTAAAACCTCGTCCCCGGCAGCATCAGCCAACCGCTGAGATACGAAAAGCAAAACTCAGCGTCCGTGGAAAGGTCATCTATGAAAGCGGCGGGATCCGCGAATTTTCCTCCCCTCGCCCCCTTGCGCCCGGCATTCCTGAAACCCGCATGTTTCCCATTTCGATCTGGGAGCGTCTTCAGCGACAGGTGCTGAAGGAGTTTCAGCACCAGGCATTAGAGCAAAGTCCCCCACAGGGTATAGAGCGCCTGCGACGGGCAATTGCGGAATACGTCAATCTTGAGCGCGGGACGCGCGCGAGGGCGGAACAGGTCATCGTTCTGACAAGTTCTCAACAGGCGCTCGCGCTCTGTTCCCACGTGCTGATGGACGCCGGGGATGGCATTGTCATTGAAGATCCCTCCTATCAAGGGGCACACAAAGCGTTCAACGCTGCAGGGCTTCGCTGTATTCCGGTTCCTCTTGATGAAAAAGGCATCTCGGTTGACGGGCTTAATTCTCTGACCGAGCCAGCCAGGGCGATCTACCTGACGCCTTCTCATCAGTACCCTACCGGTGTGACGCTCTCTCTTGACCGACGACTGGCGGTTATTAAATGGGCAAACCGTTACGGAGCATGGATTATTGAGGATGACTATGACAGTGAGTTTCACTACGAAGGTAAGCCTATGGCCAGTCTTCAGGGGCTTGATACTTCCAACCGGACAATTTATATCGGCACGTTCACCAAGTCTCTGTTCCCTGGGTTACGTATTGCCTACACGATCGTCCCCTCAGAACTGATAGAGCCCTTTACCATGGCGAGGACGTTAATGGATGGTCACACCGCCTCAATAACCCAGCTGACGCTGGCAAAATTTCTGGAGGGAGGCCATTTTGGCGCCTATGTTCGTAAGATGCGGAGTATTTACGTTACTCGTCGCGACGCGCTGGCAAGTATGATGGACGTATATCTCTCCGAATATGTCACCTGTGAAACGCCTGCGGGCGGAATGCAAATGCCTTGTCACCTGAAGCACGGAATATCCGAGAAAGAGATAGCCACCGCCGCCCGCCGCGCGGGTGTTGATATGCTTGGGCTTACCGATTTATATGCAGGTCCCCCCGCGTCCACTGGTTTTTTGATGGGATTTGCAGCTTACACGGAAAGGGAAATAGAAGACGCTGTAAAAAAACTGGCCGCAATTTTCCATCATGTTTGATGCCGTCGACGGGTAAGAGACTGACACTCATTCCGGGCGAGCAAGGCTATAGGCTGGGATCCGCCGGGTTGTTTTGGTGAGCGTATCAAACACCTCGGCGTCGGACGTCACGATCCTCATCCCCGTTTTGCGTAATCTCTGCACATCAGCCGCGATGCGCTGAATGCCAAACCAGAAAAGCCCGTCGAGTGCCGTCACCGACAGCCCGTTTTCCAGCGCCAGCCTGAGGCGTTCCTTCGGGGCTTTAACCTGCTGGGCAATTTGCCGGTAAGGCAGTTCATTGCATCCTGTCGCGTCACTGCGCTGGATACGGGTTTTCAGCTGATAGGTAAACTCGTCAGGTATGCCGTCGAGATCCCTTTTAAGGCTATAGACGCAGCCAAAGCGCTTGCCGTTAAACAGAACATTTTTCTGGCTGAGCTGAAGCTCTTTTCTGACAACGTCTATCAGCTGAGGCGCACGGGTAAGGAGTAGCCTGAAGGGCAGCTCGAAGCTGGTGACGTAATCCACATTAAGCAGCGCGAGACGCAGCCGCTCCTCTGCACCGGACTGTTGCTCACGACACTCCTCCATCACCTCTGCCCACTGGCGCGTCAGGCGCTCCGGTTCGGAGGCTTCGGTAAGGAGGTATTTTTCAATCTGATAATCAACTCTTCCGGTCATCGTGTGGTATCCCGTCACTGTGGATGCGGTAATTCTATACAGCGCGGTGAGTTTTATAAAGGACTGAACCGCAGCGGCACCCTGAAAATGTCGTTGCGATTCAGCATCCTGACGTATCGGATCAGTTCGCCATAATCCAGCCCATCAGCAGCGTAGCGAAAATCACCGTCGACGCGCCACCGATGCGGGTGGCGATCTGCGCGAACGGCATGAGCGACATCCGGTTAGACGCGGACAAAATGGCCACGTCCCCCGTTCCGCCCAGCCCGCTGTGGCAGCAGGTCACAATGGCCGCTTCCACAGGATACATATTCAGACGCGACGCGATAAAGTAGCCGCTCAGCGCCATCGCAATCACCACCGAACCGCATACCACCACGTATCCCACCGAAAAGACCGACACCACGCTCTCAAGCGGCACGTATAACATCCCGAGGCCGATCATCAGCGGCCAGACCAGCGCAGCCGAGACGAATTTATAGCAGCTGTGCGCGCCCTGCTCCATTGAGGCCGGGATCACCCTGAAGTATTTACACAGAACGGCAATCAGGATCATCAGCACCGGACCGGGAATGTGAACCAGTTTTTCAAACAATCCGCCGACGATGAAAAACGCGCACACCATCAGCAATCCGCCCCCCATCAGATGAAAATCCGTCTGCTGCGTGCTTTGCGCCCCGGCAAACAGGCTGGCGTCATCATTACTCCGCGTGAGCATGCCATTTCCCGAAAGCGCAGGACGTTTCGCGCCGAGACGCGCCAGCGAGCCCGCACAAATAATGGCGAAGATATTCCCGACGACCGCAGCGGGTGCCAGCTGCGCAACGTAGACGTCCGGCGTCTGCCCCAGTATTGCCGAATAGGCCAGAGACAGCGGCAAAATCCCCTCGCCAATCCCTCCGCCGATGATGGGCACAATGATGAAGAAGAAGGTGTGGTAAGGCGTATAACCAAACAGTGAGCCCACAATGAGGCCGCTCAGCACGGCCATGCATGTTCCGGCCACCAGCGGAACAAACATGCGCATCATCCCCTGGATCAGCAGCACCCGGTTCATCCCCAGAATGCTGCCGACCACCAGGCAGGCGATGACGAAATAGAGTAGATTCGCCTCTTTCATCAGCAGATGGACGGTATCAAGGGTATGTTTCCCGAATACGCCAAAATAGACCAGCACGGAAGGCACCATCAGGCACAGGATCGCCGGGCCGCCGATATCTTTCAGCACCGGGATTTGACGCCCTACTTTGGCAAACGCGAAGCCGAGGGTCATAATGACCGCGAGACCACCAATCATATTTTTTGGCAGCAGCCCTGCCCAGGCGGACGTCGCCACAATCGCGGCAATCCCGACGAACAGCATCAACGGGACCGTGCCCACCTCGGTATTGTTGAGCCTAAAGGCAAAACGCGGGGTCGACAGTTCAGAAGTCGGTACAGGATTATCTTTCATATAATCACCTGAATTTGTGTTCGGATAAACAGAGAAAGGAATAACTGAAACTATTCCTGATACGAATAAATATTCTTAAATATAAATAAAGACTTAGATGGCCTTTTCTAAAAACAGACTCACGATGAAATTATCACGGGCCTGCGGGTAGAAATGTGAACAATCTGGCCCTTTGCTTTTAAATAACTTAATTCAGCATTAAGTAACTAAAGTTATTTATGGCAACCATTGTCGCTTTCTTGCGTCTTATCAATATTTGACGAAAGTATTAGTTATCCAACTAATGCAATCTTTTTGAAATTAATAAAACCAGAGAGAGTGTGACCCTTGTCACTCCTGCCCTGCTTTCTAAGCGCTAGATTAGCGCTGCAATAAAACACATAAAATACCCTACAGGAAATACTATGCCTTCATTACTATTACAGTCACTGTTTCCGCTCGTCTTTATAATGTTACTTGGATGGCTAAGTGGAAAGCTGGGATATTCCCGACGTGAAGATGCAAACGTTATGGCAACCGTGGTGATTCGTTTCGCCCTTCCTTTCCATCTTTTTATCGGCGCATTGCATACCGACCCCAATAAAATTAAGAACCTGACCTTTATGGCCGTACTGGTTGTCGGTTTAATGGGGTCGTATTTACTGACGCTATTTATTTCACGCTACGTTTTTCGCCACGATATCAAAACCAGCGCCATTCAGTCTCTGGTTTGCGCCTTTCCCGATATGGCCTACTTTGGTGCACCGGTCCTGGCGGTATTGATTGGGCCGGAAGGATTTATCGGCGTGCTGATTGGCAATATTATTACCAGCGTTATCATGATCCCTCTGACTATCGTCCTGATTCGTATGGGTGATAAAAACGGTCATGACGGCCTGGAGGCGCTGCACCCGGGCGCGATGATCGTGCAAAACCTTATCAAAGCGGCACGCAATCCTATCGTCTGGATCCCGGTCTCCGGCGTATTGCTCAGCCTGGCCGGCGTGCAAATCCCTTCCATTCTCAGCATGCCTATTGAGATGATTGGCAAGGTTTCAGGCGGACTGTCCCTGTTTGCCCTCGGCCTGCTGTTTTACGGTGAACGTCCAAAACTGAACGTGCAGACGTTTACCAATATCAGTATTAAAAACCTTATTCAGCCGGCAATGATGGCCGCCGCGGGGATCGCCTTTGGCCTGAGCCACACCTTACTGCAGCAGGTCGTCATTATTGGCGCAACGCCTTCCGCTATTGCCGCGGGGATGTTTGCGTTGCGCAGCGATACCTATATTGATACCGCATCCTCTTCCATATTAATTGGCACTGCCGTCGGGGTCGTGACCGAAGGCATTATGATCTATTTCATCTCTTAATCTGTTTTATTTAAAAAATTCAGGAGTTAACCATGTCCCGGAAAGAAGTTCTGTACACCCCCTATAACGGGGCCGTATTGCTGGAAAATCCGCTGCTAAATAAAGGGCTCGCATTTATTAAAGAGGAGCGTGACAATTTTAATCTGCATGGGTTATTGCCGCACAACGTTGAAACCATTGAAGAACAAACCGAGCGTGCCTGGGTGCAGTTCTGCCATTTTAAAAGCGATATTTCGCGTCACGTTTACCTGCGAAATATTCAGGACACCAATGAAACTCTTTTTTATAACCTCTTGCGTTCGCATCTCAAAGAGACGTTACCGATTATCTATACCCCGACGGTCGGTGAAGCCTGCGAGCATTTCTCCACGATTTATCGACGCGCGCGGGGCCTGTTTATTTCATGGCCGAATCGCCATCGTATTGATGAGATGCTGCAAAGCTTTTCGCGCAACGACGTTCGCGTGATTGTGGTGACGGACGGGGAACGTATTTTAGGGCTTGGCGATCAGGGTATCGGCGGAATGGGTATCCCAATTGGCAAGCTGTCGCTGTATACCGCCTGCGGCGGGATCCATCCGGCCTCTACCCTGCCGATTATGCTGGATGTTGGCACCAATAATCAGCAACACCTCGACGACCCGATGTACATGGGCTGGCGCCACCCGCGCATCAGCGACGACCAGTACGCTGAGTTTATGGATATGTTTGTCAGCACCGTTAAAGCGCGCTGGCCCAATGTGCTCCTGCAATTTGAGGACTTCGCGCAGAAAAATGCCACCAGGCTGCTCCAGCGCTACCGCGACCAGCTGTGCTGCTTCAATGATGATATCCAGGGCACGGCCGCCGTCACCGCCGGTACGCTGATGGCGGCGGCCCATGCGGCAGGCACGCGCATTCGCGACCAGCGCGTGGTCTTCCTGGGCAGCGGCTCTGCCGGATGCGGGATAGCTGAAAAAATAGTGGCGCTGATGGTGGATGACGGCCTGACCGAGCCGGAAGCGCGCAGCCGGATCTTTATGGTCGATCGCTTCGGCCTGCTGACCGACGACATGACCAACCTGCTCGATTTCCAGAAACACCTGCTTACCGCGCGCGACGCCGTTTGCAGCTGGCAGGTTGACGCGAAGAACATTTCCCTGCTGGACGTGGTGAAGAACGCGCATCCTACCGTGATGATCGGCGTTTCGGGCCAGCCGGGGCTGTTCAGCGAAGAGATTGTCAAAGAGATGCATCGCCACTGTCCGCGCCCGATCATCATGCCGCTCTCGAACCCGACCTCGCGGGCGGAAGCCCAGCCGCAGGATCTCATTGCCTGGACCCAGGGTGCCGCACTGGTGGCCACCGGCAGCCCGTTCGCCCCGGTATTCTGGGAGAATGAACACTACGAGATCGCCCAGTGTAACAACGCCTATATCTTCCCGGGCCTGGGGCTGGGCGTGCTGGCCTGCAACGCGCGCCGGGTGACGGAAGAGATGCTGATGGCAGCAAGCCGCAGCCTGGCAGCGCAGTCTCCTCTGGTCACCACGGAAAAAGGCGGATTGCTGCCGCCGGTAGATCAGATTGAAACGGTCTCACGCCAGATTGCCGTCGCCGTCGCCCGGGCCGCGATTGAACAGGACGTGGCTCCGGCGATTGATGATGAGACGCTGATGGCGCGTATTGAGAAGACCTGGTGGCAGGCGGACTATGCGCCGTACCGCAGGTCTGCGCTGTAAGCTTCGCGCCTGCCCTCACTGCGCGGTGAGGGCAGGATTGCTTCCTCAGTGCTGGACGCCAGACCGATCGGAAAGATCGGCTGCGGAAAGGATATCAGCCCGTGGTGCCACGCTCTTGCGGCGGGCATAGCGGTCAGGCTGACCTTCAGGACGCGTTTTGAAGCGACGGTGCAGCCACATATACTGTTCTGGCGCCATCCGTACCGCCTGCTCAATCGCCCTGTTCATCTGCGTCGCTACAGATTCTTTATCTCCCCCCTGCAGCGCCTCGCTGATATCCTCCAGAATAATCAGTTCGTAGCCGGTACCGTCCGCCCTGCGGCGCGGCACAAAGGGAATAACGGCAGGCTTAGCGCTTTTGACCAGCATATAGCTTCCCGCTGTTGTGGCGGCATCCGGAACCGCAAAGAACGGCACAAACACGCTGTTGGTTTTGCCATAGTCGTGGTCCGGGGCGTACCACAAAATTTCATTCTGCTTCAGCGAGCGGATCATGCCCTTTAAATCATGACGATCGAGCATGGTTTTATTGGAGCGCAGGCGTCCGCGCGTCTGAAGCCAGTCCAGCAGCGCGTTATTATTCGGACGATACACCCCAATCCCAGGGTTGAGCATGCCAAAGATCCGCGCGCCCAGCTCAAGGGTGAGAAAATGCATGCCAACGAGCACCACGCCATTGCCCTTTGCCCGCGCCTTTTCCATGTGCTCATACCCCTGCACGGTAAAGCATTTCTTCACCCGCCACGCAGGCCAGAACCATGCCATCCCGGTTTCGATTACCCCCATTCCTACCGATTCAAAATTACGCTGCAGCAGCGACTCTCGCTCCGCCTTTTTCATCTCCGGAAAACAGAGTTCCAGGTTGCGGCGGGCAATCTCAACGCGGCGCGGAAGCAGGCGCATCGCCAGCCGTCCAAGGCCGTGGCCGATTCGGAACAGCAGCGGATAAGGGAGCAGCATGATGAGCCACAGCGCGGCAATGCCGGCCCAGCTTAGCCAGTAACGAGGGTGAAGAAAGGCGAGTGAAAAACGGGGTAATTTTGTCATGAGAAAATTATCCTTTAGCGTGTCTGTCCTTAATTGATTCTGTTTGAGATCATTCCTAAGGATGTATGAAATGTCAGTCAGAAACGTAAAGTGTAACGGATAAGATAAAACGCATTTTTATCGATTTTTGCGAAAAAGCGGGAAGACGAGGCGGGGAAAACCGGGGAGGAGCGTTCCCCCCGGCAATTGCGCTTACATTGAATAGCCTGGCTTTTTGATTAATTCGTCCAGCTTCGGTCCTATTTCGATATCCCAGACCTGCGCTTTCCAGTCCTCCTGGTTCACCTGATTCAACGCAACGGACACCGAGCTGTCTTTGCTGTTGAAATGGCGAATAATGACCTCAGCAATATCCTCGGCCAGGGCAGCTTTTTGTTCGTCGTTCAAATCGCGGGGAAAACATTTGATATCTACGTGTGGCATATACAGGCTTCCAGTTGTGAGTCAGGGCTCCACGTTATCAGATAATACCGTTGGCCTTTAACACCTTGTGCAGTTCCGGCAGCTGGCATACGGTGTCCGCAATAGCCGTAAACCTCGGCGTATTGGTTGCAAACCAGTCATGGCGTGGCCCCCAGGTTCGCGCCACCGCGATATACACATCCAGCAGCGTCAGCCGTTCCCCCAACGCAAACGGGGCGGCCTTGAGCTGAGTTTCGAACCACAAATAGAGGGATTTCCGGTATTCGATGCAGTTTTTCTGCAGCTGTTCAGGCGCATCCGGCGCCCAGCGTTCGGGATAGTCCGCATACATAAACGTGGGATAGACGTTGGCCACAAACCAGATCAGCAGACGCTGAAACTGCTGGCGTTCGGCCTGCCCCACGGGCGGCGCGAGATCGGGACATCTGTCGAGCACCATCAGGGCAATCGCCGCCGTTTCGGTCATGATGGCGCCATTTTCCAGCTCCAGCGTGGGCACCTGACACAGCGGGTTAAGCTTTTGCAGCAGTTCGCGCTGCGGGCCGGGCTGGTCAAACCCGTCCACGTTGATAAATTGATAAGGGATATCGGCGAGGGTTAGCATCACTTCACCGATCGCCGAGCCCCAGCCGGGTACGCCATAGAGTTTAATCATGTTGCCCCCTCAGGGATGAAAACCTAAGTGTAGAGCACCATTAGTAGGTTATCCCAGGCGGGTTGACCTCCGACTGCGCCACCGCTTCGCCCTGCTCACCCCAGCGCGCCAGCACCTTCTGGTAATCTCCGCGCTTAATCGCGCCGTCCAGCGCGGCCTGCAGCGCGTACACCAGCTCATTGCCTTTTTTGGTGGTGGTCGCAACATAGGCTTTTTTCGGCCCTAAACCGACAACGCGGGTTTTGCCCGTGAGCGCAGCCTTATAGGCCGATACCGACTGCGGGCCAAAGAACACGTCCGCCCTGCCGGACTGAATATAGAGATTGCCCGAGGCATCGTCGTGGAGATAGACCGGCAGCGCAGGCGCCCTTCCCGCCTTTTTGTTCTCTTCGTTCCAGCCCAGCAGGATGCGTTCCTGATTTGTACCAGAGCCGACAATCACCTTTTTCCCGGCCAGATCTTCCGCGCTTTTGATTGACTGAATGTCGCTGGTGGATTTCACCGAAAACGCCAGCGAATCGACGCGGTAGGTCGCAAAATCAAATTTCTCTTTACGCTGTTCGGTCACCGCAATGTTCACCAGCGCCACGTCGTAGCGCCCGGAGGCGATCCCCAGCGGCCAGTCTTCCCACGCCGTCGGCACCAGCTTCAGCTTTAGCCCCAGGCTGCCCGCCAGCAGGCGGGCGATATCCGGGTCGCTACCGATGCGCGTGCGGTTATCGCTGGCCAGCAGCGCCAGCGGCGGAGAATTCAGCGCCGAAACGGCGACCGTCAGCGTACCCGGCTCAACGAATTTGTAGTTTGCGGGGATCTTCGCCACGGCCAGCCGATCCACCGTCACCGGCAGCGGCTGCTCGTTGGCTTTCAAATCAATGCTGGCGTGGCTCACCGTAGTGAAGACCAGCCCCGCCAGAAGTCCATATTTCATTGGCACTCCTTACAAGACTTTGGAGAGAAACTGGCGCGTTCGCGCATGTGACGGACGGTTTAATACCTCGTCACTGCTTCCCTGCTCGACAATTTTCCCGTCGACCATAAACACCACCTGATCCGCCACTTCCCGGGCAAAGCCGATCTCGTGGGTCACCACCACCAGCGTGGTGCCGGACCGCGCCAGCTTTTTGATCACGTCCAGCACTTCCCCCACCAGCTCCGGATCCAGCGCCGAGGTGGGCTCATCAAACAGCATCACGCGGGGACGCAGCGCCAGCGCGCGGGCAATCGCAATGCGCTGCTGCTGTCCGCCGGAGAGATGGCGCGACCAGGCATCGGCTTTATCCCGCAGCCCGACCACGTCCAGCAGGCTGTACGCCCTTTCCACCGCCTCTTTTTTGCTGAGCTTTTTATGCGCGATGGGCGCCTCAATCAGGTTTTCCAGCACCGTGAGATGCGGAAAGAGATTGAAGTTCTGGAACACATAGCCCACGTTGACGCGCTGTTTGAGGATCTCCTTCTCTTTCAGCTCGTAGAGCCTGTCTCCCTGACGACGGTAGCCAATGTAGTCCCCGTCGATCTGGATAAAACCTTCATCGACGCGCTCCAGGTGGTTAATGGTGCGCAGCAGCGTCGATTTGCCGGAGCCGGACGGCCCGAGGATCACCGTCACGGAACCGGGCGGGATCTCAAGCGAAACGTTGTCGAGCGCCTTATGCCGACCAAAATACTTGCTGACGCCGGTAATCGAAATGTGTCCTTCAGGAGAGGCTTGCATGGACGGGCTCCTGTGCTGGCGTGGTGGTGACAGAACGGGTGCGACGGACGGCTCGGTTCTGGTTAACGGCAGAGCGGCGTTCGCTGCGGGCAAGCGCGCGCTCGACGCCATACTGGATAGCGGACAGGACGGTGGTGATCGCCAGATACCACGCGGCACCGACCATCAGCAGCGGGATCACCTCCTGCGTGCGGTTGTAGATCATCTGGATGGTATAGAACAGTTCCGGCATCGCCAGGACGTACACCATCGCCGTGCCCTTGGCGAGGCTGATGATTTCATTGAACCCCGACGGCAGGATGGTGCGCAGCGCCTGTGGCAAAATGATGCGCACCGTGCGTCGCCAGGCCGGCAGACCGAGCGCGGCGGCGGCCTCATACTGGCCGTGATCGACCCCGAGGAATCCGCCGCGAACGATCTCGGCGGTATAGGCGCTCTGCACCAGGGTGAGCCCCACCACGGCGGTAGAAAACTGCCCCAGCACGTTGATGGTTTCAAAACTGCCCCAGGTGATGCCGGTGAACGGCACGCCGAGCGAAAGCGTGTCGTAGAGATAGGAAAAGTTGTAGAGAATGATCAGCACCACGATCAGCGGCAGCGACCGAAACAGCCAGATATAGGCCCACGCCAGGCTGCTCAGCAGCCAGGAGGAAGAGAGTCTCGCCAGCGCCAGCATACCGCCAAGCACCACGCTCAGCGCGGTGCCGATCAGCGTCAGGAGCAGGGTCTGCCCGACACCTTCGAGGATCACCGGGTCAAAGAACCAGCGGGCAAACACCGCCCACTCCCAGCGCGGGTTAAAGGCCACGGACTGAATCACGACCGCCAGGACAAACAGCGCCACCGCGGCGCCGACGGCCCGCAGCGGATAACGCGCCGGGACCACCTTAATGGTTTCAACGTTGCTCATCGTCGTTCCTCATGCGGTTTTACTGAACGCTTCGCGTACCAGCGTTTTGGTGAAGCGCAGCCGACCGTCAAACGGAGGCTGGCTGTACTCTTCCGGATCGCGGTTCAGATCGAACTGCGCCTGATAGCCCTGGCTGAGATAGAGCCGCACCGCTTCCGGCTGGCGAAAGCCGGTTGTCAGGTAGATTTGGCTGTACCCTGCCAGCACCGCCCTGCGCTCAAGCTCCTGCACCACGCGCCCGGCAAGCCCCTGCTGACGCAGGGTTTTGTCCGTCCAGATGCGTTTGATTTCCGCGGTGCGTTCGTCGAAAGGTTTGTACGCGCCGGTGGCGATAATCTTCCCGTCGCGCTCCAGGACGATAAACAGCCCCTGCGGCGCTAAATACCACTCGGTGAGCTCGACCTCCGCGTCTTTGGAGAAGTAGTCCCCGTAGCGGGCGGCATATTCACCGAACAGCCCCTCGATAATGGGCTGAAGCTCGGCGTCTTCCGGTGAAACATCACGAAATCGTTCGCTCATCACGCCTCCTTAATCGCCCAGGCCAGCCGGGTTCACTTCTGACTGAGGAATACGCTCAACCCCTTCCCCCCAGCGGTTCAGCACTTTGTCGTAGTCGCCGTTTTTGATGACCCCGTTCAGCGCGGTTTGCACCGGCTCAACCAGCCCGCTGCCTTTCTTCAGCGTGACCGCGATGTGCGCCGCCTTCGGCCAGCCGCCGTCGACGCTACCCACCAGTTTGGTTTTCCCGTTCAGCGCCGCTTTCCAGGCGCCAATCACGTTCGGACCAAAGTAGGCATCCGCGCGCCCGGACTGCAGCGCCAGCGTTTGCGCCGCATCGTCTTTGGTGTAGATCGGGGTAAAGGGCTTCAGCCCCTTCTTGAGGTTTTCGGCATTCCAGGCCAGCAGAATGGCCTCCTGGTTGGTGCCGGAGCCGACGATAATCCGCAGCCCGGCGATGTCTTCCGCCTTCTGCAGCGACTTGATCGGGCTGGTGGACTTCACGTAGAACCCGAGGGAATCTTTGCGGTAGGTGGCAAAGTCAAACTTCTCTTTACGCTCTTTGGTGACGGTGATGTTGCTGATGGCGGCATCATATTTCCCGGAAGCCACGCCCAGCGGCCAGTCTTCCCATGAGGTTGGCACCACGTTCAGCTCCAGCCCCAGGCTGTCTGCGACCAGACGGGCGACGTCAACCTCGCTTCCCAGCAGCGTTTTGTTGTCATCGGAAAACACCGTCAGCGGCGGTTGATTGAGGCCCGCCACCGCCACGGTAAATTTTCCCGGCACGGCAAAGCGATAGTCTTTTGGCAGCTGTGCCACCGCATCGTTGTTTTTGGCGGTATTAACCGGCGTTTTATTGGCCTCGATGCTCACGCCGGTGCCGTTAATATTCACATTCTCTGCCCAGACGGCAGGGGTAAAGGCCAGCGCGAGCGCCAGAATAAGCGTTGTCTTCTGCATAGCGGAGTTCTCTTTTATTGTTGTGTGAACTGGTTTTTAGGTTCGTCTAAACCCAGGCTTTCGCGCAGCGTGGTGCCAGGGTAGTCGGTACGGAACAGGCCGCGGGCCTGCAGAACAGGCACCACCTGGTCAACAAAGCGCGGGAAGGTGTCCGGCGTGCCGCCCTGAATAATGAAGCCGTCTGCGGCATAGCCTTCAAACCAGGCCTGCAGGCCGTCGGCCACCTCTTCCGGCGTACCGGAAAAGCGCGGGCGCGGCGAAGCGGCTTCAAGCGCCACCTGACGCAGGGTTAAGCTGCGCTCGCGGGCGTTACGCTTGATTTCATCGGTGGTGCTGCGGAAGCTGTTTTTGCCTAAGTCGCCGATATCCGGGAACGGCTCGTCGAGCGGGTACTGGCTGAAATCGTGATGCTCGAAATAGCGTCCGAGGTAGTTGAGGGCATCGTTAATCGACACCAGCGCCGCCGTGGTCTGATACTGGTTCTCCACGTCATCGGCGTCTTTACCCACAATCACGCTGACGCCCTGGAAGATATGTAAATCAGACGCGCGGCGTCCGTTACTTTCCAGCTGCTGCTTCACGTCGCGGTAAAAGGCTTTCGCTTCGTCGATGGTCTCGTGATGGGTAAAAATGGCGTCGGCATGTTTCGCCGCCAGCTTTTTCCCGTCGTCCGACGCGCCCGCCTGAAAGACAATCGGCCGCCCCTGTGGCGTGCGCCCAATATTCAGCGGCCCGGCGACCTGGAAGAAATCACCGTGGTGGTCCAGGGTGTGCAATTTGGCCGGGTCAAAAAACTGACCGCTCTCTTTGTTGCGGATAAACGCGTCGCCTTCCCAGGAATCCCACAGCCCTTTCACCACGTCGAGATACTCTTCCGCAATCCGGTAGCGCAGCGCGTGCTCGGGGTGTTTTTCGCGAGAGAAGTTCTTTGCTGACCCTTCCAGCGGGGACGTCACCACGTTCCAACCCGCGCGTCCGTTGCTCAGGTGGTCGAGGCTGGCGAACTGCCGCGCCGTGGTAAAGGGCTCGCTGTAGGAGGTGGATAAGGTTCCCACCAGCCCCAGGCGCGAGGTGATGCTGGCGAGAGCGGATAACACCGTCAGCGGTTCAAAGCGATTTAAAAAATGCGGGATAGATTTCTCGTTGATATAGAGACCGTCGGCAACGAATAAAAAATCGAGTTTGCCCTCCTCCGCCTTTAACGCCGTCGCTTTGACGAAATCAAAATTGATGCTGGCATCGGCGACGGCCTCAGGGTGACGCCAGGCGGACATATTGCCGGATGCACCATGCAAAATGGTCCCGAGCCGCAGTTGACGATGTGCAGACATATTCACCTCTTAAGAATTAAACGTGTTGCAGGGCTTTTTCCGCAAGCTGTGCAAAATAGCGGGCAGCGGGCTCAATTAATGCTTCATCCGGATTGAATGCCGGATGATGTAAACCGTACGGGCTGTTGCTGCCGATGCTGACAAACGCCCCCGGGATCTGCTGCAGATAGACCGCGAAATCTTCCCCGCCCATATGCAGCTCGGCGTGCCGGGTTTCGTAGCCTGCTTCTCTGGCGACCGAGGTGGCGAAATCGGCCCAGCGCTCGTCGTTCACCAGCGCGGTGGGTCCGGCATACCAGGTGATATCAATCTGCGCGCTGAAGGCGCTGGCAAACCCGGCGGCGATTTCGCCCACACGGGCTTTAACGTTCTGCTGCACTTCCGTGCGGTGGGTGCGCAGCGTGCCTTCCAGCTCGACGCTTTCCGGCAGCACGTTCCAGGTGTTACCGCCTGCGATGCGCGTCACGCTCAGCACCACCGAATCCAGCGTATTGACGTTGCGGCTGGCGACGCTTTGCAGCGCCGTTACCAGCTGGCTCGCCAGCACGATGGCGTCGTTGCCTTCGTGCGGACGTGCGGCGTGCGCGCCCTTACCGGTAATGCGGATCACGAAGCGATCGACGTTGGCATAAAACGGCCCGCCGCGGGTAGCGAACTCACCGACCGGCAGGCCGGGCTCGTTATGCATGCCGAAGATGGCGCTGACGTCACGCAGGGCACCGGCCCGCACCATGCTCTTCGCACCGCCAAAGTTCTCTTCGGCAGGCTGAAACAGGATCCGCACCCGGCCGTTAAGCGACGCTTCCCGCTCTTTCAGCTTTAACGCGGCGCCGAGGATCACGCTGGTGTGGATATCGTGACCGCAGGCATGCATCACCCCTGCACGCTGCGAACTAAACGGCACGCCGCTGCGCTCTTCAATCGGCAGAGCATCGATATCTGCCCGCAGCGCAATCAGCCTGTTGCCCGAGCCGATTTCCGCCACCAGTCCAGTCGACAGGTCGTAAGGCTGCGGAGTAATCCCGGCATTCGTCAGCCACTGGCGCAGGCGCGTTGTGGTCTCCACTTCCTGGCCGGAGAGCTCCGGGTTCTGGTGCAATTCGCGACGCCAGGCAATCAGCTGTTCGCCAAAGCTCATACGGTGACCTCCCTGTTAAGACGCGCCTCGGCAAGCAGGCGCAGCGACGCGACGCGCGTTGCCCCCTCCGCTACCGGCGTGTCGATGATAAATTCATCAATGCCCCACTTTTCATGCAGGGCGTTAAGCTGTTCGAGCACCGACACAGCGGTACCCGCCAGCAGCGACTGCGCCCGACGGGCAATGCGCACCGGCTCGCTGCCCGCCTGACGCGCAAAGGCGTAGGCCTGCTCTTCGCTGGCCACGGTGACACGCTGGCCGTTTGCCAGCTCAACGCCCCACACTTCGACCTTTTGCGCCAGGGCTTCCGCCTCGGCCTGCGTCGGCGCGACAATCGCCTGTACCGCCACAATTACGTCCTGCGCGCTGTTCTTACGCCAGGTCGAGACCACCTCGCGCAGCAGTTCCGGGTCACCGTTCAGATGCGCGGCAAACACAAAGTGCCAGCCGAGCCCGGCGGCCAGCAGCGCGCTATCGATGCTCGCGCCCAGCAGGAAACCCTCAGCAGGCAACGGCGGCAGCGGCGTGGCGCGAACGGCCTCTTCATTAGACTGATACTCAGGACGGATCCAGCGGTCGAGCTGGGCCAGCTGTTCGGCGAAGCTGCCCTTTTCCTGTTGATTCAGACCCTGCTGAAGCGCGCGGGTTGAGAGCGGCAGCCCGCCAGGGGCTTTTCCGACGCCGAGATCCACGCGGCCGGGCGCCAGCGCGGCCAGCACGTTGAAATTCTCGGCGACTTTATAAGGGCTGTAGTGCTGGAGCATCACGCCGCCGGATCCGACGCGGATGCGCGTGGTTTGCCCGAGGATCCAGGCAATAAGCAGCTCCGGCGAGGGGCTAGCAAGGTGGGGAGTGTTGTGGTGTTCGGCAATCCAGAAGCGGTGATAGCCCAGATTTTCTGCCTGCTGCGCCAGCGCCAGGGTACGCGCCAGCGCATCAGCAGCCGTTTCGTTTTCAGCGATGGGGCTTTTATCCAGAATGCTGATTCGCCATGACATGTTGCGTTCTCGTTTGACTTAACATGTCGACATTATTAAAGGCGCATTTCACCGCTGAGAAACAATTAATTTACATTTAGTTTGCCGGAAATCAGATATATAAAACCATGCTAAGAATAAGACTTTAAGTCGGCAATCAGCGTTTTCACCTGCCCGCGCCGGGTAATACGGACGAAGCGAATATGCCCATACTGCGGGTTTTGCAGATCGGCTTCATAACGCGTGCGGTTGTTACGCCAGGTTTTCATCGTCCAGATAAGGATGGACTCTCTGCTGAAGAACGCGCGCCGGAAACTCTCTTTGTTCCCGGTGCCGGGCCAGAGCTCGCGCTTATGCCAGGCCCGTTTGATTGCCCTGGTGACGGCCTGCCAGAGGGTGCGGGCAAAGCCATAATCGACCCACACCACAACGTCGACATTGCGCCATTTCACCGGCCGCGTGCGGTTATAGTTACCGTCGAGCACCCAGTCTGGCGAAGCCTGTAGCGCCTGCTCCAGCTTTGACTGAAACTCATCGTCCGGCGTCCCCTGCCAGTCAGGTCGCCAGTAGAGTCTGTCCATCTCGATATAGGGAATAGCCAGTTCGGTCGCAATCTGCTTCGCCAGCGTGCTTTTTCCGCTCCCGCTGGTTCCGATGACGTTAATTTTCACCTCAGCCTCACTGTGTTAACGAAAATTGACCAAATCATAGCGTTTTCATTCTGTTAACGAAACGCTATTTCAGCATGGCATTTTTTCCTGAGAGACGATCTCTCTCTTTCAGTTTTGGTTATGTCGTTTATTTGCAGCGATTCAAAAAAACGCCCCTGAAAATATTTTCATTTTTATTACATTCGAGAACATTAACAGATTAAAAATAATGGAGAATGGGTATTTCAGGCAGCCATAATTTCAGAGAGAATATGCAGCAGTCCGTTACATAAAAATAATCAAACTCATCTTGCCGGAGCATTTTCCGGGCATTTTTTATTCTTGCACAACATCATGGAGTTACTCATGAGGCGTAACACCCCCGTTACACAAAACGAGTATTTACTTAACGATGGTTCGACGTTAATGTCGACCACCGATACCAAAAGCCATATTACCTATGCTAATTCCGCTTTTATTGAGGCCAGCGGATATAAAGAAGAACATCTTCTGGGTGAGCCGCATAACCTCATCCGCCATCCCGACATGCCTGCCGAAGCGTTTGGCGACATGTGGTATACCCTGCAGCAAGGCGAGACCTGGACGGGGCTGGTGAAGAACCGTCGTCATAATGGCGACCACTACTGGGTGCGGGCTAACGTGACGCCTGTCTGGCAGAGCGGATCCCTGACGGGCTATATTTCCGTGCGAAATATACCCGCACGGGAAGAGATTGCGGCCAGTGAGAAACTGTATGCAAAAGTGCGTAATAACGAATTAAAACATTACCGCTTTTATAAAGGGTTACTGGTTCGGCGCGATTTATTTTCGTTTATGTCGCTCTTTAAATGTCTCAGCACCAGTAAACGCATCCATCTGGGTATTGCGACGGCGGCGTTACTCTCCTGCCTCACGGTGTATTTATTCCCTGATAAACTTGTGCAGTCGGGAAGTCTGGCGCTGCTGTTTATTGCCCTGACCTATTATCTTCATGCGCAGATCGCCCGTCCGGTAAAATCTATTGTGCAACAGATGCAGCGCGTGGTTTCAGGACGTAAAACGGACTATTACCATTTTGACAGGATCGATGACATCGGGCTGATGATGCGCCTGGTGAATCAATCAGGCTTGAACCTCAATTCGCTGGTTGACGATGTCGGGGCGCAAATCAGCGGGATTGGCACCATCAGCCAGCAGGTCGCGAAAGAAGGTGCAGCGCTGCAGACGCGTTCAGAAGAGACCGCAGACTTCCTGCAGCAGACCGCGTCAGCAGTGGAAGAGATCGCCAGCGCGGTGAAGCAGACGGCAGAAACCGCGAAAGAAGCCACGGAGATGGCGGATCGCACCCGCGACAGCGCCCACCGCGGTGAAGCGATGATGAAAGAGACCATCGGTATGATGCAATCCGTGTCGCAGGATAACAGCCAGATCGTCGATATTATCAGCGTCATCGATCGTATTGCCTTCCAGACCAACATTCTTGCGCTGAATGCTGCCGTGGAAGCGGCGCGCGCAGGTGAAGCCGGGCGCGGTTTTGCCGTGGTGGCGGCCGAGGTGCGCAACCTTGCGCAGCACTCCGCGACGGCGGCGAAAGAGATCAAAGTGCTGATTGAGAAAAATGTCGGCAGCGTCAACGCTGGCGTGGATAAAGTGGAACAGACCGAAACGCAGCTGACGGTCATGATTAACAACGTGCTGCAGGTCTCCTCCCTGATTAAGGAGATCGGCCACGCCACGCAGGAGCAAACCCAGGCGCTGACGCTCATCAACGCCTCCCTCTCCCGTATCGGCGCAATGACTCAGAACAATACGGGGATGGTGGATAACGTCACTCACGCGGCGAATCACCTGACGCAGCGCACCACGCGCCTGCAGCAGGCGATTGCCGTTTTTGGCGGTTAGCCGCTGGGGTTTTGAAGCCTGGGGCCATTTTTATGCTCTGCAACAGTTAAAATCTTTACCACCTGGTAATAATTAAGAGATTCTGATGATTAAATAATCAAGCTACCGACCGTTTTGTCTAAAAAGTCATCACGATTCAGCGTGTTGTGATCGCCGTCTGCTCTGACCACACGATTTCCTTCGACGTGCATCACTTTCGGCACGGTTATATTTTGCGTCGCTTATGAATTGCAGGTAGGATGCCTCGCCATGTTTCGCCTTATCCATACGCAGAATGACTGGGAAGGCGACATGTGTTTGCGCAGAAGCAATCGTTTGTATTGCGCTCTGCCAGGCAGGACTATCACGATAATGGTTCAGACAGGCAAACAGGTAACTCAATGAAAACAAGCAATAAAAGCGCAGCCGATCATCATGCTGCTAAACGTCGCTGGTTGAACTCCCACGAAGAGGGCTACCACAAAGCGATGGGCAACCGTCAGGTTCAAATGATCGCCATCGGCGGCGCTATCGGAACGGGGCTGTTTTTAGGTGCGGGTGCACGCCTGCAGATGGCTGGCCCGGCTCTCGCCCTGGTCTATCTGGTGTGCGGGATCTTCTCTTTCTTCATTCTACGCGCGCTGGGCGAACTGGTACTGCATCGCCCTTCCAGCGGAAGCTTCGTCTCTTACGCCCGTGAATTCCTCGGCGAAAAAGCGGCCTACGTTGCGGGCTGGATGTACTTCGTCAACTGGGCGATGACCGGTATTGTTGATATCACCGCCGTTGCGCTGTATATGCACTACTGGGGCGCGTTTGGTGATGTTCCGCAGTGGGTCTTTGCGCTTGGCGCGCTGGCGATTGTCGGCACTATGAACATGATCGGCGTGAAGTGGTTCGCGGAGATGGAGTTCTGGTTTGCGCTGGTAAAAGTGCTGGCCATCGTGATTTTCCTGGTCGTAGGTACCGTCTTCCTCGGCAGCGGCAAGCCGCTGGACGGCAATGCCACCGGCTTCCATCTGATAACCGATAACGGCGGATTCTTCCCGCACGGTCTGCTGCCTGCGCTGGTCCTGGTTCAGGGCGTCGTGTTCGCCTTCGCCTCTATCGAACTGGTGGGCACCGCAGCAGGTGAATGTAAAGATCCGCAGACCATGGTGCCAAAAGCCATTAACAGCGTGATCTGGCGTATCGGTCTGTTCTACGTCGGTTCCGTAGTGCTGCTGGTTCTGCTGCTCCCGTGGACTGCCTATCAGGCAGGTCAGAGTCCGTTTGTGACCTTCTTCTCTAAGCTGGGCGTGCCTTACGTTGGCAGCATCATGAACATCGTGGTCCTGACGGCGGCGCTCTCCAGCCTGAACTCCGGTCTTTACTCTACCGGACGTATCCTGCGCTCCATGTCGATGGGCGGTTCCGCGCCGAAGTTCATGTCGAAGATGAGCAAGCAGCAGGTTCCCTATGCGGGGATTCTGGCAACGCTGGTGGTTTACGTTTTTGGCGTGTTCCTGAACTATCTGGTGCCGTCCCGCGTATTTGAGATCGTTCTGAACGTCGCTGCACTGGGGATTATCGCCTCCTGGGCCTTTATTGTGGTCTGCCAGATGCGTCTGCGCAAAGCGATCAAAGAAGGCAAAGCGGCTGATGTGAGCTTCAAGATGCCGGGCGCACCGGTGACCTCCTGGCTCACCCTGCTGTTCCTGTTCAGCGTGCTGGTGCTGATGGCGTTTGACTACCCGAACGGTACCTACACCATTGCGACGATTCCGCTGCTGGCGGTACTGCTGATTGCCGGCTGGTTCGGCGTGCGTAAGCGCGTTCACGAGATCCACAGCACCGCGCCGGTTCATCACGACGATGAGAAACACGACGCACCGCTGGTGGAAGAAACCTCGCGTTAAGCATCCGGTAAGCATTAAAAAGGGAAGGCAAATGCCTTCCCTTTTTTTATTTACAGCGCGATACGAATCACGTCGTCAGGCAGGGTGGCTTCCTGCTGGCGGGTGGATTTTTGTTTCACCGTCACGTACAGGGTTTTGCCATCCGCGGAGAGCGCCAGGCTGTTCGGGTAGACCGGCGTGTCGAAGGTTTTTGTGACTTTATACGTTTTCGCGTCAATTACGCTCACCTTACCGGCTTCACGGTGCGTCACATAGGCTTCATTGCGGGCAGGGTTAAACAGGACCGCCAGCGATTCCGGCGCGGCAATTTTCTCGATCACGCTGCCGTCTTTCAGGCTCACCACCAGCACTTCCGGCTGTTTTGAATCGGTCAGGAACGCGCGCTGGCCGGCGGTATCGAGGCTGAGGTTCAGGTAGAAATGCTCTTTACCGTCATCCTGCACCTTTTTGCGGCTCAGGATTTTGTTGGTGGCCGTATCAATCGTCACCAGCTCACCGTCTGCATTCGTGGTGTACAGACGTTTCGCCTGCGCATCCAGCGCCAGGCCGGTGCTGTACGTACCGGTATTGGCAATGGTCTCTTTCAGCTTCAGCGTGGCGCCATCCACCACCCAAATCACGCTCTCTTTGCCGACACCGGTGATGTAAATCGTGTTGCTCGCGTCATCCGCCACCAGCTGGCGCGGCTGCAGCGGTTTGACGGTTTCGCTGCGTTGACGCCCGTCCAGAACCAGACGCCCTTTCACGTCGCCCGTTTTCGCATCGATAGCCGTCACCGCACCGTTGATGGTATTACCGAACCACAACGTTTGGGTCGCATTGTCAAAGGTGGCACCAAAGGGCTTGAGATCGCTATGGATCGCCTGCGTCACGTCCAGGGTGACCGGATCAAGGCGATAGACAACCCCGCCCTTATCGGTTTTGCGGCTTTGCGAGGTCGCCACCCACAGCGCATTCTCCTGCTGGCTGACCGCCATTTCATACGCCCCTTTGCCCACCGCTTTACGCAGCACCTCTTCGGCGGCATGTACCTGGAACGTCCCGGCAAGCAGTAAAGTGGCAGACAGCAGTGACAGGCTCAGACGCGGCGAGCACAGATGACGTAAAGACATAACAATTCCTTTTCTGAAAAGAGGGGGTTCCGCTGACATCACTTCCGGCAGACAACGTCATGGCATTGCCTTTTGATAATGAGAATAGTAATCATTAATGAACTGAATGTGGAGTTTTTCTTTCACGCTTCGCCTTTCATTAACGCAATGTGCGGTTATAGTTTTCAAAACATTTACAAAACCTTTAACATGTATGGACATGTTCCATTTGGTTCGTTTATACACCACAACCGGTTTTATTCATGAAAATCATTTCTGCCCGTAAGGCCTCTCTCCCGCTGCTGCTGGTTCCCGTTATTCTTGCGCCGCTCACCGCGTTGAGCGCGGAGGAACAGACCATGATCGTCAGCGCCACGCCGCAAACCGTATCGGAGCTGGATACCCCGGCCGCGGTCAGCGTCGTCAATGGCGATGACATGCGCCACGCCGCGCCGCGCATCAACCTGTCTGAATCTCTTGGCAGCGTCCCGGGACTGCAAATCCAGAACCGCCAGAACTATGCCCAGGATCTCCAGCTTTCAATGCGCGGGTTTGGTGCCCGCTCAACGTTTGGCGTGCGTGGTATCCGTATGTATGTCGACGGTATCCCAGCCACCATGCCGGACGGACAGGGCCAGACCTCCAACATCGATCTCTCCAGCGTGGAGAGCGTTGAAGTGCTGCGCGGCCCCTTCTCTGCCCTGTACGGCAACGCCTCCGGCGGCGTGATTAACATCAACACCCAGACCGGGCAGCAGCCGCCGACCATTGAAGCCAGCAGCTATTACGGCAGCTACGGTACCTGGCGCTACGGCATGAAAGCCACCGGCGCGATGGGTGACGGCACCCACGCGGGCGATGTGGATTACACCGTTTCCACCACCCGTTTCACCACCAAAGGCTACCGCGACCACAGCGGCGCGCGGAAGAATCTGGCCAATGCTAAGCTGGGCGTGCGCATTGACGACGCGAGCAAGCTGACGCTGATTTTCAACAGCGTGGACATGAAGGCCAACGATCCGGGCGGGCTGAGCTATCAGGAGTGGCAGAACAATCCGCGTCAGTCTCCACGCGGCGATCAGTACAATACCCGCAAGACCATCAAGCAGACCCAGGCAGGCCTGCGCTACGATCGTCAGCTCAGCACTCAGGACGACCTCAGCGTGATGATGTACGCCGGCGAGCGTGAAATGACGCAGTACCAGTCGATTCCGTATCAGCCGCAGCTGAAAGCCTCCCACTCCGGCGGCGTGATTGATATGCAGCGTCATTATCAGGGTATCGATACCCGCTGGACGCACCGTGGCGAGCTGCTGGTGCCGGTGACCTTTACTACCGGCCTGAACTACGAAAACATGAGCGAAGATCGTCGCGGATACGAGAACTTCGTGATGAACAACGGCGTGCCGGATTACGGCGTGAAGGGTGATAAGCGTCGAAACGAACGTAACCTGATGTGGAACGTTGACCCTTACCTGCAAACCAGCTGGCAGCTGACGCAGAAACTGTCGGTGGATGCGGGAGTCCGCTACAGCTCGGTGTGGTTTGATTCCAACGACCATTACGTTACGCCGGGCAACGGTGACGACAGCGGTGACGCGAGCTATCACAAGTGGCTCCCGGCCGGTTCCGTTAAGTATGCGGTGACGGACGCATGGAACCTCTACGCTGCCGCAGGGCGTGGGTTCGAAACGCCAACCATCAACGAGCTGTCCTATCGCACCGATAACCAGGGCGGCCTGAACATCGGCCTGCAGCCGTCCACCAACAACACGTATGAAGTGGGCAGCAAAACCCGCATCGGCAATGGCCTCCTGACCGCAGCGCTGTTCCGCACCGATACGGATGATGAGATCGTGGTAGATGCCAGCTCTGGCGGGCGTACCAGCTATAAAAATGCCGGTAAAACCCGTCGTCAGGGGGTGGAAGTCTCCCTCGACCAGCAGTTTGCCGAGAACTGGAAGCTGAAGATGGCGTGGACTTACCTGGATGCCACCTACCGGACTAACGTCTGCAGCGACACAGACTGCAACGGTAACCGGATGCCTGGTATCGCCCGCAACATGGGTTACGCCTCGTTTGGCTGGCAGCCGGAGGAAGGCTGGTACGCGGGTTCAGACGTGCGCTACATGAGCGATATCATGGCCGACGACGAGAATACGGCGAAAGCGCCGTCGTATACGGTAGTCGGGCTAAATACCGGGTATAAGTTTAACTACGGCAACTGGGGCATGGACGTCTTTGGCCGCGTCGATAACCTGTTCGATAAAGAGTACGCGGGCTCGGTTATTGTCAACGAGTCTAACGGTCGTTATTACGAGCCTGCACCAGGCCGTAACTACGGGGTCGGGCTGTCGGTCTCTTATCGCTTCGAGTAAGCGAAAAGAAAAGTTTATCTTATTAATGAAATAACGCTCCTGATGGCAATAAGCCATCAGGAGTTATTCACCAGATAAATAATTAGGGGTGATATATAGTCGCTCTGTTAAATAATCGCTTAGTTAAAATATTGTCGCTGTAAAAGCAAATTCGCTTCATCAATCACCTTATCAATCGCCTTCTGGCAGGCAACAGCATCTCTTCGCTCAAGGGCGGAAAGGAGTTCTTCATAGTGATATGTCGAGGCTTTGATGTCGTTAAGCTCCTGATGCAGATAGTTCATACAGGGCCCGATGCGCACCCACAGCTGCTCAATTAATGCATTAAGCGTAGGCATTTCCGCATACTGATAAAGCGTGAACCGGAAGACGCGATTCGCATGCAGTGCCTGCTGGACGTTCCCGTTGCGCATGGCCTCATGAAAGGCATCCGACAATTTGCGCAACGCCTCCAGTTTGCTATCAGACATATTATGACAGGCTGCGGCGACCGCCATCGGCTCAAGCTGTTTGCGGATGGCGTTAATCTCGTTATAGCGCTCCAGCGTGACCTCCGGAACCAGAAATGCCTGCGCCGGCGTGGCGTGTAACGCCCCTGATGACACCAGGCGCAAAAGCGCCTCGCGAACAGGGGTAATACTGGTGCCTAATTTATCGGCGATCTCTTTTGTAATCAGTCGTGCTCCTGGTTTTAGGGAGCCTGTTATTAACGCCCCTTTCAAACTGTGTTCAACCTGCATGGTAAGGCTAACCCTTTGGGCTTTTTCTAAGTGATCCAAATCAAGCATGTGAAATTCCTGTAGCTAAAACTTAATGCTATTTTTAAACGCCAGTTTTAATAAAACGACGCCGGCCCGATATATCCTGTATCGTTATGCCTGGTGGTGGGAAGTACGTAAAAACATCAAGAAAGCAAAATTTGTTTTTTTATTGGTTCCGGGCCCATCCGGGATGCGGGCGCGAAATGCCATGTCCATTAATTAAAGACAATATATCGTATCTTCACAAATAAATATGGCGGGAAACCCCGCCATAGTGCTGTTTATTTATTGTCGCTCGCGACGCGAATCACGACTTTGCCGAAGTTACGCCCTTCGAGCAGGCCAATCAGCGCCTCGGGCGCGTTCTCCAGCCCGTCCGTTATCTGTTCGCGATAGTGAATTTTGCCCTCCTGCACCCAGCCTCCCATCGCCTCCTGGAACTCCTCAATGCGGTGACCGTAATCCTGGCCGATGATAAAGCCCTGCATACGAATGCGTTTCTTCAGGATGGTTGCCATCAGGAGCGGCAGGCGATCCGGCCCTTCTGGCAGGCCCGTCGCATTGTAGCCGCTCACCAGGCCGCACACCGGCACGCGCGCGGAGGTATTCAGTAACGGCAGTACGGCGTCAAATACCTTCCCGCCGACGTTTTCATAATAGACATCAATTCCTTTCGGGCAGGCGCGTTTCAGCTGTTCGGCAAAGTCCGCCGCGTGGTGATCCAGACACAGGTCAAACCCGAGGACCTCAACGGCATGGCGGCATTTTTCAGCCCCACCGGCGACGCCAACCACCCGGCAACCTTTGATTTTGCCGATCTGCCCGACGGTCGCGCCCACCGGGCCTGTTGCCGCGGCGACCACCAGCGTTTCACCCGCTTTTGGTTGCCCGATATCCAGCAATCCCATATAGGCGGTAAAGCCCGGCATACCCAGAATACCCAGCGCCCAGGAAGGATGAGAGAGATTTTCGCCCAGCTTCACCAGGCCGCTGCCGTCCGAGAGTTCATATTCCTGCCAGCCGCTGTATCCCAGCACCCACTCCCCGGCTTTGAACTCGGGATGATTCGACTGCTCAACGCGACTGACCGTTCCCCCCACCATCACCGCGCCAATCTCAACCGGAGGGGAATAGGATGGCGCATCGCTCATGCGGCCCCGCATGTACGGGTCCAGCGACAGCCAGACGGTACGCAGCAAAAGCTGCCCCTCACCAGGGGCGGGAACAGGCTGCGTTTCCAGACGAAAATTTTCCGCCACCGGCGCACCCTGAGGACGGGAGGCCAGTACCCAGCGGCGATTTTGTGAAACAGGTTGATTCATCGGGATCTCCTTCTGGTACAAATGTCATTACAGCCTGGCTCACGAATGGCGTTATCGCATTAGCATTACGAGCCAGACTGGTTAAGCCGTACAACCAGATAGATGCAGGGTTCATTCGTTTCGTTGATGAACCGGCAGTCATTTGGCGGCCCCAGCTCGAGACAGTCTCCGGCGTGCATCTCGTGGCGCGTATCGCCCTCCTGAAACACCAGCTCGCCGGACTGAAGCCAGATAAGCTGACGTGCCAGCGCGTAAGAAGATGCAGGCATCGGAACATCGCTGCCCGCAGGCAGTTCAACCTGAACAAGGTCGATGGGCAAATCGGTGCGGGGAGAAACATGGCGGCGGAGGTAGTGCGTCTGAGGGTCACGCCAGACGGGCTGGTTGGCAAGGCGCAGCAGCTTGCCTTCCTGCATTTCGGCCCGGGCAATCAGCGTGGACATGCTGATGCCAAACGCGCCGGACAGGCGGGCGAGCAAGGTGGCTGTCGGGCTGCTGTCTCCACGTTCAATCTTGTGGATCATCGCGCGCGAGACCCCTGCCCGGTCAGCAAGCTCGCTCAGAGACCATCCGCGAGACTCGCGTTCAAGGCGAATTCTTGCGCTAATCCGTTGATTCATTGTGTCTGTTATGGTGTTCATGACGTCATACTATAGTGTATGAACGGCATTTCAATGGGCTTTTGATAACAAAAAAATATGGCTTATGCCGTAGCGATCGGGCAGAACAGTTGTGTAATATCGTAGCTACCGCGTAATACTATAGTGAACAACACACAGAGGGTTAATCATGATCGTTCGTCATGCCTGCAAGGAAGACTGCGCTGCGATAGGCGAAATCTACAACCACGCGGTGCTGCATACTGCCGCGATCTGGAACGATAAAACCGTCGATACCGATAACCGAATCGCCTGGTTTGAGGCGCGCACGCTCGCGGGTTACCCGGTTCTGGTGAGTGAGGAAGACGGTGCGATCACCGGTTACGCCTCTTTCGGCGACTGGCGCGCCTTCGACGGTTTCCGTCATACGGTTGAGCATTCTGTCTACGTCCACCCGGACCATCAGGGCAAAGGCATTGGCCGCACGCTGATGATCGCGCTGATAAACGAGGCCCGCGCCATCGGTAAACACGTGATGGTGGCCGGTATTGAAGCGCAAAACCATGCCTCGATTCATCTCCATGAAACGCTGGGTTTTGTCACCACGGGGCAGATGCCGCAGGTGGGAACCAAGTTTGGCCGCTGGCTGGACTTAACCTTTATGCAGCTGCAGCTGGACGAGCGCAGCGATCCGGACGCCATCCCATGAATCAATCCCTGACCCTGGCGTTTCTGGTGGCGGCGGGCATTGGCCTGGTGGTGCAAAACACCTTAATGGTGCGTATCACCCAGTCCTCTTCCACCATTCTTATCGCGATGCTACTGAATTCCCTGGTCGGCATTGTGCTGTTTGTCAGCATTCTGCTGCTGAAACAGGGCGTCGCCGGGTTTAGCGAGCTGGCCGCAACGGTACGCTGGTGGACGCTCATCCCGGGGCTACTGGGGTCGTTTTTCGTGTTTGCCAGCATCAGCGGGTATCAGAACGTTGGCGCGGCGACGACCATCGCCGTGCTGGTGGCAAGCCAGCTCATCGGCGGGCTGGTGATGGACGTGCTGAGAAGCAACGGCATTCCGCTCCGCGCCCTGATTGGCCCGGTATGCGGCGCGGTGATGCTGGTGGTGGGAGCCTGGCTGGTGGCGCGACGCCAGTTTTGATCGTTACAGTATGGTACCGCCTTTGGTCAGCTGTTCCTCACGCGCGTCCATCTCCTCTTTATGCTGCTTGCCGTGATGCGAAATCGCGGTACGCAGGCGCTGCTGCTGGGTATAGCGATCTTCCCGGCTCAGCTCTGCATCATCACTTAATTCGATCAGCAGTTCATTCATATGGGTGATGATGCCCTCTTCAATGGCGGCATCCACCAGGGCGGTAACGTCGTTTAAATGTGACATTGTCACTCCTTGTTATGAGCCCGGTGGCGCTACGCCGTACCGGGCAATAAAACGCTTAGTTCAGCTTCGCCTTAGAGAAATCGCTGCCCATCAGGCTTACGCTGTATCCCGTCACGTTGCTGCGGGTCGCATAGAACGTTTTCCCGTTTGCCAGTGCGATCCAGGGCGCCTGCTGGTAGAAAATCTCTTGCGCCTGGCCGTAGAGTTTCGCACGCTCGGCCGGGCTGCTGGTCAGCTTCGCTTTTTGAACCAGTGCATCATAACCCTTATCGCACCAGCGCGCGGCGTTTGATCCAGTTTTAATGCTGTTGCAGCCCAGCAGCACGTCGGCAAAGTTGTCCGGGTCGCCGTTATCGGACATCCAGCCAAACAGCGCGGAGTCATGTTCGCCTTTACGCATCCCGGAGAGATATTCGCCCCACTCGTAAGAGACAATTTTGGCCTTCACGCCGACTTTCGCCCAGTCGCTCTGGATCATCTCCGCGATACGACGCGAGTTCGGGTTATACGGACGCTGAACCGGCATTGACCACAGCGTGACTTCCGCCCCCTTCTCCAGCCCCGCCTGCTTTAGCAGCGCTTTCGCTTTTTCTGGATCGTAGCTGTAGTCTTTCAGGTCTTTATTAAAGCCCAGCATATTTGGCGGGATCGGCGATTTTGCCACCGTACCGGAACCCATAAAGACCGCATTGACTATAGCCTTCTTGTCGGTTGCGTAGTTAAGCGCCTGGCGCACCAGCACGTTATCAAACGGTTTTTTCTCGGTGTTAAACGCCAGATAGCCGACGTTCAGCGCATCGACAGAGTGCAGCGTCAAATCTTTGTTCTTTTTAATCACGTCAAACTGAACCGGGGACGGTGCAGGAATGATTTGACACTCGTTGGTCTGCAGCTTCGCCAGACGGGTCTCCACGTTAGGGGTAATGGAGAAGATCAGGTGTTTGGTCGGCACCGCGCCATCCCAGTAGTTCGGGTTAGCAACATAGCGAATCAACGAATCCACTTTGTACTGCTGCAGGACATAAGGCCCGGTACCAATCGGCCAGGTGTCTACGTTTTCAGGCGTGCCTTTTTTCAGCATCGCGTCGGCGTATTCGGCGGAGAGAATAGAGGCGAAATCCATCCCCCAGTCGGCCAGAAACGCGGCGTTGGGCTCGCTGAGGGTGAACTGAACGTGATAATCATCGACCTTTTTCACGTCCTGAATCAGCTTATCGAGCCCGACATCGTTAAAGTATTCGTAGTTGCCCTGCGACACGTTGTGATACGGGTGTTTAGGGTCTTTCTGACGCATAACCGAGAAAATAACGTCATCGGCATTAAAGTCGCGCGTCGGTTTGAAGTATTTATTGCTGTTGAACTTCACCCCTTTGCGCAGGGCAAAGGTATACGTCTTACCGTCCGGTGAAATCGTCCAGGACTCCGCCAGCGACGGTACCGGGGTGTTTTTTACCGGGTCGAAATTGATCAGGCGGTTGTACAGTACCTGAGAGCTGGCCACGAAAGACGGGCCAGAGCTGGCGATTTGCGGGTTGAAGGACTCGGGGGACGCTTCAGAACAGTAAATAAGGGTGTCGTTGTTCGCCGCCCATGCGGCACCGGCTGGTAAAAGAGTGCTCAGCGCGAGGGCGAGCAGTGTTTTCCCTGTAGACATGGTTATAACCCTGACAGTTTTATTATATAAGACAGTAATAACAGCACAGGCGATATGACCTGGCAAATAACGAAACACTATCAGGTTATTCTAAAGCCGCGTTTTTTGCTGTTTTAACAGCCAGCGCCCGAAAAGGTGATTTGCCTTAAGGGCCGTTATTCGTCAAGCACAACCGTCAGTTTCTATGCCGCAAGAAATCGGCCCTTTTAGCGTCTCTTCCCCCGTTTGGTTGCTTCCTCGTTTCGTTAAAGTAACGGTGTGAAGAAGTATATGGGATCAAATCGTGGCAAAAACTCTTTTACGCAGCGGTAACCTGGATGACTTTCAGGCCGTTGGCGGCGGCGGACAAGCCGTTTTTGAATCAGCGTTACAAATCAGGGAAGCGCTCCGGTTGCGCAAACAACAGGCCATCGTCGACTGTCTGGCTATTCCTCAGGTCAACGACAGCGGTGACCGCGTGGACTGGTATTCCCCTGTTGAAGGGAGCGTAACCAGCTGGAAAGCGGCCGATGAGGATGACCGTTATCGCGCCCTGCGCTACCTGGAAAACACGCTCGCCAGCGTCGAGTCATTAAGCAAGAAATGCCTCCAGTCGCCCAAAACCGCGCAGCAGCTTTTTGGCTCTCTGCTGTCAAAGGCGTTTCAGTTCCCGGGTGAAAACTTCCTCTTCCTGGTGGACGGAAAGCCGGTCATCAGCTTCTGGGGGTTTGTAAACCTGAACGAAAATGCGCGCGACGATGTTCTCGACTGCCTGCGTGAATCGCTGGTCCCTGAGCCCGCCCCCGTTGTGATTGAAGATCCTGAACCCGAGCCTGAGCCAGAACCGGTTGTGGCCTTTGAACACGCCGACGAGCCGCTGATCGCCCCTTCCACGGTGGTGCGCATCACGCCGGAAGAACTGTATGAGCCGGAGCCGGCATCGGCCGTTGCGCAACCCGTTCAGGAACCGGCTGTGCCGATAGTCGTGAAAAAACGTCGCGTTCCCCTGTGGACGCTGCCGGTTGCCGTCGCGATCGTTGCCGCCGTTGCCGCGCCGCTGATGTGGCCAAAACAGTCCCCTTCCGCTGAGCCCGCCCCGGCGCCCGCACCTCAGCCCGTAGAGATTGCACCAAAGCCGATCAAAGCGGTTGAGCCGCTGGCCATGAAACTACCGCTGCATCAGGCAGAGGTCCTGGCAAGCAAAGAAAAAGAGCCTGCGCCTGCGCCACAGCCTGCCCCGGTGGTGATTGTCGCCATCCCGAAAGACGCCATGGTGATGGAAGCGAATCAGGTAAAAGCGGGATCGACGCGTTTCCTGAACGGTACCTGGCGTGCGGTTCTCGACGTGAAAGATCCGGTCACCGGCAAGCCGCCGTCAATGCGCTATCAGATCCAGAACAATAAAGGCTTCGCCCGGGTTGTCCATGGCGACAACGTTGTCTGCCGCGCGGAAGTGTTCTCCGGCCTGCACAGCAACGGCGAGCTGATGATTAAAAGTCGCGGTACTGCCCGCTGCACCGACGGCTCCCGCTACCCGATGCCGGAGGTTGCCTGTAAAGCAGGCGCCAGCGATATCGCAGAATGTCGCGCCCGTTATGATGCCAATACCGTCGTTCCACTGACGTTCAAGAAAGCAGGTGCCTGATCCTATGCTGGTTAATCTTTGCGACTATAAACAAAGCGTCACGCTTATTGCCAACAGCGGCGTGCAGTTCCTTGATTTCGGTCTGACGCCGCAGGACACCGCCAGCAACGGGCGCTTCGTACGTAAAACCGCGAACGGCCCGCTGCTGCGGCTCGATTTCGACCTGGTTAACGGGCGCTATACCGTGCCTGGGACGAACGGCGGGCAGCCTGAAGTGGTTAAGCCGGAAACCACCATCCCGCTGCATCAGTCCCTGGCGGTGCTGGACGGCGTCTGGCTCCCGGTTCCGTTTCTGCGCTTCAACCCACCGCGGACCTTTGTTGAGGGGCCGGATAACTGGGCCCGCGTTCAGGTGCGCAGGCTGGATACACCCGATACGGCAGGCAATACGCACCGCGTCACGCTCGCCCTTGACAGCCAGATTGCCGAACACGCCACGTCCGCCCTGTCCCCGGTTGAAAACGATATTCTGAACGGGACCCGATTCGCGCTGGCCTGGCGAGACAACGAAGTTGAAAATTTCCTCGACCAGACCTGGATTGACGGCTGGCTGCGCGAGGCATTTACCCAGTATGCCGACGGCGTTGAAAACCGTTCAGAACGCGATCTCCAGCAGGCGATGCGCGGGTTTGAATATCAGGCCCACTGGCTTAACCTGCTGACCATGCTCGGTGAACAGCTCACCGTGCCGGAGGTGAAATTTGTTACCCATACGCTCAGCACGCCAGCCATTCCGGTCGACCTGATCCTCGACGTGGGCAACACCCACACCTGCGGCGTCATTATTGAAGACCACGGCGATGCGAACGATGGGCTGCGCCAGACCGCCGAGCTGCAGGTCCGCTCGCTCAGCGAGCCGCAGTTCCTGAATGCGCCGCTGTTCACCAGCCGTCTCGAGTTTTCGGAAGCGCGCTTTGGCAAGCAGCACTTCTCGGTTGAAAGCGGTCGCGAAGATGCCTTTGTCTGGCCGTCGATTGTTCGCGTGGGCGATGAAGCCCGCAAGCTGGCGATGCAGCGTCTGGGAACAGAAGGCAACAGTGGCATCTCCAGCCCGCGTCGCTACCTGTGGGATGAAACGCCGGTCGTGCAGGACTGGCGCTTTAGCCAGATGAACAGCAAAACCCAGCGTGAGCCGCTTGCCACCGCGTTTCCGCTGATGAACCTGATGAACGATGACGGCGAGCCGCTCTTCACTCTGCCGCAGGACGAGCGGCTGCCGGTCTTCTCGCCGCAGTACAGCCGCAGCACGCTGATGACGCACATGCTGTGCGAGCTGCTGGCGCAGGCGCTGGGGCAGATCAACAGCGTCGCCACGCGCCTGCGTCTGGGCTTCCCCGCGTCACCGCGCCAGCTGCGCACCCTGATCCTGACCCTGCCCTCGGCCATGCCAAAGCAGGAGCGCGAGATTTTCCGTCGCCGCATGTTCGAAGCCATCGCCATCGTCTGGAAAGCGATGGGCTGGCACCCGCAGGATGAGGATTTTGTCACCCGCAAACAGCAGGATAAAAGCGTGGTGCCGGTTCCTGAAATCCAGATGGAGTGGGATGAAGCCAGCTGCGGTCAGCTGGTCTGGCTGTATAACGAAGCGATCTCCCGCTTTGGCGGTCAGACGGAAGCCTTCTTCGCCTCCCTGGCCCGCCCGGACCGTGAGCCTGAGCCGGGTAGCCAGCCGGGCCGCGCGCTTCGCGTCGCGTCCATCGACATCGGCGGCGGCACAACGGATATGGCGATCACCCATTATCAGCTGGATGACGGTTCTGGCAATAACGTCAAAATCACCCCGCAGCTGCTGTTCCGTGAAGGCTTCAAAGTCGCGGGCGACGATACGCTTCTGGACGTGATTCAGCGCTACGTGTTGCCCGCGCTGCAAACGCAGCTGCAGAAATCCGGTATCGCGGACGCCTCGCTGCTGATGGCGTCGCTGTTCGGCGACTCCGGGCGTATTGATACCCAGGCGGTACTCCGTCAGCAAACGGCGCTTCAGCTGTTTATGCCGATTGGCCACGCCATTCTTGCCGCGTGGGAATCGAGCGACGTTGACGATCCGCTGGCCGGTCTGCATGCCACCTTTGGCGATCTCCTGCCGCAGAAACCGACGCGCAACGTCATGAATTATCTGCAGCAGGCGATCGACCATGCCCTGCCAGCGGGTTCAGACGCTTTTGACCTGTTCGCGGTGCCGCTGCACGTGAATTTCCGCGAAATGCAGGATGCGATGCTCGCCGGGCAATTTACGCTGGCCTCGCCGCTCCACGCGGTGTGCGAGGCGATATCCCATTACAGCTGCGATGTTCTGCTGATCACCGGACGCCCCGGCTGCCTGCCTGGCGTTCAGGCTCTGATTCGTCATCTGCAGCCGGTGCCGGTCAACCGCATCGTCTGGCTGGATAAATACCAGGTGCACGAGTGGTATCCGTTCAGCCAACAGGGGCGCATTGGCAACCCGAAATCAACGGCCGCCGTGGGGGCCATGCTCTGCAGCCTGGCGCTCGACCTGCGTCTGCCGCGCTTCAACTTTAAAGCCGCGGACATTGGCGCGTATTCAACCGTGCGGTATCTCGGCGTGCTGGATAACACCGTTAATACCCTGCGCGAGGAAAACGTCTGGTATCAGGATATCGACCTCGATAAGCCGGGCGCGAAGCTCGACGCGCGTCTCCACTTCCCGCTGCGCGGTAACGTTACCCTCGGCTTCCGCCAGCTGGCGAACGCGCGCTGGCCCGCCACGCCGCTCTACACGCTCAGCATCAACTCGGCTGAACTGGCGAAAGCCATTGCCGGTGACGGCGTGCTGAACGTGCGGCTGAAGCTCTGCGGCGGCAGCAAGCAGGAAGGCCCTGAGGCCTTCGAGCTGAGCGATGCCTGGCTGCAGGACGGCACGCCGGTTGCCCCTGACGCATTAACCTTCAAACTGAATACCTTGGCCGATCGCCGACACAGCGGCAGCCACTACTGGATCGACAGCGGGAGCGTATACCTGAAATGACAGCGACGACGACCACCACTCAGGCCTTAATCGGGTGGATTAATGAGACGCGCCTGAACGCCCCTGTGCTGGATAACGATGCTGACGCCCTGCTTGCTCGCATCAACGCGGCGCAGGCGCGGGAACAGGCCATTGAACGCGCCATGACCCGCCAGAGCAGCATTGGGCTTTACGGTCATTCGCAGAGTGCGAAAGCCCATCTGCTGTTATCCCTGTGCGGCAGCGGTAATGGACGCCTGAACGTAACGCCGGGCCAGCGCACCTTTGACTATTTTTCGCATATCAATCCGGGACATGCCCTGACCAACATGGCCATCCGCTTTACCCGTGAAAACACGGAGGTGGCGGATGAGGCGTTCCCGCTGCGTCTGAGCCTGGTCACCGAGGCCGAGTTGGTACAGCTGTTTATTGCCCGCACGACGCTGCATCCGCAGATGCGCGCGGTGGATAAGGCGGTCATTGAGACACGTCTGGACAAATGGCGCGGGCTGCGCCAGCCGCAGGGCGTGCCCGGCATCACGGCTCAGGAAGTGGGGGCGATAGCCCGCTTCTGGCAAAGCACCGTACCCGCCGCTAAGCAGCAAATTGATGATGCCCTGTGGCATGAGTTCGCCCGGCTGGTGCCTTCTCTCGATCTCAGCACGCGGGCCAGCGTCTGGTCACTGCTGTGGGGCGAGCAGCAGGAGTTGACCCAGCAGTGGTTAAAACTGGCACATGTGCTGCACCAGACCAGCCATGCCGGGGAGCTTGCTGCCCCGCTTAGCCTGCTGGTGGACAGCTTTGGCCTGCCGGGTGAGGGTTTCCTGACGCACGACGGCACGTTAGATCTCCAGGACGCGCAGGAGACGCTGCTTCATCCGCTGAATAGCGGTGAAATGCTAAACGCCATCAGCATCCCCGTCGACGTGCTGGCCTTGCTGACCCGCGAGCTGGTGCTGCCGGTTGAGAACGGCGCGCTGGATAACGTCGATATTATTGATATTCCAGTCTTTGAAGATAACCGTGTCGACCCGCTACGCCAGGCGAAGTCCCAGTGGCTGCTCGAGCATTACCGTCAACAGCTTCAGCCGGATGTGCTGGTGATTTGCAATGCGACGGCGCAGCACGAGCAGACGGCCAAAAAAGCAAAAGTGTTAATGAACTGGGTCAAGGAGACGCAGCCTGCTGAAGAATCGGCCCTGCCGGGGCTGGTATGGGCGATTACCCCTCACGACGCCCGCTTTACCACCCGGCAGAATCTCGATGAAGCCGTACAGCATCTGCTCGGAAAGCCGGGTTTACGCTGGGGCACGCTGCAGGCGCTGGACAGCCACAGCATGCAGCGCGTCATCGAATGGCTGTCTCAGGCCACGCTGCCCGCGCAGCGACAGAAGCGTCTCGGCACGCTGAAAGGCTTGCTGCGACAGGAACTCTCATCGCTGATGCAAAGCTATCTGGCGCCGCTGGTAGAAGAGCCGGGGACAAGACGCGCTCAGGCCGAAAGCATGGTGCGCACGCTGCAAAGCAGCGCCGCCCGCCACGGCGAACTGCTTGAAGGCCTGCTGCCGCCGCTGAAAGCCTTTGAAACGCTGCTCGCCGTTCAGCAGCCGCGCGAGGAGCAGGTGAACGGGCTGTTTACGGACACGATTGACCTGTTTGCCGAGAATACGCAGGAAAGCACCGGCCTGTTCCAGACAAAAGACAAAGCGCGTCTGGCGCACAGAGTCTGGATAAATCATCTGCGTCAGTGGAGCCGCAACGAGGCAACGGCTGCCCGTCTTGGGCTGGAGCCTGCGGTATTACAGCAAATCGCGGATGTGCTGGTTGTCACCAGCTACCGGCTTAATCTGCCTCAGCAGCTTCAGCGCATTGTCGAAGCGGATAAAAGCAGCGCTGCACAGCTGCATGCCGTGATGGGCAATTTCGTTGGCTGGCTGGGTTATGACA